>NZ_JSEE01000016.1 GCF_001625355.1 Marinomonas sp. TW1
GCGAATCGCTTCCAACTTAAACTCTTTGGTATAGGTATTATAAGGTTTACGTTTTGTTGTCATAAGAACACTCCTAAAGGACTTATTGTCCCTGATTAAAAATGTCCGTTAAACTGTAGCAGGTTCACTGTGACCCACTTTTTGGTGTCAGTTATGGTTGGCGTTACAATAAAAGGGCCTGACTTCTTTAGTTTATCTAAGAAGTCAGTGATTTCAAGGTTCTTAGAGTGCGTGTCCTGCTGAATTTACAGGGCAAGCCATCCCGCCCGTGGTGGTCACCTTGCCAAGCAACAACGCCCCAAGTGAACAGGCGCGCTTCATCAACGCCCAGCTCGACAGACCTAGCCGAAGCGCCATCACCGGTGTGAAAGCCAACTGGACAAACAACAACACAGGGGAAGAACACACCGTCGCCGTGGGCACCGAACCCTACAAAAAACTGCGCCAAACCTACGACAGCCAAGCCAACGCCCAACAAGCCTGCCAAGACGAACTCATCAAAAGCCAACGCCAAGGCTCCAGCGTCACCCTCGACGCTCTTATTGACTAGATACGGGCAACCCAACTCGTTGTAGAAGGCATCCTCACCCTAAACGACACCTTCCCACCCGAAATGAAAGGCAACTGGAGCATAGACAAAGTCACCGCACGAGGAGACAGCAAAGCAGGGTACAGGTGTAGTGTTGTGGCGAGTGAAGTGGTTTGAGGTGGGGGAATAAATAATTTGCTTAGTGGGACAGCATGCTGGCATTATTTTTAGAAATAAGATTAGTTGATAGGTAATGTTATGAGGCTGGGGAACTTATTACCATTTGGACAAGATATTGAAAGTGGCGAATTTGTTGATGTTGGTAGTGTTCCAAATGGCGATAAATGTGGTTGCATCTGCCCTTCATGCAAAACCTTTTTGACAGCTAGGCAGGGTGAGAAAAATGAATGGCATTTCGCTCATAAAGTTAATAAATCTCATAATTCAACTAAGGTTCCATGTGACTTCTCTTTTTACGTATCTGTAAGAATGATGATACGTCAAATTTCGGAAACAGGTTTGGATTTGAAAATTCCTTTACTTAATGTTCCTTCCCAAAATTACGATGAAACAAAGAAAATTTTATTGCCTGTTAATCTGCCTGTCGTTAGTCGAGAACATATTCATTTGCAAAATGTGAGAGTTGGGGAGAAGTTCTCAGGAGTATTAGTCGATGTGGTGGCTAGCGTACAATGTGTTCCTTTTGTAATTTTTGTTAGTTACAAAGACAGACTTGTGCCTATTGAGCTATTTGACCCTAAAGAGTCAAAAGCAGGGGTGATTGAGTTTGATGCTAAGGCATTACGAGAAGCGTTTCAGAAAACAAAAAATGGGCAGTATTTAGAAGCTTTAAAAAGTTTCCTAATGAATGAAGTTGAAGGAAAGCGGTGGATCTACCATCCTAGATATAAAGAAGTAGAGCAAAAAGCATTCATTCAAAGTGAGGATGCAAAAAAGCAAAAAAACTTGCCTTAAGAAAGGCTGGGCCACCTAAAGACTGGGGCACGAGTAAGTCCCCAACATCAACGGCATATGGCTTCAAGAATCGTATTTACCTTTGCAAAAACTGTGGCTGTAAATGGAAATCAAATTCTGCTGTTTGTCCTCAATGCGGTACAGAGGCAAGGCCTCTAAAGTAGTGTACTATTGGACGTGAATGAACTTGGGGTCAGATGAAAAATAGATTAATTGTTCATCTGACCTCAATAGATTGCCAATAGATTGCAGCCGTACAACAGCGGGTTATAGCCGCAGCTACGCTGCTGTATAATTCTTAATTGTTAGAAGTTTTATCAAGGATAGTGTTCAATTGAAAAATTTGCTTATTCTCATAGTTATTTGTGCCGTAGCATGGCAGTTCTATTTTAAAGATAGTGCTGTGGTTGAAACGGTTCATAAAAAAGTTGTATCTGAATTCTCAAATAGTGATGCTATGAAAACATTAGCCCGAGCTGGAGAGATAGCTAATCCTAAAACCACCTATAGATGCGATGGTCGACAGTACTGTTCTCAAATGAGATCATACGACGAAGCTAAGTACTTTATTCGTTACTGTCCTAATACGAAAATGGACGGTGATGGTGACGGCATTCCTTGTGAAAGACAATTTAATAAGTAAGGTGCTTTCAAACTTCTACTAAATTTACGCCAAAGCTACGACAATCCAACAAGCCTGCCAAGACGACCTCATCAAAAGCCAACGCGAAGGCACCAGCGTCACCCTAGACGCACTTATTGACTAGGTACGGGCAACCCCAAACTCGTCGCAGAAGGCATCCTCACCCTAAACGACACCTTCCCACCCGAAATGAAAGGCAACTGGAGCATAGACAAAGTCACCGCACGAGGCGACAGCAAAGCAGGGTATCGGTGTTCTGTGGTCGCGAGTGAGGTTGTTTGAGGGATTTTGATTGGCAGACGATGGGGAAGTGTTTAAGATCAATAAATATGTGGAAGTGTTTGATTAATAGTGAATGATAGTGAAGGTGCTAATTTTGAACCCGTTATGGATGATAGTTGGAGTGGGAAGCTTAGTTGTATTTGTGGGCAAAGCTATTAATTCTGCATTTAAGAAAAAAAAGATTTTTATTAGTTATTACTATGGCAAAGATAGGGCGTTTAAGCGATTGCTAAACGCATGGAGTAAAAACGAAAAATTTGATATTGATTTCGAAGATACATCTGCTGATGTGTCACTTGATACTTCCACAGATGAAGAGTTGGAATATGAGTTGACAAAAAGAATAAAAAATTCAGACATAGTCCTTGTGCTTATTGGTGATCATACTCATTTAAGAGAATGGGTTAAGTATGAGATAAAGGAAGCTGTTCGTTTACAGAAAACCATTGTGGCAGTAAAACATACAAAAAGTAGTAAATCTCCTACAGAATTAAAAGGAGTTGGAGCTCATTGGGTTTATGGGTTTCGTGCTAAGAAGGTAAGTGATGCAATAAAAAACTGCGTATAAGCAATGGAAAAATTCTGATGGAGAAAGTTATGGATGAAGATAAATATATTGCTGATAGAGTTGATGATCAAATTGATTGGTACGATAATAAAAGCCAAAGCGCTCAGCGTTGGTTTAAACGGCTTAGATCTCTTGAAATACTATCGGCAGCAGCTATTCCATTAATTGCTGGTTTTGCGAAAGATCCTTTTCCTGTGAATTTATGTTTGGGGATTTTGGGGGCTCTAATAGTTGTTATATCTTCTGTTATCAGTTTGAATCAATTCCAAGAAAACTGGACAGAGTATAGAACTACTTGTGAATCTCTCAAGCATGAAAAGTATCTTTTTCTGACCAAAGCAGAGCCGTATCATGAAGAAGAACCCTATCGACTATTTGTGCAACGTGTAGAAAGCATGATTTCTAAAGAAAATAGTGCATGGTCACAGTACACGCAAGCAACAATTGAAAAAACAAAAGTTAAAAAGAGTGTATAAAAATCATAATTAAGGGAATAAAAAATGAAGAAAGTATTTGTTTCACATGTATTTAATGACCGTGAGATTACTCATAGTATCAAAGGTATGTCTGTAGAAAATTCAGGCGTTGTTAATGGCAGATTTGTATTTGTTCAAAATGATGTCTCTATAGATGGGTCTGCTGCTATTGATAGAGAAATACGAAATGTAATGTCAGGCTGTAATGTCGCTTTATTTCTAGTGGGAAATAATAATCATAATAGCCCGTGGATAGAAAGAGAGGTTGACCTTGCAACTTCTAAAGGGCTTCCTATCATAATTATGAGACTGCCAAATACAAATGGCGGAGTACCAAATGCATTAAAGTACAAGCGATATCAGGAGTGCAGTTGGAGTGCTAATAAATTGGCTGCATTAATTTAAAAGGATTTATAGTGAAGGCATTTATTAGTTACCAAACGACAGATAAATTAGTCGCAGCGCAAATTAAACAGTTATTGTCCGAAGTAAATATTGATTCATTTATGGCACATGAAGATATTCATGTCTCTGATGAATGGCGTTTAAAAATACTTGAGGAGATTGAAAATTCTAAGGTGTTTTTAAGTCTTTGGAGTCGTAACTACTGTAGTTCTTTTTGGTGTATCCAAGAATCGGGGATTGCTAGCTATCATAAAGATATGATTATTATTCCTCTGTCATTAGATGGCACTACACCGCAAGCATTTTCCTCTAGTATTCAGTCTATAAAAGTTGACCCTAATAACGTCCTGCTAGAGGATCTTCTGCCCGGGCTTAGGAGGGTAGATCCAAATATTCCTATAAAAATAATATTTAAATCAATAGCTGAGGCAAGGTCATATAGAGGTGCGGAGGCTCGTTTTAAACCAATACTCTCTTATAAAGATGCTCTAACCAATGAACAAGGTAAAGAGCTCTTGGAAATTTCATTAAGAAATGATCAGGTTTGTAATGCAGGGTTGTGTGCGCAAACATATTTGCCTGAATTTATGGCTCGTTATGGTCATTTATTAGAGCCTGAGGATTATAATGAGCTAATAGACATACTTGCGTGTTATGCAAAATAGCGTTTTTGTTTTTGATGCTAGATGAAAAAATAGATTGATTTTTCGCCTAGCACAAATGATTTATTTTTCCTGTTGTTTAGGTATTGGCTTTCGTAGCTGTCAGAAAAAGGAAGAGCAATGGAAATACTCAACACAAATATACTCGTCGCCTTAATTGCTGTGTTTGTCTCATTTATCGGGTTGATTATATCTAAAGAACAAAAGACATCTGAATTCAGATAGGCGTGGATAAACACTTTGCGGGACGATATATCAAGGTTTATTGGCCAACTTGATTCTACAGAAAAATTAGTCTTGATAAACAAAAAATCAAAACCGGAAGATAAGGAAGAAACCTCAAGTGCGGTTATTAAAGACTCTGTCAAACTAAGGGAAATAAAATCTAAGATTGAGCTACTGATCAACCCACACGAACCAAAACACATCCAGCTTGTGCATCTGTTAACTGCGTCTATAGAAAATATAAAAATTATTAAAAGCAATTCTTCTGTCGTTGATAATATTACAAATATATCTCAGGAAATACTTAAAGAAGAATGGAAAAGAGTAAAAAACGGAGAGCCATTCTTTAAGTTCTTCAGGTTTGCATTTGGTTTAGCAATTGTTGGGATAATTTTGTATTCACTATATGAATTGGTCTGCTAATGAATTTGAATCGAGCAAGGCACTCGTGTGGGACGCTGAGCCACTACACGTCACGTTCCACAGATAACTCTCCCCATCCCCTAAACATCACACAATTTGTTTTCTCCATTGACCCCTCCCGCATCTTGATCTAGTATTTCTCTTGCACTGGCAAAATCCAGTGCCGGGAATACCACCCCGTTTGTACCGAAGCGGCCTAAAACACGCACCGCGTGTTTTTTTGTGGCCGGAGTCCGCCTGTTATGGTGGGTCTTTGTTGGGCCAGCTTCGGCTGGGCCGTTCCTTCGGGCGGTAGTGGTATCCTGATTTAGACTCACCACCCTTTAAGAATACCGCCTTAAGGTGTGGTCAAAATAATGACCGAAGGAGGCCATAGATGGCTACGCAACTTATCCCGCTACATACACGCTCTATCAATGAGCAAACGTTAGATACTGTAAACGCTCGTGAACTTCATGCTTTTCTAGAAGTAGGCCGCGATTTTTCCAATTGGATAAAAGCTCGTATCAATCGATATGGTTTTATCGAAGGTGAAGACTTTATGTGCGTTGAAAATTTGAGCTCGCCAAAACGGGCGAGCGCAAAATCTAGGACGAAAAAAGTAATAGAATATTTCGTTACTTTAGACATGGCCAAAGAGCTTGCCATGGTCGAGCGTAACGAGAAGGGCAAACAAGCCAGACGTTATTTCATCGCCTGCGAAAAACAACTCCACGAGCAAAAACAACTTCCCGCCACCACGCCCAACACAGCTCTTCTCGAAACCAGCTTCCAAGAAACAGAAAAGTACCAAGTCCTCAATGACATGGTCAAAGCCATGAAACTGGAAAGCAACCCCGTCGTCATCCTCTCTAAAGAACTCGTCGACCTTATCCAAGCCGTGCGCCTGTACCAAACCCAAATCGCCCAGCTCCGCAGACCAGACTGGGTAAACGACAACATCACCCGACTGAAAGACATCACCCAACGCAACTTCGTTGATTTCTAAGCCATAGACACAACAAAGCCCACGAAAGTGGGCTTTTTTTCATGCATTGATTTTTTCCTTAGATGAACTGAGTTATCAGTAAGTTCTTCCAAGTCTTAGCGGCTAAGAATCCTTACTCTTTTACGCTTAAATTCAATAATTCGTGAGGTATGCAAATATGCAATTTAATGATCAAAGCAAACAGCAAGCAATCACGGCTTTTAATGGCCTGAATAACAATCTTAAAAATACAATGATGCTTAGCACGGTTCGTTTAACTAAGAACAATGGTTTCACTGGGTCTGGAGTATTAGTTAAAGATGCAGATAACATTGCGGGAATAGTTACGGCAAAACACAATCTTTGTATATGCAATGGGACTGCCACTCCTGATGTTTGGAATGAAACCAGTGCAATTGATCTGATGAATAATTTTCTTGATGGTCTCAATGTTGGGTATGGTGCTACATCGTTAGGGGAAAATCCTGCCCACACACAAGTTCTGAGTCTTGATAATAGCGATATTGAATTTCGTTCTGGCTGGGGTAGCTGGGATTACGATCTGATGTTTATTTCGTTTAAGAAAAGTGATCTGCCTATTTTGACATGGATGAATTCTAATAATGGCGATTTTATTCATTATAGAAATAATCAGTTAGGCTTTTACCAACAGAATCAAGTTAACAGAGCCGTCTTTGTGATGGGGTTTGGTGACATGCTAACGGCGCAAGGAAATCAGCCTAATTTAAGCCATAACCTTCAGGTTCGAGCCGCAACGATTACCGATGATGCTAGATCTGTACTTCGTGATCAAAATCCCGACGTAAATTTCCTTTCCGCTATAAGCGCGAATGCAAGTAACAACACAAGTACAGCGCCAGGTGACTCTGGAGGCCCTATGTTTTGTGCTCATAATGGAAATCTATATCTGTTAGGTGTAACGCTTGGTTCGAATTTCCGACCTAATCAGATGATTGCTGATGACCCTATTGTTAGTAATGAAGCAACTTTCCTGTGCCGTAATGGAAAGTTATTTTAAGAATGATGTGAGTTTGGGGTCAGATGAAAATCAGCGATACATCTTCATCTGACTTCAATTATCAGATATTACTGACACTCATTCGCCCATATCGCATCGACAAACTCAGGGTGGTCAATAAAGGGATTTCGGTTACCTTGTAGTTCTTCTACTCTATTATTTCGACGTTTTTCAAAGTCAGTCACGGCAAACTCTTCATGCCATTTAACCAACGTGCACAGGTCGCCTATGGAAGGCTGTCCGCTTTGTTTTTTGTTGCTGTCTAGTAGGATTAAATCTGGCATGTTTTCTGGTGAGGCGCTGTCGCCGTTTTCGTAGCGAACGGCCATATAGAAGATCATGCGGGCGATTTGGCCTTTGGCGCGGTCGGTGGGTTCGAAGGATTCGTTGGCTTTGTCTAGATAGGCGCCAGATAAAACTTGGCTACCGTCCACCAGTTTGTCATAGATTGGCTTACCACCGTCATCGTAGCCATAGTTACTGTGTGCGCCGTTTATGTTGCGGTCGGCAGGGCGTAGGTGATGCAAATCTGTGTAGCCGTCTTGGCTTTGTTTTTTGAAACCACGGGATTTTGGCCACACGTGTTCACGATCCCATGAGTCGTTTTTGCTTTTCCCACGGTTTGCTTGGTCTATGTGCCTTACGTCATCTAAGTACAACAGTTGTACTAAATTGCATTTGGGCGTTTCATCTGGGCAAGCGGAGTCGGTGTAAACCAGTGCTTCCCACACATCCATTTTCACGCCATCGTACCAATCTTTGTTGCCACTCTTTGTGTACTTTAGGGCTTTTTGGCCATCAATGATGGTGTGGAGTTTGGCTTTTAAGGCTTCACCCGTTAATCCTTCGGTGCCATCGTAATAGTCAGCTGACACGCTGGCTGAAAAGAAGATAAAAAACACAAACACACTACGCAACATACCCTGCCCCTTGCTTTGAAGATTTGGCTGGATTGTAGGTGAGTGGCGGGTGTCTTTTATGAGAGGAATTGCAACGTTTTGTTATTTTCTTAAAACCTATCTATTTGAAAATTAATAAGTTATTGATGTGTATGAACGGAGAGGTGAAGGGACTCTTGTGTGACGATGCTTCGTTTTGATTGAATGGATCATTCTCGTTGAGAGTAGCTTTGTAGGAAACGTGAATAAAACGAGAGGTTAACTTGTTGCGAAAGCGATTCGCTGGAGTACGAATGCCCCAATGAAACAAGGCAATGGTCATGATTCTACAATCGTGAGAGACTAGATATCGACATAAAGTACCGTTAGCCTAACTTATATTTTTAGACACCGTTAAATAAAGCGTGTATCGCCTTTTGAAATGAGAAAGAAGCGTCATCAATCGATAAAATGTTAGAAAACAAGTGCTTTTTTGTTAATTGAATCGTGAGAGGGTGTTAAGAAGTTGGCGTGACTAGGGTAGAATACTGTCATTATAGAACAATTTATGATTGGAGCGACTGTGAACGCAGGTGAAGTAAAAGCACTTTTGGAATCTTCTATCCGTGAGAGTGAAGTTCTTGCAGAAGGAGAGGGTTGTAATTTTAGAGTAGTTGTCGTGTCGAGCGAATTCGAAGGCATGTCAACGGTGAAGAGGCAGCAGCTAGTTTATTCCCATTTACAAGATGCTATTGCCAGTGGTGCTATTCACGCCGTTACCATGAAAACTTACACGCCTGAACAAGCCAGTAAGCTGTAAAAAAAATATTATAAGAGATTGATTGTATGGATAAGCTTTTAATTACGGGTGGATCGCCCTTAAATGGTGTTGTACGAGCTTCAGGTGCTAAAAATGCCGCGTTACCTATTTTGGCGGCCACCTTGTTAACCAAGGATTTAATTACCATAAAGAATTTACCTCACTTACACGACATTACGACCATGTTGGAACTGTTAGGTTCCATGGGGTGTGGCGTGGTAGTAGATGAGAAAATGAGTGTGCAACTGGATATTTCGACACTTAATAATTGTGAAGCGCCTTATGAATTGGTGAAAACCATGCGTGCTTCGATCTTGGTGCTGGGGCCATTAGTGAGTCATTTTGGTCGTGCTGTTGTGTCCTTGCCTGGTGGTTGTGCCATTGGTAGTCGCCCGGTTGATTTGCACTTACGTGGTTTGGAAGCCATGGGGGCGAAAATTGATGTGACCGGCGGTAACATTGTCGCAACGGTGGATGGTCGTTTACAAGGTGCTCGTATTTTCTTTGATAAAGTCACGGTAACCGGTACAGAGAACTTGTTAATGGCGGCGACGTTAGCGGAAGGTCAAACGATCTTGGAAAATGCGGCTCGTGAACCTGAAGTGGTGGATCTAGCCGAGTGCTTGATTGCCATGGGAGCAAAGATTACCGGTCACGGAACGGATACCATTGTGATTGAAGGGGTTGAGGTGCTAAATGGCACAACTTACCCGGTAATGCCTGACCGCATTGAGACCGGTACTTTTCTAGTCGCAGCGGCGATCACGGGCGGTAAAGTTAAAGTAATTGATACGGATGTGAAATCGCTAGAAGCGGTGTTGGCTAAGTTAGAAGAGGCGGGTGCGAAAGTCACTTGCGGCGAAAATTGGATTGAAGTGGATATGGAAGGGCGTCGCCCTAATGCGGTTAATATTAGTACCGCTCCTTACCCTGCTTTCCCAACCGATATGCAAGCACAGTTTGTTGCCCTTAACTCAGTGGCAACCGGTGTTGGCCGAGTCATCGAAAACATTTTTGAAAACCGTTTTATGCACGTAGACGAAATGTTGCGAATGGGTGCGGACATCGAAGTGATGGGGAATACCGCCATTATTAAAGGTTGCGATAAGCTGAAAGGTGCGCCGGTTATGGCAACCGACCTTCGTGCTTCGGCCAGCTTAGTATTGTCTGCTTTGGTGGCGGAAGGTGATACGAAAATAGATCGTATTTATCACATTGACCGTGGCTATGAATGTATCGAAGAAAAATTCGGTGCTTTGGGTGCAAAAATTTCACGAGTTTTAAATTAATATGAGCAAAGCATTAACCATCGCCCTTTCAAAAGGGCGTATTTTGGGTGAAACCTTACCTTTGTTGGAAAAAGCCAACATCATTCCTGCTGAAGATATCAGTAAAAGTCGTAAGCTGATTTTTGATACCAATCACGAACACATTAAATTAGTGATTCTGCGTGCTACGGATGTGCCAACGTATGTAGAGCATGGCGTTGCCGATTTTGGTGTGGCCGGTAAAGATGTTTTGATGGAAGCTGGCACCAAAAATTTATATGAGCTACTTGATCTAAAAATCTCTAAGTGTCGTTTAATGACAGCGGGTGTAGTGGGTCAGACCTTGCCAACACGTCGTTTGAAAGTGGCTTCCAAATTCTCCAAAACAGCAAAAGCTTATTTTGCGGAACAAGGCATTCAAGCGGATGTGATCAAGCTGTACGGCGCGATGGAATTGGCACCGATTATGGGCTTGGCTGATTTGATTGTGGACATTGTGGACACTGGTAATACCTTGAAAGCAAACGGTTTGGAAGCGAGAGATTTGATTGCGCCCATTAGTACGCGTTTGGTCGTGAATAAAGCGGCTTATAAAACCAAATACGCTGAGATTGAGCCGATTCTCGAAATGTTGAGAAAGGCTGTAGAAGAAAACGAGGGTAAATAGTTGAAACTGAATATACGAGAGTTTTCTTCGAGCTCTGTAGACTTTCGTGCAGAGCTTGAAGCTTTGCTGGCCTGGGACTCTGTGTCTGATGCTGGCGTTCAGCAAGCCGTTACTGATATCGTCACGCAGGTTAGACAGCGTGGTGATGACGCGGTTATTGAATTCACTAATCGTTTTGATCGCCGTGATGTTGGCTCGTCAAGTGAGTTAGAAATCTCACGTGAGCAGATGGCGGAAGCGAAGTTACGCGTCAGTGAAGAGCTGGTAGCGAGCTTAGAGGCTGCAGCACAACGAGTGCATGAATATCACGAGCGACAAAAACAACCTTCTTGGCATTATCAAGAAGCCAATGGCACGGTATTGGGTCAAAAAGTGACGCCGTTAGATCGTGTTGGGGTTTACGTTCCTGGTGGTAAGGCTGCCTACCCATCTTCTGTTTTAATGAATGTGATGCCGGCAAAAGTTGCGGGTGTTGGCGAGATCATTATGGTGGTGCCGACGCCTGATGGTTTTGTGAATGACATTGTTTTAGCAGCGGCGTATATCGCGGGCGTTGATCGAGTCTTTACCGTTGGCGGTGCGCAAGCGGTTGCTGCATTGGCTTACGGCACGGAAACCATTCCTAAAGTCGACAAGATTGTTGGTCCTGGCAATATTTATGTGGCGACAGCTAAGCGCATGGTATTTGGCGCGGTGGGCATTGATATGATTGCTGGGCCATCTGAAATTTTGGTGGTGTGTGACGGCAAAACAGACCCTGATTGGATTGCCATGGATTTGTTCTCGCAAGCTGAGCACGATGAAGATGCACAATCGATTTTGATCTCGCCTGATGCGGATTACATTCAACAAGTTAAGCGATCCATGGAGACCTTGATTGAGTCTCAAAGCCGAAAAGACATCATTAAAGTGTCTTTAGAAGGTCGCGCTGCTTTAATCCATGTGGCTGATATGGAAGAGGCGATGGACATTGCCAATCTGGTGGCGGCTGAGCATTTAGAGTTGTCGGTTGATGAACCCGAAAAGTGGGCTGAAAAGATTCGACACGCTGGTGCCATTTTCATGGGACGCCATACACCGGAAGCATTAGGGGATTATTGTGCAGGCCCTAATCACGTGTTGCCAACCTCTGGTACAGCGCGTTTTTCTTCTCCATTGGGTGTGTATGACTTTCAAAAGCGCAGTTCTTTGATTAACTGTTCTCCTCAGGGTGCGAGTGAGTTGGCTAAAATAGCATCGCCTTTGGCTCGTGGTGAGTCATTGGAAGCGCATGCTATGTCGGCTGAATACCGTATTCTTAAGGATTAATCATGCTGGGCAAAAGTCACGGCCATTCTAATGCGATTTATTCGATTCGCCGTGTTACGCGAGTTTTGGCGTTAGTCATTTTGTTGTTGGTGGGAGCAGGATTTTTCCTACCAACAGATTACCGAGTTGAACGCAGTGTCGTGATTGACGCTTCTGCTGCGAATATTCTTGATGTGGCTTTGGGTGGTCGTAATTTGCCTTTGTGGATGCATGTGCAAAATGGACGACTGCGAGATTCTCAAGGTGAGTTGTCTGTCGGTCAAAGTGTTGCCATAGAGTACCAAGATAAGGCTGAGCAGGGTGATCTCACTTTGTTGTCCGTCGGGCCTTCACAATTCACTTTTGATGTTCGCCCTAAGCCAAACGTTAACTTGGTACAGAATCAGATTCGTTTCTTGTCTGTTCCGCAAGGGACTCAAGTGATGTGGCAGATTGAAGGGAATTTAGACGCAGGATTTATCGGTCCTTATCTCGCTTTGTTTGCAAACGACATGGCAGGTAAGAATTTTGAAATTAGCTTGCAGAAACTGAAAAAACTGGTGGAAAATCAGATTCAATAAGTGATTCTTTGCATCGCAGGCTGTTTATCTAAGGTGATCTTCGTTTGGTAAGATTGCCGTCCTCTTAATCCAAGTAACGAAATGCTGGTACCTGGCTTCAGGGAAGCAATGAGTCTTTTGATTTGAATCGGGTCTCTGCTTGGGGTTTGATTGATTTCTAGAATGATATCGCCCACTTCTATACCCGCTTTGTCTGCTGGACTTTCATTGGTAATGTCACTCACGAGTAAGCCGTATTCTGATGGTAGCGCTAAATTATTAGCAAGATTGTGAGTGATCTTTTGTGCTTCCATTCCTAAATAACCGCGAATAACCTCACCATGAGAAATGATGTCTTGCATAACATTCATAGCATCATTAATCGGTGTAGCAAAGCCAATGCCTTGTGAGCCGCCAGAGCTTGAGTAAATGGCGGAGCTTATGCCAATTAACTTGCCTTGCATATTGACCAAGGCGCCACCTGAGTTTCCAGGGTTGATGGCGGCATCTGTCTGAAGAAAGTTTTCATAGGTGTTTAGACCTATACTGTTGCGGCCTTTGGCACTAATAATGCCTGAAGTGACCGTCTGTCCTATACCAAATGGGTTGCCGATGGCTAAAATTTGGTCGCCAATTTGCACTTCCTCGCTTTGGCCAATTTGTAGGCTTGGCAGATCATTAAGTTGTATTTTTAGAACCGCTAAATCGGTTGAAGGGTCAGAGCCAATCAAATTGGCGGCGAGTCGTCTTTCATCGTTTAAGGCGACCGTGATGCTTTGGGCGTTCTGGATGACATGATGGTTGGTGAGGATGAAGCCATCAGAGGTGATGATCACACCAGAACCCAGGCTGGTGGTTTGTGTAATGGCTGCTTTGTCGATCCAGTGGCGCTTGGTAAATTTCTGGCTGTATATGCTGACCACAGATGGGGTGGTGGCTTTGACAATATCAGCAAAACTAAAAGGGCGTTGGCTTTTGCGATTGTCTTGGATGAGTAACGTGGCCAGACCTATACAAGCACCTAGTAGAATGGCGATAATAGCGGGCATCCAGTAAATTTTTAGCTTCATCATTGATAAGGGGTTGCTTTGTTACGCAGTGAATTTGAATTATTGCTGAATCGGACGCTAAGGCCAAGTCGTTTTAAAGATTATGCGCCAAACGGCTTGCAGGTTGAAGGAAAAAACCAAATTAAGCGCATTGTAACAGGGGTGACGGCCAATCAGGCTTTGATCGATGCGGCAGTGGCTTGGCAGGCAGATGCGATTTTTGTTCATCATGGCTATTTTTGGAAAAATGAAGCGCCTGAGATTGTTGGTATGAAATATCGCCGTATTTCAACCTTAATCAAAAATGACATCAATTTGTACGGCTACCATTTGCCGTTGGATGCGCACGTAGAGTTTGGCAATAATGCAGGTCTGGCCACGGCGCTGGGGTTAATATCTCGTGATAGTCTGCAGTCTGGTGTGCCGCTTGAAGAATCCATTGGTTTAGTCGGCATGCTGGAGACAGAAATGTCTCTGGATTCTTTTCAGTTGCTCATTGAGCAAGCAGTGCAGAGAAGTGTGTTGTTTGAGCGAGTTTCAGAAAAGCCGATTAGGCGAGTGGCCTTGTGTACTGGTGGCGCTCAGGGATATATTGAGCAGGCTATTAACGCTGGCGCAGATGTGTTTATTACTGGGGAAGTATCAGAACAAACGATTCATATCGCTAGAGAAATGGGCATTCATTTTATTGCGGCAGGCCATCATGCAACGGAGCGATTTGGTGCTCAGTCTATGGCCAAGTTCTTGTCGGAGCAATCAGGACTAGAAGCGATTTTTATTGATATCGATAATCCTGCTTAAGAGATATTTTATTCTTCTGCAAAAAAAACGGGCGATGAGAATGGCCCGTTTTTTTTTAGATAAGATTAAATAAGGCTAGTGAAAGCCATTTGAGGTGTTTAGATGCTGCGCTTGGGTTCCAGCTCGATCTCAGAGTCTTTAAGGCCGAAGGCTTCACTTAACATACCTTGATCTTGTGCTTGTTTAAGCGCGTAATCTCTAGGTGGTTCTGTTGGAATGTTTTCATCATTGGCTTGACTCGCTGGAGCCGAATCCATTTTAACGTTACTCAATTGTGATGCGTTGCTGGCTAGATTGCTTTTTAATTCAGCAAGGCGTTTTTCAACCATGAGGATTTGCTCATTACTGTCTGCAAAAAAGTTATCAATAATGACCTGTTTGTTATCAAGTTCCTGTTGTAGGGATTTCATAGTAACCAGGTTGCTTGTGGTGTCTGGTTGTTTGATATTGCTCTTGGTGAGCAGATTCTTTATCGAGTAGGTCGCGATAGCGCCAACAATAATACCTGTAATAAAAACAATGACATTGAATTCTTCTAAATTCATAACTCTCTCCTTAAAACATATTTCCATTATAACTCATATGAGGAAAAGGGTAACAGGATGAGAGGTGTTGTTTAAGTTACAATTTGTTAGAATGCATGCAATTCACTTATTCATACGAAAGACTGACATGACTCCAATCACACGTTATAAAGAAGACCTCAAGCGCGAAGATTTTCATTACGACCCAGCACAAGAAGAAGCCGTAGAAGCCTTACAAGATTTATTTGATCGACTGCTGGCTAAGCAAGAGCCTGAATCAACGGGTTTATTCGGTATGTTTAAGAAAAAGAAGCAGCCGCAAGTTGAGCAGGGATTGTATTTTTGGGGTGGAGTGGGTCGTGGTAAGACCTACTTGATGGATACTTTTTTTGACTGCTTACCGACTGAAAGAAAATTGCGATTGCATTTTCACCGTTTCATGCAGATGGTTCATCAAGAGCTTAGAAAGCTCAATGACGTGAAAAACCCGTTAGAGATAGTGGGTAAGCAAATCTCTGATAAAGCTCAGGTGTTGTGTTTTGATGAGTTTTTCGTAACAGACATTACGGATGCGATGATTCTGGCTGGTCTGTTGGAAGAACTGTTTAAAAATGGTACTACGCTGGTCGCGACTTCCAACATTGAGCCAGACGGCTTGTATAAAAACGGTTTGCAACGAGCACGGTTCCTTCCGGCCATTGATTTAGTGAAGCAATATACCAAAGTGATGAATGTCGATGGTGGTGTTGACTATCGTCTACGAACCTTAAAGCAAGCTAAACTGTACCATTACCCGCTCAATGCTGAGTCGGCAGATCAATTGAATGAAAGGTTCATGAGTTTGATTACCGATGCTTCGCACATTGTTGAGGGGGGAAGTGTTGAGATTGAAGGACGTGACATTCCTTTATTAAGAAGCTGCGAAGATCTGGCTTGGTTTGATATTAATGCCTTGTGTGATGGTCCTCGAAGTCAGGTCGATTATATTGAAATCGCTCGACTTTATACCACGGTGATTATCTCTGGGTTGCCACAAATGGATGCCGCTCGTGATGACTTGGCAAGACGTTTTATTAACTTGGTTGATGAGTTTTATGATCGCCACGTGAAGGTGATATTTTCTGCAGAAGTGGCCATCATAGACATTTATCAAGGGACACGATTGAAATTTGAATATGACCGTACGGTCAGTCGTTTACTTGAGATGCAGTCTGAAGAATATTTGTCTCTGGAACATCGCCCTTAATGGCGATTACAGCTTTCTTATGTGCTAGAAGTACTGTATACTTCGCTCGCCTTTTTAAAAGGTAAGTGTACGTTGATTGATTTGAATAAGATCGGCCAACCAATAATAATAGGTATAGCGTGTTATAAACACGCGTATTGATAGGGTTTTTTTGATGAAAACTTTTACTGCTAAACCTGCTGAAGTACGTCGCGACTGGTTCGTGGTTGATGCTGAAGGCAAAACTCTTGGTCGTTTGGCGACCGAAATTGCTCGCCGTCTACGCGGTAAGCATAAAGCTGAATACACTCCTCATGTTGACACTGGTGATTACATCGTTGTTATCAATGCTGAGAAAGTTCACGTTACAGGTAACAAAGCTGCAGCTAAACAATACTACCGCCATACTGGTTACCCGGGCGGCTTGCGTTCTATGAATTTCGAGAAGTTGATTGATCACGCTCCAGAGCGCGTTCTTGAAATCGCCGTAAAAGGTATGTTGCCAAAAGGTCCATTGGGCCGTGCAATGCACAAGAAAATGAAAGTATACGCTGGTACTGAGCATCCACATGCTGCTCAACAGCCTCAAGAACTTAACATTTAATACGGAAGATCATTATGTCAGCTACTCAATACTACGGTACAGGTCGTCGTAAAACGTCTACCGCTCGTGTGTTCCTAAAAGCCGGTTCTGGTAACCTAGTTATCAACAACCGTTCTATCGATCAGTACTTCGGTCGTGAAACTGCTCGCATGGTTGTTCGTCAGCCTCTTGAGCTTGTTGAAGCAACTGAAAAATTTGACGTATACATCACTGTTAAAGGTGGTGGTATTTCTGGTCAAGCTGGTGCGATCCGTCACGGTATCACACGTGCGCTAATGCAATACGATGAAACTCTTCGTCGTTCTCTACGTTCTGCTGGTTACGTAACTCGTGACTCTCGTGAAGTTGAGCGTAAGAAAGTCGGCCTTCGTAAAGCACGTCGTCGTCCTCAGTTCTCTAAGCGTTAATATTCGCTTTAGAATCTGTATTAAAACGCTTGGTTTATGCCAAGCGTTTTTTTTGTTTGAAAAAAGCCTTTTCTTATCTTGTAACGAAATGATTTTTCAAAGAAAAATATTTGAAAAGATGGTAGAATAGGGTTTTCAATTGAAGTCATTGTTTGGCTTCATGGGAACGAGCAAGTGGCCGCTTTGTGGTAACAGATAATCTGATGAATTCATTTATTGTTCATTGGGTGTGTTTATTGCTCGATCCGATCTATTTGTATTAGTAAAGCGCTGATATCTTAATATAGGTTTTGCTAATATAGTTTAATTGTCCTCTTATTTAAGAGGGTTTTGAAGTCTTCAATATAGGGGTTAGACATGGGTGTTATTGCAAAGCGCTCCTCAATGACGTTCTTTTCTGATGGAGAAGATCATTACAGCCATCGCGTGCGTATCGTATTGGCAGAAAAAGCCGTAACAGTGGATATCATTGATGTAGACCCGTTTAACAAGCCAGACGAATTGGCAGATGTGAATCCGTATAATGAACTTCCCGCTTTAGTCGATCGTGATTTGGTGTTGTATGAGCCTAACGTCATGATGGAATATTTGGATGAGCGTTTTCCTCATCCGCCATTGTTACCCGTATACCCAGTTGCTCGTGCTGAAAGTCGTTTATACATGTATCGTATTCAGCGTGATTGGGCTAAATTGGTTGACCTGATTTTGTCTAGCAAAGACAAAGAAGCCGTTGCTCAAGCACAAAAAGAGTTACGTGAAGGTTTGATCAGTGTATCGCCAATTTTTGATGAAAAGCCATACTTCATGAGCGAAGAGTTCACGATTGTAGATTGCTGCTTGGCTCCAATTTTATGGCGTTTACCAGCTTTAGGTGTTGATATCCCTAAAGAGCAAGCCAAGTCGCTTCATAAATACATGGATCTTGTTTTTGCTCGAGAGTCTTTCCAAGAGAGTCTTTCTGAAGCCGAACAAGAAATGCGCTTGGACTGAGCCATTTATTGATCTAAATATAAAAGAAAGGGGCTTTGGTGCTCCTTTTTTTTATCTGTAAAAAGGAAAAAAGAGATGATACCGAAACGATCTTACTTATTGAATGCGGCTTATTCTTGGGTGGCCGATAATGAAATGACTCCTTATCTATTGGTGGATGCAGAGCAGGAGAATGTTGTCGTTCCGACTGAGTTTGTAAAAGACGGTCAAATTGTGCTGAATATTAGTATGGGGGCTGTTCGTCACCTTATTATGGACAAAGAAGCCGTGTCATTTGAGGCGCGTTTTAGTGGAAAGCCTATGCAGGTTTATGTGCCTATGAAAGCGGCAATGGCTTTGTACGCTAAAGAGAATGGCGATGGTTTTGTGTTTCCTGATGAAGAGTTTGAACAGGAGCAAACACCAACACCACCGACGCCACCAAAAGGCTTCCAGCTTAAAGTCGTTAAGTGATTTATCTAACCCTGATTTTATGCCATTAAATCAGGGTCTTTTCTGTACTGACGTTGCTGGCTAAGCACCCATTAATAGGGCTTTAGGCGTCTTAGTGACTTGTTCATGATATTAGTCTTCATAGCCAAATAGCTGTCTTTCCAGTAAGTCCACCAGAGTATGAATGACGGTGATTTGGCATTCATGGACTCTTGCTGTCCCTAATAAATTGACCTTAATTTCAGTGTCATCTTGTGATGTCAAAGAGGAAATGTTTTTGGCTTCTGGGCTGGTTAAGGCCACCACGCTCATTTTTCGCTCGTGTGCCGCTTGGATGGCTTGAATGATGGGGGAAGTGTTGCCTCGGTTGGCAATTACAAAGAGGATGTCTCCTGGATTACCAAGCGCAGTAATCTGCTTAGAGAAAACGTCGTGGTAACTGTCATTGTGAGTGATTGCCAGAATCGAAGAGCCTTCGCCGCTTAGATTGATCGCGGGTAGTCCGGGTCGCTCTCTGTCCATCTTGTCCAGCAGTAGGGTGCTGAAATACTGCGCTAAATGTGAACCTGTACTGTTACCGATGCAAATGATTTTTCCGCCCGATGCGATGCTATTGAAAATGACTTTTCCAGCATGTTCTATGTAGGGCGGAAGGCTTTCCAATGCCTGCTGTTGTGCTTCAAAACTTTGTGCAAATTGCGTGTATATTGCTTCTTGAAAATCCATAGTGATTAAAATACTGCTTTAAGCCAAGTTAAATGTTTATGGTCAATTTTTATATCAAATAGTACGGCATCAAAACGACTGGAGGCGTCGATTTTGTTGTTTTTTTGTAGCCATAATGCGGCGCTATTGCGAACTTTCATTAACTTTGATGCGGTTAGGCTTTCAGCCGCAGTCCCATGAGTAGGGTCTGCTCGAAACCTAACCTCAACAAACACGTAGGTTTGTTGGTCAAGAAAAATCAAATCAATTTCGCCTGTTCGGCAGTAGAAATTACGCTCTACAAAAGTTAATCCTTGGCGACACAAAAAAGCTTCAGCGGCTTGCTCTGCTTTTTGGCCGTTATTCTTCGCTACTGCCTTCTTTGTTTTGAAAAAACTGCTTACTGCGCGCATAAACCAAGTTCCCTCTTCGGTAGGTCATTATCTCAGGTCGCTTATGAAAAACGCCTTTATCATCCATGGTGATAATGCCAGTGTTAGCCGAAATTTTAGTGCTTTTCAGTAACGCAAACAGTTGGTATTTGTTTGCCAATAAATAGGAGTCTGCGCCCATTGCTTGTAGTCGACGTAAAATGTTTGAGCCTGGGTTAGTCGGTAAGGCGCTGGCGGTCTTTTTACTGGACGATAATGCGGGTAATTCCGTAAACAAGATACGCTCAATATCCTCAGCTTTCCCATTTTTGTCTGGCGCACTGTCGTTTAAGCTGCTTGTGGCCAGCATTGGCACAGCGTCTGCGAAATAGAAGTCCAACAAAGGACGAATTTGTTTGGCGTCGTTTAGTTTGCCAACATAAAAGACGTAATCTAGGTCTTGTCTTGGTCTAGCGATGCTTTCTACCTTGCTACCAGTCCATTTTTCAATGGATCTTCGACGAGACGTACTTTCGTTAATTAACAGTAGCTTTTGTACGGCATTCTGTCGCCCTTGTGGGGTGTTGGCGTAGGATTGCGTTGAGGTAATGGTAACGTGCTCTTGTTCAGCAGCTTGAGTAAACTCATCATTCTGTTTCAGTGCCCAAGTATCTTGAGTGCTTAATACCGCGGCTTTAGTTGCGCCTTCTTGTTTGGCAAAGCTAATCAACTCATGAATTTCGTCTTCCGCGTTGAGCGAAAAATGAAACAGATTGTTAGCGGCCTTGTTAAAGTCTAATTGGTTTAGGGCAATGACTGGATATGGCAAGTTTAGACGACTGATTTGTGCGACGTTATTTTTTTGCAGTGGTCCAATAATAATATCCGGGGTCATCTCATTGGCGGCTTGTAGAGCATCATTGATGTTATTGAATTGGTCTACATCGACGATATTAACCTGTGGGCGCTTTTCTTTTTGGTTGTAATAGGTGGCAAAAAAACCGTCAACAATGGCTTGTGATGCGCGTTTTAGTTTGCCTGTCATTGGTAACATCAACACGACTTTTTCTGGTGCCATTTCTTCAACGGACGCCATAATCTGAAAGTCTTGTGGTGGTGTAATCGCAGCAGGATGGTTGGCGTTTTCTTGTTGCCAGTTTTGGTAGTAGGCTAACTGTTGCTCAATGGATAGAGACTGATCGCGTAAAATATTACTGATGGTTAGCCAGCCATTCAGGATCGGCTGTTGTTCTTGATATAGGCTATCAATTTCATTTTGTGTGAGGTTTTGAACGGCCAGCCAAAGTTTTGCTTGATTGGATTCTCCTTCATCAAGTGGCAGGCTATAGCTTAACGCCATTCTTAGTTTGACGGCTTCAGGCCAATTGCCAAAATGTTCTAAAATGCTGGCGCGTGTTTCTTGGAGTGCATTTTGTTTGTCTGGATGACGAGCAACGGGCAGTAGTTCGGCTTTATTCAGTTGATCGAAGGCGTCTAAAGCATTGTCTAACTGGGCGTTGATGTTTGCCGCTAAGAGAAAGGCGTCAAATTGAACCGAGGATTTTTTGCCTAAAACAGTTTTTTCTAGAATAGAAATGGCTTGAATGTAATTGCCATTATCATAGTTATTTTGAGCTTGCTGTAGGGCATCACGAATGGCTTGATCTGAGCTCAAGGCCTTTTTCGGTTGGTAAATACTAGGCGGTAAAGTGCGCTCTTGGTCAGCTGTGTTTTGCTGCACTCGTGTGGCGTTTTGTTGCGGCATATTTAAATTCGCGGAATTACAGGCCGCCAGCAGAAAAGAGCAGAAGGTTAATGATATGATGCGGTAATTATATAGGCTCATAATCTTAAAAATGACAAATGAAAGAGGCATCATGGTATCACATACTTCGGATGAAGTGAGAGGGTCGCTGTATATAGTTGCGACACCAATAGGCAATCTAGACGACTTTACCAAGAGAGCGGAAGAAACTTTACGCAATGTAGACTATATCGCGGCGGAAGACACTCGCCACACGCGTCGATTATTGAATCATTTTGGCATTGAAGCCAAGTTATTTTCCGTACACGATCACAATGAAAAAGACAAAGCAGAATACGTCGCCAGTTTGCTATCAGAAGGTAAAAATCTTGCTCTAGTATCGGATGCAGGTACCCCGTTGATTTCAGATCCGGGTTACCATTTGGTCTCTAGCTTAAGAGCGTTGGGTCATAAGGTTGTGCCTGTTCCGGGTTCATGTGCTGTGGTTGCGGCTTTGTGTGCATCTGGTTTGCCAACGGACCAGTTTTTCTTCGCAGGTTTTGTGCCAGCGAAGAGTAAAGCGCGTCGTGATGTGTTTGCTTCTTGGGCGAAACAAGCAGGCACCGTGGTGTTCTATGAATCGACGCACCGTATTTACGATTCCATTGGAGACCTCGAGGTCGTTTATGGCGATCAAGCCAATTTGGTGTTGGCTCGAGAAATTACCAAAACATTTGAAACCTTTTTATCTGGCTCGCCTAATCAGATTTTGCAGCAGTTTGATGAAGATGCGAATCAGATGAAGGGTGAGTTTGTGGTAATGCTGAATTTATCTCTGCCAGAAGAAGATGAATCACTCCAGGAAGCCCGTCGAGTATTGGCTTTGTTGTTAGAAGAATCTTTGCCTTTGAAGCAGGCGGCCGCGATCGCTGCTAAGTTCACTGGTGGGAAAAAGAATCAACTCTATAAATTGGCGTTAGAGATGCAGCAGGACTGAGTTTGTGTTGTCATGGGCTCATTCATTTAACTCTCAAGACTAAAAAACTGGGTTTACAAGGACGTTTGAATAAGTATACTCGTCATTACTTGTCGGAGTGCCATTTGGCTGAGATCGCATAATTGAATGCGGGATCCGCAGAACCTGATCGGGTTGATACCCGCGTAGGAAACAAGAAAGTCATACTTTTTCTTATCTGCATCGAATGAACTCCTGTTTTGTTGAATTGTTTTCGATGCAGCCAGTCACTCGTCTATTTCAATTCTATCATTTCAGGATTCCATGTTTGCCTAGTCTGATTTCTAAATCAGTTCGTTAGGCTGAACAGCACCCCAGACAAGCAATTCTCACGTTATTAAAAAGGGAAATGCTCATGTCTAGTCACAATAACAAAAAGCCAAGCAAGCAGTCACGCGAAGAGTCTCGCTTGGCTGCAAAAGCCTTTATCGAATCACTTCAAGCCACACCTTTTCCAGCCTCGGAACGTATTTATCTAGAAGGCCATCAGGATGGAATACGCGTCCCAATGCGTAAAATCAATCTCACGGATACGCCGATTGGTTCGGATCCAGACAAACTCACCTTTGAGCCAAACGAAGCCATTTTTGTATACGATTGCTCAGGGCCTTACGGCGATCCACAGGAAAAAATCGATGTTCATCAAGGGATCAATCCATTACGAGCCAATTGGATTGAAGAGCGTGATGATACTGACATGCTTTCAGTGGTCAGCTCAAGCTTTACCCAGTCTCGATTAGACGATGGCAAGTTAGATGAATTGCGGTTCCAGCATTTGCCCAAAATACGCCGAGCTAAGTCTGGTCAATGTGTCACCCAAATGCACTATGCCAAAAAGGGAATAATCACCCCTGAGATGGAATACATTGCGATTCGTGAAAATCAAAACTTGCAAGCCATCAAGAGTGAATTGCTGCTTAAGCAGCATCCGGGCCAAAGTTTTGGGGCTAACCTGCAAGATAAAATTACCCCGGAATTTGTGCGAGATGAGGTGGCAAGAGGTCGTGCCATTATCCCCAATAACATTAACCACCCAGAATCTGAGCCGATGATCATCGGCCGCAATTTTTTGGTTAAGGTGAATGCCAACATTGGTAATTCTGCGGTCACGTCTTCCATTGAAGAAGAAGTGGAAAAGCTGGTTTGGTCGACTCGATGGGGAGCGGATACCGTAATGGATTTGTCCACCGGTAAAAACATACACGAAACCCGAGAATGGATTTTACGTAATTCCCCCGTTCCTATTGGCACTGTGCCGATTTATCAAGCCTTGGAAAAAGTCGATGGCATTGCGGAAAACTTAAACTGGGAGGTATTTCGTGACACCTTGATTGAACAGGCGGAGCAGGGTGTGGATTACTTCACAATCCACGCTGGGGTTTTGTTGCGTTATGTCCCACTGACGGCGAAGCGCCTGACTGGCATTGTGTCTCGCGGCGGTTCGATTATGGCCAAATGGTGTTTGGCGCATCATACGGAAAGTTTTTTGTATGAACGCTTCCGTGATATTTGTGAGATCTGTGCCGCATACGATGTGGCGTTGTCATTAGGCGATGGCCTGCGTCCTGGGTCTATCATGGACGCCAACGACGAAGCACAAATGTCGGAATTGAGAACGCTAGGCGAATTAACAAAAGTGGCTTGGGAGTACGATGTGCAAGTCATGATTGAAGGGCCTGGGCATGTGCCGATGCAGCTAATTGAGCAGAACATGACTGAACAATTAGAGCATTGTCATGAAGCACCTTTTTATACTTTGGGGCCATTAACACAAGATATTGCCCCGGGTTATGACCACATTACCTCAGGTATTGGTGCCGCTCAGATCGGCTGGTACGGTTGTGCCATGTTGTGTTACGTGACGCCGAAAGAACACTTAGGTTTGCCAAACAAGGAAGACGTAAAGCAGGGCTTGATTACCTATAAAATTGCCGCTCACGCCGCGGACCTTGCCAAAGGTCACCCTGGGGCGCAGGTTCGCGATAATGCGCTTTCGAAGGCGCGTTTTGAATTCCGCTGGGAAGATCAATTTAATCTGTCTCTTGACCCAGAAACCGCGCGTGCTTATCACGATGAAACCTTGCCTCAAGCATCTGGTAAAGTGGCGCATTTCTGCTCTATGTGTGGTCCAAAATTCTGCTCGATGAAAATTACCCAAGAAGTGCGAGATTATGCGGCGGGATTAGAAGCGAATGCCATTGATTTAGTGTCCATAGAGGAGGATAACCCGATTGCTGGCATGCAAAAAATGTCTGAACAATTTCGTGATTTAGGCAGCGACGTGTATCTGACGACAGACAAATTTGATTCAAATTTATTGGCTGAATCGTCAACAGATGAGGTGTCAGTGGCAAGCAAAACGGCTTCGACAACGGACCTTGAAACAGGGCAACCTTAAAGTAGGAGCTGAGATAATGTCAAAACCTCCTGTTATTTTGTGTGTTGGCGGGTCTGACTCGTCGGCACACGCAGGATTGCAAGCCGACTTACGAACAGGGCAAGATCTAGGATGTCATGTTCAATCGATCGTGACCTGCGTCACGGCGCAAAATTCCAAAGTCGTTGACTCGGTTGAGCCAGTCAGTGTGGCGATGTTTGATGCGCAATGGCAGACGCTGTTGGATGATGTGTGGCCGCAAGCCATTAAAGTGAGCTTGTTGCCCAATCATGAGTTGGTGGTCGCGTGTAGTAAGTGGTTAGCAACCGTAAAACAACAACACCCTGAGATTAACATTGTGTTTGATCCTGTCATGGCGGCCAGCAGTGAAGCAGGTAATCGGTTACAGCAAAGTGAGGCGGCGGTTGATTTACTGACTTTGATGCTGCCTTATGTGGATTATATCACCCCGAATTTGTTGGAATTTGAAGCGCTAACGCAAATTTCGGCGCATCAATCGGTCAACCAAACCGCCTTTCAAATCACTGAAAAATATGGCGTTAACCAAGTTTCTTGGTTGTTGAAAGGGGGGCATCATGAGGACGCCACCGCGACGGATTGGTGGTTTAAGGGTGAAAGTGTGTGTGGTTTTTCAACGCAAAAACTGTCTGTTCACAATACTCGTGGCACAGGCTGCACAATATCAACCGCCTTGGCTTGCTTTTTGGGATATGACTACCTTGCTGACGATGCGATTACGATGTCAAAGGCCTACATTACCGGTGCGCTTAAAACTGGTGTGCAAATAGGACAAGGAGCCGGCCCATTAGGTAGACCAGGTTGGCCGGAGCAGATTGACAATTTACCGGATATTGTGACCGCTGACATAGGGTTGGGGCAATCTCATGTATTTGCAGAGATGGATGTCGATTTAATGGGCTTGTACCCTGTTGTGGATTCTATTGAATGGTTGGCATTGGTGTTGAAGCAAGGGGTTCGCATTGCCCAATTGCGCATCAAAGACGCCGATTCAACTCAGCTTGATGAGCAAATTCAACAAGCAGTCCGATTGGGAAAAACCTACCAAGCACAGGTGTTTATTAATGATTACTGGGAAAAGGCCATTGAATACGGTGCTTATGGCGTTCACCTAGGACAGGAAGACTTGCTGGTGGCTGACTTAGCGCGCATTCAGCAAGCGGGTTTGCGTTTAGGGGTTAGTACTCATGGCTATTTTGAAATTGCTCGAGCTTTGGCCTTTAACCCCAGTTATATTGCTTTGGGTCATATTTATCCAACACAAACAAAGCAAATGCCATCGCAACCTCAGGGGCTTGAGCGTCTGCAGCATTATGTCAATTTACTCAAAGGTCATTACCCTACGGTCGCCATTGGCGGGATTAACTGCGAACGTTTTGCTGCTGTTACGGCCACAGGGGTAAACAGTGTGGCTTTAGTCACTGCTATTACCTTGGCTGAATCCCCTGAGCAGGTGACTCGCTATCTGATTGGAGTGTTTGAGCAATCAAGGGAGGTCATAAATGAAAATATTTCTTAATGATAAACCGTTTGAATTTGATGGTCGTCATGTTCAAGACTTAATTAATGTTTTGCAAAAAGAGTCTGCTGGTGTAGCGGTCGCCATAGATCAAAACATTATTCCTCGCAGCGCTTGGGCGACGACCGATCTGCTTGCATCTTGCCGTGTGTTTATTTTTGAATCCATTGCAGGAGGTTAGCTATGACACCATTGATTATTGCAGATCAAACGTTTGGCTCGCGTTTATTTGCCGGTACTGGAAAGTATGCCAATGCCGAGGCAATGACAGAGTCTCTGTCGGCCAGTGGCACTGAGTTGGTGACTCTATCTCTGCGGCGTTTGGATTTACAGCATCAAACTGACAACATTTTGAAACCCTTGCAAAACATGGGCGTAAAGTTACTGCCTAATACCTCCGGCGCAAGAAATGCGAAAGAGGCTATTTTTGCATCCGAACTGGCTCGCGAGGCGCTGCAGACGAATTGGGTCAAATTGGAAATCCATCCAGACCCACGTTATTTGATGCCAGATGGCAATGAAACCTTAGCAGCAGCAGAGGCGTTGATAAAAAAAGGCTTTGTGGTGATGCCTTATGTGCATGCGGATCCTGTTTTGTGTAAGCGTCTGGAAGAGGTCGGTTGCCAATGTGTGATGCCGTTAGGCTCGCCAATTGGATCGAACATGGGGCTAGCGAGTCGCCCCTTTTTGGACATTATTATCGAGCAGGCCAATGTGCCGGTGATTGTGGATGCCGGAATTGGTGCGCCATCGGATGCCTCATTGGCCTTAGAGATGGGCGCGGATGCGGTTTTGGTGAATACCGCGATGGCTGTGGCGAAACAACCGAAACAAATGGGCAAGGCGTTTCGGTTGGCCGTTGAAGCGGGTCGATTAGCGTACGAATCCGGATTGGGTGAGAAGCGGTCTGATGCAGCACATGCCACCAGCCCACTGACCGAGTTTATTGGGGCGTTATCATGAGTAAAGCCTCTGTTGTGCGTGTTGTTGAGCAGAGCCCAGCCATTGCAGGTCAGTTCAGTCAGGTGCTTGAGGGGATGGACTGGCAAACGATGACTCGCAGTCATCAAATGAAAACCGAACAAGATGTGATTCGGGCTCTGGCAAAAGATAAGCTGGACGTAGACGATTTTTCGGCGCTAATTTCGTCTGCTGCAGCACCTTATTTGCTGGAGATGGTGAGCAAAAGTGAACGTATCACTCAGCAGCGTTTCGGCAACACGATCAGCTTATTTGCGCCGCTGTATTTGTCAAATACCTGTGCCAATGAATGTACTTACTGTGGTTTCTCTATGTCGAACGCCATTCGCCGTCTGACACTTAATGAGCAGCAAGTCGATGCTGAGGTGGCTGCTATTAAGGCGAAAGGGTTTGACCATATTCTGTTGGTCACAGGTGAAACAAACAAGGTCTCTATGCCGTATTTTGAGCGTATGTTACCGCGCATAAAGCCCCATTTCAGTCAGCTCTCTATGGAAGTTCAGCCATTAGAAAAGGCGGATTATGAGCGGCTTCAGCAATTGGGATTGGATGCGGTCTTGGTGTATCAAGAAACCTACCGACGTAAAACCTATCTAGAGCATCATTTGCGGGGTAATAAAAGCAATTTTAATTACCGCTTAGATGCGCCGGATCGTATTGGTCAGGCTCAGATTCATAAAATAGGTTTAGGAGTGCTATTGGGCTTAGAGGATTGGCGTACTGACTCTATTGCCATGGCTCATCACCTGCGCCATTTGCAAAAGCGTTATTGGCGTAGCCGTTTTAGTGTGGCTTTTCCGAGAATTCGTCCTTGCGAAGGAGGGATCGAGCCTAAATCCGTGATCAGCGATCGCCAATTGGTTCAATTGATTGCTGCTTGGCGGTTATTTGATGCGGATTTAGAAATGAGTTTGTCGACACGTGAATCGCCTAGCTTTAGGCAGCATGCTGTAAAAATGGGCTTCACCACCATGAGTGCTGAGTCTAAAACTCAGCCCGGAGGTTATGCCGAAGAAGCTCAGCCTGCTTTGGAACAGTTTGAGATAAGTGATGAAAGAAGCGTCGTTGACATTGCGGCGATGATTCATGCCCAAGGGAAAGAGGTGGTTTGGAAAGATTGGGACCCAGCCTTAACAAGTCGTTCCTAATTGGGGTAATGTGCATTCATTGACGGTTTTATTTAGCTTGATGGATACATTCATCAGCTTGTTGACGTCATGCTGACAAGCTTTATCACTCTCTCCTTGGTCTTTGGTTCGGTTTGACGTAACTCTAGACATAATGTCTTCATCGCAAACAGAACGATCGAGGAGAAAGTATGTTGACCAATAAAAAAACTGGCATGATTGCCGTGACATGTTTGGGTATTGCGCTTATTGCTGGTGTGGCAATGAAAGCCTTTGCTGAGTCGGAGGAAGTAAAAATGGCGGCACCTAATCATGAGCAATTGGCGGAGCGCATTGCCGATAAGTTGGGCTTGGACAGTGATGCAGAGCATAAAGTGTCAGCATTGTTTGAACGAGATGGTCAAAAAATACGAAAAATCCAAGAGCAACTTCATAAAACTCAAGTCGCATTGAGTCAGCTTACGCCCAATTCAAAAGGTTATTTGAAGCAAGTGGATACACTGGCGGATAAAAGCGCTAAGCAAACTAAGGCGTTAACCATGGCGTACGCGGAGAATCGTGCGTCTTTGTATGAGTTACTGACACCGAAGCAGATTGAAAGGTTGGAAACGCCAGCGGCACCAGATAATGTAAAATAATTCGTAATAAAAAAGCCTCAGTGACCTAGGAAATAATGCATAGGCTACTGAGGCTGGATGACGTTAGTCATTCTCTACGATTGAGTCACTTCATTGAATAATTCAAAGTAGGTTGGGAAGGTCTTAGAGGTACAGCCTGGATCATTGATTGTCACAGGGGTATCTGAGAAGGCTACCAATGAGAAGCACATCGCAATGCGGTGATCATTGTAGGTATCGATTGCCGCGTGTTTTAAGGTTGTTACCGGTGTGACACTAATGAAATCTTCACCTTCAATCACTTCAGCACCAAGCTTTTTAAGCTCTGTGGCCATTGCACTTAAACGGTCTGTTTCTTTTACGCGCCAGTTATAAATATTACGGATGCGAGTCGTGCCTTCTGCAAACAGTGCTGTCGTAGCAATTGTCATGGCGGCATCTGGGATGTGGTTCATATCTAGGTCTACGCCTTTCAGCGTTTGACGTTCTGCTTCTATCCAGGTCGGACCATAGGTGATTTTCGCCCCCATTTTTTCCAGTACTTCAGCGAACTTCACGTCCCCTTGAACACTGTCTGTACCAACGCCATGCACTTTGATTTTTCCACCAGCAATCGCCGCTGCCGCTAAAAAATAAGATGCAGAAGAGGCATCACCTTCGACCATGATTTCGCCAGGGCTTTGGTAAGTTTGCTGACCTTTGACGATAAAGGCTTGGTAATTTTGGTTTTCCACCTCGATACCAAATTGCTTCATAGCGTGTAATGTGATGTCGATGTAAGGCTTAGAGACTAATTCTCCATCGACCTTAATAGTGAGGTCTTGTTGCGCCAAGGGAGCGCTCATTAAAATAGCAGTCAAGAACTGACTTGAAATGTTGCCTTTGATGGCAACTTCCCCGCCGTTTAATCCATTAGCCTTAATGCGCAGCGGTGGGTAATTCGTCTCGCCTTCATATTGAATGTTTACACCAAGCGTTTTCAGGGCATCGACTAGGTCGCCAATCGGACGTTCGTGCATGCGAGGCTCACCATGCAAACGAAATTCACCTTGACCAAGGCATAGTGCTGCGGTTAGTGGGCGCATGGCAGTGCCAGCATTGCCCAAAAACAAGTCACCGAAATCGGCTTGAATAGGGCCACCCAGACCTTCTAATACACAAGTCGTGCCTTGATCTTCTAGGCGGTAGCTTACGCCCAATTGAGTCAGGCTCTCGAGCATATGACGAATGTCATCACTGTCTAATAAATTAGTGATTCTGGTGGTGCCTTTGGCAAGCGTTGCCAGTAACAAAATGCGGTTTGAAAGACTCTTTGAGCCTGGAATTTGGATTTCGCCATCAGCCTTAGAAAGTGGGCCAAGAGTTATAGAGTTCATGTTTGTATCCATCACAGTGGTTTAAGTTTTTTGTTAATGAGCGCCTAGTGGCTAAATAAATAAAGGGTCAATGTATGGCTCAAAAATATCCCGTCTGTAAGTGGTCGCGTCGCTCTGTATAAGAGGTCAGTCTTGAATGAGGGCTAGTATACCTAGGATGTTAGGTGATGTCATTTGCATAAAAATGACACATTGAGGGAAATGTGCAAATAATTTGTTGAAAATAATGATAGTAATCATTATCATTTAGGTTAAGGGTTGCAAGGAGTGCAAGTTGTATATCATCTTTCAACTTTCTTAGGTTTTAAAAATGAAATTTAATAAAAAAAAGTTAGCTATTTTAATTTCCGGTTGTTTCATTACAGCAAATACTTTATTGGCGAATGAGACAACGGATTTGGATTCATTGATCATTTCAGCGAAAGCGCCTGTTGATCAAAATAACTATTCTGGCTCCGTTAGTGTCATTACGGCTGATGACATTAAGTCTAGTGGCGCAACGGATTTAGCTGATGTAATCAATTTATCTCCCAGCGTTCAGCTCGTTTCCACTTATGTCAATCCATCGCCAGCCGCTCAAATAAGAGGTTTTGGTACGGATCAAGTTTTGATTTTGGTAAATGGCAAACGTATCCCAAACATTGACCGTTCCGTACCTAGAGAGCCTGCGTATCGTTATGGGTTGGTGCCTTTAGCTAATATTGAAAAAATCGAAATTATTCGTGGCCCTGCGTCCAGTCTTTATGGTGCTGATGCCTTGGCCGGGGTAATTAATATCATTACCAAAAAATCAACCGCAGAATGGTCTGGCTCAATCTCTCTTTATGGAGAAGTAATGGACAATGCCAATGGCGGAGATAGTCAAGGGGTAAGTTTGTCTGCTTCTGGCGCGGTAACAGATAATATTGATTTATTGGTTTCTGGACAAACCAGTGATAGAGATGAAATTCGAGATGATGACGATTTGGCCAGCTTACAATCGTCTAAAGACCTTGATAACTATCAAGCCGTGATTGGAATCGACTTGAATAACGGCGATCGTATTGAACTCAGTACTCTTCAATCTGATGACAATAGTAAGGAATACGACGCTTCGGGAGATGAAGATGACACGACTGACGTCGAAACCAAGATATTTACTGTCGAGTATTTAACTGAAATAGCCAATTTTGACAGCACGGTTTCTTATTCGACTGGTGAGTCGAATGTACTTGAAGCCACCCGAGATTGGACCGTTAAGGAAGACAGTTTTGCTTTTGATACGCAAGGTTATTTAAATGAAAAAAATTATCTGAGTGTTGGGTTAACTTATCGCGAGGAAGAAGCCATTCGTGACGACACCACGACGTTTCAAGACAAGGTGGATTCAACGACCTTAGCGGCACAAAATGTGTTTAAGATGACGGATAAGACAAGTATTACATTGGGCGTGGCATTTGATGATCACAGTAAATATGGTAGCGAGGTTAGCCCTAAAGTCAGTGTCTTTAATCAGCTAACACCTGTTTTAGGGGTGAAAGCTAGTTATGGTAAAAGTTATCTTGCGCCTTCTATTAGTCAAGGCTCTTCTAATTACGTGGTAAATGGAGGGTCGAGTCGCTATTTTGGGAATGATGATCTTAAACCTGAAACGGCGAACACGCTTGAGTTAGGGGTAACATTCCAGCAGAGTCATTCCCAAGGTGCCATTACTTTGTTTCGCTCTGATGTAGAAGATCTTATCAGTACGGAAGTAGTGTCATCAACGGGGATTACTACAATTAGGCAATATGAGAATGTTCAATCGGCTATTCTACAGGGTGTAGAGTTCACTTGGTCGATATTTAATGACTTAGACACTCAGAAGCTTAGCTTGAGTTACACTTATCTTGATACTGAAAATGAGTCTAATGGTAAGGCGTTAGTGGATCGTTCGGATCATCTTGTCAAAGTAAACTACCTTCATAAAGATCTATATTCAGGTTTTGATCTAGATGCACAAGCTCGTTATGTTGGTGACCAGTTTACTAATGAGGCTAATACAGAGATGTTAGAAGGGTATTTCGTGGCCGATTTGGGCGTTAGTAAGCAGATATTGGATAACACCAGATTGCGATTTGGTATTAATAATCTAACGGATAAGGTTGTGATGATTCAACCGGCGCGAGAATCGGAACGCTACCTGGAAAGCGGACGCTCTTTCAAACTGTCACTTACTTCAACCTTTTAATGAAACACGTCTGGAGTTGTTATGTCTATTAAGACGTTATTTGACAGATCAATTGATAATGCCTCTTTGCAGGAGAAATATGCCGCATTGAAGCAAGACCAACCAAATATGAGACAGCGTGACGTCGCGACTCAATTGGAAATGTCTGAGGCAGAAATGGTCTATGAGCAGTTGGGTGTGCAGAGTCTTTACTTTAATGACGATTTTGCCAATTTGCTTAAAGATCTACCAAGTTTGGGTTATGTCATGATTTTGCTACGTAATGACTTTGCTGTTCATGAGCGTAAAGGCGTTTATGAAAATGTCAAAGTTGGTGGGCCAATGGGGATGGGGTTAATCATTTCATCTGATAACCGTATCGATTTACGGTTATTTCTAAAACGTTGGAAGCATGGTTTTGCGGTTCAAGAAACATTGCCTAACGGTAGTCGTTTTAGTCTTCAATTTTATGATGAAAATGGCGTGGCTATTCAGAAGTTGTATTTGCAAGAAAGCAGTAATGTTGAAGCCTATATGAGTTTGGTCACAAAATATCGTCATTCAAATCAGCAAGTAAGATTGAGCATTGTTAAGAGATCAGAAGGCGTTGCTAGCGAAGCGCAAGAGATAGACCAAATGGCACTATACCAAGACTGGTCAAATATGACAGATGTCCATCAATTTGTTGGTTTGCTGAAGAAATATGCAGTAAGTCGAGAACGGGCGTTTGATTTGGTCGGTGAAGAATATGCTCAGCCGTTTGACATAGGGAAATTGAAAGAGGTGTTGATTACAGTAGCGGATCAGCAAGTGCCCATTATGTGTTTTGTAGGGAATAAAGGTGGCATTCAGATTCACTCTGGTGTCATTCATTCGATTGTTGAGAAGGGAGATTGGCTGAATATCCTTGACCCAGAGTTCAATTTGCATTTACTTATGAGTGGTATAAACCGTGGTTGGTTAATTAGAAAGCCAACGTCTGATGGCATTATTACTTCATTAGAGTTGTATGATGGAACTGGAAATCAGGTGGCGCAATTCTTTGGTAAAAGAATAGAAAAAAGCCCGGAAAACAAAGATTGGCGGGCTATTGCTGAAGCTACGCTTGTTTCGTAATTGCTCATTAAGTTGAGTCGACCTAAAAAAGGGAGTGCTATTTAGCACTCCCTTTTTTATTTAAATGTGTTCCTAATTCAAATGGTATTATTGAATCGAATCCAATAATACTGTGGGCTGAACGTCAGGTGATGAATGAAAAAAATCTCCTTTGACGCCATAGACCTTATCTAAATGGTGTCTTTGTAATACTTTTTCCGCAGTCCCTTGTGTAATCACTTCTCCATGATTGAGTAGAACCAATTGGTCGGCAAAATTTGCTGCAAGAGATAGGTCATGTACAACGGCGATCACCCCTATGTTTCTATTGGTAAGAGTTTTGGCAAGAGATAGAACTTGATGCTGATGATAAATATCAAGGCTGGAGGTAGGTTCATCCAACAGTAGAAAACGTGGAGTGTCTTGTTGATAAGGAAACCACAGTTGTGCCAATACTCGGGCTAACTGCGTACGCTGTTTTTCTCCTCCTGATAGAGTCATAAAGTTTTGATCATGCAAGTGCGATATCGACATATAATTCATGACATCTCGTACAATCTTTGCCATATCTTGCCGAGTTATGAGATGCTCGAAAGCATAACAGCCCATTGTCACAACTTCGGATACGGTAAAGCTAAATCCCATCTCATAGGACTGAGTCATAACAGCTCTTATTTGAGCAAGTTCTGCTGCAGAATATTGAGCAATGTTTTTGCCATTTAAAGAAACGTGATTTGAAACCGCTTCAAAATCACCACAGCAAGCCTTTAATAATGTGGATTTTCCTGCACCATTTGGCCCAATTAAAACCGTCAGCTGATTGGGTTCAGCGGTCAATTGAACATTTTTTAGGCAAGGCTTACCCATGAATGAAATTGATAAGTCATGTGCGATCATAGACATGATTGATACCCTAAAATGAATTAATTGAATCTTTGAGTTTGCTTATACAACACGTAAAGGAAAAAAGGGCCACCTAAGGCGCTGGTGACTAAACCAATCGGCACTTCTGCGGGGGGAATGGCAATGCGTGCAATAATGTCTGTGAGGGTTAAAAAACTGGCTCCCAACAACATGCTGGTTGGCAGTAAAAACTTATGATCTGGGCCTATCAAAATACGAACAAGGTGAGGAATAACAAAACCAACAAAGCCAATCATGCCGCTAATAGAAACTGCCGCCCCAATAGCGATGGCCGTGAACAAAAAGACTTGTTTCTTAAGCTGTGCAACCTGTACGCCAAGATGCTCTGCCTGAGCTTCGCCAAGGAGGTATAGGTTAAGAGGCCGAGCAAGGCGACTTAAGCCAACTATGCTAATACCAATCAAGAGCAATACTGGTAAGGTAAGTGACCAATTATTACCGCCAAGATTCCCCATGGTCCAAAAGGTTAATTCTCGTAACTCTTCATCGGTACTTATTAACGTTAAGATGCCAATAAAAGAACCGACTATTGCGTTCACAGCAATTCCAGCTAGTAACAAGGTGATGATAGTAAATTGACCATGTTGATTACTGAGTTTATAGATAATGCCGCAGACGCCAAGGCAACCTAACATCGCGCCTATTGGTAGTGCATATGGGCCAAAATAGGACATTGCATTTGGGAACATACTGTTACCAAGTACAATAATGACGACGGCGCCAAATGCTCCGCCTCCAGCAACGCCTATTAAGCCGGGGTCCGCTAGAGGGTTGCGAAACAGGGCTTGCATGGCGGCACCGCACATACCTAATGCCGCGCCAACCGCCATGGCCAGTAAGGTACGAGGTAAGCGAATTTCCAGTAAAACATTCGTGCTCAGAGCATAATGTTGTGTTCCTGTGATGTTAAGCAGATCTTGAAATATTTGATTAAAAGACAGTGGCATCGCACCGATCGTGATGGACAAAATGGCGCTTAATATAAGTAGGCCAAGCGTAAAAGGCTTGGCCATAAATTGCTTTTTGCTACGCTCAGCGCTCAGCGTTAGAGTGTCTGTCATGAGCTGTGTCCGGTATTGATCTGCTGCTCGTTGTCATAACGAAATTGATAGCCTTGTGGCAAAGGAAATGCGCCATGAATCATAGTACCTAATTCAATAATGGCTTGCGGTGTTCTTGGCCCGAACCCCAATAAATATCCGCCATCGATACTGTATACAGCGTTATTTTTAACGGCCTCAGTGTACTTGAAGTGGGCTAGTTTAGCGACCGCGTCTAATGTTGCATCAGGACGATTCATGACCACTATGACATCTGGGTTTAGCTCAAGAGCGGCCTCAGGGGAGAGCTTTACCCAACCCTTTTCGTTTTCTAGTGCATTGTTGCCACCTGCTGCCGTGATCGTAGTGTGGGCAGAAGTATGATTGCCAGCGGCAATGGGGGCACCATTTTGTAATGTAAGTAGGAATAACACTTTTGGTTTGTGTTTTGACTGCTTATTAAGCTTGTCATTGGCATAGGCTAGTGCGTCGATGTCCAGTTGAATCTCACTAATTAAATTTTCTGCTTTATTCTCAACTTGTAATAGTTTACCTACTGTGCGGATTTTGCTTTTTATGGCGTCAATTGAATCATCTTCTTCAATGATGACTGTGTTTAAGCCAACTGCACGAACTTGTTCTAATGCTTTACTTGGACCGGTATCGCTCTCGCCAATTAACAAGTCTGGTTGTAAGGAGAGTAAGCCTTCTACCGAAATGTTTCTTACATAGCCCAGTAATGGGTGTGTTTTATCGGCGGCTTGGTATGTGCTGGTGGAGTCAACCCCAACGATTTTATCTTGTTCTCCTAGTCGATATATGATTTCAGTTATCGAGCCTCCTGCGACGGCAATGCGTTCAGCAGCATGCAGGGGAGGCATTATTATCAAGGTTAGTAAGAAACCAGTAAGGTAAGAGGAGAAGCGCTTCATAGTATATCTCAAAGTAATTATTATGATGCAAATGATAATTACTTGTAAATGAAAGTCAATTCTATATTGCCTTTGGCTCTATTGTGGATTGAGTTTCTTGGTATCTTATTTAGAATGGGCGCACTCAACTAAAAGGATAAAATGAATGAGACATCAATATCATCCATTAGGTTTTGAGGGATCTCGCATTGCTCAAGGTTTTTGGCGTTTACAAGAATGGGGCTGGTCTGCACAAGACACATTGGCTTTTGTTGAACAATGTTTGGCGCTTGGCGTGACCACATTTGATCATGCGGACATTTATGGTGACTATCAGTGTGAAGGCTTATTTGGTGAGGCGTTAAAGCGTAAACCAGAGCTTCGTGACAAGATGGAAATAGTCACTAAATGCAGTATTTTATTGCCTTCCGAGCAACGTCCAGAGATAAACGTGCATCGTTACGACTATCGTAGTGAGCATATTTTGGCGAGTGTGGACCGTTCGTTGGAGAATCTGCAATGCGAATACATTGATACTTTGCTGTTGCATCGCCCCAGCCCTTTAATGGATGCGGATGAAGTGGCACAAGCATTTGATCATTTGTTTACTTTGGGTAAGGTGAAACATTTTGGAGTATCAAATTTCACACCGCATCAGTTTGACTTGCTTCAATCTCGTACAGATGCCCCATTAATTGTTAATCAGGTTGAATTATCGCCATTGGCATTGCAACATTTTCAGGATGGTACTTTGGAGCATATGCAGCAGCATGCTGTAACACCAATGGCTTGGTCGCCTTTTGCTGGTGGTGATTTGTTTAGTGGGCAAACAGAGCGAGCCCAGCGAGTGCGCAATTTGCTTCATGAACTGGCAGACAATATGGGCGCTTCAGTGGACCAGATTGTTGTGGCTTGGCTGTTAAGGCATCCAGCAGGCATCTGTCCTGTGATGGGATCCGGTAAGATTGACCGTTTACAAAGTGCGGTTGAGGCTTGTCAAATTCGTTTAAGTGATGATGATTGGTTTCGGGTTCTCATCACGTCACAAGGTCATGATGTGCCATAAAAGCAAGTATTTAGATGTCTTAAAAACCGCCTAGAGCGGTTTTTTTTGTATCTAGTGTTGCCCTTTGTTTTGCTAGGTAGAGAAAGCGTAGCGTTTCGTAATTGTCTAGAGGAAAGCGATCTTGGTTTATTTATACTGCTGAGTAATTTGAATTTACGAGGTAGGGTATGACTAAATCCAGTGTTCTAGCGTGCATCACTTACATTTTGTCTGCGGTCATAGGCATGACAGCGACAGCGGCCAGTTTACCTGAGCCAACAGGCAAGGTGATCTTAACGGTTTCTGGCCAAATTACTCACACTAATACCGACCATAATACGGCCGAATTTGATCGTGACATGTTGTTGTCGTTGGGAGCCTTTGATTTAGAAACGGTTACCCCTTGGACGGAAGGATCTGATTTGTATCAAGGTCCGATGTTGAGCTCTGTCTTACAAGCTGTTGGCGCAATGGGAGTTAGCTTAAAAGTGTCCGCTCTGAATGATTACAGTGCGAAGATGCCGATTTCTGATGCGTTTGATTTTGACGTTCTGTTGGCTATGGATATGAATGGTAAGCCGATGTCGATTCGTGATAAAGGGCCATTGTTTGTTCTTTATCCTTTCAGTGACATGCCTGAGCTTAATAATGAAGTAATACACAATCGCTCAGTTTGGCAGATTAAAGCGATGCTGGTTGAGTAATCGATTGATGAGGCCCATGTTGTTTCTGAGACCGCTGCGCTCTGTTGCGGAAAAACGCTCATCCATCTATCTATTGGTGAGTGCTGCGTTCATTTTTCTAGCCGTCACGGCAGGCATCTTTTTTGAGTTAGTCGAGCGTCAGAAAGTCATCATGTCGGCTGTCGAGGAAGATGCTTTGTGGGCATCTTATCAACTGGATAGAGAAGCATTAAAACTCAGAAATGCTTTAAAATTACTGGAAGATCAACCAGACGAAGAGCGTCTTCAAGAAGCGAAAGATCGCTTTGATATTCTCTACAGTCGTTTAAATATTGTTAAGTTTGGCCAACTTAAGCAAGTGTTCCAACGATTGCCGAATGCCGATCAGGTGACCGAAGTTATCTCCAATAAATTAACGTATCTCGATTCATTATTGTTTGTTGATGGCGAACAGGTTGATGTAGAAAGAGCGCTTAAGGAAAGTAATAACATTTTAAAAGCTACTGAATCCATCGTCTTAGATACGCTTACGTTAAGATCGGCTGAAAAAGTGGAGCGAAGAGCCGTATCTTATGATTTGTTTATCAAATTGGCCAGTTTGATTTTTGTATTGGCCATTACGGTGATGTTCATCATCTATATGTTGTTCAGACAATTGCGCATTGCAACCGAATCCTACCAAAAATCCATAGAGCTTACCGATGAATTAGAGCAGGCTGTTCAATCAGCGGAAAAGGCTCTTAAGGTGAAATCAGAGTTCATGGCGACCATGAGTCATGAAATTCGTACGCCAATGAATGCCATTATTGGTTTTAGTCATCTACTCTTAGATGAGGCATTAGAGAATAAGGTTCATGATAGGGTGAAAAAAATCCAAACCTCGGCCGATGCTCTGTTACATATTATTAATGGCATATTGGAGTTTTCAAAACTGGAATCAGATGGCGTTGAGTTGGAAGAGGCAGAGTTTCGTCTAGACCAAGTGTTGGAATACGTTTTTCAGGTCAATGCCGAGATGGCCTGTAAGAAGAATCTTCATTTTAGTGTTAGCCGTGATTTTGAGTTATCTAATCATTTGATTGGTGATCAAACGCGGCTTCAGCAAATCATGATTAATTTGCTAAGTAACGCCATTAAATTTACCCAAGAAGGGCGAGTTGATTTGCGAGTAGGCTTGGCTGACACAGGTCAACTGCTTATCGAAGTACAAGATACCGGTGTTGGAATCGGTAATAACATGGATGTGTTCGAGCCCTTCAAACAAGCGGATAGTAGTACGACGCGTTTGTTTGGTGGTACTGGATTAGGGTTGAGTATTACTCGCCAGTTAGTGGACTTATTTGGTGGTGAATTGTCCTATGTTAGCGCTGCAGGGGCTGGTGCCTTGTTCAAAGTCGTTATGCCATATCGACCTGTGGATTTAAAAGGCCAGCAAAACACCAAATTGGTTTTGTTAAAAGAAGACGCGTATCTAGTGGACTTTCTTTATGAAAGCGGCATGGAAAATATTGTTTTGATGGATGCAACCGAGGTCGTTGGGCATTTTTCCAGTCAGTCAAAAGACTTAAGTGTTAATGCCATTTTAGTGAGTTATGACTACTTCTCTCGATCTAAGCAACAAAACCCTAGTTTGTACCGTATGTTGAAAAATCAGGCGGCCATATATTGCAAACAAGATATGTCTCAACATACTGAATCGTGTTCGGTTTTGGTGACGCCAAAACAGGTTGAAGAACTAAAAAACAAGAACAGGGTTTTGTTGTTTGCTGATGATTGCGATGACGCATCAGGAAAAGGTGAGTCACTAGAAGCTCACTTTATGAAGAATAAACGCATTTTATTGGCGGAAGATAATGTTGTGAATGCCAATATTGTAAAGGCCATTTACAACAAAATGGGGATAGCACTGGATTGGGCTGAAAATGGCGAGCAAGCCTATGCTAAAGCCATAGAAACTCCTTATGATTTAATTTTAATGGATATACGGATGCCTATTATGGACGGCTATCAAGCCACTCAGCTAATTCGAGATAAATTAGGAGATCAAGCTCCCATTATTTTGTGTTTAACTGCGGATGTGGTGAATGTCGATGGTGCCGAAAAGGTAGATACGTTATTTGATGATGTTATGTATAAACCGCTTGATCATCATATGTTAATTAAGAAAACCATAACCTTGCTTACGGCAAAAGAAGCGATGCGCCATGTGCAGGCAGTCATACCCAATGACCAACAAGAAAGGTTGGCTGAAATCGAAGTTATAGAACAACTCTTAATAGTCGGTGATGTGTCCTCTGAGGAAAAAGTGAAGGGGCTGTTACTCTGGTTGACGGACAAGGATCAACGGGAAATCCTTCAACAGGTATTGGCCTACATCAAGGATTATGACTTCCAAGATGCCATTAGGGTTTTGCAAGAGTTGAAAAGGTTATATTTATCATGAGTTTACACGGACAAAAGCCAATGAATATGATGACGAATAACATTAATACCTTCACAGATAAGAAAAAAGTGTTGATCGTAGATGATGTGCCAAGAAATATTGATTTGCTCAAAGACATACTGGCTGAACATTATCAGGTTCAGGTAGCGAAAAGTGGGGAAGTGGCGTTAAATATTATTGCGACCAGTGCGCCAGATATTGTCTTATTGGATGTCATGATGCCTGGGATGAGCGGTTTTGAAGTATGTGAAAGGTTAAAAAGCCAAGAGCAGACGGCTGACATTCCGGTGATATTCTTAACGGCTGCAACCGATATGCAAAATGAAATAGAAGGCTTCAGGGTTGGGGCCGTTGATTTTATTACCAAGCCAATTTCACCCATGACGACTTTGTCTAGAGTGTCAACTCACTTGAAACTATCGGAAAATGATAAGCAAAATAAAGCCATTATTGCCGCCCGTACTCAGCAATTAGACGATGCCCTTGAATCAGCGGTAACCATGCTGGGTGAAGTGGGACATTTAAATGATTCTGATACTGGTATTCACATGTGGCGCATGGCCGATTACAGCGCTGCGTTAGCAAGAGCAGCAGGCTGGAAGGAAGAGCAGGTTGAGCTATTACGCTTAGCGGCTCCCATGCACGATACCGGTAAAGTTGCGATTCCTCACTCTATTTTAAAATCGCCTAATAAGCTAACGGATGAAGAAATGGACATCATGAAGTCTCATACGGTGGCGGGTTATAATATTCTAAGTAAAAGCAATGCCCCATTATTTCAATTGGCCGCGCAGGCCGCACTTGGGCATCATGAGAAATGGGATGGATCTGGTTACCCCTATGGTTTGGCTGAGGAAGCCATACCTCAATCGGCTCGAATTGTGGGCATGGCCGATGTCTTTGATGCGCTTACTATGGAGCGTTCTTATAAAAAGAGTTGGACGATTGAAGAGGCATTGGCACATATCGAGACTTCTTCGGGATCTCACTTTGATCCAGAATTAGTACGTTTGTTTTTATCCATTGAAGATGAACTGATTAGTATCCAGCAAAAATGGCATTTACGAGAAGTAGAGCAGGCAAAGTAAGGCTTTTAAAATAAAGCCTTACTTCATCGACTAAAAGGTCATGACAAGGTCGACCATTTAGGCAATTGCACAGCACTTTTTGTACTTTTTACCTGATCCACATGAACATGGGTCATTACGACCTATCTTCATTTCATCGGATTTGATCAAAGGCGTGTTCTTTTCTACCTCATGCTCACCAGATAGGTAAAACCATTGACCTTTTACTTTTTTGAACAGAGAGCGTTCACTAAGGCGTCCTATGTGCTTCCCTTCTTTGAAATGAGCAGAAAAAGATACCATGCCGGTTTTGTCTTTTTCTAAACCCTCTTCGGTATCGTTGATTTCGAGTTTAATCCATTGGGTGTTTTGATTGCTTTCTTCTATGTCATTGGCGTTTTGTTTTGGGTCTTCTTTGAGTTTTTGAGTAGTCGCAATGTACTCAAAATCACCAATCGCGAATGCGGTATACCGTGAACGCATTAAAATTTCCGCTGTTGGCGCGGTACCTGGGTTGTTATGGTACATACCACAGCACATTTCGTAGGGATTGCCCGTTCCACATGGACAATTCACTGGGATTGGCATAGAACAACTCCTCTCATCGCCAAAAACACTTTAAGATGCGTATAATACGGTTTTTCTTTAACGGCTAACAGGAATTATTTGTGACTGCAGCGGGCCCAACGTCATTTTTTTGGTTTGATTTTGAAACAACAGGGACGGACCCAGCGAGAGATCGTCCTATGCAATTTGCCGGCATTAGAACCGATCTCAATTTTAACCCTATCGGTGAACCTGTTATGTTTTACTGCCGTCTGGCAGAAGACACATTGCCTCAGCCAGAAGCCTGTTTGTTGACTGGCATTAGTCCGCAGGATGCGAACCGAGAGGGTTTGTGTGAAGCGGAATTCATGCAAGCCGTGGAAGCTGAACTCTCCCTTCCTGGTACCTGTGCACTCGGTTATAACACCATACGATTTGATGATGAAGTGGTGCGTCACGGGTTTTATCGTAACTTTATCGACCCATATGCCCGTGAATGGCAAAATAATTGTTCTCGTTGGGACATGATTGATCTGGTTCGTATGACGTACGCCATGCGCCCAGATGGTATTGTTTGGCCAAAGAAAGAAGATGGCCAAGTATCCATGAAGTTAGAGGACCTGACTAAGGCAAACAACATTGCTCATGAGCAAGCGCACGATGCCTTGTCAGATGTGTATGGCACCATTGAAATAGCAAAATTGATTCAAGATAAACAACCTAAATTATTTGCTTACTATTTTAAAATGCGCCAAAAACATGAATTGCAGCAATTCATTGACCCTGTTCGTATGAAACCATTTCTACACATTTCTGGCATGTTTGGACAGGCACGACATTATGCAGCGTTTGTGGTGCCTATTGCGCCTCATCCAACCAATAAAAATGGCGTGATTGTGTGGGATTTAATGGCAGATGCTCAACCTCTTTTAGAGTTAAGTGTGGAGGAGATTCGCCATCGTGTTTTTACCCGACAAGATGAGCTTGGCGAGGTGTCTCGTTTGCCTTTAAAAGTGATTCATTATAATCGTGCGCCAGCGGTGGCACCTGCTACCTTCTTAAAAGACGAACAGGTTGTGACCCGGCTTGGTCTAGAGGGTGATAAATGCCGTCACAATCTTGCCATGATAAAACAGCATACTGATTTGGCGGCGAAGCTAAGCGATGTGTTTATCCAAGAAGAGCGTAAGATTGATAAAGATCCAGATTTAATGTTGTATTCAGGTGGTTTCTTTTCTCGAGAAGATAAAACCAGAATGGAGACCATTCGATCAACACCAGCAGCGCATTTAGCGGAATTGAGTTTGTCCTTTGATGATCGACGTTTACCTGAAATGTTGACGCGTTACATTGGCCGTAACTATCCGGAGCAATTAACTGAACAACAACGACAGGAATGGGAAGAGTATCGTCAAATTCGCTTGTTAGAGGCGGATGGTGGTGGCTCTATTACCATGGCGCAATATTTTGATCGTCTAAATGCCATCGCCCAAACACCCGATTTGTCGAGTCAGCAACAAATCATGCTGCAGGATTTAGCAGACTATGCGCAAAGTATTTACCCAATGGATATGTAAGGCAAAAACATGAGTGAACAGCATAAAGGTATTCAGTGGTTAGTCGGCTTTGCGGCGTTTATCATTATTATCGCGGGGTTAAAAGCCGCCTCACAAATTGTCGTGCCTTTTATGTTGTCAGTGTTTATTGCCATCATTTGTGCACCCGCTATGTCGAGTTTACGACAACGTAAAGTGCCCACTTGGCTATCCATTGTGCTGGTGGTTTTCTTGATTTTGATAGGGATAGGTTCCATTGCTTTATTAGTTGGAGCATCACTTGATAGTTTTTCCAGTCAGCTGCCCAATTATAAGCAGCGTTTTGCTGAAGAAATGTCAGGCGTCATTCAATTGTTGAATAACGTTGGCATTCAAGTGTCTTATGATCAGGTAAAAGGTTACATCGACCCATCTTCTTTGATGCAAATGGTTGCCAATGCGTTGCGCGGTTTAGGTAGTGCCTTAACCAACCTGGTTTTGGTGGTGATGATCGTGATCTTCATTTTATTTGAAGCGGTTGAATTGCCACATAAATTATCTCGTGCATTAAACGATGCATCAGAGTCGATGGGGCGGTTCGAAACCTTTATTAATTCGGTTAACCGATATTTAGTGATTAAAACCTTGGTGAGTATTTTAACGGGGGCGTTAATTACCACTTGGTTGTGGGTATTGGGGATAGACTTTCCAATCTTATGGGGGGTCTGTGCTTTTTTACTTAATTTTGTGCCGAATATCGGTTCTATTATTGCCGCTATTCCCGCTGTTTTATTGGCGTTTGTTCAGTTGGGTAGTCTCTCGGCCGGTCTGACGGCGCTTGGCTTTGTGGTTGTGAATCTGATTGTTGGGAATATCATTGAGCCAAGGTATATGGGTAAAGGACTAGGCTTGTCGACCTTAGTGGTTTTCTTATCTTTACTCTTATGGGGTTGGGTTTTTGGTCCGGTAGGTATGCTTTTATCCATTCCATTGACTATTATTGTAAAACTGGCATTTGAGGCGAACCCTAAGATGCGTTGGTTGGCCATCATGCTGGATTCTGACAAAGGGATGTCAGAGGTAGAAAAATAAAATCAAAAGACTGGTATATTATTTCAAATCTTGCTAGCGCATTTTAGATTAATTGTATATAATACCGCACTTAGATTTTCCTCTAGAGAAATCCCTGAGAAGTTTCGTTGAGGCATGTAAATTGTTACAGGCCTTACTCCCACCAAAAAAAGGTACACATTTACATGTCTGATGCTGATATTCAGCCTACATTTGATTCGTTGGGCTTAATTGCCCCTGTTCTAAAAGCGGTTGCTGACCTCGGTTACGAGCAACCCTCTGCTATCCAAGCGCAAAGTATTCCATATCTATTAGAAGGTCACGACCTTTTGGGGCAAGCGCAGACGGGTACTGGTAAGACGGCAGCATTTGCGCTTCCGCTCTTGTCTCGCATTGACGTGACAGATAAAACGACACAATTACTTGTATTGGCTCCAACTCGTGAACTTGCTATTCAGGTATCTGAAGCATTTCAAAGTTACGCTCGAAATATTCCTGACTTCCACGTATTGCCAATTTACGGCGGTATGTCTTATGACTCTCAGCTACGTCAACTTCGACGTGGTGTGCAAGTGGTCGTTGGTACACCGGGTCGTGTGATGGATCATATCCGTCGTAAGACTCTAAAATTGGATACCCTAAAAGCACTTGTGTTGGATGAAGCCGACGAAATGCTGCGCATGGGTTTCATTGATGATGTTGAGTGGATTCTGGAGCAAACGCCTGCAGAACGCCAAATCGCGTTGTTCTCGGCGACGATGCCTTCTGTGATTCGCCAGGTGGCTAACCGCCATTTGAACAATCCTAAAGAAGTGAAAATTGTCACTAAAACATCAACAGCGACCACCATCTCTCAAAAATACTGGCAAGTGAGCGGCTTACATAAGCTAGACGCTCTGACTCGTATTCTTGAGATGAACGAACACGATGGCATGATCATCTTTGTTCGTACTAAAGCGGCCACCGTTGAATTGGCTGAAAAGTTAACCGCTCGTGGTCACGCTTGTGAAGCATTGAATGGTGATATTAGTCAGAACTTACGTGAGCGTACGGTTGATCGTATCAAGAAAGGTCAAATCGACATTCTTGTCGCGACAGATGTGGTTGCGCGTGGTCTAGACGTTGAGCGTGTTAGTCACGTTGTTAACTATGATATTCCATACGATACTGAATCTTACGTTCACCGTATCGGTCGTACGGGTCGTGCTGGTCGCTCTGGAACGGCTATTTTGTTTGTTGCTCATCGTGAGCGTCGCATGTTGCAAGCCATTGAGCGTGCAACTCGTCAGCCAATCGAAAAGATGAATTTGCCAACGGCATCTGACATCAATGAGCAACGTGTTAGCCGCTTTAAACAACGCATCACAGACACCATGGATAACGAAAACCTTGATTTCTTCTTGGAGCTAGTACAAAGCTACCAAAAAGAAAACGAAGTTGATCCTATTAAAATGGCGGCTGCGTTAGCGCATATGGCACAAGGTAAAAACCCTTTGCTATTGTCTGAAATGGAAGTTCGTCAAGAGCGTCGTGAGCGTCGCGAAGGTCGTGATAGCCGCGACGGTCGTGATAGCCGCGACGGTCGTGAAGAGCGAGCGCCACGTGAGCGTAAAGTTCGTCCGGTAACGGCGGATGCCATGCCGCTTAAGGATGATCCTAATACAGCGATGACACGTTACGTCGTTCAAGTCGGTTACAGTGCTGGTGTTAAACCAGGTAACATTGTCGGTGCGATTGCGAACGAAGCGTCCATCGAAAGTCGTTATATTGGTCACATCGAAATCTATGAAGATTTTGCGACCGTTGATTTACCTTCAAACTTGGAATCTGGTGCGTTAGGTAAATTAAGTAAGATGCGCATTTGTGGTCAACGCACAGACATCGCCAAATTAGAAAATGCTGACGAGTTAAACAAGCGTGCTGCATCGCCATCTGGACGTCGTCGTCCTGGTGGTGGCGAGCGTCGTGGTTACGGTGATCGTGAGCGCCGTCGTTCAAATGGCGGTCGTGACCGTGGTGAGCGCCGTCCACGTGCTCCTCGTAAAGACAGTTAAGTAATTAAAAAAGCCGCTAATAAGCGGCTTTTTTTTGGCTAGACGATACACTTTTAAAGTACTTTTTTATTTATCTTAAAGGGCAAAAGATGAACGAAATTACCATCATTAAACCAGACGATTGGCACTTACATTTTCGTGATGACGACATGTTACTGGAGACGGTTCCAGCGACGGCACGTTGTTTCTCTCGTGCTATTGTGATGCCGAATTTAGTACCGCCAGTGGTTAATGCAGAGATGGCGATCTTGTATAAAGAGCGTATTTTAGCGTCGCGTCCAGAAGGCAGTGATTTTATGCCTCTGATGACCTTGTATTTAACGGATAAAACCACGGTTGAAGACATTCACGCAGCGAAGCAAGCGGGCGTTGTAGCCGTAAAAATGTACCCTGCTGGCGCAACCACTAATTCGGATTCCGGCGTTACGTCGGTTGAATCTCGTTACCCTGTTTTTGAAGCCTTGGCAGAAAACGATATGTTGTTGTTGATTCATGGTGAAGTGACGCATAACCATGTTGACATTTTTGACCGTGAAAAAGAGTTCATTGATCAACACATGACAAAAATTGTTGAGAGTGTACCGAATCTAAAAGTGGTATTTGAACACATCACCACAAAGGAAGCGGCTGACTTTGTACTGTCTGCTCGTGAAGGTGTTGCGGCAACCATTACTCCACAACATTTAATGATGAACCGAAATGATATGTTGGTGGGCGGTGTTCGCCCGCATAACTATTGCTTACCAGTGCTAAAGCGTTCAACGCATCAGCAAGCTTTGCGCGAAGTGGTGGCATCGGGTTCGAATCGTTTCTTCCTTGGAACGGATTCAGCGCCACATGCGCGTCATAAAAAAGAAAATGCCTGTGGTTGTGCTGGCTGTTACAGTGCTTGGTCAGCGTTAGAGCTTTATACTCAGGTTTTTGAAGAGCTTGGCGCCTTGGATAAGTTGGAAGGTTTTGCTAGTTTGCATGGCCCAGATTTTTATGGTCTGCCACGTAACACTGACACAGTGACGCTGATCAAAGAAGAGTGGCAAGTGCCAGATAGCATCAACTTAGCGAATGGCGAGCCTATTGTGCCTTTTTATTCTGGCCAAGCAGTGTCCTGGAAGCTAAAAGCTTAGCATTCGATACAGAGAAATACATAAAGCCGAATTCAGTAATGGGTTCGGTTTTTTTTTGTGTGTAGAAAGTAGAAACATATCGAGGAGTGGTGCGGATGGAGAGACTCGAACTCTCACGCCGTGAAGCACTGGAACCTAAATCCAGCGTGTCTACCAATTCCACCACATCCGCATGTCGTGTAGAGAGCTGGCATATTACCGATATTTTTAACGGATGCAAGTGTTTTCATTCGGCTTTGTTTGTAAATATACTCATCGATAAGGTGAATTTATATCGACTATAAACTTACACAGGAAGCGGTAAAAATGCTTTAATTACACTAGCTTAAGCCATTGTTATAGTTGAGTCTTATTGTATGGAAAGTCGTTCTGTTTCCTTGTTATTAAATCCGTTAGATCTTACCACCTTGTTTGTGTTCTTTGCCTGTTGGTGGGGATACGCTTTGTACGCACAATACAACTCTAAGCGACGTGCTTGTCTTGTGAGTGTATTGCATCAATTTCGTTTAGCCTGGATGTCGCGTTTGTTAAGGCGAGATAACCGCATTGCTGATGCTTCTGTGATGGCAAACCTTGAGCGCAGTAGCTTGTTTTTTGCGTCCAGCAGTTTGCTGATTATTGCCGGCTTGTTTACGGCATTTAATTATTCGGAAAAAGCCTTGGGGATCATCTCAGATTTCTATTTGTTGGCGCCGATGAGTCAACAAGAATGGGAATTGAAAATTATCGTGTTAGTGGTGATTTTCTCCTATGCTTTTTTCACCTTTACTTGGTCTGTTCGTCAGTACAATTTTTGCTCTGTATTGGTGGGGAGTGCGCCTTTGGCAACGGAGCGGGGCATTGAAGACAGTGAACGAGAATTGTATGCCAATCATATGGCGCAAATCTGTAGCTTGGCTGCCAACCAATTTAATTACGGCTTGAGAGCCTATTATTTTGCGATGGCTTTTTGTGGTTGGTTTTTAGGGCCGTATTTTTGTATGGCGGCTAGTGTCATGGTGGTGGCAGTGCTGTATCGCCGAGAGTTTCGATCAAAAACGTTTAAAACATTGAGTCGTGGATTAGTGAAGAATTCAAATGCTGCCTAATTTCCCCAAACCGGTTTCCGAAGAAAATCGTCCGGTCAATCGAACGGTGAAAGTGGATGACAGATTGTATGACTATCTGATTAATCATTCTGTTCGTGAGCCATCAGTATTGGAAGATTTGCGTCGTGAAACGGCGCAATATCATATGGCGCGTATGGCGCTTTCTCCTGAAGTTGGGCAATTTTTGACGCTCTTGGTGAGCCTACTAAACCCTCAAAAAGTAATGGAGATAGGGGTGTTCACAGGATACAGCACCATCTCCATTGCTCGGGGCTTAGGGGGAAACGCCAGCATGTTAGCCATTGATAAAAAGCAAATGTGGTTGGACATCGCGGGCAAATATCTGGCCAAAGCGGACTTATCCGCAGAGGTAATCACCGTGTGTGCCAATGCATTACAAGTGATGCAAGAAAAAGTGGAACAAGAAAGTGCAAGTTATGACTTCTTGTTCATCGATGCGGATAAAGCCAATTTACTTAATTACTATGCATTGGGCAAAAAATTATTACGACCTGGTGGCTGTATGGTGATTGATAATACACTATGGTGGGGCAATGTCGCTGACGACCGTTTCGATGACAAAGACACGCAAATTGTTCGTCATCTCAATGATACCATTCATCAAGATCCAACCGTCACGCTCTCACAGCTGCCAATTGGCGATGGTTTAACCATCGTGCGATTAAATTAGTAAGCTGGTTCATTTAGTAAATCCTATCAATCTGAATTTCCACAAAAAAATTGTGACTAAGCCTCTTGAAATCCACTCAAGAGGCTTTATCTATGTTGCACATACAGTAAGTGTTACGCCTTTGGTGAGACCAAAGGTTCATTCAAATAGGAGCAAGTATAAACATGTCAACTGATACTCAAAAAGAAACGTTAGGGTTTCAGACGGAAGTAAAACAACTACTTCATTTGATGATCCATTCTTTGTACTCAAACAAGGAAATTTTTCTACGTGAACTTATTTCCAATGCATCTGATGCGGTAGATAAGCTTCGTTTTGAGTCTGTCGCGAACGCCGATCTCTTATCTGATGACCCAAATCTACGTGTCCGTGTTGAATTTGATAAAGACGCCGGCACGGTCATTATTGATGACAATGGTATTGGCATGTCTCGTGAAGAGGCGATTACCAATCTAGGTACCATTGCCAAGTCTGGTACGTCTGCTTTTCTTGAGCAATTAAGTGGCGATCAGAAAAAAGACAGCCAATTGATTGGTCAATTTGGTGTGGGTTTCTATTCTGCGTTTATTGTGGCTGACAAGGTAACCGTTGAAACTCGCCGTGCAGGTGCTACGGAAAACGAAGCGGTACGTTGGGTATCAGATGGCTCTGGTGAATTCACCATTGAAAATATTGATAAAGCCACTCGTGGTACTCGCATTACCTTGCACTTAAAAGCGGATGAAAAAGAGTTTGCCGACAACTACCGTTTGCGTACTCTCGTGACGAAATATTCTGATCACATTTCCATTCCGGTGGAAATGAAAAAAGTCGTTTATCCAGAAATGGATGAAGAGGGCAATCCTAAGCCAGTAGATGAAAACAAAGCGCCTGAGTTTGAAGCGGTAAACTCGGCAAAAGCTTTGTGGACTCGTCCTCGTAACGACGTAAAAGACGAAGAATACAAAGAGTTCTACAAGCACATTTCACACGATTTCCAAGAGCCGTTGAAATGGTCGCACAACAAGGTTGAAGGGAAATTGGAATACACAAGCTTGCTTTATATTCCTTCTAAAGCCCCATACGACCTTTGGAATCGTGACATGCAACGTGGTCTGAAATTGTATGTTCAGCGCGTTTTCATTATGGACGAAGCAGAAGCTTTCCTTCCACCTTACATGCGTTTTGTGAAAGGGGTTGTCGATTCTAACGACCTTTCTTTGAATGTGTCTCGTGAAATTCTACAGAACGACAGTGCTGTGGATTCAATGCGTTCTGCTTTGACTAAGCGTGTCTTGGACATGCTGTCTAAAATGGCGAAGAACGATCCTGAAACCTACCAATCTTTCTGGAATGAGTTCGGTAATGTATTGAAAGAAGGCCCTGCGGATGACATGGGCAACAAAGATAAGATTGCTGCTCTAATTCGTTTTAGTAGCACGAAAACCGATGCGCCTGAGCAAACGGTTTCTTTGGCTGAATACATTGAGCGCATGGCGGAAGGCCAAGATAAGATTTACTACATCTACGCTGAAAGCCACAATACGGCGAAAAACAGCCCTCATCTAGAGATTCTTCGTAAGAAAGGTTATGAAGTTCTGTTGTTGAGCGATCGCATCGATGAATGGATGATGTCTTCTCTGCAAGAGTTTGACGGCAAATCTTTCCAAGATGTGACTAAAGGTAAGCTTGATATTACGGAAGACGATAGCGAAGAAGCTAAAAAAGAGAAGGAAGAAAAAGCTGAGCAAATTAAGCCTCTTCTAGAGCGCATGAAAAAAGTGTTGGAAGAGCAAGTTGCCGACGTTAATTCAACGGATCGCTTGACTAACTCTCCTGCGTGCTTGGTGGTGGGTGAAAACGATATGGGCTTGCAAATGCGTCGTTTGCTTGAGCAAGCTGGCCAAAAACTACCAGACTCTAAGCCAACGTTGGAAGTGAACCCTGATCATCCAATCGTAGTGAAAATGGATGCAGAAGCTGACGAAGAGCGCTTTTCAGACATGGCTTGGTTGTTGTTCGAACAAGCGACCTTGTCTGAAGGTGGTCAATTGGAAGATCCTGCGACCTTTGTTTCTCGTATGAACAAGCTGATTGTGCAATTAAGCCAATAATCTTAGCGTGTAAAAATGAACCGGTGTGGTCATTAGACCATACCGGTTTTTTTGTGCCTTATAAAAGGATACAGCTGGCATTAGGGCAATAAAAAGACAAAGTGACGTACAGCGTTGCGTTTTCAAAACGCTCAACGCTAGACTGGACAGACGTTTCTAATGGAGGTGATTTATGTGTCAAGATTTTGATTCTTTGTTTAATAATGTCGAGAGACGTCATTACCAAAAGCGTACAGAGGCCAGCCAAGTCCCATTGCAGGTTATGATTTGGCCGACTTTCTCGGGCTTGAGTGATTTTGAAAAGCAGTTTGCAGATCGGCTGGCGGAGCAAGGTTATGCGGTAACGGCGATCGATTTATACGGTCAGGGGCAAAATCCTCACGACTTTGTCGCTAAACAAGCCAAAATGGGAGCCTTGCTGGCCGAAGCGGAATCTTTGCATGACTTGCAACAGGAATTAACTCAGCAGGCATTACAGGGAGATTCACCCATTGTACACATTGGTTTTTGTTTAGGTGGTCGCTTGGCGCTGGAAGCGGGTCTGCACTTTGCCGATGTCATTGGTGCGGCAAGTTTTCATGGTGTAATGTCCTTCTATCGTGCGCAATCTCTTGAGCAGGCTAACCAGAAGGTGAAACTGATGATCATGAATGGTTATCAAGACCCGTTGGTGAGTGATGAAGACGCGCAATCGGCTAAGCAATATTGGTCAAGCTTGGGGATTGATTTTCAATTTTTTGATTTTGGTAATACTGTGCATTCTTTCATGTTGCCAAGTGCCAACAACCCAGGTCAAGCTAGTTTGTTCAATCCATTAGTAGCAAAGCGCGGTTTTACGTATCTCACTCACTTTTTGGCAGAATTGCACTAAGTTGTTGACGTCGAATGAAGAGGAATAAAAAAGGCCACTTTTAAAATAAAGTGACCTTTTGTGTTGTCTTAAAGCTAAGCGCAATAGACGTGGTTATTATCTCTTTGGAACAGGGCGTTGAATAACGGATTCGCCTTGTTTATTGAATAGATAGCAATCCTGCTTTCTGATGCCAACTGTGATGTTCTCACCATGGCGAGTCAGATTGCCACCGCTGACCTCAATGGTCAGTTTTTCATTGTCGTATTGGCCGTACAGGTAGGTTAGGCCGCCAAGATGTTCCGCCACATCAATGTTGAGATTTAGCGTAAAGTCTACAGTGTCAGTGTCTTCTGTAATGTGCTCTGGTCGAACCCCTAACTTTATTTGGCTATTCACTGAAACCTTGCTGATATCAACTGGCAATTGAATGCTTTGTCCCGCGACGGCAATGGTCGCCATATTGTCCGCATCAATGCTGGTGACGCTGGCGGCTAAGAAGTTCATTTTAGGGGAACCAATAAAACCTGCCACAAATTCATTGCTAGGGTTGTGGTAGAGCTCTAATGGTGAGCCAACTTGTTCCACATTACCGGCGCGTAATACGACGATTTTATCCGCCAACGTCATGGCTTCCACTTGGTCATGAGTAACGTAAATCATGGTAGATTTTAGGCGATTATGCAGTTGTGCAATTTGGATGCGCATGTCAACGCGTAATTCAGCATCTAGGTTAGACAGAGGTTCATCGAATAAGAAAACTTCTGGTTGGCGCACAATGGCGCGACCAATGGCGACCCGTTGGCGTTGTCCGCCAGAAAGCTGCTTGGGTTTGCGGTCAAGCAATTCGTTCAATTGCAAAATATTCGCGGCATTCGCCACTTGCTCTTTGATCTTTTCGGGTGCCACGCCATTCATTCGCAAGCCAAAGCTCATGTTTTCTTCCACTGTCATGTGAGGGTAGAGCGCATAAGATTGGAATACCATGGCCACACCGCGATCCGCTGGTGCCACGTTATTCATGTTAACGTCATTGATCTCAAGGCTGCCTTCGGTGATGTCTTCAAGACCGGCAATCAGGCGTAAAAGAGTCGATTTACCGCAGCCAGATGGACCAACAAAGACCACAAATTCACCGTCTTTTAGGTCAAGGTTGACGCCATGAATGGTTTCTATGTCATTAAACCGTTTGATGACGTTTGTTAGTTTTATCGTCGCCATAATGGACTTTTCCTATGCTAGTTAGAGGCCGAAGCCCCCATTCGAATGGATACTTTCGTACAGGCGTCTTTGACCAGTGTTTGAAAGTGTTGAAAGCGAGCATCATCGACGCGAAATTTCGGAGCGGTGATGCTCATCGCGGCAATGGGTTCATGATTGTGATTTAGAATCACTGAGGCGGCACATTGAATACCGTCTTCGTGCTCTTCTAAATCCAAAGAAACGCGGCTACTACGAATTTGGCTTAGTGCTGCGCGTAATTCAGCCTCGTTTTTTAAAGTGGTTTTGGTGTGTTGAATAAAACTCTGATCTTGGATGGCTTGCGTCAAGTTGTCTTCGTCTAAAAACGCTAACATGGCTTTGCCTACCCCAGTGCAATAAGCTGGGCCTTTTTTACCCACTGCAGAAAACAAGCGCAGACTTTTTTGGCTCTCTAACTTGTCGATGTAAATGACTTCACCCCGATCCAAGACCGCCAAGTGAATGGTTTCCCCAGTATCTTGCCAAAGTGCTTTCATTTGATCTGCGGCAATGTCGCGAACATCCATACTGGCCCAAGCCTGATGGGCTAATTCCAATAAGCCGTATCCTGGATAGTAAAGTTGGCTTTCTTCGTCAAAACGAACTAAACCTTTATCTGCCAGTGACGTAAGAGTTCGATGTGCCGTGGCTTTCGGTAGCTCTGTTTTATCAACCAATTCGGCAAAACGCAGTGGCACAGGTGTCATGCAAACTTCTTGCAGCAGGCTTAGTGCTTTATCAAGAGACGAGCCTCCGCTTTTGTTTTCAGGCGCTGACATTGTGTTTCCTTTGTTATTTTTATAGCGATCAAGATCGCGTTGAAAAGTTATCTTAAAAAATGTTCTGAAATCAGTATTGCAAAAAATGGAACTTTATTCCATTATTTTATTAGGTGAGTGATCTGTCAAGTTTGACGATTCATTATTTAATAAAAATAAAGAGGTGTGTGAGCCATGCAGAAGTTGCATAGCAAGCAGCAGCAATGGATGCCGGTATTGTTTTTAGCGCCAGCAGTCATTTTGTTTGTGGTCTACGTTGTCTTTCCGATTCTTCAAAGTATCTGGTTAAGCTTTTATGAATGGGATGGTATCGGAGAAAAGGTATTCGTTGGTTTTGATAATTACATCGAGCTGTTCGATGATTATCAATTCTGGGTGGCATTAAAAAATAATGTGTATTGGATGGTGTTCTTTATGCTGGCGCCACCCATTGGTTTAGCCATTGCGCTATTCCTCAACCAAAAGGTCATGGGGATTCGAGCCGTTAAAGCCATGTTCTTTTTTCCTTTCGTTATCTCGCAAGTTGTTGTTGGCCTTGTTTTTTCTTGGTTCTACGACCCCTCATTTGGTTTGTTCAATAAGGCCATTGGCTTATTTGGTATGGAGCCAGTGGCCATTTTATCTGATGAGAATTGGGTGACGTTCGGCATCATAGTCGCTGGACTATGGCCGCAAATCGCTTACTGCATGATCTTGTATCTCACAGGCTTAAATAATCTCAATCCGGATCAAATCGAAGCGGCTCGTTTGGATGGTGCTCACGGTTGGAAAATGCTTTGGCACGTAATTTTGCCTCAGTTGCGCCCAGCGACCTTTATCGCTGTGGTGGTAACGGTAATTGGTGCGTTACGTAGTTTCGACTTGGTGGCAACGATGACCAGTGGTGGGCCGTTTGGTTCTTCAAGTGTGCTGGCCTACTTCATGTATGAACAGTCAATTTTCAATTATCGTGCTGGTTACGGTGCGGCGATTGCGACTGTGTTGTTCTTGATTATGGATATTTATATTGCCTACTTCTTGTGGCGCATGCTGAAGAGTGAGAAAGCCTAATGTTTCCTACACCCATTGAAAAACGATCTTTACCCTTTAATTTAAGTTATCGCGTCGCGATTTGGTTATCTTTACTGCTGTGGTTGCTGCCATTGATTGCAGTTATGTTGACTTCCGCTCGTTCTACTGCGGACATCAATGCTGGTAATTACTGGGGCATTCCTTCTGAGTGGATGCTGCTAGAAAACTACACACTGGTATTTACTCAAACCCCCATGTTTCGTTATCTGCTGAATTCGGTGTTGATCACTTTGCCAGCAGTATTTGGAGCGGTTGCCTTGTCAACTTTGGCCGGTTATGCCCTTGCCAAGTTTAAATTTCGCGGCAATGTGGCCATGTTTGCTACGTTTATCGCGGGTAACTTTGTGCCGTTTCAAATTCTGATGATCCCGGTGCGGGATTTAACCATTGGTATGGGCTTATACGACACAGCAACGGGGTTGATTATTTTCCACATCGCTTTCCAAACCGGGTTTTGTACCTTGTTTATGCGTAACTTTATCGTCGGTTTGCCGGATGAATTAATTGAAGCCGCTCGTGTAGAAGGTGTCAGCGAATGGAAGATATTCTGGTATGTCGTCTTGCCTTTGGTAAGACCTGCTCTGGCGGCTTTGTCGGTATTAATATTTACCTTTATTTGGAACGATTATTTCTGGGCATTAGTCTTGGTGCAAAGTGATGAGGTTCGTCCTATCACTGCTGGTATCAGTGCTTTGAAAGGGCAGTGGATGGCATCTTGGCAGCTGATTGCCGCCGGTTCCATTGTGGCGGCGTTACCGCCCGTTATCTTGTTTTTCGCAATGCAGCGTCATTTCATTGCAGGTCTGACACTGGGTGCCACAAAAGGGTAATCACTATGTCTATATCACAACAAACCAGCTTGTATCGTGTTGATCAACAAAGCAAAACACTGGTGATTGCTTGTCATCAGAAGGCATCACCTGAACTGGTGTATTTTGGGGAGTCTTTGCCAAAAGAGACGCCACTAGAGACGGTGTATTTATCGCAACAAGCAGGGGTTCCACAAGCTATGCTGGATCAACCTGCGCCGATGAGTCTTATTCCAGAAGCGGGTCGTGGTTGGTTGCAATCACCAGCAGTGGAAGCGCACGCGCTTGATCGTCCTGTATGGGCTATGCGTTGGCAACAAGTGCGTGTAGATCAGCAACGTCAGGATATTTTCATTGCCCTTGAGGATTCGGTTGCCCAGTTAGCCCTGACACTGCAAATAGGTCTTTTGCCTTCTGGTGTGTTGCGTCAGCAAGTGACACTAACCAATTTGGGCACCGCTCATGTGCAGGTTCAGCGGTTAGCTTGTACTTTGCCGGTGAGTGTAGAACTGACAGATCGTATCAGTTTTTATGGGCGCTGGTGTCAAGAGTTTCAACAAGCCAGAGAGTCTTGGCAGAGCACGTGGTCACAAGAAAATCGCAATGGTCGAAATGGTCATGCCAATTTCCCCGGTGTGATCGTGGGCGAATCGGGTTTTACCGAACAGCAAGGGCAAGTCGTGGGCATGCACCTCGCTTGGAGTGGCAACCACAGACTCAAGGCCGATTATACCATTGAAGGGCATCGTTATTTGCAGGCGGAAGCCTTGTATTTACCAGGTGAAATAGTACTTGAAGCGAATGAAAGCTTAACCTCACCACAAATGTTGGCCAGTCACAGTGCTCAGGGTGCTAACCTCATGAGCCAGGCGTTCCATCGTGAAGCCCGAGCGCGTTTGCTACTAGATAAGCCTCGACCAGTCCACCTAAATACCTGGGAAGCGTTTTATTTTGATCATGACATGGTCAAATTAAAAGAGCTGGCTTCGGCGGCGGCTGACGTTGGTGTGGAGCGTTATATATTGGATGATGGCTGGTTCAAAGGGCGCAATGATGATCATGCGGCGCTGGGGGACTGGTTCGTTGATGAAGATAAATATCCCAATGGCCTTATGCCATTAATTCATCATGTGAAAGCGCTGGGAATGGAGTTTGGGCTTTGGTTCGAGCCGGAAATGGTGAATCCAGATTCCGATTTGTATCGTGCTCATCCTGAATGGGCTTTGCAGTTACCGCAATACAGTGCTTGCTTAGGGCGCAATCAGTTGGTGTTGAATCTGGCCATACCAGAGGCTTACGATTATTTGCGTGAACGTTTGTTTGCGCTTTTCAATGCCTATCCCATTGATTATGTGAAATGGGATATGAATCGAGATTACTCACAGTCAGGTGGGGCCATTGCGCCACAAGCTCAAGCCCAAGTACTTGCTCTGTACCGCTTATTGGCTGAAATCAACCAAGCTTTTCCTGACATGGAAATTGAAAGTTGTTCTTCTGGTGGCGCACGAGTGGATTTTGGGATTTTGAATTTTACAAAACGCTTTTGGGCATCGGATTGCAATGATGCTTTGGAACGTCAGAGTATACAGCGGGGTTTTAGCTATTTCTTCCCGCCCGAAGTCATGGGGTCTCATATTGGGCCAGACAAGAGTCACACCACCAGTCGTATCCACGATGTGGCGTTTCGTGCGGGCACGGCCATGTTAGGGCACCTTGGTATTGAGTGGAATTTATTGGAAGCCAATGCTCAGCAGAAAGCCACGATTGCTAATTGGATTAAACAATACAAACGTACCCGTGATTGCCTGCATCAGGGTAACAATTGGCGCTTACCTAGCGCTGATGGTCGAGCACAAACTCAGTGGGCACTTAGTCAAGACGCGCAGCATGGTATCGCGGTTTACAGTCAACTCGCGATGCCGAAGCAAGCGCAAACTTTGCCCATTCGATTGCCCGGCTTAATCGCGGATCAGAATTACCTTGTAACAGTATTAGAACACAGTCCTTTGCCAGACCATTTGATGAAAGCCAAACCGGTTTGGTGGGACACAGAATTACCTTTAAACGGTGCCAGCTTAACGCAGATCGGAGTGCAACTTCCCATTTTAGATCCTGAGTCCATTGTTTTATTGGAAGTCAAAGCGGTACCCAGTTCGGAGAAAAACACATGAGTGATGATAACAAAAGCAAAAAGCCGTTACGTAGCCAAGAATGGTACGGAAAACTCGATAAAGACGGCTTTATTCATCGCAGTTGGATGAAAAACCAAGGTCTACCAGATCACAGTTTTGACGGTCGTCCTATTATCGGCATTTGTAACTCTTGGAGTGAATTGACGCCCTGTAATGCGCACTTACGCGAGTTAGCTGAATACGTGAAACGTGGCGTTTGGGAAGCCGGCGGTGTGCCACTTGAGTTTCCTGTGATGTCGTTGGGTGAAACGCAAATGAAGCCAACGGCCATGCTATTTCGCAATTTGATGAGCATGGATGTTGAGGAATCCATCCGTGCTTATGGTATGGACGGCGTGGTGTTGCTTGGTGGTTGTGATAAGACAACACCAGCGCAATTAATGGGCGCTTGTTCGGTAGATTTACCGTCTATTGTGGTGAGTTCTGGCCCCATGCTGAACGGCAAATATCGAGGTAAAGACATAGGTTCTGGTACCGATGTGTGGAAATTTAGTGAAGCGGTACGTGGCGGCAAGATGAGCTTGGATGAGTTTATGCGAGCGGAATCCGGTATGTCGCGCTCCCGCGGTACCTGTATGACCATGGGCACGGCCTCGACTATGTCATGTTTAGCGGAAGCACTTGGTATGTCTCTGCCAGAGAATGGCACCTTGCCTGCGGTGGATGCGCGTCGTCAGGCATTGGCGCATTTGACCGGTATGCGCATTGTGGAAATGGTCAAAGAAGACCTGAAACCATCGGACATCCTCACCAAGTCAGCGTTTGAAAATGCCATACGCGCGAATGCCGCCATTGGTGGTTCGACCAATGCAGTGGTGCATCTATTGGCGATTGCCGGTCGCGTTGGGGTGGAATTGACCTTGGATGACTGGGATCGCATCGGTGCTGAAATTCCTTGTTTGGTGGATCTTATGCCGTCTGGCCGCTTTCTGATGGAAGATTTCCATTATGCAGGCGGGTTCCCCGCCTTGATCCAGCGTCTTCAGCATGAATTCGATATGCAGGCCATGACGGTGTCGGGTTCAAGTCTAGCGGATACGACGAACGAAGCGGAATGCTTTAATGATGACGTCATCCGTCCTTTAGATAAACCGCTGCGCGAACAAGCGGGTATTGCCGTGCTGAAAGGAAATTTGTGTCCACAAGGTGCCATTATCAAACCCAGTGCGGCTACGCCAGCGCTGTTACAACACACCGGCAAAGCCGTGGTGTTTGAAAACATTGAAGACTACAAAGCGCGCATCGATTCGCCGGAACTGGAGGTCAATAAGGACTCCGTCTTAGTGCTTAAAGGTTGTGGTCCAAAAGGGTATCCAGGCATGCCCGAAGTGGGCAATATGGCATTGCCAAGTAAGTTGTTAGAGCAAGGCATTACCGACATGGTGCGCATCAGTGATGCCCGCATGAGTGGTACTGCCTTTGGTACCGTGGTGTTGCACGTGGCGCCAGAAGCCACCATGGGCGGTCCATTAGCATTGGTGAAAAATGGTGATGAAATTACCCTGGATGTGACTGGACGTGGATTGCATTTGCACATTTCTGATGAAGAGATGGCAGAGCGTCAAGCGAACTGGCAAGCAGATGAAAGCGAATATCACCGCGGCTACGCCAAACTTTATATTGATCATGTGATGCAGGCCGATAGCGGGGCGGACTTAGATTTCTTAGTGGGCAAAAGTGGCTCAAAAGTGAGTAGGGAGTCTCATTAATGACAAACAACAAGAATAAAACCTCTTACTCGAGTTTAGCTGGGCGTCACGCCTTGGTGAGCGGCGGGGCATCCGGTATAGGTGAGGCCTTAGTTCGTGCGCTAGCTTTGCAAGGCTGCAAGGTCAGTTTCTTCGATATTGACCAGAACGCAGGTGATGCCTTAGCAAGTGAATTGCAGAAACAAGGTTGCCAGGTTCATTTCGAATGGGTGGATTTGACCCAAATTGAACGATTAAAAACCACCATTGCTGCTCGAATTGAGGCATGGGGAGCCGTACGCATCTTAGTGAATAACGCCGCCAATGATCATCGCCACAGTTTGCAGGAACTGACTCCTGAGCAGTTTGATCAGTGTATGGCGGTGAATCTGAAGCATCATTTCTTTGCCGCTCAGGCTGTCGCGCCGAGTATGGCCGCTGCAGGCGGTGGCAGCATCATAAACATGAGCTCTAACTCTTGGATGTTGGGTTTGTCTGGTTACCCTGGTTATGTCACAGCGAAAGCCGGCATTTCGGGTTTGACCAAAGGTTTGGCTCGTGAGTTGGGGGCGGACAAAATTCGCGTGAATACTGTGTTGCCAGGCTGGGTCATGACAGAAAAGCAAAAACGTCTATGGCTGACGCCTGAAGCCGAAGCCGAATTAATGACGCAGCAAGCATTAAAAGAAAAAATTGAGCCTGAAGACGTGGCAGATCTGGTGCTGTTTTTGGGCGCCGATGACAGTCGCATGATTTCAGGTCAGAGCTTAGTTGTCGATGGGGGGCGTTTGTAATGACCTCCGTAAATTCTGTTTCGCCATTATCAACACCCTCTGCAAATTTCATTGCGGTGGATTGGGGTACCACCAATCTGCGTGCTTTTTTGATGAATCAGCATGGTCAAATCCAAGCTCAGCGAAGCAGTGCGAAGGGGATGTTAACGCTGTCTAGTGATGAGTTTGAAGCCGTTTTAGCTGATCTGCTTGACGATTGGCTGGAATTAGGTCTTCCCATATACATGGCAGGCATGGTCGGCAGTCGTGGTGGTTGGCAAGAAGTGCCTTATCAAACTTGTCCTATGTCACTAGACGATTTGTCCAATCATTTGCATTGGTTAAACACTTCATTACCGAATCAAATAGCCATCGTTCCAGGGCTTCAAAGTCAGGGTGTTGCCGGCATGGCGGATGTCATGCGGGGTGAAGAAACTCAGCTGTTAGGGGCATTGGATTGGCTAGAAAGTCACAACTTAAGCTGTGATGAGCGTATTTTTTGTTTGCCTGGCACCCACTGTAAGTGGGTACAGATTGAACAAGGGCAAGTGATGGATTTTTCTACAGCCATAACGGGCGAACTGTTTGCTCGTTTGAACGATGAATCCAGTCTGGTAAAAGGCTTGCCTCACTCTGATGAATTACAAGTACAAGCGTTTCAGAAAGGACTCAAAGCCAGCCAGCAAGCGGGTGGCATCATGCACCAATTATTCAGTGCACGGAGTCGTTATGTGTGTGGTGAATTAGCGGCTGAAGAAGTACGTGACTATTTGTCCGGCATTGTGATTGGACATGATGTGAACGACATTTTGTTGGCGTTAAGCAAGCCGATGAACAGTGTGTTAATCATTGGCAGTAAAGCCTTGAATGTACGCTATCAATTCGCCTTGGCTGAACATAATTTGAATGTGGATTTCATGGAAGCGGGCGAAGCCAGTATTCGTGGTCTAAAACGTTTGGCGAATTTAGCCTCTAATACGTCTAACTTAGCAAAAGGAAAATAATAATGACGCATTCTTTTGATGCATTGATGAAAGAATTCCCCATGGTGGCTATTTTGCGAGGTGTGCAGTCCGATGAAGTGGTTGAGCATACGCAAGTGTTATTGGATGCCGGTTTTAAAATGATCGAGGTGCCACTAAATTCCCCCGATCCATTTACCAGTATTCGTCTATTGCAAGACACTTTTGGTGATCAAGCGCTCATTGGGGCGGGTACTGTACTAACTCAACAAGATTTGGCGAAGCTAGTTGATACTGGTGCGGGCCTCATGGTGTGCCCTCATACTGATGTGGAATTGATCAAAGCGGCCAAAAAAGCCGGTTTATATGCTTTACCGGGCTTTTTTACGGCCAGTGAAGGTTTTGCTGCCTTACACGCCGGCGCAGACGGGTTGAAGCTTTTTCCAGCGGAAGCCTTATCTTCACTCAACGTAATCAAAGCATTGGGTGCTGTCATTCCGAGTGATACGTGGCTCTGCCCTGTGGGCGGAGTAACGCCAGACAATGTGGCTGATTATTGTTCTGCTGGTGTCAATGGATTCGGCTTGGGCTCTGCGTTATACAAAAAAGGACAGTCTGTGGCAACAACGAAAGCCAATGCATTCGCGTTTGCCAAGGCTTGGCAAGCCTGGTTAGGAGCGAACTAACATGCAACAAATCAGCGTACAGCGTCATCAATTGGCGGAAGGGCCTTTCTGGTGTGCGCTGCAACAGGCGTTATATTGGGTGGATATTCCAGCCTGTCAGGTTTGGTGTTGGCATCAGACCACGAATCAAACCGAGCATTGGACTTTGTCGAAAAAAGTGTCCGCTGTATTTACCACGCAAGGTGAACGTTTATTGGTGACCTTGGAAGACGGTGTTGCTTACTTAAATAAGCGAACTGGCGAGTTGGAATACTTATGTGATCTTGATGTTGATATTCCTGGGAATCGCAGTAACGACGCTAAATGTGATCCAGAGGGCAACCTTTGGGTGGGGACGATGGACGATGCTGAACAAACGGCCAGTGGGCGTTTGTGGAAAGTAACGGCAGAAGGCAAGAAAACCTTGATGCTAGAAGGTATTGGCATCTCTAACACCTTAGCGTGGGACGTGTCTCGCGATCGTTTTTATTTTGGCGATTCCATGACGCGCAAGGTGCACGCTTACCCTTACTCTGAATTTTACGATGTGCGAGCGCAAAAGCCTTTTTTTGAGGTGAAAGAGGGCATAGGTGCGGATGGTTCATGTATTGATCAACAAGCTTGTTTGTGGAACGCCAATTGGGACGGCGCTCGTATTGTGCGTTATGACCCCGAAGGTGAAGTGTTACAGACGATTGAATTGCCATTTAAAAAGCCAACCAGTTGTGTATTTGGTGGCGTGGGTGGCAATACCTTGTTCATTACTTCTGCCAGTGTCGCGACGAGTGAAGAAGAACTGGCCAAGCAACCATTAGCAGGTCATGTGGTGGCGATCGATCTTAAAGCTGAGTATGGCATTGACGTGGCAGGTGAGCCAAGTCAGCCGTTTGCTGGAGCGTAAACATGAAATTAGGTGTTTGTTATTACCCAGAGCATTGGCCGAAGAGTCGTTGGCGTGTTGATGCAGAGCAGATGAAAAAAATCGGCATTGAGTACGTTCGTGTCGGTGAATTTAGTTGGAGCACCATCGAGCCAACGCCAGGTGAATTGCATTGGCAGTGGTTAGATGAATCGCTGGATATTTTACATGAACACGGTTTGAAAGTGATTCTTGGTACACCAACTGCGACACCACCTAAATGGTTGGTGGACCGTCATCCCAGTATGTTAGCAAAAGATGAACAAGGTCGTGTGCGTGGTTTTGGTTCGCGTCGTCATTACACGTTTGCCAGTTTAGAATACCGAGAAGAATGTCGTCGTATCACCAGTTTGATGGCGCAGCGTTATGGACAGCACCCCGCGGTAGCCTCTTGGCAAACTGACAATGAGTACGGTTGTCACGATACGATTTTGAGTTATGCCGAAGCGGATTTGGCGGCTTTTCGTCTTTGGTTAAAAGACAAATACGGTCGCATTGAGGTGCTTAATCAAGCTTGGGGCAATGTTTTTTGGAGCATGGAATACCGTGATTTCGATGAAATAGAGTTGCCAAATCTGACGGTAACAGAAGCCAACCCTTCGCATCGTCTAGATTTTCAGCGTTGTTGTTCTGATCAAGTGGTGGCCTACAACAAGCTACAGGTGGATATTTTGCGAGAGCATTCTGCCGGTCGTGATTTGGTTCATAACTACATGGGCTTTTTCACTGCGTTTGATCATCACAAAGTGGGGCAAGATCTCGATGTCGCCAGTTGGGATACTTATCCATTGGGATTTTTGGACCAAGAAGCCATCTACAGCGAGGAAGAAAAACAGACCTATTTGCGTGTTGGTCATCCTGACTTTGGCGCTTTCCATCATGACTTGTATCGCGGTTGTGGTAAAGGGCGCTTGTGGATCATGGAGCAGCAACCTGGCCCAGTAAACTGGGCACCCCATAATCCTTCCCCTGCCGATGGCGCGGTGCGCTTATGGACTTGGGAAGCGTTTTCTCATGGTGCCGAGTTGGTGTCTTACTTCCGTTGGCGTCAAGCGCCATTTGCCCAAGAACAAATGCACGCAGGTTTGTTACGACCTGATGCTGAAGAAGCCGAGGCCGCTAAAGAAGCGGCGCAAGTAGCCAAAGAAGTTGCGCAACTGTCTGCTGCATTGGGTATGGATGCAGATGAACTGTTGTCTTTGCCGAGTGCAGGGAAGGTGGCTTTGATGTTTGATTATGACGCTTGTTGGTCGTTGGATATTCAGCCGCAATCACGTGCTTATCGTTATTTGTTCTGGTGTTATCGAATGTATGAAGCGTTACGTGAGTTGGGCTTGTCGGTTGACATCATTTCTGCGCATGCTTCTTTGGATACCTATCAAATGCTCATACTGCCAGCGCAAGCGCACATCGGTGATGATTTGCTTAAGCGTTTGGAAGCGTTTGACGGCTTGTTATTGGCTGGGCCTAGAACCGGCAGTAAAACCTCGAGCTATCAAATTCCAGAAAATCTCGCACCTGGTCCATTGCGCAAGTTATTGCCACTGCAAGTTGAGCGTGTTGACGCTTTGCCGAATCACACTCAGTTGGCCGTTTCTGGTGCTTGGGGCGAAGGCTTGCTTAAACATTGGCACGAGCAAATTGCGACAGATTTACCTTGTCTATTAAAAGACGATGTAGGTAATCCCGTATTAGTGGGACAAGGTCAGCATTTTTATCTAGGGTCTTGTTTGGATAATGAGGCGCTCAAGGCGAGTTTGGCAAAACTTGCTGATAAAGCAGGCTTGGAAACGTATTACTTGCCGAAAGGCTTAAGAATCCGTGAGAGAGGCGAGCTCATTTTTGTGATGAATTATGCTTCTCGAACCATCGATTTTGCGCCTGAAGGGGCAGAATTGGTGATCGGTAGTCGCCGTTTGGAAGCGGCAAATATTGCTATTTGGAAAAAGTGCTAGTAAAGCAAAAAAATAAAGTGGAACTAAGTTTCTTTTATTGAAAATTCTGAAGAATTGTTTAATACTGAAACTTGGTTCCAGTAAATAAAAAGAAAAAGAGGACTTGCTTATCATGAAAAAAATCCAATCCATGTTGGTCGGAGCTATGGCATTAACGGCCGCTTCACTCGCCAGTGCGGGCACCTTGGTGATTAACTCGGATCAGGCTGATCCAGCACCAAAGAAAGCCTTTGCCGAAATCATTCAAAAATTTGAACAAGAGAACCCAGACATCACGGTGAAATACAATCTTTATGATAAAGAGGCGTATAAGACTGCGATTCGTAACTGGCTATCCACTACACCGCCAGACGTGGTGTTTTGGTATGCGGGTAACCGTATGAAAGCCTTTGTAGACCGTGGGTTGTTTGAAGACGTGAGTGACCTTTGGGATAACAATGGCCTGAAGAACGACATGGCGTCTGCCGCACCAGCCATGACCATAGATGGTAAACAGTGGGGAATGCCTTACACTTACTATCAGTGGGGCATTTACTACCGTAAAGACATTTTCGAAAACCTAGGCTTGTCTGAACCGAAAACTTGGGACGAGTTCCTTGCGGTGAACGCTAAGCTGAAAGCCAACGATGTCACACCGGTTACCATTGGTACCAAATACCTTTGGACGGCAGCGGGTTGGTTTGATTACTTGAACATGCGTACCAACGGTTTGGCATTCCACATTGATTTAATGGACGGCAAGATTCCTTATACTGACCCTCGTGTGCGCAAGACTTTCGAGAACTGGAAAGTGCTGGTTGATAAAGGCTACTTCCTGAAAAACCATGCGTCATACTCTTGGCAAGAAGCGCAACCTTTCCTATACAATGGTAAGGCGGCAATGTACTTGATTGGTAATTTCATTACGCCAAACTTTCCAAAAGAGTTAGACGGTAAAATTGGTTTCTTCCAGTTCCCACAAATCGATCCAAGTGTGGGCATGTCAGAAGATGCACCAATGGATACCATTCACATTCCAGCCAAGGCCAAGAACAAAGCCGATGCTCGTAAGTTCCTAGAGTTTATGTCTCGAGGCGATAATCAAACCTTGGTGAATGCGGCTTTGATCCAAATTCCGCCGAATGTTAAAGCCCAAGCGCCTGATAATTATTTCTTGAACAAGGGTGTTGATATGCTGAACAATGCGTCTGGCACAGCACAGTTTTATGACCGTGATACTGAACCAAGCATGGCGCAAGAAGGGATGAAAGGTTTCCAAGAATTTATGGTTAAGCCTGAACGTTTGGATGCGATTTTGAAGCGCCTTGAAAGAGCGAGAAAACGCGCCTTCCGCTAAGAATGTTATCGCTATTTTAAAAAAGCCAGTTTCAATCCGTTGAAACTGGTTTTTTTTTGTTTTTGCTAACGGCTTGTCTTGCAGACATTTTTTCATTTGATTCAACCTAATATTCATTCTGAATAAGTGTGATTCTCATAAAATATGTTATATCATAACTTTTCTTTCTTTATTGAATAGGAAATCATTTCCGTGACAAGGCTATTTATTGTATTAATCAGTGTTTTGGGTGTGGCGTTTAGTGGCCAAAGTATGGCTAAACCTACTCCAGAAAATACTCTTTCTGTTAGTGCGGCTTTCGAGTTCACTAGTTTAGACCCCTCTAAAAACGGTTATATTTTTAGCCGTATGCAAATTATTGAAACCTTATTAGATGTTGATGCAAACGGTGTATTAATACCTGCATTGGCCAGTCATTGGTCTGTGAGTAAAGATGCGAAAACTTGGACTTTTGATATTCGCCAAGGTGTTCATTTTCATGATGGTTCTTTGCTCGATGCCGCTGCGGTTGTAAACAGTCTAAACATTGCTTTGCAAAAACACGGTGCGTTGCGAAAAGCGCCGATTGAACAGATCGCTGCATTGGGCGAGCATCAAGTCGTTATTCAACTATCAAGTCCATACGTTGTCTTAGGGGCGGTGCTAGCCAATTATGCAAATGCCATTTTATCCCCTAGTGCTTATGCGCAAGACGGTGAAGTATTGGCTCTGTCTTCAACAGGGCCGTATCAGTTGTATCAATTTTCGCCACCGCACAAATTAGTGGTTGAAAAGTTTGATGACTACTGGGGCAAAAAAGCGAGCATCCCTTATGCCAGTTATTTGACAGGGCACCGTGCGGAAAGTCGTGTTTTACAAGCTCGCAGTGGCCAAGCGGACATTGTGTTTGGTTTGGACCCAGCTAGCCTGCCAATTTTGAAACGTCTACCAAACCTGACGTTGCACTCAAATGCGATCCCTCGAACCATTGTGATCAAATTAAACAGCGAATACGCTTTTTTAAAGGATATTCGTGCTCGTCAAGCCTTGAGTGACGCCATTAATCGCGTTGGTATTGCCCGTGGCGTACTGCGGACACCAGGTGCGGAAGCGGAACAAATTATGCCGGCGTCTATGTCGAATTGGCATCTAGATGTTCCGAATAAGGTTTCTGACGGTAAGGCCAAAGCCGAAGCGTTGTTGGCGGAACTGGGTTGGCAGAAAAATGCGGATGGGTACCTAGAGAAGCAAGGTGAGATCTTCACGGTACGGTTAATTACTTACGCAGATCGTCCGGAATTGACGACTGTGGCAACGGCGATTCAGGCACAATGGGAAGCCATTGGCGTGAAAACAAAAGTGGATGTCACGAACTCCAGTGCGATTCCAATGGGTCACCAAGATGGATCTTTGCAAGCCGCATTGATTGCACGAAATTATGGCTTTATTGCGAATCCGTTAGCGGTTTTATTGGCGGACTATGGTCAAAATGGTGGCGGTGAATGGGGCGCGATGAATTGGCACAATGACGCAGTTAGCGCTTTGTTGTCAGAACTTGAGCAGACCACGGACACTCAGGTATTCCGTCAAAAAGCTCAGCAAGTAGCGCAGTTTATTTATAATGAACGTCCTGTTATTCCTGTCACTTCATATGTTCAACAAACGTCGGTAAGTAATCGTGTTAAAGGCTTCCGCTTTGATCCGTTTGAACGTCGCTTTTTATTGAATGAAATGGAGTTTATTCGTTAATGAAGGCATTGCTTTTGAAACGGCTGCTGCAGCTGATTACTGTGGTATGGGGGGTTGGCACATTAACCTTTGTGTTGATGCGCTCTTTACCTGGTGACATGGCGTATCGTATTGCTGCCAGTCGTTATGGACAAGACAATGTCAACTCAGATGCTGCGGCTTTAGTGCGTGAAGAGTTAGGGTTAAATCAGCACCCGCTAGAGGCATATTGGCACTGGTTGACAGATTTGTTGCAGTTTAATTTGGGCAACTCAATGGTGAGTGGTTTACCCGTTATTGAGTCAGTGCAGCATATGTTGGGTCATTCTATGTTGTTGGCGTTTGCGGGTTTAATGGTGTCGATTCTCATCGCCATTCCATTAGGCTTGTTGTCTGCTTGGCGAGGCAATCCGTTGGATTCTGTTTTGATGGGCTTGTCGAGTGCCATTCGAGCCATGCCGGTGTTCGTGGTTGGGGTATTGTTTGTGCTCTTATTTGCTTTGCATCTGGGGTGGTTTCCGGTAGCAGGTTACGGCACCTTTGCGCATTTAGTCCTGCCAGCTGTGACGTTGGCGTTAAGTTTGGCGGCCGTATCAAATCGTGTCGTCCGTGATTCGGCAAAGCAGACATTTCGTGCGGCTTTTTATCAATTTTCGAAGGTGAAAGGCCTCACCGCATGGCAGACATTTCATCGTCATGGTGTGCGTAATATCGCTGTGCCGGTTGTGGCGTTCTTCGGTATTCAATTGGTTAGTATGATTGAAGGGATTGTGATGATTGAGTCCTTGTTTTCATGGCCCGGTATAGGTCATGGTTTGGCTCACGCTATTTTTGCTCGTGATATTCCGGTGATTCAAGGTGCGGCTCTGGCCATGGGCGTGGTCTTCGTGCTTTTGAATACGCTCGTAGACTTGTTGTGTTTATGGATAGATCCACGAGGAGTCGAGCAATGATATTACGAACATCTCAATGGCTTGGTTTGTCTTTGTTGCTTGGCTTACTGCTGTTTTCTTTATTGGGCATTACCTTGTCGCCTTACAGTATCTCTCAGCAGGACTTAAATGCCATCTTGGTTCCGCCCAATGCCGAGCATTGGTTAGGCACGGATCATTTTGGACGTAGCATGCTGTCGCGGATGGCACACGCAATTGGCTTGTCGTTTGCTCTCGGTATCTTATGTGTGGTGACATCGGCTTTTTTAGGGACGACTCTTGGCGTAATGGCTGTGTGGGCTGGCAAACGAGTTGATCAGGCTTTAGCGGTTGTCGTGAACATTTTATTGGCCTTACCAGGTTTGGTGATTGTGCTGCTATTTGCCGCGATTGCGCCGGGTTCATTTTGGGTTTTGTATATTGCCATTTCCCTTGTTCAGTGGGTGGAATATTTCCGCGTGACCCGTGCTATTACACAAGGAGTCATTCAGAGTCCTGCGCGCCAATCCTCTAATATGATGGGCTTTGGCACTTGGTACCAATTTAAACGTCACATCTGGCCTGCTATTGCGCCTTCGGTGTTTACGTTGGCGGCATTTGGTGGAGCGAATGCGATTCTTACCATGGCGTCATTAGGTTTTGTTTATGTTGGTATCCAGCCGCCTTTGGCGGAGCTTGGTTTGATGACAGTGGAATTGTTTCCTTTTTATAGTGAAGCGCCTTGGTTATTAGCCCAACCTCTGGTTGTCATCGCTTTGATGGTGTTTGGTTTTCATTTATTAGCAGGTAAACGCGCATGAGAGACATGTTAAAAATCACGGATCTGGCCGTTTACGTTGATGATGTCTGTTTGTTAGAGCCGATTTCTTTAAGCCTGAGAGAAGGAGAGCCGTTGACTATTTTAGGTCAAACCGGTTCTGGTAAAAGTCTTTTAGCGCAAGCCATTATAGGGCTATTGCCTGATGAATTACGTTTGGTAGGGCAGGTTGAAGTTTTGGGTAAGACTTTGTCACTTGAAGAACGACGTGCCTTGTGGGGACGTGAGATGGTGATGTTACCCCAAGAGCCTTGGCATGCACTTGATCCTTTAATGAAAGGACAAGAGCAAGTAAAAGAAGTCTATCAATTGGTTCAGGGCGAAGACAAAACGACTGCAGAGCATAAAACTAGACTGGATTTGGCTCACGTTGGTCTAACGGAAAATGGTCATAAGCGTCCGGGTCAGTTGTCGGGTGGAATGGCGCAACGTTTAGCCATTACGGCCGCCACGGCGGCAGGGGCGAATCTGATTTTAGCGGATGAGCCAACGAAGGGGCTCGATGTCACTCGCCGTGATGACATTGTGCGTTTGCTCCAAGCGCGGGCAGAAGGTGGCAGCCTGTTAACCATCACCCATGATGTGGCGATCGCTCGTCAATTGGCTGGGCGTTTGATGGTCATTAAAGGCGGTGCTTTAGTGGAAGAGGGCGAGGCTAAACAAATTTTGAACCAGCCAACGGATGATTATACCAAAGCGCTGATTGCTGCTGAGCCAAAACAATGGCCAGAGCCTAAATTGGCGGAAGTTGGTAACACCTTAGTGTTAGAGGCTGACACGGTGGCGATTGAGCGGGGTGGCCGAACCTTGTTTAAAGACATTTCGTTTTCAGTGCATCAAGGGGAAGTCGTCGGTGTTGTGGGTGACAGTGGCTGTGGGAAATCATCCTTAGGCGATGCTTTATTAGGGTTGTTGCCATTACAGCAAGGCCAATTAAAACGATTGTCGAGCGCCTCAAAGCCTCACCAATGGTTAAAGCTGTATCAGGATCCACCTTCGGCTTTCACATCCAGTGTCAGTTTACAGCAATTGCTTGATGACTTGGTGCGGCTTCATAAGCTTGATCGATCCCGCATTGCGCCGCTGATGGCAAGATTAAGTTTGCCTGAAGGGATACTCGAACGTAATTGTTTGTCTGTATCGGGCGGTGAACTGCAGCGTTTTGCCATTTTGAGAGCCCTATTATTAGATCCGGTGTTTTTGTTTGCAGATGAGCCAACCTCTCGACTGGATCCTATTACAGCTCAAGAAGTGACTGAATTGTTGGTTGAGTTGGCAAGGGAAACAGGTTGCGCTGTCTTATTGGTCAGTCATGACCCTGATTTAGTCAGCAAGACGTGTGATCAAGTGATTAGGTTAAGCTAAAGCTTAATAATGAGTGAGCAAAAAAAACGCCCGAATAGAAATTCGGGCGTTTTTATTCATACCTAAGAAAATTCTTTGCTGGCTTTATATTTACGCCTTCCTGTGGTCTAATTTTTTGCTGAAAAATTGATTCTTTAGGATGCAAGCATGTCATTAAAAAAAGTGATTCTTTTACCCATTTTTACAGGTCTTCTGGGACTGTCTTCAACAAGCTTGTTTGCTTTTGATGACTATTGCACACCAAAATTAAATAAGTACCTTGAAAATGTACAAAAAACAGTAGATTCAAAGTACATCTCTAGCCGCCAAAAAGACGTCGCACAAAAAATTTTAGATAAGGTCAAAAACAGTCGTAATGACACAAAAGATTGTGTGTTAATTGATAAGTTACTGCCTTAATATTTCGCCTGTTTTCATTGCAATGATAGAGCGATTGAAACGAATAGGTCATGGTTTGATTTTCATATACAGCATTGTCTTTTAAACTAAAATTCTTGCTCAGCCATAACAAAGTTATAAATTTCTGTTATGTTTATCAGTGCTTGTTTCAGAAAGTACTTTGTTTAGACTCGTTGTAATGGAGAAGGTAAATGTCAAAAATAGAGGCGACATTAAAAGTAGTCCAGGGATTAATGGGGGCTTCTTATGTGGCTTTGGTGTATCGACATGGAGAAACCATTTCAGTCGGCACTCTAGATAATGTCATCTATCCCGACGATTTAGCCATCAATATGGCTATGCAAGGCGCGTGTCGCTATGCCGACGTCAGTGTCGTTAATGATCTGACGCCTATCTTGAACGATGTGTCTAATCTGAGCTTTTGTTTTGTTGAACCTGTTAGACAGATTGAGGCCAGCTTGGTTTGTCTCGGTCACCATGCATATTCTAAAACAACGGAGCAGACGGAAACGGATATGGCGTCTGTCATAAGCTTACTATCTGTCATTGGACAAGATGATGAGACGCAAGTAAGTCGGCAAGATTTGCTTAATTTACATGACAATATTCCAGCGTATGTCGCCTTAGTAGATCGAGATCTTAGATACGAGTTTGTAAATGATACTTATGAGCGACGCTTTTCTCTCACTCGACACGAGATTGTTGGGAAATCGATTAGAGAACTGATTCCAGCTGAGTTTTATACCCAAATAGAAGGCAAACTCAAAGAAGCGTTGCAGGGTGCTTCCGTACAGTATAATTATCAGGTGACGGTGGGTGAGGGGCAAGAAATACGTTTTCTAAAGTCGTCTTATGTGCCGAGATTTGAAGCTGGTGAAGTCACTGGATTGTACTTATGCATGCAAGATATTACGTCACAACGACGTATGATTAATACCTTAAAATCTCTTCATGCGGTGACGGCAGATAATGCTTTGCCTTTAGAAGAGAAACTGGAACGCATTTTAAACGTTGGTTGTCAGCAGTTTGCTTTACCCTTTGGGATTATAAGCCAGATCGAAGGGTCAAACTATGAAATAAAGTATGCCGTGACGCCGAATGGTGAAGTGGAAGTCGGTGCTCAGTTTCAAGTTGATAATACTTATTGTGTTCACACGCTACAAAATGATTTACCAACCTCCTATCACCATACTGCGATCAGTGACATTCAGAATCATCCTTGTTATCAGACGTTTGGCCTTGAGGCTTACATAGGCATTGTGATTTATGTTGGTGATCAGCGTTATGGTACTTTGAATTTTTCCAGTCCTCATCCTAAAAATGGTGCATTTGGTGAAGACGATTATGAACTGATCAAACTTTTTGCTCAGTGGGTAGGTAATGCCATTAGTCGTCATCAAGATGAATTGAATCTGCGCTTAGCAGAACATCAAAAGCACCTTATTTTAGAAGCCATTCACGAAGGCATTTTTGGTATTAGTCGCACCGGTGAAATCACGTTTGCCAATACGGCCTCTTGTCAGATTTTGGGTTATCAACTCAGCGATGTATTAGGTAAGAATGTATTAGGCCTATTGGGTAGCGCAGAGAAAAAGTATCAGTCTTGCCAGCCTGTGATTGAGTCGATAAGAACCACTTTAGAAACGGGTAAAAAAACCTATGCTAGGGCAGAGCTTTTGTCCCCGAATGGTCATGCTTTTGTGTGCGAATATTCTTGTATGGCCGTGCGTGACGAGCACAATGTGGTTACTGGCGCGGTGGTTTCCTTCCAAGATAGAACGGAACAGATTCGTGCAGAACAGGACTTGCGCGAACAGAAAAAAATGTTTGAATCACTCTTTGTTAATGCGCCTGAAGCCATTGTATTTGTTAATAAAGAGCGACAAATTAAAATGGCAAATTCAGCCTTTTGCGAACTGTTTGGTTATCAAGAAGCCGAATTGTTAGAGAAAACGACTGAACAACTTTATGCTGATGAGACCGATTTCATCCAAAAAGGGCAGGAGTATTACGGTGAAGAGCAAAAAGTACTAAACCGTTTTCATGTGTCGTATCGCAATAAGCAAGGCAATGTTTTTCATTCGGAAACGATTGGCAGCCGCATTGATGCTGAGGATGGTTCGCTGTTGGGTTACATTGCGCATGTTCGTGATGTCAGTGAACGATTGGCGGTCGAACAAAAGATGATCAACACCAATTTGCGTCTATCTATTGCTGCGGATGCTGCTGGTATCGGGGTATGGGAACTGGATCTTAAGGACCGAAGTTTACATTGGGACGATTGGATGTATCGTCTTTATGGAATGCCCAGTGACCATGATAACGCCCCTTTAAAGGTCTGGGAGGACTGTGTTCATCTAGAAGATAAGCTGAGACTAAAAGACACATTTGAACGGATTGAAAGTTTTGGTTTCACTGTACAGCCAGAAGAAGATGCGACGGCCATTTCAGAAGAGTTGGATTTTGATTTTCGTATTACGCGCTACGATGGACAAACTCGCTTCCTCAAATCGAATGCCGCTGTGGTGTTTGATGACAATGGTGTGGCGACAAGATTGGTTGGCGTTAATATGGACATTACATCGCGTAAAGAAACGGAAGAGTTGTTACGTTCAGCCAGTGAGCAAGCGGTTGCCGCGAGCAAAGCGAAAAGTGATTTCCTTGCTACCATGAGTCATGAAATCAGAACTCCATTAAATGGTGTGCTTGGTATGGCTGAGTTGCTGTCTGGTACCAAACTCGACAGAGAGCAAGGAGAGCAGTTAAGGGTATTACGAGATTCTGGTGAAAGTTTGCTGGAGCTGATTGATGGCATTCTTGATTTTTCTAAAATCGAAGCAGGCCATTTATCCATTGAAAGGGTTGATTTCGATTTAGAAAAAGCCATTTTTGATGTTGTGCGCCTGTTGATGATTAAGGCCGAAGAAAAAGGCATTGATCTATTAGTCGAATACGATGATTCATGCCCTCGTTACTTAGTCGGTGATGTCTTTAGAATCAAACAAGTGATCACAAACCTTGTCAGTAATGCCATTAAATTCACCCATGTTGGTCATGTTTTAGTGTCCGTCAAAGGTCAGGCGGATCATCAAGGGCAAGTGGCGCTGACGATACATGTTCAAGATACTGGCGTCGGTATTGCTAGTGATGTGCAGCCACATTTGTTTAGTGCGTTTGTTCAAGCCGATAGTTCAACCACGAGGAAGTTTGGCGGTACAGGCCTAGGTTTGGCCATTACCAAACAATTAGTTAGCTTAATGAATGGGCAGGTTGCCTTAGAAAGTGAGCTCAATGAAGGAGCATGTTTCAGTGTCTCTTTAACGCTCGCGGAAAGTCATGCGAAGCCAAGAATAGAAACAATCGCCGATGAAGCGTTATTGATCGGTAAAAAAACCATTGTCATTGATGATAATGAAACCAACCTGACCATTTTAAAGAATCAGTTGGCATCTTCTGGTATAACCGCTGATACAGAATCACAACCACGCAAAGGCTTGTCTCGTATCCGCTGGGCTTATGAGAATCAACAGCCGTACGACATTATTGTGTTGGATTACATGATGCCAGAACTGGATGGTTTGATGCTATCTAGGAAGATACGAGAATTTTGTGGCTCATTATATCAACCAACCATCTTAATTACTTCCTCGGCGGGGTTGTTGTCTCATCAAGAATTAACGGATGCAGGAATCAATTTGTGTATCGCAAAACCCATGGGGGCGTTAAGTTTGAAGAAAGGCTTAGCGTATTGTGTATCAAAAGATGTCTTAGCCTATCAAGTCTCGACGGATGACCCTGATAATTCTGTTCAAAACGGTAATGACAAAACCCAGGGTAAAGAAGGTGATAATCGCGGTCGAATTTTAGTCGTAGAAGACATGAAAGCAAACATGGCGGTTGCTCATGGCGTTTTATCTCGAATGGGATTTGACGTCATCGAGGCGACAAATGGTGAATTGGGGGTGAAAAGCTGGCAACAGCACCAACCTGATCTAATATTAATGGATCTACATATGCCAGTCATGGATGGTTTGACAGCAATGAGGCACATACGCCAAGCGGAAAAAATAGAACAGTTAAAGCGCGTGCCCATCTTTGCGTTAACCGCAGACATTATGCCGGAAACCTCTGCTGAGGTCTTTCGTGCTGGGGGCGATGGTGTTGTACCAAAGCCATTTAAACAAATGCATTTAACGCAAGTATTTGAAGAATGGTTACCCACTAAAAACAATCTTTCTTTATCAACGGAAGAGGTCATTCAACCTGCCGAAACGGAAGTAAACTCCGATGGTTCACGTTTTATTGATGTTTCTATTCTACAGGAATTAAAACAGGCATTAGGAGATGATGTGCATTTATTGGTGAATGCTTTTTACGCCGACGTGGATCAGATCATGGAGGGGTTTGCTAAAATCGTATATCCTGAGAATGAGTTTGAAAATATCACTCATTTGTCTCATAGTCTTAAGTCAGTCAGTCAAAATGTTGGCGCTATGTCTTTGTCTGAAATAGCAGCTAAGTTAGAGGTTGAAAGTCGATTAGGGCAGCTCGTTAATTTTGATCAAGACGTTAAAAATATGATGATCACTTATCAAAAAGTGAAAAACGAATTACCACGAGTCATGGCGAATTTATGAAAGTATTGATTGCTGACGACACGAATACCGATCGCTTATTGCTTAAATTACATCTTGCAAAACTTGGCTGTCAGGTCATCGAAGCCAAAAATGGGCAAGAGGCAGTGTCTCAGTATTTAGCCCATTTAGATGAAATAGATTTGATTTTGATTGATGTGCAAATGCCTGCCTTAAATGGTTTTGATGCCGTTAAGGCGATTCGAGAAATACAACAACAAAATCAACAAGAGTGGTTTCCAGTTATCTTTCTAAGTGCCAGTGGTAATGAAACGGACGTTGAAAACGGCATTATGGCAGGGGGAGATGATTATCTGATCAAACCCATTAGCCAAAAAATACTGGCGGCAAAGATGCATGCGATGAAACGCATTTCAGACATGCGGAGTCGTTTAGTTGAGTCAAACAAGATGTTGGAAAGTTTGGCGTCTACGGATTATCTCACAGGCATCGCCAATCGACGCTTTTTTGAAGTGAGTTTGGGCAATGAGCTAAGCACTTATACTGCTGAAAGCAGCAGTTGTATGGCTTGCGGTATTTTGGATCTAGACAAGTTCAAAAATATTAATGACAGCTTTGGGCATGACATAGGTGATAAAGTCTTAATTGATGTATCAAATTTGATTCAACAGCATATGACAGAAAAGGACTTGTTTGGTCGCTTAGGTGGGGAAGAGTTTGGTTTGTTACTGATGTCAGAGAGTCGAGAGGGATTGATAGAAAGGTTCGAAGAGATTCGTCAATTGATCGAAAACTATCAATTTAAGGTCAAGGAACAGCTAATTGACATCACTACCAGCATTGGGGTTGTCGCGGTTTCAGATGACTGTAAGACTCGAAATCAGCTTTTAAAGCGGGCAGATGAATTGTTATACGAAGCCAAAAGCTCGGGTCGGAATCGAGTCTGTTTTGATGTGTAGACCCTGACTCGTATTTTGATTAAAATGCGGGCGATTTTTACCTGTTTGAGTAGTTCATGAATATTGATTTTTCTATTTTATCGGCCACTTTGCTGTTTCTCTTCGTTATAGATCCGTTTGGTAATATTCCCATTTTGTTGTCTGCGATGAAGGGAGTGCCACAGAAACGCCAGTCTAAAATTGTGTTAAGAGATGGTTTGATTGGTCTGCTGATATTAGTCAGTTTCTTGTTTTTTGGTGCCGAGTTTCTGGCGTTACTTCATTTAGAAACCGAGTCTATTTCGATCGCTGGTGGCGTGGTGCTGTTTGTGATTGCATTGAAAATGATCTTTCCCAGCGTGATTCAGGCGGATAAACATCAGCCTATTGAACCTTTTATTGTGCCCATTTCAATTCCTATGTTGGCCGGGCCTTCGACGTTAGCAACCTTGTTGGTGATGGTGAAAAGTTACCCAGGGGATGAAATGGGCTTGCTGATTTCCGTCTTTGCAGCTTGGGGGATTTCTGTGGTGATTTTAGCGCTTGCCCCTTTGCTGAATCGCCTCTTAAAAGAAAAAGGCTTGGCCGCTCTGGAGCGTTTGATGGGCATGCTATTGCTGATGATGGCCGTACAAATGTTAGTGAATGGCGTGAGAAGTTTGTTTACTCACACCATGGCGTCTTTGTAGGTAGATTAGTCAGTTAAGTTGAGACGGCTTAACTGACCGCTCCCGCTACTCTGGCAGGGGGAGTGCTTGCTTGGAGACCAGCGTACCGTTTAAATCACAATAGATATAGTCACCTTCTGCTATTTGAATGCCAGCAAAAGACACCGTTTGACCGAGTTTCCCCAGGCCTTTTTTCTCTGTTGGTAAAGGGTGAGCGCACAGAGCGTGAATCCCTATGTCTAGTTCTGACTGAGCGTTTACGTCACGAATTGCACCGTGAATAACAAACCCTTCCCAGCCATTTTTTGACGCTTTCTCTGCTAGCATATCCCCTAATAGTGCTCGTCTTTTGCTCCCCCCACCATCGACGACCATGACTCTACCTTGGCCATTTTCATTGACCAATTCTCGTACTCGACTGTTGTCTTCAAAACACGATACGGTGACGGCTTGCCCATAAAAACAAGTGCGTTTCCCATAGGATTGAAAGACCGGTTCTGCAATTTGAATTTGTTCAGGGTATAGGTCGCACAGGTCAGGTAACAAGTCTTTCATCACGTCATCTCTTTTATGGTGAAGGGGTATCCATAGTTAAACTTTAAAATAGGAGGCATTTAGCGGCCAGTTTTACATCATCATGTTGAATATTGATCAACTTGATAGTCCTATTTATTCTTCGGTTATCAAATCACTAGGGTCAATCAAACCATGTTCCGCTGCGATTTGCAGCAGTTGAATAATTAGCTCATCCGGGGCCAGTAAATGCAAAGGAGTATGGCGACCTTGTTCTTCAAATGCCTCGCTTAAATTGACTCCTTGTTCTTCAAACCAATGGTGAATGCTTTGTACTTCAAAGCTTGGGTCCAAGCCTTTAATGTCGTATGTGGCATCCACTAATGTGGTCATCAATTCTGGGTCTAGGGCATAGATAACATCGGTATCAAATTCATTTGTCCATTCCGCTAAAATATCACTGCCTTCAAAACCAAATTCGTAAAGCTGTTGTTCATCTAAGTCGTGTGGATTTTGTTCAATGCTATGTTGCTCTAGCCATTCGTCATCTGGAATAACAAGTACTTCTTTTACTTGAGCCTCGTGGGTTGACCAAGTGAAAAGGAGTGGAAAAGCTGGGTCGTCAGAAGAGTTGGCGACAGCCGTGATGAATATAGGTAAACTTGCCATAATTTAGAACCAATGTTGCTTGTTAAGGAAGAAACATGACCAGCCGAATCAAGATCAGCAGTGCATTTGATGGTGGAAATATTTCCGTTGTTAATGCATTAGAGCCGGACAATATTAGAGTAAAGATCCCCCATGATACAAACTCTAAATTTTTGCAGTGGTTTTACTTTCGTCTTCAAGGTGGCATGGGCGAAGAATGCGTGATTCATTTCGACAATGCCAGTGAGGCGGCTTACCCTGATGGTTGGGTGGATTACCAAGCTGTAGCGTCTTATGACCGAGAAGAGTGGTTTCGTGTACCAACTGAGTATCTGGACGGCAAATTAGTCATTCGTCATCAACCAGAGCAGGATAGTATTTATTACGCTTATTTTGCTCCTTATAGTTACGAGCGCCATTTAGATATGATTGCATGGGCGGCAAGCCATGAGGATTGTATAACAGATCATTTAGGCGAAACCGCTGAAGGTCGCGATATTACTTTGCTCGAGGTCAGTAAAACGCAAGGTCTGGCGAAGAATATTTGGATCATAGCGCGACAGCATCCAGGCGAAACCATGGCAGAGTGGTTCGTAGAAGGCCTATTGGAACGACTGTTTGATGAATCTCATCCTGTGGCTCGCAGTCTGTTGCAAAACTGTCGCTTCTACGTAGTGCCTCATATGAATCCTGATGGCGCTGTGCATGGTAATTTACGGGTTAATTCAAAGGGGGTGAATTTGAATCGTGAATGGAAAAATCCAACCCAGGAGTTTAGTCCTGAAGTCTTAGCCGTACAGAAAAAAATGGCGGAAACAGGCGTGGATCTTTTCCTCGACATTCATGGTGATGAAGCCTTACCCGTTAATTTTGTCGATGGTTGTCAGGGAATCCCTTCTTTTGATGAACGAATGCAGGGTATGGAAACCTTATTTAAAGATGTGTTTAAGGTAGTTAGTCCAGATTTTCAGACCGACGTGGGTTATACGCCGGATCAGTTTGGTGAAGCGAATTTAACCGTTGCCACCAAATGGGTAGGTGAAACTTACCGTTGTTTGTCTTTTACATTGGAGATGCCATTTAAAGACAATCAGAATTTGCCTGATGAAGCCGTAGGGTGGTCGCCTGAACGTGCGAAGATATTGGGCGCAGATGTTCTTTATCCAATATACCAAGTGATCCAAAGTGCTTACATGAAGGCGTAAGCCATCATTGTTTAATTTTTATTAGGAAGATAAATATGCCTAAGGCTAGTGAGATTAAAAAAAATGCCGCCATTGAACTTGATGGCAAAACCTACATTATAAAAGACATTGAGCGCTCTGTTCCTCAAGGTCGTTCGGGTGGTAGTTTATATCGAATGCGTATGTACGATGTGGTTTCAGGCCGAAAATTGGACGAAACCTTTAAAGATACAGACATGATTAATATGGCAGATTTAATTCGTCGTCCAGCCGTTTTTTCTTATCTGGATGGTGAAGAATATGTCTTCATGGACAATGAAGACTATACACCTTATAACTTAAGCAAAGCCGCCATCGAAGAAGAAACATTATTCTTGAATGAAGAAACCAGTGGTATTCAAGTCGTTCTGGTGAATGATGTACCAGTGGCCTTGGATATGCCAACCAATGTTGAATTAGAAGTTATTGAGACGGATCCATCAATCAAAGGCGCGTCTGCGACTTCTCGAACCAAACCGGCGGTGTTATCAACTGGTGCTGTAATACAAGTGCCAGAACATATTTCAACAGGTGACCGTATTAAAGTGAATGTTGAAGAGCGTAAATTCGCTGGCCGCGCAGAAAAGTAATCTTGTGACGTGGTTCGTGAGGAATTTCTAAGAGTACGGAAATGTACTCGAAGAGAATCGTTACGAACTACAAAGAATAAACTTAAACGGTTGAAAGTGTAAAAAGCATTGCGATACGCAATGCTTTTTTGTATTTCAAGTGTATTGATCAATCAAGAAGAGCTGGAGTTTGATGAACCTTGGTCGTTCTCTGATTTAGATTGGTCAGTTTGTTGGTGATTATTGGCTTCCACTAAACCTGCTTCTCTTTGCACCGCAGCCAACACGCCACGCAAAATACCCAGTTCTTGTTTTTCAGGGCGTGAGCGATTAAAAAAACGATGTAATTTATCGAGCACTTTTCCTGGGTGATTGCGGACAATGAAATTGATGCCGTAAAGTGTTTCTTCAAGATGATCATAAAAAAGATCCATGTCCTTTTTATGTGGGTACGCAGGTGTTTCTTTCTGCATAAAATCTTTATTTTGATTGGCCATCCAAATTTCGTAAGCGACAATTTGTACGGCTTGAGAAATGTTCAACACAGGGTATTCATCGTTCGCATCAATATAAACTTGGCGATGGCACTGCGCAATTTCCTCGTTTAACAATCCAGTGGTTTCACGACCAAAGACAATGGCGACTTGATGAGTGGCCGCTTCAGGAATAACGCTTTCAGCACATTCACGAGCATTCATGATGGGTAATTGAAAGGTTCTATGGCGGGCACTGGTGCCAATAACCAAACTGCAATCCGCTATGGCTTCTTCAAGCGTAGGGACGATAGTGGCATTTTCGAGTAAGTCCACTGCACCCGCGGCGCGGCTAGTGGCTTCTTCAGAAGGGTAGTCATTCGGATCTACCAGATAAAGGTTGGTTAATCCCATGTTTTTCATTGCACGGGCAATAGCCCCTACATTACCTGGGTGAAAAGTATTGATTAAAACGATACGAATGTTGCTTAGCATGGATATGAATTACTCGATAAATTGGCTTTACAATGGGGTTATAAATTACTCAAGGTAAGGGTTTGTTCTGTGCTGGCAAAGTCCACTTTATCAAGGATAATGCGTTGTTTATCATTGAAGAGAAATTGCTGGCAGGCCTGATGATACAGGGATCCTGTTTCTAGCACCAATCGATATTGGCCTCTAGGAATGAAGTTGGCTGCAAAAGCTTGTTTTTTATTCAGATAGATCGAAAATGGCGGTTTGCCATCGAACGACTGAAAGGTTAATAAACTTTGTGTTGGCAGCTGATTTAAAATACGTAAGCGGCTATTGCCTTGGGCGGATCCTATGAGCTCACCGTGATCGGGGGCAATGCCAGGATAACCGAAACACCCCGTTTTTCTGGCATTACTGATACTGCCGAAGCCGCTAGATTGAGCGGGTAGCCAACCATTTTTATTTTGATAGCGAATGCTTAACCAATTACCTTGTTGCTTAAAGACCTGAATATCCACTTGAGCGGGTAAGTTTTCAAGCACTTTACTCGTGCGATCCGGTTCGGCAAAAAGTGAGCTTGCTTGTAAGGTGTGGTTAGTACCAATTCGAAACTGAGGGTATAAGCCGGCCACAAATGCTGGGGTTGGATTGTTCAGTTCCGATTCTGACGTTTGATTTTGCCAATATAACGTGGCGTAAATACCCGCGGCAAAACAGGCAATGTAAGTGGCTGCTCGAAAAGCCGCCTTGGCCGCATCTAGTTTCACCGCATAGATTTTGGGGCGCTCCACTGTCGATTGCGCTTCTACTTCATCGTCTATAAAGCTTTGATAAGGTGGGATGTCGTAATTTGTTTGCTGATTTGTTGACCCCTTATATCCTTCCGATGTGAAATTTTCTGATGCTTTGAAAGCTTCCTCATAAAGTGCTTTGATACGCTTCTCATTAAGCGTATTACGAGCCGATTTGATGGCGTCATTACGTGCTTTTTCTTGATGAGCATTATTGCGTTTCATTTCTTCATAAGCGCGTTGTCGCTCACGAATAAACGCTTCTTGTTCTTTATCGCTTGCGCTATCGGAATGGCGGTTTTGATGAAACCCAGCGTTCTGAAATGGATCTGCTTGGGTAAAGGAAAAAGGTTTCCAGTCAGCGGTTTGAGCACCTTGACGAATGGCGTTTTGGACATTTTCATAAGCCGCTTGTAAGCGCTGGAAATGTTCTGTGGTATCCGTCTCGGGGTTTTTGTCTGGGTGATACTTCCTCGCTAGACGTCTAAAAGCACTTTTGGCTTCTTGCTCACTTGCATTGGTCGGGATTTCCAGCAGCTGATAGTCGTCTATTAGGCTCATGATGTTCTATATAATGTGTCTTCAACTAGCGATGAGGTTCATTATGCCTGAATTCGAGAGAGGTACAAACTATTCACAAAAGCTGTCCTCCAGTAGCCTTAAATAGTCATCTGGTGTCATGGGTTTGTATAGGTAATAACCTTGCCCGATTTCACAGTGCCAGTCTTTGAGGGTTTGCAAAGTTTGTTGATCTTCAATGCCTTCTGCGACACTGGTAATGTTTAATTGTTGGCAAAGGCGAATCATATTTTGACAAAGGTATTGATTGGATTTTTGATTAAACAGACCCATGACAAAAAACTGATCTATTTTCAGTTCATTGGTTTTTAGTGCAACCAAATTCAGCATAGAACTGTAACCGATACCAAAGTCATCGATGGATAATTTAAAGCCTGCGGCATACAGTTCTTCAACATTATTCTTCACGATGTCGTTATTGTGAAACATGCTGGTTTCCGTAATTTCGATGGTAAATTGTTCTGGGATTAGCTGATGCACATTGATGCTGGTGATGACCTTTTGTGCAAAATGTGCCTGCAGTAAATCCAAGGCAGAAATGTTTAGAGACAAACTGCTTGTCTTGAGAATCGCTTGCTGCTGACCTGCCCAAGCAAACACTTTTTCAAACAACATTTCGGTTAATGGATAAATCAAACCGGCTTGTTCCGCTAATGGGACAAATTCGCCAGGTGAAACCGCTCCTAATTGTGTGTTGTGCCAGCGTAATAATACTTCTCCACCAATAATTTTATTGGTTCGTAAACAAACTTGAGGTTGGATGTGGTAATGAAGTTTGCCGTTGCGAATGTCTTCTCGTAATAGAGTGATAATCGTGAGTTGTTGTGCGTGATCACTTTTAAGTTCATCGGTGAAAGGAACCCAAGTATCGGAAGAGAAGTTAACCGAATTATGAGCAATAAGCGCATTTTGATAGAGCTTATCCAGGTTGTTGGCTTGGCTTGGGAAGAGGGCGCTGCCCATTTTGTATTGGTGACGGAATTGTATTTTGTTGAGTAATGTTGGGTGTTCCAACATTTGTTGAATTTTCTGGATTTGTGTTTTTAGTACATTTGGCGTGGTGCTGATAAAGGCCAAATTGTTCGCAGTCATTCTTATGAGTTTTTTATGGGTTTTGTTAGGCAAATGGAACGCCTGCAGTCCTTCAATGGTTTGCAGGTGCCGATGGATGTCTTGCATTAATTCGCACATCACGGCATCGGCTTTGGCGGGACCGAAAGCTTGACTTAGGGCATGATGATTAATGATGTCTATGATAACCAGAGCCATGGGATCTTGGTTTTTAATGTGTGACTGAAGCTGATTTGGTAACTCATCAAAATAAAATGAGCGATTGGGTAAACCAGTTGATTGGTCCGTTAACAGCTGTAATTGTCGGTTTCGTTCACTTTGCTTTGCTTTATCCGCTAGTGCAAAGGAAAAACCAAGCAATTGAATAATGCTAAAAGCAGGGAAAATAGCCTCAGTGAAATCGTTTATTGGAATCCATTTCCAGAACAATAAGGTGTTGATGAGACTGCCAAAGATCAGAAAGAACCATGAGAACAGATAAAACCTAACGGCCAGGAAGCCTCGTAAGAAAGCTTTGACACCCCAATAAGTACAGCTAATAAATAGAAACACCTCTATTCCGGCGAATAATATTGCGATGGTTTTGACTTGGAAAAAAACGATGCTCAGCAGAAAGAAAACAAATACCCAGTCACCATAACGCGCAATAAAGCTGTTAGGCGAAGGCACTTTTACTTCCCGAAGGAAATGCAAGCTAAAGCGGAATAGCAACCAAGTACCAACACCAAAAAGGAGGAAAATATTTGTCACTAACCACTGGCTGATGGTTTCATTAAACAGCCATCGACTAAAGCCAGTGATGATGGAAAGGGCAATAAATACGAGCGCATTTAAACCAAGGTAATAAATAAAACCGGCTTGTCTCAACATGGTGAAGAGTAAGGCATTGTGTGCCAATAAAATAACAAGGCAACTGATGATGGCGGTCCAGAATATCAGTTTTTGCTGTCGACTAAATTCCGCCTCGGTGCTATTAAGCACTCGCATTGGTGTCAGTAAGGGGATATTACCTGCTTTGCGAATGAGTAAATGGGTTTCATTAAAGGGTGATAAGGTGATCGGGATAAGAATGCCGTCATAAACCGCACTCAGCTTGTTCCAGTTCTGTAACGCGCCACGACTTAAATGCTCTACTAATTGAGTGTCATGGAAAACATAAAAATCCAATTCTTCAATGACGTAATAATCTAACTCCAAATAAAATGTCTGTTTCGAAAATGGGTAGGCCTTGGGAAACGTGATTTTGTGCCAATAGGCGTGGTTCGAGAAGTCTTGTGATTTCTCATACAAGTCTGTGCTGTAGTCTTGGTATAACGCTTCTTTTGGTGTTAAGGGTGTTTTTTCTGCAAAAGTTGGAAAGGCATTGGTGTCAGTTTGAATGTCATAGGACCAAGAGGCTGGTGAGGCGAGCAAGGCGATTAATAGGTAAAATAATTTTATACAAGAGTTCATTCCCCAAATGCCCCATCTCAATTTGAAACTTCTCCCAGTTTTGGCTTGCAATCCGTTCGGCTTTCTTAAAATATAGGTGAAATTTTCAATTATGTTGATTTGTTTAGGATATATATGAGTCACTCGTTAACGCATTTAGATCACTATGGACATGCTCACATGGTGGATGTTTCTGATAAATCCCCATCAAAACGCACAGCGACAGCACGTGGTGTGTTGACGATGAAACCAGACACCTTAACTAAAATATTGGCGGGTGGTTTGGCAAAAGGTGATGTTTTGGCAACAGCGAGAATCGCAGGTATTCAAGCTGCAAAGAAAACGTCAGACCTAATTCCTCTCTGTCATCCATTGATGCTAACCAAGGTCAGTGTAGAGATTGCGCAATTAAATGAACACCAATTAGAAGTACTTTGTACCTGTGCACTGTCCGGTAAAACGGGGGTGGAGATGGAAGCGTTAACCGGTGTCAGTGTAGCCGCGTTAACCTTATATGACATGTGTAAAGCGGTAGACAAAGGCATTGTTATTGAGAATGTGCAGTTGGTACAGAAAACAGGTGGCAAGAGTGGTGATTGGAGTGTCACAAATGAGTCGAATTAACGTGGTCTTTTTTGCTTCATTAAGAGAAAAACTGGCCATGGCGGAGTATCAACTTGAGGTTGAGTTGCCATTAAGTGTGGCGGATTTAAAACAAGCTTTAGCCAGAGAAATAGACACAGGGCATCATTTATTAGAGAAAACGGTGCATTCATCGGTGGATTTCGAATTCACTCGAGATCAGGACATGATACCGAGCTCAGCCCGTGAAGTCGCTTTTTTCCCAGCGGTCACCGGAGGCTAGATGATTCAGGTACAAGAGCAAGACTTCCACGTTCAAGAGCTATATCAGAGTTTATTGGAAGCGAACGTGACGGGCGCTGTGGCGATGTTTGTCGGTTTGGTTAGGCATTTTTCGGATTTGCCAGTCGAAGACTGTGGTTTTGAGTTAGAACATTATCCTGGCATGACAGAGCACAACCTAAAAAGTATTGTGAATGAAGCGAAAGAGAGGTGGCCTTTACTTGATGTCACCGTAGTACATAGGGTTGGCCGATTGTCCATTAATGACCAGATTGTGTTTGTAGGGGTGAGTGCAGCGCACCGAGCAGAAGCGTTTGCTGCCTGTGACTTTATTATGGATTATTTAAAGAGTCGGGCTGCTTTTTGGAAGAAAGAAACCCAAGGCGAGAATGGCCAGTGGGTTTCAGCCGTTGAAAAAGATGAGTTAAGTCTAAAACGTTGGTCTTAACGTTTTTACTCATACGCGTATTAGTGTGGTCGTAGGCTTTTTTTACGGCCGCTAGCATGACGTTCACGATACTCAGTATCAATGTACTTATCTGTGGTGGCCATACTCGCATGGCCTGCATCTTCTCTTACATGTTCTTTGGGTCTGATCTTCACATCTTCTGAGATACCGGTATGTCGAAGCCAGTGAACCGTGGCGACGCGTAAATCTTCAGCGTCTGTTTGCATACCGTCTTCACACATACGTAAGTAAGCTTGATCAAAACATGATTGAACAATGTTTCGGACTTGTCGCGTACTGGTCATTGCACCTTGACCGCGGTTTTTTGGAATCAAAGGTGTGTCTTCTGCGACCGTTGGCAGGCTGGGCAAGTCACGGAACTGGCGATAACGTATTAAGGCATTCAGCATTTCATCTGAAACCGCGACTAACCGCTCCTTATTTCCTTTAGACAAGACTTTAAACCACCAATGTCCATCTGAGTCTTTGGTAAAATCCCCCATAACTGGGGCCGAACGTTCATCGGCAACTAACTCTGAAATACGCAAATACATACCCAATAGCGCATTCATAATGAACAGGGTTCGTTCATGAGTAGCTGGGTCTTCATCTGCGAGCAATTCAGCAGTTTCAATGACATAGTCCCATTGCAAGTTCGAAATGCGTCGGACTTGTTTACGAGTGACTTCCTTTTTAACAAATTTACTTTTTTGTCGAATCAGGGCCACAGGGTTCTGCTGTACCGCGTCTTCTTGCATAAGAAACCCGAAATACGAGGATAAAATAGAAAAGGTGGCTCGAATGGCGGCTTGAGACAACGCATGGGTCTTGGTTTTTGGAGTGTCGCCGTTCTTAAAGGCTAATTTACTTACATGGGCAACGAAAGGTCGCCACGATTTGTTTGGTGTCCTTTGTCCCATATGCAATTTAAAGCGTGCGACATTTTTAGTGCCTATCCAGCTTTCTGGCGGTTCAATGCAAAAATGGATGAACTCTTCGATCTGCTCACGACGTAACTCGCTGGTAGGCGTCTTGGCCACATTCCACGACCAAAGTAGAAGACGTTCCACTTCACGTCGATAAGAATTAAAGGTCGCTTGTGATCCGTTGTAGCTATATATGAAACACAGAGCTAATTGTAAATCTCGGCGATATTCCGCTTTGTTTAGCTGTGAGACATTCTCTGTAAGCGATGATGCAATGGCTTCAAATTGCGTAAAAGGGTTGGGAAGATGCTCTAGGTTGTCAATGAGTGCTAACGGTGCCATGTGTTTTCTTCTGCTTCAGTTTTCTTATGTTAGTCGGGAAGGGCGTGTTCAGCTCATTGCCTTTAACCGCCGATATCATGTTTCAGCTATTCATACCTTCCTTAGGCATCTATTCTCGGGCAAGTTGATCCCCTTCACAAGTCTTATAAAAAAGTTCAATAAAATATGGGTTTGTTTTTTTATTCCTTATTTGCTGATTTAAAGAGTGTATTTATGTGAATTTTCTCCAATCTTGCGTTGTTTAGTTCGTATTTGGAAAAAGAATGGAAGCGAGGGTGAAAGGCTTTTTTATTGAACGAAAAGGACTACTATATATCTACCGAAGCGAAACAGCTTTATGAATACTAATTTAAATTAAATCCTTTTAGGAGATATATATGAAAACTTTAACTAAAGCCGCTCTAACTCTATTAACTGCTACTGCAATGACATCAGCATTTGCTGCTTCTGATGATAACTACTCAGACCGCATTCAAAGCACTAAAGCAGGTATCGAAGCTTTATCAAATACTTTGGAAAACATGGGTGCGACAGTGGATGCCAGTGTAGATTTAAACGGTGCGTATACTCCTAGCCAAAAAGAAGCTGTTTACGCTGAGAAATACTCTAATCTACAAGATCAATTTGATGCGCTTCACACTCAATCAGCTGAATAACATTTAACTGAACATTTACTCGTTATTAAATTAAATGAATTTTTAAAAGGACATTATTATGAAAAACCTAAGCAAAACAATTTTAGCACTAGTAACCGCTTCTGTATTCTCAACTGCAGCAATGGCATCCTCTGATGAAAACACTACTGATCGCCTAATGAGTGCTCGTGGTAGTGTTGAAGCACTTGCTACAACGCTTGAAAACATGGGTGCAAATGTTGATGCTAGCGTCGATTTGAATGGCGCTTACACACCGGCTCAAAAAACAGCTGTATATGAGCAGAAACACGATGAATTACAAGCTCAGTTTGATTCGCTACACGCTGAATAATAATGCAGCTTAATAAAAAAGCCAGATGTGAACTGACCCCATAAAGTTGGACTCTGTTCTAAGCGGCTTTACAAGGCCTGATTCCGATACGCTATCGGACTCAGGCCTTTTAGTTTCTGCTTAATTCGATCGTTGTTGTAATACTCGATGTATTC
>NZ_JSEE01000017.1 GCF_001625355.1 Marinomonas sp. TW1
TTTGAATACATTGAAGTATTTTATAACCGAAAGCGGCGTCATGCATTTTTAGATTACGTAGCGCCAGTTGATTATGAGGCTCAGTATGCCTCTTAATTATTTTATCCGTTTTATTGTGGCAACCTCACAGCGTAGCTTTTTGTCGTCCGAATTTATGTATTGTTAGGCATAAAATTCAACTCATAGATTGACATGTAACCCAATATATAACTCCTGGCTCAGGCAATAAATCAAACATCGCATCTAACGTCAGTGGATTGTCACTGGTGTAATAAGAAAGATCAATTATTGGATTATCCGTGGTACCTGCGCCCACTTTAAATACACCAGAGTTTCGTCCTAATTCAGGATAATACCAGCAAGAATAATTATATGCCTTTTCACCAGATGGAACTGATCTGACAATTTTTCCTTGCACTGACTTTTCGTCTCCTGCTAGTAAATGGTTGTAAATTGGCCACGCAGCTTGGTTAGATATAATTTCTCCATCATTAACAAAGAAATTTACAGATAAGTGTTCTGGGAGCCATACCTCATGAGTTGGCGTTTCCCAACGTCCACCATGACCTGAAACGATATAGTTCATATTTTGCCTCCTTAAATTAAAGATTTGTTTTTCAACGCCTCAAGAAGAAACGACGCTTGCGACTTCCTGATGTAGTTATTTGTTAGACAATAATTGCGCTTTATATCTGGGAAGTGCAAAAGATCACTTCCACTGGCTTTATATTAGTAATTCGGCTTTTCTGAGACTTGGCAAAGTAAACGACTTTTTCTGTGTTTCTTAGGAAAGTGACAATAATAATTAGGGTCAAGAGTTAAATTAAACTCAAACCACCTCACTCGCCACCACGGTACACCGATACCCTGCTTTGCTGTCGCCGCGTGCGGTGACTTTGTCTATGCTCCAGTTGCCTTTCATTTCCGGTGGGAAGGTGTCGTTTAGGGTGAGGATGCCTTCTACAACGAGTTGGGTTGCCCATACCTAGTCAATAAGAGCTTCGAGTGTGACGCTGGAGCCTTGGCGTTGGCTTTTGATGAGGTCGTCTTGGCAGGCTTGTTGGGCGCTGGTTGGGTTGTCGTAGCTTTGGCGTAGTTTCTTATATAGTGCGGTGCCGACTTGTACCGTGTGTTCTTCCCCTGTGTTGTGGTTTGTCCAGTTGGCTTTGACGCCGGTGATGGCGCTGCGGCTGGGTCGGTCGAGTTGGCAGTTGATGAAGTGACCTTGGCTCGGTGTGTTCTGGCTGGGTACGCCGACGACGACGGGCGGGATGGCTTGCCCTGTGATGGTGTTCACTTGGCCCCGTTTGGCGAGGACGTACAGGTCGTTGACGGGTTTGGCGATGGCGTCCCGTTCCCGTGCGATGCGGGTTAAGAAGGCGCTGTCGGTTTCGTCGGTTTGGTCCATGTGCTCGAGGAGGACGCTTTCAAACTCTTTGGCCACCCGTGGGCTGAATCCATGGGGCGTGACGACTTGGCGGAACAGGTCGGCAAGGGTGACGTTTTCGAAGGTGCGTGTGCGGCGCTCTTTAAAGCCGGTGGTGTCGTCTACCTGAAACGGCGCGGCGGTGGCCACTATGGTGACGCTGGGCGGAAACAGTGTCGGCACGATGCGGGTGATTTTGAACTGGCCTTTGTCGATCAGGTTGTCGCCGTAGCCTTCTTGCCACGTGAGCACCGCGCCCTCTTTCGGCAAGCCTGTTTGCCCTGTGGTGTCGATGTGCAAGGTGAGTTGGTCACTTTGTGTGCCTGCGGCGTCGATGCGCTCCCACGAGGTCAGGCGATTATTGATGATGCGCTCGCCAGCTCCGCTCACGCGGGCTCGTGGTAGATAGTTGGATGGTTTGTTTAGTCCCATATGTTGGTTACCGTCTCGGCTGATTTTTCTGGCAAGGTGGGGATTTGGATCACAACGCCAGCGGGAAGCACTGGCCCGTAGGCTTCTAAACCGGGGTTGTGTTCGAACAAGGCTTCTTCCGCTTCGTCGTCGTTGCGTTTTAGGGCGATCCACAGAATGTTGGATATGGTGTCGCCGTCGCGGCTACGGATGGTTGTCATTGGCGTACTCTTCTAGCTCTAGGGTGAACGCGAGGACGAAGGCGGTGCCGTCGTCGATGATCTTGTCTTGCTTCTCTTGCAAGCGTTTGATGGTCCATTGGCCTAGGTTGTTACCGTAGCCATCGGCCAGCACCAAGGGCGCGCGCTGGTTTTGTAAGGCGCGTAAGGCGTTGAGATTCGCCATGCCATCGCCTTGAAACCACGTGCCTGTGACCGTGATGTTTTCCAACTGTTGGCCCGTGTTTTGGCTCATGGGCTTTTGACCGTAACGCGCCACCGCGACCCAACCGCCGTCGCTAGTGCGCTGCAAACCCTCGTATGGCGTGCCTTCGCTGAGCGAAAACACAAAACCACCGAGCGACATCATCTGACGCATGATTACTCCTTAGATAAAAATGGAAGGACAGAAACGAAAAAGCCCATCAGGGATGGGCTTGGGGGTGTTTGGTTAGGTTTGGTTAAATTTAGAGGTTTAGGGGTGTTGCTTGTCTGAGCCCGAATTTACAAATACTTGAAATCAACAGCGCCGACCCCTTGAGTCTGTTGATTAACTTGATACATGATGTTCTATCACTATTCACCCGTATGTTGCGCATCGTCACTCTTAGCTTCCGCTTCGCTACTTTCTTTGAGATTATTTAAAGACTTTTCTATTCTTGAAGCACTTTCTAAAATGGCTAAATTGAGCAACTTCAGATTTTCGCTTGTCGTTTGATCAAGTATTTTTATTCTTGCTTCAATTACCTCGGAAGATTTGGCTATTTCTCGTGCGCTATCCGCGATATTTGAATAAACACTTAACACTTCTCGGTGTTTCTCAACAGTTTGGTTGCTATCGATAGAGTCCTTAGACCAAGTAATGATCAAAATAATAAATCCACTGAGCCCAACAGTTACTGTGTACTTAGCTAATTCACTTAAAAACACTGCCACTCTGCGCTTTTGTACAGTTTTATTTACGACACACGTCTTAAAATTGCGAAGGTAAGATACCAATATTTTTTGAAATAAGCTTGGTCGCCCATCCAAACAAGTGGACTCCATATAAGCCTGAAACATTCTCCAATGCCACTTTGTTTTATGCGCAAGTTTAGCTGGGTTCTTAACCATACCTAAAAGAATACAGTCTTCTGGGTGATTAAAGTTAGCTGAACCTGCTGGAGCTAAGTAGCATAACACTTGCCCATCATCCGTTCGTTGATACGATAAAGTTGCTCCGTACGCTGTTTCCAATTTCTCGGTCATTTGGTAGTCGGGTCTCATTTCTATGATTGAATCAAACGGTCGATTGCCATAGAATACATCAACATTTTTTTTACTAAGACCTCCATACCTTCCACCCGGACTGATACAGAGCGAATACAAGCCATTCAGACGCTTACTCTTAACAGTAGAGTTCCCGTAGGCCAAGAATAACTCTTTTGAACCTTTGGAAAAATTGTCAAAGGCTGTATATCGGTTTCTACGATCAGTCATTTAATCCTCATAAGCATCTAACGTCATTCAAAGTATAAACTGCTTAAGCTTCATTACTCATTAAAAACCAAAAGCCCACAATCGTGGGCTTTTAAAGCATATTTTGATGTTAATGTGCTTATTCCAATCCCAAAGATTTATTTCACTTTAAGACTAGGACATACTTGTTTTCTGTCGAGTTAAATTCAAACTCAGCAGTAATGTTGTGTAAACTTTTAAGTTCATTTCTAAGCTCATTAAATCGCAATCCTTCGCTATAATCATTAGCCAAATGAGGTTGTTCGCTCCATAAGTCTTGGATTTTATACAATTCTTGAATAAGTTCGTTTTCAGTCACTTTTTAATCCCTAGCAAATATCTCGTCTAGTATTTCACTATATTAAGATGGCCAATTTCATCTAACCCAAACTAAACTTATCCCTTTACTCAAATAAAAACAACAACTAAAGCCCACTTTCGCAGGCTTGCTTTTGTTGACTGAAAAGGCTTACCACTTAGAAGTCGACAAAGTTACGTTGGGCGTAGTCTTTGACGCGGGTGATGTTGTCGTTTACCCAGTCTGGTGTTTGCAGTCGTGCTATTTGCTGTTGGTACATACGGACGGCTTGAATTAGGTCGATGAGTTCTTTTGATGGAACGACGACGGGGTCGCTTTGTATCTGCATGGATTTGACGATGTTGTTGAGCAGTTGCCTTCCTTGGAGGGAATGGCTGTCTGTTTCCGCTAGTGCTAGGTTGTCTGTGGTTGTTTTTGCTCGTGGACCTGTTTGGAGTAGATGAAAACTAGATGCTATTTTTCATCTGACCCCAAATATCACGAAGGTGCGTTGTGTGGCTTTTTTGAGTGTGTCGATGCTGCCGTTGACCCTGTGTGCTTGCCTAAATTAAAAGGCTAGTTGGGCGATTTGTTGCTGGAGTCAGACGGCGGGGAATTAGCAGGAAAATCAGCGCCACCCTTGATATGACTGGGTTTGAAAGGTGGTTGTCTGTTATAAGCTAGCGCTTTGTTATACACCGTAGGCACGCTTAGCGTTTTTCACTTGGCCTTCTTCTGTAGTGCCGGGTACTAAGTAGTACCCAGGTGCAATAATTTGTTTTGTACTCAAAACCTCCACCACGATAATGCCCTTAACTGGAAAGGATTCGCCCGCAAGAGACTGAACCAATTCCAATTGTTCGCTGTAAGCAGCACTCTCTGCAGGAATATACTTCGCATGACCTTTAAGTTTAAATCCTTTTTGCTTGAATACATGCACAAAGCTGACACAAACAGCTACGTTAGTTTCGATGTTTTTTACGCTTACAGGTGAAGCGATATTAGCTATAACAACTTGAGAGTCACCAAAATGTGTGAATATCTCCTTCGGTGAGCAATTTGGTGAACCTTCATCGTCAACGGTTGCTAGCCAACAAAGAATACTTTCATCAATCGACTTTTTTACTTCTTCAGTAAGCATCAAATATTAATCCTTTTTGTGTATAACGCCCACATAAAAGGCGGAGCGTCAGCGACGTCCAGCGCAACGTAGTGGAGCGATTTTTAATGCGCTTGTTATGAGTTGATTGCTGCATACTTTTGTAAGACCTCCAAAATATCTTGATACATCTTTTCGTCCACGATGTACTCGCCACCGTCCATCCCTTTTGGCAATAACTCAGGATACTCGGCCCATAGGGGCTGTAATACTTCAATGTATATTTCTCCCATAATCTTTCCTGTTTTCTGGGCATACACTCTGAACTCTTCTTTATCAAGAGTGTCTTGGAGATTCCGTAGGTGATTATCTACAACACAGCTTGCCATTTGCATGGCCAGTGTTGTTTTTTCAGCGATTTCCCTATTCATAAATTTTACTCATAACAGTTTAATAGCGCGCATGGGCGTTTAAAGGTTCATTGATACTAAAAGACTTTCTCGTTTCCTACCAGCCAAAACAACTAAAGCCCACTTTCGTGGGCTTTTTACTGCTTGAAGAGTTACCGCCTAGAAGTCTACAAAGTTGCGTTGGGCGTAGTCTTTGACGCGGGTGATGTTGTCGTTTACCCAGTCTGGTGTTTGCATTCAACTAACTTTAATCACAATTGTCTATTTTCCCATGCTAAAGCAAATTCTTCGGGTGTCGGAGGAATAATGTCAAACCAATCTGTATTAAACACCTTCTCTCTCTCTCGATGTAAATCACCAACTGTAACAAATCCAGGTCCAGGTAAACCTGTTTCCGAGTTAACGACCAACACAGTCAATGGAGCTAATCCATTCTGACTACAATAATGAAGAATATGACCGAGCTGCCTATCTAAAGTGCCAGATCCTTTGTATCCAAGAATATCTGCAACTTCTAAATACGTTGTGATTTTTCGCTCAAATGCAAAACCAATCAAAATTTGCCAAATTTGTAACGCTCGATTTTCAAGGCTTACATTCTTAGAGAAATATTTAACCATGATGTCCTCTTTAAAATTTTCCATTAGTTTATTAATACTAAATTGTTCTTATGGCCACAGCTAGAAAAACAGCAACTAAAGCCCACATTGGGCTTTAGTTGCTTGCTGCTTAGAAGTCGACAAAGTTGCGTTGGGCGTAGTCTTTGACGCGGGTGATGTTGTCGTTTACCCAGTCGGGGGTGCGGAGCTGGGCGATTTGGGTTTGGTACATGCGGATGGCTTGGATTAGGTCGGTGACTTCACTCGCGGGCAGAACGACTGGGTTGCTGGTTAGTTTCATGGACGACACTATGTTGTTGAGCAGTTGGTACTTGTCCGTTTCTGCGACCGCGTTGTTGTCGGTGGTGGCAGGAAGGTGCTTTTGCTCGTGGAGCTGTTTTTCCATTTGGTTGAAAGCGTTGATGTAGGCTTCTTTGAATTGGGCGGCTTTGCTGCCGGTGAAGCCCATGGCCAAGAAGACGAAGCCGTCGCGGGTGATGCGATACGCTCGATCTTGGCGAGTTGCGCCCTTGCCTACTTCCACATCAATTATCATCTCCTCAAAATTGAGGGTATGAAAATCTGCACTGCATTCAAGGCTTTCTATTTTGCGCAAAAGGTTGTCATGGCGCTTGTGAAAGCACTTGGCAATGTCAGTTGAAGTCGTGGTGATTTGATCGTTGGTGATTTGTACAACGGGTGCGTCAATGCTTGAGATAATATCCATAGCCATGTTTGGCCTCCTGTGTATGAAGTTGACCACCTCGTGAGGTTCGAATCTCAGTAAGGTGGTGGGTCTGAATCAGGTTCGAACTACCGCCACAGGAACGGCCAACCCGAAGGTTGCCCAACAAAGACCCACCATAACAGGCAAATCTCGGCCACAAAAAAACACGCTCTGCGTGTTTTAGGCCGCTGTGAAAACGGGGTTCGAATCCCGGCACTGGATTTTGCCAGTGCAAGGAGAATGTTAGATCAAGATTCGGGTGGGGTCAATTGCAACATTACCAAAAACCGATATATTGAGTTAACATATAATAATTTATAAGGAGATAACTTAATGACTTATGACTTTAGTCAGCTTACTGGAAATGAATTTGAATCTCTATGCAATGACTTGATATCTAAAAGAGAAGATATTTTTATTGAGAGATTTAAAGATGGAAAGGACGGTGGAATAGATGGTCGATTCCATGAAGCAGATAAAAGTACTGTAATAATACAATCAAAACACTACTTGAAATCAGGCTTTAAACCACTCGTTAATAAACTAAAAAATGATGAACTAAAAAAACTAAAAAAACTTAACCCTTCACGATATATAGTTTCAACCTCAGTCCCTCTCAATCCACCACAGAAGGATGAAATAAAACGAGAGCTAGAGCCATATATCAAATCTACAAAAGACATTCTTGGGGCAACAGAATTAAATTCCTTGCTCTTACAGTACCCGGAAATAGAAGAAAACACATATAAACTTTGGATAAATAGCACCCAAGTATTAAAAACAATATTTAATTCGAAACAAAACCAAAACAACCAATTAAAAATAAATAATTTTCTATCGAAATCAAAACTCTATGTAAGAACAAAAAATCATGAAGATGCCAAAGAAAAGCTAAATAATTTAAACACTGTAGTTATAAACGGAAGCCCAGGGATTGGAAAAACAACTCTAGCGCAACAGTTAGCATTAGATTACATTGCAGAAGGATATTCTTTTTGCGTAATTGAAGACGATATCAGTGATTTATATAAACAACTAAATACATCAGAAAAGCAAATTTTTTATTTTGATGACTTTCTTGGCGATGTTATTTTCAATTTAAACAATAGTGGAAACAGAACACTAAAGTGTATAAATGAATTGAAAGAAGCAAAAAACACTAAATTTATCCTTACAACTCGAACCAACATTTTAAATCAAGCAAAATCAAGTCTACCTAGTTACAAGTCAACAAACACTGAATCATATCAGTTTGAAATCCCAATACATTCATTAAGCAGAATAGATAAAGCAAAAATTCTTTATAATCACATTTGGTATAGTAATTTAAAAAAACCGAAAATTGAAAAGATCTATGAAAATAAGAACTATAAAAAAATAGTAGATCATCGAAACTTCAATCCAAGGTTAATTGAATTTATTACAGATGAATATAAAACAAGAGATTTTTTGTCAGATGATTTTTGGACTTATATTACAGATACACTCAACAATCCTAGCGAAATATGGGATCACGTAATTCAACATCAACTTACAAAAATTGAAAGGGAGCTAGTGATTTATATTTCTTTGTTCACATCGAGACATATAAGTGAAAATGATTTAGAAAACTTTCATTACCTCTCAGCTCATGAAGATCCCACATTTAACGATTTAATAAAAAGTTTGACTGGATCCATTATTAATAGAGAACTAACCGAACAAAGAAAGATTAAAAATAAAAAAATTATTTTTTACCCTGCATCACACTACACATTATTCGACCCATCTATAAAAGATTATATTTTCAAAAAATACTCTTCTGAGCCATCACTTATATCAAGACTAGCTTTAATTAAAAAATCTCCTAATGATATTGAAATAGCATTAAATGGAATGTACAGAAAAACAGCATCCCATGAAAATGAAAAACATAAAATTCAATTTATAGAAAGCATTTATTCCAATTTAGAAATTGAAAATGAAAATGAAAACTCTTTTAATTGCTATATCCTTAATAAAATTAAAGAGATGAACAAAACGGGACTTTATAATGATATAAATTTATCACTTTTCAAAATAGCATTAAAAACAAAATTGAAAAATCTAGACATACATCAAATAAAGACCATAAATTTAAATCTAAAAACTATAAGTATAGACTCTTTTAATCCTAACGAATCTGATGATTTTGAAAAATTGATTTTAAATCACAACAATAACATTGAAGACCTTAAAGAAATATCAAAGTTAATTAATCATTTAGAACCAAATGGAGGTGAACTATCAGGTTTTTTAGAGGATGAGTTCTCCACTTTATTATTTTCAGAAATCGAACTAATAGCAGACCAAGAAGGTATCGAAATATATAAAGATGAATATGGCGAATATGATACATCAGAGCTTGAACAGTTAATAGATGAACAATTAAGTGACCTAAAATCAAAAAACAATTTACGGAATTATGAGTTTATTGACGATTCAATTTTAGATCGATTTGTAGACGATGATCAATATAATGATGCAAAAAACAGCCTTTCTAATGATTTTGAGGATAATGATGATTCTGAGATTGATAGTATATTCGAAAGAGAGTAATTAAAGGCGCCTTACTTGAAAAAAAGACACTCTTATGGAGTGTCCTATTAATATCATTATCATTTCATGCTATTTGGAATCAGATAAAAAACCAATCTATTTTCATCTGATCCCAAACTTATATTTGATTACCCAAAATAACAGATACAAAAAAACCGCTACTGCGGGTTATTCTTCAGTGTCTTCTTTAATTTTGCCTTTATCAGGCTTGCTCGCATTAGGGTCAAACGCCCTATTTTTTTGTCCTAACAAAAAGGCAATAGCGAGAGCAACTAGTACAGTACTTAGACCAATAGGGACTGCTATATGACCTTTGTCAGCAAGATAAACAATTGCCAATAAAACCAGTAAAACTACAGTTATTGCTGCATTTCTATTCCACTTAGATTCATTGTACTCATTCTCCTGCGCTTTGGTGATGATTCTTTCTTCCCGCTCTGCATTTTCACGCATCATTTCAAAGGTTTCTTTGGTGAAGCCTTCATAAACCCTTTCATAGTGCTCTAAATGAGCAGGCGGGGGAAATGGACCTGAATGCTGTTCTGATCGAACTGCCATCATCACCTTACGGCGTTCTTCAGGATTTTCACGAACAATCCTTTCTACATCTGGAATATCTTCCATGACAACAGATAAAGGCTCGCTTTCTTTAAGTTTTTCAATCTCTTGATCAACAATTTGGCGATCTTCTTGGGCTTCTTCCTGCCTATCACTCATTGGGCTGGAATACCTTTTTTAACATTCTTAAGATAAGCGCGACCATCTACAAACTCGGCTTGTTTCTTAAACGCCAAATTAAAGTCGGAGGAAAATCTTTCAGTGGCTCTACGATGGATTTCACCTTTTTTAGGCACCAATGCCATATAATCTGTCCGAGGAAAAAAGTTTAAAACACTCCCCATTCCTCTTAAGAAATTACTCATATCACGTACTCCATAGTCAATTTAATATGCACTAGATAGTGCGAATAAACTGGCAAAACTTTGGGTAACTAGCTACATAATAGACAAAAACGATGGAGCTAGTTATCTACACACTATGTGTATTTCGCACTAAAGTGACGGAGTCGTCAACATATAAATTAACATAATTAAGTGCATTTCTTATTTTTTGAAACATCTAACAACCTACGTATGAAACCTTCCCTAACTCCCCCGCTTATCCGTCAAGCTCCCATCCGCCCTTGTGACGACGTCCATATTGCCCATCATGCCATGTGCAAATTCGGCTTTGAGTCTTGCTATCACTTGGTCGCTGACTTGTTGGTCGTAGGCTGGGTTGCCTGTTGGCGTTAAGTGGAGCACTGGCGCGAAGGTCATGCTTTTGTTGTTGTTTTGTAGCTGTTGGCTTTGCTTGGCGACGGCGTCTGGTGCGGGTTGGTCGGTTTTGTCGTCTGAGAACCATGTGCCAATTTTGCTGCCGATCCACTCGCCTAAAGAACCGCCACCCATACCGCCCGCGATGGAGCCAACGAGGCCACCAATGGCGGTGCCGATCACGGGGACAACGGAGCCAATGGCCGCGCCTGCTAGGCCACCTGCGGCGGCTCCGCCCATGCCGCCGAGCATGTCCCCTGCGGTGGCGCCTATTTCGGTGCAGGTGCCGCCAGACATGGCCGAAGCGAGGCTGACGCCTTGCATGGCCATGTCGAGTGGTCGGAAGAATCGCCCTGCGCCTTTTAAGCCACTGAGTTTTCCTAACTTGCCCAACCTGCCAAAGCGGCCACCTGCGTTGGCGCGTTTAGTTGGGCTGTTGCGGTCTGCTATTTGGTTTTCGTAGGCGCGTAGGCCTGCGAGTCGGTTGCTTGTTCGGCTGTTTCCTAGTGTGTTTCCTCTTTTAGTTGTTCTTGCGCCTGCCCTTCTTGCTACTCTTCCGCCATAGCCCGCGCCTGCGCCGAGGCTGTTGAGTTTGCGGTTTAGGCGATCCAGTGAGCGGGATGCTCGGTTGGCGCTTTGGGTGGTTTGGTCTGTGCTTAGGTTGAGTTTGGTTTTGCCAAGGTTGAGTCGGTCACGCCCGTTGCCCAAGGTGAGTTTGGCGAGTTTGAAGGCGATGGCACCGGCTTTTACGACGGCGATGGCCGCGGCGACGCCAAGCAAGCTGCTGGTGAGTTGCGGGTTGGCTTCGGCAAAGTTGGCCACGCTGTCCACCACGGACATGAGCGGCGGCAAGACGGCATCGAGCACGGGCAAGAGTCGGTCGCCCAGTACGATGGTCATGCGGTCGAATTTGGCACCGAGCATGGCGAGTTTGTGGCCACGGGTGGCGGCGCGGTTGGCGTATTCGTCGTTGACGCTGTTGGTGCGATCGGCTTGGTTGGCGACTTTGGCAAAGGCGGCGACGAGGCCGTTTTTATCGTCGTCCAGTGTGGTGACGAGTTTGGCAACGGCGCCTTTTACTTCTTCCCCAAAGAGCTGCGAAATCACTGCGCCTCGGTCTGTGGCGTTGACGTCTTGCAAGCCTCGCATGACTTCCACAAGGGTACCTTGGGCGTCTTGCTGCATCATGTCCGCTAGTTCTTCAGCATTGAAGCCGATGCGCCCCATGGCATCTTGCTGGGCGGCGGTGGCGGCGTAGCCTGATGTGAGTCGTCCGGTGATGTTTTTCAGGGCGGTGGCCGCGACCTCTTGAGTCGCACCACCTGCAATGAGGCTGGCAGACAAAGCGGCGGTTTGGTTGTAATTTAAGCCTGCGCCCATGGCGGTGGAGCCTTGGCGTACCATGACGGCGGCAATGTCTTTTGCCTTGGCGTTCATGTTGTTGCTGAGGTAGTTGGTGCTGTCGGCTAGGTCTAGGGCGTGCTTTTGGGTGAGGCCCATGGCGGCGCGCCATGTGGCGAGTGTGCTGCCGGCTTCTTCGGCGGATACGTCCCACGCGACGCTCATTTTGGTGGCGGATTCGGCAAATTGTAAGAGTTGGTCTTTTTCGATGCCGGATTGGCCTGCGGCGGTGACGATGTCGGCGATGCCTTTTTGTTCTACGCCTAGCCGCCCTGCCAGTTTCATCATTTCTGTGCGGTATTGGGCTTCTTCTTTTTGGTCGGTGAAGTTGACGACTTTTTTGACGTCGGCAAAGGTGTTTTCGTAATCGACGGCGCGTTTGCCTGCCATGATGAGTGGCGCGGCTTTTAGGGTGAGGCCAACGGCTTGGCCGATGAGTTCGCTTTTTTGGGCGTTTCTGTCTGCTATGCGCCCTTTTAGGGTTTGGATTTTTTGCAGTTTGGCTTTTTGGCGGTCCAGTGCCTGGCTGGCTTGGTCGGTTTGTTTGGCGAGTTTGAGTTCTTGTGCGCCAAGTGAATTCATTTTTATGCCAGCGCTGCTCATGTCGCGCTTGAGGCCGCCTAGTTCTTTGGCTTGTTTGCCGTAGGCGTTGGTAAGCTGGGTGCTTTTGAGTTGGGCGTTTTTGAGCTGGGCTTGTTCTTGTTTGTAGGCTTTTTCGGCGGCTTTTTTGGCTTGGGTGAGTTGTTGTACCTTGGCGGTGGCGGCTTTGACTTGTTGTGAGTGCGCACCGTAGGCGGCGGCCGCTTTTTGGGCGTTTTGTTGGGCGTTGGCCAGTTCGATCGCTTGTTGTTTTGCGGCGGCGGCTTTTGCGCTGGTAAGTTGTTTTACTTTGGCGGTGGCGACTTTGGCTTGCTTGGACTCGGCACCGTAGGCTTTGGCAGCGTTTAGGGCTTGTTTTTGGGCGTTGGCCAGTTCGGCCGAGCGTTGTTTTGTGGCGGCACTTTGGGCTTGGGTGAGTTCTTTTACGTGTTGTTTGGCTTGGGCTAGCTGTTGTGATTGTGCGCCTTGGGCTTCGGCCAGTTTTATGACGTTGCGCTCGGCTTGGGCTAGGTCTTTGGTGTGTTGTGCCAGTGCGGCTTTGGCGTTGGTTTGGTTTTGTTTGAGTTGGTTGGTTTGTTGGGCGGCTTGTTTCATGGCCGCGCGGGTTTGGTCTAGGCCTGCGGTGAGTTTTTTGAAGCGGGTGATGAGGCTTTGTTGGTCGCTTAGGCCTTTTAGGTGTTGGTCGGTTTGGGTGATTTGGTGTTCTAGCTTCCCTGCTGTTTGGATGATGTTTTTGGCGGGTTTGGTGAATTTGTCGACGGCGGAGAGTGCGATGGAGATTTTGGAGTCAGCCACGGTTTACCTCTTTTGTATTCCTAGTTTGGCGGCGGCTAGGTGGTAGCGGCGCATGGCTTCGTCGATGCGCCAGTTTAAGATTTCAGACGGTGGTACGTGGTAAACCAGCGGGATGACGTCGGTTAGGGTTTCTATGTCTTTGGGTGAAAGTAAGCCGCCGGTTGTTGCAAAAAATCGATGAGTCGCTCTTGCAGTTGGTTCCAGTCTGGCAGGCTGAGGCGTTCTAGTTCGCTTTGGCTGAAGCCTGTGCAGCTTGAGCTGATGAAGATGGTGCGCTCCCATTCGTTGGTGTGGGTGTCCATTAGGTCGGTGGTGGCAACGGTGGGCGGTTTGAGGGTGTATTGGGTTTTCTGTTGGCCGCTGTCGCTTTGGATGGGGATGAGTAAGGTTGGCGCGGTGTTGTCGAACTCGCCTTCTATGAGCTGGCTGGCGGTGTTGTTCATGAGTTCTAGGACGTGGTTTTGGATGCTGGTGTAGTCTGGGGTGACGAGGCTTTTGATTTCTTTGTCGCTGAGGCTGGTGCTGGCGCTGATGCAGGCACGGATGAGTTGGGTGTCGTTGTCTTTGTGCTGTTGGGACAGTTCGCGGTGCTGGCCCATGGTGAGGGTTTGGCAATGCACGCGGGTGATGGGTTCGTCTTTGTCGCTTTTGGTTGGCCAAACGAGTGTGTGGGTTGGTGGTTGGAACATAGGGTTTCTCTTTTTTGTGTTGGGGGTTGCCACCTAGTGGTTTAGGTGGCGCTGTGGTTTGGGATGATCGGTTTTGCTAACGAAGGCTTATGGTAAGCCGACGTTGCGGCGGTGGGCGGCCAGTAGGTCACCGTTGCCAAGGTTGAGGATTTGGGCGTTACGGTCGATTTCGTAGATGGTTTTGCCCGCTTCGGTTTTTTTGTAGGCGCTGACGGTCATTTCGATTTCGTGGTCTGGCAGTTCGCCCATTTTGCTGGCGGCTTCGGTGACGCCGGTGATTTCCCCTGTGATGCTGTATTTGATGGCGAAGTGGTTGCCGTCTTCATCTTGGTGGGATTCGTTGACGTTGACCTGGCACATTTCGCCATCGGCTAAGCCGAAGGCTGACAGCAGGGCTTGGTTGGCGCCTTTGATTTTGTATTTGGCGGTCATTTTTTCGAGGCCGACCATGATTTCACCGGGAATGAAGGAGCCTCCACGGGTTTCTTGCATGGTTTTTTTGACTTCGGGTGGGGTAAATTCGTCCAGTTCTTTGATGAGCGGTTCACCGTTGATGATGGCCATGCGGCTGATGCGGGTGCGTTGTCCTGCCATGTTAGAGAACTCCTTCTAGGAATGATTCGACGATGCCTACGTCTTCGATTAGGTGGTACACCATGTGTTCGTTTGGCGCGTAGCCGTGGTATTTGATGGCGATGTGCCATTCACCGTTGGTGTAGTTTTCGACGTTGTTGAGGGTTGGGTGCAGGTAAACTTGTGCGCCCATTATGGTTTCGTCGGCCTGTAGGGATTTGAGCCAGAAGTTGAGCTTTTCAATTTCTTGGTTCATGAAGGATTCGCTGAGGTTACGAGCCATGGCGCGCTGGGCGGTTTTGGCCAGTTTGCGAATGATGGCGTATTCGAGCCCGACTTGTGATACGAAGCGACCCATGACACAGCGGTTGCCTATGAGTGAGAAGCCTCCCAGTGAGGTGCGGGCAAAGTAGGATAAGCCAAAGCGGTTCATTAGGTCGCCGTTGGTGGCTTTGTCCATGATGTTGTAGTCGATGGTGCGCGCGGTTCCGTCGATCAGTACGCCCATGCCGCCTTTTGCTGGACTTTCCCATGGGTTGACGCGTGCAAAGCATGTGAGGGCGATGGCAGCACCTGAGAAGTAGACGTTGCCTTTGGCGGCTTGGCTGTAGACGGAGACGAACGGGTCGACTAGATAGAATGCGTCGTAGCCTGTGCCTTCGCCCCCTAGGCTTTTGGAGTATTCGACGGCTTGGTTGTCGTTGGTGTTTGGGCCGTCTCCCACTGGGATGGCAAAGAGGCGTTTGCCCATGGCGGCCATTGCATCGGCAACGGGTTTGGTGTTGAACCCTGGTGCGGCAATGTGAGTGGGGACTTCCATGCAGTCGGCTAGGGCTTGGATGCCGGTTCGCTGGCCTGTTGCTGGGTCAATTTTGCCGAGGATGTTGTTGGTGGTGTCGGCGGTGTCGTTGCCTTCTTCTACGATAATTGCGTAGATGGGAACGGAGACGATGCGCAGGAGTTCGTAGCAGGTACGCCACAGTGTGCCGCGTTCGTCGCCTGTTGTGTCGAGTTTGGCCGCGGCGGCCATGTTGGCAATGCGGATGGGGGTGTTTTTGGCGTAACTTTCATGGGCGTCGGGGGCGGTACCCACGATGCCAATGACAACACCGCCTAATGGCCCCATTGGCGGTGGCGCTGAGTGGGTTTGTACGCTGATGCCGTTGTGTACGAAGGATGCGATTTCTGGCATTAGGCCTCTCCTTTGGTTTTGGTGGCGCTTTTGTTGGCATCGACCGTTGGGGCGATTTTGCCGCTAAGCATGAGGAAATCGGCTTCGCTGGGAAGCAGCTCGACGCTGTCACCCACTTGGTGCCAATGATGGGTATTTGGGCAGCGGTACGGGGCTTTTACTTGGTATGTTTGCCGCGTGGTGGCGGGCTTTTTGGTGGTCATGGCTTTCTCCAGACGTAAAAAAACCGCTTGCGCGGCTGGGTGTTTGATTCTTTAAATTGGGGAAATGACTATTCCGTTGGTAAGGGATAGCGCGCTTTGATTTCAGCTACTTTGTCACGCCACGCTTGCTCGGCTTCGTCCGTTTGGTCGTATTGCCACTCCATGTAGAGCGGGTCGGCTTCAGACTTATATACATTTTTTCGAGACTCTAAAATAGCAATCTTTTCGTATTTTTTCTGATTCTCCATAAAATCAAAATGACAATAACGCTGATAAGGTGTGAACAATACCTTTTTTGAATCAATTTCCTCATAAAGCTCTTGGCCATCGTCATTTGGATGTTTATTCATACTCATAAAAATCTCCTTAGATTAAGATATCAGATGCAACAGCTACACCTACAGCAGACATAAGAACAAAATTTACATACACGCCTACATTAATTTCATTAGTTTCAGGCGCCTTAACCGATAACTCACATCGCCCCGTATTTAAATGCTCTCCCCCTGGATCGGATGACCTTACCACTGAAAGATTAATATAACGGCTTGACGTATTACCAAGATCACTTTCTGTCAGACCATAACCTGAAAAAGATACATATTTGGCTACAGCGCCATTTGAACCATGATTTAAATGAAATGCTAAAATTCCATTTGCTGATATATATGGAGATAAATTAGTCATCAATACTTTACTTTCACCTGGAGAAAGACTGAAAGATGCCTGTGTTGTCTTTCCGATTAACCTATTTTTTACGCTCACACTACTAAAAATAGGGTTTTGATCAGTTAAATACTTATCAAACTCGATTTTGCTTTTTACCAGTTCGTCATCAATCGCCTTCATTTTTCCAGCAACTTCTTCAGACAAAGCATTGCTTGCAGCTGTTTGCTCTTGAGAAGCCCGCTTAACAAGCTGTAATTCTTCGATAATATCAGACATTAACTTCCTCCCAATTACGTATTTTTTCACTCAACTGCATTTGCGTATGAGCTTGTTTAGTTTGAATTACTTGGCTACGTACAAACGCAACCGTATCCATCATCATTTCTATATCGATGAGTATGTTTAGGTTTTCCGTTCCTACCACTACGGTGACGGTGTCACTTGGCAAAGCGCTTAGGTCTAAAGTAATCGGTTGGATGCAATGACCATCTTTGGCTTTGTAGTTAAGCGTGGTATTGGGTGCAGAAATCACACCTAATAAAGTGCCTGTCTCTAACCAAAAACCCAGTTCTCGGATTGGGTATTCCTGCGGGCCGCTGAACTTTGCGACGGCTTGTAATTGTCCTGCACCGGTGTCTTTGTATTCACCGAACTCAACACGCTGAATTTCATTCACCAAAGTAGTCTGATCAGGGTTTGGAGAATAGGCTCGATCACCCGCTGAGACCCATTTCAAACGGGCTTCTATACCTTTTCCTTTTGCACTAATGCATTCATTTAACCCTTTTCGGGTAATGACTAAACTAAGGCTGTCACTCATTTTATGTACCTTAAATAATGGCTTTGGCATTCACTTGTGAAATGGTAAAGCTGTATTGGCTTGCTGATGCGGTTATGCCCAGCTGACCATAACTTTTGATCACGGGAATGATGGCGTGAAGGTTAAGGGGTTGAATGGTTATCGCTGGCGAGATGGCGGCGGCGATGGATAACGACACTTTCGCTTTCGGCATTGGCCAAATAGCACCACTTGCCTCTGTTTCTTTTACATTGATTGATGGTGCTCGCGCTCCGGCCAACCCTATGCTTGTTTCCACTCCGAACATCAATGACAGCTCAATGGTGTCACGTTCTGATTTGGTGTCTTCTATGTAGGCCATGAGCTTTTTCGCATTGGCGACATTGACGGGTTTGTTACCCTTTTCCCATGCAACAATGTCTAAACGATACGGCTCTGTTTTTGGTACTTGTTGGTACCAAGATTTTATCTCACTCAAAAACTCAAACGATTCTAAAGCCAACGCTAAGCCAGCTTTCGTTCCGCTAAGCTGGCGAACTTTCCAAGCATTCCCTGCTAAGTTCCGCTTCACTTGCTCTGTATCTTCGGTGTCCCAGATCGGCACTTGTTTTTCAGCCGCAAGGGTAGAAATTGCCTCGTTTCGTGTTTGTTGTGCATCCAACAATTCTGGGTATGGATGGTCAATCGAGTACAGGGCTTCACTTAGGGCAAGTTCTAATGCCCGTTCTAGTGGGCTGCGGTTATCCGGTAAAACGCTATAGGTTTTCAGTGTTGACGGTAATTTGGACTGACTCAAGGTATGGCGCCTCGTTGAATTGGCAACGCAAGGGTTGAGTGGGTTGCAGTATGTCGCCTCGATGAGCGCCGGTTGTTTTCAGTAGCACGCTGTACAACATAGACAGCTCGATGCTGCCACCGAGTCTGTGTTGCTGTTCGGCATAATCTCGCACAGCTTTCTCAGCGGCGACTTTTACCATATCGGCATCAGGACCCGTTCGGATATAAAGCACGGCTTCACATGACCATGTTTTGATGGTTGGTGCTTTAACTTTGAGCAAATCGGTTTCTTGGGCTATGTCGTCCCGCTGCATGTATTGTTGTGTTGCCGCAATTAATGCCTCTGCAGGGACACCCTTATTTGCATGAGCCAAGATGAAGCAGTCCACTTCCCCTGGTGCAACACGTCGCGCTTGGGCGTCTTTGGTTTGCCCTGCCATTTCGTGCGGTTCGAATTCGTATGTCACGACAACTTTACTTTGGGTTGGACTTTCAACGGTGACTTTAGGACGTCCGCCCAATGTCATGGCATTGAATCGATATCCTGATCGTGTACCGGTTGTTGCTAACGCATAGGCGGCTAAATAATAACGGGTGAGTAAGGCTTCGTTGCTTTCAACTTTTGGCGGCACTGGGGGAAACGCGTTCGGGTCGCCTTCGTCTAGTATTTGCCGCTCTACTCCTAGTTGACTGGCAATGAGGTCCACCATGTCGTCATCTGTGGCGTACATGCCAAACATTTGTAATGCCTGAGCATTCATTTGTCGAAAATGGCTTTGCAGTATCACTGTGAAAGCTTCGGTGAGCTTAGTCATGAGCTCCGCTTGGTTTTCAAAGGTTTCCGCTACGGCTTCTACATCGTCTGGCGAATTGGTGTTTAAGTAATCCAGCACATTGTTTTTAATGGTCTGAAATAAGTTATCGAAACTGGGGGTTTTGATGATCTCAGGTTTAGGCAGTGGATTCTGATGTGGAAACATCCAGTGGTACCTCAAATTCTATTTTTTTACCCTTCCACTGCCCTTCAAAGTAAAGAGCAAGGCCATTTGTTAAACGCCTAGCAACGCAGCGTGAAGGTACGAAATCCGTTAAGCCATTTTCGGGTTCGTAAAAGGCTTCGATAGCAGCAGATTGAAGACGAATTAAGGTACTGTCTGTCATATTCGCGCCTAAGTATTGCCTAACATCACTGCCAAAGTTGGCCCGTTTGACTCGACCCGCTTTTGGCGTGGTCATCACCTGTGTGATGCGGCTAACGAGCTGTTCAAAGTCTTGTAATGTCCGCCCTGTTTTACGATCAATGCCTATCATTCGCCTACCTTTTTTACTTTTAAGTGACTTTATAGGTACCTGCAGAAGAACCGCTTACCACAGCCACATCAGCATTTTGGGTGATGTGATTCACAATGCCTTCGGCAAATGCCAACCACCATTCGTGACCGGCTGCATTATTTGCCAATGGGTCAAATCCCTTTGCCTTCATGGCCGCTTCAATATCTAACGCTAGTTGCTCTGGATTTAATGCCATCTAGGTTATCTCCTATCACTTAGCCGCGGTGACGGTGGATGAACAGTCTGCATGCGGTAATCCGGTGATCATGCATTTGTGCGCACCAGTAACGACGCCTGTACCGCCATTTAATTTGATGTTTGACGCATCCACTGTGGTATCACCGGAAGATGTCAGTGCGGTTTTGCCCTTAACGTCGACCGTTGCATTTTGCTCCACGGCGACCACGGCTGAGCCACCGACATTGATACTAAGGTCTCCGACCGATTTAATGGTCATTTGGTGCTTTTGAGTGTGATATGACACGAGTGAACCATCGGGATAACAACGCACAATTTCATTCGCGTCCTGACTTGGGGCTGGGAACTTGTCACTGAATAAACCTATCAATGCAACGGTTTGGGTGCCGTTGTGGCCAGCTCCGTAATTCAGCAATACGGCTTGTTCCCCAAGTGATGGGCAGCGGTAATCTGTGGTCGCGCCTGCTGCAGTAGAAAACCACCGAATGAAAGGACTTGTCAACGCACCATGTTGCACGCGAATTAGGGTATTAGACTCATGTATTTCACAGACAAAGCCCAAACGAACCATACTTTGGAGACGTCTTCTTAGGTCTTCTGTTTCTTCGCTTAGCTCTTCGATTCTATCGAGATAAGGGGTCAACATGTCCCGAACCATGGCTTCAATCAGTTGACGCATTAAAGGCTCCGGCATTCGTCTTGGTCGTTTTCATTGGTTGGGTTGGTCGCTATTCGAATGCCGTTTTTAACGATTTCAGGTTGCCAAGTGGATGCTCCGAGGTAGAGCTTTTGCTCCCAATTCACGACCCATGAATCAAAGCCGCCTTGAGTTTCTTTGCGAAAGTTACCTGGGTAGGCTTCAATGTTGAATGGTTTTTCCACGACGGAACCCATTAGCCAAATACCCTTTTCATGAACAAACTGAGATACCGCGATGGCAAACTCTTGTAACTCCATTTGTAGGTTGTCGACTTCTTGCCCCAGCACACAATGAATGGCAAATTGCGCTACAACGGGGTAACGGCCATCGCCTACATCGGGCGCTTTTGGCAGCTCTTCGATGTTCAATAAACAGGCTGGCGCCAGTTCGGACATCTTTTCGTCTGGGTCGTAGCTTTCTATGGTGACTTTAGGAAAGCGACTTTTTAGCGCATCCGTAATGGCTTGATGTACATCGCTTAAATTGATACTGGTTGCCACTCATTGCCCCTCAATGTTCATTGCAAAGTGTATTTCTTGCTTGAGTATCTGTTTGAATCGCGCCTCGGCTCTGGCGTGATAACGCTCAATGATGGGTTGTGCGATCTTATCTATTTCCATGGAGACTGCCTCAATCGGCAATTCTGTCCATTGGCCATCTTGTCGTTTCGTTCGTTTGCCACCAGCGGCATATTTTCTTTTAAATATGCCGGTGTGACCTGACTTCATTGTGGCGATGAAGGCGCCAATAAAATGATGTTTGCCCACTCTGACACCAAGGTCGGTTTGTTTCGCTTTACCAAGTGAATAAACGGAAATGGGTGATAAGCCAAACCAAACATTCACCGTTCGCTCACCGTTTTTTAGATAAAAGGTTTTGTAGTAACGTGCCGCTAAAACCCGTTGCGGTACTGATAGCGCCACACCCAGCTCACGCTTGGTATGGGTTTCTAACCAACGAGCCGTTTTCTTGAGCGTGCGTGTGACCGCTTTCTGTAACTGACGAACAGATAGCTCGAGCTGCTCTTCTAATTCTGCTATTTCGCTTCCTAGATGGATTTCTAAAATCATGTCAGCGCCAGTTGTGGTCTTTTTGTTGGGTCACTTTAAGGAGTAATACCGTTTCAAATTCCCCTTTGTGGAAAGGCAGTACTAGATAATCCACACCATCTATCTGCAGCGTGTCACCTTCTTCACACACACATTGGGTTGGTCTAACGCAAAACGTGGCAATCACGGTGTCTAGGTAAATTTGACTCGCTTGCTTTGCCTTTGAATGGGTGTGTATTTCTTTTTCGATAAAAGAGAACGTCCCTGTCAGTGTGCCGGTTTGCCCGGCTTTAGAGAGCCATGTCGCCTGTATACCAAACAACTCATCAATGTCACTTTTTAAGGCGTCTAAGTCAGCATGGTGCCTGAGATTCATAAACGCCTCATGTGATTTTGATTAAGTATTTGGAAGGAGAAAGGCTAGTTCGAAGAGAAGATTTCCGCTAACAAGGAAGGATCGCGAGCGATCGGCAAGTAAATCGCACGAGAGCGAATTTCCAAGCCTTCGTCGTGGTCTAACTCTTTGGTAGTGATGTGACATTCACGGGCTTTGGCTGAGCTGGCATGCAGCACATCCGCAGGTGCTCGTAGCATTCCAAATAAGCCTTTGATGCCTACCGGGAAAGATGCGCCTTTGGTGACCACTTCATCGGCTTCGTCCGCAATGAATTTGATACCACAAATATTGATTTCACTCGGGTCATCCGCAAAAGCCACCACACGTTTGGCGTGGATTTCTTCGCTGTAAAATTCCTTGATGCTGTTGTGAGTCAGAATTCGCTCAATCATTTCCTGACCAATGCGACACTCGACACCTTGCAGCGTTAAGTGACCATGCTTTTTGGCATTATCAACCGTTTGCTTACGAAGGGCTTTTAGCAATGCGGGAACATCCGTGCCTGTATTCCCTAGCTTCAAATCCAACTTGCGCTCTTCTACACCCAGCACTTTGTGAAGATCCACCAGCACTTTGTTTTTCTTGTTTTTAACCTTGCCCTTTAATGCAGAATAAGCGGTAAAAGCAGCCGTGTAGCGATGGTTGTCTTTGTGCTTGCCCATGTGACTTTTGACCAGCGCCGCTAACTCTTGTGCTTTGATTTTTTTATCACGCAAAGAAGCAATGCGAGTCAAATCACTTGGCACAATACGCGTATCAAACGGGTAACGAATCAAATGTACTGGTACCGCACTTTCGGCATCGTGTTCGTCGATGTTAGGGTTTTGGCCGATTTCACCTGGCATCAAGACTTGAAGTTGTTGGCCAGACTTCACAATCATGACATTACGATGCTCTACATTTTCCACCGTGAACATTTCCAGCACGGCGGCATCAATGTGAACGGAAGCATTAAAGCCCGCGGTTAAAGCGACTTGTGAAAATGCCTCGTGATCGAATAATTCTTTTTCCATTACTGTGACCCTTTTTTGATAACGATGAATGCTTTTTCAAGCTGTTCGGTGATCAATGCCTTCACTGGCTCGGTCACCCCTTCTGGCCACGCGATGTAGAGCGTATTGAATACGCAATTGGCCCAGTACACTTTGCCGCCGCCCGCATGAATACCGTAGGCGTCACTGCCGTCGTAGTTTTCATCTGATACGGACAAGGCTTCACCTTCTTTGGTCACGATGGCCCACTGTGGTTGGGAAGCTGCTGCATCGATTTGCTTAATGCACATTTCCCCTTGTTCATGAGCCCAAAGAAGAATCAGCGACTCGGAGACTTTGTTGTGAATCTCTTGCATTACGCTTCCTCAATCAGTTGTAGCATGTCGTAGTCTTCATCCTTGGATGACTCCAACCCGCTGGTTAATGAAATGTCTTCATCCTTTTTCGCGGCGGCTTCCTTTAGCGCTTTTGCTGCCGCTTCTTCACTGGCGTTGTCTTGAATAAGCTGCCCTGCCATTTCTGGTACTCCGGCGGCTTGGGCAAGCTGGTTAATTTTCTGGGTCAGCTCTTTATGCGAGCTTTCCTGTGTTTGCAGCGAGGTTTGTAGCGCTTGGATCTGTTCCTTCATATCGGCTGTTTCAGCGTCATGAGTGGCTTGGATCTCGGCGACAATTCGCTTGTGTTTTGCGTCTGTCATCATGGCGTGGATCTCTTCCTCTGTTTTGATGTCGTCAATTAAACCGTGAGCCAACAGGTCACGAGCGGTAAAGGATTTCGCTTGAAGGGCCTGCACCTGAGCCGCTTCGATACCTCGGTTTTGTGCCACCAATTGAAAGAAGGCATCGCCTAATTGGTTAACCATGGTTTGGTGTCGCGCTCGCTCTTCGTCACTCAATGCCAAATGCGGTGAACCGTCGGCTTTGGCTTCGCCTGTGGTGAAATAGGTAATGGTCTCTTTGTCGTTATGGATTTCACGACGGCCAAAGATCACACCAATGGAACCGGCCATACTGTGAGGGCTGGCATAGAGTTCAGTACAGGCACTGGCTAAGGCATAATTGGCCGAGTAAGAGCCACCATTGATGAAACCAATCACCGGCTTAATCGCGCCAATGTCTTTAATCAAGTTCGCCAGATCAAAACAGCCGGATGCTTCCCCACCGGGGCCGTCGAATTCCACAAAGATGCTCTTCACCCCATCATCGTGAGCAAGGGCATTGAAGCTTTGCCGCAAGTCACGGTAAGACAGGATTTGATTGCAGTTCGCGTCTAGTCCATTAAAGCGGTGCGAGGTGGGGCCAAAGATCGACAAGTGACAAAAGGTGTCTGCTCGTCCACTTGTATCGCCGCCCAGAAATAAGCTTGGGTTCTGGTAGAACTGATTAAGTAATTCAAAATTCGCTTGATGAGCGTCAATCGTCATCATCATCGGAGCGTTCGTCATCAATTGCAGTAGATGGCGCATCGTGTATTCCTCTTGTTTGTTTGGCGTCTTGACTGCGTTTCACCCCATCGAGGTGTTTGTCCAGTGTCTTACCACGGCTATTGGAGATTTCTTCCAGCGATGTGATGTCGTTCTGAACTTCGAGCACGAGCGCTTTGGCCGCTTTAAGTGGGTCGATTTCTTCCCATTCTGGCCAAATCCATGTTGGGTTCAGGTAGGTGTATGGATTCTCAAAGTAGTTGGGTAAGCCGTCTGTGTTGACGAGGTGATAAGCGTCAATAAACCAGCCAAGCACACGGTTAAAAGCAGGGCCAAGCATGATGTCCCTTAGCTGACCAATCAGCCTACGGTGGTTGATCATGCCCGCGCGAATACTGGAATAGTTCACCTGAGTTAGATCACCTGTCAGCATTTCGTAGGTAATACCCAGTAAACCGGCGATCATACGCAGCACTTGATTGTTGTGTTCTTGATAATTACCCGCGATTTCCGCTGGCGATGCGGTCTTAACCTCTTTCACGCCATTTAGGAACGTCACGCCACCAGCATGATGAACCAATTTACTTGGTGACTTCTGGCTGTTTGGGCCTGTCGCTGTTTGGCTCACTTCGGCTTCTTTGAGAGCAAAGACCTGTTGCCCTACGCGTTTCATTCGAGATTTGATTTCAACCGTTTGGTTGTCTTGGTATTGCTTGGCAAAGTCGGCCCCTGGGGAAATCCAAGGTTGGGCGGTACTTTGTGACACATGCACTACATCTCGCAGGTGGATGACATCTTCTGCTGGCAGCCAGTTCACCGAGTCTTCATCAAAGTCTGGATGGTCTCTTGGCAGTTTGTAAAAAGCGTACTTTTTGATTTTGCCGTTCTTGGCGTACATGATGCCGCCACGAACGTAACTATTAGACCCTGTTAGCTCCAAATCGATTGCCAAACTCAGCGGACTTACCACTTGGATTTGCAAAGGAATTGGGTGCAAGGTACGTCGACGAACAAGAAAAGCACTGCCGTCTAGTAACATGGTCATCACGGCTAACGCTTGAACGCCCGCTAAGTTGGTGTTGTCGTAGAAGTCACAATACAGCTCCCATTCTTGAAAGCTTTTGATGAAGGCTTCGCTGAATAACTCAGGATCAAATACGGGTTTGGCGCCACCACCAATACAGCTGGCACGAAACCGAGACGCGCCCACTCGCAGCAATGGGTTGTTTCGAATGAGGTGATGGCTGGCGGTGATCTCTTTTAAAAGATGACTTTCGCTTTTTTCGTTATCATGCAATTCAGCCCCTTTGAATAAGGGGGATTTGGCAACACTGGAATAACTCAAAATAGCACCTCAACATCAACGCTTTCCATCAGCGGCGTGGTTTGCAAATCGCTGATCATTTGACGCTCTAAAGCACGTAACTCTGACAAGCTCACTTCCGTGTACTGCATGGCCGTTCGACCACCTTGTGGGTTGGTGTACTCCACTCTCACTTTGCGCTTGCCTTGCACTAGGTCGGTGATGGCTTGCTGAACGATTTTGAGATTGTCTTCAGTTGAGTAAATCGGCATTAGTAATCTCCATAATCTGACGTTTCGTAGTAATCGCCATAATCGTTCTCTATCACGTCATCCGTGAGTTTGTGGGCATTCGGATCTATTAGGCCAAGTGGGTCTTGTGGGGATGCATGTTTGATTTCTGGGCGCAGGAAGTCCCACAACCACAACACGTACACGAGTAAATCCCATGGTTCGTTACGCTTTTGGTCTGGCTTTTTGTCCCACTTCACATTGCTGCCACTGCCTTTCAGTTCTTCAGCGGTAAGCATTTGGAAGTAGTTCAGGTCAAATACATCACTCACGGGAAAGTGAATGTAGTTTTTACCGGGGGCTTCGTTATTCAGTCGCTCTGCGGCGCGGTTCTTGAGCTGATGCACGTTAAGGCTGCGGTACTCACATTTCACCTCGGGGTGCACTTTAAAACTGAGCGTGAATTCTGGCTTGAACTTGGTTTTGGCATTCACTTCACCACGAATGGCGAAGATCCAACCTTGATACGGCGCGCAAAACTCCAGCATGGCTTTCCATGCGTGGCCATTACAGTCCATGGCCGCCGCAAACACACCAATGGATTGCCCATCGGATAAGGTAAATTCGGTTTCCAATTCATGGATGAGGCTTTGTTGCGTACTTGTGTCTTCAGGATCGCCATGAACTTTGCCATAGTGGATGGCCCACATTTCACCACGGTCACCAATCGCCCAAAAGTGGTAATCAAACCGGTTCTTTTGGGTATCAATGGTGGCCAGTACGCAGCGCGTTTGCTCAGGCAGGCTTTCCATTGGCGAGTAGTATTCTCGTCGTTGGTATAAGGTCTCAAAATTATTGAGTTTATGAATTCGCGCGGCATCGGAATATTCGACACCGACCTTCGTGTTCATGAAGGTCTGCATCTTTCGTGGGTCTTTTTTCGCCTTATCGTATTCAGCGGCAATCGATGGCAACGAGGTATTGGGGTTGTCGTTGTAGGCTGACCAAATATGAAAACCTGCGTCTATTTTGCCGCGTTCGTTGGTGTCCCCTGGTTCACCACATTTACAGCACAGTGCGCTGCCTGTTTCGTCCCATTGTTCTGGTACCTGATGAACACCGCAGCATTCAAACTCTCGCGTGGCACGCCATTCGCCCGCTTCCACCATATTGAACTTATGGTGCTCTTCTATCTTGCCGCTGCAATGGATGCAAACGAAATGAGCGCCTTTGTAATTCTTAGGTGAGTATCGAAAGTGCTCTAACTTTAAGCGCTGCTTAAAACCGCAATGTGGGCAAGGGACATACAAGTAACGCTGATCGGTTTGCAGAAACTCGCGGGTAATCTTACAGGTACCGGCTTCTTTCGGTGTGGAGCCAAGTACAATCTTACGCTGGCCTTCACTTTCGGTTCGAGTGATCGCCAAATCAATTGGGTCACCCTCTTTGTCTACGTTATCTGTCCAACCCGATATCTCATCCATGAAAAGATACTTGATGGTCACCATCCTAAAACTACTGGCAGACGTGGCCCAGACAATGGACAAATCACCACCAAAAAAGCTCTTCTCAGTAGTGGTGTTTTTGCCGTACAACTTTGATATCACGGGTAAGCAGTGATTGAACACCTTACCTATTTCTTTCGTTGCAAACTTTTCGGCATCACCCTGAGTATTCTGAACAATCATGATGTTGCTAGGGTCATTGGAGACCAGCCATGCCACCGACGTATTGATAAAAATGGCATAACCAACCCGAGCACTCTTGGATAAAACGATCTTTTCGATGTAAGGCGATTCCATTGCCAAGAGCCAAGCCTTTTGAAACGACTTAGGCGGGTATATCTGAGCATCGGAATTATAGTTTTCCTTGCTCCACGGGATTAGCGGTTTCTTCTTCGGCGGGGACGTAATGCTTAGAATATTTTTCGAGAATGTTCTCGATAAGCGACGGTAATTCATCATTTCCAAGCTCATTTAAACTGTCAAAAGCGCCCTCAATAACTTGCTCAATCGATTTCACCTCTTTGGGAGATAGCTTTAAGCGTTTTTGTAACTGGTTGGGTACGTCTAAAAGCTTCCTTCTGAACATCGAAAGTGGGCCATTTACCAACTCTAACAAGGCGTCATAAGGCACTAATTCACCGCTTTCACGGCCATTTTGTAGATGGAGTTTTATGGCCGCCTGCTTTTCCTTCTCTTTTTTCCAATCATCAAGGGTTTTGGGCTGTTTACTGTTTCTACTGGTTCCCCCCGTTTTCCTCCCATTATTCGCTCTCAACTGTCGGAGACTTTCGGACAGATAATTCACATAAGCATGCACCGATTTTTCGATATCAATTTTGCCTGAATCATCATAAACAATGGCATAGCCTTCTTTTTCATGATTGCGAATCGTCTTCACATTCACATCTAAAGCAGCGGCAAGCTGTGCTTTCGTAGCCATGAGGGTTTATCCTCTATTCATATGAGTTATGGTCAAATGGGAATGGGTAATAGAAGCCATATTTTAAAAAATTTCTCTGAGTCCGCGCGTCTATGACTCGCAGAAAAAAGGGCCCTATGTAGAGTACCTTTTACATATAAATCAACAACTTACAGCATAATCAAAAAACTAACCAAATGATCAAAAATAGCCTCAAAAACAGCATATTTGCACATTTAATGCACAAACAAAGGGTGAGCTATTTTGTTAGCGTTTTGTGGTTTTTTGGATGAAATGAAAAACGCTCAAATTTAGACAAAAATCACGATTCGTTGAGAGCTTTTTTTACTTCAGCAACGAGCTTATCATCGAGAGTATTCGTGCTCTTTTTTGTCAGGAATTCGGCCACATGTAAGAACACCGAAATTAACACCTTTTCAGTCACCAATTTCGTGAGCATTGTCTTCAAAATCGCCAATAAAATCGTCGTCATTTTGCTTCTCCAGATTTAATCTAACCCATATAACTCAGATGGGAAGTTATTGATAAACTCTTCAACCGTTCCAGCACCCAAATGAGTGTTGTAATGATCTTTCCAATATTCCCCCAAAGCCGCTATATCATTGGCCTGAGGCATAGACTGAGGTTTACGCCAGTAGTGAACTCGACACATAGCCACGGCGTATTTCATGTTGCTAATCAGCTCAAGCGGGTCAGGTACTCCACTCACCTCATACACATCATCCGCTTCACCAGACAACAAACCGCGTAAATCACTGATAAGCGCTTGTTTGTAATGAATAAAGTGCACCCACAGATCATGATGCGTCGCAGGCTCCATTTGGATAATGCCCAACGCTGGGCCCTTTCCTAGCTGTTTCAGATAGACTGCACGCGATTCCTGCGTGATCGTTCCCATAACCAACTGATCAGCCGCCAGGCTGTACATGCCAAGGTTTGAAAGTGTGGGAATCACAACAAACTCACGCAATTGCTCTAGGTTTAAACTCATGACAAACCTCGCTTAAATCGATCGATGAATAGCTTTATTGCCTCGTCTCCCATCAAGCCTGCAACACCTGCCATAAACCCAGTAAGTGGCCCGCCCATATTGAGAGAAGTACACAAAAAATAGGTCAACATCCCAAGGAAGCCGCCAGTAAACACAGCGATAAGCATATGAATTAATGAGAATTTCTTTGCTTTGTACTGAAAGTCACGAAGATATTTCACAGCACCACCTAGCACTCCGACCACCACGAAAACTGCAGTTTGTATAAGCTCATCGGGCAGGAATTTCATAAAGTGCATCCAGTCCAGAAACGAAAAAGCCCCGCACATTGCGAGGCCCAGAAATGACAAAGCCCCGCAACAAGCGAGGCTCTTAATTGTGTTGCCGCCACACACAAGAATGACAGCTTGAATAAACTGTAACGGCTAATTCCTAGGCTCGCAAGCCTCACGCGCGTATTTATCGAATGTCGTTCTCTTCTTATGAAAGCGACATTTTATGGTTAAAGCCTTGTATTTGTTGGGCTAGAGCAAAGCGGTTTAACCACTCAATGGCGGCATGTTGGCGGTAAATCACAACTCTTTTTTAAGGAAAACGTTTCATTCAGGCACAAAAAAACCACCCGAAGGTGGAGCAAAAATCTATCAACAATATGAATGCACCTATTTTCAATCACAAAAATCGTACAAAAAACAATCGATCAGATCTATTTTATTGGTTATATTTTGATCTACATTAATAATAGGAGCATAAATAATCATGGAAAATTCAAATAGTACTACCAAGTTCCAAGTATACAATATTAATGGCATTGCCTTATGCGATGCTGAAGGCAACAACCTTAGCCCATTTAAAGACAGAGACTACAAAGTGGAAGGCGTTGTGGGCAACGGTGCCATATATGAAGTTAGCAAAGAGGGTTTGCTAACAAATCTACTGGCGACTGTAAGTTCAGATGGCACATTTCATATCAATGAAACACGAAATAATAGTGAAAGTCTTATGTGCCGAATTGTCTCATCAGGCTATACATCTATAGACTTCTTAGCCTCTCCGAAGATTGAAGCGATAAAAGTCAAACTATGGAAACTACACTCACCGCTCTATAACGCACATCAGCCTGATGTAGACTTCATTTGGTGGAAGCGACCTGTAGGCCAAGTCGGTAGAGAAATAATTTTTCGATCTGATGGAATCATGGCATTAAAGAATAATACTAATGAATGGGAGTTCTCAAGGTATAGAACTACTTATAACGATAATAGTAGAGGTTTTTCTATTTCATCAAAAAGTTTTACATTTGATAACTCTAGTAACTGGGCACAGGATTCTACTAATCCTACATACAATGTCGATGTAAACAAAAACCTTATAGAAACCCCACAAGGTTCCTCAGTACCAATGCCAGTTACTTTATATCAATATAATTAAATCTAACCCCATTGATAATAGAACGTTTTATTAATTTACAATAACGTAAAGCTTGACCGAAAAAAACTTAAACCAAGGGGCTTTCGCCCCTTGTTGCTCCCTGCTCTAACCCTCCCCGAAGTGTCTTCCTGTGGCGTTTTTGACGCGTTCGATGGTTTGGTCGACCCATGCGGGGTTGGTTTGGATTTTGGCGAGTTGTTGTTGGTAGTTTCGGATGGTTTGAATCATGTTCATGATGTCGGTGGCGGAGACGACGGCGATGCTTTCGGTGATGCCTAGGGATTTGGCGACGTCGTTAATGAGTTTGAGTTTTTCATCGTCTTGGATGGGGTTGGGTAGGCTTTGTTGCACCGGTTCGGGTTCTGGCGGTTGTTCTGTTTGGGCTTGATCGAAGGCGCGGATGACTTCTAAGTTAAACTTGGGGCTGATCCACATGGCGTAAGCGTAAACCAGTTCTTTGCAGACATAGGTTCCAACGCCCTGTTTTGCTTTAATAGCCGGAATTCCGGCTATTTCAATTTCAGCTAACAGCTCTTTTGTTTGTTGGTTGTTTAAAAAGTAATTTGGACGATGCTTATTTTCGGCACCAGCCGCTTTATGAAGATCATTAAGGGAATACAATCCGTCGAGTGTGCGGATGTCTTTTGAAGCAATCATTAAGTGAGCCATCTATGGCCTCCTTTGGGTCATCATGACCACCTAAACTAAGGTCTCAATCTCAATAGAGGTGGTGGGTCAAATAACAGGTTGAGACTACCGCCCAAAGGCACGGCCTAGCCGAAGCTAGCCTGAAACCGACCCACCATATAGGCGAATCTCAGCCACAAAAAAACACGCGGAGCGTGTTCTAGGCCGCTTTGGTAAACGGGGTCTCAATCCCGACACTGGATTTTGCCAGTGCAGGGAAATAGTAGATCAGAAAGGATGAGAGGTCAACTGGTTACAAAACGCAACATAAAAAGTAAAGATAGCGTAAACACTTAGGCTTGAAGTTTCTAAAAAATTTCAGTATAAGAGTTAATTAAGGGAGTTAATAACCAGTGTTTTAAAGAATTATCACAAGATGAAAAAACATTTCAAGAAACACTATCCTTATTATAAATAAAAATTTATTACTATATAGAATTAAGGGATATTATATGGGTACTTTAATGTGGTATATTAATAATATAATTATTATATTCTCCATAATATTTATATTAATTTTTGTATCCCGAATAATAATTTCAGCCCCAAACAATACAGAAAAACTAGTAAGAGCATTATCAGCAGGACTAGCAGTATTTATATATACAATAGCTTCTAAGTCAGGCATAGCAATTCCTGATTTGATTTTTCAATCTATCGACATATCTGGAGGGTTCTTATTTAAAACTATTAATCTTTTTCTTCCCGGATTTGTTAGCTCTATTATAGTATACTTTTTTTTAAGAGCAGTCACCAAAGAGAATAGCAACGACAAATCACTATATTTATTAATATTCTTAAGCGTATTATTAACAGTATCACTTATTGATTTACAGGTTTATTCATGGAATATCAACTCTAAAAACTCAATTTTTATATTAAATGGCAGTTTCATAACAGGAATAGTTATTAGCATTATCTTTAATTCAAAATATCTAGCCAGTCTATCTATTAGTAAAAACAACACAACCCCTTTCAAAAAAGATCAAAAAAAATGGAAGGATGAATATTAAAGGAATAAAAAATGTTAAATAAATTAAAAAATAAATTTAAAGAATTTGAAAAAGAACTTAAAGTGGAAAAAAAACTTAAAGTGGAAAAAGAAAATAGAAATAAAGAGAGAAAAATATTCATATTTGGAGCACCTCACTCAGGAAAATCAACATTTACTTCTGAGTTAATAAACTATATAGACTTACATGAAGATTTTATTTTAAGAAGGGATCCCATTAATAATAAAAATGGAGTCATACAAATTTCAGAATGGTGCGACAATCATGAGTGTGGTAAATTCCCATTACAAACACAGAGCGATACGATTATAAAAATTAACATTGAATTTTCAGAAAAAAATATTAAAGGATTGAATCGTATTGTTCTATATGAAATATCAGGTGAAAAAACCATGCTATTTGATCCTATTCATGATGATAGTGTAATGAGTGGGAGTGAAAATACAGCCAACGAAATAATAGAGCTCAAAAATTTTCTTGAAAAATCAGACTGTGTTATGATTTTCGCTTCATCAAAACCTGATTCGACTGAAGAAAAAAATAGAATTCTAAACTTCTTAGAATTAGTAGATAGAACATATCCAAAAAAACCGATTTGCCTTATCCTAACTAAGTTTGATTTAATAAGAGGCGATTATAGAAACCCATCAAAAGCATTAAAAGACCTTTATTACTCTACTGCAGAAATTCTATTTTCAAAAGACAACAGTATGGTATTTGATTTCTCTGTTGGTGTTGTAGGTGTCAGAAAAATATCAGAAGATGAATCAGAAAATTATATATCAAAAAATCAATCAGAAGATTATTTAAAGGAAATTTTTGATTATATGAGGACTATATAATGAATTTTGATATTGAGATATCTACTGATGTTAGTGGTGTATATAAAACAGCGAGTGGAGAAAAAAAAATTGCATCATATGGCAAACCTATAAATGAAAAACCAATTGAAATCCAATCAAAACCATCAGTTTTCATTAGAAAATTAAAAAATGAAAATAGTTCAGTAATTGGCATTAACCTTTACAGTACAGTAATATCAAACGACTCCTGCTTTATATTTAGACAAACTACTGATGGTATAACTCTACCAGGTCATAATGGAAAAGCATGCTCTACAATTACTCTTAAATTCCCATCTATTAGATCAAATTACAAAGAATGGATGTATATCCTAGAGAAAACGATTATAAAAGAAATAAATTTCAATGAATTAACTAATATTTTTTTTAAAAATAAAAAAAATACTCCTGATTTTTTCTTCACTGAAAACAAAGAAAACAAAGAAAACAAAGAAAACAAAGAAAACAAAGACTTTCTTTACAAATCAAAAAACAGCAACTTGTACTTGTATATTGGCAGTAACATTAAAGACATAATAATTAATACTTTTGATGAATACTTCAATAAAAAAAGTAAAAAACCTTTTATTTTTCATAGTTACCATAAATCAAAATATACTGAGAACATCATAAAGGAATTTTATATGATCGAACACTATCACCCAGTAAAAACAAATAGAAACAAAACAGATAATGAAGAAAGAAATAGAATAATACAAGACTTATCAATAGTACAAGAGTCAATAAAAACTCACTTAAATATAGTCGATACATTCCGTCCATTTTCCGACAATAAATCGACGTTACTCCATCACTTAACCAGAAGTAAGGAAATTGAAAAATCTCACTCAGATATTCTAACTCTCTCATTAAGGTCAATAGAAAAATTACAAATTCTACAGTCACGTTATTTGAAAGAACTATTTCCCAATGATATTAATTGATTGTCGTTCTATTACCCCACTCCCCTAGCGCTTTGCGCATCTGTTCTCTGGAATGGCTGTGCATGTAGCGTTTGTCCAGTCCGTCCCGTTCGTGGTTGAGTAGCATTTCCCCTATTACCCAGTCGATGCCCATGTCTTGCCAGCTGTCGCGGGCGAGTTTGCGTATGTCGTGGCTGGTGAACTTGATGCCGACGTCGTCGCTGAGGCTTTGGTACCAACGCTCTATGGTGCGCGTGGTAATGGGCTTGATGCCTTTGACGCTGAATATGTAGGTGCCACGCTTTGGCAGGCTGTTGATGAGGTCCATGGCGTGTTGAGTAATGGGCAAGCGGTGCTCGGTGCCGTTTTTGGTGTTCTCTGCGGGTAGGTACCATTCCAACATGTTGGACGAAAAGTGCTTCCATTCGGCAAGGCTGGTTTCGCCTTCTCGGGTGGCGTGGAGCAGCTGGGTCATGAAGAAGACGCGGCGTTGTTTTGGTTGCTGGTTAATGGCGGCGAGTAACACGGGGAGATCGTGGGGTTTGAGTCGTCCTGGTTGGCTGTCGGGCTGGGAGGTGGTGAAGCTGCTGAGGGTGATGTTTTTGGTGGAGTTGCTGGCAATGAGGCCGAGTTCGTAGGCGCGTGTAAAGGCGGTTTTCAGGGTGCCAAGCACGCCTTTTATGGTCGACAGGGCGTAGTCGCTTTGCATGGGCATGTAGAGCTGCTTGTACAGTAAGGGCTTGTCGATGTGGTTGAGCCGCACTTGGTCGAGCTGGCTGAGTAGATGGTTGCCTATGTAGCTGGACGCGGTGGACACGTAATCCGCCGAGTAGGTTTTGTCGGTGTCGATGTGCTGCATGTACCACATTAAGACTTCGCCGCCGGTTTGGAAGGCGGACACGGTGAGGCTGGCTTCCCGATCGGCCAAGGCGTTGGCCCGTATGGCGGGGAGCTCGGCAAAGAGGGTTTTGGCGGTGACGGCGGCCATTTGGCGAGTTTGGTACGCTGGCGCTTTTTGCCTTTGTAGACGACGTCGTAAAAGGTGCCTCCGGTTCGCGCGGCGTTGATGTGGAATTCCACGCGGCGCGAATCGTAGAGGTAGCGCTTGTCGGTTTTCAGAGCGGCTTTGATGGTGGTGTCGGTTATCTTGGTGGCGCGCTTGGTCATGCAATGGCCTTGGTGCTTTGCTTGTCCCTTACTAGGCTAACCAGCTCTTTTTCTAGCCGCTTAATAAAGCGTTTTCGCCCTTCTGCCACGTTGTTGGCAAAGGTCTTTTCGCTCATGCTTTTGTGTGCTGGGCCAAGGCGCAGCTCGGCAGCAAAGACGGGCAAGCTTGCCGCGATACGAGCGTTGCTTAGCGGTTTGCCTTGTGTGGTTTTGCGCCCTTCGGCCAGTACCGCAGCAAATAAGCAAAGCTTTTGCATGCGGGATAAGTCTGCAAATAGCCAAGCAAAGCCTTTGTCTTTGGCTGACAGCATGCGAATTTGCCGCATCATGGCGGCATTGCTTTCCCCGCCACCTTGGAAGCTTGGTACCACGCCTGTTTGTAATGATTCACAAATTCGCCCTGTGTTGCCTACGCCTGTCCAACCGGCATCGGCTGAACTGGCAGTCAGGTAGGTGATTTGGTCGTTGATGATCCGCCATCCTAGCGCGCCCAGTGTGTTTGATTTGTCCCGGTCTAGCCAGCGCATGTTTTTTTGCTTCCTATATAAAACGTGGTTTGTGGGTTTGGATGTTGTTTAAATGTTTTGCTATGTTAGTAAGCTCACTTCATAACAAAGGACGTTATTTATGAGATCAGCAACCGAGTCCCGCAAAATGCAACTCCGTCATGAAGCTCAAGCAGAAAAACACTTCCAAATAGAAGCTTTCGGCGATGAAATCGCAAAACGTGAAAAATACAAAGCACACAAAGGCTTAGACGCCATTCACTTCTACTTAGTCCAGAAATACCAGTGGACTCCCGCCACGGTTCGTCATCTTTCTTTCGACGACTTAGAATTCTTGTTGAAAGAAGAGAAACATGGCTGGGAGTTCATATTCGAAGAGGATTAACGGCAACCTATTCCTGAGTGTCTTCTTTTTTCCAGAAACGGCGCTGGGTTCGCCATAGGTAAGCCTTGAGCCGTTGATGCTCTATTTTTTCGATTTCTTCTGCCGTAATCTCTAAATTAGGGTGCTTGATCTTTTCCTTTTCAAGCTCCCTTTCCAGCTTTTCAACTTTGTTCATTAAACTTCCCTGCTCCATTCTTGCGTGTATCGCTGCGGCTCGAAGATGCATCCGATCTGCCACGCCAAAGCGATCCCATAACCACTTTACAAATCGCTGGCTTGGTGTGTTTTCCCAATGTTTGTATTTCTGCTTTTTCATTATTGGCTCCTGTTTCTCAAACCCCCACAGACCGTGGGTAAGCGTTTTTCATAATCTCTGTAATTCGAATGGGGTTGGTGATTTGCTCCCATTCTTGAAACTCAACATTCACTAACTCCCATAACCCTTCATCATTCACTTTCAGGAAGGCGTAAGCTCCCTTAAAAAAGTAAATGTAATTACAGTCTCGCGGTGCATCACTCCAGCTCGCAGTCACCTCAGAGCCATCGTCAAAGTGATAGCGAATTAGGTTCTCAGTGCTCATGTCACACCTCTTAATAAATCTTTCAACTGACAAACTTTTTCACGGCCGACCACTCGGCGGTGCAGTAATTCTTGCTCTGTCAGCTTTTCACCAAAGCTGGGCGCTTCGATGACAACACGCTTGAAACGCTCACCTCGTTGCCATGCCTTGCACACGTCTTGGTAGATTTTGGTGAAGGCTCGTTTGCCAGCCCCAGTGTCGCGTCGACGCAGTTTTGAGAAACCGACTCGTCGCCCTGCTTCGAACACCACCGCGTGGCTTGGTTGCCAGTGTGCTAGGTCGTGTGAGTTGCTTGCGGCTTCAAAATACGTCGCTTCTGCGGTTGGGAATTCATCAAACAAATCGTACATGGCTCGCTCCTACCAGTTGGTATCGTGGATATTCGACAAGCTTTCGCTCACTTGCTGTTTGGCCGAGTGCAGCGGCGGTGCCGGTCGCCCTGTGGCGAACTTCATGGAATTGCGCATCCACGTTCGCCATGCGGCCACCCAATCCGCCATGGTTGAGCCCTTGGCTCGGTGATGGTCCAAGAAATTATTGGTCTCAGTTCGCCAGTCGGTGGTGATTTGGTTTTCGGTTAGCCAATCGAGCATTCGCTGGTCAACGAGAAATTCATCAGGAACGCCAGAAGCCCGTTTTGATTTTTTGCGTTTGGGCGGAACGACCAAAATATCTTTTGAATCTATTTGTGATTCTATTGAAGAATCTATTAGTGAATTGTAGGAATCTCTTTCAGGGTTAGAGGAAAGAGATTCAGGGTTAGCGGAACCATTTTCAGGGTTAGCGGAACCATTTTCAGGGCTAGAATCGCCTTTGGAATCTCTTTCCATGTCCGTTTCTAAGGGTGAATTAGATTCAGGGTTAGGTATTTCAGCCAATCTATAACGATTCACCTTGCCGTATTTCTTCCCATCAAAGTCCGTTGAGTGGATACCACCACCTTGGGAAATGACTTCGACATAACCAAGTTCAATAAGCTTCTTCATTGAATTGGTCACTGTGCGCTCCGTCATGCCACCCAACTTGGCTAAGTGCGCCTTGCTGGGGTAGCACTCGCTTTTCTCATTGGCGTAGTTTGCCAGCAAGATCAACACCATCTTGGTTGTACAAGGGAGGTCAACCTTGTAAATGGTGTCTGATAGATGCTTAAGGCTCATGCTATGCCCCCAAGCCTTAATTGCTGTTCTTGCTGATTCGTTGTCGCCTGATTTAACAGCGCTTCGTCACCAGTCGCCCAACCCAATCTTTTGCAAGCATCAGCCTCTTGACGATTATCTATTTTAGTTTTACGAGCTTTCACATCAGTCATGCCTTTGGTGTACTTGTCGTGATGACTGTCTACTTCTTTAGGTGCCTTCCGACGACCAAAAACATTCACTAACTTTCGGGAGGCCGACATTACCCAGCCAGTACAAAACTGATCTTGCTGTTTTGCGTTCGCTCGAAATTTTTTCTTGAAGTCCGCTCTCGCTTTTTCGAGTTGCTGATGCAAGACATCAAATGAGTAAGCGGCTAATTGCGTGTCTGTTTCTAAGCCAATAAAAGTCGGTATACAAAACCACTGGTATCGATCTCGCTTCACTTTGCAGTCATAGTTAATGACGCAATAGGTTCCAGAAATGGCCATGATGGCCGTTAACAAATTCGATTCGTATTCCTTTATATTTTTACGGGGAATGGATCGAACTGAAACCTCAGTGATAGCAAGTTCATCTTCATTGATACTATGCTTTTTCATCAAAGCCATTGCCTGACGCTTGGCCGTTTCTGCCTCATGCGGGTTATCACTTTGAGACAACGCCAACAGCTTACGAATTTTGTCTTGATGCCGCTTATCCATAACCTACCCCTTTATCTGCTTCTTACTGTGCTCAAGCACGGCTTCACGAAGATCCATTAACGCCTCGATGGCTTCGGTGATTTCACGCTGGCATTGCTCTTGTTCGCGCATGGTCAGCTTGCCGTCTTCCATGGATTTATGAATCATCGCCAATACATCGCCGTGTTCTTTACCGGCTTTCAGCACAGATTCCAGAATGCCCAGCGGTGCGGCTTGCTTCGCCTTGATGCTTAGCTCCATGCCCATGGCGCGGTAGATGGCGTGATTACCGGTAATGAGTTGCAAGGCAACAGACTCCCGCAAAGTCAGCTTGTGGGTCTCTGATTGTGGGTTGGCCTTATTAATCAGAACCTGATGCCCTACTCCCATCAACGGCGCAATAGCTTTCGCGCCCATCCCAGAGTTATGGACTGTGTCGTATATCGCTTGGTCAATGTGATCCATTGTTTTCTCCTGAAATAACTAAACGTACTCTTAACTTGAAGCCACGTTTTTAATGTTCTAAATTCGGTATTCCATTACTCAGAAAGCAAGGAAAGCGCATGAATATTGTGATTCTCAAAGAAATCGGTGAGAGCCTTCACGTTAGTAAAAGACTCCCAAACATTTCTGGCCCAGTGCCCCGCTTCTTAGAAGTTCTTAACATTCCAGAAGAGCAACTAGACCTAAAGGCTCCAGATGGATTTATTGTTGTCTCTGTTACCTACGAAATTGAGAACAACGTATTAATCCCCACCGTCGACTGTCTTCCCTTCCTCGGTGAAGAATCCATTCCTGACCTAATTAGAAAATTCAGATGCTATATCTTGGAAAAAGCACCTGAGAAAGACGAGGAGGATTAGCTCCCCCCATCAGACAGGGGCGGCGTTTCTTTAAAACCCCTGTCTTCATTAAAAAATTCAGGCGTAATGGTGAGGTTTGTTATATCTTTCAGGACGGCCTCAACCATTACTTTCGTTTCATATATTTGCTGGCTTACTTGAGTACCTTGTAATCCGGAGCTTTGAAGCTTTAATCCTGCGGTATGACAAGAATCTCTTAAATGATCCAAAGCCCGAACTACACGTACAGCGCTGGGGCAAATAATGACGCGGCGTATCTCTTGTTGTTCACTCATTGTTTTCTCCTGATTCATTCAAACGTGTTCTGGTTGAAAATCGTTCGCTAAGCTGATTTGACATAAAGCGCTGGGTCGTACTTCAACGCGCCATTGGTTAGCTTCTCAATTCGGAGGGCTTGTTTCTCGGGAATCACATCGCCCCATTGAGAAACAGAGCTTTGTGAAATTTTTAAAAACTCAGCAATCCTTGTCCCGCTACCAAAGTGATCAATCAATCGTTTTTTGAGCATGTTTCGTTCAATCCGGAATTTAAGTTTTCCTAAGTTTAATGTCTTAGGAAAACTTAAGTCAAGATAACTTAAGATTACTTACATAGATTTATTTAGGATTCCTTAAATGAAAACATTAGGATTACGAATACGCGAAAAGCGTAATGAGCAGAACATCACTCAATTGCAGCTATCAAAATTAGTTGGAGTTTCTCATGTCACGGTCTCCCAATGGGAAAGCGACACAACCGCGCCGAATGGGGAAAATCTATATAAGCTTGCTCAGACACTAAAAACACAAGCCAACTGGTTGATATCAGGAATTAATTCTCAACATGAAAGTAATGTGATCGCTCCGCCTATTCAGCAGAAGATGAAAAAGTTACCTGTTATAAGCCATGTACAAGCAGGCGCTTGGACAGAAGCTATAGATTACAGAGCCCTAGGTGACGAAATTCAATGGGAAGAAGCCCCATCTTCAGTAGAGGAAAATGCTTTTTGGCTTAAAGTCATTGGCGATAGCATGACGGCTCAAAATGGTGTTAGCGTCCCTGAAGGTAGTTTGATATTGGTAAATCCCAACATACCTGCAGAGAATGGAAGTTTAGTCGTGGCTAAGCTGGATGGTACCGATGAAGTCACCTTCAAAAAACTAATGATTGATGCTGGCCAAAAATATCTAAAGCCACTAAATCAAAGCTATAATGCAATTGCGATCAATGGCAACTGCCGAATTATAGGTGTAGTTACCGAGTCGAAGTACAAGTTTTAAACGGCAAGGTTGAATTGAGGTTTTAGAGTTCTAAGCAGTGTAAAGCAGTCCGTATGTTTGATACCAAAATTGTCGCATACATTCGGCACCTTCACTTTTGTAGAATTATCAGGAACTCTTTTCTCATGAGTAACAATACAAACCTCATCCCCCTGAGAAGTTAAAGCCATTGCCTTTGCTATGATCCATGGATCTGCACAATTTAAAAAGCTATCTCTGCTTGCTACATTCAAATGAGGTTGAGACATTAAATAGTCGACAATTTGAATGAAGCATTCCTGAGTCTGATCATCACTAGTGTCCTGAAAGTGATGATCACGAGCTTTAACCCAGACACTTAACTTATCTTCTTCTTTCTGTTTCTCGCCTGGTTTAGCTTTGGCAGGTTTAGGTTGTTTCAGTTCATCCTGAATTTCCTTGATTGATACTAAGCGGCTTTCTATTACAGATTGATCAAGGAATGCCCAAAAACCTGAGCAAAAATACATATCATAATATGAGCCTTGCGCTTGTATATATATGTTCGCGTCTAGCATATACAACATTAGATACCTAAATCCTTGGCTAAGTTCTTAACATTCAATGGTTTGGTTCCAAGTAAATGCCCTGCATCTCTAAGAAGCATACGACCACTAAGTGCCTCTGAAACAACAGCACTAGCAAAACTCTTACTTAAACGTGAAATTTTAGTACGATAGTACGATGGGCCAGAGCTATCAGAACTCTTCTCATAATCGACAACATACTTGCGAATTTCTTGACTATATTCATCTTGAGTAATTAGACCAAGAGTTAATGCTCTACGAGCAATTACCCATCGACTCACATGAAAGTGATTGGCTATTGCTGCAACATCTAAACGCCAATGCTCGTGCTCCCAAATGTCTAACAACTCATTAGCTGGAACTAAAAACTCCGCAGCAACCGCGTTGCACTTAACTTCTTCTTTACGATGATTATTTGGAGATATATCAGATAAGCCGCTTTGACCTATCCAAATATGAGCAAGTTCATGTATCAGAGTAAACAATTGTGCCGTTTTTGCATCGGCGCTATTGATGAAAACCACTGGACTTATCTCATCATAAATAGCAAAACCTCGAAACTCACTAACGTGCAGAGGTTTACTAGCCCCCCCCAAATCACGCTCCTTCATAACAAGCACACCAAGGCTCTCAATATGATTTCTTACCGTGCGCTCATAATCGTCCCATTTACCAGTACGTCTGGTGGGAAGTTCTAAGCGAGCCCTCATATCTTTAACAATGTCATCGACTGGGCTATCTGCCGTAAATTTAGTTTTGAAACTTTTTTCGTGATAGAGATTTTCTAAGCGATATTCTTTATACCAGTCTTGCCTTTCCATCACTGTTCGAATGATAGCAATCAGTGAAGCACTAGGCTTTTGAACGCCTTTGCCGTCAATTGTACGTAAATCTGGAATTGGAAGTTCTTCTTGCGGCGTAGTTTTAGCAAAGAATAGACCAAAAGATACAAGCGTACAGTCAGCTAGATTTCTAGCCTGCTTCATAGTTGGAGAATCTTCACCACTCTCCCAAGAAGCCACTTGTTCTTCTTTAACGTTCAATCGTTTTGAAAGCTCAGACGCAGTCATTCCTGCACGCTCACGCGCCCAAGTTATATTGGCTGGGTTTATATGTGCTTTGCTCATATCGAATCGACCTAGAAAAACAATGTTTTAAGTGTAGCTAAGAATACAAAAGAGGATATGTCTGCCTGCTCCTTGGCATCTTGATTGTAGATTAAAACTTAACCTTGTACTGATTGGCAACAAATAAAGGCGATCAAATTAAATTTAAGCAAAATATTTTTCGGGAAACCAAAAGAAATTTAAGTTTTCCTAAATTTTGCTTGACATAAAACTTAAGTTTTACTAAATTTTGCTTGACATAAAACTTAAGTTTTACTAAGTTACAACTTAAGCAAACTTAAATAATCAAACCAAAAGGATAGGAAATTATGTTAATTCTGACTCGACGCATTGGCGAAACCATCATGATTGGCGATGAAATCGAAGTAACGATTTCAGGCATCAAAGGCAATCTAATCCGCATTCGTACCGCTACCCCCGCCCTACTCACGCAAACTCGCAAGGTTGGACAAGCCATCAACATTGGCGACAACATCAGCGTGGAAATTCTGAGCGTAAAAGGCATGCAAGTTCGCCTTGGCATTACCGCTCCGCGCAATATTGCCGTTCATCGCGAGGAAATCTACCTCAAAATCAAAGCAGAACTACCTGGCTCTGCCATAAGCTTGGCGCACTAAAAAAATAGGCATGGATGCATTATTTAAAGGCGATTAGCCACACAAGGAGATACCATGAATACCAATCAATTTAACTGGCAAGAAGACCTTGTTGCCGGCCATGATGAAAACAGTACCCCCATCACCGTTCGTCAGCTTATAGACGCCATAAACGGGTATGAAAGCCTGCACGCTATTGCCTCTATGTCAGACAGCATGCGGGATAACCTAGCTCGAGCCGCTGCAGAAAACTATCGAGTAAAGCAGCACAACGAAAGCCTGCAGCGCACCGTCAACCAACTTGAGCAGCAGCTCAACTCTGCCAATGCTCGCATTAGCCAACTTCTAAATGAACACGCAGAATTTGATAACAGCAAAGCCCTAAACATTTTGGCCCAATATGCTGACCCAACATACTGGCGCAACCCCTACAACCAACATGGCGAGCTAAACACCCAACAAAGAAGCGTCTTCGCCAAAGGTTATCACGGCTATGAACTGGCCATGTCCGTCATCAAGACAACGCAACAGGTTGCGTAAAAGGGGGATGACATGAGTTTTGCAGTATTTGGTGTTTCAAAAGAACTAGCAGAAAGACAAGCAAAAACACGCCTTGCGAAAATTGAAAAGGCGGGAGAAAAAGCAGCACAAGAAATGGTCTCAAAATGGAAGTTCGACAGACAATTAAGCAAAGTCGATATTGCAGTAAAAATTCTTGCCAATATTGGTGAGATTCCAGAAGAGCCCTATCAAAATGCATTGAATGAACTCGTCAGCCAATACATGACAACCCTAACACCAAAGCAGATATCCCCGCTTTATGGTGACCCAAAGCGCTGCAATGAGTTCTCCACAATCGCTCGTAAATTTGGCGCCAGTCAAATTGGCTACAAACAATGTGTACGACAAGAAGACCCAAAGCATGCGGGAAAATTCAAAAGCACGTGGATAGATGTTCCACAACGTCTATTAAACTAGGGAGTATTGATATGAGTTCAAAAACACTTTTTTTACTCATGGCTGAATTTGAAGGACGAGCGGCTGTAAAACTTGAAGAAGCATTGCACTACACCAACTTCAAAACACTGCATGAGGCCAATAAAGCGGCCAATTGTGGGGAGCTTCCCATTCCAGCCTTTCGAATGAGCAAGTCACAGAAGAGCCCCTACATCATTCATCTGGAAGATTTGGCCGAGGCATTGGACACAGCGCGCGAAGAAGCCAAACAACGCGCCTTGCTGCTAAGTGGCAAGGCTCCAATCTCAGAGCGAACAACTAAAAAGCAAAGCCTAATAAAAGAAGGGCCACTGAGACGTGGCCGACGCACTCAACGAGAGGCTATATCGGCTTAATTAAGCCGGCCTCTCCGAGGTTTCTTGCGGGTTCAAAGTCGGCGTATTTATCAAACGCTCCCACTTTATTTAGATGCGTGTATCGCGCCAAATTATTCCACGAGCGATGTCCTGACACCATGCTCACTTGCGGTATGGCATAACCCAGCTCAAACAAGTGACTCACACCTTCGTGGCGCAGATCATGGAAGGTCAAATCTTCAATATTCGCAGCCACGCAAGACCGACGAAAACCCGAACCAATAGTTGATTCAGCGTACGGAAATACTCTAGGCTCTCCATCTTGCCTTGGTTGGCGTTTAATAATCTCGATCGCTCTATTGGGAAGATGCAACAACATATCGTTGCCCTTCTTTTTACGAGGGTGCTTCATGTCTTTGATCAACACCACACCTTCTGCAAAATCAATATCGTTCCATTCGATACGACAAATTTCACCCAGTCGACGAGTTGAAAAGATAGCGAATAATACAACATCGGCCAGTGGGGTTTTAAATACCGAGCTTCTGGACTTCCCATTCCTTTCTCGGTGGACATAATCACAAATACCGATTAACTCATCGAGTGATGGCCGACGCGCTCTAGCGGTTGAACGATCGATAATGCCCATCCGATTACCCAGCTCTAATGCGTCGTCTATCTCTTGTAAGTCGATAGCAACTGACCACGCCACCCTGGCATACTTTGCCAACACACGAATATAACTGATGTCTTGATTCACTGTAGCAGGTTTGGCGCCATCTTCATGGTACCGCTTACGAAGATACGCCATTAAATCGGCCGAGGTCATTTCAGACAAAAAGACCTCTTTTAACAGTGGCTCTTTGCTCATTAGCATCATCGTACTGCGTTTGGTTTTGCCAAGTGGGCTTGGTGCGTCTTCATGTTCAGACACATAACGCGCCATACCCTCAGCAACCGAAAGCTGAACCAACGACTTGCCACTTTCTAACTTGCGCTTAACTTCAGCTTCACGATTAGCCGCCCATAACTTAGCATTTTTAGAAGCTGATTTTCCTTCAAAACTCGATGCCTCACTAAAAACAACCTTGCCTCCACGAGAAATTCGAATTTGAGCAACGTGAACAATACTTCCATTTTTTTTAGTTCTAGTTTTAAAAGTTGCCATATTAATTTAGAAACCTGTAATTTTATGACATAATCAAACGCACTAAATGGTAACGAAGAATAATGTCTGGTATGAAACTAATAACAACGCAAAATGCTACAAAAAAAAATGTAGCAACCTTGTAGCATTATATTACCTAAAAGCCCAAATAACGACCCAAATTGACCCTATAAATGCTAAACGAAACCACAGACATTTTAAGCTCTAAGCCAGTAAAATCAGGCGATACAGTCGATAGACGCTTTTCCGTCGCACCCATGATGGATTGGACTACGTCTGATTATCGGGTGTTTGCGCGTACCTTGACGAAGAACACCTTGCTTTATACTGAGATGGTGACATCGGGGGCTTTATTAAAAGGCAATAATCCAGAACGTTTTTTACGTTATGACGATTGTGAACACCCTATTGCATTGCAATTAGGCGGTTCCAACGCTAAAGATTTAGGTCAATGCGCAGCCATGGCGGAAAAGTTTGGCTATGACGAGGTCAATTTGAATGTCGGTTGCCCGAGTGACCGCGTGCAAAACAGTTTGATTGGCGCTTGTTTGATGGCGCATCCTGATAAAGTTAAAGATGCCATGAAAGCCATGCAGGACGCTTGCAGCATCCCGGTGACCATTAAGCATCGTATTGGCTTGGATGAACAACAAGATTATAGTGTGGTGCGTGATTTTGTGGGCGACGTGACCACCACAGGGGTTAAGACCTTTATTGTGCATGCACGTAATGCCATTTTACAGGGTTTGAGCCCAAAAGAGAATCGTGAGATTCCGCCCCTTAAGTACCATTTTGTACATCAGCTAAAAGAAGATTTCCCTGACCTTGAAATCATCATTAACGGTGGCATTAAAACCATAGAAGAGTGCCAAACGCAGCTACTAAAAGTAGATGGTGTGATGATTGGCCGCGAGGCGTATCACAATCCTTGGTTATTAAGCCAAGTCGACCATGCCATCTATGGCAATGCGCCATTGGTCACAAATAGATATCAAGCATTGGAAGCATTTGTGCCTTATGTAGAGGAAAAACTCGCACAAGGGGAACGGCTGCTTCATTTAACGCGTCATATTCTTGGCATTTTTCAAGGTGAACCTGGCGGCAAACAATTCCGTCGCTATCTTTCCGAAAATGGTCATAAAGCCGACGCAAACGTTAACGTATTATTAGAGGCCATTGATTTGGTCAAACATCATCAACACAAAGGATAAGAGCAATGAGCAACAAGTTATCTCAGTTAAAAGAGTTCACGACCATTGTAGCCGATACTGGTGACATCACGGCAATCAAAGACTTTTTGCCAGAAGATGCGACCACTAACCCATCTCTAATGCTAAAAGCCGCTCAAATTCCTGAATACGCCCCTTTTCTAGAGCAGGCGGTTGCTTGGGCGAAGACTCAGAGCGATGATAAAGCACAACAAATTCTAGACGCCGGCGACAAACTTGCGGTTATCGTTGGTACAGAAATCTTAAAATACGTTCCTGGCCGTATTTCTACGGAAGTCGATGCACGTTTGTCTTTTGATAAAGACGCGACGCTTGCCAAAGCACGTAAGTTGATCGCTTTGTACGAAGAAGCTGGCGTGTCTCGTGACCGTGTTTTAATCAAAGCGGCGTCAACTTGGGAAGGCATTAAAGCGGCAGAAGAGCTAGAAAAAGAAGGCATCAACTGTAACCTAACACTGCTTTTCTCTTTTGCTCAAGCACAAGCCTGTGCTGAAGCCGGTGTTTACCTAATTTCACCTTTCGTCGGTCGTATTCTAGATTGGTACAAAAAATCAACGGGGCAAGACTACACAGCCGAAACGGATCCAGGCGTTGTGTCTGTGACGGAAATCTACAACTACTACAAACAACACGGTTACAAGACAGTTGTAATGGGCGCAAGCTTCCGTAACATCGGTGAAATCGAGCAACTGGCTGGCTGCGACCGTTTGACCATCAGCCCAGCGTTGTTAGAAGAACTGAAGAAAGACGAAGGCGTATTAGAGCGCAAATTGGTTCCAACTACCGACGTGAAAGCTGCACCAGCTGCGATTTCGGAAGCGGATTTCCGTTGGGCAATGAACGAAGACGCTATGGCGACTGAGAAGTTGTCTGAAGGCATCCGTAACTTCGCGGTTGACCAACGTAAGTTGGAAGACACTTTGGCTTCTATGCTATAAGACGCGTTGTCGTTCAGTAGTGCTATTCTAAAAACGCGGCCTAGGTCGCGTTTTTTATGTCTGTTCAACGAGTAACACAGGATAAAACCAGTTAAGATTTAGGCATGATGACAGAATTTGAAAAAATGATTAACGGCGAACACTTCAATAGCCTAGACTTAGCTCTTCGCCTAAAGCGCGAAGCCGCCCGTCTTGCCTGCGCTAAATACAACGCACATCCTAGTAAAGGCAATCTCAGACACATTACTCGCCTCTTTGCACAGTCTGAACAAGTCATCATAGAACCCGGCTTTCAATGTGATTATGGTAGCCAGATTTATTTGGGCAAAGGCGTGTACATTAACTTTCAGTGCGTGTTTCTTGATAGCGCCCCCATCCATATTGGTGACCAAGTGTTAATCGGACCAGCCGCGCACCTGTATACCGTTGACCACCCTCGTGAGGCCGCGGCAAGAGTCGCTGGCGAATGCTTTGCTCGTCCTATTCATATCGGCAATCGCGTGTGGGTCGGCGGCGGTGCCAAGATCCTACCCGGCATCCGCATAGGAGATGACGCCATCATTGCGGCCAATGCGGTCGTCACTCGCAATGTAGCACAAGGTGAACGTTATTTTGGCTAATTAGCCGCAATTATGACCAAATTGTCACGCTTTCATTCGATAATGGACGAGGGTCTGAACACTTCATCAAACTAGGTAAGCAATCAGCAATACTAAAGGAAATGCCTTTCCTAGTGCGGTTTCTTTGACTATTTTCTATATACTGATCGAAAATTTTCAGGGGGTCAAATGCAATATTGGATCATGCTTTTTATTAGCTTATTATCGCTCAACGGGTACGCCAACGACGTGTCCCGCGATGATCGGCACCTTAATGTCACGCAAGTTGCCGAATTTGACGGCATACCTTGGGGCATTAGTCTGCTTGATGACCAATTTGCCATCATTACTGTCAAACAAGGTGAGGCCTATAAGGTCAACCTAAACACGGGTCAAAAGCAGGCTCTCAGCAACCTTCCTAAAGTCGATAACCGTGGTCAGGGGGGCTTATTAGATGTCGCCAAATCCCCCAATTACGCGCAAGATGGTTGGTTATATTTTACCTATGCAAAACCGACTGAAGCAGGCTCAGTCACCACCTTAGCAAGAGCTCAGTTAGACAATAACCGCTTGATCAATTGGCAAGATTTATTGGTCAGCCGCTCTGCTAGCGCCACCAGCAAGCACTATGGTGGTCGCATTACCTTTGATGATCAGCAACATGTGTTTTTTAGCATTGGCGATCGCGGTGTTCGCGAAAATGCCCAAGATCTCCGCAATCATGCGGGCAGCATCATTCGCTTAAATCTGGATGGTAAGGTTCCAGCAGATAATCCATTTGTTTCTCATGCCAACATACGTAATGAAATCTGGAGTTATGGCCATCGTAATCCACAAGGCTTGTTTTATGATAATAATACCCAGACCCTTTGGTCGAATGAGCATGGTCCACGCGGTGGGGATGAAATCAACTTGATTCGCCCTGGCGCGAATTACGGCTGGCCGATTGTCTCTTATGGCAAAGAGTACTGGGGTCCTATCAGCGTTGGTGAAGGCACGGAAAAAGACGGCATTAACAGCCCGATAAAGGTGTACATTCCTTCCATCGCGCCCAGCAGTTTAATCCGATATCAAGGGCTGTTATTTTCCAACTGGAATGGTGATTTTTTGTCAACGGCACTTGCCTTGAGACACTTAAATAAAATTCACGTTGAAAAAGACGGTTCCACTAAGGAAACCCGTTATCTTGAAGACTTGAACGAACGTTTGCGCTCCATCGCTCAAGACACTCAAGGCATTCTGTATTTAGGAACCGACTCTTGGAAACTATTAAAAGTTACCCTTCAGTGAAAAACACGCTGACGTTTACAGAGTGTTAGTCACCACGTTATTTCGCCCTGCTTCTTTGGCCTGATATAAACATTTATCAGCCAAAGAATACAGGCGCTGAAACGTCTCTGTGGTTTGATTCGAGGTAACCACCCCAATGCTGATGGTATAATGTATTGTATGCCCCTGAAAGACAAAAGGGGTCTCGTGAACGTATTGACAAAAAGCCTCAGACCAAGACTGACAAGTAAGGCGTGGTAGCCAGACGCAGAACTCTTCGCCGCCTAACCGATACAAACTGCGATCTGTCTCACTAAAGGAACGCAGTCGTTCAGCAAAATCCACCAACAAGGCATCGCCAACATCGTGACCGTAGGTATCGTTTACGTCTTTGAAGTGATCCACATCGATCAAAACAAATCCCAAGCCGCCAGCTGAGCTGAGCTTACGTTGCAATGCGGCGTTAAATTTCGTATCAATGTTTCTTCGGTTTAATAATCCAGTTAAAGGGTCTGTGGAAGCAATTTTTCTCAGCGCTTCCAGTATGCGTTTAATCACCATTTCGGCGCCGTGGCTCAAGCCCCAAATAAAAGCATAAGCAAGCACTAAATTGATCAGAATGCCGCGCATGTAGCTTTCGTATTCGCCATCAAAACGATTAATAATGATAGCCGAAACCATCACGAGACATACGGCACTGAGGGATACAGCAATGCGCCGTCCTAGCATCAAGTAAGACGCAACAGGAAAGATCAGCACCCATACCTGTCGCCCCGAAAACAAGGGTGAAAAGGCGATGGAGGCGATAATGCCGCTAAAAAGAAAGGCGACATAGAAAAGTACCGACCATTTAAAGAGACGCCAGTGTCTGGGCATAAACCAAACACCAATGGTAAAGGCCAATAACACCATTTCCAATAACGCCAGTATGGTTTGACCAACGAACAAATTGAGCACGATCAGAATGGTGCTGGCCGCACCAATAACACACAAAAATCCTTTTAATATCACTTCTCGAAAGTGGTCGTCATTGAACCAAAAATTGATCGAAGTAGGTTTTCGGTTCATATCGGTCGTTCCTCATTACTCCGACCAGCTACTCCCTGCATTGTCCTCTTGCCAACTAGAATCCTCGTCTCCCCAATTAGAATCGTCTTCGTCACCCCAGCTAGAATCGTCTTCGTCTCCCCAACTAGAGTCGTCCTCATTTTCCCAACTGCCATCCGCCTGTGTAGAGCGATCAGATTGCGGCTTTTGAGGAATATTGCCATCATAAATTTCATAAGTACGGTTCTGTAAATACACATCTCGAATAAAACTGTATCGATCCCCAAAGACCATTGATTCAACATTGAGTAATCGCGCCCGGGTTTCCACTACATCCAACGCTAACAAGCCAAGTCTTTCATCAGAATTCACCGACAAATAACTGATGCCATCGTCATAGGTCATATCAAACACCCTACCCGTTCCATCTCGCACGGTGGATGGACCGAAGAAAGGTAAAACAAGATAAGGGCCCGACGACACCCCCCAATAGGCGAGGGTTTGACCAAAATCTTCATCGTATTTTTTTAACCCCATTTCACTGGCAACATCAAAAATACCAAACCAGCCGGCCGTACTATTGATAATAAAACGCCAAGTAGACGACGCCGTCTGGTCCCATTTACCTTGTAACAGGTTATTGGAGATGTTGCCGATTTCGCCTAAATTGGAAAAGAAGTTACTCACGCCTTTTTGCACTGGCGATGGCGTTACCGCTTTATAGCCTTTTGCTAAAGGCTTGAGCACCGCACCATCCACGGCGTCATTAAAGGAAAACATCGCCCGGTTGAACCCTTCCCACGGGTCTTCCTCAGTCGCCGCCCAAACAGATTGAGCCAACATCATGGCTAAGCCAAACAACAAGACATTGATACGGTTAAACATTATTTTTATCCCTGTAAATGGAAATCTAGACTAGGTTTCACATTCTAGCCAATTTTTATTACACCAATTTTTTGACGTTTTGCCATTGTTTCGCAAGGCGTTTTGCTGAAATAGGTTCTAAGGTTCCTACCGACTGTGCAAACAAAGAAATCCGATACTCTTCTAACATCCAGCGATACTTCACCAATTCAGGATCGTATAGCGCTTTCTCATCATGAGCTTGTTTCTGCTTATGGTAGGTTTGCCACAGTCCTTCTAACTCAGACACGAACTGGTTCTCTTTGTTCAAATGGTTTTGAAAGCGTTCCAAACGCACTTCAATGCCTTTGAAATACCTTGGCAATTGCCCCAACCAGAACAAAGGCGTGTTACCAATAAAACCAGGATAAATAAGTTGCCTTAATTGGAACTGAATATCGCCATAGATTCGTGACCATGGCAAAGGAATACTGCCCTTCATGCGTTTCGCGACACCTTGATAAGAGGACAACACACGATGCAACTGTGTGGCCATCTCATTTGCCATTGAAATCAAGTTGCTCTTATTCGTCGTAACACAGTGTTCAAAATCGTGTTTTGTGCGAGGTAAAGAACGACCATCTAAAAAGACTTTGTCTAAAATGGCGCTGAGCAAATCGTCCAATAGGGCTTCTTTCGGTCCCAAAGGCGAGAAGATCAACATGGACTCTCTTAGATGCGGTAAGTTCTTTTTCAGGTAGCGCACGTCTTTACTCAACGTCAATTTAAGTAAGGTAATCACCCCTTTTCGGTGTGCTTCAGTGGCCGTACTTTGGTCATCAAACATTTTCAATGAAACGGTTTCACCTTGAGAGACTAGCGCCGGAAACGCCGTGACGTTAATCCCGGCTTGCTTAATCTCTTGGCGCTCAGGAATACCTTGCTCCGGCCATTCAGTCAGATCATCCGCTTCATGTGCTTTGGTACCAAACTTAGCAAAACTTTCTTCCACCAGGTCACTGAATTGACTCTGTAATTCGGCCAAGTCTTTACCGCTGCCTAGCACTTTGCCACGCTCATCCACCACTTCTAATCGCAATGTTAGATGAGACTCCAGCTTTTCCGCATTCCACTCATTCAATGGAATATCAATCAAGGTTTCACGCTTAATCTGCAAGCTTAATTGCTCAAGTAAATCGCCTTTCTCTTTCGATAAATTAGGGTAAATGCGGTCAACAAACTGCGGAATCGGCACAAAGCGACGACGTAACGCTTTTGGCAGCGCACGAATGAGCGCCTCACAACGTTCTTTAATGTAGCCAGGCACAGCCCAACCTAAATCTTCAATGCTTAGCTGGCGCAATAACCCCACCGGCACTTTCAAGGTGGCACCATCGGTTGCTTTACCCGGTTCAAACTTATAATCGATGGGTAGCGCCACACCGTTCAAGCCAAATGTGTCAGGGAAAGCGACCTCGTCCATTACCACTTCTTGATTGATTAGATCTTCTTTCGTCATCATTAAGACATCAGGATGTGTTTTAACAAAGTGTTCTAAGCTTTTCAGATTGCGAACCGTGTCGGGTAAACGCTGGTCATAGAAGTTAAATACCGCTTCGTCGTCCACTAAGATATCGCGCTTACGTAATTTTGCCTCTTGTGTTTCTAGGTCATCAATCAGGGCTTTATTGTGTCGATAAAAAGCCTGTTTGGAGCGCAACTCACGTTCCACCAACCCAGTGCGAATGAAAATTTCACGGGCTTCTTCAGGATTGACATGACCATAATCCATGCGTCGTTTTGGTACGATGATCAAACCATACAAGGACACCTGCTCATTGGCCATGACTCGCCCTTGATTGGCCTCAAAATGAGGGTCAAGGTACTGACGCTTCACAAACGGCGCGGCGTATTCTTCAATCCAACCAGGGTCAATACGCGCCACCACACGAGCATACAGCTTACTGGTTTCCACCAACTCTGCTGCCATGACCCATTGCGGTGGTTTTTTAAATAACATAGAGCCAGGAAAGATGGACAACTTACGCGAACGACAACCGAGCATTTCTTTGCTGTCGTCCATTTTATTCGCTACCTGAGTAAACAGACCCGCGAGTAAGGAGCGATGGATGGCTTCATAATTGCGAGCGTCACTGGCTCGGTCTTTAAACCCTAATTGTTTACAGGCGATCATGATTTGACGATGAATGTCTCGCCATTCTCGCATGCGCATGAAGTTCAAAAACTGTTTTCGGCAGAACTGGCGTAGTTGATTTTGCGATAAAACCTGACGTTGACCTTCATAACGCTCCCATAGATTCAGAAAGACGGCGAAATCCGAGTCTTCATCTTTGTCTTGCGCATGGGCTTGATCGGATTGTGTCTTCTTATCTTGCGGTCGCTCCCGCGGATCGGCAATGGACAAGGCACTGACGATGATCGCCACATCCGCTAACACTCCGTGTCGTTCGGCGGCGATTAGGATTCGCCCCAGTTTGGGATCAATGGGTAACTTGGCCAGCTGTCGACCGATGGGCGTTAAGCGATCTTTTTTCAGTGCCCCCAGTTCGGTTAACGCTCGGTAGCCGTCGTTTATCATGCGCTTTTCAGGCATTTCAACAAATGGGAATTTTTCAACCGCGCCGAGTTTTAAGTTCGCCATTTGCAAAATAACCGAGGCCAAATTGGTACGGAAAATTTCTGGGTCAGTAAATTCCGCACGACTGGCAAAATCGGCTTCGTCGTATAAGCGGATACAAATACCATCCGCAACTCGACCACAACGACCTGCCCTTTGATTGGCGCTGGCTTGACTAATCTTTTCGATGGGTAACTGCTGCACTTTAGAACGCACACTGTAACGACTGATGCGCGCCAAACCTGGGTCAATCACATAACGAATGCCTGGCACGGTCAAAGACGTTTCCGCCACGTTAGTCGACAACACAATGCGTCGCCCTGAGTGAGGCTTAAAAATACGCTGTTGTTCACTGGCCGTTAAGCGAGCATATAAAGGCAATACTTCGGTCGATCTCAGTTCCGCGCGTCGAAGAATGTCCGCAGTTTCTCGTATTTCCCGCTCACCAGGTAAGAAGACAAGAATGTCCCCTGCTCCGCGATAACCCGACGCTTTCTCTTCTGCGATCAGTAATTCCACCGCATCCAACACGCCTTGTTCCATACTTTGGTCTTCGTCTAAATCAGAATCCGCCTTGCTTAGTAACGGCTGATAACGAATTTCCACTGGGTAGGTTCGTCCCGACACTTCAATCACGGGAGCCTTATCAAAATGCTGTGAGAAACGCGCCACATCGATGGTCGCCGACGTCACAATCACTTTCAGATCCGGGCGCGCTGCCAACACCTGTTTGAGATAACCTAACAAGAAGTCGATGTTCAAACTGCGTTCGTGCGCTTCATCTATGATGATGGTGTCGTATTTATACAGGCGTTTGTCTTGCTGGATTTCAGCCAACAAGATACCGTCGGTCATCAGTTTGATTAAGGTATTATCAGAACTTTCGTCGCTGAACCGAACCTGAAAACCAACCTGTTCACCCAATTCAACATTCAATTCATCGGAAATACGCTCAGCCACACTGCGAGCGGCAATTCGTCTTGGTTGAGTATGGCCAATGAGTCCAGCTTGCCCACGACCGGCTTGCAAACACATTTTCGGCAATTGGGTGGTTTTACCTGAGCCCGTTTCACCGGCGATGATCACTACTTGGTGGTCTTGAATGGCTTTGATTATTTCGTCAGCGCGAGCCGCAACAGGCAAACTTTCATCGTAAGTCACGGTCGGCATCACCGCTAAACGAGCCTGATAACGGGCTCTTGAGGTGTCGACTAAGTCCGTCAGTTCATTAGACAACTTATCGAATGGCTGACCGTCTTTTTGACGCTTTTGAATTTGCTCTTGTTTACGGCTAATACGATGACGATCTCGCGTCATCACAAGATGATTTTGCATGGTTTCCAAAGATGTATCCTAATTGATTAGGGTGTTGGGGGCGCTGAATAAATGAGGAGGCGCACCGTATTCTATCGATATAGTTGGAAATTCTAACATTAATCCCAATGAAGAGGTTATAGTGAAGCAAATCTACTCGATTCATAAAGACGAAATAAGGATAATGCTATGTCTCATCAAGTATTTGAAGATAACTCGCTTACCATCGGCAATACACCGCTTGTACGTTTAAATCGCATTGGTAACGGCAACATTTTCGCGAAACTCGAATCCCGTAACCCTGCTTTTTCGGTAAAATGCCGCATTGGCGCGAACATGGTATGGGACGCGGAAAAAAAAGGACTACTGACTGAAGGCAAGTCCATCGTTGAACCGTCTAGTGGTAACACGGGCATCGCATTGTGTTTTGTCGCGGCTTCTCGTGGCTACCCCATCACCATTACAATGCCAGCCAGTATGAGCCTAGAACGCCGTCAAGTTATGAAAGCATTGGGAGCGAACATTGTCTTAACCGAACCAGCCAAAGGCATGAAAGGCGCGATAGAGAAAGCGCAAGAAATTGCCCAAGACGACAATTTCGTGCTGTTACAACAATTCGACAACCCAGCCAACCCAGAAATTCATGAGCAAACCACTGGTCCAGAAATCTGGCAAGACACCAACGGCGACATTGATGTGTTCGTGGCAGGGGTTGGTACCGGTGGCACCATCACGGGTGTGAGTCGCTACATCAAAAACACGCAAGGTAAAGCCATTACCAGTGTGGCGGTTGAACCCACCAGCTCGCCAGTGATTACTCAAACCTTAAACGGTGAAACACCTACGCCAGCACCTCACAAAATCCAAGGCATCGGAGCGGGTTTTGTGCCTAAAAACTTAGATTTGTCGATGGTCGATTTGGTTGAACAAGTAGACAACGACGATGCCATTGCCATGGCGAAACGTCTCATGCGTGAGGAAGGCATTTTATGTGGTATCTCATGTGGTGCCGCGGTCGTGGCCGCCGAGCGTTTAAGCCAGCAAGCAGCTTACAAAGACAAAAAAATCGTTGTTGTATTGCCTGACTCGGGTGAACGTTATCTATCAACCGCCTTGTTTGAAGGTGAATTCAGCGACAACGAATTAGTACAATAAGCATGTTCTTTATGCTTATTAGATGATTGTCAGGTCGAACAAAAATCCCCGCTTAGGCTTAGCTTAAGCGGGGATTTTTTATTTTCTCAGACACATCTCAGAAGATGCTCTGAGCTAGACACTGGGGTTAGTGTTTGCGTGGTCCATAGCGAACAATGTCTTTACCATTTTCAAACACGTCACTAGACACCCAACGCCCTAATAAAAGCTGCTGATTATCATCCAGAACGGCCACAAAAGGACGGCCATTACTGTTGTTGGTCGCCAGCGCCAACCCAGCGACATTGTTTAGCCCCATCCCGCCAGATTCAACGGCCAATACAAAGGCTTCCAGCTCTTCTAAAGTACTGATTACTTCATTGTCATTCATCATTTTGTTTACTCTGTTACTGTTCAAATGCCGCAAGGATACCAGTTATTGGCACTCAAATAAAAAGTGGCTGACGATGACGACAGCCAACTGAGTTTGACGGTTTCAGGGGGAAGATACTTGGGCGGCCAACGCTGGACTTTTTATCTGACAGACAACCTCACCACCCTCAAACACGCATAGCTCTCCCTCTTGCATTTGCTGCCAAGTTTCGTCCTGCGTTAACGGCTGAGTTGCAATCACCGTCACCACGTCTTTATCCGTGGTCACTTCTTGAAAATCCACAATCACATCTTCATCGGACAAACTGGCTTTTTTAAAGGGAGCCCGACGTGTAATCCAATGCAGCTTGGTAGTGCAGAAGCAATAGAGTCGTTTGCCATCCGATAACATCATATTAAAGACGCCACGCTCTTTTAACTGCCGCGCCAATTCAGATAAGACTTGTGACAAGTTTTCGAGGTCTGGCTCAATATTATCAAAGCGGGACTGCAGCTGCTCAATAATCCAACAAAATGCCCGTTCAGAATCCGTATTGCCCAAAGGGTGTGTTTTATCAATCGCTAAATCCTCTGCAGACTCCAATTGACCATTGTGAGCATATGACCAAGTCTTACCCCACAATAAACGACTAAACGGATGGGTATTGAGCAAACATACCGCGCCGACATTTGCCTGACGAATATGACTAATCACTATGTCACATTTCAGTGACGTATGACTCATCACCTCTGCCATGTCTGAATCTGCACTCGGTCTAGGATCATGAATAGCCCACACATCACCATCTCGATACATGGCCATTCCCCAGCCATCTTTATGGGGCCCAGTGCGACCACCGCGGGCTCTTAGCCCAGAAAAACTAAAACAAATATCCGTTGGCACATTGGCACTCATGCCTAACAATTCACACATGCTCGCTTATTTCACTCTTATTTGGACGCATTCTTACGAATACGTCGATACAACAACACACCCGCCACAATCACCGCCAACCCAGCCACATTTAATGCCGCGTACATAATCCAATCAGTCGGCGTCATGGCGTCTACTTCATCCATCTCGTCTTTTGTTTCCGTGATGGGTAACTCTGTCGGTTCCGTATCAACCGATTCTTCTACAGGCTCTCCATTTTCTTCCACTATAGAAATAGCCGGTGCCACCACAACAGGAATGACTTCTCGATTAGTGGAATTGGAAGGCGAAAGTAATAAACTCTTCGCGGCTTGTTCACCGACACCAACCGTCGCTCCGGCCTCACCTTGGCGATCAAAGTGCCATTCCGGTGTTTGATATTCAAATCGTAAACCCGCTTGAGTCACGCCAGACAGTTTGGCACGTACTATCACATGATCATCAGGCGACACAGGCATGACTTTTTCCCAATACCCCTGTCCGATAAGCGGCATCTCTTCAGTGCGTTTGCCACCTTTTTTATCCGTAAACTCCAACATAACATTAGAACGCAATAGGTTGAGTTTTAGGTTCACCGGCGTGGCCGTAAAGGCCACCAGATTTTCGCTCGGCGTCGACCCTTTAAATTCAATCGCTGGGTGCACGGTGAAGAATTGGCTCAGCTGACGCTTAAAGGTCTGACCATCCACTTCACTAACCAGTTCATAATTGCCCGCTAGACCAATCCCCGCCAAGCGAATTTTAAATTGATTGTTCGCTTTGGGCACATCATAAGACAAGACTTCTTCTTTTTGCTCTCCGCTCAAACGATATAAGGTCTGCTTAACACTCACTAACCCCAATAACTGCGGATCCTGCATTAACAAACCGTCTAAAAAGAGACCAACTGAAGAATATATCTCTTCGTTGGTAAAAATGACCGGCGAAATTTTCGTTGCTCGCGCACTCAAATCAGTAATAACGCGAACACTACTACGCGACAAATCGACATTTTTAACCTGCCAAGTACCAGGCAAAGGATCCTGCACACTGATTAAGGTGTAATGATCGGCCGCCGACACAGAGACATTAAAGCCCCCTTTAATTGGTAATAACGAGTCATCAGGTAAGATCACTTCTGGCAACTCGCCTTTTTCATGAAATACCACAAGGGTTAATTCATCAATGGCGTCATCCACCACAAATTGATTACCATCCAAAGGCAATTCGTCTGAAGGAGAGGCTTGCGAAAAAATGCGGTCGAATGTGTCTAACAAATCCACTGGCACGGCGACTTCTGTGTGAGTCGCATTAGTGCGCAGCGACAAGCTTTCTAATAAGGCCTTGTCGGTATAACCTGTCATGGAGATGGTATGCAAATGAATGTCTAACAGCTCGAGTTGCTGCGACAATTCATTGAGAATGCGATCACGAGAAGCCTTATTCACCGCCTCATCTAAACTGATGTCCACCATGCCATCGGTCACCAGAATCCAATGACGATCAAAGCCCGGCGCTAAACCACCCACATCCGGGGTATCGAGCAAGAGTTTTATAATGGCTTCAAGGTCGGTTTTAACGTCTTGTGTTAGGTAGCTGTTAACATAACTGGCCACTCTGGCCTTAGTTTGAATATTAACAGGGGCTTCTGGTACCAGTACTCGTGGCGTTTCACCAAATAACCAAATGCCTAAGGTGGCTTTTTCATCTGGTGCGAGATTGGAAATAAGGCGCAATGCCTCGGAGGTGAGTTTATCAGGGTCACTGATCAGCATACTGCCAGACGCATCGACAATGACTCGAAATTGCGCGTCAGCTTTCGCAAGAGGCCCCCAAACAGTTAATGAGGCCAATAACAACATTGTACTTAACTTCAACCACTTCACGTCTGCGAACTCCTTGAATGACTCTGCTGCTATTGACCAACCAATCGGATTAACTTATTTCATAAGGTTCGGGCATGCCATGTACCCATTTAATAATATGGGTATCCCAGTCCTCTTCTTTTACCGATTGCTCATTCACAGCATAGTGCTGGACGGTTAGCCCCTGACGGAGCATTTCTTTATGACTACCAACCACCAAAGGATGCCAGCTTGGCAAGTCTTTGGTTTCGTTTAACACTCGATAACTACAGGTGTCAGGTAACCAATGAAACTCATCGATCTGATCTGGTGTCAGCGTAATACAGCTGGCCACTTTAGTCTGTCTTGTTTCGTAAACATTACACTGACAACTCGTTAAATTGAGTTGCTGACAAGATAAATTGGTGTAATACACCTCTTCCGTGTCTTCATCTTGCAACTTTTGCAGGCAACATTTGCCACAACCATCACAAATGGATTCCCATTGATCCGATGACATTTGCTCCAATGGCACCGTTTTCCAAAAAGGTTCGTAACGCTTTGCGATCATGGTTAGTAAACCGCTTCCGTTGGGGTTTTATAAAGATCCAACAAATAGTCGTCTTTGACTGGCGGCAATTGCAAGTAGAAACCCTTATCACGGATTTCATCCATGACCTTTTGTGCTTCCGCTCGTGCTAACGTCTTTTCGGGTGTGAGTAGCATCGTCATGGCACTGATGCCTTTGCCAAAACGTTCCATCAACGCATCAGGGACTTTCGATAAGCCTACGGCTTTCTCTACGAAAAGGTACATGCCTTCTCGCTTCGATGAATGGAACACTTCAATAATCAATCGCTCTTTCATAGTTTTCTCTTGACCATTAATATGATCGTTTAGGACGTTTTAAATTTATCTAAAATTGGGTTCACAATGACATCTTGACGCCAACCTGTCATGGCTGGGTTTTGCCAATCAATGGCAGAACCATCAAATAAATGACGCACCACAGGCTCTAACAACTTACGCTTCATCATGGCTTCTGGTGCCACGCCCATGGTTTCGGCTCGACCACGAACAAACGCTTTGACCGCTTTCGTTAACTCCCCTGCTTGAGAAGATAAAGGCGTTTCCAATGGCATCTGATATTCATCGGCAGACAGCTCTTTCACCATAGCGACTTTCTCAAGAATCGTTTCTCCATACAAGCGCTGCTGACGGCCCGTAATTTCCTCAACAGTGGAAATGGCTTTATGATGCGTCGGTAGTGTTTTAGCGATCGACCATAAAGTACGATCTTTCAAAATTTGCCCTTTTGGCACGTCTTCTTTTCGTGCTTGCTCATCACGCCAAATGAACAACAGACGTAACAAGGTTAAACCTTCTGGAGATAAGCGCCATGCTGTCTTCACACCCGCCCAGTTTTGCTCTGGATCCGAGTTCATCTGGTATTGCCACTTTAACGTCTCACAATCTTCTAATGCCCATTCGAGCATTTTCTTGTCTTTTAGGCGCGCGACTTGCATCGGATACACTTTTGCAAGATACACCACATCCAGTGCCGCATAACGTTTTTGCGCATCGGTTAATGGACGCTGTGTCCAATCTGAGCGGGTTTCATCTTTTGCCACTTCAATGCGTAAATACTCATGAATCAATTTCACATAACTCAATGACCATTGTGCACTGGCGTAGGCTTCCCCTATTTGAGTATCGTAAAATGGGGTAGGTAAAACGCCCAACAAACGATCAAAGACGTCAAGATCTTCAGAGCAAGCATGAAACACTTTCATAACGGCAGAGTTCACCATTAGCGCTTTCAATGGCGACCAATCATCAATGCTTAAAGGGTCAATTAAAACTGCCTTCTCCCCTTCACTGATCTGAATTAGACCCGTAATCGGAAAATAGGTTGTACGGCGAATAAATTCAGTATCCACCGCAATCACGGGCAATTCAGCCCAATAGTCACACCAACTGGCTAAGGACGCATTGTCCGCGACCCATACAATATTCAACGCCTCATCATGCTCATTCATTTTAGAGTGTCTTCCGTCCCTCTAACGCTAAGGCCAGAGTATTGCCATCAACGTATTCCAGCTCACCACCCATGGGCACACCATGGGCAATGCGGCTTACATTAATATTCAATGTTTTGAGTTTTTCCGCAATATAATGACAAGTCGCCTCGCCTTCTACTGTGGAATTCGTTGCAATTATGGCTTCTTCTACTTCGTTGTTAACCACCAAGGCTTCCAAACGATCCAGTCCTAACTCTTCCGGCCCGATACCATCAATCGGAGACAAATGCCCAAGTAAGACAAAATAACGCCCCTGATACGATCCTGCCGATTCAATAGCCACAACATCTGCAGGTGTTTCAACGATACATAAGCGCTTTTCATCGCGCTCTGGATCCTGACAAATATCACATTCAGACTCTTCCGTTAAAGTACGGCAACTACCACAACGACCGACTTTATCCAACGCTTCGCGCAGCGCGCTGGCCAATTTATCGGCCCCTTGATGATCACGCTCTAACAAGTACAAAGCCATTTTTTGCGCCGAGCGCGGCCCGACACCGGGCAAACAACGCAAGGACTCAATCAGTTCCGAAATAAGAGGACTAAACAAGAGGTCAGCTCCTAGAAAGGCATTTTGAAGCCTGGTGGAAGAGACATACCAGCGGTTGCTTCTTCCATTTTGTTTTTCTGGTTAGTTTCAATATTACGAACCGCATCGTTCATCGCTGCAGCAATCAAGTCTTCCAGCATTTCTTTATCGTCTTCAAACAACGAATCATCGATAGAAACACGTTTCACATCGTGACGACCCGTCATCACGACTTTTACTAAACCTGCACCGGCTTGGCCTTCTACTTCCATATTGGCAATTTCTTCTTGCGCCTTCTGCATGTTTTCTTGCATCTTTTGCGCTTGGCGCATCATGTTGCCCATACCACCTTTAAACATCATTTCTCTCCAAATTATTAAGCTTTAACTTTTACTGAGTCATAAACCAACTGTGCTCCCATCGTACTGGACAAGGCTTGCACAACTGGGTGTGAATTTAAGTGTTGAATCGCAACCTGTAAGGCTTCAGCACGTTTGCTGGCGGCGAATTCTTCTGCAGTGACCCCTTCGGTCTCTTCTACAGTATCAATGATCAAGGGCACTGGCATGGCGAAAAAATCACTCAATGCGCCTTGAATTTGTTCATAACGAACTTGGTTTAGCATGTGCCCGTATTCAAGCGGAACTTGTAATCTAATACCTTGATCACTGGCATCTACCATACTGGAATTCATCAAAATATTCTGCACCAAGCCTCTCAGAGGTAAGCGCGGCGCCACCAGCCACCAAATTTGCATGGTAAGCTCATTATAATGATTCAACTCAGGCAATGGCATTCCCAAAGCGGGTTGCGCAATGGTATCCGGCACTTTAGCCAATCTAGGATCGGAGGAATCCTTCTCTGCCAATTCCGGCTCTGCTTCTACCACGTCAGAAGCCAGTGCCTCAACGAGGTCCGCCGCGGGGTTAAACGGGTCTGCCACATCGGCAATGGCACGCTCTTCCGCCTCTTCTTCGTCTTCCTCTTCATCATCAACCGACTCTGACTCCTTATGAGACGCTTCCAGCAAAGATTCTACTCGTGCCGCCGCTCGCTCTGACATTTTAGAGTCATTTTGGCTTGAATCAAGTTCAACACTAGAAGCATTAATGTCCTGCTGTGGCGTTTGATGGTCTACTGAAACTTCATTTTCATGCGTCATCACATTAGATGTTTCGACCTCAGCATCAGAATCATCAGAACTTACGACTTCTGGATCCTCTGAAGCCAAGATAGGCTCAAGCCTTGCATCCGCTGACTGAGCTTCTGGCGCTTCGGGAGATTGCGACACAGCCGCTACTGTATCCTCTACCGTCTCATCCATTGTTTCGTGCGTTGGCACGTCTTCCCAAGGAGGACGTTCATCCGCACTGAGATTGGTCGACGAAGAGGCTTGAACTGACTGCGCCTGCGGTTCACTTTCAACAGCGCCATTAGTAGAGATCGCCTCGGGAGCATCCGGCTCAGCCTCAACATGCTCAGTCAAAGCCGCGGATGTTAGTGTGTTTTCGGATGAACTGGCCGAGTCAACTTCAGGTGTTTTTTTTTCTACTTCCGCCGCTATAGGCGCTTGCTGAGTCATGGTCATCGGCGGCGCAGGGCGGAAAGCAATCAGTCGCAGCATGAGCATCTCAAAACCGGCCCGCGCAGAATGTGCCAAATGCAAATCCCGACGACCAACCAATAAGCTCTGGTACATCACTTGAATTTCTTCAGGGCTTACTGTTTTCGCAATGTTCAGAATACGTGCTAAATCGCCTAATTGATCTGCCAAAGCACCTGGCACTTGTTGCTCAATCGCCACTCGATGTAAGGTATCCAGTAAACTGCCACAAATGGCTACGAAGTCTGGCTGATAATCCGCTAGAGCCTCAATACGGGACAGCACCTCGGCCGCATTTTTTGAGGCTATGCATTCCAATAAATCAAGAATCTGCGCTTGATTGACCAAACCTAACATGGCCGTCACGCCAGATTCGGAAATGCCACCATCGCCAAAGGCAATGGCTTGGTCGGTTAGACTCAAAGCGTCACGCATACTGCCATTGGCGGCTTGACCAATTTGCCACAAGGCAGGTTGATCAAATGGTACCTGCTCCGTGTTTAATACTGTCTGTAGATAATCCACCACACGCTGAGGTGACATGTTTTTCAAATTGAATTGCAAACAACGGGAAAGAATCGTCACCGGCAATTTTTGCGGATCCGTCGTGGCCAATAAAAACTTCACATGTTCTGGCGGCTCTTCGAGGGTTTTTAACAAGGCGTTAAACGAGTGCGTTGACAACATGTGGACCTCGTCTATCAGATAGACTTTAAAACGGCCACGAGTGGGAGCATATTGTACATTTTCGAGCAATTCCCGAGTGTCTTCTACCTTAGTTCGAGACGCCGCATCGACTTCGATTAAGTCCACGAAGCGCCCTTCGGCAATTTCGCGACAGCTATCACAAGTACCGCAAGGTTCAGGGGAAATACCGTTGGTTTCACAGTTTAAGCACTTAGCAAAGATACGTGCGATGGTGGTTTTACCCACGCCTCGAGTTCCTGTAAATAAATAAGCATGGTGCAAACGCTGCTGACGCAAAGCGTTTACCAAGGCTTGGAGAACATGGTCTTGCCCTGCCATTTCTAGAAAGGTCTGAGGACGCCATTTACGTGCTAAAACTTGATAACTCATGATGAATTCTGGCTAATGAAAAGCGATTTTTTATTGTACGGTAGTCAGAGCAATTTCGAAACCATTGTTCGACCTTACCAAGCGAACAATTTAACCTTGAAAGCAAAAAAGTTCACTTTAAAGATCAAGCGTTTGGCAGAAACAAAATAGGCCTACACAAATGAGTAAGCCTATTCAGTGAATGCCGATATGCGTTCTAATTAGTTCGCTTTGGCTTCGCGAATTTTGCGCTGACGTTCTTTTTCAGCCGCCTTTTCTTGGCGGTGTTTCTCGACGGCATCCAACACTTCTGCTCCGATATGCTCTTCACCACGCTGACGAGCCAACTGCACTTGACGCTCGCGCTCAATAAAACGCTGACGCTGCTCATCGGTATACTTATCAAAGCAATGCACACAACTCACGCCTTGTTGAAAACGTTCGTCTTGCTTCTCTTCTTCGGTAATCGGCATACGACAAGCGTGACATTGATCGTATTCGCCTTTTTCCAAATCGTGATTCACCGACACTCGGTTATCAAACACAAAGCACTCGCCTTCCCACATCGTTTCTTCTTTTGGTACTTCTTCCAAGTACTTAAGAATACCACCTTCTAAGTGATACACTTCTTCGAACCCCTGCTCCAACATGTAAGCGGTGGATTTTTCACAGCGAATGCCGCCAGTGCAAAACATGGCCACTTTCTTCTGCTTTTTAGGATCCATATTGTCTTTTACGTAAGACGGAAACTCACGGAAAGTATCCGTCTTTGGGTTGACTGCATTTTTAAACGTACCAATCTGTACTTCATAGTCGTTGCGAGTATCAACCAACATTACATCAGGATCTGAAATCAAATCATTCCAATCTTGCGGTTTCACATAAGTACCAACCACACGTTTTGGATCAATCCCTTCCACTCCCATGGTGACAATTTCTTTTTTCAATTTCACCTTAGTGCGGTAAAACGGCATCTCTTCGTCATAAGATTCTTTGGTGACAATGTTTTCGAGACTCGGCTGTTGATCCAGCCACGCTAACATAGCATCAACACCTTCACGAGAGCCGGCGACCGTGCCATTAATCCCTTCACTTGCCAATAGCAAGGTGCCACGAATCTGGTTGTCTTCTAGGACGCTCAACAAAGGTTCACGAATGGATTCGTAATGCGGGAGTTCGACGAACTTATAAAGGGCACATACAACGACTTTTGACATATTCTTTATCTCCTATGCGGTCTGGAACGTAAAACCAGAGCAATGATTAACGGCGCGCATTATAGAGATTTATTTGCCATTTTTCGAGTGTATTAACACAAAAAATGGCAGCCGATGAAAACCCTACCGAGGAAAGAGCTTATTGCTCGGGGTCAACCCGTTGACCTGTGGAATTATTGATGCGAAACCAGCCAGCAATGCTGTGACGAGTTCGATGAGCCGACAACACTTCATGTGGGAACGCTTCACTCAGAAAGATTGCCAGACGGCCTTTTTGCGGATAAAAACGCCCTAATTCTTGATCAGTCTCCTGCTCATCGTATAGCACAAATTCACCGCCATCTGTATCCTGCCAATCATCATTCAAATACAACACCGTCGATAGCACTCGATTACTGCGCCCTTGAAAGGCATCAAGATGCTTTTCGTAAAATGCCCCCTTTTCATAACGAGCAAAATGCGCTTCATAATCAAACAAACCTAGAAAAAGTCGTCGATTCAACGCCACTCGCAATTCCTCCATGACCTTGAGAAAATCTCGGCGCACCGGACGATCAGGGTCAATCCATTGAATGTAATCACGACGTGCGTCCAGCATCACCTGGTGATCTTGCTTGCGACCAATACCCGCCTGCAACATGTCAGCATTATCAATATTATGTGCCTCCGTCATGAGCGCCTGCGTAAACTCATCAGAAAAAAAATGGTCTTGCACACTCCAGCCTTGAGTTTGTAAATCCATTAAGACATTGGCAAACGGTTCCTCTCGGCTAAACGTCGGAATCGAATTTTCAACGTACAAGCTAGGTGCGGATAAAATTTCTAGAGGCATAGATTAATCACTTCTAAACAGGCAAAATTGCCAATTTAGCTATCATACTGTAGCCACACAATTAACACACCCAGATAATCAAACCATGAGCCCAGCTTTTCAACTTCGCGATTACCAAATACAAGCCGTCGAGTCTTCACTGGCGCATTTTCGTCGTTCCGATGACCCGGCCGTGATTGTACTGCCAACTGGGGCAGGAAAAAGCTTAGTCATTGCCGAATTAAGTCGACTGGCAAGAGGTCGTGTCATCTGCCTTGCCCATGTAAAGGAACTGGTCGAACAAAATCACGCCAAATTCGAAGCGACAGGATACTCCGCTGGCATTTATTCAGCAGGCTTGAAACAGAAGAACCATGATGAGAAAACCATTTTTGCTAGCATCCAATCCATTTCCGCCAATTTAGACCGCTTTGATCAAGCAATGAGTTTGGTCATTATTGACGAATGCCACCGCATCGGCAAAGACGCAGAAGGGCAATATTTAAGTACTATCTCACACTTTAAAGCCCTTAATCCGAAGGTGAAAATTCTTGGTCTCACCGCAACACCTTACCGACTTGGTAGCGGCTGGATTTATGAACAGCATTACCACGGCTACGCTCGCCCAACCCAAGACGCTTTTTTTAAAAAGTGTATATACGAATTGCCATTACAGCACATGGTAAAAAAAGGGTACCTGACCCCACCAATTCATTACGACGCCGCCATTGCCCACTATGATTTCAGCCTATTAACAGAAAGTCTCGATGGCGAACACAGTACGGACGACATCGCCCTAAATGAACTCATCCACAAACACCCAAGGGTCACACAAGCGGTCAGCGAACAGATCTTGCAACTCAGTCAAGATCGTCAAGGGGTGATGATTTTCGCTGCCACCGTAGAGCATGCGAAAGAAATTGTCAGCTATTTACCAGCCGATCAAACCGCCCTCATTACTGGAACCACAATCAACAAAGACAGAGACTCATTGGTTCAAGCGTTCAAAGCCAAACAAATCAAATATTTAGTGAATGTCTCTGTATTAACCACTGGTTTTGATGCACCACATGTAGATGTCATCGCCATTTTGCGCCCGACACAATCCATCAGCTTGTTTCAGCAAATTGTTGGACGAGGCTTGCGTTTAAGCCCAGGAAAGAAAGATTGTCTCGTGCTGGATTACACCAACAATGGCTACAATATTTTCCAACCAGAGATAGGCGAAAAACGCCCAACAGCCGATTCTGTCGCAGTGCAAATTCATTGTCCTGAATGCGATTTTGCCAATACTTTTTGGGGACGAAAAGACACCGATGGCAATGTTATCGAGCACTTTGGTCGGCGCTGCCACGGATTGATTGAAACACCTCATGGTGAAGAACAGTGTTCGTATCGGTTTCGGTTTAAACGCTGCCCTCATTGTAATGAGGAAAACGACATTGCTGCTCGACACTGTCAGCACTGCCAAGAAAAATTGATTGATCCTGATGACCTATTAAGAAAAGCATTAAATCTAAAAGACAACAAAGTATTGCGCTGCGCTGGTATCAGCCCAAGTATACAAGCCTCAGACAACAGCATTAAAATCACTTACCATGACGAAGATGGATTAACCCTGTCCGAGACGTTTCGTTTCGACTATAAAAAATCTCGACAAAGTTTTAATGATTTATTCGCGCGACGAATTGCCAGCGCCAGCCAGACCATAGACTTTGACAGAGCAGAACAAGTGGCTCGTTTTGTCGACTACCTGCCAGTACCGGACTTCGTGATCGCAAAAAAGAACAAACAACATTGGCAAGTGACAGAACGGCTATTTGACTATCAAGGCCCCTTTCGTAAAGCTAACGACCTTAATTAGCCGACTGCTAAACTCATCCTTTCTATGTCACAAAAAAGAGTCAAATGGCCTTATTGTGTTTTCTTTGCGGCGTTTTGATAAGACACTTCAAAGGGTAAGTTTAAAGTCTTCAAACGCCCCATAGCTGCCTGCCCAAGCTGCCCTTTCGGTACACTTTCTAACAATACGAACCAATAATTCGCCACCATGTTTTCCGCAAAAATGTGCGCCGTTTTTTCGTCTACACCTACCTGCTGGAAGCGCTTCACTATGCCTTCAGAAATGATCGCTATTTGATTGGTATGGAAGCCACCCGTTACCACACTATCGAGTAACACTTCTCGAGTAAATTCTGTGTATTCGTCATAGAAATGAAACAATACTTGCGCCATCTGCGATAGGTATTCAAGGGGCGACACACAATGAGACTGAGCTTGAGCACCGGCCCTTAATGCGATATCCATTTCATCAAAAAAGATATCCTTCACTAAGGCCAGCTTGTCGGGAAAATGCACAAACAAAGTGCCTACTGCAATACCAGCTTGCTGGCTTAAATAACGAGTGCTTGTGGCGGCAATACCTTGGGAGAGAAAAGCCTGCTTCGCAATGGCTTTGATTTTGGATCGAGTATGTTGTTTTTGTTGCTGTCGAAGACTCACGTCACCACGCCTTTTACTGAATAATCATCAAAGCCTAGCTTATCTGATTTTCAATGACGAGCAGATTTTCAATGCACAAAAACAAAAAATGATTATCGAACAGAATTAACATTGGGCATAGCGGAGCGTTCTAGGCGAGTGTTTAAATCCGCCATAAAGGACTCTATACGCTGAGCGTTGACACCATAATCCCCTCGACCAACACGTGAACACGAGCGCATATCCACACGAACCTCACCTTCCCCCATCTGCAAAATACGAATCACAACATCATCGCGAAAACCGAATATTGGTGTTCGAGCCGTCGCTTCAATCACACCTGCTGCTGGGTATTTGGCCACTACCTCCCAACCTCGATCCTGCACTAAATCCGCCACGACATAGTAAACTTGCTGTTTACTTTCTTCCGTGAAGACTGGCTGAACATTTGGATAATACTTCTTTTGAATAGGTGCCCAATCTGGGTTATACGCAAGATCATTTTCGTTGAAACTGCGGATAAAATTCACATTTAAAAAGGTGGGGGGCATTTCTGTATCAGTGGAAATGTCATTAATAGAGGGCAAATCAGAACGATGCAGATAAAATCCGATCCACATACAGCTGTACACAAGAGAAACAATGAGTACTAAAAAAAAGAAACGCTGACTACCGATGTTTTTTTCTTTACGACAGGCGTTCAATGAAACAATAGCCAATAGGGATAACACCAATGAAGCATAAACACTTTTACGCAACATGGAAAAACCTGTTAGTGGTTCGAAGATCCCCACTCGCACACCAGCAATTGAAACAAATGCCATACATCCCACTAACATCAGAAGAACATACAACACGGGAGAGATATAACGACTCATAAATAACTCAGTAGTACCAAAATAATATCTCACACCTTAGCGTGAGAAAGAGGCCACGAACAGCGCTAAAAAGAAGCTTCCAATTCATTCCTCTGTATTTGCATAATTTGTTTAAAGCCATTCTCAGCAAAGTGTAAATTCACCAATATTATAAACAAATTTATACATTAAAGAGTGACATAGCAATGACACTAGATGGCATTTTTAATAACCAAAACGCCCATAGACATTCCCCCCAAAAAAACCATAATGACGCTCTACTAAAAAAACGAAGACAATGATGACCAGACCGTTTCCAAAACACGCCGTCGATCAATTAAGAGAAGACTGCGAGGCCAAAGCCATGAGACCTTTTCTAGCAAGAGGCTCAAATGCCAAGCGATGCCCTAGTTGCTTAATGGCAAAATTTGCCTGCTTTTGCACTCAAAGACAAATGCAAAACACCTCTCTTCAGTTCATTTTGCTTTATCATCGAGACGAAATACACAAACCCACCAACAGTGGCCGATTAATCGCAGATCTTTTCCCCAATCAGACAAAGGCGTTTATTTGGAGCAGAACCGAGCCAGACAAAGCCTTGCTGAATCTATTAAACGAACTCAAAGAAAGCTGCACGATTTTGTTTCCCAATACAGAAACAGCCCAAAACCAAGGCAGAAACGTTAGAGATCAGCAAGACATTTTAAAAACAGACGAGGAAACCGGAAAACCACACACCTTTGTAATCCTTGATGGCACTTGGAAACAGGCCAGCAAGATGTTCCATCAAAGTGAGTGACTTAAGAACACACCTCATTTTGAAATCAATCAAGCAGCACAGCGCTCATTTTTAGTAAGACACTCTCAGCATGACATGCAATATGCCACGGCAGAAGTCACCGCCATGCTGTTAGACAGTTTAGGACTCAAGAACCACAGCGAGCATTTATTACAATATTACCAAGCGTTTAATCAGGCTTGTTTAACCAGTCGCAAGCGAGGCAACGAACATTCAGCACAACCCTAAACAACCAAATTACATGGTCGGTACATAACAAAAACGCCAAGCCAAAATGTAACTAAATTACATAAAAGCACGTTCACCTGCTTATTTTCTATCCGGTTAATTTATCTCATCAATAAATTAACCCAACCATTAGAATGAAACTGCAAAGCTTGCTTCTTCTTTTTACCCACTAAAATTGGGCCGTTGTCTAAAAACAAGAAAGCCTTCCATGTACGCTTAAACACTCCCCAATTAAGCTCAAAGACCTGCTCGTTATGGCAACAAAAATACACTATGGTATCTTCCCCCCAATGATTGCAATGGGCCAGCACTTCTTCGGGTAATTCTGACGCCTCACTATCCCACACTTTTTCCCAATGAGCCTTATTAATCTCAATACCTTCAGGCACCTTATTGGGCCAGTCATGCTCTGTAAAAAGATCAGGATGAAGCTGATCTTGACTAATGTAATCACGCCAAATTTGCTCTGCTTTTGATGCGACTAAAAAGTGGATTTGGGCTAAATCTTCTGGCACCACCTTAGGGTCTTGGCGCTTGAAAATCCAACTTTTAGAGAACAGAGATAATGCTTGGTACAAGACTATTTTCCTTACAATTTAATAAAGGTGAATAAAACTCAACTATAGAGTGAAAAAGGATCGTTTGTTCGATTGGTCAACCTTAACTAATATAACTCTTGTTGTAATAAAACAACATTTTTAAACCAACCAATTAAGGAGAGACTCATGGATTCTCAAAAACAATACGAAGCACTGCTGGCTAAATGGGGTTACAAAGACACAACAATTGAAGACCACGCCCGTCGTCAAAAGCGTGCTCGCCAAGCTAAAGCGGTTGTTGCTTTCTTTAAAGCTACTGTACGCTCTATCAAGAAAGTCAGCCTTCGTTCACAAACCCTAAGCCAAGCTAGCTAATTCCCTAGCCGCTTAGGCCAATACCAGTATAACAAACGCATTTAGCGTACGATTATACCTTAGATATTTTCTCTTAAGGGGAGAAAAATAATAAAACCCCTCCCTTCCTTTCTTCCTACGCTCATTCTCTTTTTCTTAATGAGTACACACTTATTACTTTGTTCTACTTCCTTCACGACAAGTAAATTCGTTATTATCAAAGCACATTCATAACCCAATAAGCTGTTTTATGACGTATTCTTACAAGGCCGTTTTATTTGACTGCGATGGCGTGATCGTCGATACGGAAAACCTATCAAACGATTTATTGCGCGCCATGCTGAAAGAGCAAGGCTTAGAATTAGACGATCAGACCCTACACGACAAATTCACTGGTTTTACTAACCAAGAAAACCTTCGCAATGCTGAAGCCATGCTTGGTAAAGCCTTACCTGACAACTTCGATACCGACTATCGAGACAAATTTCAGGCCCTCATGGACGAACAATTGGAACCCATTCAAGGGGTGCCAGAATTACTGAGTAAAATTCAGGTTCCTATTGCCATGGCAACCAATGCCAGACGTCAAGAGATGAACTTTAAACTTCACAAAATCCACTTAGCTGAGCGTTTCAAAACGCGTTTCTGCGTAGAAGACGTCGAACACGGTAAGCCAGCGCCCGATTTATACTTAAGAGCGGCCGCAGCCATTAATGTCGAGCCAAAAGACTGCATTGTTATAGAGGACTCTGTGGCGGGGATTCGTGCGGGGCGTGCTGCTGGAATGCGTGTATTTGCGTTCAGTGAGACCGTTCCTGCCAAGCTACAATTGGCTGCAGGCGCCACGGAAGTATTCGACAATATGACGCAACTGGAAGCCTTATTAAATCTAAATAAATAAGGCTTCCACGCCTTTCTAGCGAGTCACACTATCTACTTTATTAGTTAGAAATTGCTTGCAACTGTTTGAGTAGACTCTTTGGCAACTCTTTGATCACCAGGGTACCAGAGTCTGCATCAAACTGAATGGATTCACCCAGCAGTTCACTATCAAAACTTAAGGTTAAAGCACGGGAGCTTCCTGATAAACGCGTTAATTTTTTCAACGCCGCTTTTTCAACGAAAATTTCTTTCTCCATTTTAAAGCTATCAGAATCGGCAATTTCTAAGAATTTGTTGGCTTGCTCAACCGAGAAACGAGACTCTACCTGTGACGCAATGTCTTTAATTTCTAGCGGTTCACGCTCTTCTGCTTTTGACTGACAATGCTCAGAGACAACTTTCTTAAATTCATTCGCTTGTTTTGAAGGAATCCCCTCTGCCTGACAAAACGCAGAGGTTAGATCCACTAACTTACGTGTTTCTTTTGCTGCCGCTTTAGGTTCATCACAACCAATAAACTGGGTAAAGTATTCACTTTCAAACTTAGGCGCACGACCAAAGCGGAAAGCAATATAACGCCCTTCATCACCAGACTGCCAAGCCGTCAAGTTGATACGCAATGCCATGTGCAGCTTTTCCATCTCGATTTGTTCAATCTGTGACAAACTCAAATCCGCACCAAGGCCAATGCCTTTTTTACGCTTCAACATAACAATGTATAGAAAATGGGTATCGTGAAGCTCATAGTGGTTAAACCACAACAAACCACCTTCCGCTTCTTCTACTGCTTCTAGATGTTTTAAATATTCAGCCGCACAATCTTTGGTGAAAGCGGCAAAATCGGCAAAATCATTGTCTTTAAAATGCTTATACAACAAACCAGGCAACTGCGATCCTTCTTCGCTACCTTGCGGATTGGCAAATCGCCCGGTATTCATACCAGATCGATTGAATAGATTCGTCACTTGTGCCGACAGGGCTTCCGCCTGACTGTCTACCGGATTCTCATTCGGACGCGCAATTAAAATGGCCTTTCGTTCGCCTTCGTGCTTCTGAATTTCATGCACAATTAAGTTGCTAATAGACACCAGCTACCTCTACGTTTAATATGAATGTTTAATGACTTTTTTCATTAAACCTGTAACGCCTTCATTCACAATAGGATTTTCTACAATAAAAGCGCCATGATAAAACCTAAAACCACAAAAAAAGAGACACGACAAGAACTCGAGTCTTTGGTCGAGGCATTTATCAAAGCCAAAGGAGAAATCCAACAAGTCGACATGGGCGAATCAGGTCTTGTTGATGGCAAGTATAACACGAGTCACATCGGCTTTAGTGAACCAAGACAAGACCGCACACCACTAAATCATGTCGTGGCAGCCATTCAACAGAAAAAACGCCCAACCCCACCAACATCTATAACCAAGACAAACAAGAACAAACCGAAGAAAAAAGTCATTTACGATGATTTTGGCGAGCCCTTACGTTGGGTATGGGAAGATGAGTAAAAAGCGTGTAAGTTCATCTTAACTTTTTGTATTTATTGAGTCTTATTGCCATAATGCCAGACGAGCAAAAATCAAAAAGGAGAGAATAATGTCGATTCGTTACTTACATGCGATGATACGAACAGACAAACCAGAGGAAAGCCACGCCTTCTACACACAAGGCTTAGGTTTAATACAAACACGCCGTATGGACAGTGAAAAGGGCCAGTTTTCACTCATCTATTACGCAACAGAACAAGGCGCTCCAGAGGTTGAATTAACCCATAACTGGGATGATAGAAACTACTCAGGCGGTGATCAATTTGGCCACCTAGCCTTTGAAGTAGATAACATTTACCAAGTATGCGAAAACCTCCAAAACATGGGAGTGACCATTTTACGACCACCAAGAGATGGCCACATGGCCTTCATCAAGGACCCTAACAACATCTCAATTGAACTACTTCAAAAAGATGGCTCGTTAGATCCTGCTGAGCCTTGGGCATCGATGGAAAACACGGGAAGCTGGTAGAAACCAGCTTTTTCTTAACAAAAACTTACAATTTAGCAATTTAATAAAACAAAGATACAAAAAGCCCATAGCTACTAGTGTTTTTTTGCCTTAAGCTATCCAGTAAGTTGTATAAAGAGCCAGTTATTTATGACGTCATTCATTAAACACATCAGCATTGCAGTTAGCCTGCTTGCCTTTAGCCATTTCGCAACAGCCGAAAGTCTGTATGCGTCAAATGTAAAGGCACGCCTTGCCGATGCTGATCGTGATGGTGTGATTGACGCTCGTGATCTTTGTCCAGATACCCCTATTGGCTCAGCCATAGACAATGAAGGCTGCCCAAACCAAAGCTCCAAATTACTCTCGGTTGAACTAAACATTTTGTTTGATTCAGGCAAAGCCAACATCAAACCGCGTTTCTATTCCGAACTCAAAGACCTTGCAACGTTCCTTCGTGAACACCCAACCAGCACGGTTGTTATTGAGGGTCACACCGACAGTCTGGGATCGGCAGAATCAAATCGCATTCTATCTCAGAAACGCGCCTCCGCTATTGCTGATGTTCTGGTGGATAGCTTTCGCATCAAAGCAGACCGCGTCAAAGGTGTCGGCTATGGTGAAACCCGCCCTATCGCCACCAACGAAACAACCACAGGTCGCAGTCAAAATCGTCGCGTTGTCGCGGAAGTTTTTGCCAAACAGCAGTTCGCCAACCAACGCTGGACAATCTATAGCGTTGATCAAAGTGCCAATACGGCTTACAACCGTAAAAACTAAAACCTTCTCTTTTTCATCCTTGTAATAAGTCATTTTTTCAATTAAAGAAAACTTGATTGCTTATGCCACTTTCAGCGGCAACCCACACATCAATATTGACACCTCTTTCTTCGCATCACACCCACGAAAAAACAATAGCGACCACAAGACTTAGCGAAACGAAAAACCTTCCACCTTCTCTCAAATCACATCCAATATCGCACAGAAAAACCTAGCCACAATGCTATATGCGCTTAACAGATAAGCAGTAGCCCCATGCCACAATAAATAGTTCAATACAGTGCATGAGCCTCACAACAAAAAAAATCCGCTCTCATTAACTGAGAGCGGATTCATAAAGGCGTTTATTGATGTGTGATTTAAGACTGTTTCGCCAGAGATGCTTTCCAAGCGTCGATAGCCTTGTCAATACTATTTTGATTCTGCTCCATCATTACCCCAAACTGCTTGAGAAAAGTCCGGCCAAAGTTGATATTGTTTATCGACACATTACTTAACAGCCATTGCTGTTGCTTAGACTCTTTCATGTAGAAAATAATATTTAACAGTCCACCGTCAGCCATTTGAAAGTCTACTTTAACCTTAGTTTCACGCCCTCGACCTTGCGGCCCTAAAGGCTGGACATTGATCTTATCCGGATCTAAGTCTAATAAAGACTTACCATAAGTTCGCAACAATGTGTCTTTTGTTACCGTGGCAAAACGCGTCCTTTGCTCAGGCGTTGCACGACGATAATACTTCCCCATGACCTTACGAGAAAAGTAGTCAAAATCAACCACTTTGGCCAAAATACGATCCACTCGCTCTTCTAGAACAGATGGATTGTCTGCCAAAAAGACCTTGTCCTGAACAATGTCCTTACGAAAAGCATCGACAACCTGAATAACGGTGTCTCTTGCGCCCTCTTCACCTTCCGCCCAAGCAGAGCTGATCGATAAAAGAGAAAGCATCATGAAAACGCTAGAAAGCACTTTAAACATAACCATTTACTCCGAGTCACCTGATTTGAACAGGAACTGACTAATCAAATTCTCAAGCACTAAAGCGGATTGCGTATCAAATATTTCACCGCCCTCTTGCAACATCTCTTCATCCGCCCCTATGGTAATACCTAAGTATTTCTCACCCAATAAACCACTGGTTAGAATCGCAATCGAGCTATCGGTTGGGATATTATCAACATCGGCATTGATGTTCATTTTAACTAAGCCCATATACAACTCTTTGTCGAATGAAATAGACTCAACGGTACCTACTGTCACGCCAGCAATGGTGACCTTAGAGCGACTGGTCAGACCACCGATATCATCAAATCGAGCCACAATTTGGTATGTGTCTTTTTGGGCAGAAAAAGCCAAGCCACTCACCTGTACCGCTAAATAAACAAATGCGGCAACACCTAATAATATAAAACAACCTACCAACAACTCAGTACGCTTACTTCTCATCCTAAAAATCCCCAAACATGGCTGCCGTTAAAACAAAATCCAATGCCAAAATGGCTAATGACCCTAATACCACAGTACGAGTGGTGGCTTTACCTATTCCTTCGGAAGTCGGCACACACTCATATCCCTGATAAACAGCGATCCAAGTAACCACAACAGAAAAACATACGGCCTTTATGAAGCCATTCATAATGTCCGTATCAAAATACACAGATTGCTGCATCAAAGACCAGAATGCGCCATCATGAACACCAAGCCAACCGACAGAAACCAGCAATCCTCCAATGATCCCAGTGGCCGAAAAAATGATGCTAAGTAAAGGCAAACATATCACCCCTGCAATGAAGCGTGGCGCAATAATGCGTCTTAACGGATCCACCCCCATCATTTCATAACTGGATAACTGCTCGGTGGCTTTCATCAAGCCAATCTCAGCCGTCAAAGAGGAACCCGCTCGACCAGCAAACAATAACGCCGTGACCACAGGCGCTAACTCTCGCAACAAAGACAAAGCAAGCAACTGTCCAACCGCTTCTTCCGAGCCAAATTTTGATAAAATACTGTATCCCTGTAAGGCGAGCACCATACCAATAAAGGCACCTGAGACCACCACAATCACCAGAGACAACACACCCACCGCATAAAGCTGCTGAATTAAAAGCCGGATCGACTCTCTAAAACGTACAGGCATACGCAGCACACTCTGGGCTAGAAATATTCCTGCACGACCAACTGCTTCAAGCCAGTTTAAAAACCAAGCTCCCAAGCCCACTAACATATTCATTGGGGTACTCCTTGGCTCTCTGACGCCTCTGGATAATGAAATGGTACAGGGCCATCAGGCTCACCACGAAGGAATTGCATCACTTGAGGGTCAGTCGATGCTTGAATTGTTTCAGGCGAGCCCTCTGCAATGACACGCCCTCCTGCCAATATGCAGACATGATCAGCAATGGATAAAGACTCTTCTACATCATGGGACACCAAAACAGAGGTAATGTTCGCTTCATCATTCAACTGACGAATCAATTTCACCAACACACCTTTAGAGATAGGATCCTGTCCCGTAAAAGGTTCATCATACATCACCAAATCAGGATCCAGCGCAATGGCTCTGGCCAAAGCAACACGTCGCGCCATACCACCAGAAAGTTCTGAAGGCATTAAACTGGCCGCACCGCGTAGACCAACACTGTGCAGTTTATCAAGCACAATCGAGTCTATTTCAGATCGACTTAGTTGAGTATGCTCCTCTAATGGAAAGGCAATATTTTCGGCCACCGACATATCGCTGAACAAAGCACCGCTTTGAAACAACATGCCCATTTTTTTGCGAACGTTGTACAAGGCTTTTCTAGACAAGCGGTGCACATCTTCGCCCGCCACTAAAATACGCCCTAAATCCGGCGACAACTGAGCCGCAATCAACCTCAGTAAGGTTGTCTTCCCTGTGCCACTTGGGCCCATCACAGCGGTCACCTTGCCTTTGGGGATGGTCAAAGAGACATTTTCATAAATGGCTCTGTCACCCCTGTAAAAACTGAGATCATGAACTTCTATATAAGCATCAACCACTAATACACCCTTATTCCCTAGCGAATATCGACTGATACTATCATTGCATTTTTAAAAATAAAATCTTACGCGCTTAAATACAATTTGTTTCCTAGGTCAAGCCTTGAATTTAAACGCCAAACCTCATTAAATGGTAACCCCTGAAATTATGAGTAATACCTTTATCATGCTGTTGTTTTCTGCTGCCCTAATTGCAGGGCTGATTCTTTTAGTTCTTAGCTCTGACAAATTCATCGAACATTCTGCACTCGTCGCTGAGAAAATGAATGTCAGTCCAATTATTATCGGTATCACTCTTGTTGCCCTTGGCACTTCCGCTCCTGAAATGGTGGTGTCAGCCATCGCGGCTTTAGATCAAGCACCAGAAATTGCCGTTGGTAACGTTCTCGGATCTAATATCGCCAATATCGCTCTTGTATTAGGGGCTAGCCTGCTGTTCTCAGCCATTCCCGTCGCACCTGGCTTGTCCACAAAAGAAGCCCCATTAGTATTAGGCATTACCCTTCTTGCCGGCATTTTAATTTATGATCAGTTTTTGGGCGTGTGGGATGGCATCATTCTCATCACGGCCTTTATCGCAATACTTTTCGTTTTATTGCGCGGCGGTAAAGATTTATCCAGTGAGTTAGTCGAAGAATTACCTAAAGACGACGGCAGCTCTGTTGGCAAGTCATTAACCATTGCGATAATAGGCTTAGCGGTTCTCATCGGCAGCTCGAAGTTACTTGTATGGGGAGCCATTGGCATTGCGACCCAACTTGGTGTCAGCGAATTAATCATTGGCTTAACCATTGTCGCCATCGGTACCAGCCTACCTGAACTGGCCGCCTCAATCAGTAGCGTGAGAAAAGGCCATCATGATATTGCCATTGGCAATATTCTAGGCTCGAACATTTTCAACCTAGCGACAGTACTGCCTTTACCCGCTCTTATTGCACCAGGCCTTATTGATCACAGCATTTTAACCCGTGATTTCCCTTGGACTCTTGGCCTCACGTTCGCGCTAGTCATTGCGATTATTCTCTTCAAAAAAGCCAAAAATAGCAGCATTCCAAGATGGGTAGGTCTACCCCTACTGGCCTCTTACGCTTTATACTTAATCATACTTAGTACTAGTGGACCTATTTAATGTCTTCGCAACATTCAAACAAATCCTTTCGCATGGTAATTTTGATGACAGCATTCGCTGTCATCGCGATGGCTTTTTTTTGGTATAAAACGGCACCCAAAGTGAATCTGTTATCTACCGATTCACTAAGCAGCACACCTGACTATTTCATTACTGACATTAAAGCACAGCGGTTTGACGCTCGGGGTAAACTCATAGAGACTATCCAAGCCGAACAAGCTCTGCATTACATACAAGCAGCCAAGACACGTTTAGAACAACCTTATGTTGATCGCTATGCGACTTCCGGTAGTTGGCACGCAGAAGCTCAACAGGGTGCCATAGAAGATGGCAGCAATGACATTTTATTAACCGATAACGTGATCGCGGTGAAAAAATACCAAGGATCCGCAGACATTTTATTAAATGCCGACACCATTCATTATTTAGATCAAGACAAATCATTAACTAGCCAAGGAAATGCGACCCTTACATCGACTCAAGGTAAGACTTCCGCGGGCACCATTACGACCTATATCAATTCAGAAGAAGTCATTATGACGGGATCTGTACGAGGAAATTATGAAACGATTCACTAAAACCACAGGTTTAATTACCCTATTCGCCCTGAGTCAATATGCCTTAGCCCTTCCTAATGACATCGAAAAGCCATTAGAAATTCAGGCAGATGAAGCCTCTTTTGACCAAAATACAGGCCAAGCCATCTACAAGGGTAACGTGTTCGTTAAACAAGGTTCTATCGAGATTCAGGCGCAATATTTAAAAGTCACTAGTGATCCAACAACACAAAGATTCAGTAGCCTTGAAGCCTCTGGCAAGCCCGCTAAGTTCAGCCAACAAGTTGATTGGAGTGGTAATATTGTCATCAGTAAAGGCAATGAAATTCACTACGCAACGGATGAAAGTAAGCTCGAAATCATTGGCGACGGCTATCTAAGCCGTATGCAAAATTCAATCTCGGCGGATTACATTCTTTATATGATCCAAGATGGTACGTTTACCGCTGAGAAAAAAGACCAAGGTCGCGTCACCATGACCCTAAAACCACAAGCAGCCAAGGCAAACTAATTCATGGCAAGACTAGAAGCAAAAAACCTAGCCAAAAGTTACAAAAAGAGAGCTGTGGTAAAAGATGTTTCCATCGCTGTGGAGTCAGGACAAGCCGTTGGGCTATTAGGACCAAATGGCGCAGGTAAAACCACCTGTTTTTACATGATCGTGGGCATGGTCGCAAACGATGCCGGTGGCATTTTCATTGATGATCAAGACATTACCCAAGATGCCATGCATGTTCGCGCACAAAAAGGGATTGGTTATTTACCACAAGAAGCGTCGATTTTTCGAAAAATGTCTGTTGAAGACAACATTTCAGCCATTTTAGAAACTCGTAAGGGTCTAAGCAAAGCCCAACAAAAAGAAAGATTGGAATCGCTTTTAGAAGAATTTCACATTACACACATTCGCACAAACCTCGGAATGGCTTTATCAGGCGGCGAACGTCGACGAGTTGAAATCGCCAGAGCCCTTGCCATGAACCCCAAGTTCATACTGCTGGATGAACCTTTTGCTGGCGTCGATCCTATTTCTGTGGGTGATATAAAACTCATCATTAAACATTTACAGGACAGCGGCATTGGCGTTTTAATTACCGATCACAATGTACGAGAAACCTTGGACATTTGTGATAAAGCCTATATCGTAGGCAACGGTTATATCATTGCCTCCGGTGAGGCCAGCGACATTATCAATAATGAACAAGTGAAAAAAGTCTATTTAGGCGACGACTTCCGCCTGTAACCCCTTATCATTGTTGTAGAAAGGGAGTAGTATGCACAACTCGTTCCAATTTAATAAAACAGACAGAGTTGCTCCATGAAGCAGTCTTTACAGCTAAAACTCGGTCAACAATTAACCATGACCCCTCAACTGCAACAAGCCATCCGCTTGCTGCAGCTTTCGACGCTGGATTTAAAGCAAGAAATTCACGAATTTCTTGAGTCTAATCCATTACTCGAACTAGACGATGATGACACCGCATCGACTGATACGCCGAGCATTGAAACAAAGACGGACAGCGACACAAACAAGGACAGCAATGCCAATGATCACGAGTCAGGTGAAGAAGCTCGTTTAGAATCTGAGTGGACCGAAAATATTCCTGAAGAACTGTCTATCGACAGCAATTGGGATGATACCTATCAAAGCTCTGCTGCGGTCAGTGACTCTAATAGTTTTGACAATGAAATGGACTTTGAAAGCCGTAACGCACCTGCGGAAAGCATTCAGGACCATTTAATCTGGCAATTAAACCTCACTCACATGTCAGATCGAGACTTAGAGATTGCTTACGCCATTGTCGATTGCGTTCAACCTGATGGTTATTTAAGTACTAGCTTAGAAGACATGTTAGAGTCTTTAAGCCTAGATCTTGAAGAGCTTGAGCTGGATGAAATTCACGCCGTACAACATCGACTGCAAAGATTCGATCCTATTGGCGTCTGTTCAACCGACTTACGTGATTGCCTGCTGGTTCAACTCGAGGCGTTTCAAGATCATCCCCTGTATAAAAGCACACAGAATCTGATTAGCCATTATCTCCCTCTTTTAGGCAGTCGTGACTTTGTACAACTAAGTCGTAAAACCAAATTAAAAGACGAAGCATTAAAAGAAGTCATTCATCTCATCCAGCAGCTAAACCCTAGACCGGGCTCTGTGATTGATGAAGATGATACGGACTATGTTATTCCAGATGTTTCGGTCAAAAAGCGCAATGGTACTTGGCAAGTAGAGCTAAACAATGACGCACTGCCGCCAATCAAAATCAATGAAACCTATTCAGCAATGGCCAGCACCGCTTCTACAGCAGAAGATGTAAGCTATATTAAAAACTCACTGCAAGAAGCAAAATGGTTCATGAAGAGCTTACAAAGCCGTAATGAAACCTTGCTAAAAGTCGCTAGCTGTATTGTCAGTCGACAGATTGATTTTTTTGAGTTAGGCGAAGAAGCCATGAAACCCATGGTGCTACATGATGTTGCAGAAGAAGTTGGCATGCACGAGTCGACCATTTCACGGGTGACCACACAAAAATACATGCATACCCCTAAAGGTATTTTTGAGCTGAAATTCTTCTTCTCTAGCCATGTAAACACGGCCTCTGGTGGTGAATGTTCTTCCACTGCAATTCGAGCTATGATTAAAAAATTGGTTGCGGATGAACCAGCCAAAAAGCCATTAAGCGATAACAAATTGGCCACCATTTTGGCCGATCAAGGCATTCAAGTTGCACGACGTACTGTTGCGAAATATCGAGAGGCGATGAACATCCCTCCTTCAAATGAACGTAAAAGATTGATTTAACAGGTATAAAGTTATCATGCCATTAAACTCACTAGTAAAAGCCGAACTCGTGCTTGCCAAACAAGACATTGTCAGCAAAAAACGTGTTCTAGAAAGCTTGGCCGAAATCACCTCCAATCGCCTACACTGTGACAACGAAGCCGTGTATGACGCGTTATTAGGTCGTGAGAAATTAGGCAGTACCGGCATTGGTAATGGTATTGCCATTCCTCATTGTCGTTTGGAATCCGCTAATCACACCGCCATTGTGGTGATGTCGTTACAAACACCAATCGACTTTGATTCAATCGATAAGCAGCCTGTCGATTTGATTTTTGCCCTTATCGTCCCACCGAATGAATGCGACCAGCATTTGTCTACCCTGGCACAGATCGCTGAACTGGCTCAGTCTCCGGATGCGCTAAGCAAATTACGCGCAGCAAAAAACAATGAAGACTTATACACCAGCTTTGAATCATTAATTTAGGGAGCACAGCATGCAGGAAGAAAGCATCACCATCATCAACAAACTTGGCCTGCATGCTCGTGCCGCTGGCAAACTCGTTGAAACCACGTCTCGCTTTTCGTGTGACATTACCATTGAAAAAGAAGGCCGTAACGTTGATGGTAAAAGCATCATGGCAATGATGATGCTAGCGGCTGGCAAAGGTACTGAAATTCTTGTCAAAACCAATGGTGAAGATGAGGAAGAGGCCATTAAAGCCGTTATTGAATTAATTAATAATCGTTTTGGCGAAGACGAGTAACACTCGATGTCAGAAAAAACGTTAAGTCATCTGCAAACCGTATCGGAGTCCCTCGAATCTGGGGCGACCATGCAGATTCGCTATTTACTTAACGGCGCCCTTCCTGCACAAGATGTTGCTCGCTTACTTGAATCCTCCCCACCGAAAGAACGTAAACTTCTCTGGGAACTGATTGATTCAAAAAGCGAAGGTGAAGTACTCCAATATCTAAGCGAAGACATTGGTGTGCAATTCATGAAAGAAATGGATACAGAGCGACTAGTCGCCGTATCCGAGCATTTTGAAAGTGATGACTTAGCCGATTTATTACAACATTTGCCAGAAACGGTTGTAAAAGAAGTTCTGTCGTCCATGACCGCTCAAGACAGAACCCGAGTTGAAGCGCTATTAAGCTACTCGGAAGATTCTGCTGGCGGCTTAATGAACACGGACACCATTACCATTCGACCCAACATTACGGTTGATATCGTGTTCCGCTATTTACGTCGCCATTCTAGCCTTCCGGATATGACAGACAACTTGCTGGTCGTCAGTCGATCAGATCGTCTGCTCGGCACCCTAACACTGACCAAACTGTTAGTCAGTGACCCCGAAGACACCGTTCGCGATATTATGGACACCGACTGCACTGTCATCAATGCCGACACGCCCGCCAGTGACGTCGCGCAATTATTTGAAAAAATGGACCTAGTATCCGCCCCTGTTATCGATGGTGACAGCAAGAAGCTATTGGGTCGTATTACCATTGATGATGTGGTCGACGTTATTCGAGATGAAGCCGAACACTCGATGTTAAGCATGGCTGGTCTTGATGATGATGAAGATACTTTCTCACCTATTTTAAAAACCACCAAACGACGCGCAGTCTGGCTTGGCATTAATCTGATTACCGCTTTTATCGCCTCGTATGTCATTGGGCTTTTTCAAAACACCCTGGATCAAGTCGTTGCGCTCGCGATTCTAATGCCCATTGTGGCCAGTATGGGTGGTATTGCCGGCTCTCAGGTGCTGACTTTGGTCATTCGCGGTATCGCACTCAATCAAATTGGCTCAACCAACGCCAAATGGTTGCTTAATCGTGAATTGATTGTTGGTATGATTAATGGCCTACTCTGGGCCAGTGTTATCGCTGCATTAACGGCCATCTGGTTTGACAACATCAAGATTGCCTATATCATTGCAGGCGCGACCATTATTAATCTATTGTTTGCTGCAACAACAGGTACATTATTGCCAATCTTCTTAAAAAAGATTGGTATCGATCCCGCTTTAGCGGGCAGTGTAATTTTGACTACCGTGACCGATGTGGTCGGATTTTTATCCTTCCTCGGACTCGCGACTATTTTTCTTGTATAGGTTCCCATGACAGATTTTGATCAATTCGAAAACGAAGAAGACACCCCTAAGAGCAAAACTCAGATCAAGCGCGAAATGGAAGCCTTGCAAGAGATCGGCAAAAAGCTATTGAAGCTCAGTAAGAATCAGCAAAAGAAAGTCCCTATGTCTGACACGCTTAGGGATGCTCTGGCCGAGGCCGATCGTATCAAGCACCATGAAGCCACTAGAAGACATTTACAGTACATTGGTAAAGTGATGCGAACGGAAGACTATGAAGCCATTGATCAACGCATAGCACTGTTTGATTCGACGTCAGCGGCCTACAACAAACTCTTCCATCAACTGGAAATCAAACGTGATGCTTTGATCGGTGAGAACAGCAAAGAAGAGCTATCAAACTATCTCGAGGATCATCCGGAGATCCAAGACATTCAATTACTGCGCCAATTAATTCGTCAATCACAAAAAGAAATGTCACAAGAAGGCAAAACAACCAATCGTAAAAAACTGTTCCGTTTTTTACGTGAAACCGAAGAAAAACGTCTTGGTTTAAATGAATAACCCCATGATATAACGACTTAGTCAAGTCGTAAAAAAGCCCGTTTTGATTGCTGAACTGACCCCATAAAGTTGGACTCTGTTCTAAGCGGCTTTACAAGGCCTGATTCCGATACGCTATCGGACTCAGGCCTTTTAGTTTCTGCTTAATTCGATCGTTGTTGTAATACTCGATGTATTC
>NZ_JSEE01000018.1 GCF_001625355.1 Marinomonas sp. TW1
TCTGGGGTGTGTAATTTGTTTTTAGAGCGAAAGAAAGCGAGGCCTAGTCGGCCTCGCATGGTAAAGCAATCAAAGACGAGATATCCGGTATCTCGTAATACTGTTCCGCTTAAGTGAACAGCGTTAGGCAAAAAGCCTCTTTTTTTAGGTCCAGAAGAGATTAGTCTTCCAGCACCATGATGCCTTCAATTTCTACTTGTACGCCTTTTGGCAAAGCGCGAACACCCATTGCCGCACGAGCAGGGTAAGGCTCTTTAACAAATTGCGTCATGACTTCGTTAACGGTCGCAAAGTTGTTTAAGTCGGTCATGAAAATGTTGAACTTCACTACTTTTTCCAACGAACCACCAGCGGCTTCACATACGGCACTTAGATTTTTGAAAACCTGAGTCGTTTGCTCAACGATGTCTTCGCTGATGACTTCCATGGTTTCAGGAACCAAAGGAATCTGGCCTGATAGGTAGACTGTGTTGCCAGCGCGAACCGCTTGTGAATATGGACCAATAGCAGCTGGCGCGTTTTCAGTGTGAATAACCTGTTTTGACATAGTAATATCCTTTATAACTAAAGAAAGGTTGGACGCTCTTAACGTCCAACAATGGTCTCTCGTGATACTTTTTCAACACAGCGAACGGCTTTGATTCGACGCATCACATCAGCTAGCCCAACACGACTTGAAATGGTGATGTTAAGACGTAAGCGGCTGACTCGGCCTCGTTCAATGATGTCTAAATTTGACACCTGGAAGTCGGTATCACTAATGGAGCTGGCAATCTTAGCAACGGCACCGCGTTCATTGATGTAAGTGACAATCAAGCTGATGTGCAGCTCTTCTTCGATCTCTTTACCCCAAGACATATGAATAAATCGCTCAGGGCTGGATAAATGATCTTGTACATTGGAGCAATTGAGATGGTGAATGACAATGCCTTTATCAACTTGCACATACCCTACAATTGGGTCACCTGGTATGGGCGCACAACATTTTGCATAGGAAATCAGCATGCCTTCTGAACCGTTGACTTTAAAGGACTTCGGTGTAATCAGAGACTCTTCGTCAATGTTCGGGAAGAGCTCACGCGCCACAAGGTAGCCGACATGTCGACCTTTACCTATGGATTCTAATAGATCATCCATAGAGTCGAGTTGATGATTTTGAAGTACCAGCCCAATTTGCTCTGGCGTTAATTCTTCAATATTGGTTTGGAAAGCGTTCAAGGAACGAGTCAATAAACGGTGTCCAATTGAGATGGCGTTTTCTCTCTGCTTGTCTTTCAAGTAATGGCGGATATTGGTGCGCGCTTTACCTGTGATCGCAAAACTCAACCAAGCGACGTTTGGCTGGGCGTTTTTCGCGGTGATGATTTCTACGGTTTGACCGCTTTCTAGCTGAGTGCTGAGTGGCGCCAAACGACGGTTAATACGACATGAAATACAAGAGTTACCAATTTCCGTGTGTACGCCATAAGCAAAATCCACAGGCGTGGCACCAGAAGGCAGCTCAATGATCTGACCGTTTGGCGTGAACACGTACACTTCGTCTGGGAAAAGGTCGCTTTTAACGTTATCAACGAACTCCACAGGGTTACGCGCTTTCTGTTGAATTTCCAACAGACTTTTTACCCATTTGGTTGCTCTATCATGATTGCTTGGTGCTGAAGAAGCGCCATTGACCTTGTAAGCCCAATGAGCCGCGATACCATTATTTGCCACCAAATCCATTTCTTCCGTACGAATTTGGATTTCCATGGGAATGCCATTGGTGCCCAATACTGTGGTATGCAAAGACTGATAGCCATTGGACTTAGGGACCGCAATGTAGTCTTTAAAACGACCTTCGATTGGCTTAAATAACGCGTGAATGACCCCTAAAATGCGATAGCAGCTGTCATGACGGTCAGTGACAATACGCACTCCCATGACGTCCATAATCTCATCGAGAGAGCGACGCTTTTTATCCATTTTCTGGTAAATGCTGTAAATGTGCTTCTCGCGCACGCTGATCTTGGCTTCAATGTAATCTGCCGCCAGTTCAGAGCGAATGGTGTCTTCCAGTTTTTGGGTATCTTTAATGCGCTGTTGACCGTACTTTTTGTGGATAGCACGTTGCAGCATTTGCGCCCGCATTGGGTAATATGCCTGAAACGCTAACGACTCAAGGTCGACTCGGACATTATACATACCCAGTCGATTTGCGATGGGCGCATAAATGTCTAGGGTTTCTTTCGCTATGCGGCGTTTCTTATGAGCCGGCATGGCATCAAGGGTGCGCATGTTATGCAGGCGATCAGCAAGTTTGACGAGAATGACGCGGATGTCATCTGCCATGGCCATGGCCATTTTTTGAAAGTTGTGAGCTTGTTTTTCGATCTGATTGTTGAACTCAAGGTGCGTTAATTTACTCACACCATCCACCAAACTGGCGACTTCTTCACCAAACTGCGCGGCCAGCGCTTCTCGGCTAATGCCAGTGTCTTCAATCACATCGTGTAATAACGCCGCGGACAAACCATCACAATCCATCCGCAGTTCGGATAGGATTTTGGCTACGGCAAGCGGATGAGTGACATAAGGCTCGCCACTTTTCCGCTTTTGACCATCGTGAGCTTGCTCTGCGTAGTAATACGCTCGCTTGACCTTAGCAATTTGTTCATAGGGTAAGTATTTGCTTAGCCCTTGTGCTAATTCTTCAATGGTATACATCGCTCACCTCACAAAGGCAAACACGAGGTGCGACGGTTGTGTTATGAGCGATACCATTCATAGAACTTAAAACTCGTGAACTGGACGTTGTTGCAAGTCTACATTTTTGGCGTTGATTAGGTCTTCAGCGATTTCACGCAACGCCACAACCGTAAACTTGTCGCCTTCTAGTGCAACTTGAGCGTCTTCACCGCCAGTGGCTAGTTGACGGGCACGTTTCGACGCCACCATAACTAGTTCAAAGCGGTTATCAACATTTTCTAAGCAATCTTCTACGGTAACTCGAGCCATTTTGACCTCTGTGTTTAATTTATCTGTTTATTCAAGGGTGATTTTACTTAACGGCTTCTCATAAAGACAAGAGATCATTGATGAGATTGCCATATTTTTCTTGTATTTTCGGGGTTTTAGCGCGCATGGCGGTAAAAATAGCCGACATTTCAGTTAAGGCGTTGTCAAAATCATCGTTGATGATGACAAAGTCATATTCATGATAGTGAGACATTTCATCGGCCGCTTTTGCCATACGGCGTTGAATGACTTCTTCTGAGTCCGTTGCACGACCTTTTAATCGCTCTTCCAAAGAAGCCAGTGAAGGCGGCAAAATAAAGATGCCGATGGCGTTTGGGTACAAGTGGCGAACTTGTCGAGCACCTTGCCAATCAATCTCTAGAATGACGTCAAGACCCTGTTCGAGCATGCTGAAAATCGATGCTTTCGAGGTGCCATAATAGTTATCGAAGACTTGAGCGTGCTCAAAAAAGGCGTCTTCCGCAATCATGTCTAAAAAGCTTTCAACATCAGTGAAATAGTATTCACGCCCATGTTCTTCGCCTTCTCGCGCTGCACGAGTAGTATGGGAAATTGAAATTCGAACCTTATCGTCTTGTTTTAATAAGGCTTTATATAAGGATGATTTGCCCGCTCCTGACGGAGCCGATAAGATAAATAAATTGCCTTTGTGTTCGCCCATGAGCTCTCTTTAAATCCGCCAACAATAATCAAATGTAAGCCGTTTAGTGTACCACAGTTTTGCAAAAGGATAGGTAGCCAATTTGTTCTCAAAGAGCCCCTAGGAAACCAGTCAGATGTGATCACCAGACTTATCTATATTGTGATTCTGATGACGAAACACAAAGGATTTATAAGGAAAAAAATAAAAATACGACTAAGCTTCAAAAAGTGTTGTTGAGAAGTTAATTAAGTTGTAAGGAAGCAAGTCAATGGATTCAACCTCCCATTTTGATTCGTCGATGTTAATGTCCGCTCCAAAAGAAGTTTGTAAGGTATTATCCGTAGAAGACGATGCAGATTATCAGATGGCGCTAATGAACAGCCTAAGCGCCCTTCAATACGATGGTAAAAAGGTCGAGTTTTTGAAGGCTTCGTCAGCCAGTGAGGCGGCCGTTGTTATTGCCGAAAATCCAGACATTGCGGTCATTTTCTTAGATGTCGTGATGGAAACAGACCGTGCTGGTTTGGGGTTAGTGGGTACCATTCGAGAAGTGATCGGTAATGATCTAGTGCGCATTGTGCTATTAACAGGGCAACCCGGCATGATGCCAACGGATAATCTGGTTGGCCAATACGACATAGATGATTATTGGTGTAAATCTGACCTGACTCAAGCGCATTTACAAACAATAGTACTCAGTAATATTCGTACTTGGGAACACTTGCTAGCCATGCAAGAAGCGCGTCATAGCATGCAGTTGTTGCTGTTTTCCAGCCAACGTTTGTCTTCAAAAAAAGACATGTTGGAATATACCCATTCGATATTAGAAGAAATTAGTCATCTGTTAAAAATTGAGCAGGGTGGCATTGTTTGTTTTTTCAATTCAGAGCAAGAAAAGCTTGAAGATGCGCTTATTGTGGCCGCCAGTGGCGAGTATTCGCCTTATATTCACCAATTTGCCTCGATGGCCATTAAAGATGAAATTCTAACCGAAGCGGCACGACAGACCAGCTTGAGTAAGAAGCATACGTTCCTAGAAGGCTTTTCGGTATTGTATTTTTCGAACAAAGAGTTGGATGGGCGAGATTACATTGTTGTTGTCAAACTCAATCGAAATTTAACCAGTAACGAAGTGAATCTACTGCAAGTGTTTTGCGAAAACATCAGTGCAGGCTTTCGTAATGTGGCACTAAACAACAAATTGTCTGAGCTCGCCTACATTGAACCGACTTCGGGCATACATAACAAAAATTGGCTGGTTCGTGAGATTCGCCATATGTTTTCTTGGGAGCGAGAGAAAGCCAAGTTGCTCATGTTGCATGTGGAAGATTTGGCCTACACAGAATCTGTGCTGGGGACAAAATATTGTGATCAACTGACCTTATCTTTGTACGAATATTTATGTGATTTCTTTGATAACGCGGTGGATGTGGCGTTGTTCGAACGAGACACCATTGTGATGTTGATTTATGACAATAAAGAGTATCACGAGGCCAATTTAGAACAGATTATTCATCCCAGTGTGACAGTGGAAGATGCCATTCATTCCCTAGATTTAACCATTAGCTTGGTGAACTTTTCGGATTTCCCGAATTACGAGGCCGAGCAATTGGTCAGTGTTGGCAAAAGTACGTTGGAACGTGCTAAGTATGAAGGGGTGTCTTTCTTAGCTTTTTCAGAAGAATTAGCGTCTGCCATGTTTAGCCGATATGAACTCTTGAAAGAGCTTCGAGACGTGATTTTACAGGATGAAATGGAGGTCTATTTCCAGCCTAAAGTGTCCTTGATTGATAATAAGCTAATTGGCTTTGAAGCCTTGGCTCGTTGGAAAAACCGAAGTGGTAATTTCGTTTCACCAGAACAGTTTATCACATTGGCGGAAAGCAGTGGTTTAGTCGACAAATTGGATCGACAGATTTTACGCAAAACCTGTAAAGCCATTAATGAATTGAAGGACATTGGTGTGAGTGTGCCTATTTCGGTGAACGTAGCGGGTAATGAAATTGCTCGTCCGAATTATTTTGAACAATTTACCGCTATCTTATGTGAGGAAAATATTGATAATAATTTGATCGAGTTGGAAATTACCGAGTCGCAATTTATTGAAGAAAAAACCACCATCAATCGTCACCTTGATACCTTAAAAGAAATTGGAGTTCGGGTGAACATCGATGATTTTGGCACAGGGTATTCGTCATTGACCTATTTATCGACCTTATCTGTTTCCACCATTAAGATTGATCAAAGTTTTGTCTGGCGAATGGAAAACTCGGCAAAAGATTGGAAAATATTAAAAATGATCATTGAGCTAGGTCGCTCTCTAGGGTTAGACGTGATTGCAGAAGGTATTGAGACAGAACAACAAAAAGAGCATTTGCTGAAGTTGGGGTGTGAACAAGGTCAAGGCTATTTATTTGCCAAGCCGATGCCTCTGACTGAGGTAATGGCTTGGGTGAAATCATGACACAAAAAACCTTGTCATTTTGGCAAAAACGCTTGCCAGAAACACAGCAATTGATTTTGGCTTTAGCCTTGTTATTGCTCGTGGTGGTTTCCATTAGTGTGGTCAGCTATCGATTTTTTTGGCAACAGAAAGAAAGCCAGTTAGCGTGGAGCGAAACAGAGCTGTTGACCAGAAGTAGTAGCGCTTTCAGTCGCCAAGTGGGGTACATCAAAAAGAACACATTGTTGCTGCGTAATAGTGTGAAGGATCGTTTGAAGTTATACGCTGAACTGTCAGATGATTACGATTGGAAGACCGCGATTGCAAATGAATTTCGATTATTTGCCGCGACATCAGAGTTAATTTCTCAGGTTCGTTGGATGTCCGCGGATGGGATGGAACTGGTACGGGTAAACGCACAAAGCGGTGTCGTTTCTCGAGTCCCTGAAGCGCAATTACAGAATAAACAAAATCGACCTTACATTAAGCAAGCTTCGATTAGACCGGATGATGTCTACGTTTCGCCGCTGGATCTCAATATTGACAACGGTGAAGTCGTTTGGCCTTTTCAGCCGACGGTGCGTGGTGTATTACGTATTTCTGGTCGTGATTCAGGCTTCTTAGTAGTGAATTACAATTTAGCCGATATGTTTGATCAGCTTAAACAGCTGAATAATGACCTTGTTCACCTAGAAGTGCTCGACCAGCAAGGTGGTTGGATCATGTCAGATGACCAATCATTAGAGTGGGGGCATGTATTACGTCCGACCGAAGAAGGGGTTCGGATGTCGAGTCGGTTTTCTGATGTGTGGCAAAGTATTTTGTCCGAAGAAATGGATTTGAAACGTCATTGGGGGCAAGGGCGTTTATGGAGCTTTATGCGCTTTTATTTAGACGAGGAAGACAGTTTACAGCCAAGAGAAGTCCCCTTTATTTACCTTGTGGCCCATTCAGAACCAACCGAGTTTGCTCGCTGGCATCTTAAATTAACGCTCAGCATTGTACTGTTAGCTGGCATTGTCTATTTGTTATTAGCTTGGTGGTGCTGGCGTCATTTGCAAACGCAATTTACCAGTAGGCGTTTGCTAAAACAGCTCAAACGTGAAAAGCGCCAAACTGATCAGGCTAATCAAAAGCTGCATGACATGAATAAAAGGTTAGTTGAGCTGCAGGATGAACTGGTTGAAACCAGTAAATTGTCCTCGCTGGGAATGATGGTATCCGGCTTAGCTCATGACATTTACACACCGTTAGGTGGCGTTAAATTGGCACTTTCGTCAGGCCGTCAACTCATTGATAAACCTGATGTTCTCCCTGAAAATATCGAGCGAGTTGGTGTTTCATTAAGCATTGCAGAGAAAAATTTGAATCGGGCGTTAGAAGTCGTCTCTGGCTTTAAACGGATCGCATCGGATCGTGCCATTCAAGATGTTCAATCTTTTGTCTTCAATGATGTTCTGGATGATTTGCTCTTTACCTATCAGCCACGTCTGAAAAAACGACCGAAAGTCATGGTCATGTCTGAGTGCCCCGAACGCATCGAAATGCAGGGATATCCGGGTGTCATGTCTCAAATCATTCAGAACCTGCTCGACAATGCCTTGGAATATGCATTTCATGAAAATGAAGCCGGTCAGATTCGCATCACGGCTCATCAAGTTGGCACCGATTTAGAGCTAGTGGTGCAAGACGATGGTTTTGGTATCGCCTCGGAGATCATAGGAACGGTGTTTGATCCGTTTAAAACCACGGGGCGTGACAGACAACACAATGGGTTAGGCTTGTACTTGGTTCACCAATGGGTTTACAAACTGATGAAAGGACGATTAAACCTAGAATCGGAATTGGGAGTAGGGACTCGTTTCCATATAAACATTCCGTTGCACATCGAAAAATAACCCTTTATCTCAATGACACTAAACAGCCATCTAGCCTAGCTAAATGGCTTGTGATGCTTCCCACCTATGACGGGTTAGACTGAGGTTTCGGGCTCGCAAACCACCCTAAAATCATCCAGATTACACCAATCAACAAGAGTACATACAGAGGTGGTTGCCATGATTGCTGCCAGTCGTAAAAGGCGCCAATCATTACCGGCCCTAATGCCGCCAAGGTGTAACCGAATAATTGTGACATACCGGATAAGCTGGCTGCTTGTTTTGGCGTATCGGTTCGCATGCCAATAAAAGACAGCCCTAAAATAAAGCCCATACTGATACCAAAGCCGAAGCTTAATGACCAAAAGCCAGACAGGGTCGGCACATAGAGCCAGCCTAAAATACTGAGAACGGTGAGGCTGGTCGCAAATAAACACAAACGTCGATGGCTGCCCAAGTATTGGATAAAGGGCGCTAGAATAAGCGAGGGTAACGCGCCCGCCAATTGCAAATAACCCTGGTATAACCCCGCCGTAGTATCTGTGTAGCCATGACTGACTAAAATGGCTGGGATCCACGCGACAATGATGTAATTAAACAAGGAGTTAACCGCTAAAAAGCCAGCCACTTGCCACGATGATAGACGACGCCACAGTGTGCCATTGTTTTCACCACGAGTATTCTTAGGTTGGTGATGCTGTGTAATACGGCAACAAAACCACACCAGTATCGCCGGTAAAATAATCACGGTCTGACAAGCCAGCGCGAAAGACCATCCACTGATGGGAAACTGAGTCCGATTGGCGAAGTCGCTTAAGGGCACAGCAAAGCTCGACATCACAAAACCACCAACGCCCATCATTAACACATAAATGGCGGTGAGCTGTACGACAAACTGAGGAAACTCGCGCTTTAATAAACTGGGTAGCAATACATTGCCAATGGCAATGCCTGCACCGATTAAAAGCGCGCCCAAGTAAAGGCTGCCAATCGAGCCGGTGGCGCGAATCAACATCCCTATGGCGATCAGCGCCACACCGCTGGCGAGAATTTTTTCGATGCGGAAAAAGCGCGTTAGCCAGGAAGCCACAGGGGCAAATATCGCAAAGGCCAGCAAGGGAATGCTGATCAGTAAGCCGGATTGAGAGCTATTTAATTGCAACTCCTGACTGATACGATCCAGTAGCGGTGGTAAGCCTGTGACAGGGCCACGCAAACACAGGGCAATGAGGAAAATAAAAAGTAGCAAGAACCAAGCATCATGCTTCATTAATTTTTTTATTGCTTTCATGGATGTCCTTAATATTGCAGATTACGTGCGCAAGGCCGCCATTATACGCTCAAGCCGCGAACTTAAGTAAGGCCACACCAAGGATGATAAAAAACACGCCCATGTAACGCATTAAGGACGTTGGGTCACCGTAAAACCAGATGCCTACTAAGAAGGTGCCGGCAGCCCCGATGCCAGTCCAGACGGCGTAAGCGGTTCCCATGGGAATGTCTTTTTGTGCCATCCACAGCAAACTGCCACTGATCAATAAAAAGACCACCGCAATGCTGATGCCTAATAAACGTGATTCACTGGATTGCGCCATTTTTAGGCCAATTGGCCAACCGATTTCGGTGAAACCCGCTAACAACAAATACAACCAACTCATGACAACGTCCTCCCAATGCAGAGACTATTTGCCGTGCATACTATCAACAACTAAGATGATTAAAAGTTAGTAACTATCGAAATTATTCATATGTTGAATTTAGAACAAATTAATATGCTGGTCTTATCAGCGGAGTTAGGTTCCTTTTCCGCGTGTGCGAGGAAGTTGGGCAAGGTACAGTCTGCGGTCAGTCATGCTATCAGTAATTTGGAATTGGACTTGGGCGTTACCTTGTTTGATCGTTCTTCGCGAAGCCCACAATTAACGCCAGAGGGCGAGCGCCTAGTACGCAGTGCGAAAGCGTTGCTGACGCAATCGCTGGAATTTGAAAAAATTGCCGAATCCATCCTTCGTAAAGAAGAAAGTGCGCTCAGTTTGGTGTTGGATGATGCTTTATTGGAAGCGCCGGTGGCTAAGGTGCTAGCCGATTTTGCTCAGCAGTTTCCTCACTTACAATTGGATGTCTTGTCCATGGCATCCGTAGATGTGACTTCTGCGGTGGCAGAAGGGTGGTGTGATTTAGGTGTGATGTTTTCTGAAGTGGACATCAACAAGCAAGTGGACTTTTGCTATGTCGGTGGTGTGGATTTTATCGCGGTCTGTCACCCGTCCTTTGCCTTGGCGACGAAAAAAGTAGTGACGGAGTCTGATCTTGCGCCCTATCGTCAAATTTCTGTCCGCGGTCGTACCAAGCAAGAATCGCAAATCCTCATTAGTATGACGCCGTCGGTATGGTGGTGTTCCAGTTATTATTCCGTGCTGGAATTGGTGGAACGTCAAATTGGCTGGGCTTACGTGCCAGTGACTTTAGCGCAACCGAAAATAGCACAAGGACGTTTGGTGAAAATGGATGCGGCGTTTGATCATAAGCCTTGGTCTGTGCCTGTGGACTTGGTGTTTAAAAAAGGTGGCGCGCGCGGGCCAGCTTTGCAGTGGCTATTTGATGCGCTTAAAAATGCTTTTTCGATCTAGGGGCGGATTGTATTTGGACTGTGTGCTAAATACCATTACAATACAACAAACAAACTTTTAGTAAGTACGTGTAAGTAGGTAAGAATGAGTGGCTTTAAAGTACAAACAGAGGGTGGCAAAGTCATTGAGTTTACCCGTGGCAATGTTTTATCTGACCAGTGCCCATCGCGAGAAATCTTAAAACACGTTACCAGCCGCTGGGCCGTGCTGATCTTCATGGTATTAAAAGATGGTGAGCGTCACCGTTTTAGCGATTTACGTCGGACCATTGAAGGGGTGAGTGAGAAGATGCTAGCACAGACACTGCAAACCCTTGAGCAGGATAACTTTGTGCAACGTACATCTTATCCTGTGGTGCCGCCGAAAGTGGAGTACAACCTAACGCCAACAGGGCTTAAAGTAGCCGATCATGTTATTGATCTGGTGAGTTGGTTGGAAGACAATATTTTCGACATATTACCTGCTGACAATATTAATCCATCATAGACGTTGCATTGACGTCTATGATGCGGCTTTCCGAACCTTCGTTTACTGTGTTGGATCACGCCTATGAGGCCGTGCCGAAAATCAGCGAGAGTGGATTATTGCTTGGTGACAGCATCGCACCAAAACTCGGCGTAGGCGTCACAAAATAGTTCGACTTTTATGGTGCTGAAATCGCGCTCAGCATGGCTTTCTTCACTGACCACAACCTGCTGAAAATCCATCAGTTCCATGATATTTTGCGGATCATCAATGCATTCGAATGCCAAGGTGATGCTTTGCTCAGCGTGGGCAAACGTCACCTGCAATCCACTTTGTACTTGGTCTAAATCCCGTGTAACCACCAGCTGAGTCACTTTCCAACTCGCATCAAATTCATAGAGGGTGTTGTATTCCGACACAGTTTTTCCTTTTCATCGACAACCAAAGCCATTATATGTGATCCATAGTAATGGATACATCCGTCAGAGGAAATGAGTCACTTCATTGAAACGACAAAAATGGCTCATTAAGTGCCCGGTAAGAAGCGTCCTATGACTTCTAATGGTTGATTTTCATCGGAAACCGCGACCAGAATCATCTCACCAGAGCGAGGAAATATGCCAGTTAATGCCGTGATGTTGACTTGGTGCGTGACAAACAGAGCTTTTTCTTGTGGCGGCAGTGTGATTAACTTCTGACGTAACGCTTGCGTTTGCGACTCCGCGGTACTGCGATCCGCGAAAAACGAATTCAGCATAGACTCGGGTTGCACATTACCCATTGCCATTAATTGTGCGGTTTCTAGGCATCGACACCACTGACTGCTGAACACATAATCAAAGCGGACCCCCTTGTCTCGCAGTACTTGACCAATGCGTCTGGCTTGCTCTCGTCCCGCCTCATTCAAAAGGCGCTGAGTGGAACAGTCCTCGACACGAAAATGACTAGGATCACCTGTACCCGGCGCGAGGGCATGACGCATCAACACATGCACACCTGGCTTTAACAGCATCTTCCCAATGCTTTGCTCTGCTTGTAAGACAGAACAAAAACACGCCAACATCACCAGCACCAAATAGCGAAACTGAATTGAGCTTTGCATCCTGAACTTCCTCGAGTAACAGACGTTATTGGTTTAGTGTATACGAAGGAAAATGACTTGTTGGGTTAGAAAGAGATGACTGAAAGTAAATGAAAATACAGACCCGTTTTCGTGATGGTATGGCTGTCTTGAAAGGCTTTGTCGAGCAGGATTTCCCCATCAACTAGCTTGTCCATTTTCATAAAAATAAGCTCAATATGGATACTATGGTATCCAAGAATGATAAACCGAGAGTCGAATGGTAGGTATTAAGGCCTACAGATTATTACCTATAAAGTAACTTTGTGTTGACCCATCACCGTTTAATTTTCACGTTTAACCAAACGCTAAGGCGAGCACTCAATTTGCATTTCACACTTTTATGCGCAGAAAAGTGTTGTGGCGTTCTAGTCGAGTATAAAGCAGTCTCTCAATCGTTCTCTTTCTTCTTTGCGGATGCCCGCTTGTTGAGCAAGGCTTTCCCATTGTGAAACGGCCTTTAACAATCTTTGGTGGATGGCCTTGGCTTTACTTTCAGTAACGTGAAAATACTCTGCAATGTCAAATGCTAAGTCAATCGAAAGTGCGTTGCTTACGTCATCAATATTAAGGTGTAGACCAGTGGCGTATAACATAGGATTGATATCGTAGGCAGGAGATAGCCGCCAACCAGTCGACTCCAGAATGAATCCATGATTTCTAAGATGATCATCACAATTAGATACCATGATATTAAACAGCATTCTGGTCCAAAGTTGTTCAAGATCTGCCTGAGTATTCGAGCCGTGTTGGATCAGAAATTCAGCCAGCTCTAAGTAACTCGCCCCATCATCCTGACCATCAAAGTACTCTAGTTGCGTCATTGCTGAGCTGAAGTGTCGCCGCTTTCCTGTTTCGGTACGGTCGAACCTTTTTGTTAAAAAAATATGATGTCTGCCAATCGCTTCAACTTTTGATTCAGCCATTTCGATGCCAGACTTAATGGCCATTTGATACACAATGAACTCCCACAAGCCAATATCGTAATCATCGTGACGGCTAGGGAACTTAGCTAACCACAAACTATCATCGTGATTTCTTATTGACGCCTTTGGCCTAGCTCCACCTAGTGATGAGCCAGGTGAGATCAGCATATTGAGCCATTTCAGATAATCTGGGTTGTCAAAATCCGGAGCTTCTTCGATTTTATTGGCGGCATGTTGTAGCTCGGGTAAGCTGGTTATTGCGGGCGCTGCCAGCTCATTGTTGTCATCTAAAAAAGGGCCATCTAATGATGTACGAAATCGCAGGGCTCCCATGCGAAATGAATCGTGAACACCTAGTAAGTAATCCGTCTCGTATAGGCTTTTTGCTCGCCGTTTTTCTTGTCTAGCAATTACCGCTTCTCTGCGTTGCATTAACAATCGACCCCAACGGTCAGGGCATGAGTCGAGAAATATTTTGAAATTCTTATCGTCCAGCGCATGTTGTTCGCCAACGAATAGTTTTAAAGAAGGGTCAATCTGGCGAACATAATCTGAAGTTAGCCACGTCTCGTCATAACTAAAGCTGAAATGTTCTTTACCTCTAATTTCTGACGATCGTAATGTACCAACTAGTATAGGGTCGGTTGACTCAGTCCAATCAGCATAAACGTAGATTTCCATAATGCGACACTCTTATTTTTTGTTCAGCAACTGGATGTCTTGCAGCTTTCTTCCCAGCTCGTCATCAAAGGCGACTTTGGCTAGGTCTTCTAAGAGGCCTAAACTGGCTAATACGTTGGCATAGTGACCAAGCGAAACGGAAGGGTCGCCCTTTAGGATTTTTCGTAACGTTGGTTTAGACAGACCAGTTCTTTCGTGCAGCATTTCTTGGGTAATGCCGCGACGCTTCATCGCCAGAGTTAAGTTCTCGCCTAAGATGCTTAACACCTTTTTGTGCTTTGGAAAAACGACGGCAGTGCGCTTTGCTGTTGATTTGATGGTATTCATAGTGAAACTATATTTTCTTAAATCATGAGATAGTGAAAGTATAGCTTTACTTTTGACTTTGAGTAAAGTGACTATTTGATATGGTTAATTAGGTCAAAATGAAACTATATTTTCATTTTTTATTTGGTAAAGGATTTATAGTTTCACTTTTACTCTTTGCCTCACACTCTATGTGTTGTAACACAGCACTTACCCTTTGGGCATCTGGGGCGGTATGGGCAAAGCGTCGATGATTATGGTGTTTTAATAATTGCAGCGCTTTTTCAATGAGGATACCGCTAGCATTAAGGTGTTGATATTCTCCACAAAATCTCTTTTTGTATCGATATCGTATACAAAACATGGGTAACTCCTCTAAAGTTGCTATACAAAGAGGTGAAAAGTCAGAAACGAGAAAAAGAAACAATATTTAAGTCAAGTCAAGTCAAGTCAAGTCATGCGTTGCTTTAATAAATAATAATTCTGCTATAGTTTCTAAAGGTTAAAGCACTATCGAGATGAGGAAATTCACCACAATGGATCATGTAAGAAAGTATCAAAATGAAAAACCTGTTGAATCTGATTTATTTAATGGTCAAGGGCACAAACAAGTAGCTGATGCTATTTCTAAAGTACTTCTTCATGATGACACCCAGCACATAATTGGGGTTGAGGGCAGCCTTGGAGCAGGCAAAAGTACTGTGATTAACATCTTAAAACAGCAAGTACAGGATAAAGGGTTTCATATAGTCACATTTGATGCTGATCAACACCATACCTCTTTGAGACCTGCGTTGATAAAAGTCATCGAAATAGAACTAGTAAGGATGTTGGGTAATCGTAAAACGAAGGAAAAAGAAAAACTTTCCAAGGCTGTAGATACTGCATTAGGGAAAAGATTAACGTATACCAAAGATACAAATAGTCACCTTCCATTTTCATCGATTATCTTTTTTTTCTTATTTGGCATTTCTGCTTGGCAGGTTAAGCCCTCTATAAGCTTTCTTCTTGATTTAAATCAAAATGTTTCCACAAAAAATCAAGACCCTAATCAAAGTATATCTCTTGATACAGCAAGTTCAGGTTTTGACATATCGAGTGGCTGTTTATCTCTAGCCCTTGTTGCTTTTCCTTTCGTTTTATTTTGGTTAATAAAGCGTTTTAAAAAGACTACTCAACTAGGCGATCTCATTAAGCGTAATAGTGTAGACACCATAACTGAAACCATAGATATAAATAGAGAAGTTGGCTCGATTGAGCTTAAAGAAGCATTTGATTCTTTTGCTGAGCTTATTCCAGAAAATAATGTGCTTTTGTTGGTTATTGATAATATTGATCGAGTTGCGCCAGATGACGCTCGCGAACTATGGAGTGATATAGAAACGCTTATTTCACTAGGTAGTGAAAAACTTAGAATTTTACTACCTTATTCAGAAGAGCATTTAGCCAAGGCCCTTGAAAAAAGCTCAGTAGATGAAGGTCAATCGGGCAAAGAATTTATTTCTAAACGTATCCCAGTGCCTTTTTCTGCACCACCTATTGTGACAACAGGCTGGTATGAGCAATTCAATGAATATTGGGAGCAGACACTGCCAGATATAAAAGGAAAAGAAGGAGTAAAAACACTTATAGAAGTGTGGAATAGAAAGGTCACACCGAGGTACCTTAAGAGTATCGTTAATCGCATTGGAGCCAAGATTGATAGTTGTCCAGAGCGCAATGAGATTTTGAATGGTGTATGTTGTGCAGCGTATATTATCGCAGTAAAAGATCACAATCTAACAATTAACGACATACTGAGTAAGTCAGGTGTAGTAACTCTTAATAATGAAGGCTACGAAGACTCAAGACTAAAAATAACGCAAAAAATATTACGTAAGCATTGCGAGGAAAAAGAAGAGTGGCCAAAACAAATTGCCGCATTACACTTCCAAACCTCGTTTGAGGTAGCGCAGAGTGAGCTAATTGCGGAGCCAATTAAAAGTGCATTTCTGTCATTAGATTCAGAAAGATTAATAGAGCTTCATCCATTGCATGGTTTTGATTTGTTTTTCAAAAAACAGGTAGAGAGTACTCATGCGAGTGATTTAATAAAAATTGCGGCCTCATTGGTGAGGAGCGAAATTGGAAAAATTGTTCTAGATACTCATCTACACGACATTAATCATGAGATTAAAGAAGTGATGATTGATGATTATGAAATGGATTCTGATCTTATAGAGAGTCATGAGATTTTAGCTGAACATGAAATAAAGATTGATTTAACACTGGTTAAAGAACTTCAACGTAACGTGACCAAGGATATTAATAAACAGTGGAGTTCTTTGAAATGGATGAAAGCTGACAACGAACCTCACAGCGTTGATTCTGATAAGTGGCGAGATTTGAGACAGTCGTTAGAAGAGTGTTACCGATATTCATTCAGAACAAATATTACACCACAGTTTATAGAGAAACCAGATGTTAATTTTATAGTGAATGTCTTGTTCCCATTTGAGGCCCGCCTCAGTCATTGGGATATACCAAAATTGATCAACAAGACAGACACTGTAAAACTAATTGAATCTGCTTGTAAGAGGCAAACCCTTTTCAATGAAGAGGAAACAATCTTTCCTGAAATACTTAAGAAACTACGTGTTGGCGAATTTGAAAAAATTCCAGAATCTAAATTATTGAATAAAGTTGATATAGCAAGTAAATCACCAGAGCACTTGCTTGAGGTCTTACCATTTAGCGCTGATTGGCGATCAGCAAATAAGAAAAATATAGCCCAACAATTAGCAAATAAATTACGAAACTTGGATTGTAGCGATGAAACACGGGATGCATATACTGCATTGGTTGCCGCAGCAATTGTTAATGCATTTGACCCCACAGAAAATATTACTTTATTGAATGAGAGAAACGTAAATCAATCATATGGTAGTGCATTGACATGGTTAACCACTAAACTTGAAGAAAGACCAGATTGTAGTAACTACTTAACAGATTATTTTAGTGCATGTGACTTTTCTGACATCCTTAAATGGTGTAAACACAACGGTACTACCGAGTACTTTTTGCCGAATTTAGAGACGCTTGTTCAGGCTAGTCGAGTCTACGCAATGAATATTTCTCCATTGATCAAAACTGATTACTCGTTCCTTAAAGAAAGTTTTACGAAAATGACGGCAGGAGATATTTTACAGTGGGCGGATAGCTGGTCTACCTATATTGATAAGAGTGAACTTCCTTTATGGAATTCCGAGTTCATTGATGATGTGTTGAAGTATCAACCTACTGGTCTTTTAAAAAAGTTTTTAGAATTCTTGGATGACAGTGAGCTTACAGCCGATGATTGGCTAAAACGTATTAATGAGAAACATCCTCATATAGAAAAAATCATCAAATATTTGAAAGACTCTAATAAAAAACTAGAGCATCAGAATGAATTGGTGAATGCTTTAAAAATGCTTCCTGATCAGAAAGATTCATATGACATTGAGTTGGTATCAAACTTGTTAGCACTTATTAATAAAGGAAAGAAAAATAGTATTGGCAGAAAACTTAAGGCTGATTTCATCAAAATAAGCACATCTAATGATCATAGATATAAAAGTATTTCTTACTTTGGTGGGGTATTTGATATGCCTGATATTAAGGATGATGCGACAGCAGCGAATGATATCACTGCATTTATTGACGACGTGATTAAACAAGAAAAGTCTGAAATAGTAGATTGGCTACTATCACAGAAAATAAAAGGCTCTGGGTGGAATATTGAAAAATGGTCACCAGATAATTTGCAAGGTTTATACGATGTTCTTAAAGACAGTGAATACGCTGAGAGCGAACTTGCAGCATCAGTTAAAGCATTGTGTGGTAATGATAAAGACGATAATGATTCTGATGAATAGTCGACCTTGTTTTATGGAATAAAATGGGTCAGAGTAAATTTAAACCATGGATGAGTACAAAAATTAAAGGGCCAAGGCCCTTCAACTAGACCAGAGTAAGTTGATGTCAGAAAAAAGCTATGAAATGCTTTTAACTTCGCCGATAAAGTGTTGAAAGTCGCAAATCCTGTTTTCAATTAACTGCGCTAAAACGTTTGTATCTAAGTGCTGTGGATCACGTACTGCGATCGTTTTGATGTAGTCTAGCTGTTGTAAATTACATTTAGTCGTTTTAGAAATAAGTCCTGCTTCACTCATTAATTCAAAGCTTTCATCTGCACTATATGGAGGACTCATTTGGTAATGCTTGTTAGTAGCATTGGCGATATCAATACAGGCTTGGCAGGCTCTTTGTAGGTTGAATATGACGGACTCTTGGCTGGTTAAATCGTTTTCGAAATGAGAAGAGGTGTGATACACCCCTTCGATGCGTTTTACGACACGCTCAATAGAAGCGCATTTATGAACAATCGTGTCAGTTAACATAAATGCCTCTCTTGAACTTAGAAGATGGGTTGATAAGTTATAAATACCTTACTCAATATTCTGGATCTGTTCTCTCATCTGTTCAATCAATACCTTCAGTTCCACGGCGCTTTGGGTGGTTTCTACGACGATGGACTTAGACGATAGCGTATTGGCTTCGCGGTTGAGTTCTTGCATGAGGAAGTCGAGGCGGCGGCCGATGGGGCCTTTTTGTTTAAGCTGACGACGGACTTCTTTGGTGTGGGTGACAAGGCGATCCAGTTCTTCCGCTACATCGGCTTTTTGTGCCAATAGGACGATTTCCGCTTCCACGCGCATTGGGTCGAGTTCGACTTTGGCGGCTTCCAGTTTGTCCGTTAGGTTTTGTTTTTGCGCAGCTATGATGCCGGGCAGTTTGTCTTGCACTTCGGCAACGATGGCGTCAATGCTATCAAGGCGTTGTTCTATGATGGCGACCAATTGTTCGCCTTCGCGTAAACGCATTTGGATGAGTTCGTCCACGGCGTTGGCGAACAGTTCTGCTACGGCTTTTTTGATGGTGTCCGCGTCGTCGCTGGTATCACTAAGAATACCCGGCCATTGAAGGATTTGCAGTGGCGATGGGGTTTTGATGCCATCAAACCAGGTGCCGAGTTGTTGTACGGCGTTGGCCAAGGCTTGGGCGTTTTCTGGGTTGATGGTTAAGCTGGTGGCCGCTTTGTCGACGGCTTGGAAACGCAGTTGGCATTCTAGTTTGCCGCGGTTGAGTTTTTTTCTTAGCAGGTCGCGGAAGGAAAATTCCAATTCACGAAAGGCTTCCGGTAAGCGGAAGTTAGGTTCTAAATAGCGTTGGTTGACTGAGCGAACTTCCCAACTGATGGTGCCCCAATCGTAGCTGGCTTCTTGGCGTGAGAAGGCGGTCATGCTTGCTGTCATTTTGAATACCTAAGTTAAGAAAAATGTGGCGTTATTGTAGCTTATGCCATAGCAAGACGACAGTTTCCCCATTGTAAGGGGGGCAATTTTATGAGGGTTCGTTATAATTGCGGCTTTAGTGAAGATTAACCAATAGAGAGAGCTAGTATGCGTCCAAGTGGAAGAGCCGTTGATCAGTTACGTCCCCTTAAAATCACTCGAAATTTTACCAAACACGCCGAAGGTTCTGTATTAATTGAATGTGGTGACACCAAAGTCATTTGTACGGCGACGGTTGTGCCGGGTGTGCCGCGTTTTTTGAAAGGTAAAGGTCAAGGATGGATTACGGCGGAATACGGCATGTTGCCGCGCTCTACTGGCAGTCGTATGGACCGTGAAGCGGCGCGTGGTAAGCAAGGTGGCCGTACGGTTGAGATTCAACGTTTGATTGGTCGTTCATTGCGTGCTGCAGTGGATTTGAAGAAACTAGGCGAAAACACCATCACCATCGATTGTGATGTCATTCAGGCTGACGGCGGCACGCGTACGGCGTCCATCACGGGTGGGTTTGTGGCCCTAGCCGATGCGATGCGTCATCTTGTGGAGAACAAAAAGGTCAAAGAAAACCCGATTGTTTCTCAGATCGCTGCGATTTCGGTGGGTGTCTACAAAGGTACGCCGGTATTGGATTTGGATTACCCAGAAGATTCTAATGCGGAAACGGATATGAACGTCATTATGAATGACAAGGGCGGTTTCATTGAAATCCAAGGCACAGCAGAAGGTGAAGCCTTTGGCGATGAGCATATGATGGGTATGCTGGCGGTAGCTCGTAAGGGCATTGCGGAAATCATTGAGCTTCAGCGTGCGGCTCTCTTTGAAAAGTAACAGTTGAAAAATAAGAGCTAATAAATAAGAAACGCAAACACGGCTTCGACAAGTAAGCCTTTGTTAAAGTTGAAAAACCTGATCATCAAACTGGATGGTCAGGTTTTTTTTGGCTCTAAAATTTGTCGAAAGAAGAGGGTTTTGGCGTTAATTGTCAGTTATTGTGGGTGTTTTTGCACCTTACATCATGAAACTTCTCTGCGATGATCAGATGACAATAACAATAAAGGAGAAGGCAAGTGAAAAAGATGTTAACCATGGGTGTGTCGGCTATGCTGTTGAGCGGTGCTTTGCAGGCGGCCAATATAGAAGGCGAGTGGCAGTTGCAAGATGCGGCCAATACGCAAGCTAAGCTGGATGAAGCGGTTGAAAATGTAGTACAAGAAATGAATTTTTTCATCCGAGCGTTGGCAAGACCTGTATTGAAAAAGCAGACGCAAATTTGTCAGCAGTGGCTGTTAGCCAAACAAGCAGGCGAGTTTTCTTGGCAGTGTGATCAAGAAGAGGCCGACGTCATTCCTCTGACCGCCAAAGGCGAAGTCTTTAAGACGGATGAAGAAGACATCGAGATTTCGGGTAGCTTTACGGAAAGTGCACAAGCCATTGTGGTGATTGTCGAGTCAGAGCGCGGTAAACGTACCAATACTTGGCAACAGGTGTCAGACAATGAGCTGCGTTACACGGTTAAGTTAGAATCTGAAAAACTGCCAACACCATTAACTTGGACATTAACTTACCAGCGTTAAGTTCGTCATCTTTGATTAAATACAGAACAAAAAAATGCCCCGCAAGCTGAGCTTGCGGGGCATTTTGTTTTACGTCCGCTTGAATTAGCGCTGAACCGCACCGCTTGGTGCGAAATCAGCGACATCAAGTGGCGCGTTGTTTTGCACGTATTCAACCAATACGTCCGCATCTACGTAACCTGAGTTCACGTAGTTGGCGTGGTCGATCACTTTAGGGTAACCGTCGCCGCCAGTGGCAACATAGCTGTTGATGGCAATACGGTAGCTCTTAGCAGTGTCTAGTGGCTGGCCGTTCACCATGATGTTTGTTGCTTTGCCGTCTTTCAATGTCAAAGCCACGCCATCAAATTGAGCAAAAGCCCCTGTACCAGCTTGCTTGCTGGCCACAGTGGATAAGTAGTCAGTCAATTCTGCGGCAGTCAGGTCAACGTAAGAAACCGCGTTACCGAAAGGCTGTACTTTTAGTACGCTCTTGTAAGTAATGACGCCCGCTTCCATGTCATCACGGATACCACCTGAGTTCATGATGCCAATGTCAGCGTTGACTTTTTCTTTCATGGCGCGTGAAATCAAGTTGCCTAGGTTGGTTTCTTGATTACGTACTACGCCACGTTCACCGATGAAATCACCATTAGAGAAACCAATCTCAACGTTAAGCTCTTCCTGACCTTTTTCTTGGAAAGGCGTTAACATGGCTAACATGTCTGGGTCTTGAGCAATTTCTTCTTCGATGAAGACGCGTTCTGTTTTACCTTCCGCGTTTTTCACTTTTTTCTTCAAGTTAACCGGGATTAGACGGTATTCAGACCATACGATGTCACCGTTTTTGAAGACAAAGTCTAGACGACCGACGTATTTACCCCATTCATGGGCTTGTAGGATCAGTGTGCCGTTTTGCTCATCTGGTTCGAACAATGGGTTTTGAGAGTGACCGCCCACAACCACGTCAATACCTGGTACGGTACGAGCTAGCGTCACATCACCTGGAGCGTTACCGCCGTAGTTACCATTGTTGTAGTGACCCATGTGCGTCACAGCAATCACGATGTCGGCTTTTTTGCGCAGTTCAGGAACCAATTTCGCCGCTACTTTAATAGGAGACTCAATCTTGATGCCTTCTAGGTACTCAGGATTACCCAGTTTTACGGTGTCGTCAGTGGTTAGACCCATTACCGCGACTTTTAGGTCATTCACTTGGAAAATTTTGTACGCGTCGAATAACGGCTCACCGGTTTTAGCATCTGTGATGTTCGCTGATAGGAAAGGGAAACCGGCCCATTCTTGTTGCTGTTTCAGGACAGAAAGAGGGTTATCAAACTCGTGGTTACCCAATGCCATGGCATCGTATTTCAACATGTTCATGCCGCGAAAATCTGGCTCCGCGTCTTGTAGGTCTGACTCAGGAACCCCTGTGTTAATGTCACCACCAGATAACAATAGAGAATTGCCATCGTCCAGTGCCACTTCTTCACGAATGTTGTCGATTAGGGTTTTACGAGCAGCCATACCGTATTCGCCACGGCTGCTTTGCCAGAAACGACCGTGATGGTCATTGGTGTGCAAAATGGTGACGCGATATTCTTTATCTTCCTGCCAATCTGGTTGTTTTGGGCCCATCATTGAACAGCCGGCAATGGCTAGGACAACACTAGAGACCGCAAGATGCGTAACAAAACGCTTCGTTGATTTCATGATGTGATTCCTTGAATGTGATACTGGAATTGGTCGAACAAATACATCAATCGAGTGCATTTATGTAATAGCACTTCTGATCAATTATTACAGAAATGTATCTCATATTTGTGACAAGTTCGAGGGATTAAGGAAAAAAACTGACCATTTGTGCAAAATTTAATCATGGATGTAAAAAAGCCCAGACAAAATTTTGCAATTTTGCATGGGCTTCATCGTCACATATTGGGTCGTTAATGACGCAATATTATTTGTCTAGACGGTGACCTGTGGCTTGATCAAAAACCACGGCTTTAGAGGTGTCAAACATCATCTCGATCACAGAGCCTGGTGCTGCTGGATAAGCAGGATTAGAACGACAGTTGATCTCGGCATCGTTGACGCGTGTGATGATCATGGTGTCGGCCCCCATCGGCTCGGTGACTTCTACCTTGATGTCGGTGGTCGTTACGAAATCTTGGCCCACTTTGTGAGGCTGAGGTTCGGTAATCATTTCAGGACGCAGACCCAGTAATACGGTTTGGCCAATGTGATTTACCAGCGCTTCTGGTTTCGGGAACGGCAAGGCCACAGTCGAGTTGGTGGCTAATTCCAACATAGGGTTACCGTCTTGAGAAACCACTTTGGCTGGAATGAAGTTCATTGCTGGAGAACCCATGAAGCCTGCCACAAATAGGTTCGCTGGGTTGTCATAGATTTCCTGCGGTGTGCCCAGTTGTTGTACTTCGCCATCTTTCATCACCGCAATACGGTCAGCCAAAGTCATGGCTTCGATCTGATCATGGGTTACGTAAACGATGGTGGTACCCAGTTTCTGGTGCAGCTTTTTAATTTCCGTACGCATTTCCACACGTAACTTAGCGTCCAAGTTGGATAATGGCTCATCAAACAAGTAAAGCTGAGGACGACGAGCTAATGCACGCCCCATCGCCACACGTTGACGTTGACCACCAGATAGTTGCGCTGGTTTACGGTTCAACAGATGATTGATCTGCAGTAGTTCCGCCACTCGTTGTACTTCCACATCGCGTTCTTCTTTTGGCACTTTGCGCATTTCTAAACCAAAGGAAATGTTTTGTGCAACGGTCATATTTGGGTACAAGGCGTAAGATTGAAACACCATGGCGATGTCACGATCTTTCGGGCTGGTATAGGTGACGTCGTTATCGGCGATTAAAATACGACCTTCTGATACGTCTTCTAGGCCAGCAATGGAATTCATCAGAGTGGATTTACCACAGCCTGATGGTCCAACGAGGATCAGAAATTCGCCGGCTTCGATGGCGATATTAATGCCTTTCAATACTTCCGTCGTGCCGTAGCGCTTTTTAACATTATCAATGACTAAGTTTGCCATGTTATTACTCCAAAATTTTGTATTCCCAAAGCGTTCTGTTGTGCTTAGGCAGTGCGGAACGGTATAGGCTTAGCCTTTTACCGCACCGGCTGTTAAACCACGGACGAAGTATTTGCCTGCTAGCACGTACACAGCCAGAGTTGGCAGGGCTGCGATAATGGCAGCGGCCATGTCCACGTTATATTCTTTACCACCGAAGCTGGTATTGACTAGGTTGTTCAAGGCCACGGTCACAGGCTGAGTGTCAAAGCCAGAGAAGGCCACGCCAAATAGGAAGTCGTTCCAGATTTGTGTGAACTGCCAAATGACCGTTACCACAATGATGGGGGTCGATAGCGGCAAGATGATGCGGTAGAAAATGGTAAAGAAACCTGCGCCATCAAGACGCGCCGCTTTCACTAATTCGCCTGGAATCGCTTGGTAGAAGTTACGGAAAAACAACGTCGTGAAGGCGACACCGTAAACCACGTGAACGAACACCAAACCTGTGGTGGTATTAGCGATGCCTAACCAACCAAGGGTACGTGCCATAGGCAGTAGGATTACTTGGAAAGGAATGAAACAACCGACCAACAGTGCCGCGAAGAATAAATCACTGCCGCGGAACTTCCATAAGGAAATTACATAGCCATTGATTGCCCCCAGTAAGGTGGAAATCAATACCGCTGGAATAACGATTTGGAAAGAGTTCAAGAAGTAAGGTGAAATCCCGCCACAGTTATTGCCGGTGCAGGCTTCGCCCCACGCTTTGCTCCAAGCGCTTAAATCTAAGGTGCTTGGCAAAGACAACAAGGTACCAGTACGAATCTCTTCTACATCTTTAAGCGAAGTTAATAACATCACTAAGAACGGCATAAGATAGACTGTAGCCATAATGATTAACACAGTGTACAGGGCAACACGCAACGCCTTTTCTACCCAGGTAGTTTGGCGGCCAATAGATGCTTTACTCATGGCGTTCACCTCGTAATTCTGAGTACAGATAAGGAATCAAAATGGCTAATACACAGCCGAGCATGACCATGGCCGACGCGGAACCTAGACCAACCTGACTACGGGTAAAGGTGTGAGCGTACATGAAGTTAGCCGGTAGATCGGATGAATAGCCCGGACCGCCGTTGGTTAAAGCGGCAACCAAGTCGAAACTCTTGATGGCAATGTGAGACAAGATCACCATGGCACTGAAGAAAACAGGCTTCAATGAAGGTAAAATAATACGGCGGTAGGTGGTAAACGTGTTGGCACCGTCTAGATGAGCGGCTTTGATTAAATCGCCATCCACACCACGTAAACCGGCTAGAAACAACGCCATTACAAAGCCCGAGGCTTGCCATACGGCGGCAATGACCAAACAATAAACCACCATGTCTGGGTTAATGAGCCAGTCGAATTTGAAGTTCTCAAAGCCTAAATCGATCATGAGTTTTTCAAAACCGTTGGTTGGGTTAAGTAACCACTTCCAAGCGGTACCGGTGACGATGAATGAAATCGCCATAGGGTATAAGTAGATGGTACGAATCGCCCCTTCGGCACGAATTTTCTGATCTAAGAAGATCGCTAATACCACACCGAGGAACAGGCAGATCAGGATAAAAAGTCCGCCAAATATACCGAGATTGGTCAGTGCAACGATCCAACGATCGTTGTTGAATAAACGCTCGTATTGATCTAAGCCAACAAACTTATAGCTGGGTAACATACGAGAGTTGGTAAAAGACAGAACGGCTGTCCAAATCATATAGCCGTAAATGCACACTAGCGTCACGACTACGGTTGGTGCCATAACGATTTTTGGCATCCAATCAGCCAAACTAAGGCGTGCAGGACGTCCTGACTGAGTCTTTCTAGACCCAGAATTGGCAGCTTTTGTATTCATAATTGATGCTTCACTACAGAGAAGAAACGAAGAGGCTGGCTTGAGGGCCAGCCTCGTTTACTTATTGCAAGACAGGCTTGCGAATAGGTGCTTACATGCTGGCTTTGATGGCACGAGCTAGCTTGTCTACGGCTTCTTCAGATGTCATAGAATCATCGTTGAAGAAGTTGGTTACGACGTCAAAGATAGCGCCCTGAACCATAGAGTTTACTGCCATACCATGCGCCATACTTGGTACTAGGTTGCCTGTTGTTGAACTGGCTAGGAAAGAATCCATTGCAGAGTGCGCGCAAGTATCAAATTTATCACGAGGCATGTTCAAGCGTGTTGGGATAGAACCCTTGTTCAAGTTAAAGGTTTCTTGGAACTTAGGCTCAAGAATCAAACGAGCAAGGTCTTTTTGTGCTTCTTGCTGTTCTTTACCGTCAACTTTAAACATCGCTAGAGAGTCGATGTTGAAGGTGAACGCATCGCTTGTACCTGGTGCAGGGTAGCAAACATAATCGATGCCAGCTTTTTTACCAGCGGCGGTGAATTCACCTTTCGCCCAGTCACCCATGATTTGCATTGCGGCTTCACCATTGATCACCATAGACGTAGCGATGTTCCAGTCGCGACCAGAGAAACCAGGGTCTACGAATTCACGCATTTGCTTGAACGTACTGAATACGTCGATCATGTCTTGGCTGCGTAGGGTTTTGTCAGATAGACCAATGAATGCGCTGTTGTAGAACTTAGAACCTTTAGACAGTGCGATGGCTTCGAACAATGTTGCGTCTTGCCAAGCTTGACCACCGTGAGCCAATGGCGTGAAACCGGCGGCTTTGATTTTTTTCGCTTCAGTGATGAATTGATCCCAAGTGGTTGGGATAGAAGCGCCGGCTTTACGGAATACTTCTGGGTTCGCCCACATCCAGTTTACACGGTGAACGTTAACTGGCGCGGCAACATAGTGGCCGTCGTACTTCATCACTTCGCTGACCACACCAGGTAGGATCACATCCCAATCGCCTGCTTCAGCAACGTCGTCAAGATTGGTTAGGAAACCTAGGTCACCCCATTCTTGGATAGTCGGGCCTTTGATTTGAGCGGCAGAAGGTGGGTTGCCAGCAATGGCACGAGATTTTAGAACTGTCATGGCCGACTCACCGCCACCACCTGCGACTGCGAAGTCTTTCCAAGTGTGGCCAGTCTCAACCATTTCGTCTTTAAGGACGTTAATGGCTGCGGCTTCACCGCCTGATGTCCACCAGTGAAGAACTTCCACTTCACCAGCTTGGCTTTGTGCCGCCGCTAATGAAAGTGCAACAGATGTTAATCCTAAGGCAATTTTTTTCATGATAGAAACCTTTGTTATTGTTATGTCATCTTGTCAAATGCACGTTGGCTTTGACTATGTTGGATTGTTCTTATTTCGTACAAGTTTACTGAAATTCAGCTTAAACCTTTATACGAGTTAGTGAATTTAGCAAAGTAAATAAAAAGAAGGGGTAAAGTAGAGCAACCTAATGTAACAAAGTCTTGCAAAACTGTGGATTAACGATGATTTTCTAGTGGCGAGGCAACCAAACTCTGGCCTCTAAACCTTGCACCGGTTGGTTGCTTAAGGTCACTTCACCGCCGTGAGCGCGTGCGATATTTCGCGCAATACTCAAGCCTAAGCCCATGCCGGTAGGGTGGCCATTGTGTTCATCAATAAGGCGAGTATAGGGTTGGAATACTTTATCGATTTTGTCGATTGGAATGCCTGGCCCCTGGTCACAAATACGAATGCAAACGCCTTCTTCATCGTCTTCTATGTGAATGGTGGCACGCTTTCCATAGTACAAAGCGTTATCCACCAAGTTACCTAAACAGCGTTTAATGGCTAAAGGTTTGCCAATATAAGGGTGCTTTAGTTCCCCTTTGAGGATGATTTTTATGCTGTGTAAATTGGCTGTTACCTGCATGTCTTTGAGCATGCGACTGATGTCCACTTCGACACGATTTTCATGAATGTCTGTTTCTTTGACGCTTTGTAAGGCGCCTTTTACCAACATATCCAAATCTTCTAAGTCGCGGATCATGGCATCGCGGGTGTCATCTTCATCGAGCATTTCGGCGCGTAATCGTAATCGCGTAATGGGGGTTTTTAAATCGTGTGAAATGGCGGCGAACAGTCTTTCTCTGTCATTTAAGTAACGCTGAATTCGACGCTGCATATCATTGAAGGCTTTGGCAGTATTGCGTACTTCGACACTGCCATTTTCTTTCATCGGGCGCCAGTCGCCTTGCCCGAAACGCTCCGCCGCTCTGGCCAGTGTCGCTAATGGTCTGGTTACTCGTCGCAGAATAACAATGCTTAGTAACAGTACTGTGATGACGGACATGACCATCGAAAAGAGTCGGTCACCACTCACCGCCGTGGTGTCATCTAAGAAGTAAGGATCAGGCATTAAGCTGGCCAGATAGAGCCAATCTTTATCGTTGACGGGGATCTGAATCACAATAATTGGGGGTGTCAGTGGCTTCACTAGTAAACTGTGGTGGCCCCAGCGTTCTGGCAAATCCATCAAACGGGTTTGGTTGTTGATGACGTGTAAGTCACTGGGACTGGAAAAAGCGATTTTGGCATTATGAATACCGAGTTGTTTTACCAGTGTGTCATGAACTTCTTGTTTGACAACGTTCTTGAGTGGAGAGCCTTCTAAAGGATTGATTAGAATCTCTTCTTTGTTGAGGGTGACAAAAAAGCGTGTGCCACCCATGTCTTGTAATTGGTCGATAACAATGTGGCGATAGTTTGTCGGTAGTGAAGTGAAGTAACTGACTGTGGCGGCAATACGAAACGCCATGTGCTTAGAGACTTCCCGCACGTTTTGTTCGGTATCTGATTCCAGCTGCCGTAACCAAAACGTCGAACTAATAAACTGCGCACTCGCGACCCCTAATGCCATGATGATGAGGATCTGCCCCGTCAGAGACTGAGACCAGCGCTTTAGGCGCTTTGACAGCAACGGCGGCGTGTTAGTTGACATGATCGAGCACGTTGACGGAAGCGGTTAATATGTAGCCCTGACCGCGAACGGTTTTGATTAATTGCGGGTGACGGGCATCTTCTCTTAATCTATGACGTAAACGGCTGACATGCACATCAATGAAACGATCGAGGGGCGTACTGTCGCGTCCGCGAGTATTTTCGGCAATGTGTTCTCGGGTAAGTACTTCGCCTGGGTTTTTCAAAAACAACATAAGTAAGTTGTAGTCAGCACCTGATAGGGATTCTTTTTCATCGCTGTAATGAAGCTCGCGGGATAAGGTGTCGAGGGTGAAATCGGCAAAATGATAAAAGCGATGCGCCTCGTTGGTATGATGATGTTCGCTGACTTCGATCTGTTCCATGCGACGTAAAATGGCTTTCATCCTCGCCAGTAGCTCGCGTGGATTAAACGGTTTGGCCAGATAATCGTCTGCACCAATTTCGAGACCAATAATACGATCCATTTCATCGGAATTGGCGGTCAGCATAATCACTGGTACTTGTGATTGCTCACGCAGTCCACGACAGACTGAAAAGCCATCTTGGCCGGGTAGCATGATGTCTAAAATGACCAAGTCTATGTGTTGATTCGGATCAAAATTCGCTAAAAAGGCTTCACCCGAATCGGCGGTGAATACCGTAAATTGATGTTTTTCTAAATAGGATTTGAGCAGGGTGCGAATTTCATCATCATCGTCTACCACATAGATACGTTTGGCTTTGGTCATACTTTTGCTCAATGTTTTGGGCTTGTGTTGTTGTGTTTGTTATTGGTTCTGAGTCTAGCAAGAAAGTATCATTGAACCAATTGGCTAAAAGAGGGTTTGCCCTCTTGGTATTTAAATAAATTAAATTGATTTAATTTCTTCTCACCTGCATAATTTTTCGACTAATCTTACCCTTATTTATGAAATTTAAGAGATCAAGACAATGACAACAAAAGTGATGGCGTTCGGTGAAGCCCTGATTGACTTCCTATCTAATGGTGCAACAAAAGCCGGTGAATTAGAGTCTTTCACCAAATTTCCGGGCGGCGCTCCGGCTAATGTCGCGGTGGCGGTTGCTCGTTTAGGCGGTAACAGTCATTTTGTTGGCCAAGTTGGCGATGATGCCTTCGGTCACTTTTTAAAAGCATCATTAGACGATTATGGTGTCGAAACCAGTAAAATGCTAATGACTCAAGAAGCGAAAACGGCATTAGCGTTTGTCAGTTTGGACGATACTGGGGAGCGTAGTTTTGAATTCTATCGCAGCCCGTCAGCGGACATCTTGTTCCGTGAGAAAGACTTTGATGCGAGTTGGTTTACCGATGCTAAAGGGGTGTTCCACACTTGTTCTAACACCTTAACCGATGCTGACATTACCAAAGCGACGTTAGCGGGTATTCAAATGGCGAAACAAGCCAATTGGATTGTCAGTATTGATGTGAACTTGCGTACCAATCTTTGGCCCAATGGTGAAGTAGATTGCCAGCGTGTGATTTCCTGGATGCAGTCGGCAGATGTGGTAAAAGCCAGCTTAGAAGAATTGGCGCTGATGGCCGACGATCCGTTTGTGTTGATTGACGAATCTTTAAACGCAGGTGTCACTTTGTTTGTGTTAACCGATGGTGGTAATGCCATTCGTTTTTATACTAAAGAACAAGGTGAGGGTGAGGTTGTGACACCAAAAGTTGAAGTGAAAGACACCACTGCAGCGGGAGATGCTTTTGTGGGCGGCTTGTTGTATCAGTTGGCTGAAAAAGGCGGTGATCGTCAATCTATTGCTGCTTTTTCAAAGCAAGACCTAATTGATGTGATTCGTTTCGCAGCGGCTTGTGGCGCCGATTCTGTAACCAAATTGGGGGCTTACCCATCGTTACCTAATTTGACTGAAGCGAAAGCACAATTAGAGCGTTTTTAAGATTCTTGCGAATAACACAACTTAGTTGATTTAGTTAAACGGTTAAGAATTCATTTAGACGGTTAAGATAGATTTTAAAAGCGCGGCTTGACCGCGCTTTTTTTTTGTCGGATACAAAGTGGAAGCTCAATCAAGCACAAGGCTATAAAGTATGGATTTAAGCGAATTTAATGGCTTTTAACCTGCTGAAAATTAGAAAAAAAATAACTCTGTTGGTTTTTTGTACATTTTTTGAAATGAAAATTTGCTCGCTTTTTTGCCAAAACATACTAAATTGAAAATAGAATTAAGATAATATTAAGGATATCGGAAGCTTGAAGCTGGGGCTTTGATTGTTAATAATCAAAAACCTTCTTAATCCTTATAGAAGAAGTGAGAACCTTGTTTCGACTTATGATAATAACAAACAAAGGCGCGCTTGGGATTTTCTTAGCGAGTCAGTAAGGAGCAATGATGAAAAAATCCATTCTGTCTATGGCGGTTGCCATGACACTTTCCGCTACCTCGGCAACGGCTGCCGATCTTGTCTTCAAGCCTGGCGAAGACTCTCGTTTCCATTGGGAAAATTACGAAGCATTAAAATCGACGGATTTGTCCGGTGAAACCATTTCTGTATTCGGCCCTTGGATGGGCGATGAGAAAGCAAACTTCGATCGCGTTATTGCGTATTTTGAAGAAGCCACTGGCGCGAAAGTCAGTTACGCCGGTTCCGATTCTTTTGAGCAACAGATTGTAATTGATGCTCAAGCGGGCAGCGCGCCAAATGTTTCCGTATTTCCTCAGCCAGGTTTAGCGGCTGATTTAGCCGCGAAAGGCTTTTTAACGCCACTAAACGATAATGTCAAAGAGGCGGTAGCGAAAGATTACGCGGCGGGTCAATCTTGGGTTGATTTAGCGACCTTCGAAGACGGCCAAGGTAAAGATGAATTCTACGGTGTTTTCTATCGTGCGGACTTGAAATCGTTGGTTTGGTATTCGCCTGATAACTTCGCTGACGCGGGTTATGACATTCCAGAAAGCATGGAAGAATTGAAAGCACTGACCAAAGAAATTGTTGCAGACGGTGGTACGCCTTGGTGTATTGGTCTGGGTTCTGGTGCGGCAACGGGTTGGCCAGCAACCGACTGGGTAGAAGATTTGTTACTGCGTACTCAGCCTGCGTCTGTGTATGACCAATGGGTAACCAATGAAGTGAAATTTGATGATCCACGTATTGTGGGTGCGATCGAAGAATTTGGTTGGTTTGCACGTAACAACGAATACGTTGATGGTGGTGCCGGTGCGGTGTCTTCGACTGACTTCCGTGACAGTCCGAAAGGCTTGTTCCAGTCGCCACCAAAATGTTACATGCATCGTCAAGCGTCTTTCATTCCGGCTTTCTTCCCAGAAGGAACAGAGCTTGGTTTGGATGCTGACTTCTTTTACTTCCCATCTTATGAGTCGAAAGGCCTAGGCAATCCAGTATTGGGTGCCGGTACTTTGGTGAGTATTACCAATGACTCTAAAGGTGCTCGTGCGTTTATTGATTTCATCCGTTCGCCTATTGCCCACGAGTTGTGGATGGCACAAACCGGTTTCTTGTCTGCTCACTTGGGTGCGAACCCAGAGTTGTACTCAAGCGAGGCGGCGCGTAAGCAGGGTGAAATTTTGCGTTACGCAACGACGTTCCGTTTCGATGGCTCTGATTTGATGCCAGGTAAGATCGGTGCGGGTTCTTTCTGGACTGGTATGGTCGATTACACTGGTGGTAAAGAGGCGGAAGACGTTGCGAAAGACATTCAGAAAACGTGGGATGCGTTGAAGTAATCCCGTTTGTTAAGCCCCCAAGTGATCTTGTTTGCTTGGGGGCTTTTTGTAGTTTATTTGCCAGATAAAAGATGAAGGACGTGAGTCTTATTCATCGTCAATGTACCTTGGAGATGTTATGGCCCAGCTCGCTTCTGCACTAGCGATTATGATAATGGGTGTATTGGGATGCGCTGCCTATTTTTACGGATCTAATTTTTTATTAGATAAACTTTTCCCGACCAAAAATAGACCTTATGAGCAGATCGCGCGAAATTTGCGCACCGCGAATATGGTTCGCCCTTGGTTGTTTTTAGGCCCTGCCGTTCTACTGCTGACCTTTTATTTATTCTATCCTGTGATCGATTCTTTCCGTCTGTCTTTCTTTGACCGAACGGGTGATGAGTTCGTTGGCCTTTCCAATTACGTTTGGTTATTTGGCAGTGATGAGTTCTTTGAGTCTTTTCGCAATAACATGTTGTGGTTGATTGTTGTGCCGACCGCAGCGACTTTTTTTGGTTTGATTATCGCTACCATGACCGATCGTATTTGGTGGGGTAATATTGCCAAAAGCCTGATCTTTATGCCGATGGCGATTTCGTTCATTGGTGCGTCGGTGATCTGGAAATTTATTTACGATTTCCGCAGTGGCGGTGATGCTCAAATCGGTTTGTTGAATGCCATTGTGGTGTTTTTTGGTGGTGAGCCGCAAAACTGGATCACGATTCCTTTCTGGAACAATTTTTTCTTAATGATCATCCTTGTCTGGATTCAAACCGGTTTTGCTATGGTGATCTTGTCTGCTGCGTTACGTGGTATTCCTGATGAAACTATTGAAGCAGCGGTATTGGATGGTGCGAACGGCTTACAAATTTTCTTCAAAATCATGGTGCCACAGATTTGGGGAACCATTGCCGTGGTGTGGACCACTATTACTATTTTGGTTCTGAAGGTATTCGATATCGTGTTGGCCATGACCAATGGTCAGTGGGATACACAAGTATTAGCCAATCAAATGTTTGATTGGATGTTCCGTGGCGGCGGCGATTTCGGCCGTGGCGCGGTCGTTGCAATTGTTATTATGGTGTTGGTAATTCCTATCATGATTTGGAACATTAAGCGTGCAAACGCAGAAATGGAGGGACGTTAATATGGTTGCCTCTTCAAAGCGTACGCCGCTGACTTTTTTGGTACATGCCACTGTGTTGTTTTTGGTGGTGCTGTGGACTATCCCAACAGCGGGTTTATTTATTTCATCGATTCGCGACAAGGATCAACTTTCGGTATCTGGCTGGTGGACGGCCTTATCAACCTCTGAACAGCGTCTTGTGACAAGAGCTTATGAGCCTAAATCACAAGTACAACAAGGTGATCGCTTTGTGATTCGCGGTAACTTGTTGGAAGGCGGTAGCGGAGAAATCGCGCGTTTTGGATTCAGCTCGCTAAAGCCTGAAGCGTATGCCGTTGGTGACGTGGCCGAGATGAAAAAAGGCCGCACTCTGCAGGTCAATGCGAATGGCGATTATGTCTTGTCTTCGCCGACCGAATGGAAAGGTTCCCGTGGCCAGCGTATTTTCTATACGGCCGAAGTGCCACCGCGTTTCACTTTAGATAACTATCGTGAAGTGTTGAGTGCGGAAGGCCTGGGCCAATCTTTCATTAACTCTCTGACGGTGACCATTCCAGCGACCATTATTCCTATTTTGGTCGCAGCGTTTGCCGCCTATGCCTTGGCGTGGATGCGTTTTCCTGGACGTGCTTTGCTGATTGCTGGCGTCGTAGGCTTACTGGTTGTGCCGTTGCAGATGTCATTGATTCCTTTGCTGAAGAGTTACAACTTGATTGGTGAGTTTTTTGGGGTTGGTTCAAAAACCTATGTGGGGATTTGGCTCGCACATACGGGGTTTGGCTTGCCGTTGGCGATTTATCTACTGCGTAATTACATCTCAGGTTTGCCGGGCGAAATTATCGAATCGGCACGTGTCGATGGGGCTTCTGACTTTGATATTTTCCGCAAAATCATTTTGCCTTTGTCTTTCCCTGCGTTGGCGTCTTTTGCCATCTTCCAGTTCCTTTGGGTATGGAATGACTTGCTCATTGCCATGGTGTTCTTGGGCAACAATCAGGAGCATTTGGTACTGACTGGGCAACTACGTGAGCTATTGGGCTCCCGTGGCGGTAACTGGGAGATTCTGACGGCGTCTGCCTTTATCACCATTATTATTCCGTTATTGGTCTTCTTTAGCTTACAGCGCTATTTAGTGCGCGGTTTGCTGGCAGGCTCTGTGAAATAAAACCACCTAGGCGAGTGGGTTGAGCCAAGCTCCCCACTCAAGGTAAGCATTTAGATTGAGGCATTTAAATCATGGCTGATGTTAAGTTAACCCATGTAAAGAAAATTTATTCGAACAAAGTTGAAGTCCTAAAAGACATCAATTTGGACATCAAACAGGGTGAGTTCATTGTGTTTGTTGGTCCATCGGGCTGCGGTAAATCGACCCTATTGCGCATGATCTCTGGTCTGGAAGACATTTCGGCTGGTACTTTGGAGATCGACGGTCAGGTGGTGAACGACATTCCACCTGCTTTGCGTGGTATTGCCATGGTGTTCCAAAGCTATGCGTTGTACCCGCACATGACAGTATACGACAACATGGCGTTCAGCTTGCAAATTGCGAAAGTAAGCAAAGACGATGTCGATCAACAGGTACGCAAAGCGGCAGAAATGTTGCAGTTGACGCCTTACCTTGATCGTCTACCAAAAGCGTTGTCTGGTGGTCAGCGTCAGCGTGTGGCGATCGGCCGTGCCATCGTGCGTCGTCCAAAAGTGTTCTTGTTTGACGAGCCTTTGTCTAACTTGGATGCGGCTTTGCGTGTAGCAACACGTATGGAAATTGCCAATCTGAAAGAAAGCATGCCGGATTCCACCATGATCTATGTTACCCATGATCAGGTAGAGGCCATGACATTGGCTGATCGAATTGTGCTGTTGTCAGCGGGCAATATCGAGCAAGTCGGTTCACCGCTTGAGCTTTATGAACACCCTGCAAACGTTTTTGTGGCTAAGTTTATTGGTTCTCCTGCAATGAATATCTTGCCTTGTCGAATTGAGAAAACAGGTGAGCAAACGGAAGTGTCTTTGTCGGCGAAAATGTCCGTGACAGCGCCAATTACTACGCAAGCAAGCGAGCAGTCCAAAGCGGCTTTCTTTGGTATTCGTCCTGAAGATTTGAGTGTGGTGGCGAGCGAAGAAGAAGGCTTCTTGTCTGGAACCGTGTCTTTTATTGAGTCTCTTGGTGAAGCGACCTTGTTGTACGTTCAAGTGCCTGGTTGTGAAGACATGGTGATTGCGAAAGAGTCGGGTACCTTGAGTATCCAGCGTGGCGAACAGGTTCATTTGTCGACTGCGCCAGAGAAAATGCATTTATTTGACGATAACGAACTGTCTTATCGTCGTTAATTTTACAAGTCTTATTGTTGATTGGGATAAGGTGCTGCCTTATCCCAAGTTTTTTGTTTTTGGAGAGTCAGTATGACAACCAACTTGAACTGGTGGAAAGGCGGGATCATTTATCAAATTTACCCGCGTAGTTTTATGGATGCGAATGGCGACGGTGTGGGCGACTTGGTGGGTATCACTAGTAAGCTAGACTATGTTGCTTCGTTGGGTGTGGATGCCATTTGGTTATCTCCTATCTTTACTTCACCAATGAAAGATTTTGGTTATGACGTCTCGGATTACTGTGACATTGATCCTATGTTCGGTAGCTTGGGCGATTTCAAAAAGCTTGTGAATCGTGCTCACGATTTGAATTTGAAAGTGATGATTGATCAGGTGATCAGCCACTCGTCTGATGTGCATCCATGGTTTGAGGAAAGCCGTCAGGACAAGACCAATCCAAAAGCGGATTGGTATGTTTGGGCGGATCCTAAGCCAGACGGTTCACCACCAAATAATTGGTTGTCTATCTTTGGTGGTAGCGCATGGAAATGGGACAGTCGTCGTTTGCAATACTACTTGCACAACTTCTTAGAATCTCAGCCAGACATGAACTTCCATCATCCTGAAGTACGTAAAGCGCATTTAGACAATATGCGTTTCTGGTTAGAGTTGGGGGTTGATGGTTTCCGTCTGGACACAGTGAATTTCTATTTTCACAGTGAAGGTTTGGAAGACAATCCGCCAGTGCCACCAGGTGAGCCAAAAACTAAAGGAGCACCGGAGGACAATCCATACACATACCAGCGCCACGTATATGACTTGAGTCGCCCAGAGAACTTGGCATTCCTTAAAGAGTTGCGTGCGCTGATGGACGAGTTCCCAGGCAGTACAACGGTGGGTGAAATCGGTGACGACTTCCCTCTAAATCGCATGGCTGAGTACACGTCAGGTGGCGATAAACTGCACATGGCGTACACGTTTGACTTATTGAACAAGCCACACTCCCCAGCTTACATCCGCGATGTACTAAAAAACATGCAAGATATTGTTGGTGATGGTTGGCCATGTTGGGCCGTTTCAAACCATGATGTGGTGCGTGCGCGTACTCGTTGGGGCGCAGATGAAGACGGTGAAGCTTACCCATTAATTACCACGGCATTGATTGCCTCTATTCGTGGTAGCGTTTGTTTGTATCAAGGTGAAGAGCTTGGTTTGCCTGAGGCAGAAGTACCGTATGAGCGTATTCAGGATCCATATGGTTTTCCTCTGTGGCCAGTCTTTAAAGGCCGTGATGGTTGCCGTACGCCTATGGTGTGGGAAAACAAAGCTCAGGGTGGTTTCTCTACTATCGAGCCTTGGCTGCCAGTGGATAAAGACCATCTGCCATTAAGTGTGGCGGAGCAAGAAGCCAACGCAGATTCTTTACTGCACAAAATGCGTCAGTTTATTAAATGGCGTCAACAGCAACCAGCACTGGTGAATGGTGAGTTAACGCAAATCGACGTTGCTAACGGTGAATTGATTGCCTTTGTTCGTGATTACCAAGAGGAATCTTTGCTTGTGGTATTGAACATGACAAGTGAAGAACAAGTTGCCACCTTGAGTTCAGGTGACGTTGAGCTTCTTGAAGGTCACGGTTTCCAGTGCCAGTTGTCGGGTCAAACTTTGACCTTACCTGCTTATCAAGCTTGCTACGCGCGTCTGCGTTAAGAAAAATTCACGAAAGCCGCATGATGCTTTTAAAGTGAATGTGGCTATTCGTACTTTTTAGAAAGCTTGATAGAATGTTTGAGTCTTATCCAGGGTGTCAAATGGACTATTGGGTGGGTAAGACTCTTAATTCTAGTGAGTGCTTGTATGAAAAAAAGTATAAAAAAACTGACCTTAAAAGACGTTGCAGAACGTTTGGAGGTATCAACGGCAACCATCTCAAATGCCTTTAATCGTCCTGATCAACTGTCAGCCAGTTTGCGCGAAAATATTCTGAGTGAATGTGAGAAGATGGGCTATTTTGGTCCCAATGCCGCCGCAAGAAGTCTACGCACTGGGCGAACAGGGATTGTTGGCATCGTATTGTCAGATGATTTAAGTTACAGCTTAACGGATCCAGTCGCGAATCAGTTTCTGAAGGGCATGGCTGAGATATTTGAAGCCAATGAATATAACATGCTGCTGTTGTCTTCCGACGAAGTGGAACAAGATGCACAAAGCCGCATGCAATCTTCTATGGTGGATGGTTTTATTGTTTACGGCCATAAACCTCAACAGTGCATTAATGCACCTTGGTTAATGCCAAACAAAAATATCATTACCGTTGACAGTTTTATTCCCGGTACGACCTCGGTGAATGTGGAAAACCACAGTGGTGCTTACATCATTGCGAAACATGCCTTGCAGCACCAGCCTGAAACCGTCGCCATTCTAGGGTTGAGTCTGTTAGACACCGACAGGGTTTGTCGGATTCGTGAAGATGAGTTGTTTGATCGTGCAGCTTCTATTTCGATTCAGCGATTGTACGGTTATTTTGAAGCCCTAAAAGAGCATCAAATCACCGTGCCATCTGAGTGCATCTGGAACATTCCTGAGAACAATCATAAATTGGCGTATCAAGCGGCTCGTGAAGCGCTTACCATGGCCAATCGCCCTAAGCTATTGCTTTGTATGAGTGACTGCATTGCCATTGCGGCGGTTCAAGCGGCGCTGCAACTTGGCATTCGTGTTCCTGAAGACCTTCAGGTGGTGGGCTTTGATGGGATTGCCGAAAGTGAGAATTTTCATCCATCGATCACCACGATTCATCAGCAAACCGTGGAGAAAGGTCGAGTCGCCGCGGAAGTGTTCTTAGGCTTACGTGAAGCCAAAGATGTGGTGCTAGAAACTGAGTTAGTCATCCGCGAGAGCTGTCCCGCTTTGTAAGGGCTGTTTAAAGCCAATAGTCGCTAATGTCGGCATTTACATCCATATGATAAGCAATTTGGGCTTGCAGTAACTCAGCAGATGATAAGGCATCCGTAAGGGCATGGTGAGCCTTGTACCTAGGTAAATGATAACGTTGTCGGCAAGCATCCAAACGCAATGATGGTGGCTTGCCAAAACGCTTCCACCAAGGTTTGTGTTGTACTTGTCGCTCGATGTCCATGGTGTCTAGCACGGGAAAATATAATGGGTAACCGTAGCGTTTAAGTGAGGCCTCTAGTAGGAACTGACGCTCAATCGAGACACAATGTACGACAACCACTTGTTGAATCAGGGTGTCTAAAATCTCATCCAAAATACTGTCCAATCTTGGCGCTTGCGCCAATTCAGCGTGAGTAATTTCATGAATGGTCACGGATTCGGCGTGTAAATCATGCTTGGGCTTGGCCATCCAATAACGTGCGCCCTGACAGCGAATTGCATTATGGGTCATGGGAATTAACCCCAAACTGATAATCTCATCGATTTTTGGGTCTAGTCCTGTGGTTTCCAAATCCAATGCGAGTAAGGGGGCGTCTTTGAGTGGCGTTGTGGCATGGATCATCCCCGCTTGATAGTAACGTTTTAGGGCGCCTTCTGGTGCTTCCTCAGCCCATTGTTCAAAGTTAGCTTGCCAATCTTGAAAGGAAACGTTTTTGTTGAATTCAATGTTAGCCATAATTTAACTGCGTTTACCGGCATAGCGAAATTTAATGAACTCTTGTTGGCGCGCCACTATGTCAAAAGCATCCCTGAGATGGCGTTTTTCGAAAGAGGACAAGTTGGCTGGATTAACATGATTGTTGGGCGTTTCTCCAGCATCAATTTGGTCTTTCTGGTGACGAATACGTACCATGCCAATCATTTCTAAGGCGAGGGCCAAATCTTTTGCTCGTCCATCTGGAAGAAGCCCTTCTGCTTCAATGTCTTCGAGTCGCTCTAAGGTATTGAGTTTATCACTGCCAATCGCCAAGGCATGCACGCGGACTATGTCGATAATCGGTGCAATGCCTCTTTCTTTTAAGTTAAAGGTACGTGATTGTTTGCCTTCACCGTCCAAGACAAACTGCCGGAAGAAGCCTAGTGGGGGCTTTCTTTGGTTTGCATTGCGGGCCATGAAGGTCAAAAAGCCGGAATGCGCTTTGGCTTCTGCCCGAATGTGACGATTGAGTTTGGTGGCCAGAGTTTTGTCCCCATAAATACCGCGTAAATCGAAGAAAATAGACAAACGCAGTAACGCTTCCGCTTTTGGCTCACGTATCCAGTCGGTAAAATATTGCTTCCACACAGAGATCGGCTGACGCCAGCGAGGATTCGACGCCATAATGTCGCCGCTACACAAATCATAGCCACATTTGTCCAGATTCTGACACACCCATTCACTGAGTTGCTCGAAATACTCTCCGTGAAGGCTTTCATCGTACTTATCACTGAGAATCAAGGCATTATCTTGGTCTGTCTTTATGATTTGTTCTTCTCGCGCTTGTGAACCTAGGGCGACAAAACAATAGGGCACGGGCGGTTTACCAAATTGGTCTTCTGCTAACTGCAATAAACGTTTCACAAAAGCAGTGCCAATGTGTGACATGGCATTGCCTATCATCTGTGTATTGGCATCAGCGACCACCAATTGTGTGAAGGTATGTGTCATCTTACGACTAATGGCTTGTAAACCTTCTATGCTGGATTGTTTAAAAATATCGCTGATTAAATAGACACTGCCGTGGCTTTCTTTTTGGACAATGTCGCCTGTGCTAACCACCCCAATGGGCCGATTGTCTTTAATGACGGGTAAGTGGTGAACGTTGCGCTCCATCATTTTGAGTACGGCTTCAGAAGCATAGTCGCGACTGTCCATGACGATCGGGTCTGGTGTCATAATCTCCGAAATGGGCGTGTCCAAAGCGAGCCCTTTGGCTAAGGCTCGGGTGCGTAAATCACGATCAGTGACAATGCCGATCAACTCATCTTGTTCCGTAATCAACAAACTGGAAACGCGCTTTTCGGTCATGATTTGCGCTGCGGTGAGTATGTCTGAGTCGGCTTTTGCACTGACAGGCTGACGTCTTAATAAGCTGATGACGGGACAAGTCATTAAAGAAACATCGGAACTTTGTGAGTCCATGGCGAGACGTAGACGAACTTCTCGTGCGAGTTCGAAGAAGTCAGAGAAAGTATCGTTTTCTTCGTACAGTTTGAGAAACCAACGAGCAGGTATGCGGTACAGTAAGCTGTCTTCGATGGCGCGCATCGATTGCGATGATTTACCTCCACGCAACAAAGAAGCGTAGCCAAATAACTCACCTTCGTTCATACGGCGAATGAGTTTGTCATTCTTGCTTAAGGCTTCAATGGCTCCACTGCGAATAAAAAACAAAGTATTGTTGAGTGTGCCTGGGGAAATAACCCATTCGCCTGCACGAACGTATTGGATTTCGATTTCCTTTGTCATCTCACTCAGCTGAGCTTCTTCTGCAATATCGTTGAAGGGCGCGTGCTGACAAATGGCTTCCAAAATTTCAGTTAACTCAACGTCCATAACTAGGCCTTTTAAGTGAGTTGCGGAGTGATAATGGTGACGATACCTATGATGATAAAGAGTATGCAAGCCAGTTTTCGTGTGTAGTTGGCGTCGACTTTATCCATCAACCAGCGTCCAGCAAAGACCACAGGAACGTTGGCCATCATCATACCCAAGGTAGAGCCTATCAAGACCGCCCATACACCGCCATAGTGAGCGCCTAATAATACCGTGGCAATTTGTGTTTTATCGCCGATTTCAGCTAGGAAAAACAGCATGAAAGTGGCGCAGAAAGCCCCGTATTTTAATAATGGATTTTCCTCACTATCGTCTTTATCAGGGATCAATAGCCAAAAACCGACCGCGATGAAACTGAATCCCACAATCCAGCTAGCAAAATAGGTTGGAATCCATGTCGCAAGGGCAGAACCGAACCAGGCTGACATAGCATGATTTAATAATGTCGCGATTAGGATACCGAGCACAATGGGGGTTTTTGAGGCAAATCGTGTTGCTAGAAAGAGCGCCAAGAGTTGGGTTTTATCACCCATTTCGGCTAATGCAACGGTTGAAGTAGAAGTAAACAACGCTTCCATTTTGTGATGTTCCTAGGTGGGCGATAATACAAAAGACAAACAACTTGAGCCCACCAGAGTCAAGTTCTTGTCTTAAGTCTCATCAATCCTGCGAATGGCGTCAGGACTTCCTTGCCATGAGCATGTGGCTCAATTATGTTGACAAAGAATCTTTGCGAATAGCAAAGAAGATTACTCCCCTAAGATGGAGAGATGATAGTGTATTTTGCGTACAGAAACAAGAAGGGCGGCCGAAGCCGCCCTTTGCCTATCTGTTAAGTTTTACTTATACAGATGCATATCACTGCTTAAACCTTTCCACAAACTGACACACATAACCAGCATCAATAAGGTGAATGGTAAGCCAATGGTGATCGCTGCCGCTTGAATCGCGCCTAGCGCTTCTGAGCCACCACCAACTAGTAAGGCAATTGCAATGATGCCTTCCAAGACCGCCCAGAACACACGTTGAATCATCGGAGCATCGGTTTTACCGCCAGCGGTAATACCATCGATGACTAACGAGCCTGAGTCAGAAGAGGTCACAAAGAAGACCAAGACAAGAATGATACCCACGAACGAGGTAATGGCCGTTAATGGAAGGTGTTCAAACATTTGGAACATAGCCAAAGAAGAATCACTGATACCATTGGCTAATTCGCCAACACCGTTTTGAACTTGTTCCAGCGCCGATCCACCGAACACAGACATCCAAACCAGTGTGACCAACGTTGGTACAAGTAATACCGCGATAATGAATTCACGTACGGTACGACCACGAGAAACGCGTGCAATAAACATCCCGACGAAAGGTGACCAGGAGATCCACCAAGCCCAGTAGAATACAGTCCAGCCATGGTAGAAGGTTTCATCTTCACGGCCAATCCAGTTACTTAGAGGGATGATGTGTTCAACATAGTTCAGTAAGAAAGAGCCCATTGCTGCGAAGATGGCACCAGTATGGCCAACAATCACGATGAAGATAGCCAATGCAGCAGCGATGATCATGTTGACATTGGAAAGCAGTTTCACACCACCTTCAAGACCTCGAGCAACAGAGATAATGGCAATCGCGGTCACACCACAGATCACAACAATTTGGGTCGTGAGTGTGTTTGGAATATCGAACAAGAAGTTCAAACCGCTGGTGGCTTGCTGTGCACCAAAACCAAGAGAGGTAGCAAGACCAAAGATGGTTGCAATGACCGAAATGATGTCGATAAAGTGACCAATAACGCCCCATACTTTTTCACCGAATAATGGGTAAAAAGCAGAACGGATGGTAAGAGGTAGCCCTTTGTTGTAAGCAAAGAAAGCCAATGAAAGTGCAACGACGGCGTAAATGGCCCAAGGGTGAAGTCCCCAGTGGAACATAGTGGCGCCCATGGCCAGATCTTTTGCTTCAGGGGTGTTTTTCATGACCTCGAACGGTGTGCCGTACCAACCTGTGTAGTACGCGACAGGCTCCGCCACACTCCAGAACATCAGACCAATACCCATACCAGCAGCGAACAGCATGGAGAACCAAGTGATGGTTGAGTGCTCTGCTTTCGCTTCGGTACCACCAAGACGGATGCGGCCAAAAGGCAATAGAATCAAAGCCAAACAAAATAGAACAAAGATGTTACCAGCAACCATGAAGAACCAGTCAAAGTTATTAATTGACCAGCTTTTGGCACCGGAAAGAACGGCACTTGCATCGGCAGGGAACAAGATACTACCAAGAATGAAGGCCAAGATGATCAAGGCGCTGGTGGTGAAGACTGGGTTTAGGACGTCTAAACCAAGGAATTGGATATTGTCCTGTCCAACCTTGTAAGACGTGTTGTACTCCGCCCGACCACTGTCAGGTGCTTTATTGCTCATAATATTCTCCTGATGAAGTGAAACTTTTCCAATCTCTCAATGTGCAACAACATGCGTGAATATCACGGCTTATCACTTAACCCTATAAGAATAATGCTTCTTAAATTGTTCTTTAAGCGACGTATTTTGTTCTGTTTTGGATCATGGGAATGCTTAGCATAGCCCTCGGCTTACAAGGAAACTCATGGTTCAAAACAGAACGCAATTAAGCGTTTAACATTGAAATTTTGGTTGGAAAAGTCACTAATTTGATATTCCAATTAAGCCAAAAAAGGCCATCGAAGACGGCCTTTTTTGAATTATCGGGGCAAGAGTTACATCAATTTAGTTAGATGTCAAATTATAGTAAATGCGATGCACTCTTGATGCCGTAACTAATGTAGAAAGAGTTCAAGCAGCTCATTGAGAAAGAGCTTGCCTTTTTCTGTGGTTTTAATCTGCTCTTTTTGCCAGGCTTTTTCGTCGAGTAAACCTCGCTGAAGACCCGTCTGACAGGCTTGAATCAGTGATTTTGGTAGCTCATTCTGCGCATATCTTCGATATTCCTGCAAATCAAAGGATTCAAACAAACGTAAGCGATTCATCATAAACTCCAGTGGCATGTCCTCTGGATTAATGGCTTCTTTGATCACGAGTGCTTCAGGTAAGTTATTCAGATAGTGATTTGGGTGGCGAGTCTTTCGAGTACGAAATATTTGACCATTAACTAATGTGATCTTGCCATGTGCGCCAGCGCCAATGCCAATGTAGTCACCAAATCGCCAATAATTCAAATTATGCGCCGCTTGGCGTCCTTGTTTGGCGTTAGCAGACACTTCATATTGCGCATAACCTTGCGCGGCCAATAGGGCTTGCCCTGCATCTTGAATTTCCCACAGGGTATTGTCTTCTGGTAAGGCTGGAGGACGACGATAGAACTCAGTATTGGGTTCTATGGTGAGCTGATACCAAGAAAGGTGCTCAGGGTTAAGGGTCATGGCCAATGTTAAATCCGCCATCGCCATGTCTAAGCTTTGGTCTGGTAAACCGTGCATTAAATCCAGGTTAATATTATCGAAGCCTGCAGCTCTGGACTTATCCACAGCATGTATGGCTTCCTCACGGTTGTGGATTCTTCCTAGGGTTTTCAACAGCTTTGGCTGAAAACTTTGGATGCCAATGGAGAGGCGATTGATGCCGGCTTGTCGAAAATGACGAAACTTTTCTTGTTCAAAGGTGCCTGGGTTGGCTTCCATGGTGATTTCTGCGTCGTCGGCCCAAGTCAGTTTTTCCCGCAGCGCGTCCATTAGCCGGTAATAAAAGTCTTCGCTCATTAAGCTGGGTGTACCGCCACCAATAAAGGCGGTTTGTATTGGCCGCCCGGCGACGTAAGGTAAATCGACCTCAAGATCGGCCAGTAGTTGCGCGAGATAAGCTTCCTCTGGCAGTTGATCGTCTTGGGTAAAACGATCGGCTTGATGGGAGTTGAAATCACAATAAGGGCATTTTTTGACGCACCAAGGTAGGTGGATGTATAAGCTGAGCGGTGGCAGTAATCGACTCACAAGGTTTGATCCTGCTGAAACGCCGCTAATAGCTGTTGCAGAGCTTTGGCCCTGTGACTGATCTGGTTTTTGACCTCTTTCGGTAAGCTGGCGGCACTGCAATCGCATTCAGGCACGAAGAACAGAGGGTCGTAACCAAAACCTTCTTGGCCTTCTGTTGACGTTAGAATGCGACCTTCCCAAACCCCATGAAAGACTTTTGGTGTCGGGTCGTTTTGGTGGCGCAGGTAGGCTAGCACACAGTGGAAGCGAGCCGTTCTTTGTTCCGGTGGAACACCGTCTAATTTTTCCAATAGCAAATCATTGTTGGCTTGGTTATTACCGTGTTCGCCAGCAAAGCGAGCAGAGTAAATGCCTGGGGCACCATTTAAATAGTCGACTTCAATGCCAGAATCGTCCGCCAGAGCAGGTAGGCCGGTCTTTTCGCAAGCATGGCGAGCTTTTAAAATGGCATTCTCGATGAAGCTTAGCCCGGTTTCATCGGCGTCTTCCACTTGAAATTCTTTTTGCGGTTTTACATCAAAGCCCATATCGCTCAGCAAAGCATTGAATTCTTTGATTTTTCCGGCGTTATTGCTGGCCAGTACGATGGTTTTTTGCACGTCTTTGTCCTCTTACAAGGTCGTCTTAAAATGACGACGATGCCTGCTAATTTAGGCTTTTCGGCTAATATGAAAAATGGCCGTTTCACTGAATAGGTTGGGCATGGAGCGAATCCACCAATGGTCTTTTAGATGACCATCTACCGCTGCCCAACGTAATACCTTAATGTCTTTTTCGTGACACAAGCGCTCAAAGTCTTGGAAGGTAAAAAAGTGAATATTGGGCGTGTCGTACCAGTTGTAAGGCATAAATTCCGATACTGGCATACGACCTTTTAGCGCCAGGTGTAAGCGACTGCGCCAATGACCAAAGTTAGGGAACGTAATAATGCACTCTTTGCCGATGCGTAGCATTTCGTCGATCAATAAATCCGGACGACGAAATTGTTGTAACGCATGGGTCATTAGCACGAGATCAAAACTCTGATCTTCAAAATTCTGTAGGCCTTCATCAATGTTTTGCTCCAACACTGGAATGCCTTTCTGAATACAAGTATTTAGATCTTCTGAGCCAATTTCTAAGCCATACCCGCTGACTTTTTTGTGATTGATCAAATGATAGAGCAGTTCACCGGGACCGCAGGCCAAATCGAGCACGCGAATATTGGGTTGAATCCATTCGTCTATGATTTCTAAATCAGCGCGCATGTTCAGACTCTCCTTGACTAGCCGATGGCATTACTTGATCCGCGATGCGTGTTAAAAAACTGTTCATCGCCTGCATGTAGCGAGGAATGGGAAATAGAAAAGCATCATGACCTTCAGTGGCTTCAATTTTGGCATAGGAAACCGCTTTGCCTGCTTTAATCAAGGCATTGACGATCTCTTCACTGCGTTCTGGTGAAAAACGCCAATCGGTCGTAAAGGATACCAACAGAAATTCGCATTGGGCGCGACTCAATATGGCCGCTAAGTCGCCATTGGTCTGTGCAGCGGGGTCGAAATAGTCCAAGGCCTTAGTCATTAGCATGTAGGTATTGGCATCGAAGCGTTTGGTGAAGGCTTCCCCTTGATAGCGTAGGTAGCTCTCGACCTCAAACTCTATGCCGTAGTTGTATTGATACTCTTCATGACGCATTTGACGACCAAACTTGGCCCCCATGGCATCATCAGACAAATAAGTAATGTGACCTAGCATGCGAGCCAATCCAAGACCATTGGTTGGTACCGATTCATTGTCTAGGTAGCGACCATCAAAGAAATCTGGGTCACGTCGGATTGACTGGCGAGCCACTTCATTGAAAGCAATGTTTTGGGTCGACAATTTCGGCGCGGAGGCGACAATCACCGCGGATTTGAGACGCTCAGGAAAACGAATGCTCCACTCAAGGGCTTGCATTCCTCCTAGGCTACCGCCAACAATCGCAGCAAAGGTTTGAATGCCGAGTAAATCGGCTAAGCGAGCTTGGCTTTCAACCCAATCTTCTACGGTCACGATCGGAAAGTCCGCTCCCCAAACCTGCTTGGTTTCAGGGTTGATACTGGTGGGGCCAGTTGAACCACAACAACCACCAAGATTGTTCAATGCAATGACAAAATAACGATTGGTATCGATGGCTTTATCTGGGCCAATGGCCGAATCCCACCAGCCCGGCTTCTTATCTGCCATATCATGGTAGCCCGCTGCGTGATGATCGCCACTTAGTGCGTGGCAAATTAAGATGGCATTGGAAGCGTCTTGGTTCAGCGTGCCGTATGTCTCATAGATGAGTTGGTACGATGCCAAGGTTTGCCCGCAGGTAAGCATCAACGGCTTGTCGAAGTGCGCAATCTGTGGTGTGACTAGGCCCACAGAATCGACTGGAATGGCGTCTGGCATGGGTGTTGGTAATCCTAATGAAATACTTGTGTTCCCGTGAAGATAAGCGGGGAACTAGACCAAAAATGAATCCACACAGTCTAGCGGCTGCATGGTTTACCATCAAGGGATAGAGAAGGAAATCCCCCTTATTAACTGGTAATAAGGGGGATTCTGGGCTAGGCCAGTGTGAATATGTTGGTTTTTTGTGCCAACTGTTCAGAAAGTCGCTGAATTTGCTGAGTTTTGTCCGCTAAAATATCAATCGAACTGGTATCTTGACTAAGTTGTTGTGCGATTTGCTCCATTTCGGTACTCATCTCAACGGCGGTGCTGGCGACATCTTGGATGGCGCTGGCCATGGAATCCGTTGATTGAGTGCCTGTCATGGCGAACTGCTCAATGTTGCGCATGGCTTCTTCTGCCTTACTGCCATTCTCACTAATGATATTGAGGTTTGATTTGCCGCTTTCCATCGTGGTGATGGCTGAATGGGTTGAGCGCTGAATAGTATTGACGATGTCAGTGATTTTCGCCGTGGCATCCACGGTTTTTTCGGCGAGGGCACGGACTTCGTCCGCGACCACGGAAAAACCACGTCCAGCTTCTCCTGCCCGAGCCGCTTCAATGGCAGCATTAAGCGCTAATAAATTGGTTTGGTTGGCAAGGTCATTAATCATGGCGATAACGTTATCAATGTCTTTTGACAACTGTCCGAGTTGATTTAATTGGTCACTGGTGACTTGGACGATGCTTACCGTATCGTTAATACTGGTCAGTACGAGGTTAATTGTATCGGCACCAGACTTGGCGGATTGGTAGGTATCGTTAGATTGGTTTTTAAGTGTGTCCGTGGTGTTCGACAATTCCGTTAAGCGATTTGAGATATCATCTGTTGCTGTGGCTAAGGAGTGAGTGCGCTGGTTCACTAAATGGTTACTGGTGGTGATGTCGCTGATGCTGCTGTTTAGATCGCTGGACATGGTATTAAAAGTATCGGTTGTTGTGACCACATCTTTGAGAACATCGCCTAACCCTTCGGTCATTTCGTTTAACGATTGTCCTAACTGATCAAATTCATCCAAACGTTTTTGGTTGACGCTGGCTTTGGAAGACATGTCCCCTTGTTTTACTTTATTTAAATCACTGATGATGTTTTTGAGTGATTCATTGACACTGCGGCCTATGGTCATCATTAACAAGGTGGCAAACACAATCACGGCAAGGCTTACTGTTAGCAACGTCGCATTGGCTTGAGTGGATCGACTTTCGGCTTCTTTTTCAGCCGTCATCATAAGTTGTTCGATGGCTTGGCTGGTGTGAGTTTGACTGTCTCGAAAAGCCAATTTTTGCTGATCAAATAGGTTTTCCGTGGTCAGCAGATTTTGGTATTCCTGACCATATTTCAGTATGGCATCACGATAGGCATTGGCGGTAACGCCATGAGTGCTTTGGAAACCAAAGTTGGAAATACGACGATCAAATTTTTCAAAGTTACGGGTGAATTTTTCCAAATTGTCCGCGGTCGGATCTGAAAGGTAGCTCGCTTCAGCTTGGCGTACGCTAGAAAATTCGCGTTTGAGCAAGCTCAGGTTACTAATGTCTGCGGTTATTTTGTTGCCAAGTTGATCGATTTGACCTCGCATGCCGGATGTTGAGTCGAATCCGACTGTGTCTTGTTTGCGAGCAAGGTCTAATAAAATCGCGCTGTATTGGCGGATGATCTCAAGGTTATCTTGCAATGTTATGCTTAAGTTAGTGTCTTTACTTCTTTCAATATTGGCTTGTGTGAGTTCGGCATTTTGCAGTTCTTGGTTTTCAACCAGCTGAATATAGTCTTCGACACCCTCGCTTGAAATCGACCGAAAACGATCGGCGATGGCCAATAAATTAATGCTAATTTGATCATTGGATGTTTGGATTTTAGACAGTGTCCGAACATCTCCATTGGCGCTTTGTTGAGCAGACAGCCCTTCAATGGCGACAAAGGTGACAATGACAAAGCCGATGACGGCGGACACGAGCAACAGCATGAGTTTGATTTTGAAAGAAAGGTTTTTCAGCATTATTAGACCTACCTGCCTTGTGAGCGGCTGATGAAAACATGAATAAGTAAAGTAATCTTACTTATGCAAATACCGTGCACATATCAATGGCTTGCGCTGAGACAGACGGTGTCTAGGGGAGCTAGTCGATGATAGGGGGCGTTTGCCTCTTAATGGGGCAAACGCATTTGGAAAAGGTTATCAATAGCGCTTATTTAACGTGGACGCGATACGTCAAATAGACGGTAAACAAGTTGCCCAGCGACTTTTTCTTTGCTGAGTTGCCAATGTTCCGGTAAGGCAGTGAGAGGCGTTTCTTTTTCCATTTCAATGTAGACCAACGCTCGTTCGGCTAGCCATCCTTGCTCTAACAGAGGAATGATTTTTTCCAGCCAACCTTTTCGAAATGGCGGATCCAGAAATACGATATCAAATGCTTGATTGGCAGGTTGGCTTAGATAAGCATCCGCTGTTTGTTGAATGACTTGGGCTTGCTGTGCTTGCAAGGTGGCCAAGTTGTCGGTCATTTGTTTGGTGACTAATTTGGCGCTATCAACAAAGGTTAAATGCTTGGCACCACGGGACAAGGCTTCTAAACCTAGGGCTCCAGAGCCACAAAATAAGTCCGCGCAGACCGCGCCAGGCAGATATGGATTGATCCAATTAAACAGGGTTTCACGTACTCGATCTGGTGTGGGTCGCAAACCTTCGACATTGGGTATGGGTAACTGACGAGAACGCCATTCTCCAGCAATAATACGGAGTTTGCTTACCTTGGTTTTGGTCTTGCTGGCGTGGTGGTTAGAGGCGTGTTTTCTCATTATTGGTAAACCTGAATCTCTTGGTAAGTTTGCGCATTGATTAATTGTCTTAAAGCCAATTGGTAGTCTTCATAGCGGAAATTGTCGACGGCTTCTTTGTAGTCTTGTGCGAAAGTTTCCAGTGTTAACTTACTGTCTTGATGAGTGAATTGCCCCGCAATGACACTCCACCAGGTGGGGGATAAGGTGTTTTCTTCTAACTGAATTATGAGGTTCTCCAGTAATTGCTCAAATCTTTTTTTATTCTTAATAGAAGGAACCTGTTCAACAAATACAAAGCTTTTTAGGCTGATGTCTGGTTCTCCTGTTGTAATGTTACTGACGTCAGCATACTGATTGGCCTGACTGTATTGTACGTTCCACCATACCCATGGGTGATGAGGAGATAGGGCTAAGGCGAGTTGAACAAAGTCGATATGTTCTTGGGCGTTCAAACTGTCGACGAGATCGGTTCCCCAAATCTGCAAACTAAGCCACTGTTGCACCGTGTTAACGGGTGACAGAGCAAGAGCGCTTCGGGTTTGCCATAAGACGCCCTGATTTTGTTGAATCAGGGCACTTAGGGAAGTCAAATCAATGGCTTCAGAACCACTCTTGTTAGCCGCGAAAATGGGGGAGAATTGCTCTGTAATGGCATTTAAACCGGCTTTCACAATGTTCTGGCTTTGCTCGGACATGTCGCCAACCAGATAAATCGTCGCGACCGATTGCGTCATTTTTTGATAATACTCTTTAACGTCGGACAGGGTGATTTGATTGATCGGTGTCGTGTTTTGTTGAAAAAACAGTATCTGCTCTAACTCATGTTGAACGGTTTGTTGGTAAGGGTTGCGTCCTTGCCAATTGTCGAAAGTGCGACTTTTGAAGGCCGTCTGCGTCAACCAGCTCTTGGTGAGCTTGAGGCTTGGGATGAGGTATGACGGGTTGTTACTGACGGTTAATCCAAGAATTTGGTTTTCGTGATCATAGTAAGTAGTCGCCTTAGCAGCTAAAGGAGACAATCTTTGATTTACCGATGCCGTACTAAGCGGCAGCGCATCACTCATCAGCATGGCGAGTGTCGATTGAATCAATTTTGTGTCTGTGGTCACCGCGCGAAAAGAAAAACGAATCTCGAGTTTGTCGCTGCCTTGCCAGGCGTCTTGATTAAGCCAAACGACAGGAATGCCAGAGTCTGTGGTCCATTGCTCAATGTTGGGGGTCGGCAATTTCGCGCTTGGCGCGGTGAGATTGAGTAGCCAAATCGCCAGTGTGGAGAACAGCATAATCGCCGCTAATACGGGGCGGCTAAAAAGAGGCTTGCTTTTGTCGCGCATAGTGAACCTTTAGACAGCCTGTTAACAGGGCAATTTGTGTGAAAACAGGCCTGATTGCGAATCAGAATGATGATAAAATAGTCATTTTCTGCGTCCATCACAATGGCGCAAGTCCTTATGATAGCATTTCACTGGTGTTTACTGCATCAGCCAAAACAAAGAGATGAATTGAATGGAAGTTGTTAATCAGATTATTGCTTTTTTTACTCCCTATCTTGGTGAATACGCCCGTTATGTTCCTATGGTGATTGGCGCCTTGATGGCCTTGTTGGCGTTTGTGATTCGTCGTCGTTTTGTGAAAAAAATGAGTGCAGATATCGAGCAAGCAAAAAAACAGGATGCAGAAGCTCAAAATGTCCAAGAATCGTCGGTTGAATCACAAGAAACTGTCGACACTAACGCGGCGGAAGGTTTGCATGAGGCCGAAAACGCCTCAGTGGAAGCGAATCGACAACAAGAAGTCGTTGTTGCTCCGGCCGACGTGGCAGAAGAGGTCTCGACTTTGTCTTGGTCTGAGCGTATTAAATCCGGTCTCACTCGTACACGAAGTGGTCTGGGCAAAGGTTTGTCCTCAATCGTTAGTGGCAGTAGAAAAGTAGACGATGAGCTGATTGAAGAGCTGGAAACACAGTTGTTGATGGCGGATGTCGGCATTGATGCGACTCGTACCTTAATAGAGGGTCTGACGGAAAAGCTTAACCGCAAAGAACTAAAAGATGCGGACGCTTTGTTAACGCATTTAAAAGCGGACATGGCGGCGATTCTAGGGCAATCCCAACAAGAGTTGGAACCGACTAACGCAGATGGACCGTTTGTGATCTTGATGGTGGGGGTGAATGGTGTGGGCAAAACCACCACCATTGGCAAGTTAGCGAAGAAGTATCAAGCTGAAGGTAAGAGTGTGATGCTTGCCGCGGGTGATACTTTCCGTGCCGCGGCTGTGGAGCAATTAGAAGTATGGGGTGAGCGTAATAATGTGCCTGTGGTTGCGCAACATACTGGCGCGGATTCGGCATCGGTGATTTACGATGCGATTGAGTCGGCAAAAGCGAAAAACATTGATGTTGTCATCGCCGATACGGCTGGCCGTTTGCAAAACAAACAAAACCTCATGAATGAGTTGTCGAAAGTCGTTCGTGTGATGAAAAAGCTCGATCAGCAAGCGCCGCATGAAGTTATGCTGGTATTGGATGCGGGAACTGGTCAGAATGCCATCAGTCAAGCTAAGTTGTTTTCAGAAGCGGTTGGCGTCAGCGGCATCACTTTAACGAAACTTGATGGTACTGCAAAAGGCGGTATTATCTTTGCGATAGCGAAACAATTTGGCCTGCCAATACGTTATATCGGCGTTGGTGAACAGGCTGATGATCTGCGCCCTTTCGTGGCGCAAGAATTTATTGATGCTCTGTTCACAGGGGATCAAGACTAGACACAAGTCATCTAACAATCAGGACAGTGAAGCAGAGTGGAAATAGAATTTCAGCGCGTTGGTAAGAAATACGACAGTGGCCAAGAAGCCTTATCGCAAGTGAGTTTTCATTTGCAGCAAGGTGAAATGGCCTTTTTGACTGGCCACTCTGGCGCCGGCAAAAGTACACTGATGAAACTCATGATGATGATTGAGCGTCAGACTTCCGGGCAAATTCTGATTGATGGTGTGGATTTGCGCACCTTAAGCCGACGAGCGATTCCACAACATCGTCGTCGTGTTGGGGTTGTGTTTCAAAATCACCAATTGTTATTGGATCGCAGTGTGTTTCATAACGTGGCTTTGCCTCTGCAAGTCAGTGGCGCTGATCACGAACAGATTGCGAAACGAGTCCGCGCAGCTCTAGATAAAGTAGGGCTATTGGACAAAGAAAAATTCAATCCAATGGCACTGTCGGGTGGTGAGCAACAGCGCGTGGGCATTGCACGAGCGGTGGTGAATAAACCGCAATTGCTGCTGGCCGATGAACCGACAGGTAACCTTGACCCCAAGTTGTCTGCTGAAATCATGAATCTATTCCAAGAGTTTAATCGTGTCGGTGTGACTGTGTTGGTGGCGAGTCATGATTTGGCATTAGTGGCGCGCATGCGACATCGAGTATTGACTTTAAACCAAGGTCGTATGGTCAATGATGGGGGGTTCGCTTAATGGCACAAAAGCCAAGTCAGCGAGGCGCCACGCGTGCATCAGTAAAAGCTTCGAAGCACCATTGGCCGACACGTTCCCGTTTTAACGCGAGCTTATATTTTCAACAGCATAAAACGACCTTGAAAGAAAGTTTTATGCGTTTGCTCAGTTACCCTCTGGCCAGTGTGATGACGGTGATGGTGATTGCCATTGCCTTGTCTTTACCGGGTGGGCTCTATGTAGCACTAAAAAATGTCCAAACGGTCACCGACCAATGGGAAAGGCAGTCCGTTATTACGCTTTACCTCTTCCCTAATTTGGAAGACACGGAGGCTTTGGCTCTGTCCCATCAGATTTCGGCGCAACCCGATGTCGCGTCTGTGGAATACATTTCTAAAGAAGAAGGCTTACGTTACTTTGAGCGTTCTAGTGGTTATGAGCAGACACTTTCTTCCTTGTCAGAAAATCCTTTGCCGATTGTGCTAAGAGTGATCCCGAGAGAAGCGGTGGATGTCACGACCTTGTCGAGCTTGCAGGCGTTACGAGATGAATTAGCGACCAAGCCGGAAGTAGACATCGCCGAATTAGATGCACAATGGTTACAGCGCCTTGCCAATATACTGAGTTTTGGACAACGTTTTTCATACGCTTTGTCTGTATTACTGGTGATTGCCGTGTTGTTAATTGTGGGTAATACCATTCGAGTGGCGGTTGAAAGCCGCCGTGATGAGGTTTTGGTCATGAAGTTGGTTGGTGCAACGGATGCTTATATTCGTCGGCCTTTTTTGTACATGGGATTTTGGTTTGGAATGTTAGGCGGCGTGTTCGCAAGCCTTTGTATTCTGGTACTTAGCTGGTGGGTAAGTGCACCAGCTGAGCGCTTGATTGATTTATATCAAAGCGACTTTCAACTGCAGACTTTTAATGCAGATGAGATTGTTTTATGTTTAACTATTAGTGCATGTGTTGGTGTTTTTGGGGCTTGGATTGCGGTCAACCGACACATTGCCAATATTGAACTGCAGTGACCTAAACAGGCGTGTTTCGTCCAAATTGAATTCGCCACGTTTTATTCACATTTATGTCACACATACGCAGAATTAACTTGTTAGTATTTTGTCATACAGAGTATGAAAAATTAAAAGGTGGAAATAGAGATGAGTAAAGCTCTTCAGCCTATCGATATGATGACTCCAGGTCAAAACCTTGAGTCGTATATACAAACCGTTGGTCGGATTCCAATTCTGACAGCGGAGGAAGAAAAAGCACTGGCAGAACGTTTGTATTATCAAGAAGACTTAGAAGCGGCCCGTACACTGGTTATGTCGCACCTGAGATTTGTTGTGCACATTGCGAAAAGTTACTCTGGTTACGGTTTAGCTCAAGGTGACTTGATCCAAGAAGGAAACGTCGGCTTGATGAAAGCGGTGAAGCGTTTTAATCCAGAAGTGGGTGTGCGTCTGGTGTCGTTTGCAGTACATTGGATTAAAGCCGAAATACATGAATTTATTCTGAAAAACTGGCGCATTGTGAAAGTGGCGACCACTAAAGCGCAGCGTAAGATGTTCTTTAATCTTCGCAGTGCGAAGAAAAGCCTGTCTTGGTTTAGTAATTCTGAGGTGGAGTCGGTTGCCAGTGATCTTGGTGTCACGCCAGAGGTTGTCCGTCAAATGGAAGGTCGCTTAAGTGCGTCTGACATGGCGTTCGACGCGTCTGCTGATGACGATGATGATAGCGCTTACCAAGCGCCTTCTCAGTTCCTAGAGGATCATCGCTCTGACCCAGCTATGTTGCTAGAAAATGGCAATTGGGAAGAGGACTCTAATCAGCGTCTTGAGCTTGCGATGGCAGATCTTGATGAGCGTAGTCGAAATATTTTGGTACAACGTTGGTTGTCTGATGGTAAATCGACTCTGCATGAATTGGCGGATGAATATGGAGTCTCCGCAGAGCGTATTCGCCAACTTGAAAAGAATGCGATGAAGAAAATTCGTGTCGCCATGGGCGACGGTCAATTCGATTAAATAAAATTGACATTAAAAGGCCCTCTTCGTGAGGGCTTTTTTGTGCCTGCGGTTTGTACGTCATTGTGTTGTTAAAGCGTTTTATTGGCTGCGTAATTGGTTACCAGGAATAAAGCGCCAGGTGCGGATGATCTCAAGCTTATCCACTTCCTTTTTGAGTTCACTGGGAAAGACTTGGAAAGGTTCTGCAAGACGGACGATTCTCATGGCTGCGTCATCCAATACTCGCACACCAGAAGAATGCAGGACTTCGATATCGTCCACATAGCCATTCGGTAAGATAATAACCGCCAGACGTAACTCTCCATATAAGTGATTGCGTTTTGCTTCTTCTGGGTAATGGATGTTACCAATCCGTTCAATTCGACGACGCCAATCGTCTAAATATTTTGCATCGACTGCGGCTTTCGCTGAAACGGATGTCAGGCGTCTAATGCGAGGGCGTTTGGCGTAGGATTGACGTTGCTTATCCAGTAAGGCTTCTAAGGTGGCAATGTCATTGGATAAATGACTGGGGATTTGAGTTTCCCCTCGGAAACGTTCTTCTAATGTTTTTGGCTCCTGCTCAACTTCTTTGGCCACTTCAAGGACGGCCTGTTGGTCTTGCGTGGCTAATAAACTGGGCTCTTCAATGGGTTCCGCTGAGGCCAGCTGTGGTTGTACTGGCGGCGAAATGTCTTGAATGTTATCGGATAAAAACTGTGCTTCTTCGGTGGTGGTCAGTTTCTGTTTTCGTAACTCAGTCCCACTTGCCTCTTGGTTTGCTTGAGCAATGAAGTCCGCTTCTAATGGCGCTTTACTAGTATGCTGAACTAAGGTGACTTCGAGCGTGTTGGGCTTGGGGGCGGGTAATTCGAAGTCGAAACTGACCAGCATTGCCATTAGCAAATGCAGGCTAATGGCAATGAAGAGGGTAACGGAAAATTTATCGACAACTCGCATGATATTAGATTAAGCGTTTCTCTATGGCTTCAATCAACGTCATGGCAATGTTTAGATCAAATTGATTGTCTAATTCCCTGACACAAGTTGGGCTGGTGACATTAATTTCCGTTAAATAATCACCGATGACATCTAAGCCAACAAAGAGTAAGCCCTTTTCTTTTAATGAGGGGATCACTTGTTGGCAAATCCAACGATCTCGATCCGTTAAAGGACGACCTTCTCCGCGACCGCCAGCGGCTAAGTTACCACGAGTTTCTCCGGAGGCTGGAATACGTGCCAGAGCATAAGGTACAGGTTCGCCATCCACCACTAAGATGCGTTTGTCACCTTGTTTGATTTCAGGGATAAACTTTTGCGCCATGATCTGTTCTTGGCCCATATTGGTAAGCGTTTCAATGATGACACTGACATTTGAATCATCGGGTTTTAGACGGAAAATAGAGGTGCCTCCCATACCATCCAATGGTTTGAAAATCACATCGCCATGTTCCTGATGAAAGCTTTTCAGTAAATCTGCACGACGTGTGACCAATACGGGTGGGCAACACTGAGGAAACTGAGTCGCAAACAGTTTTTCGTTGCAATCGCGTAGGCTTTTTGGATCGTTTACCACCATGCAGCCATCTCGTTCTGCTTGTTCAAGAATCATGGTGCTGTAAACAAACTCCCCATCAAATGGTGGGTCCTTACGCATTAAAATAACGTCTAAGTCTCCCAAGGCAATACGTTTCTCTTCGCCAAGGTCGTAGAAATGCTCAGGGTCCTTATGAACGCTTAAAGAGCGAGCCATGGCATACGCTTTGCCATTGTCTAGAAAGAGATCTTTTTGTTCCATGTAAATGAGTTCCCAGCCTTTTTCAGCGGCGGCCCATAACATGGCGAGGGAGGTGTCTTTTTTGTAGTTAATGGATGAAATTGGATCCATTACCATGCCGAGTTTAATGGTCATTGTGGTGCTTCCTCAAAATGAGTAGACGGCAGTGTTTAGAAATAGCCGAGTAATATCTATTGATGCTATAGAAATATGGGGGCGCTGAGAAGAAAAAACAGCCCAGTTTTTTTAATAGTTTGAATCAGTGAGAGAGATTCTGTAATGTGCTTTTCGCTTTTGCTAAGGTCAAAGTGAATTCTCAATAAAAAGGGCGAATAAAAATCCGCCCTTTCGACCTTACCAACTGCCGGAGTTTTCATCGGCCTCTAGGAATAACTCACTTTCCTGCGGCGTTTGATTCTCTGTTGATGTAGTGACATCGGTTGTGTCAGGGGTATTGGCTGGCACCACGTTAGATTCAATGGATTGCAGATCCTCTGTCGCACTTTGTTTTTGCTGAGCGTTTGTCTGCGGCGTGACAAACTCGTCTTCGAACCCCAGTAGTGGTGGACGATAAATTCGGAAGGCGCGCATTAGTTCGCCTTTGGCGTTGAACAAACGGAATTCAGAAAAGAGTTCATCGTAGTCAGCATTGACATAGTCTTGGCGTGCTTGAAAGAGTTCATTTTCACTGTCTAGAACGTCTAGGAGTGTGCGGCGACCAAGGCGAAATTGCTTTTCGTAAGCCACTTGCGACTCTTTGGTGGCAATGACATATTGACGAATGTGTTCTTTTTGACCGGTGGTGGCTTCAAAGGCCGCCCAAGCCAATCGAACCGTGAGTTCGGTATCACGTATGGTGTTACGACGGATTTCCGTGGCTTGAATGTTTTGCTGTTCCGCCGCGTATTTTTTACGCTTATATGAACCGCCATTATAAAGGTTGTAATTCAATCGAATCATGGCGATCAAGTCTTCACTCGGACCTTCATCGCCATCAATGTTATTGTTCCAAGTTCTTTCTAAGACGAAATTGATGTTGGGATATTTATCCGCTTCAGCAATCTTCTGGATGCTCTCGGTTGCCGCAATATCCCAATAGGCGCCTTCAATCGCTGGATTTTTTGACAAAGCTTGCTGAATGGCACTGTCCAAATCTTCAGGTAATATAGCACGATCAGGTACCGGGTAGATCAGGTCTTTTGGTGGCATTTCACCGACGACTTTATTGTAGTTGCTTTCGGCATCGCGTAAATTGTTTACAGCGGCTAAATGGTTGGCATGTGCTTTTGCTAAACGAGCGGTGATCTGGCTGAGATCGGATTGTCGACCAATACCCGTATCCGTTTTCAATTTGATTTGTTTGTAGATGCGCTGGTGTGTCTCTAGGTTCATTTCGGCCAAATTGACTAGTTCACGGAAGCGTAAAATGTTGGCATACGCTTGAGCAACTTCAAGCGCGGTATCTTCAACTGATATCAGAGCACTCCAACGATCGGCTTCCGCCTCGTTGTGTAAACGATCCACTTCATTCTGTGTGCTGAAACCACTGAAAATGGGTTGATTCAGAGATAATGACAGTTCGCGTCGAGTCAAGCCTATGTCATCTGAGGAATCGTCGTCACCATATGTGGTTTCATGACCAATACCAGCCGCCAAATCAACGCTTGGGTAATAGCCGTTACGTCGTGCGAGGTCTGCATTGTCTTTAGATTCGCGATATTTGGCGATGGCTTGCATGACAGTTGGACTGTTTTCAATGGCGGTGTAAGTGGCTTCTTCTAATGTCAGTGCATAGCTGTTTGCAGGCAGAGCAAATGTCCCTATGTAGAGCAGGCAAGTTAAAGCAATTCGGTAAAACATATGATCGCGTGTCCTTAAAACTTCACTGGCTAAATCTTAAAGGGATTTTCTTCAAGAATATGTAGCAGTTCTGTTAGCCATGATAAAACTGTACGTTTAGTGGATATCACCCCATAGGGTTTGAATAACGCTCAGTGCGACCACTGGAGCGGTTTCTGTACGTAACACTCTCGGCCCTAATGTAATTGGATTAAACCCTTGATTTTCAGCGTGTTGCACTTCGTTTTCGGTTAATCCACCCTCTGGCCCAATGAGCAAAGCAATGTGTTTTTGACTGGGTAGATCAAATTGTTTGATGGGTTTGGCACTGTGATGGTGTAAGGTGAATTTTAACATATTGTTACAATTCTCAGTCCATTCGGTTAACTCAATGGGAGGATAAACTACAGGTACTAAACCTCGGCCACATTGTTCCGCGGCGCTGATGGCCACTTGTTGCCAATGAGAGAGGCGTTTTTCCATGCGTTTGTCTTCGAGCTTAACTTCACAACGTTCGCTTAATAAGGGTTGAATGGCAAAGACGCCAGCTTCAACTGACTTTTGAATCGCATAGTCCATCCGTTCACCACGGGATAAAGTCTGACCTATGGTGACTTTCACGGCAGATTCATTATCTAGGGGTTCAAATGCACCGATCGCAATGTTTGCTGTGCGTTTTTCTACATCACACAGCGTGGCGTGGTATTGACCGCCTTGGCCATTAAAGACACGTAAAGGGTGGTCAGACTTGAGTCTTAATACTTTACATAAATGTTGGAAACTGGTGTCAGGCAAGGTGAGCGTTTGGTTTTCGCTTAGTTCTGCATTGATATAAATTCGTGGGATTCGCATACCTTGTCCTAATGATAAAGAGATAAAAACACAAAAGCCTTCTTGTGCATTAACACAAGAAGGCTTTTTATAGCGGAAATTAACGCAATTATAAACCAGCGGCTTGACGTAACAGTTCGGCTTTATCGGTTTTTTCCCAGGTGAAGTTGTCACCAGTACGACCAAAGTGACCATAGGCCGCTGTTGGTAGATATATTGGACGTTTTAGATCCAACATTTTAATCAAACCTGCTGGACGTAAATCAAACAGTTCGCGTACTAACTCGACAATTTTTGCATCACTAATTTTGCCAGTGCCAAATGTGTTGATGCTGATAGACGTCGGTTCTGCCACGCCGATGGCGTAAGATACTTGAATCTCACACTTATCAGCTAAGCCGGCAGCGACGATGTTTTTCGCCACGTAACGGCCAGCATAAGCGGCGGAGCGGTCAACTTTGGATGGGTCTTTACCGGAAAAAGCGCCGCCGCCATGACGAGCCATGCCACCATAGGTATCCACGATGATTTTACGACCAGTTAAACCACAATCTCCAACAGGACCGCCAATAATAAATTGGCCAGTGGGGTTGATGAAGTATTTGGTTTCTTTTGAGAGCCATTCTTCTGGTAAAACTGGTTTGATGATTTCTTCCATCACGGCTTCACGTAGATCTGCTTGTTTAATCGCCGCACTGTGTTGTGTCGATAAAACCACCGCATCGATAGCACAAGGTTTGCCGTGTTCGTCATAACGGAAAGTTACCTGACTTTTGGCGTCAGGACGTAAGAAATCTAGAGTGCCGTTTTTACGAACCTGAGCTTGGCGTTCAACTAGACGATGCGCGTAGGTGATAGGAGCTGGCATCAAAACATCGGTTTCGTTAGTGGCGAAGCCAAACATCAAACCTTGGTCGCCTGCGCCCAGTTCTTTCTCACCCGCTTCATCAACGCCCACGGCAATGTCTGCAGACTGCTTGCCGATGGCGTTCATCACGGCGCACGACTCCCAGTCGAAGCCCATGTCGGAACTGTTGTAGCCAATTTCACGGATCACGCCGCGTGCGATTTCTTCAATGTCGACCCAAGCATTAGTACGGACTTCACCAGCAACCAATACCATGCCGGTTTTTACTAGGGTTTCACAGGCGACTCGCGCTTCTGTGTCTTCGGCCAGAATGGCATCAAGAATGGCATCGGAGACTTGGTCGGCGATTTTATCTGGGTGACCTTCAGAAACGGATTCTGAAGTAAATAATGAATATTCTGACATGTTTAGTGCCTCAATCAAAAAATGAAAAAGCGCTAAAAAGGCATAAAAAAACCCGCTTAGCATGTAGGTCGCTAAACAGGCATCTGTGCTGCTTCTGTTTAGCTGATTTTATATAGCGTCCGCAAGCCGAAACAAATCGACGCTGTAGTGACGAATGATGGCCGAAAATTGCACAGATGGCAAGATGAAAAGTGGATTTATATGAGGCAAGAGACGGTTTTTTTGTTAGGATGGTGCAGATTTAATGAGAATACTTTTTCTTGGCCCAAAAATGAGGCAAATGTGTAGGGTTGGCATTGCATGCTGGCTTTACCCTATGGAGAATGTTCTTTCTATTGTTCGTTAAGCTACCAGGAGTGGAACCAACATGTCGTCTCGGAAACAACTTGCTAACGCCATACGCGCACTCAGTATGGACGCCGTACAAAAAGCTAACTCAGGTCACCCAGGTGCTCCAATGGGGATGGCTGATATTGCCGAAGTACTATGGAACGATTATTTAAAGCATAACCCTTCTAATGCTAAATGGGTTGACCGTGATCGTTTTGTTTTGTCGAACGGCCATGGTTCTATGTTGATTTATTCTTTATTGCATTTGTCTGGCTATAACTTGCCAATCGAAGAGCTAAAACAATTCCGTCAATTACATTCTAAAACACCAGGTCACCCAGAATACGGTTATACCGACGGCGTTGAAACCACCACGGGCCCATTGGGTGCTGGTATCAGTAACGCGGTTGGTATGGCAATTGCTGAAAAAACGTTGGCGGCGCAGTTTAACCGCGAAGGTCATGACGTAGTTGATCACAATACTTACTGTTTCTTAGGTGATGGCTGCTTGATGGAAGGCATCTCTCATGAAGCTTGTTCACTTGCTGGTACGTTAGGCTTGGGCAAATTAGTCGCTTTTTGGGATGACAATGGTATTTCCATTGATGGTCATGTTGAAGGCTGGTTTACCGATGACACGCCGAAGCGTTTTGAGTCTTATGGCTGGCATGTTATTGCGGATGTGGATGGACATGATCCTGAAGCCATTAAAGCCGCAATTGATGCGGCAAAAGCTGAAACCGGTAAGCCAACATTGATTTGTTGCAAAACCATCATTGGCTTTGGTTCACCGAATAAATCTGGTAGTCATGATTGTCATGGTGCGCCACTTGGTGACGCCGAAATTGCTGCCGCTCGTGAGTTCTTAGGTTGGCCGCATGCGCCATTTGAAGTGCCAGCTGATGTGTATGCTGGTTGGGATGCAAAAGAAGCCGGCGCGGCTCGTGAAACAGAATGGCAAACTAAGTTTGCTGCCTACCAAGCGGCTTACCCTGAATTGGCGGCGGAATTTGAGCGTCGTGTGATTAAGGGTGATTTGCCTGCGGACTTTGAAGAAAAGGCGCAAGCGTTCATTCAAGAGTGCCAAGATAAAGGCGAAAGCATTGCCAGTCGTAAAGCGTCACAAAATGCCATTGGCGTATTCGGTGCCATCTTGCCTGAATTGTTAGGTGGTTCCGCTGACCTTGCCGGCTCTAACTTGACGCTTTGGTCTGGTTCTAAAGGCATTCAAGATGACCCTGCTGGTAACTACGTATACTACGGTGTGCGTGAGTTTGGTATGAGTGGCATCATGAACGGTGCCTCTTTGCACGGTGGTTTCATCAATTATGGTGCGACCTTCATGATGTTCATGGAGTACGCACGTAATGCGGTACGTATGTCCGCTTTGATGGGTATCCAGAACGTTTTTGTTTACACCCATGACTCTATCGGTCAAGGGGAAGATGGTCCAACTCACCAACCAATTGAACAGCTTGCTAACTTGCGAATGACCCCGAATATGTCGGTTTGGCGTCCATGTGATGCGGCCGAAACGGCGGTTGCTTGGAAAGCGGCGATCGAACGTCGTGATGGTCCAACGTCGTTGGTGTTCTCTCGCCAAGGTCTACCAGCGCAAGCGCGTGATGCCGCGACTCTAGCGAACGTCGCGAAAGGTGGTTATGTGTTGCAAGATTGTGCGGGTACGCCAGAGCTTATTTTGATCGCGACGGGCTCTGAAGTGGGCTTGGCAATGTCTTCTGCAGAAGCGTTAACCGCGAAAGGGAAAAAAGTACGAGTGGTTTCAATGCCTTCAACTAGCACGTTTGATGCACAAGACGCGGCTTATAAAGAGTCGGTATTGCCTGCGGCCGTTACTAAGCGTGTTGCCATTGAAGCGGCGCATGTGGACTACTGGTACAAGTACGTTGGCTTCGAAGGTGCAATGGTGGGTATGTCTACTTTTGGTGAGTCAGCACCGGGTGGTGATTTGCTTAAGCACTTTGGTTTCACCGTTGAAAATGTGGTTGCGACGGCAGAAAAAATTCTAACGGCGTAATTCTGATCAACACTGAAAAGAGACGCGCGTACGCGTCTCTTTTTTCTTTCCTTTTGCGATGAAGTAGTAGGACTATGTTGCGAGTCGCTATTAATGGCTATGGTCGAATAGGGCGTTCAGTATTACGAGCCTTATACGAAAATAATTTCCGCGACCACATTCAAGTGGTGGCAATTAACGAATTGTCTGATGTTGAGACAATGAGTTATCTCACCCGTTATGATACGACGCATGGTCGTTTTCCCCAGTCTGTTGCGACGCAAGGCAATACGTTACAAATCGGTGATGACACCATTCAGTGTTTTTCGAGTGCGCATCCAGAGGGTGTGGATTGGCAGTCGTTGGCGCTCGACCTCGTGTTAGAGTGTTCTGGCAGTTTTAGTGATCGTAACGGCGCGCAAGCCTATTTAGACGCGGGTGTACCGAGATTACTTTTGTCACAACCAGCGGGTTCCGATGTTGATAGTACCTTGGTGTATGGTTTCAATCATCGTGAGTTGACGGCGCAACATCAGATTGTCTCGGCGGCCTCTTGTACCACCAACTGCCTTATCCCTGTGTTAGATACGATTCAGCGGTTTGCAGGTGTGGTGCATGGTACTAGTCAAACGATTCACTCGGCGATGAATGACCAACCGGTTATCGATGGTTATCACACTAAAGATCTGCGTTTAACGCGAGCTGCATTAAGTTCTATTATCCCAGTGGATACAGGTTTGGCGCGAGGCATTACTCGTTTGATGCCAGAGTTGGATGGCAAAATGGGTTGTAACGCGGTGCGTGTTCCGACCTTGAATGTGTCTCTGATTGATCTGGTGCTACGAACCGAGCAGCCTGTTACCGTCGAACAGATCAACGCGCAGTTACAACAGGCCGCGCATGACAAATACGCTGGTCTAATGGGGTTCACAAAAGAGGCGCATGCCTCGGTGGATTTTAACCATGATCCACGTTCAGTGATTATTGATGGTACTCAAACACAAGTCATTGATGGTCATATGGTAAAAATATTATGTTGGTTTGATAACGAATGGGGCTACGCCAATCGAATGTTGGATGTGGCTAAGTATTGGGCGAGCGTTATGCATAAAAGCATGACTTAGCAAGAAAACTATTGAGGGCATTTCTATGACAGTAATTAAGATGAAAGACTTGGATCTGGCAAACAAGCGTGTATTGATCCGTGAAGACCTTAATGTGCCAGTGAAAAATGGCAAGGTTACCAGTGATGCTCGAATTCGTGCTGCTTTGCCGACCATTAAGTTGGCATTAGAGGCCGGCGCCAAAGTGATGGTCATGTCGCATCTTGGCCGTCCGACAGAAGGTCAGTACGAAGAAGAATTCTCTATGTTGCCAGTGGCTCAGCATTTGTCGACTATGCTGGGGCAAGACGTACCTTTGGTTAAGGATTGGCTGGACGGTGTAGATGTGGCCGCAGGACAATTGGTCTTGGTGGAAAATGTACGTTTTAATCCTGGTGAAAAGAAAGACGATGAGGCCTTGGCGAAGAAAATGGCCGCCTTATGTGATGTGTTTGTGATGGATGCTTTTGGTACCGCTCACCGAGCTCAAGCTTCTACTCATGGTGTGGCGAAATTTGCGCCAATTGCTTGTGCAGGACCTCTGTTGGCCGCTGAACTGGAAGCGTTGGAAAAAGCGTTAGCTGTACCGGCTCGTCCAATGGCCGCGATTGTGGGTGGTTCAAAGGTCTCAACTAAATTGACCGTGCTTGAGTCTCTGTCTGACAAGGTCGATCAGTTGATCGTTGGTGGTGGCATTGCCAATACTTTCTTAGCGGCGGCTGGCTTCCCTGTAGGTAAATCTCTTTATGAAGAAGATTTGATTCCACAAGCCAAAGCCTTGATGGCGAAAACCAGCATTCCATTGCCAGAAGATGTTGTGGTGGCCACTGAGTTTGCAGCGGATGCCAAGGCGACGATCAAAGACGCTAAAGACGTTGCAGCAGATGACATGATTCTGGATATCGGTCCAAAAGCTGCCGCGGCTTTTTCTGCCTTATTGGAAGAATCACAAACCATTATTTGGAACGGTCCAGTGGGTGTGTTTGAATTTGACCAATTTGGTGAAGGCACGAAAGCTTTGTCTATGTCGATTGCCAACAGCGCTGGATTCTCTATTGCTGGTGGCGGTGATACGTTAGCGGCCGTAGATAAGTATGGTATTGCTGAACAAGTGTCTTATATTTCAACTGGCGGTGGGGCTTTTCTTGAGTTTGTTGAAGGAAAAGTGTTGCCAGCGGTTGCTATGTTGGAATCACGCGCGCAAAATTAATACTATTAAGAACAGCATAAGACTGTTTTACATAATAAAGGCTAAAAGCCTAAGTCACTGGACCAATGAGGCCAGTGGCAAATACGAGAGAGTGACCTATTCGACAGTATGTTGAATATGACAATAACGATAAGGCGTAAGCCACATTTCATCTGTTGTCAGATGGGGTGATAACAAAACTGAGTGCACGGGAAACGATGCGCTGTCTGTAATAAATAGAATATTAGACAAATTGTCAGAGGAAACCTTTTATGCCTTTAATCAGTATGCGTCAGTTACTGGACCATGCCGCAGAGCACAGCTACGGCTTACCTGCTTTCAATGTGAACAACATGGAGCAGGTGAAAGCCATTATGGAAGCAGCGGATGAAGTCAATTCGCCTGTTATCATGCAAGCGTCTGCTGGAGCTCGTAAATACGCAGGCTCTCATTTTTTACGCCATTTAATTGCCGCGGCAATTGAAGATTTTCCACACATTCCTGTGGTGATGCACCAAGATCACGGTACGTCTCCTGCCATTTGTCAACGTTCTATTCAGCTAGGTTTTTCCTCGGTGATGATGGACGGCTCTCTTATGGCTGACGGGAAAACACCTGCGAGTTACGAATACAATGTCGATGTGACGCGTCGTACCGTGGAATTTGCTCATGCTTGTGGTGTGTCGGTCGAGGGTGAACTTGGCGTGCTTGGCTCTCTTGAAACGGGACAGGCTGGAGAAGAAGATGGTGTTGGTGCGGAAGGTATCTTGTCTCATGATCAGATGCTGACGGACCCACAAGAAGCAGTCGACTTTGTTAATGCAACCGGTATTGATGCTTTGGCTGTTGCCATCGGTACTAGCCATGGCGCTTACAAGTTTACTCGTCCACCGACAGGTGACATTTTGGATATTGAGCGTATCGCTAAGATTGTTCAATTGCTGCCTAATACCCATATCGTATTGCACGGTTCTTCTTCTGTGCCACAAGATTGGCTAGAAATTATCAACGAATTTGGTGGTGATATCCCAGAAACTTATGGTGTGCCAGTCGAAGAGATCGTTAAGGCGATTCGCTATGGTGTGCGTAAGGTGAATATCGACACGGATTTGCGTTTGGCCGCGACTGGGGCAATTCGTCGTAGTTTGGCGGAGCATAAAGGCAATTTTGACCCTCGTAAATACTTAACAGAAAGTATTAAAGCGATGAAAGCGGTGTGTATTGATCGCTATGAAGCGTTTGGTTGTGCGGGTCAGGCGTCACGTATTAAGACCATTGACCTAGAAGAAATGGCGGTTCGTTATGAGCATGGTGAGTATAACAACGGCCGTACTTTTTAAGCTTTAAACCGGTTTAAGCGAGTATAAGGCGGACTAATCGGCTTTTTTTTATTTTTTTAATGAAAACTTGTAAAAAAGAGTTGACCATCGAAATGATTTGCCTATAATGCTCGCCATTCCTTGCGGGAGTGGTGGAATTGGTAGACACGCTGGATTTAGGTTCCAGTGCTTCACGGCGTGAGAGTTCGAGTCTCTCCTTCCGCACCATATTTTAAAAAGCTGACTTTATGTCGGCTTTTTTTATGCCTAAAATTTGCCTTTCTTTTGTTTTCGTTGTTCTTGGCATTAGCATTTATTTACACGTTCAAGTGCATTTCTTGTTTCCCATTCGCTGAAAGTTAGATATTTTGGGATAATAATAGGGAATGATCCGATTAGGCTGGAAAATGCGACGATTGCTGCTCATCTTATGCTTGAATCTTGCTTGTGTTAGCGGGCCGTTGTTGGCTGCAAGTTTTGCTGAAGAGGTGATGACAGAGCAAACTTTTTATCAGCTGTTACCACAACAAAGCCCTTTGTCTGAGCAATTTTCTACGCTCGTTAACTCTCCTCCAAACCCACTTCGTATATCGCAACAAACTCCCATTCGTGTTGTTTTTCTATTGTTTGGGGACGTAGCGGATTGGCAAAATCAACGAATGTTAAATGCTTTTAAGAAGCGTATGCGTGAGTTAGGCATAGTCTATCGTTTGGACACTTATGTTGATCGATCGGGTTATGGTACTGATTTTATTGCGCATTTGCCTGTCATTGAAATGGAGTCAGACTACATTATTGCCACAAAATTTAATGTCAGTCTTCGTCGGCTTTTTGAGCGATTTTTGATTCAAGGGCAAGGTAAGCTTATTTTATTCGATTTTGCGACGCCAATCGTGCACTGGGTGCCTCGTCCCCCCTTAATCTACGTCGGGTTTAATCAATTTAAGACGGTACAAATGCTGGCCAGTTATCTGGATCGACAATTACCGCCTTCGGCGCGTATTTCCGCTTTGGTATTACCGGAAAGTTATCTAGGGCAAATGCGCTGTGATGGTTTCCTCGATGAAATGAACCGCTATGGACGTGACGTTGATAGCATTTATGTTGTGGAAGATAATGTACAGCAAGCGATCAAACGTACAAACGTCTTGTTAGCAAACCAGGAAACAGACTTTATTTTCAGCTGCTCACAGAACTTGGCTGCAGGTGTGTTGCAAGTGTTGAGGGAAAATGAAGCTTACAGTCATATTCAGACAAATGTTTGGGGCGCTTTTAACGCTCAACTGACCGAGCTAAAAGATCGTCATATTAAAGCAAACACCTTGTTTTATTGGGACGATTTATCCATCGCAATCGCGGAAGCGATTAAGTTGGACTTAGAAGGTCGAAACCTACCTAATCTTTACGTGGCGAGATCGCCACTGTTAACGGAAGATATTGACCCAGAGAGTTTAGGGTTGATGTTGCAACAGGCCTATCATTATTCGGTGCAAAAATGGCAGTAAGCATTAGTTTGAAGGATCGACTTAAACAGGCCTTGCTGTTCATGACAGCTTCATTGATGGCGTTAATTGTTTTAGGTGCGCTGTATTTTACCAGTACTTATGATCGATCTTCAGCCGAACAAACACTGCGTTTAAAACATAAAATTGTTGAACAAACGTTGGCTTCTTACTTGGTTCGTGCCGAGTCAGAAATGAGCTTTATCGTACAAGATCTTGCTATTAGAGAGTATAACGTAGGCCAAGCGTTGGATTTGTTGTTTAGTCATCATGATATTTTATTTACTGGTGGCTTGGACTTCTTCTATATAGATTGGAAAGACGATTTTCATGCTATGGATCCAAGAGCGCGCTTGTTTACGCAGGCCGATTTCCAGCCCCTATTGGCAAAAGGCCAAATCAGTCGATGGGTTTCTGTAGTCACCGAAGATGACGCAACTTTATTAATGTATAAAAAGAAAATACTTTCTTCTGACATGGAAAGTTTAGGGTTTTTATATGGCTTTATTTCGCTGAGTGATAATTTAACTTTGGGCAATGAGCTGTTATCAAGTGCTCAGGTGATGGCGGTACGTTTATTTGATGAGTCGAATAACCGTTTGCTGTTAGAGGAAACCTCGTCTGATACTAATGATCCATCTGTTCCAATGTTGTCTTATGCTTTTCCGTTGGACTCTGCTGTACAAGGTGCTTTTAGACTCGAAATAGAACAAGCAGAAAACCTGTTGAGTGACTCGCTACGTGTCGCATTGCCTTGGCTTTTGTTTGTTGCGTTGAGTTTGTTGGCTTTTTATTGGCTGCTGAATATCTACATCAAAAAACTGCTTTTTGTGCCGCTTGAAAAAACGATTTATCAGCGAGAAAGCAGGTTACCGCTATTTGATGAATTGCAACCGATTCAAGAGCAAAGCAATCACTATCGAGCGTCCATCAAGGCGAAGGATGATCAATTTAATCTATTGTCTGAATCGGTTCACAGTGCCATCATTTTTAGTAATGAAGTGGCAGAGTTACAGGTGCTTAATACGGAAGCCAAAGAGATATTTCCTGAGGCAGAACGCTCTCGTACTTTATTCGATTTTTTGCCCATATCCTGCCATCAAATTATCCAAGAAGCCTTAAAAGGTGCGGTCGGTCGCAACTTTGAATTAACCATTGATCGGTTAGGGCGAATTTATCAGTGGAAGGTGTTTTCTTACCATAATGAATTTGGCTATCGTGGGATTTTATTGGTTGGCCGCAATGTGACTTTGGAAACCAGTTTGAAGTGGCAGCTTGATCAGTTACAGCCTCTGTCGAATGCCATTGAGAAAAAAGTGGATGCCCAAGCACTGCAACAAGAATTGGAGTATTTAACCCAGTTACCTAGCACAATACAGACACAACAATTTCAAGGCTGGTTGAGTTTAACTCTCTCGATTTTGGAGGATATTGGTCGTCCTGAAGATATGGTGCGCGAGGTGATCTTGGGCAATGTGCTCATTGCGGAAAGCGCTAAGGTGATGACGGCAATGGGGATGGAAGCGAATCGTGCGTTATTGGACATTACACTGCCGGTGTCACTTAAAACCATTGAAGTGGACAACAAGGTAGCGGCTTTGTTGCGATTACTCTTTATGATGGTGATGTCTAATGATATGGCTGAGCGACGTTTATCGATCCAGATGAAGGGCAATGAACTAGAGTTCGTGGCGATGCACGATATGGCCTCAAGAGAGCTTTTTATATGGATGATTAAAACGTTAGCGAATCACCTCGGCGCTCAATATAAGATTTTGCGAAACAATGCTCTGCAATTCAACCTGCCAGTCGTTTGTCCAGAACAAGATCACACTTCCATGAGTTCGCTAGAAGATCAAGGAACCACCGGTAAGTTAGTGGCTTGGATCGCTAATGATTATCCTAATAGTGCGTTAATTCAAGCGGCGCTTGTTCGCTTGGGTTGTAAAGTGAAGGACTTTGTTTCAGCGGACAGCTTTTTTACCCAGTCTACTACTATCGTGAAATTTGATGCCATTTTAATTGGTTGTGATCAGGATCTGGAAGGGCAGCATAAGATGACCCAAGCCTTGCAGGTGAAACATGATCGAACTAACTTGCCAATTGTTTGGGTGAACAGCACACCGTTACAAACGCCGGATGAGCAAGTTTTTCATTTATTCGGTTGTCCTTTCGATTACAGTTTGCATCAGGTCTTGGTTCAAGCCCTGCAGTGTGATGGTATTATGCCGGTTTATCATCCTGAGCGAGGCCCATCATGGATTATGGTGGGAGGCAGTCGAGTCACAAAAGCCATTTGGTATAGTGAGTTAGAGACACAGCAGATAACGACACAGTGGTTGTCTGACTTATCCAGTTTTGATTTGGTGCTGCCGTATCATTCTGACGCTGTCATTGTGCTATTGGAGCCGCAGTCCAGCATACTGTTGGCCCAGTTGCATAAGCGGTTTCCTGAGGCGCGTTTGTTTACGATTCAGGACTGGCAAGATAAACCAGATACAGTGACTTTGTGCAAAGTATCATCGCCGTACTCAGGCGAAAAAATTAAACAATTTGTGCGACGCGTCGTACGTTAAGAAATGCATTGGGAGTAAGTATGAGTGTTATTGGATTGATCGGTGCCATGGATGAGGAAGTGGCTGTTATCAAGGCTTGGATGACCGATGTTACAGAGCAAACCATCGCAGGTTGCGATTTTTTTATCGGACAGTTTGAAGGCAAGGAAGTGGTGTTGTTAAAGTCGGGTATCGGTAAGGTCAATGCCGCTTTGTCGACAACCTTGCTACTGTCTCAATTTAAGCCAGAGTATGTCATTAATATCGGTTCGGCTGGTGGTTATGATCCTGAATTGCAGGTTGGCGATGTGGTGATTTCGGATCGAGTGATACATCATGATGTCGATGTCACCGCCTTTGGTTATGTAATGGGACAAGTGCCTAGCATGCCGGAAGCCTACCAAGCTGATGTGACTTTGGTGGAAAGTGCTCAACAAGCGGTTGTATCCGCGACGGAAGTTCGCGCCAAGGTGGGGTTAATTGGTACCGGTGACAGTTTTATGAGTGACCCTGTGCGTGTAGCGTCTGTTCGTGAGATCTTCCCTGCGTTGGTGGCCGTTGAGATGGAAGCGGCTGCGGTGGCGCAAGTCTGCTTTAAATTTAATACGCCATTTGTGGTGGTGAGAGCCTTGTCTGATATCGCTGGTAAAGAATCCCCTGCGAGCTTTGAAGAGTATTTGAAAGTTGCGGCCGAGAACTCTTCTTTGATGATTCAACAAATGTTGAGAGACTAAGCTTTACAATGCGGTGTTATTTTCAGCACTGTCTAGTGACCAGTTTGCTTATTGTATCGTCAAACTTTGGCCATGCAGATGTGGTTGCGGAGCCTTCAGTGGAGGGGCAAGACCTTGCTTGGTGGCAAAGTACTCATAAGAGCATTTCTCGTACTATTGGGCGTTGGTCAAATAGTACGGATGCTTTTTTATCCGGCAAAGACGGTGATGGGCAGTCGGACAGTTTTGTCCGTATGCGTTTTGGTCCTATTTTTGAGGAAGATGACTCGTCGGGCTTTTTTGATTTCAGTGCTCGGATGAAGTTGCCGAATACTGAAAAGCGTTTACGAGTAGTCATTGAATCAAATGGTGACTCGATCACGCCTGAGAATGAACGTGGCGAGTCATCACAGCAAAGCTCTGTGATTCAGTCGGCATTAAAAACCAGTTTTTCAGCGGCGGTGAATTTTGTCCGAGAGGATCTAGGGGCGGATTTTGATGCGGGGGTATTGGTGGATTTTCCACTAGACCCTTTTATGCGTCTACGTTTTAATCAGGGTCATGATCATGGTGGTTGGAGCTGGTATCAGAAACAAGAAGCTTTTGCGTATTACTCTAAAGGTGTAGGGGCGCGATATGGTGTCGGCGTTTCTTTTTACCCGCAAGAGCGATTTCATTATGGGACGGATTTTAGTGTTGTTTGGCTGGATCAAGAAGGTGAGTTCTATGGGCGTGAGAATCTGTTTGCTTATCATGCCATTGATGACAAAAATAACATGAGCTATCAGCTGAGCTTCTTGCAATCTGGTGAGCACAGTCTTGAGTCGGATAGCTTCTTATACAACATACAGTACGAAAGGCGACTCTATCGGGACTGGTTAAGTGGGCAATTAAAACCACAATTCACCCATGAAGCGGAAGACGATTATCAGGGTAAATTTTCATTTACTATGGCCTTGGTGATTCTGCTTGGCCCGCAGTATCTAAATTAAGGGCAATATTTGGCTGTTTGTTTCGATTTATTATTCGTTCTGTTCAGCATTAGATTTGTGCCGCAGGAACTCGTATAATGCCGCGCTTTTATTCGTCAATGCTACCAGTAATCATCATCGCCATCATAGAGAACATGTCATGAGACCGGATCAGATTCAACCTGAGAAATATCAACAACAGTTAGCTGAGAAGCAAGCTGGGCTAAATCAACTAATGGCGGATTTAGACTTACCGGAAATGGAAGTCTTTGACAGTGAACCTAGTCATTATCGTATGCGTGCAGAATTTCGTATTTGGCACGATGGTGACGATTTGTTCTACGCTATGTTTGATTCAGCGGACCCAAGAACACCGATTCGAACCGATCAATTTTTAGCGGCGTCAGCCTTGATTAATGAATTGATGCCAGCCTTGTTAGATGCGATTCGTAACGTGACTGTGTTGCGTCATAAATTGTTTCAGGTGGATTTCTTAACCACAACAACAGGCGAAGCTCTGATCAGTCTTTTGTACCATAAGCCAATTGATGAGGAATGGAATACAGCCGCACGTGAATTGAATAAGTCGTTTCCGGCTTGCCACTTTATTGGTCGTAGCCGTAAACGTAAGCAAGTGCTTACTCGTGATTTTGTGATGGAAACCTTAACGGTAAACGGCCAAAAGTACCATTATCAACAAGTGGAAAACAGTTTCACACAGCCGAATGCAGGCATTAATGAAAAAATGCTCGCGTGGGCACTAGATGTCACCCAAGATGAGAGCGGTGATTTACTCGAAATGTACTGTGGTAATGGTAATTTTTCCATTCCGCTAGCGCGTCAGTTTGAGCGTGTTGTTGCCACAGAGATCTCCAAAGTGTCAGTGAATTCCGCCCAATTGAACATTGCCATGAATGGCATGCCAAATGTCCAGATCGTGAAAATGGCCAGTGAAGATGTTGCAGCCGCATTGAACGGTGAAGCGGACTTGCCAAAGAGCTTACTGCAAGCCGGTATGGAAACGCTTTCTCCGTCTGTTGTGCTGGTGGACCCACCGCGAGCTGGTTTGGATGAGGCAACCATTGAGTTGATTCGTAAAGTGGATGCGATTCTTTACATTTCTTGTAATCCTGAAACGCTGAAAGCGAATCTAGAATCGTTGGCCAGTACGCATCAAGTGGTTCGATACGCCATGTTCGACCAATTTCCCTATACTCACCATGTAGAAACGGGTGTGTATCTACAAAGAAAGCCTGTCTAAGCTAAGCCGAAATAGGATGGCAATTTCAATGCCATCCTATTATTCATGAGTTTTGTTCTTATCATAATGAATCACATTCCAGTATTCTGAATACGACATAGAGTGTTCTGTGTTAACATATTGCCGTAAATTTCCCCCCACCCTAAAAACAGAGAAGTCGAACGAGCCATGAGCAATACTTCATTAGACAAAGCAAAAATCAAAATTTTGTTATTGGAAGGCGTCCATCAATCCGCATTGGATGCATTGCAAGACGCAGGCTATACCAACATTGAATACCATAAGACAGCGTTGGCGGAAGGCGAGTTGATCGAAAAAATCGCCGATGCTCATTTCATTGGTATTCGTTCTCGTACCCAGTTAACTGAAAAAGTACTGTCTCACGCAAATAAGTTAGCGGCGATTGGTTGTTTTTGTATTGGTACCAATCAGGTTAATTTAGACGCGGCGAGTGAAAAAGGTATTGTGGTCTTTAATGCCCCTTATTCTAATACTCGAAGTGTGGCTGAATTGGTTCTCGGTCAACTGATTCTTTTGTTGCGAGGCATTCCAGCAAAGAATGCGGCTTGTCACCGTGGTGGTTGGATTAAATCTGCAGTGGGTTCTTATGAAACGCGTGGTAAGTGTTTGGGCATTATCGGCTATGGTAGCATTGGTACCCAATTAAGCGTGTTGGCGGAATCCCTCGGCATGGAAGTGTGTTTTTATGACATCGTCACCAAATTGCCATTAGGTAACGCACGCCAAATTAAGAGTTTGAAAGAGTTGTTATCAACCAGCGACATCATCAGTCTGCATGTGCCTGAAACTGCGTCAACTAAGTTGATGATTGGTGAAAAAGAAGTGTCTTACATGAAAAAAGGCTCTATCTTTATTAATGCCTCACGAGGCACGGTAGCAGATCTTGATGCAGTTGCCGAAGCGATTAAGGCGGGCGATTTGTCTGGTGCTGCAGTGGATGTTTTCCCCGTTGAGCCCAAAGGTAATGACGAAGAGTTCGTATCGCCACTACGCGGTCTAGATAACGTGATTCTAACGCCACACATTGGCGGTAGTACCATGGAAGCGCAAGAAAACATTGGTGTCGAAGTGGCTGAGAAATTGGTTAAGTTCTCTGATGTGGGTACCACCATTGCCGCCGTGAATTTTCCTGAAGTGGCCTTGCCTGCACAAGCAGACAATCATCGTATTCTTCATATTCATGAGAACCGTCCTGGCGTGTTATCACGCATTAATGCCATTTTCTCTGAACATGACATTAACATTACTGGCCAATACTTGCGCACAACGGAAAAGCTCGGTTACATGGTCATGGACGTGGATGCCGAAACCGCTGAGTTGGCGTTGGAAAAAGTCAAAGAAGTCGATGGTACTATCAAGGCTCGAGTATTGTTTTAAACGCTTTTATTTACTCGCTTGAATAAAAAAATCCAGCCAAGGCTGGATTTTTTTATGGGCAAGCAACATAGGATTATCGAATGCCAAGAGTGGTGGTGATGTCCTGGATTTTCTGTTTAATATTGTCGGTTACGCGTGACATAAAGGCTTCTGACTCATTGGCTTGTTCACGTATTTGAACAACCGCTTCATTTAGACGGTTCATGCCTGTTTTTTGTTCAGCGGCATAACCTGACGCTTTTTTAGCGAGATGAGTCGACTGTTGTGATTTGTCTAATACGTCCTGAGCGGATTGTCCGAGTGCTTGGGTAAGACTAATTTGTTCATGGGATGCGTGTTCAATGAGTTCAATGTTCTTTTTGAGCTTCCCGGTGGCAGAATTCAAGGAAGCAAAGATATCAGTGATTTCTTCTAAAGACTGCTGAGTACGACTTGAGAGTGTTCTGACTTCTGAGGCAACCACCGCAAAGCCTCTTCCATGTTCTCCGGCGCGAGCGGCTTCAATGGCGGCATTTAAAGCCAGTAAGTTTGTTTGTTCCGAAATGTCTTTGATCCCCCCGACAATAGAGGAAGCACTAGAGACTGAGTTTTCCAAATTGTTCAACGCGTTGCGACTGCTGTTGAGGCGCTCAACCGTGGTTTGGTTAGCTTGGGTTAATGCGGCGGCCTGATCAACACTGTGGGTCATGGCCGTGTTAGTGTCTGTTGCATAGCTCGCCACTTCTTGAGCACGAACTTCCGCTTTGTTCGCAAGAACCTCCACTTGGCTAGACAGGTCGAGGGTGTTATCCAGTTTTTGTTTTGAATCCATGCCCAGTTTATGTACTTGTCCGAACGCGGTGAGCATTTCATTTAGAGACACTGAAATATTATTTAATTCGGTATCTCTTTGCTGGCGCTGTACGCTGACTTGTTCTAGATATCGATTTAAGTAGTGGGCGACATCCGATAGTTCATTCTTAGTTTTGCCCACTTTTAATGTTTGGACGTTTTGATGTTCAACCAACTCTTTCACCGCGCTATAAAGGTCTTTTGCGCTTTTAACGACGACTTTATTCTGGAAAATATGCACAGCAATGGTGGTGATGACCATGAGTAGCACAAACAAGGAAAAAGCCATGAGTGTCTGCTGTTGTGTGTTTTCAGCACTTTGCTGAATGCTGGTCGTACCGGCTTTTAACGTCGCTTCTAATTGGTCGATTAGTCCTCGAATTTTCGTTTGTGCTGCTGTGGCTTGTTGAATCCCAGTAAGACTAGAGCTTACGTCTTTAAGGTATCGGTGTGACCAGGTATGTAACTCGCTCTTGGCTTCTTCAAGCGGATCGACCATGTCGTCGCCTTCATCGGTATCCCAGCCCATTAAAGCTGAAAGGTCATCTTCCGAGTCGGCATCTTGATCACTCTCTAAGGATAGAATAGGCAGTTCAGAAAACGCTTTGATGTGAGCTTGGAAGCGCACCAGCGCTTCTTTCAAACGTTGAAGGTTGTCTTCGGTCGTTTTCGCTAGGTATTCATTTTTGGCGCTATTTACATGAGCAAGATCGGCATATAAATAAGCTTGGCTAGCTAGGTAAGGCGCAGCATCATTAAGGCTATTACTCTCAAGATAAAGATGGATTTTATCGGCCAAGGCATTAAGAGATAGTAAGATTTGACGTTCGTTGTTTTCAATCAAAGCAAATGGGCTACCGGACAGTTTACCTGCTGCTCTGACATCGGATTCTAGGCTGTGCTGAATTTCAGCGAGAGGTTCTTGGATAGGAGCTTTGATGTTATCGGGTAAGGTTTTTAACGTTGGATAAATTTTAGTTTGAATAAATTCTTGCGCAGATTGTAGGGTTGAAGCTTCGCCTGATGAAAGGTAGCTTTCAATCTGTTGCTTCAAATCAATGGCGGAATATTCCCATACTTGAGTGTATGAATCACTTTTCTCAAAGGCGCCACGGAATTGCATTAAGCTCCATAACAGTAAAGCGATGAGCATGGCCGCAATGATTAAGTAGCTTATTGTTGTCGTGCGAGTGACGTGGGATATTTTCAATTCAAGACCTGCCGTTAACAAATTATTACGATTTCAGGCTACCTTAATATTATCTCATGACAGAATTGTTACAGTGGTGAGCAGCAATTGAGATTTGAATCCGATGCGAATTGCAGGTCTATTAGCGACAGGTTTTTTATTGTGCGCGACATTTGTGACATTTATATTGCTATGCTGAAAAAACAGGTGGTCACTTTATCGTCATGATTCTGCGTTACATTTGATGGATTATTAAACGCCTGTTTAATAAATGTTGAATTTCTGGGTTATTTCCGTTTTGATTAGGTAACAACAATTAACGAAAAAGGAGCTCGAACATGACACTTTCACGTCGTCAGTTTGTCAAAGGTGCCTCGGTTGCTGGTGCTGTTGCGGCTACACCATTCTCAATAAACCGTGCTATTGCAGCGAATAAAGAACTGCGTATTTATGCATGGGCAGGTTACATTACCGATGAAATGTTGGCAGATTTTAAAGCCAAAACAGGCATCAATGCCACCTTTACACCTTATGGTACGAACGATGAGTTAATGAACTCATTACGCGCAACGGATGGTACTGGCTTTGACATCATTATGCCGACAGTCGATCGTGTTCCGGGTTATGTTGATTACGATTTGATTCAACCTCTTGATGTGAAACGTGTTAATTGGAGTGGTTGTCTTGAGAGCGCGCTGGCAGGTTCTGATGTTGGTGGCATCGTAAAAGGTAAGCGTTACTTCGCTCCTTCTGATTGGGGTACGGAAGCGATTGCCTACAACACAGAATATGCCAAAGTGGATCCTAAGAATCTAAGTTATGGTGATCTTTGGACACCTGAAAATGCTGGTGGCGTGACGGTTCGTGGTCATTCTGCATTAGTTGGTATTGGTTTGTGGTTAGAAAAAGCAGGCAAGTTACCTTACCCTTTGCTTGATTCGTACAAAAATGAACAGGCGATGCGTGCTAACTTTGAAGTCATTCTAAAAGTGGCGGTAGAAAATAAGTCCGCCATTGCTCAATTCTGGTCTACTGAAAATGAGGCGCAGGGCGCGTTCCGCGCAAATGGTGCCGTGATCGGTCAAACTTGGGATAGCACAGCCTTTAAACTGAAAGCAGAAGGTGAGCCTGTCGCATATGGTGCACCGAAAGAAGGTGCATTGGCTTGGATGGAAGGGTTTGTTATTCCGAAAAATGCCAACAATGTGGATTCGGTTTATGAGTTCATCAACTGGTACTACACCCCTGAAGCGGGTGCGATGTTCGTTAAAGCGACGGGTTACAACTCGACGGCTAAAGGCGCCGATGCTTTGCTGCCAGCTGAAACGAAACAGTTCTTCCAAGACTCTTACACACAGCAGGACCTTGCTAACCTATGGTGGTGGCCTATCCAAGAATCTTGGTATCTTTCATTGCGTAACGAATATCAAGATCGTTACTTATCAGCGTAATCTGTTTCTTAAAGCCCCTCGGAAAGTGTTTTCGAGGGGCTTTTTTTACATTAATTTTTAGTATTTGAGAGAATCAATGGATAGTAGTGTTCATTTAGACAATGTGGTCATGCAGTTTGGTGATTTTACGGCCATTCAAAAGTCTGATTTAAAAATTGAATCAGGTGAGTTTTTTAGTTTTTTAGGCCCTTCCGGTTGTGGTAAAACCACGATTTTGAACATGATCAGTGGCTTTCTAGATCCTACAGAAGGTTGTGTCAAAATTGGCGGGCAAGACATGGCTGGTGTGCCAGCAAACAAACGTCCAACGTCGATGATTTTTCAAAACCTCGCGCTTTTCCCGCTGATGACTGTGGCGGAAAATATTGAGTTTGGCCTAGAAGTCCGCGGAGTTTCGAAAAGTGAGCGTAAAAAAGCCTCCGATCGTTTATTGGCGTTAGTCGCGTTAGAAGGAAGCGGTCATAAGAAAGTCTCTGAACTGTCTGGTGGTCAAAAGCAACGCATTGCCATCGCTCGTGCATTAGCGGTTGAGCCACAAGTATTGTTGCTGGACGAACCACTTTCTGCTTTGGACTTAAAGCTGCGCCAGCATATGCGTACAGAGTTAAAAGAGATTCAGCGTAAAACTGGCATCACCTTTATTTATATTACACACGACCAAGGTGAAGCTCTGACCATGTCGGATAGAGTGGCTGTGATGTCCGCTGGTCGTATCCAGCAGGTGGCGGACCCGATTACCTTATACCGCGACCCCCAAACCGCTTTTGTCGCGTCTTTTGTTGGTGAGAATAACGCCATTCAAGGCAAAGTGGAGCGTATTGATAGCGGTATTGCAGAGATTCATTGTGGTGAACTTGGTGTCTTGAAAGGGCGAGTGCAGTCTTCTGTCGCGATTGGTGAAGAAGCCACTTTGTTTATTCGCCCTGAGCATTTTCGCTTACAGCCCGAAGAGGGCATGTTAAGTGTGGCGGTTGAAATAGAAGAAGTGAACTTTGAAGGGGCATACCTAACACTAAGCACTTCTACAACTGCCACTTCAAAACAAACTCTGACGATTCAGCTGGGTGCGCACCAATACAATGATGATTTAGCGAAGGGGAAGGCTTTATCACTTTCTTACAACGTGAGCGATGCCATTGTGATTGGAGGTGATAGTAATGCTTAACCAGCTAAAGGCTCGCTTTGGCAGTGGGTTAGCCATTGGTATTGTGGGTATGATTGCCATTTGGCTGATTGCTTTGGTTGTTTTGCCGCAACTTCTGATGGTGGATTACTCGTTTCGCCCTAATCTGTTGCCAGCAGATATTGGTGGGCCAAAAGACACCTATTCTTTGGTTAACTACGAAACCTTGTTTAGTAACCATATCCATTTGAAAATCTTTTTTAAGACCATTTGGTCTAGCGTTCTCGTAACGGCATTGACTCTTATTGTGAGTTATCCGATTGCGTTTTATTTGGCCAAAGTAGCGACACCTCAAAAAGCCGCTTTATGTCTATTACTACTGATTATTCCTTTTTGGATTAATGAAATTCTTCGAACTTTCTCTTGGTACATTATTTTAGCCTACAAGGGGCCTTTAAATGCCGCCTTGTTAGGTTTGGGCTTGATTGATCGTCCCATCCGATTTTTGTCAGGTGACGGCGGTGTGTTAATTGGTATGGTTTACGCTTATATCTTGTTTATGATCTTCCCTATTTATAATGCCATCGAGAGTTTGGATACCAATCAAATTAAAGCCGCTCGTAACCTTGGCGCGGGTTGGATTCGAACCCATTGGCGAGTCATTATTCCGCACGCTAAGCCAGGTATTGCGACGGGTTGTATTATGACCTTTATGTTGGCAGCAGGTAGTTATGCCGTACCGGCCTTATTAGGATCTCCTGGTAGCCGCTGGTTCACTCAGATTATTTACAACTGGTTCTTTGAAGGTGGTAACTGGAACCAAGGTGCTGCGTATGCCTTCTTGTTGTTGGTTATCTGTATTGGTTTTATTGCCTTGGTAATGCGTGTGTTTAAAGTGGGCCTAGGAGACATTGCACGATGAGTTCTGAAAGCATTATGCGATTTGGTGTTCGCTTTTATATAGGGATATTTTTCTTATACCTATTTACACCGCTTATTATCATGGGTTTGGCGACGTTTAACGACAGTCGCTTTCCAACCGTTTCACCATGGCGCGGAGCGACGCTTAAGTGGTTTGATGCCTTGGCGCAAGACGGCGCCATGTGGCAGGCTTTGTGGACCAGTATCATAGTCGCCGCAGGCGTGTTGGTGGTGGCCGTGCCAATTGGTATTTGTTGTGCTTTGTTTCTATCGACCGTGCAAGGTAAAGGCAAAACCTTTATTTACTCATTGATGATGTCGCCATTGTTGACGCCCGGTGTCATTGTGGGTATTTCAACCTTAATCTTCTGGAAAGGCTTGTCGGTAAATGGCGGTATATTTTTGACCGTGATCGCTCAAACAACCTTTATTTCCGCTTACGTGATGTTGATGGTCTTGGCGAGATTGCAGCGTTTTGACCGTACTTTAGAAAATGCGGCGCTGAGTTTAGGGGCAACACAATGGCAAGCATTCCGTCGAATTTTATTGCCTTATCTAAAGCCCGCTATTATTTCGGCGGCCGCCATTGCGTTTTTACAATCCTTTGAAAACTATAATACGACACTGTTTGTAAAAGGTTATGACACGACGTTAACCGTTTATATTGCGTCTAAAGTGCGAACGGGTCTGACACCTGCCGTAAATGCCTTAGGTTTGGTGATGATTACTATCACGATTTTGCTTGCCGTGGTGTATGAATGGAAACGCCGTAAAGAAGCTGCGAATGAAACAGAGTCTTAATGATTGAGTGAATACACTTAAGATTTCTATTAAAAAGGCCTGTTATTTTTTGATAACAGGCCTTTTTTGTATGCAGATTAAACAGTTTTGGTTAACTTCTAACCTAAATATGAAAAACTTAACCAAAACATCAAAAAAACGAAAAAAAGAGTTGCACTAAATCTGTAGATCCTTAATATACGCCCTCGCTGACACGGACAGGGCTTCACTCTCTAACAGAGACTGAGCAGCTTAAGTGTAACGGCAACGCTCTTTAAAATAGATAATCAGATAATTTGTGTGGGCGCTCGCTAGGGCTTCAAAAAAGAAATTGAAGTCTTACGAGAGTCAAACACGTCAATTCGCTTTATTAAGTAAAATTGTGAGTGTTTCGAATTTGAGTGAGCAAGCTTTTTAACTGAAGAGTTTGATCATGGCTCA
>NZ_JSEE01000019.1 GCF_001625355.1 Marinomonas sp. TW1
TGAGCCATGATCAAACTCTTCAGTTAAAAAGCTTGCTCACTCAAATTCGAAACACTCACAATTTTACTTAATAAAGCGAATTGACGTGTTTGACTCTCGTAAGACTTCAATTTCTTTTTTGAAGCCCTAGCGAGCGCCCACACAAATTATCTGATTATCTATTTTAAAGAGCGTTGACTGCTTATTCGCTGTCAGTGGGGGCGTATAATACCGTCTGATTATTTTAACGCAAGTAGTTTTTTCATAAATTTCAGAAAAACTTCTTTTCCATAAAAAGAGTCGATCAGACTTCTACTATTCTGAGTTCTTTAGGCATAGAAAAGGAGACGTTCTCTTCTCTGCCTTGAAGTTCTTCTGGGGCCGAACCGCCCTCTGTAATGAGGCGATCAATCACCTCATTAACAAGCACTTCAGGCGCTGATGCACCAGCGGTAACACCAACACTCGTCACTCCATCCAACCAGTCATGTTGAATTTCGCTGGCATTATCTATTAGATGAGCCGTTGCCCCCATTCTTTCCGCCAGTTCTTTTAGACGGTTTGAGTTGGAACTGTTTACCGATCCAACCACTAAGACCAACTGCGATTCCTGCGCAAGGGTTTTCACCGCATCCTGACGATTCTGAGTGGCATAACAAATATCATCTTTCTTAGGCCCACGAATCAGTGGAAAATGCTCACGCAGCGCATCGATCACCACGGAAGTATCATCCATGGACAAGGTGGTCTGCGTCACAAAAGCCAATTGATCCGCATTCTGCACACGTAAACTGGCGACATCAGCAGGACTTTCTACCAGATAAATAGCGCCACCTTTTGAATCATCGTACTGACCCATGGTGCCTTCTACTTCTGGATGACCATCGTGACCGATTAAGATACATTCCATGCCATCACGAGAATATCTCAAAACCTCTAGATGAACCTTGGTCACCAAAGGACAGGTAGCATCAAACACTTTTAAGCCACGATTAGTCGCTTCATCCCTTACCGCTTTCGAAACCCCATGAGCACTAAAGATCACGATATTATCATCAGGCACTTGGTCAAGCTCATCAACAAACACAGCTCCGCGTGCTTTTAATGATTCCACCACAAATTTGTTATGAACCACCTCATGACGCACATAGATTGGCGCTTCGAACAAATCCAAGCAACGATTAACAATATCGATAGCACGATCTACACCCGCACAAAAGCCACGTGGATTCGCTAGCTGGATGGCAAAACTCATGCAGACTCCTCGACCTCAATGATCTGTACCTTAAAGGTCAATGTTCGACCGGCCAATGGATGGTTAAAATCCACCAGCACATCCTTTTCATCAATTTCTGCGATCACGCCCGGCAGTTCGTTTTTGCTCATGTCAGCAAAGGATACGACCATCCCTTCTTCGAGATCCATTTCAAACTGAGAACGTGGAATACGCTGTAAATTGCTCTCGTTATGGACACCAAAAGCTTTCTCGGGGGTCATGACAAAACTCGACTCATCACCCGCTTTCAAACCAAGTAAAGACTCTTCAAATGCGGGTAACAAGCTACCATCACCAAAGCGAAAACTGGCTGGCGCTTGCTCAAAGTTAGAGTCCACCACCTGCCCATCTTCCAAGGCCAATTCAAAGTGAAGGGTAATTTGGCTCTGCGCCGTAATTGAAGTCATTTTTCATCACCTTTTTTATCCGGGCCAATGACGCTTTCTAGCAACATCAAAATCACCCCAATCGTAATCGCACTGTCGGCTATATTGAAAGCCGGAAAATACCAAGACTGCAGCCAGTGGAATTGCAAAAAATCCACGACATGACCATACACAAGACGATCATATAAATTACCGATTGCGCCACCCAAGATCAGACTTAAAGACAACGCTTCAAGAAAATGAGTTTTCGCAATGTTAACCAAACGCCAACTTATACCGATCACCACCGCAATGGCGATGATTGAAAACAACCAACGCTGCCAACCACCCGCTTGCGCTAAGAAACTAAAGGCGGCACCAGTGTTGTAACGCAAGGTAAGATCAAACACCGGCAACACTGCGATCTCTTGCCCATAATGCAAGTTCGCTTCAACTAGCTGCTTAGTTATCCAATCCAACGCAAAAACAACCAACGCCAGCGCCCACCAGCGCTGGAGTTGTTGCCAGATATAAGTCAGTTTCATCTGATTAAGCATAAAGGCGCTCTTCGCCTTCTCCATCAGGCAAGTTACTGATACAACGATCACACAATTCAGGATGCGTCTCACGTTGACCTACTTCTTCTCTGTGGTGCCAACAGCGAACACATTTTTCGTTGGCGCTGGTCACAACAGATACTTTCAAGCCAGGCAATTCAGAATCAACAGCATCAGCAGGCGCTTGCGCCAATGGCAAGACTTTCACATCAGACGCAATCAGAACAAAACGCAACTCTTCACCTAAGCGATCTAACACATTCTGCAAAGTGTCATCACAATACAAGGTGATATCCGCACTTAAGCTGGCTTTGATCTTGCCTTCACTTCGAGCCGCTTCCAGTACTTTGTTGGTCGCGACTTTCGCTTCCAATACTTGCTTCCAGAAATCACGACCAAGCTCTTCCTCACCAGACAACTCAGTTAAACCTTCATACCAAGTTTCCAAAAGCACAGACTCGCCGTGCTCGCCAGGCAGTGACTGCCAGATCTCGTCGGCAGTGAAGCTCAATACTGGCGCGATCCAGCGAGTGAAAGCTTCCACAATGTGATACAAAGCCGTTTGTGCAGAACGACGCGCCAAACTGTCTGGCTGAGTCGTATACTGACGGTCTTTAATGACGTCTAAATAGAAGCCACCCAAGTCCACTGAACAGAAGTTTTGGATTTTCTGATTCACCGTATGGAACTGGTACTCGCTATAAGCTTCGTCGATCTCTTTTTGCAACTGCGCTGCACGATCTACGATCCAACGATCAAGAGCGATCATTTTTTCGCTCTCAACCATGTCTTTTGCTGGATCAAAACCATTCAAATTCGCCAACATGAAACGCGCGGTGTTACGAATACGACGGTAAGAATCCGCGACTCGCTTGAGGATTTCATCAGATACCGTCATTTCACCCGTGTAATCGGTTGCCGCCACCCACAAACGGATAATATCGGCACCCAACGTACTCATCACTTTCTGTGGTGAAACCACGTTACCCAAAGACTTAGACATCTTGCGACCGTCGCCGTCGACGGTAAAGCCGTGAGTCAATACACCCTTATAAGGCGGCACGCCACGAATCGCGATAGACGTTTTCAAAGACGACTGGAACCAACCTCGGTGCTGATCCGACCCTTCAAGATACAAATCTGCAGGGAAGCTCAACTCGTCACGCTGATCGATAACTGAGTAGTGTGTCACACCGGAATCGAACCACACATCCAAAGTGTCTGTCACTTTGCTGTATTTCTCAGCATCAGCACCAAGCAATTCAGCGGCATCTAGCTCGAACCAAGCATCAATGCCTTCTTTCTCAATTCGCAACGCCACTTCTTCGATTAGACGCGGCGTTTCAGGGTGCAACTCTTGCGTTTCTTTGTCGATAAATAGAGCGATTGGCACACCCCAAGTACGCTGACGAGACACACACCAGTCAGGGCTGTTATTCAACATCCCTTCCATGCGATTTTGTCCCCAGCTTGGCGTCCACTTAACACCTTTCACCGCTTCTTTGGCAGAATCCAACAAGCCCTTTTCATCCATGCTGACAAACCATTGTGGCGTGGCACGGAAAATCAAAGGCGTCTTAGTACGCCAGCAATGTGGGTAACTGTGGAAAATTTTAGATTCAAAGACTAACGCTTGATTGGCGTTCAAAGCCTCTAAGATCGCACCATCAACCTTGTACACGTGCATGCCAGCAAACTCACCCGCTGCATCAGAATACACGCCGTTATCTTGCACTAGGTTAATCGTACCTAGGCCGTTAGCGCGACCCACATTAAAGTCATCCACACCGTGATCTGGTGCCGTATGCACACAACCAGTACCCGCTTCCGTCGTCACGTGCTCACCTAAGATCAGCGGAATATCACGCTCAAAGAAAGGGTGATTCAACATACTGCTTGCCAATGACTGACCTTGTGCACGACCCACGATACGGAAACTTTCTTGACCGTAACGCTGCATGATGCTCGGCACCATGTCTTCCGCCATAACCAAGCGTTCTTTACCTTGACCCATATCCACTTCGACCAAAGCGTAATTGAACTCTGGGTGAATCGATACGGCCTGACTGGCAGGTAAGGTCCAAGGCGTCGTTGTCCAGATGACAACAGACACAGGACCTTCTCCCGCCACATCGGAGAATTTCGCTAAGAAAGCTGCTTCGTCTTGCGGTGCGTAACGCACATCCAAAGACAAAGACGTTTTATCTTGGTATTCCACTTCCGCTTCAGCCAAAGCAGAGCCACCAACCACACTCCAGTAAACTGGCTTAAAGCCCTTTACTAAGTGGCCGTTCTCGGCGATTTTGCCCAAAGCACGAACAATGTTGGCCTCTGTCTCGAAGTTCATGGTCAGATAAGGCTTTTCCCAATCCCCCATCACCCCTAGACGAATAAAATCTTTTTTCTGTTCTTCGATTTGCGTGTAAGCGTATTCACGGCATTTAGCTCGAAATTCTTTGAACGACACTTTGTCGCCCGCTTTGCCAATCATTTGCTCAACTTTGTGCTCAATTGGCAGACCGTGACAGTCCCAACCAGGAATATAAGGCGCGTCATATCCGCTCACGGTTTTCGATTTAACAATAATGTCTTTGAGGATTTTGTTAACCGCGTGACCAATATGAATGCTGCCATTCGCATATGGAGGGCCATCATGAAGAATAAATGGCTTACGACCTTTACTTACTTCGCGTACTTTCTGGTAAAGATCCATATCCTGCCAACGCTTCAGCATTGCAGGTTCACGTTTTGCCAAATCACCACGCATTGGGAAATCCGTGTTTGGCAAATTCAGTGTCGGTTTATAATCACTCATGGTTTATCGATTTATCCTCAAAGATCATCAGTTCACTGATTGCTGAAGAAGCGAATTGCCTCTTCTTTGTCACATTGAATTTGTTTTTCAAGCTCTTCCAAGCCAGACATTTTACGCTCTGCACGAACAAACAGACAGAACGTCACCTTGACATATTGATCATAAAGATCACCGTCAAAGTCCAGCAAGTGCACCTCTAAAATAGGTGTTTTACCTTGTACCGTTGGACGCACACCAATATTGGCAACGCCATCATATTCTTTATCATTGACCGCAAGACGAACTGCATACACACCTGACAAGGCTGGTTTCACCCCTTTCAAATGTACATTTGCCGTAGGAAAACCTAACTTACGCCCAAGCTGCTGACCGTGAATCACTCGACCACTTAATGTCACAGCGTGACCCATATTCGCTTCGGCGGCATGAATATCACCTTGCTCTAATGCCAAACGAACCATTGAGCTGCTCACGCGTTCGCCCGACGCATTCAACACAGACGGTGTATTTTCCACCTCAAAGCCATGTCGCACACCAAAGCCTCTCAGGTATTCAAAGTCCCCTTGGCGATCACAACCAAAGCGAAAATCGTCACCGACCACCAAATGCTTAACAGACAAGCCTTCCAATAAGATTTGCTGACAAAACGCCTGCGCATCCAACTGCTGCAGTTTGGGGTTAAACGGCATACACAAGACATAATCGATGCCTTGACCTTCCAGCCACTTCACCTTATCACGCAAACGGCCAATTCGCCCGGGTGCGGACTCTGGCGCAAAGAATTCTCTTGGCTGCGGCTCAAAAATCATAATCGCCGCTGGCGCATCATATTGTTTTGCCAGTGCTTTTGCTCTTGCCAAAATCGCACCGTGGCCTAAGTGAACACCATCGAAATTGCCGATCGTCAGCACGCAGGCCTTATGCCTTGGACGGATATTATGAATACCGCGTATTAACTCCATAGAACCCCGTACAGAACAATTAAAGATTAGCGTCAAAAAAATATTCGCGATTATATAGCAGTTCATGGATTGAAGGTAGGCCAGAACTTGCACAAGCTGTGCAAAAGCACCGCTAATAAAAACTCAATGTTTCATTATAGATGGTCGCAAACCCGCCATAATCGCCACCACACCATACACAGCCACACCAGAACAAACGATCAACAAGGTCTTAGCAATACGCTGAATGTCCGACATTTGCGTCCACTGCCACCCCATATTTTGGAACACATACAAACAGGCCGCCAAGGCCAACGTTGCGCAAATCAAAATCCGCAACAACACTCGCCACTGTATCGTAAACACATGATGCTTCGCCTTATACAGACCATACCAAAGCAAGAAAGCGTTCAATGCGGACGATAAACTGGTCGCCAAAGCCAATCCAACATGCCCAAGCGGCCATACCAAAATCAAATTGAACACCATGTTCGACACCATAGCGATGATGCCTATCTTAACCGGCGTTTTCGTATCCTGACGTGCATAATAGCCAGGCGCCAATACCTTAATCAGCATCATAAAGACCAACCCCAATGAATAGGCCTGTAAACTTTGCGCCGCCTTCTGCACATCACTCGCTGTCAGCTCACCACGATAAAAAATGGTCGCGATCAAAGGTTCCGCCAACATAAACAAAGCCAACGAAGACGGCACTGCGATTAACAGCAATAGACGCAACGCCCAATCCATCGTGTCAGAAAAACGAGACGCCTTACCGCCTGAAAAACTGCGTGACAAAGACGGCAAAATCACCGTACTGATGGCAATGGCAAAAATGCCAAGCGGCAATTCATACAAACGATCAGACAAATACAACCAGGTAATACTGCCCGTTTCTAAAAAGGACGCCAGTACCGTATCCAATAGCAAATTAATCTGCCCAACCGACACACCAAACAACGCAGGTCCGATCAAAATGAGAATCCGCTTCACTCCTGGATGACCAAACCCCATTCTAGGCATTGGCAATAATTTCAATCGCGCGAGGAAAGGCACTTGGAACAATAACTGAATCAAACCAGCAAAAAACACACCCCACGCCACGACCACTTCAGCCTGAGCGGCCGTGCGCGCAAACATCAAGGTCGCGACAATCAACGAAATATTCAGGAAAATAGGCGTAATGGCCGGCACTGCATACTCACCATGCGCATTCAAAATGCCGCCAGCTAAGGCCGTCAGAGAAATAAACAATAAATAGGGGAACGTGATCACCAGCAACTCAGACGCCAATTGAGCCTGACTGGCATTATCAACAAAACCAGGCGCAAAAACGTAAACCACCCAAGGCGCGCACACCATAAACAAGGCCGTCACACACAGCAGCACCAGCGTCAACGACCCTGTTACCGCCGCCACCAAGGCGCGCACGTCTTCATGCGCTTCTTTCACTCGATATTCACTTAATACCGGAACAAAGGCCTGCGCAAACGCACCTTCTGCAAATAAACGACGAAAAAAGTTAGGAATTTTAAAAGCAACATAAAAAGCATCGGCACTACCACTGGCCCCTAAAACAAAGGCCAAAGCCGCGTCTCTCACCAGCCCGAGAATACGAGAAAGAAAGGTACAAACCGAAACCAGCACCCCAGAACGCAATAAAGACAAAGAGTTACGCTTTTTACTGACACGAGAATCAAGTTCTGACATTTTGGCTTATGACACATCCCAATGATAAATTCCTACAAGAATAACACCTGCAAGGCCGTTAACGCAGCCATATATATAAGTTGTTTTCACGAATATTTGCAGAATAGGGTTGTGACAATGTGAAAAACTGGTAAAATCCGCCGCGAGATTTTAAAGTTTAAAACTTTGACATTAATTTCACGACAGAGCACTTTTTGCTGTGTCGTTTTTCATTTAGAAAACTTAAAGGAGCCAGACCGTGGCAAATTCCGCCGGTTCAAAAAAACGTGCGCGCCAGGCAATCAAACGTCGCGCTCACAATGGTAGCCTTCGCTCTATGGTTCGCACTTACTTGAAAAAAGTAGACGCAGCTATCGAAGCAGGCAATCAAGCTGAAGCACAAGCAGCTTACGTTCTAGCGACTTCAAAGCTAGACAAAGCGGCTAACAAAGGCCTATATCACAAAAACAAAGCAGCTCGTCATAAGAGTCGCTTGAGTGCTAAAATCAAAGCACTGGCCTAATCCCTATAAAAAAACCGGCTATGCCGGTTTTTTTATATCTGTTTTTGCCTTTCTTAAGTTTGCTAGCCAAACAAAATAACCAACCAAACTACTGCCGCCAAGATAAGCGCCAACATAACGGCCGCTGATCCCAGATCTTTTGCACGCCCAGACAATTCATGATGCTCATGGCTAATACGATCCACAATCGCCTCAACACTCGAATTCAGTGTTTCGACGATCAATACCACACCAACCGAAAAAATTAATACAGCACGCTCTAAACCACTGTCTCCTAGCCACAAAGCAAAGGGCAAAGAAACAAGAAACAGACACGCCTCTTGACGAAAAGCGGCCTCATGCTGCCATTGAGCACGCAACCCCTGATAAGAATACTTGGCAGCGCTTATCACTCGATTCAACCCTACTTTTCCCGGCTTAGCCATACATCCACTCCGCTAAATAATCACCAGATCATCTCGATGAATTAACTCAGGCTCACCTTCGTAACCCAATATTTCACCAATTTTTCCAGATGGCTTACCCAACAACTTTAACGTTTCGGCCACACTGTAATTCACCAAACCACGAGCAATTAAAGCGCCAGATTCATCCACACAAATCACCATGTCACCACGGGAAAAGGTTCCTTCTGCGTCCTTCACACCAACTGGCAGCAGGCTCCCCGCTTTACGCAACGCCCTCACCGCACCTTGATCCAACGTCAATGCGCCGCGACTCTTAAGATGACCCGCCAACCATTGCTTACGAGCCGCAATGGGACTGTTCTCTGGCAACAACCAGGTACCCAACACATTCCCCTGCGCCAGACGTAAAATCACATCTTCTTCACGGCCTGAAGCAATCAGAGTATCGGCACCAGAGCGCGCCGCCAAGCGCGCCGCACGCACCTTAGTCAACATACCACCACTGCCCAATACTCCCGCGCCACCGCTTGCCATCGACTCCAGTCGATCATCGGAAGCTGAAATATAAGAGATTAATGTTGCATCTTGATGATCGCGAGGATTTTTATCAAACAAACCCTGCTGGTCGGTCAAAATGATTAGGGCGTCCGCTTCGACCAGGTTTGCCACCAAAGCACCTAAGGTGTCATTATCACCAAAGCGAATCTCATCGGTTACAACGGTGTCATTTTCATTAACAATGGGTACAACACCTAAGCCAAGCAGAGTTCTCAACGAGGATCGTGCGTTTAAGTAGCGTCGACGGTTCGACAGATCATCATGAGTCAACAAGATTTGTGCCGTGCACAGGCCATGACTCTCAAAATGAGACTCATACACACCCACCAATTCCATTTGACCGACCGCAGCGGCCGCTTGCAGCTCATTCACTTGAGTGGGTCGAGTCACGAACCCCAACCGCTTCATGCCAGCCGCAATGGAACCAGAAGACACCAGAACCACTTCCTTACCCTGAGCTTTTAACTCAGCAATTTGTGCCACCCACAAACCAATGCGAGCCACATCCAATCCCTGTCCATCATTCGTTAATAAGGCACTGCCTATTTTGACAACGATGCGCTGCGCCTGTGCAATTTTCTCTCGTAATTCCATGATACTACTTATACTCACAATCCCGATTAACCAACGTATTCAACTTCTACATCGTAATCATCATCGTCAAAGTCATCATCATCCAATGCTTGACCCGCTTTACGACGTTTTTCACGCAACGATAGGATGCGATTACGACCCTCTTCATCAATCAAACAACGCATCGCTTCTTCTTTCTCTCGAGCTTCTTCGCTTTCTGCTAACAAGGTACGCTGCTCATCCAAGACCGTCATCAAGTCCAGACACAACACCTCTGTGCCTTCTCCAGAAATCGCCGAAACACGATACGTACGACCTTCCCAGCCCAGCGCATCAATAACACTTTGGCAACGCTCTTCTAGCTCGTCGTCTGGCACCATGTCTGTCTTGTTTAACACCAACCAACGATCACGCTGAGCCAAAGCCGGACTAAACTGCTCCAATTCATTAACAGCAATTTGTGCCGCCTCTGCTGGCGTCACTTCATCCCAAGGCGCTAAATCGACAATGTGCAAAAGAATACGGTTACGCACCAAATGCTTGAGGAATCGAATACCCAGACCCGCCCCTTCAGATGCCCCTTCAATGATTCCAGGAATATCCGCAATCACGAAACTCTGATGTTTTTTCACTTTTACCACACCAAGGTTTGGTACCAAGGTAGTAAAAGGATAATCCGCCACTTTTGGCTTCGCAGAGGACACGGAACGAATAAACGTCGACTTACCAGCATTAGGCAAACCTAACAAACCCACATCCGCCAACACCTTCATTTCCAACTTCAGCGTACGCTCTTCACCGACCGTACCTTTAGTGGTTTGACGCGGTGCACGGTTGGTACTGGATTTGAAACGCGTATTACCCAAACCACGATGACCACCTTGAGCCACCTTGAGCGTTTGACCTACTTTCACCAAATCACCCAGCGTCTCACCTGTATCTTCATCGATGACAGTCGTTCCTACCGGCACTTTGATCTCAAGGTCAGGGCCTTTCGCCCCGGTCATATCACGACCTTGGCCATTTTCACCACCTTCAGCGATGTACTTTTTCGTATAGCGAAAATCGATCAGCGTATTCAGTGACTCATCCGCCACCAACACCACACTGCCACCATTACCGCCATCACCGCCGTCTGGGCCACCTTTTGCGACAAACTTCTCGCGCCAGAAACTCAAACAACCATTACCGCCTTTACCTGCTCTTACGTAGATACTGGCTTCATCAACAAATTTCACAGAAACACCTCTTCGGTGGGTTATCTAGGTCAACAAACCTGATTATAGAATTCTTACAAAAAAAAAGCCCCGCGCTGCGGAGCTTTTTTTAATTTTTAGCAAATGATTAAGCCGCTACGACAGAAACTGTACGACGCTTAAACTTACCTTTTACTTCAAATTTCACTTGGCCTTCTGCAACAGCAAACAAAGTGTGATCTTTACCAACTTTAACACCTTCACCAGCGTGGAACTGAGTACCACGTTGACGAACTAGAATGTTACCTGGAATCACAACCTGACCACCAAAACGTTTGACACCTAATCGTTTCGACTCGGAATCGCGACCGTTACGAGTACTACCACCCGCCTTTTTGTGAGCCATGACTTACTCCTTAAATAAGTTAATTAACGCTAACGCTTAGTTAATACCAGTTACTTTCACTTCCGTGAACCACTGACGATGACCCATGCGCTTCATAGAGTGCTTACGACGACGGAATTTCAAAATTTTCACTTTGTCTCCGCGACCGTGAGAAACTACTTCCGCAGTTACTTTAGCGCCTTCTACAACTGGAGCGCCAACTTTTACGTCGTCGCCGTTACTCACAAGAAGAACGTCATTGAATTCAACAACACCGCCTTCTTCAACCGCAAGCTTTTCAACTTTAAGGGTTTGGCCTTCTTGTACACGGTATTGCTTACCGCCAGTTTTAATTACTGCAAACATGTTCTTCTCCAATAAGATCTACCCGGCTACTGAATTTGTATTTGACCTACTTCTAGTGGCCATCCATCTTCGTCCAATAAACACGAAAACCAACAACCATATGATAGGGAGCAAAATGTGGGCAAATCGGACGCAGGATTGTACAAAATCAACTCAATTAATACAAGGAAAAAGCAGAGTCTTTATACATTTTTCGTATTTTGGGTTGACCCTGACACAAGCCTTACCTAGCATGAGGCACACTTGCTGATCAGCTTGGGACTTTTATAGCTTCGGAAATTGCATGCAACCTATACAAATACACGATGTTGTGGCCAATGAATTTGGTCAAGTGAACGATTATATCGTCTCACAACTTAGTAGTGACATCCCTCTCATCGAGCAAATCGGCTACTACATTATCAGTAACGGCGGTAAACGCTTACGACCTCTATTGGTTTTATTAGCGGCCAAAAGCTGCTCAGAGCTAGCAGACGATAAGCTGAACAATGCCATTAAAATGGCAACCATCATTGAATTCATTCACACCTCGACTCTATTACACGACGATGTGGTTGATGAATCCGATATGCGACGCGGTAAAAAAACCGCCAATGAAGAATGGGGCAATGCGCCCAGCGTATTGGTTGGCGACTTCCTTTACTCTCGCGCTTTTCAGATTATGGTCGACGTTGGCAACATGCCCTGCATGGAGATTTTAGCCAAAACCACCAACATCATTGCCGAAGGTGAAGTTCAGCAGCTAATCAATTGTGGTGATCCAGACACCACCGAAGCCAGCTACTTAAAAGTGATTCAATACAAAACCGCCAAACTGTTTGAAGGCGCGGCGTTATGCGGCGCAGTGGTAGCGGGAGCCAACGTAGAACAACAAGAAGCCTTGCGGTTATATGGCATGTACGTGGGAACCGCCTTCCAATTAATCGACGATGTCATGGATTACACCAGCACGGCTGAAGAAATGGGCAAAAGCGTCGGAGACGACCTTTCCGAAGGGAAGCCCACTCTGCCGCTTATCTACACCATGAAACACGGTGCAGACGATGCGAAAGAACGCGTTAGACAAGCGATTTTAACTGGCGGTCTAGATCAATTGGAAGAGATCATCAATGACGTTCGCCATTGCGGTGCGATAGATTACACGCAACAGCAAGCTCAACAACAAGCGGACTTGGCCATCGAAGCCATTCAACCCTTGGCAGAATCTGAGTACAAAGACGCTCTGATCGCCCTCGCTCACGCCTCAGTTAAACGCCGTAATTAGTTAGGCCAGTGCATCAGGCTTAGTCAAAAATTAAACGACTGAGCCTGATGCATTCGGTCCATCGGCTTGCAACACATCCATAACGACCTGCGCGGCCAATGCCGAATCTTGTTGCATAAAGCAGTGCCCACCTTCCACTTCAATCAAATGAATGTTGGCATTTAATTTGGCACACAAACGATAAGCCTCTTTGAAATAATCAAAGGTATCTTTGCCCAACACTATGTAGGTTGGCACCGAAATTTGCGCGATTTTTTTCCACAAACCTTTTGGATAGCTTGAAAAAATCGCCGCCTCCATCCACGTTGGACACCTTAATTGATAATGGCCTTTTTCATCCTGCAATAACGAAGAGCCAATGTAATCTTCTAAGCACTCAGCTTCCCAGCCTTTAAAGGTACCGCGTTCATAAAAACTTTTATGAACTTGAGCATGGCTCTCCCATTGCGTCCGGCGGCGTTTGGCTTGTTTCGCCAGCGGAATATGGCGACTCAGCCCCGCTAATTTCACACCACGCATCATCCAAATCAGGCGTGGCGGAAACAACGCCGGATCCAACAAAATCATACGACTAAATATGGGTTCATCTCGCTGATTCATTAACGCGGTCATACAACCACCAAAACTGTGGCCCATGCCAATCAACTCTGAACTCGGCTCCAGCACTCGACGCTGCGACAAGGATTGGGAAAATCGAGCCGCTGTCTCATTCCAACCGACAAAGCCTTTCGTAATAGAAGATCCTCCATGCCCGGCCGCGTCTTGCAAAATTAAGTTATAGCCGGTTAATTGAGACAAAAAACGAGCATAAGTCTGCACAGCAAAGCCATTACCATGCAAAAAATGAATCGTCGGCTGATTCCTATCTTCATATCGAGAGTAGCCCTGTAGATGACCATCAGACAATTCATGCTGCCAGGTTGATAAAGTTAACGAGTCTTCTCGATCCATATAAAGCTCAATTATCCACACAAAGAAAACGCAAATACTAACAGAAATCCAGCAGTGAACAGATTCTCAGCGCCATTTTCATCGAAAAACTCTTTACTGCTGAGTGTTTTTCGATCTGTTGACGGTTTTTTTTCCTCACAAACATTCATATTGCGGCCTCAAACCGATATAATCAGCTAGATTTTATACTGCAAACTGGACCACATAACCCACCGAGCTATTTCTAGTCTGCGGCTGGATGTGGATATAGGACTATAATGACTACAGCTTCATCTTTTGAAAAAGACGAACTATTAAAATGCGGCCACGGTGAAATGTTTGGTGCAGGTAATGCCCAACTTCCTGTTGGTAACATGCTAATGATGGATCGCATCACTCACATCTCTACTGAGGGCGGTGAACATGGCAAAGGCGAAATCATTGCCGAGCTAGATATCCACCCAGACCTTTGGTTTTTCGAATGTCACTTTCCTGGCGATCCGGTTATGCCTGGCTGCCTAGGCTTAGATGCCATGTGGCAACTTGTTGGCTTTTTCCTTGGCTGGAAAGGCAACAAAGGTCGTGGACGCGCACTTGGCTCAGGTGAAGTAAAATTCACTGGGCAAATTCTACCGACTGCGAAGAAAGTGACTTTCCACATCAACTTAAAACGCGTTATTGAACGCAAGTTGGTCATGGGTATCGCAGACGGAAGCGTAAAAGTAGATGGCCGTGAAATATACACAGCAAAAGATTTGCGTGTTGGTCTATTTACTTCAACAGAAGATTTCTAAAAGATTCAGAATGAAAGAGGCACATTTATGCGTCGTGTAGTAGTAACAGGTCTAGGCATTGTCAGCTGCCTTGGCAATGACAAAGACAGCGTTTTAAACTCGTTGCGCGAGGGCCAGTCTGGTATTCGCTTCGCTGAAGATTACAAAGAGCACGGTTTCCGTAGCCATGTTTGTGGTCGTATCGATCTTGATGCAAACAGCATTGATCGTAAAGTTCGTCGCTTCATGGGCGACGCGGCAACTTACGCTTACGTTTCCATGCAACAAGCCATCACAGATGCTGGCTTAACAGAAGACCAAGTGTCTAACATCCGTACTGGTCTAGTGGCGGGTTCAGGTGGTGCATCGGCACAAAACCTAGTAGACGCTGCAGACACACTACGCGAAAAAGGCGTAAAGCGTGTTGGTCCTTACCGTGTTACACAAACGATGGGTAGTACTGTATCCGCTTGTTTGGCAACGCCATTCAAAATTAAAGGCGTTAACTACTCCATCACATCGGCTTGTTCTACCAGTGCGCACTGTATCGGTAACGCCATGGAATTAATCCAACTAGGCAAACAAGACATCGTTTTTGCTGGTGGTGGTGAAGAAGAAAGCTGGACACAAACTTGTATGTTTGATGCGATGGGCGCCTTGTCTTCTAAGTACAACGAAACACCAGAAAAAGCGTCTCGTGCTTACGATGCAAACCGTGATGGTTTTGTTATCGCAGGCGGTGGCGGCATGCTGGTTATCGAAGAACTGGAACACGCGAAAGCTCGTGGTGCAAAAATCTACGCAGAACTCGTCGGTTACGGTGCAACGTCTGATGGTTACGACATGGTCGCGCCATCTGGTGAAGGTGCGGTACGTTGTATGCAAATGGCGATGAGTACCGTAGAAGAGAAAATCGACTATATCAACACTCACGGCACAAGTACACCTGCTGGTGATATGAAAGAACTGCAAGCCGTCAACGAAACATTCGGCGACGAGATTCCACTAATCAGTTCTACTAAGTCATTATCTGGTCACTCACTCGGTGCGGCTGGCGTACACGAGGCGATTTATTGCCTGCTTATGATGGAAAACGACTTCATCACAGCGTCAGCAAACATAGAAGAGTTAGATGAAGCGGCAGGCAACATTCCTGTTGTGACAACTCGCAAAGACAATGCGAATCTAAACACTATTATGTCAAACAGCTTTGGTTTCGGCGGCACCAACGCCAGCTTGGTATTCAAAAAATACCAAGGCTAATCAGCCAAACGCTCAATAAAAAAGCCGCTAATGCGGCTTTTTTATTGTCTACACAACACCTTAACGATCAAATCAATCGTTAAACATGTACTTGTTTCCTTTCGGTAGTTTTGCCATTTCGGCGCGCATCCAAGCATCCATTTCCTCATGTAACGCTGAGGTTTTCTTACCTTCAGACTCAATCACAGGTCCAACCACCACTCGGATAGTACCTGGAAATTTACGCCATTTCTTACCAGGCCAAGTATAGCCAGCATTATGCACAACGGGCAAAATCGGTGCTTTGGCCGAGGTCGCCAACATGGCCGCCCCTTTATTGAAAGCTTGCTCTTTGTTTGGCGCAATGCGCGTACCTTCAGGGAAAATCAAAACAGAACGACCATCTTCAATTCGCTCTTTTCCCTGACTGATGATTTGCTTTAACGCATTGGTTCGTTGTGAACGATCAATGGCGATCGGCTGCACCATGCGCAACCCCCAGCCAAAGAAAGGCACAGACAAAAGTTCTTTTTTTAGCACCGTTGACACAGGTGCCATCAACACCTGTAACAAGTAAGTTTCCCATTCACTTTGGTGGTTTGCCACCAGCACAAACGCGCGCTGTCGATCAATGTTTTCCAAACCAACAAACTCAATTTTTACACCACAAAACACCCGAAAGACGAATAACAAACCTTTGTTATGAAGGTTCAGTACCGGCTGACGAAGTCCTTTCGGTAACAATACGGTTGCCAAAGGCGCTAGAGCACCAAACAACGCGGTCGACAACATGTAGTAAACAAAGAATATGGCTGATCCAATCCACGATCGAAGTGACTCCCAAAGACTCATTAAAACCTTACTCCTCGTTTTATTTTGCTAAATATTTTTGCTGTTGTTTCAACGGGTTGGCATACATAGCCAGCACAGTATCACGCAAGTCTTGCGGACACTCTTCTAGATAACGTGAAAACGCGGCATCCGGCGACGCTTGCCCAAGCTGCATGGCTAACGCAGCTTCATTGGTAGACTGAATAGCGTAGTTCGTGATGATCTGACGATCCACTTCCGCAACAAACTCTTCCGGTGTTTCAAAACCCTCTTTGATCACATCACCAAAGGTCACGACCACTTTGCCTTTTTGTCCAACAATGCCATTTTTAATACTATCAATGTCTTCAAATTCGGCTTTTTCGTAGCTGCCAGTCGAAGACTTTTGATGCAATTCATTGGCTTTATCAAAGGCACAAGGATCGTACTCATAAGAGATGGAAACCGGCACAACTTTTAAGTTTGCCATTGCTTCAGCAAACGACTTTTTCTCTTTTTTCTGACTCATGAAGAACATTTTAATAATGGCCGGATCCGTTTGATCCAAACCGTCTTTTGCACGGCCTTCTTTTTGCGCAATCCAAATATTGCACTGATCTTTGGTCAAGGATTCGGTGATGTAAGCCGACAACTGACCAAACGCCGCCATCATTTCGCGAATGCCGTTGGCGGAACGCTTAACAATGAAACTCTTATTCAGACGCATCAAATCGGACACAAAAGGACGACGTAATAAGTTATCACCAATAGCAATACGAACCGTATCTAATCCCGCCAAATACAGACCATAATTGACAAATGCAGGGTCCATGGCAATGTCTCTGTGGTTCGACAGAAACAAATACCCTACCCCTTTTTGCAATTTTTCAATGCCACGGTATTCCACGTTAGTGGTCGTGGTTTTGATCATGCGCTCCATATATTCGGCTACGCGCATTTGGAATTCATGTACATTGGAGATCTTGGCAACCTGACGCTTTAGCGCCAGCTTTACCACGATTGCCAAGGGGCCGTGCATCCATTTCGGCCACTTCGCAAAACGAAAACCAATAATAGTGTTAATAAAGTCTGGTGTGGTGACCAGATTTTGCAGCACCTCGGCGACTTCATCGTCGTTGTAGGGGCGTATATCGTGAAACTGATCCATTTATTTTTCCGTTAGTAAAAACTAAGCTGTTTTTCGTATTATATTTACAGAGATTGAATATCAAAACCAAGGGCTTCCAACTCATCACGCTTAGTGACAGAGGTAACCACGGCAATGTTTTCATTCTCTTTCGTTAGGTATGCCTTCGCGACCTGTTGCAATTGCTCAATCGTCACAGACAAGATTTTCGCTCGAAACGCTTCTCGATAAGCAAGGCTACGACCATGTAACTGGACATAGAAATCGCTTTGCGCTTCACCAGCAGGTGAACTTGGCTTATCCATAGAACCAATCACACCTAAAATGGCTTCTTCTAATGCTTCATCACTGTGAGTGTCATTCAATAACCACTCAATAGACGCATCAAAGTCAGCCAATGTTTCTGTCAATCTTGGATCACGGTAGGAGTAGAAACGGAATGACCCCGTGCCACCGTCAAAGGTTGCACCACCACCATAGGCACCACCTTGCTCTCGAATCGCACGATGTAAAAATCCGTTTCTCAAGAAACCACCCAATACCGTCAATGCCGCCACATCAGGATGATCTCCAAACGCTGTACGGTAAGCTTTACTGCAAAAGCTGACTTGCGTTGAAGTCAACCAAGCCAATTTCAATTGACCTTGCTGGGCAGGTAAAGTGAAGTGCGTATCCATGTCTCCCGCTGGCAAATCCGCGAACACCTCATTTACTTGCGCCATGATGCTCACTTCATGTTGTGCTTCGGCCACCAACAACATCTGTTTCTTGGCTTGCAACAACTTGCTGTGTATACGCTTAAAGACAGCCAGAACTTGTTGTACGGCTGAATTGTTTTCTTTCATCGCATCGTCTAAAGCGATGGCGGAACGAATGCCCGACATACCGCCCCATGCTTCTTGCTGTGCGGCTAAGCCAGAAATGGCGCTGGCCGCTGCCGCCATCGCCAAAGAATGACCTTGTCCAGTCACTGACTGCTCACGACGTGCGCGGCGTTGCGCGACTAACTCTTTGACGCGACTCTCTTCGTCAAAACGCACATGCAACATGGTGTCACGCAACAATTCGCTCATGGCTCTGACATTCGGAACCAAGGCTTTAGAAGAAAGAATGAAGTAACCTGTTACCGTTTGACGGTCATTAATGGTCGCTCTAATTGAATTCGATGCACCCAAACCACCACACACTTGAGCCTGCTTTTCTTGTATCGCAAGGTAGTCTTGATCGCCTACCCCAAGCTCCGTCATTACTGAGGAGAACAACGGCAAATAGCTCGTCTCTTCCTCGTCTAGCTCTGGTAACTCAACCACCAATTGTTGATACACCAGACCATTTGTTCCTTGAGGGTAAAAGGTAATAGGCAAACGACCTGCAACCTGCTCTCGATCGTATTCAGGTAAACGTGCTGGCACATCTTCTAAGCCGACTTTCGGCAAGATGCTCATATCATCCACTTGCGCTTGGCGCGCTTTAAGCGCCTCACTGCGAGCGATAATTTGCTGCGCTTCGGCTTCAGACAAAGACGCTTTAATATGACTTAAACGGTCTTTCTCAGCTTGGTTACGGCGGGCCTCTAACGCATCGTCTGGACTTAACGTCAAGGTGACACGGTGGGCGTTTGACAACAATAATGCCTTAATCAAATTCGGAATATAATCCGGTGCTTGTACGCGCTCACGCATGGCCTCAATCACCGGATCCAAATCCAACTGAGCAATCACATCACCAGAATGCACAGCCGTCGACAATCCTGCGAGGATCAATTGCAAACCATAAGGGTAACTGCCACCACCAATTTCACGTTGGCTTAATTCCAACTGGTGCAACATGGCGTCAACCATATCCTGTTGTACGCCTTTTTCCGCAATCTCTTCCAAACTGGAAAGGATTAATGCTTCGACCTTACTGGAGTCTTCTCGCTTCACCCCTTCAAGACCACACATAAAGCTCATTTCTTTATTGCTGTCTTCCAGTCCACACAGAGGCGACGGCGCGCGTCCAAGGTCAGAATTTTCCAATACTCGACGCAATGGCGAAGCACTGTTATCCAACAACACACTGGACAATAATTGCGCTTCAAACTGCTGAGTTAAATCGGTACTCTCCCCCAACAACCAACCGACAACCACGTGACTACCGTCTTCTTTCACTTCATCCGCGGCATAGCCTTCTTCCACGCGAACAGGCGAGAAATAACGTTTCGCATTCGGCACACTGACTTGGGTATCAAGGCGTTCAAAACGGCTCAATACTTTCTTCTCGAATTCGGCTTGCAAGGTCTCAGCCGGAATATCACCAAACGTCATGAAAACCGCATTAGAAGGGTGATAATGAGTACGATAGAAAGCCAACAAATCATCGTAAGAAAGATCCGGAATGTCCGTCGGTTCACCGCCAGAATTGAAATGATAAGTGTTACTTGGGAACAGATACTTGGTCAGAGTTTGCCACAACACAGAGGTGGTTGAACTCATCGCCCCTTTCATTTCATTAAACACGACCCCTTTAAACGTCAGGTCTGATTCGGCGTTATCAGGTTCAGCAAATTCTAAACGGTGGCCTTCTTGAGAGAAGTCCAACTCATCCAGACGAGAAAAGAACACGGCGTCCAAATACACGTCCAATAAGTTATGGAAATCTTTCTTGTTCTTACTGGCAAAGGGGTACGCGGTCCAATCAGAGGACGTGAAGGCGTTCATGAAGGTATTCAATGAACGACGAATCATCATAAAGAAAGGATCACGCACAGGAAAACGCTCAGAACCACATAAGACGGTGTGTTCCAAAATATGCGCCACACCACAAGAATCCGTTGGTACGGTTTTGAGCCCCACTAAGAAAACGTTTTCATCATTTTCCGATGCGATGTGAAAATGCTTTGCGCCGGTGACGGTATGCTCGAACTCCTGAACACTGGCGTTCAGAGCGTCAATAAACTCACTGCGAATAAATTTAAACGCAGGATGGTGCGCGATGCGATCTGTCATTCTCTACCTCGATAGAATTAGAATACGATGACTCAATAAAATGGTTCTTATGACCAGCTTAACCACCAGCCCATTAAAGTGGCGAAATTATAGCAAAATCCCCACATTTACTGCACCAAATAACACGCAAGCATTCTGTAGAGAATGCCAACACTTAACGTTTTTGATGCCGTTCCCAGTTTTCTAGACGGGCTTTTTCACTCTTTTTGAACAGCACATAAACCGCGCCTAAACCACCGTGGTAACGTTGAGCACTGTGGAAAGCCATCACCTCATCAATGTCACGTAACCACTTATTGATGTAACTCTTTAATGTGGCTTGATTTTCTGGTGTTCGATCACCTTTACCATGCACTATGATGCCCACTCGAATATCGTGGTTCATACAATCTTGAGTAAACTGAAACACCTCTCGACGTGCTTCTTCCACGGTGCGACGGTGTAAATCCAAGCGAGATTCCACGCCGTATTTACCCTGACGTAAACGCTTAAAAACCCCATCTTGCACACCAGAACGCTTAAATTCCAGCATGTCATTCGGATCAACACGCTCAACATAATCTTTCGACAAGTAATTTCTGTCTTCTTGCTTGGCTTCTAGCGCCGCATTTTGACGAGCAACAAAATCCGCTTCACCCTGCTTTTTCCCCAAGTACACTTCGGTTTTTTTCAGCGGGCGAATGCCTTTCACTTCCTCGGCAAATAAAGAGAACTCTTCATCCTCGGTCATAACGACTCACCTCAAAACTCACCATAATGCCTTATCAGACAGCCGAATAAACAAAAGGCTCCCATAGGAGCCAACACATTCCATTTATCCCTGCTTTCACCTCAGTGAAAGTCACTGTTTCACTTGCCCTTATCGACAAGTTACAAGACACACTTTCATATGGGAATCATTATAACAGGATATACATTCGACAACTAATTTTGATACTCACGACAAACACCCATTCATTCGCACTAAAAAGGTAGATTGGCTAATCCTTGATTCTCAAGCAGAAGCCAATTTGGCAGCAAAAAATCATTAGCGACGCTTCAAACTAGCACTATAAAAAACAAAAAAGCCTTCGTAGCAATGATACGAAGGCTTTTTAATGATTACTCTGTTCTGTCAGCTGAATGGTACAGGCACACTATACCAGCACATCCAGACCTTTATCGGCTACCAAGTTCAGCAGTTTTAAGGAAGGACCATTCGGCTTCTTAACGCCTTGCTCCCACTTTTGCACGGTGGACTTGCTCGTATTCAAGTAAGCAGCAAAGACGCCCTGACTCGCTCGATTTTTAATACGGATACTTTTGATTTGCTCGGCGGTGAACGCTTTTACTGGAGGCAAACACATGGCGTCAAATTCACGCAAAGTCGTCTCTTTCATCACGCCAGCATCGTACAACTGCTGAGCGGTATCTTGCACCATGTCTAAGATTGATTTATCCATCATTTTTTACCTCGATCAATACACCGTGTTCAATGGCGATAATGAGCTCAATATCACTGTACTCAAGCAACTCTTTAGCTAACCTTCTGAGCGCTCTCAATTCATCAGCATCAATATTTGCTCGACTGTTTTTAGCAAAGCCATACATGAAAAATGCTCTTTGACCCAATGTGTACGCTAACAGTGTTCTGGCACCAGCGCTTTTTCCTCGACCACCGAGTGCCACGCGTTTTTTGAATACATGACCACCTAAATCCGCGTCCACTAAGCCTTTTTCAATTTCATCAACGGCTGTTCTCAAAGCACTATCAGCCAAACCTTCCTTAATCGCCCAGCGATGGAATGCCTTATTTTTAAATATCCGCATGATTCGTCCTTGATCTAATCGGATTAGAAAAAAAGTATAGCACTAAGAGCTACACCTTCGTCAGTTTTTTTTTCGGTCACTTTGAGTGAGATATGCGCTTTCAGTTAGGAGGGAGTTTGGCATCATTCGCTCTAGTCGAGTCATTGAATTCATTATGCCTCTGTTACTGCTATCGTTACGCCCGTCTAGCAATTGCATTTCACTGGCGATGATCTCTGTGGTATCACGCTTAATCCCGCCTTTTCCCACTCACGGGTGCGCAATGGTCTTTCTATTTAGACTTTAGAGCCTTTTCCGCTTGCTGACTCAATTGCAATAAAGTCAGAGAGCGAGCAATAAAATAGCCGCTAAAGACACCATATAAAAAAGACAAACTGGCGATCATTACTGGCTGTTTCAACATGGGATTATGCATCGCCGTCATGACACCAACCGTATATTTGATGGTGAAAATCCCCATGATGATTAACAAGGGAGCACAACTGCCAGCAATATGAAATGTTTTGCTTGTCGTATCAAAGCTTGCGCTTTGAAAAGGAAAAATCAGCCAACACAGCAGCAGGGTGCAGACCAAGCCTGCCGCCCAAAGCAATACAGGTTCACTACCGCTAGAAAAGCTCGATATCGTACCGTGCAAGGATAACAGCACCATGACAAAAGGAACCAATAACACGCGCTTTTTAGAGACGTTTCGATCATATCTTTGCTTCCAGCCCAAGTAAATTAAGCCGGCAAATACAGCCCAAACCCAAACGGGTGTGCTTGTCAAAATAGACAAAAACATACTCTTCTACTCCTTCCTCGCAAAGATCAAACAATGGGTAAGTACACGTCAGTAATCAATTCATGTTCGGCCACTTCTGGGAAGTGGTTGTGGTGCTGTAAAAAGCAAGGAGCGTCTCGTAGCTCTTCACCACTATCTGGTAGCCATTCTCCATATAAGAAGTACAGGCAACGACTGATGTTGTTATAGGGGCCAAAATGACGAACCACGGCGTAGCGGCCACCAGCCAAAGTGCCATTAATCACACCATAATCGTTATCAGCCACCTCACTCTTAACTTCTGTCGCAATATCACAACGAAAATCCTCAGGCATCACCTCCGTAGGATCTTCATAGATAATGTTGAACCTTCTGCTTTTCGTGATTGGCAATAGCCCCGTTGCTTTTCGCCACTCTCGGAATATTGAGACGGTTTCCATAATCCGGTCAGGGGAAGCTCGGTGTTTTAATAATGCTATTTTTGTCGTCTCAAAATGAACGACATCAACCTTCATGTGGCTCTCCAGTCGATTATCAAACTTATGAAAATTCAGGCCCAGTTTCTGTAAATCGGGCTGACGACGAAACTCACTAGGGGGTTGTAAAAAGGCTTTCTTGAAGGCTCTGGAGAAGGACTCTGGGAATTCAAATTTTGCATCTATAGCAATATCGGTAATACGTTTTTCAGGCTGGAACACTAACTCGTAGGCAGCACGCTTTAAGCGCAGTTGCTGAATAAATTTGAATACATTTTGCCCCATGTAAAGGGAAAACTGGCGGTGAAAATGATACTTAGAAAAGTGAGCGATTTGGCTAAGATCCTCAACCCTGAGATCATCATCAAGGTGCGCATATATATAGTCGCATACCACCTGCATTCGCTTTTTATAGTACTGTTTAGCGCCCACGTTTTAGTGCCCTTTCATGCTTAGTATTCGATGAAGTTTCAGTATGACATTGATAACCATAAAAGCCTGACCAATATTGCTGAGACCTCAAGCACAAGGCGAGTCTATGAACGCAATTTAACCGACCAGAGTGACATTTAAACCTTTCCGTTACATCAGCATGCTTCAAAGTCCCCTACCAAAAAACAAAAAGCCCCGCATGTGCGAGGCTTTCTGGTCTATCTGACTGAACAACAAATTTTCCCTAGAACGGAATGTCGTCGTCAAAGTCGTCAAAATTTGGCGCTTGTTGTGGCTTCTGTTGCTGCGGCGCTTTTTGTTGTGGCGCTTGCTGCTGAGGAGCCTGTTGCTGTGGCGCATTGCCCCAGCTACCAAAAGATTGTGGTTGAGCCTGTGGCGCTTGCTGTTGTGGTGCCGCTGGTTGCTGAGGCTGCTGACCGTAACCACCTTGAGCAGGCTGCTGGTTAAAGCCTCCTTGCTGTTGTGGTGCGGATGGTGCCGCTTGCTGTGGTGCTTGGTTGAAACCACCTTGTGGGGCTTGCTGCTGAGGTTGCTGACCGTAGCCACCACCTTGACCTTGCATGCTGTCGTAGCCACCTGCAGAAGGGGCTGCACCATCGTTACGGCCGTCTAGCAATTGCATTTCACTGGCGATGATTTCTGTGGTGTAACGCTTAATACCGTCTTTTTCCCACTCACGAGTACGCAATGAACCTTCGACATAGACTTTTGAGCCTTTTTTGATGAAGTCACCGGCGATTTGACCTAGACGGTAGTTACCACGGTCCATGAAAGACACTCGGTGCCATTCCGTACGCTCTTGCATCTGGCCAGTTTGCTTGTCACGCCAGCTTTCGGTTGTCGCCAAGCTCACGTTTGCCACAGCGCCACCAGACGGCATGAAACGCACTTCGGCATCGTTGCCTGCGTTACCTACTAAAATTACTTTGTTTACTCCACGTGCCATGACGTTCTCCAACTGAAATAAGTTCTTTCTTTATACATTAGCTTGTGGCGCAAGTTGCACCAGGGCTGCTTTGTCTAGTTGCTTTTTATCCACTTTAAGATAAGCGGTTTGTTCATCTTCGAATATTTGCATGCCTTCCACTCCTTGGACGTTTGCAAGTTGTTCGGCCAGCTCAGTGACTTCTGCACTGGTCATATTAGGTAAGCTGAAAGCCAAGCTGGTCAATTGGCGTGGCGCGGGTTGCACCATACAAACCAAAGACCAAGCCAGAAAAATCACGCCCACGACAAAAAACACACCTTCATTTGCATGGTGCTGTAGTAGCCATCCACCGCCCACACCGCCAATAAAGGAACCGATAAATTGGTGGGTGGAAAATACGCCCATGGCCGTGCCGCGATAACCGACTGGGGCAAGTTTGCTGACGAGTGAGGGTAATACCGCTTCCATGGCATTAAAACCAATGAAGTAGCCCCACAGTAACACAGCAAACAACCAAAACAAGGAGGTTCCTTGTAGACCAATGGAACAGATTCCAAGCAAAATAAAGACGCCAATCAGCACTTCCTTCATCTTGCCTTTCGCTTCCGCGATAATCACCAATGGTAACATACCCACAAAGGCAAAACCCATGATTGCTAAGTAAAACCAGCTATGTTGTGACAAGGCCAGATCAAACTCATTGATCAAGCGCCCTGGCACCACCACAAAGATGGCAGTTAAGCTGGCATGAACAAATAACACGCTAATATTCAGAAAGCGCAGGCGAGCGTTTTTCATCACGGAGCCGAGTGCGGTGAGGCTTGGTGTCGTATCTCGTCGAAAGGTATGTTGCACGCTATTCGGCACCGCAAACAAAATAAGTGCAATGCCGACAAAGGACAAGGCCAACGAGAGATAGAACAAGCCAGACAAGCCAACCAGTGCAAATAACCAAGGTCCGAAGACCAGCGATAACATAAACGAGGCACCAATACTGATGCCCACACTGGCCATGGCTTTGGTACGATTTTGCTCTCGCGTGACGTCACTTAATAACGCCATTAAAGTACTAGCAATGGCGCCTGCTCCTTGCACGGCTCGCCCAATGATCAGTGTGTTAATGTCGTCGGCATTGGCACAAATGAGACTGCCCAACGCAAACAACAATAAACCAATGACAATCACACGTTTGCGGCCAATTTTATCGGACCACATGCCCATGGGAATCTGCAGACAGGCTTGCGTTAATCCGTAAATCCCGATCGCGGTTCCAATTAACGCCGCATCGGCTCCCGTTAGGCCATCTGCTGCCACACTTATCACAGGCATGATGAGGAACAAACCCAACATGCGGAACAAATAAATCAGTGCTAGGGCAATAACTGAACGTCGTTCGAGTAGATCCATAAGGAGGTCACAACCACTTAACGTTGGGGGTTAAGAAAAAAAGATGCTAATTTTACCGAATTTACCGTTGAAGCTCCATTTCAACTACTGTAAAAATAGACAGTTATTTTATTAAATGCAGATTTACTTCTGTCGATCCGTTTTTATTGGAGACCCATGGATACTATTACCATACGCGGGGCCCGCACCCACAACCTGAAAAATGTGGATTTAGATATTCCAAGAGACAAGCTTGTGGTCATTACGGGGCTATCAGGCTCTGGTAAATCCTCTCTCGCTTTTGACACCTTATATGCTGAAGGACAACGTCGTTACGTTGAGTCTTTATCAACCTACGCGAGACAGTTTTTGTCCATGATGGAAAAACCAGACATTGATCACATTGAAGGTTTGTCACCCGCCATTTCAATTGAACAAAAGTCCACGTCTCATAACCCAAGATCAACGGTCGGCACGATCACCGAAATCTACGATTATTTACGTTTACTGTTTGCCCGTGCTGGTCAACCTCGTTGTCCTGATCATGGCGAACCTTTGGAAGCCCAAACCATTTCACAAATGGTAGATAAAGTCATTTCCTTACCTGAAGACACCAAGATGATGTTGCTAGCGCCCATCGTCAAAGATCGTAAAGGTGAGCACTTACATACTATAAGTGACCTATTATCAAAAGGCTTTATTCGCGCTCGTATTGACGGCATTGTGGTCGACCTAGACGATGCGCCAGCGCTGGAAAAAAACAAAAAACACACCATTGAAGTGGTCATCGACCGCTTTAAAGTGCGTGCCGATTTACAGCTGCGTTTAGCGGAGTCTTTCGAAACCTGTTTGGAATTGTCGGATGGCATTGCCAAAGCCATTAATATGGACGAGCCGGATGAGGAATACATTTTTTCCAGTAAATTTGCCTGCCCTGTGTGTGGTTACAGCTTAACGGAACTGGAACCTCGCCTGTTCTCATTCAACAACCCAAACGGTGCTTGTCAGACATGCGATGGCTTAGGTACGCATCAGATGTTTGATCCTGAGCGAATCATTCAGGATGACACCCTAACCTTGGCAGAAGGTGCCATTCGCGGCTGGGGACGACGCAGTATTTTCTACTATCAGCAGCTGACGGCACTGGCAAATCACTACGGCTTTGATATCGAAGCACGTTACAAAGACATTCCTGACCATTTTAAAAAGCGCATTTTAAATGGTTCAGGTAGCGATAAAATTAGCTTCGTTTACATTAACGAGCGCGGCGATAAGATGACGCGTTCACATGCATTTGAAGGCGTTATCCCAAACCTACAGCGCCGCTATCATGAAACCGAATCCGACAGTGTGCGTGATGACTTGTCTCAATACATCAGTGTACAACCTTGTCCTGATTGTCACGGTTCACGCTTGAACCGATCAGCACGCAATGTCTTTATTCAAGAACAAACCTTACCTGAAATCGTCACCTACTCTATCTCTGACTGCTTGAATTATTTTGAGAACTTGCAGTTAACTGGCGCGAAAGGCGAAATCGCATCAAAAATCCTAAAAGAGATCCGTGATCGTCTGACCTTCTTAGTAAATGTGGGTTTAGAATACCTCACCCTAGATCGTAAAGCGGACTCCTTATCCGGTGGTGAAGCACAGCGAATTCGACTTGCTAGCCAGATTGGCGCGGGCTTGGTCGGCGTTATGTACATTCTAGATGAGCCTTCTATTGGTCTGCATCAGCGCGATAATGAACGTCTGATCGCAACCCTAACGCGTTTAAGAGATTTGGGTAATACCGTCATTGTGGTAGAACACGATGAAGACGCGATACGCATTGCTGATCATGTTGTGGACATTGGCCCCGGCGCCGGTGTGCACGGTGGACAAGTGATTGCCAGCGGTACACCACAAGACATTATGGATTGTGAGTCGTCCATTACCGGCAAATTCCTAACCGGTGAGCGCAAGATTGAAGTGCCCGCGGTGCGTCATCCAGCGCAAGACGGCAAACACCTCAAGCTAATCGGCGCCACGGGTAATAATCTGAATAATGTGGATTTGAGCATTCCCCTTGGCGTCATGACCTGTGTCACTGGGGTGTCTGGGTCAGGTAAATCCACTTTAATCAATGGCACACTTTATCCATTGGCGGCGACGGCATTAAACGGTGCAACGACCTTAAAGCCAGCGTCACACAGTAAAGTGGAAGGCATGGACGAGTTCGATAAATGTGTCGACATTGATCAGAGCCCAATTGGTCGTACACCGCGCTCTAACCCTGCGACCTACACCGGCATTTTCACACCAATGCGGGAGCTGTTCTCGGCCACTCAAGAAGCACGTTCACGTGGCTATAAGCCAGGTCGTTTCAGTTTTAACGTCAAAGGTGGCCGCTGTGAAGCCTGTCAGGGTGATGGGGTGATCAAGGTGGAAATGCATTTCTTACCTGATGTGTATGTGCCTTGTGATGTCTGTAAAGGTAAGCGTTATAACCGTGAAACTCTAGAGATACATTACAAAGGTAAGAATATTCACCAATGCTTGGAAATGACCATTGAAGACGCGCGTGAGTTCTTTGATCCCGTTCCTTCCATTGCTCGAAAACTACAGACTTTAATTGATGTGGGTTTAGGCTATATTCGCTTGGGTCAGGCTGCCACGACCTTGTCTGGTGGTGAGGCACAACGAGTCAAGCTGGCCAAAGAATTGTCTAAACGTGATACCGGCAAGACCTTATACATTCTGGATGAGCCTACTACTGGACTTCACTTTGCGGACATTGAGCAACTGCTAAAAGTACTGCATCGCTTACGTGACCACGGCAATACCATTGTGGTCATAGAGCATAATCTGGACGTGATCAAAACCGCCGATTGGATCGTTGATCTAGGACCAGAAGGTGGCAGCGGCGGTGGCTACATCATTGCAGAAGGGACACCAGAGGCGGTTGCTAAGAAAGATAACTCTCATACCGCACGTTTCCTAAAAGCCATGCTTTGATAAAGACATAGTTATTGTTAAAAAAGCGCTAAGCAGGTATCTGCTTAGCGCTTTTTTTGTGGACAAGTCAGTTACTTATCCACTGTTTAAAACCATTTGAAGACTGTCACTGAAAGCAACCGTGTTTTGATGGCACAAAAAAACCGGACTCAAGAGTCCGGTTTTTTTATTACATACTGATATTACTCAGCGGCTTCAGTTTCTGGTCGATCGACCAATTCCACGTAAGCCATAGGTGCGTTGTCACCTGTACGGAATCCACATTTCAAAATGCGAATGTAACCGCCAGGACGAGCTTGGTAACGAGGACCAAGTTCTGAGAACAATTTACCTACTGCGTCTTTGCTACGAGTACGAGCAAAGGCTAGGCGACGATTCGCTACGGAATCGATTTTCGCCAATGTGATCAAAGGCTCTGCAACACGGCGCAATTCTTTTGCTTTAGGCAACGTTGTTTTAATAACTTCGTGCTCAAACAAAGAAGCAGCCATATTTTTGAACATCGCTTTACGATGCGAGCTAGTACGGTTTAAGTGACGTCCACTCTTACGATGACGCATTATACATTCCTTACCAAACTACGGTGGTCAGGGAACAATGACCTAGCGAGCTAGAACTTTGCTATCGTCTTTCAAACTAGCTGGTGGCCAGTTTTCTAGACGCATTCCCAAAGACAAACCACGCTGTGCTAAAACATCTTTGATTTCAGTTAACGACTTCTTACCTAGGTTAGGCGTCTTAAGAAGCTCAACCTCAGTACGTTGAATCAAATCACCGATGTAATAAATGTTCTCTGCTTTTAAACAGTTAGCACTGCGAACGGTCAATTCAAGATCATCAACCGGGCGTAGCAAAATTGGATCAATCTCATCCTCTTCTTCTTCAACTGGTGCTTCGCTTTCGCTTTCAAGCGCAACGAATACCGCAATTTGTTGTTGAAGAATAGTCGCTGCACGACGAATTGCTTCTTCAGGATCGATCGTACCGTTGGATTCGATGTCTAGCACCAATTTATCCAAGTCTGTACGTTGCTCTACACGAGCATTATCGACACTGTAAGCCACACGACGAACAGGGCTGAATGAGGCATCCAGTTGCAAGCGACCAATTGGACGAGTCTCATCGTCGCCAGCAACACGAGCATCAGCAGGCTCATAACCACGACCACGAGCGACTTTGATCTGCATATTTAACTCTGCAGTATCGTCTAAGTGCGCAATAACGTGATCCGGGTTAGCGATCTCTGCGTCAGCAACTAACTGGATGTCCCCAGCCGTTACGACACCAGGACCTTTTTTACTTAGAGTAAGAGTTGCTTCATCTTGCCCGTGTAGAGCGATCGCAACTCCTTTCAGGTTAAGAAGAATTTCAATTACATCTTCTTTAACCCCTTCGATTGCGCTGTATTCGTGTAATACACCGTCGATTTCGACTTCAACAATCGCACAACCTGGCATAGAAGATAAAAGAATACGACGCAACGCATTACCCAAAGTATGACCAAAACCACGTTCTAGCGGTTGTAGCGTAACTTTAGCGCGCGTTTTGCCTAATTCCTGAACTTCAATGTTGCGTGGGGTTAACAATTCGCTCACTGAACGCTGCATAGATCCACCTATTTCTTAATCCCAATCACCGACTTACTTAGAGTAAAGTTCGACAATTAGGTTCTCATTAATTTCAGCTGATAAATCGGCACGTTCTGGAGCAGCTTTAAAAGTTGCTTCCAATTTAGTTGCATCAACTTCGATCCAATGGATCGGCGCGCGATTTTTAGATAGCTCTAGTGCGCTTTGTACACGCAATTGCTTCTTAGCTTTTTCACGGATAGACACAACGTCACCAGCTTTCACTTGGTAAGACGCAATGTTAACCGTTGCACCGTTTACTAGAATGCCTTTATGGCCTACTAGTTGACGAGCTTCCGCACGTGTAGAACCAAAACCTGCGCGGTAAACAACGTTATCTAAACGTGATTCCAAAAGTTGCAAAAGGTTTTCGCCAGTTGCGCCTTTTAGACGAGCTGCAGATTTGTAGTAGTTACGGAATTGTTTTTCAAGAACACCGTACATACGACGTACTTTTTGTTTCTCACGTAATTGCAAGCCGTAATCAGAAAGACGTCCGCGACGTGCACCGTGCACACCAGGAACTGTTTCTGCTTTACATTTAGACTCAAGAGCGCGTGAACCGCTCTTCAATTGCAAGTCGGTACCTTCACGACGAGACAACTTACAAGTTGGACCTATATAACGAGCCATATGTCTGTCTCCTCAATTAAACGCGACGTTTCTTAGGTGGACGGCAACCGTTGTGCGGGATTGGCGTCACATCTGTGATGTTATTGATACGCAAGCCCAATGCATTCAATGCACGAACTGCGGACTCACGACCAGGACCAGGGCCCTTGATCATTACGTCTACGTTTTTAAGGCCGAATTCTTGTGCGACAGCACCGGCACGTTCCGCGGCTACTTGAGCTGCGAATGGTGTACTTTTTCGAGAACCGCGAAAACCAGAACCACCGGCAGTCGCCCAAGACAATGCATTGCCTTGACGGTCGGTGATAGTCACGATCGTGTTGTTAAATGACGCGTGTACATGAGCAACACCGTCGACAACCGTCTTTTTGACTTTTTTCTTGGTATTGCGCGTAGCTGGCTTAGCCATATTGCACTTTCCTATTTAATGCTCAGCTCTAGCGATTTTTTCAGCTAGAGCGAAACGCGTTTATATTACTTACGAATAGGCTTACGAGGGCCTTTTCGTGTACGAGCGTTCGTTTTGGTACGTTGACCACGAACTGGTAGGCTGCGGCGATGACGAATCCCGCGATTACAACCTAGGTCCATCAAACGTTTGATAGACATACTGACTTCACGACGTAAGTCACCCTCTACAGTATACTTAGCAACTTCGCCACGAAGTTCATCAAGGATATCATCACTTAATGAACCAATTTTCGCAGTTTCCGCAACACCTGTAGCGGCGCAAATAGCGCGCGAACGTGTGCGACCAATTCCGAAGATGTAAGTCAGAGAAATGACCGCATGTTTATTGTCAGGAATATTGACACCGGCTATACGAGCCATTCACTTTACTCCGTTGTTATTGATGATTAATTCATCACTTTACTTTCATGAGGGCGGCTGATTATGCCTACATTTGTAGGATAAATCAACCACCCATTCCCATCGTCGAGAAATCTCGTTATTAGCCTTGACGCTGCTTGTGACGAGGCTCAACACAAATCACTCGAACTGAACCGTTACGACGAACGATTTTGCAGTTACGACAGATTTTCTTTACAGATGCACGTACTTTCATGTTCAACTCCAACCTACGCTTAACGCATTAGGCCATTTGGACCATAACCAGTCAGATTAGACTTCTTCATTAATGATTCGTATTGCTGACTCATCAAATGACTTTGAACTTGCGACATAAAGTCCATAACAACGACCACTACGATTAACATAGAGGTGCCGCCAAAGTAGAACGGAACGTTCCACGCAACAACAAAGAATTGAGGCATCAGAGACACTAGCGTGATGTATAAAGCACCAAACAGTGTCAATCGAGTCATTACTCCATCAATATATCGAGCAGTATGATCGCCTGGACGAATACCCGGTAAAAACGCACCGGATTTTTTCAGGTTATCTGCCACATCTTTAGGGTTGAACACTAGGGCTGTATAGAAAAAGCAAAAGAAAACAATTGCGATCGCAAACAACAGCACATAGAGCGGTTGCCCAGGAGCCAGTGCCAAAGAAATATTTTGCAACCATTCCATGCCTTCACCTTGACCGAACCATTGGCCGATCGAAGCTGGGAACAACAGAATACTGGAAGCAAAGATTGGCGGGATAACACCAGCCATATTTACTTTGAGAGGCAAATGACTCTTTTGTGCAGCAAACACCTTTTTGCCTTGCTGACGCTTAGCATAGTTAACCGTAATACGACGTTGACCACGTTCGATGAAAACAACGAATGCGATGGTCGCAATGGCTAAAATACCAATTAACAGCAAGGCTAATATATTAATATCGCCTTGACGAGCCGACTCAAATGAGCGACCTAGAGCAGATGGTAGACCAGCAACAATACCGGCAAAGATCAGAATGGAAATACCATTACCAATACCTTTTTCAGTAACCTGCTCACCTAACCACATCAAGAAGACCGTACCAGCAACCAAGGTCACAACAGCAACCGCATAGAACTCCATGCCTGTACTGAATGAGATGCCTTGACTCGCTAAGCCAACCGCCATAGAGGCTGACTGAACTAAGGCAAGTAGCACGGTACCGTAACGGGTGTACTGGGTAATCTTACGACGACCCGCTTCACCTTCTTTCTTTAACTGCTCTAGCTGCGGACTCACGACCGTCAATAACTGCATAATAATTGAGGCAGAAATATAAGGCAGAATCCCAAGCGCGAAAATACTCATACGCTCAAGAGCGCCACCTGAGAATACGTTAAATAAACTCAGTATTGTGCCTTCATTTTGATCAAACAGTGCTGACAATCTATCTGGGTTAATACCCGGAACCGGAATGTGTGCACCAATTCGATATACAATAATTGCCAAGAACACAAAACGGATGCGAGCCCAAAGCTCGCTCAATCCATTTTGCATGCCGGCAGGTAGTGAGCCACGCTTTGCCATTTATTCCTCGACTTTTCCGCCAGCTGCTTCGATAGCGGCACGAGCACCTTTAGTCACCTTAAGACCACGTACGGTAATCGCTTTGTCGATAGAACCAGACAAGATTACACGAGCAGTTTTAATCTGATGACCTAGAATGTCGGCACTTTTCAGAGCAGCCAAATCTACAACTTCAGCATTTACAGCAGCAAGCTCGTTTAAACGAACCTCAGCAACATACTTTGCCTGACGCGAAGTGAAACCAAATTTTGGCAGACGCTTCTGCAAAGGCATTTGACCGCCTTCAAAACCAGGTTTTACTGAGCCACCGGAGCGAGACTTAAGACCTTTATGGCCACGTCCACCCGTTTTGCCCAAGCCGCTACCAATGCCGCGACCTACACGTTTAGGAGCATGCTTGCTACCTTCGCCAGGACGAAGTGTATTTAAGAACATGTTACTCTCCTACCACTTTAACCATGTAATAAACTTTATTAACCATGCCACGTACAGATGGAGTATCTTCCAACTCACGTGTTTGGCCAACTTTACGCAAACCCAAGCCTTTAACTGTTTCACGGTGCTTTGGAAGACGACCGATCGGGCTACGGGTTAGTTGAACTGTGATGGTTTTATTCGCCATGACACATTACCCCAAAATTTGATCGACAGACTTGCCGCGTTTAGCCGCAATTTGCTCAGGCGCTTTCATGTCCTGCAGACCTTTAATCGTAGCGCGAACTACGTTTACTGGGTTTGTAGAACCGTAACATTTCGCCAATACGTTGTGTACACCAGCGATTTCAAGAACCGCACGCATAGCACCACCGGCGATGATACCTGTACCTTGAGAAGCAGGTTGCATGTAGACGTTTGAAGAACCATGCGTTGCTTTCACAGGATACTGAAGAGTATCGCCATTTAATTTTACAGAAATCATGTTGCGGCGAGCCTGCTCCATTGCTTTCTGAATAGCTTGAGGCACTTCGCGCGCTTTACCGCGACCGAAGCCAACCTTGCCATTTCCATCACCAACGACTGTCAAAGCTGTGAATGAGAAGATACGACCACCCTTTACAACTTTAGCAACGCGGTTTACTTGAACTAGCTTCTCTTGGAGGTCGCTAGTTTGTTGATCATTAACTGCCATTTGCTACCCCTTAGAACTCTAGACCGGCTTCACGTGCAGCATCAGCAAGAGCTTGAACGCGGCCATGGTATTTGAAGCCAGAACGATCAAATGCGACCGTAGTGACGCCTGCTTCTTTAGCGCGAGTAGCAATCAAAGTACCAACTTGTGTAGCTGCTTCTTTGTTACCAGTCGCTGTAGCACGTAGAGTTTCTTCCACTGTAGAAGCGCTTGCTAGCACTTTAGATCCACAAGGAGAAATTACTTGAGCATACATATGGCGTGGTGTGCGATGTACAGTAAGACGATTCGCACCTAATTCACGAATATGCAAACGCGCACGACGTGCACGACGAATTCGAGATTGTTTTTTAGTGTTCATGAATGTCTACCTACTTCTTCTTAGCTTCTTTACGACGAATAATTTCGTCAGCATAGCGAACACCTTTACCTTTATAAGGCTCAGGCGGACGGAAACCGCGAACTTCTGCAGCTACCTGACCAACGGCTTGTTTATCAATACCTTTGATCACGATTTCTGTTTGCGAAGCACATTCAGCTGTTACACCTTCAGGTAGTTCATAATCTACTGGGTGAGAAAAACCCAAAGACAGGTTAAGTACTTTACCTTTTAAGGCAGCACGGTAACCGACACCTTGAAGAATCAATCGTTTCTCGAAACCTTGGCTTACACCAACAACCATGTTGTTGACCAAAGCACGAGTTGTACCAGCTAGGGCACGGCTTTGTTTAGCACCATCGCGTGCAGCGAAAGTGATAACGTTATCTTCTTTAGACACTTGTACGCTTGTGTGAACCTTAAACTCTAGAGAACCTTTACCGCCTTTTACAACAACGTTTTGGCCATTTAGAGTCAAATCTACACCACTAGGAAGCGTCACCGGACTATTAGCAACTCGAGACATACTAACTCCTAGAATACTGTGCAGATTACTTCGCCGCCGATACCAGCAGCACGAGCTGCACGATCTGTCATCACACCTTTAGAAGTAGAGATGATCGCAACACCAAGACCAGCTTCTACTTTAGGTAGATTGCTAGTTGCTTTGTATTGACGCAAGCTTGGACGAGAAGCGCGTTTAATTTGTTCGATAACTGGCTTACCTTCGTAGTATTTCAACTCGATTGTAAGCGTTGGCTTAACTGCCTCATCTACTGAGAAGTTACCAACGTAACCTTCTTCGCGTAGAACTGCAGCAATTGATGCTTTCATTTTTGATGAAGGCATGCTCACAGATGTTTTTGAAGCCATCTGTGCATTACGAATACGTGTGAACATATCCGCAAGGGTATCTTGCATACTCATTTAAGAGCTCCTAATTTAAAAAACCATTGTGCAGCAAATAGAGCTCGCGCATAGTACACAGCAGCGAGCAGAATGTCCAGCTTTTAGACACCCCACTCACTGCCATGTATTATGATCGCGCTCTACTTGCTTACCAACTAGCTTTCTTCAAGCCTGGTACGTCGCCACGCATCGCTGCTTCACGCAACTTGATACGAGACAAACCGAAACGACGGTAAACACCGTGTGGACGGCCTGTTACTTGGCAACGATTACGCTGGCGAGAAGAAGATGAATCGCGTGGAAGCGCTTGCAATTTAAGCGTTGCTTCCCACTTTTCATCGTCCGATGCATTAACGTCGCTAATGATCGCCTTTAGAGCAGCACGCTTTTCAGCGTACTTAGCTACTAATTTGGTGCGTTTTGCTTCGCGCTGAACCATTGAAACTTTTGCCATGATTCCTACCTCTTATTTCTTGAAAGGGAAATTAAAGGCGGCTAACAAAGCACGACCTTCTTCGTCGGTACGAGCCGTTGTTGTGATAGTGATATCTAAACCACGTACACGATCAACTTTATCGTAATCGATCTCAGGGAAGATGATCTGCTCTTTAACACCCATGCTGTAGTTACCACGACCGTCGAAAGACTTAGGATTAAGTCCACGGAAGTCACGGATACGTGGGATAGCAACATCAACCAAACGGTCGAAGAAATCCCACATACGCTCACCACGTAGTGTCACTTTACAACCGATCGGGTAACCGTCACGGATTTTAAAGCCTGCTACTGATTTACGCGCCTTAGTCACTACAACTTTTTGGCCGCTAAGTGCTTGAAGATCGTTTACCGCATGCTCAAGAAGTTTCTTGTCTGCGATAGCTTCACCAACACCCATATTTAATGTGATTTTAGTGATTTTCGGCACTTCCATCACGTTCCCGTAACTAAACTCTTCAGTTAGTTTTGCTACGACCTGATCTTTATAAACTTGCTTAAGTCTCGCCATGGCTATAATTCTCGCTCTTAGGCGTCGATCGCTTCACTGTTTGATTTAAAGATACGTACCTTAGTACCGTCTTCATTCAATTTAAAGCCGACGCGATCCGCTTTACCTGTAGCATTGTTAAAAATGGCTACGTTAGAAACCTGGATAGGTGCTTCTTTTTCAACGATGCCGCCAGTTGAACCCTTCATAGGGTTTGGTTTTTCGTGTTTCTTGACCATATTAATGCCAGAAACAAGAACTCGGCTCTCGTCTAATACCTTAACAACTGTACCGCGCTTACCTTTATCTTTACCGGCAATTACGATTACTTCGTCGTCACGTTTGATCTTACGCATAAATGTCCCCTCCCTCTTACAGCACTTCAGGTGCAAGAGAAACAATTTTCATGAATTGCTCATTACGCAATTCACGTGTTACAGGGCCAAAGATACGAGTACCAATAGGCTGCCCAGACGCATTCAGTAGAACCGCAGAGTTTACATCAAAACGGATTACGGAACCATCAGGACGACGAACACCTTTCTTAGTTCTAACGACAACAGCGTTTAGAACCTGCCCTTTTTTAACACGACCGCGAGGGATCGCTTCTTTCACTGTGACCTTAATAATGTCACCGATAGCAGCATAACGACGATGTGAGCCACCCAGTACTTTAATACACTGAACACGCTTAGCGCCGCTGTTATCTGCTACATCAAGCATCGATTCTGTTTGAATCATTACTGCTCTCCAATCAAATTAGATAACAAGTCTCACGAAGGAAGGAGCAGCTTATACAGCTGCTGCTTTCTCAACAACCTGAACCAGATTCCAAGTCTTAGACTTAGAGTAAGGACGTGTTTCCACGATCTTAACGGTATCACCGATCTGACATTCATTGCTTTCATCGTGAGCGTGTAGTTTTGTTGAACGACGTACAAACTTACCGTATAGAGGGTGTTTTTCTGTACGTTCAACAAGTACTGTAATGGTTTTATCCATCTTATCGCTTACTACTTTACCAGTAGCTGTACGCGCTTTTGTTTCTGCCATCTTAGTTACCTGCCTTATCATTTAGCACGGTTTTCACTCGTGCGATATTGCGGCGAACTTGCGAGAGCAAATGAGTTTGCGCTAACTGACCAGTGGCTTTCTGCATGCGCAGATTAAATTGCTCACGTAGTAGTTCGATCAAGGTCGCTTGTAGCTCAGCTACAGACTTTTCTTGCAGTTCTTTTGCTTTCATCTACATCACCGTACGCGTTACGAAAGTTGTGGACAGAGGAAGCTTAGCCGCGGCCAATGCAAATGCTTCACGAGCTAACTGCTCAGAAACACCCTCAACTTCATAAAGCATCTTGCCAGGTTGAATTTGAGCAACCCAGTATTCTACGCTACCCTTACCTTTACCCTGACGAACCTCAAGAGGCTTCTGAGTAATAGGCTTATCAGGGAATACACGAATCCAAATCTTACCACCACGTTTGATGTGACGAGTCATTGCACGACGCGCCGCCTCAATTTGACGAGCAGTAATACGACCACGCTCGGTCGACTTCAATCCGAATTCACCAAAGCTAACCTGGTTGCCGCGAAGAGCAAGACCGCGGTTACGACCTTTTTGCATCTTACGGAACTTAGTACGTTTCGGCTGTAACATGACTTACCCCCTACTTAGACTTCTTCTTTTGTGCGCCTTTATCAGCACGCACTTGCTCAATACCGCCCAAGATTTCGCCTTTGAAGATCCACACTTTGACACCGATGATGCCGTAAGTTGTGCTTGCTTCATAAGTAGCGTAGTCAATGTCTGCGCGTAGTGTGTGAAGAGGTACACGACCTTCACGGTACCACTCAGCACGTGCGATTTCAGCACCGCCTAGACGACCACTTACCTGAACCTTGATACCTTTCGCGCCGGCACGCATAGCGTTTTGTACAGCACGCTTCATTGCACGACGGAACATAACACGACGCTCTAATTGGCTAGCAATATTTGCTGCAACCAATTTCGCATCCATTTCAGGCTTACGAATTTCTTCGATGTTGATGTGAACAGGAACGCCCATCATCTCAGAAACTGCATTACGTAGTTTCTCTACATCTTCACCTTTCTTACCAATCACAATACCCGGACGAGCAGTGTGAATCGTAATACGAGCTGTTTGAGCAGGACGCTGAATCTCAATACGAGAAACAGAAGCCTGAACCAATTTTTTCTCCAAGTACTCACGCACCTGAAGATCATTTAATAGCAGCTTAGAGTAGTTTTGATTATTCGCATACCAAGTAGAAGTATGATCTTTAACTATCCCTAGGCGTATACCAGTTGGATGAACCTTCTGACCCATTGGGTTTCTCCTAATTAGTCAGCGACTTTAACTGTAATATGGCAACCGCGTTTTAAAATACGGTCAGCACGGCCTTTGGCACGTGGCATAATACGTTTCAGAGTCATAGCCTCGTCAACATACGCCGTAGATACACGCAAGTCATCGATATCAGCACCTTCGTTATGCTCAGCATTCGCAATAGCAGACTCAAGTACTTTTTTGACAATTACTGCCGCCTTTTTAGGACTGAACGTTAAGATGTTCAGTGCTTCGCTAACAGATTTGCCGCGGATTTGATCTATAACCAAACGGGCCTTCTGCGCAGAGAGGCGAGCACCCTTTAATGAAGCGCTTACTTCACTCATGTTAATACCCCTTATTACCGTTTGGCTTTCTTGTCCGCAGCATGACCACGATATGTACGGGTCGGAGCGAACTCACCCAATTTATGACCGACCATGTCTTCAGTTACTAGAACTGGAACATGTTGGCGACCATTATGGACAGCGATAGTCAACCCTACAAAATCAGGGAAGATAGTAGAACGGCGTGACCAAGTCTTAATTGGACGGCGTTCTTTTTTCTCTACCGCAGCCTCTACCTTTTTCAACAAATGAAGGTCGATAAAAGGACCTTTTTTTAGTGAACGTGGCACAGTCTATTCCTCTTATTACTTAGTACGACGACGTACAATAAGTTTATCAGTACGCTTGTTACTGCGTGTTTTGTAGCCTTTAGTTGGCACACCCCAAGGCGTAACTGGGTGACGACCACCTTTACTACGACCTTCACCACCACCATGTGGGTGATCAACTGGGTTCATCGCCGCACCGCGAACGGTAGGACGAATACCACGCCAACGCGTAGCACCAGCTTTACCAAGAACTCGCAAGCTATGCTCAGAGTTTGATACTTCACCCAAAGTAGCGCGACACTCAGTTAGGATCTTACGCATTTCACCTGAACGTAGGCGAAGAGTAACGTAACGACCTTCACGAGCGACTAGTTGAGCAGAGGCACCAGCTGAACGTGCAATTTGTGCACCTTTACCTGGCTTAAGCTCAACACAGTGAACTGTGCTACCTACAGGAATATTTTGCAGTGGCAAAGTATTACCTGCTTTGATTGGCGCGTCAGCACCACTAAAGACAACATTGCCTGCCGCCATACCTTTGGAAGCGATAATGTAACGACGCTCACCATCAGCATATTTAATCAATGCAATATTTGCAGAACGGTTTGGATCATATTCCAAACGCTCAACTACCGCTGGAATTCCATCTTTGTTACGACGGAAGTCAACCATACGGTAATGCTGCTTATGACCACCACCTACGTGACGCGTAGTGATGCGTCCGTTATTGTTACGTCCACCAGATTTGCTTTTCTTATCAAGCAAAGGTGCATATGGTGCGCCTTTGTGCAAATCGTTGTTAGTAACTTTAACAACGTGACGACGGCCTGCAGACGTTGGCTTACTTTTTACAACAGCCATTGACCTATCTCCCCTTATTCAGCGACCATGAAATCAATGTCTTGGCCTTCAGCCAAACGAACGTACGCTTTTTTCACGTCGCTACGCTTGCCAAGACCACGAACTGTGCGCTTAGTTTTACCTTTATGGTTCAACGTACGAACAGACTCAACTTTGACTTCAAATAGTGCTTCGATAGCTTGTTTGATTTCAGGTTTTGTTGCATCACCAGCTACACGAAAAACGTACTGACCATTACCTTCGGCAACGATAGTCGCTTTTTCAGAGATGTGTGGACCCAACAGAACTTTATAAATACGTTCGCCGATCATGCTAGTGTCTCCTCAACTTGTTTCAGAGCACCAACTGTCACCAACACTTTGTCGTAAGCAATCAAGCTAACAGGATCGATAGACGCTGCATCACGTACATCCACGTTAGGGATATTACGAGCCGCTAAAAACAGATTGTCGTCCAATTCATGAGAAACAACCAAAACGTTTTCAACATTCAATTCTGCCATTTTTGCCGTGAAGAGCTTAGTTTTTGGAGCTTCCAATTTAAGTTCTTCAACTACAACAAGACGGTCTTGACGTACTAGTTCAGACCAGATGGTGCGCATTGCTGCACGGTACATCTTCTTGTTCACTTTCTGAGAGTGATCTTGTGGCTTAGCTGCAAATGTTACACCACCAGAGCGCCATAGAGGGCTACGGATAGTACCTGCACGCGCGCGACCAGAACCTTTTTGTTTCCAAGGTTTGCGTCCGCCACCGGCTACTTCAGAGCGTGTTTTCTGAGCACGAGAACCCTGACGAGCACCTGCCAAGTAAGATGTAACTACTTGGTGAACAAGCGCTTCGTTGTATTCACGAGCAAAGGCTACATCAGAAACTTCTACCGTTCCCTCTGCACCTGTAAGATTCAAGTTCATTGTCTACCCCTCTTAGCGAGCTTTAACAGCTGATTGAAGAATAACATCACCGTTAACTGCACCAGGAACCGCACCTTTCACAAGGATAAGGTTACGTTCAGCATCAACGCGAACCACTTCTAGTGATTGAGTTGTTACTTGAGCAGCGCCCATGTGGCCAGCCATTTTCTTGCCTTTCCAAACACGACCAGGTGTTTGACATTGGCCAATGGAACCAGGAGCACGGTGAGACAATGAGTTACCATGTGTTGCGTCTTGCGTACGGAAATTATGACGCTTAACGGCACCTTGAAACCCTTTACCCTTTGATTGACCAGTAACATCAACCATTTGGATAGATTCGAAATCAGCAACAGTCAGTTCATCACCAACATTGATTTCTTTTTCATCACCAGACAGGCGGAACTCCCACAAACCACGACCCGCTTCAACGTTGGCTTTTGCATAGTGTCCAGCAGCAGCTTTGTTTACACGGTTTGAACGGCGAGAGCCAACAGTTACTTGAACAGCTTGATAGCCATCAGTTTCTGCAGTTTTCACCTGAGTAACGCGGTTCGGTTCAACCTCGATGACGGTTACTGGCACGGATACACCATCTTCGTTGAAGATACGTGTCATTCCGGCTTTACGTCCGACTAATTGAATAGTCATTTTCTACCTCATTTGCCAGTTGTGTATGGGGCTATCACCCGCTACGGCTGACCATTCCAGATCATTCCACTAATGTGCATAAGCCGACTGATAACCAGCCGGTTCTCGCACCCCAAACTTTGAGCTATTAACCCAAAGAAATTTGTACTTCCACGCCTGCCGCAAGGTCTAGCTTCATTAGAGCATCAACAGTTTTTTCTGTTGGCTCAACGATGTCTAGAACACGTTTGTGTGTACGGATTTCATATTGATCACGCGCATCTTTGTTTACGTGTGGAGAAATCAATACTGTATAACGCTCTTTGCGAGTAGGAAGTGGAATCGGTCCACGCACTTGCGCACCTGTACGTTTCGCTGTGTCCACAATTTCTTGTGTTGAAGCATCAATCAGACGGTGATCGAAAGCTTTCAGACGAATACGGATTTTTTGGCTTTGCATTTCCAACTCCAAATACAATGTTGTCATGACTTAACTGTACATTTATTAAGCCACAATCCTTTTTTTAAGGACGGCGAATATTAGCCACTCCAAAACTGGTTGTCAAGTAACCAATTTCAAAGTACCTAAATTAACCGCAAAATAAAAAGGCTGCCTGAAACAGACAGCCTTTTTCAAAAAGTAAGATTTGAAAATCGATTACTTGATGATTTTAGCTACAACGCCCGCACCAACTGTACGACCACCTTCACGAATCGCGAAACGTAGACCTTCGTCCATCGCGATTGGGTGAATTAGTTCAACAGTCATTTGAATGTTGTCACCAGGCATAACCATCTCAACACCTTCAGGTAGTGAACAAGCACCAGTTACGTCAGTTGTACGGAAGTAGAACTGTGGACGGTAACCTTTAAAGAAAGGAGTGTGACGACCACCTTCATCTTTGCCTAGTACGTATACTTCAGCTTCGAATTCAGTGTGAGGTGTGATAGAGCCAGGCTTAGCCAATACTTGACCACGCTGAACGTCTTCACGCTTAGTACCACGTAGCAAGATACCACAGTTCTCACCAGCACGGCCTTCGTCAAGAAGTTTACGGAACATCTCAACACCAGTACAAGTTGTTTTAGTAGTATCAACGATACCAACAATTTCAACTTCTTCTTGGATGCGGATGATGCCACGCTCAACACGACCAGTTACAACAGTACCACGACCTTGGATAGAGAATACGTCCTCGATAGGCATGATGAATGCACCGTCGATTGCACGCTCTGGCTCAGGGATGTACTCGTCTAGAGTTTCAACAAGCTTCTTAACAGCTGTTGTACCCATTTCGTTGTCGTCTTCGCCGTTCAATGCCATCAAAGCAGAACCTGGAATGATTGGAGTATCATCACCTGGGAAGTCGTACTCAGATAGAAGGTCACGCAATTCCATCTCTACCAACTCTAGCATTTCAGCGTATTCTTCAGAATCCGCACCGCCACAGTCTTCAGCAAGTAGGTCAGCTTTGTTTAGGAAAACAACGATGTAAGGTACACCTACCTGACGAGAAAGAAGGATGTGCTCACGAGTCTGAGGCATAGGGCCATCAGTCGCACCACATACTAGGATCGCACCGTCCATTTGGGCAGCACCAGTGATCATGTTTTTAACATAATCGGCGTGTCCTGGGCAGTCTACGTGTGCGTAGTGACGAGTTGGAGAATCATACTCAACGTGAGAAGTTGAGATAGTGATACCACGCTCACGCTCTTCAGGAGCGTTATCGATACCGTCGAAAGCAACGGCTTCACCGCCGAATACTTCTGCACATACGCGAGTTAGTGCTGCTGTTAGAGTCGTTTTACCGTGGTCAACGTGACCGATAGTACCAACGTTTACGTGTGGTTTATTACGTTCGAACTTTTCTTTTGCCATGATACATACACCTTAAGTATTAGTAAGTATGATGATTAATCTTCATTTTTGATGATCGCGTCTGCCACACTAGCTGGTGCTTCAGCGTATTTCTCAAACTCCATTGCATAGCTTGCACGCCCTTGCGACAAGCTTCGCACGTCAGTTGCATATCCGAACATCTCCCCGAGAGGAACTTCAGCACGAATAATCTTCCCTGACGGGGAATCGTCCATCCCCTGAACAATGCCACGACGACGGTTCAGGTCACCCATCACATCGCCCATGTATTCTTCAGGAGTTACAACTTCCACTTTCATCACAGGTTCAAGAACACAAGGATCAGCATCTGCTGCGCCTTTTCTCAAACCTTGAGAAGCTGCAATTTTAAAGGCCATTTCATTAGAGTCAACATCATGGTATGAACCATCGAACAATACCACCTTCATACCCAACAATGGGTAACCAGCGACAATACCGTTCTTCATTTGCTCTGAAACACCCTTTTCTACTGCAGGGATGTATTCCTTAGGAATAACACCACCAACAATCTCGTTGACGAATTCAAGCCCATCTTTATCAGATGGAATCAATTTCATCACGACGTGACCGTATTGACCACGACCACCAGATTGACGCACAAATTTGTGGTTAATCACCACTTCTTTGCGAATTTTTTCACGGTAAGACACTTGTGGCTTACCGATATTTGCATCCACCTTAAACTCTCGCTTCATTCGATCCACGAGAATATCAAGATGTAGCTCGCCCATTCCGGAAATAATGGTTTGCCCTGTCTCTTCATGCGTTTCCACACGGAAAGACGGGTCTTCTTGAGCTAATTTTCCTAACGCCACAGCCATCTTTTCTTGGTCGGCTTGAGATTTAGGCTCAACCGCTACGGAAATAACCGGCTCTGGAAACTCCATTCGCTCTAGCACAACAACATCATTCATATCGCAAAGCGTATCGCCCGTTGTCACGTACTTCATACCAACCGCAGCCGCTATGTCACCCGCTAACACCTCTTTGATCTCTTCGCGATTATTAGCATGCATCTGTACCATTCGACCAACACGTTCACGCTTCTGCTTCACAGAGTTGTAAACCGCATCACCCGATTTTAATGTACCTGAATACACACGAATAAATGTCAATGTCCCAACAAATGGGTCTGTCGCTATTTTAAAAGCCAATGCTGAAAACGGTGCATCGTCATTCGCCTCGCGAGCGACGACAGTTTCACCATCTTCAAGCGTGCCTTCAATCGCTTTTACTTCAAGCGGCGAAGGCATGTATTCAACAACGGCATCAAGTACCGCCTGAACACCTTTATTTTTAAAAGCAGAACCACACGTCACTAACACCACTTCATTATTTAGGGTGCGCGCTCGTAAGCCTGCTTTTACATCCTCAACAGACAAATCCCCTTCTTCAAGGTACTTATCCATCAATTCTTCATTCGCCTCTGCTGCGGCTTCCAACATCTGCTCACGCCATTCAGTGGCGACATCAACAAGATCAGCAGGAATGTCTTCCAAACGGTAAGTCATCCCCTGATCTTCTTCATTCCACATGATGGCTTTCATCAGCACCAAATCCACCACGCCTTTGAAGTCTTCTTCAGCGCCAATGTTAATTTGGATTGGAACAGCATTAGCCCCCAAACGAGACTTTAATTGCTCAACAACAGAAAAATAATCCGCTCCCGTACGGTCCATCTTATTGACGAACACCATACGTGGCACTTCATACTTATTTGCCTGACGCCAAACGGTCTCAGTTTGAGGCTGAACGCCAGAAGAACCACAAAGCACAACGACCGCACCATCTAACACACGTAATGAACGCTCTACTTCAATCGTAAAGTCTACGTGTCCAGGCGTATCAATAATATTGATACGGTGCTGATCAAACTGCTGACTCATCCCACTCCAGAAGCAAGTTGTTGCTGCCGAAGTAATCGTAATACCGCGTTCTTGTTCTTGCTCCATCCAATCCATCGTTGCTGCACCATCGTGCACTTCACCGATTTTATGAGACAGACCAGTATAGAAAAGAACGCGTTCAGTCGTCGTCGTTTTACCTGCATCAACGTGCGCACAGATACCGATATTTCGGTAGCGGTTGATCGGGGTTTTACGTGCCACTGTGTATACTTCTCCGGACGATTAGAAACGGTAGTGAGAGAATGCTTTGTTCGCTTCTGCCATACGGTGAACGTCTTCACGTTTCTTAACAGCAGAACCTTTGTTCTCAGCAGCATCTAGGATCTCGCCTGCTAGACGTAGAGCCATTGATTTTTCACCACGCTTACGAGAAGACTCAACCAACCAACGCATAGACAATGCTGCACGACGAGCTGGACGAACCTCTACAGGCACTTGGTAGGTAGCACCACCAACACGGCGAGATTTAACCTCAACCATTGGCTGGATAGACTCTAACGCTTTTTCGAAGATAGCCATTGGCTCTTCAGTTTTAGCGCGCTCTGCTACAGTATTTAGGGCACTGTATACAATGTGCTCTGCAACAGATTTCTTGCCACTAACCATAACGTGGTTAATGAATTTTGCAAGTAACTGACTTCCATGCTTAGGATCTGGAAGTACTTCACGCTTAGCGACGACGCGTCTTCTAGGCATTTTTATATCCTCTTCAGGTTAGCCCGAGACAATAGGATTACTGCTCGGCCTTACTGTATTAAAAAATTGTGTCTAAACGATGAACTAAGTAATGAAACTTACTTAGGACGTTTAGTTCCGTACTTAGAACGGCCTTGCTTACGATTTTGTACGCCTGAAGTATCCAAGCTACCACGAACTGTGTGGTAACGAACACCAGGAAGGTCTTTTACACGACCGCCGCGAATCAGCACTACGCTGTGTTCTTGCAGGTTGTGACCTTCACCACCGATGTAGGAAGTTACTTCGAAGCCGTTAGTCAAACGAACACGACATACTTTACGCAAAGCTGAGTTAGGCTTTTTAGGCGTAGTTGTATATACGCGAGTGCAGACACCGCGGCGTTGCGGACAAGCTTGTAACGCAGGAACGTCACTCTTTGCCACTTTACGTTTACGTGGTTTACGAACCAACTGGTTAACGGTTGCCATTAGACAAGCTCCAAAAATCCAATTCTTATGACGGAAATCGCCAAAATTAAGGAGGCGCAAGTTTAATTTGCGCCTATAAAACAGTCAATAGGGAGGCGACTAAAAAATCACCTCCCTACCGATTTAAAGCAAAGAATTAGTCTTTCAGTGCGGCACTTAATGCTTCTTCCACATCAGATGCACTTACTGTAGGACTTCCTTCATTTGCCATTTGCGCAGAATCTTTCTTCTTCTTACGCTCACTGTGGTAAGCCAAACCTGTACCCGCTGGGATCAGACGACCTACTACAACGTTTTCTTTCAAGCCACGCAAGTGGTCTTTCTTACCTGTCACAGCACCTTCGGTCAAGACACGAGTTGTCTCTTGGAAAGATGCAGCAGAGATGAAAGACTCTGTTGCCAAAGAAGCTTTCGTGATACCCAGAAGCACACGTTCAAACTTAGCAGTGAATTTACCTTCTGCTTCCGCTTTCTCGTTTGCGTCCAACAGTTGAGTCAACTCAACTTGGTCACCTTGGATCAGATCTGTATCACCAGACTCACCCACTTCTACTTTACGTAGCATTTGACGAACGATAACCTCAATGTGCTTATCGTTAATCACAACACCCTGTAAACGATAAACTTCTTGCACTTCGTTCGTAATGTAGTCAGCCAAAGCCTCTACACCTTGAAGACGCAAGATATCGTGAGGGCTTAAAGGACCGTCGGCGATGATCTCACCTTTAGCCACTTCTTCACCATCGAAGATGTTGATTTGACGCCATTTCGGGATCAAAGTCTCGATTGGATCACCACCATCTTGTGGCGTGATAACCAAACGGATCTTACCCTTAGTCTCTTTACCAAAGCTCACCACACCAGTCGCTTCTGCCATCACAGCAGGATCTTTCGGACGACGCGCTTCAAATAAGTCGGCTACTCGTGGCAGACCACCGGTGATATCCTTGTTACCTTGCGATTCTTGTGGAATACGCGCTAGTACTTCACCAGACTTAACCGTTGCACCGTGATCCAAGCTCAATAGCGCTTTCTCAGGCAACATGTACTGTACTGGAGAGTCGGTACCAGGGATGTGCACTGGATTCCCTTCTGCATCAACGACAGAGATCATAGGACGAAGATCTTTACCTGCCGAAGGACGGTCTTTCACTTCCATAACTTCAATGGTAGTCAAACCTGTCATTTCATCAGATTGGCGACGAATGGTAACATTCTCTTCCATTCCGCTGAATTCCAGACGACCTTTCATCTCAGATACGATTGGGTGAGTGTGTGGATCCCAGTTCGCAACGATCTGGCCAGCTTCAACAGCATCGCCTTCACGTACACTCAACACAGCACCATAAGGCAGCTTGTAACGTTCTTTCTCACGACCTGCTTCATCAGCAATCGCCAATTCAGAAGAACGAGACGCCACAACCAAATGTCCTGTATCACGCTCGATACTCTTCATTTTATGGAAACGAACGGTACCTGCGCTCTTAACTTGAACACTGTCTACGGCAGACGCTCGAGACGCCGCGCCACCGATGTGGAAAGTACGCATGGTTAACTGTGTACCAGGCTCACCAATCGATTGTGCTGCAACAACACCGATTGCCTCACCAATGTTGACCTGATGTCCACGAGCCAAATCACGACCGTAACACTTCGCACACACGCCATGGCGTGTATCACAAGTGATAACAGAACGGATAAGCATCTCATCAACACCCGCTGCTTCGATATCACGCACATCGTGCTCATCAATCAAAGTACCAGCCGCAAGCACTAGGTTACCTTTGGAGTCATTCACATCTTGCGCAACCACACGACCAAGAACACGCTGACCTAGAGGCACAACAACATCGCCACCTTCAATCATTGCATTCACGACGATGCCATTGGTTGATCCACAATCGACTTCTGTAATAACCAAATCCTGCGCAACATCAACAAGACGACGAGTTAGATAACCCGAGTTCGCTGTTTTCAATGCGGTATCGGCTAGACCCTTACGAGCACCGTGAGTAGAGGTAAAGTACTGAAGTACAGATAGACCTTCACGGAAGTTCGCTGTGATCGGCGTTTCGATGATGGAACCATCTGGTTTCGCCATCAGACCACGCATACCACCTAGCTGACGCATCTGAGCCACACTACCACGGGCGCCGGAGTCGGCCATCATGTAAACAGAGTTAAAAGATTGTTGCTCAACCTCTTCACCGTCTTTATTGATGGTTGTCTCTTTAGCCAAGTTATTCATCATGGCTTCTGTAACGGTTTCGTTGGTACGAGACCACAAGTCAATTACCTTGTTGTATTTCTCGCCCTGCGTTACCAAACCATCAGCGTACTGATATTCGATTTCTTTAACTTCTTCTTCCGCTTTAGCAATGATCTCTGCTTTTTCTGGCGGAATAACGAAGTCATCAACACCAACAGAAGAACCAGATGCTGTTGCGTACGCGAAACCTGTGTACATCAACTGGTCAGCAAAGATACAGCTCTCTTTCAAGCCCACTTTACGGTAACACTCGTTGATCAGGTTTGAGATCGCCTTTTTCTTCATTGGTTGGTTAACCACTGAGAAGGGAAGGCCATCTGGCACGATATCAAACAACAAAGCACGACCAACCGTCGTATCTGCAATGAAAGTAGAAGCAACTTTATCGCCTTCTAGCGTCGTATCAACTTGGCTGATACGTACTTTTACTTTGGCATGCAAATCCACTTGTTTCGCGCCGTATGCACGGTGTACTTCTTTGATGTCAGAAAACGCCATGCCTTCACCCTTGGCATTGATTTTCTCACGAGTCATGTAGTACAAGCCCAATACCACGTCCTGAGAAGGCACGATAATCGGCTCACCGTTTGCTGGTGATAGAATGTTGTTCGTCGACATCATCAAAGCACGCGCTTCAAGCTGAGCTTCGATTGTCAAAGGAACGTGAACCGCCATTTGGTCACCGTCAAAGTCAGCGTTGTACGCCGCACAAACTAACGGATGCAATTGGATTGCTTTACCTTCAATCAACATAGGTTCAAACGCTTGGATACCCAAACGGTGAAGTGTTGGCGCACGGTTAAGCATCACTGGGTGTTCGCGGATAACTTCATCAAGAATATCCCACACCTCAGGTGTTTCACGCTCTACCATTTTCTTCGCTGCTTTAATGGTTGTCGCCATACCGCGCAACTCAAGCTTAGAGAAGATGAATGGTTTGAACAGTTCCAATGCCATCTTCTTAGGAAGACCACATTGATGTAGACGTAAAGACGGACCTACTGTGATTACAGAACGGCCAGAGTAGTCTACACGCTTACCAAGTAGGTTCTGACGGAAACGACCTTGCTTACCTTTGATCATGTCTGCCAAAGATTTCAATGGACGCTTGTTAGAACCGGTAATCGCACGACCGCGACGACCATTATCAAGCAAAGCATCAACAGACTCTTGCAACATACGCTTTTCGTTACGTACGATGATGTCTGGAGCCGATAGCTCTAGTAGACGCTTCAAACGGTTGTTACGGTTGATCACTCGACGGTACAAATCGTTCAAGTCAGATGTCGCAAAACGACCACCTTCTAGCGGCACCAACGGACGCAAATCTGGTGGTAGAACTGGCAATACATCAAGCACCATCCACTCTGGGTTGTTACCAGAATGATAGAAAGCTTCAACCAATTTCAAACGCTTAGACAGCTTCTTGATACGAGTTTCAGAATTTGTGCTGTTTAGCTCTTCACGCATTCTGTTGATTTCTTCCGGCATATCCAGATCACGTAGTAGCATCTGAACCGCTTCAGCACCCATGCGGGCATCAAACTCGTCACCAAACTCTTCCAGTGCTTCAAAGTACTGTTCGTCGTTTAGCAATTGACCTTTATCAAGCGTTGTCATACCTGGATCAATCACGATGAAAGATTCAAAGTACAAAACACGCTCAATATCACGCAAGGTCATATCCATGATAAGACCGATACGAGATGGCAAAGATTTTAGGAACCAAATGTGAGCCACTGGCGATGCAAGCTCGATATGCCCCATGCGTTCACGACGCACTTTAGACAGAGCCACTTCAACGCCACACTTCTCACAAATAACACCACGGTGTTTCAAACGCTTGTATTTACCACACAAGCACTCATAGTCCTTGATAGGACCAAAGATTTTGGCACAGAACAAACCGTCACGTTCAGGCTTGAACGTACGGTAGTTGATGGTCTCAGGCTTTTTAACTTCACCGTAAGACCATGAACGAATCATATCTGGTGATGCCAAGCCAATGCGGATCGCATCAAACTCGTCAGATTGTCCTTGTGATTTTAGAAGACCTAATAAGTCTTTCATGGATATTCGCCCCACTCATAAGGCTGGGGAAGTGTCTTCCCCAGCAGGTCAAATGTGATTCGTGCTTATTCGTTTTCCAACTCGATGTCGATACCAAGAGAGCGAATCTCTTTCACCAACACGTTGAAGGACTCAGGCATGCCTGGCTCCATGCGGTGGTCACCATCTACGATGTTCTTATACATCTTAGTACGACCATTCACATCATCCGACTTAACCGTCAACATTTCTTGTAGCGTGTATGCAGCACCGTATGCCTCTAGTGCCCATACCTCCATCTCACCGAAACGCTGACCACCGAATTGCGCTTTACCACCCAGCGGCTGCTGAGTAACCAAGCTGTAAGAACCAGTAGAACGTGCGTGCATCTTGTCATCAACCAAGTGGTTCAACTTCAGCATGTACATGTAACCAACCGTTACTGGACGCTCGAAGGCATCACCAGTACGACCGTTGTACAGAGTTACCTGACCACTTTCGTTCAAGCCAGCTAGACGCAACATACGCTTAATTTCTGCCTCTTTCGCACCATCGAAGGCACCAGACGCCATTGGAACACCACCTTTAAGGTTGGCCGCCAAGGTTAGAATTTCTTCGTCTGTAAAGCTGTCCAGATCTTCCGTACGCGCACACTGCAAATCACCCTCATAACCATTGTAGATTTCATTTAAGAATCCACGTAGTTCAGTGACCGCTTCTGCTTTTTCACGCTCTGCCGCAAGCATTTCATTGATCTTACGACCTAAACCTTTCGACGCCGCACCCAAGTGAGTCTCAAGAACCTGACCAACGTTCATACGCGAAGGAACACCTAGCGGGTTCAACACGATGTCCACAGGGTCACCATTCTCATCGTATGGCATGTCTTCTACCGGCATGATTTTAGAGATTACACCCTTGTTACCATGACGGCCGGCCATTTTATCACCAGGCTGAATACGACGCTTAATCGCCACATAAACTTTCACGATCTTAAGAACGCCAGGCGCTAAATCGTCACCTGTTTGTAGTTTACGTTTCTTGTCTTCAAATTTCGCATCTAGTTCTTTACGACGCTCGATCAAAGCCGCTTGCGCTTTTTCAAGCTGCTCACTGGCTTCTTCGTTTGCCACACGAATTTTAAACCACTCAGGGTGATCTAGATTCGCCAGGTAGTCTTCAGTGATCACCGCATTACGCGCCAACCCTGGACCACCTTCGGCTTGCTGACCCACTAGGGCTTCAGCCAAACGCTCGAAAGTCGCTTTTTCAACAATACGGAACTCTTCGTTCAAGTCCTTACGCACTTGATCCAATTGAGATTTCTCAATGGACTTGGCACGCTCATCTTTCTCGATACCATCACGAGTGAAGACTTGTACATCGATTACCGTACCGCGAGTACCTGTTTTAACTCTCTGAGACGTGTCTTTCACGTCCGATGCTTTTTCACCGAAGATGGCACGCAATAGCTTCTCTTCAGGCGTCAGTTGAGTTTCACCTTTAGGGGTGACTTTACCAACCAAAATATCACCAGGCTCTACTTCAGCACCGATGTATACGATACCGGAGGAATCCAGTTTAGACAGAGCACCTTCACCAACGTTCGGAATATCGGCTGTAATCTCTTCAGGCCCAAGCTTAGTATCACGCGCCACACAAGTTAGCTCTTGAATGTGAATAGAAGTGAAACGATCCTCTTCTACAACACGCTCAGATACAAGGATGGAATCCTCGAAGTTAAAACCATTCCAAGGCATGAAAGCGATACGCATGTTTTGGCCAAGTGCCAAATCACCCATATCAACAGAAGGACCGTCCGCCATGATATCGCCAGACGCTACCTTTTCACCCTTCATCACCAAAGTACGCTGGTTAATACAGGTATTTTGGTTAGAACGAACGTATTTCGTTAAGCTGTAGATATCAACACCGGCTTCACCTGCAATCGTTTCTTCCGAGTTCACTCGAACAACGATACGACTAGCATCAACCGATTCAATCTCACCACCACGACGAGCAACGATACAAACGCCAGAATCTTTCGCGACGTTTTTCTCCATACCGGTACCAACCACTGGCTTATCAGCCTTAAGCGTTGGCACGGCCTGACGTTGCATGTTCGATCCCATCAAGGCACGGTTGGCATCATCGTGCTCAAGGAACGGAATCAAAGACGCCGCAACAGATACAACCTGACGTGGTGATACATCCATCAAGTTTACTTTTTCTTTTGGAATCAGAGTGGTTTCGTGCATATGACGAACCTGTACCAACTCATCAACCAAACGCCCTTCTTCATCTACATTTGCAGACGCTTGGGCAATAACGTATTTCGCTTCATCAATTGCCGAAACGTAAACCGTTTCATCAGTGATCTTGCCATCAATTACCTTACGGTAAGGCGTCTCTAAGAAACCGTAGCTGTTTGTGCGAGCATAGGTAGACAAAGAGTTGATCAAACCGATGTTTGGACCTTCCGGTGTTTCGATAGGACAAACACGACCGTAGTGAGTGGCGTGTACGTCACGCACTTCAAAACCAGCACGTTCACGTGTCAAACCACCAGGCCCCAATGCCGAAACACGACGCTTGTGAGTGACTTCCGAAAGCGGGTTGTTTTGGTCCATAAACTGTGACAATTGGCTAGAACCGAAGAACTCTTTGATTGCCGCCGCAACCGGCTTAGCATTCAACAAGTCTTGTGGCATTAGGCCATCGGCTTCTGCCATAGACAGACGCTCTTTCACTGCACGCTCAACACGCACCAAACCAACACGGAATTGGTTTTCAGCCATTTCACCAACAGAACGAACACGACGGTTACCAAGGTGATCAATGTCATCCACCATGCCATTACCGTTACGGATATCCAGCAAGGTTTTTAGCACAGCAACAATGTCTTCGTTATCCAGAACACCAAAACCAGTGTCTTCGTCACGACCAAGACGACGGTTGAACTTCATTCGACCAACGCCAGATAAATCATAACGATCTTCAGAGAAGAACAAGCCTTGGAATAGACCTTCAGCAGATTCTTTGGTTGGTGGCTCGCCTGGACGCATCATGCGATAGATCTCAACCAACGCCTCTAACTGATTGCTGGTCGGATCAATGCGTAATGTATCGGAAATGAATGGACCATTATCCAAATCATTTGTATACAGGGTTTCCACTTCAGTAATACCTGAAGAAACCAAAGCTTCTAGAAGATCAACAGACAACTCAGTGTTGGCTTCTGCGATCAATTCACCTGTTGATGGGTGAACTAGGTTCTTCGCCGTAACTTTACCAAGCATGTACTCAAGTGGTACAGAAAGACGATCCAAACCGGCTTTCTCAAGAATACGAATATGCTTAGCCGTAATACGACGACCTTCTTCAACAATGACTTCGCCATTGCCGTCAGCGATATCAAACAATGCGGTATCACCACGAAGGCGATTCGCAATCAACTCCATTTCAAAACCTTCACGATTCAAATAGAAACGTGTTGTTTCGAAGAAAGTTTCTAGAATTTGTTCCGTACCGTAACCTAAAGCGCGCAACAAGATAGTTGCAGGCAATTTACGACGACGGTCAATACGAACAAAAACGCAATCTTTTGGATCAAACTCGAAATCCAACCATGAACCACGGTATGGGATAACGCGAGCTGAATGTAACAACTTACCTGAAGAGTGTGTCTTACCACGATCGTGATCGAAGAACACACCAGGAGAACGATGCAATTGCGAAACAATTACACGCTCAGTTCCGTTGATAACAAAAGTACCATTGTCTGTCATGAGCGGAATTTCGCCCATGTAAACTTCTTGCTCGCGGATGTCTTTGATGGCCTTGTTAGAGGACTCTTTATCATAAATGATGAGTCGAACTCGAACACGCAAAGGTGCCGCGTAGGTAACACCACGCAACTGACACTCTTTAACATCAAATACTGGCTTGCCTAAACGGTAATCGACGTATTCTAGCGCCGCATTGCCGGAAAAACTGACCATTGGAAAGACAGATTTAAAGGCCCCATGCAGACCTAATTCCCCACGCTCTGCAATCGCTTTACCTTCTTGCAGAAAATTGCGATAGGATTCAAGCTGAATTGCCAGCAAGTATGGCACATCCAAAACGGGCGGCAGTTTACCGAAATCCTTACGGATACGTTTTTTCTCAGTGTATGAGTAAGCCATCAGCATTCCCCAGCTTGTGCACATTGACGCAAAAGGCCCAAATCAGGCCTTACCATTGAATGAGAGAAAACTCTCTCATTTTAAAAAATTCTTTTCAGTTTATTTGAGTTTCTGAAACCCAAAAAGGCCGGTGACAATAAAGTCACCAGCCATTTCGACTAGCGGTCGAAATCTGGAAATGCAAGTATCATTACTTGATTTCGACAGATGCACCAGCTTCTTCAAGAGCCGCTTTAAGTGCATCAGCGTCTTCTTTAGAAACGCCTTCTTTAACAGTCGCTGGAGCGCCGTCAACCATGCCTTTAGCTTCTTTCAAGCCAAGACCAGTTGCTGCACGAACAGCTTTGATTACGTTAACTTTCTTATCGCCTGCAGCAGTAAGAACAACGTCAAATTCAGTTTGTGCTTCAGCAGCACCGCCAGCTTCAGCAGCTGGGCCAGCAGCAACAGCAGCTGCCGCAGTTACACCGAATTTTTCTTCCATTGCTTCAATCAGTTCAACAACGTCCATTACAGACATTTCTGCTACTGCATTGATGATATCTTCTTTAGTTAGAGCCATGACTCAGATTCCTAGCATTCTTTATAATCACCCAAGGGTGATAAAACAAAATATTTATCAAGAAGGGATACGATAAATCGTATTAAGCCGCTTCTTGCTCTTTTTGATCGCGTACTGCTGCAAGAGTACGAACAAACTTGCTGGTTGCGCCCTGCATAACACTCATCAGTTTCGCAATCGCTTCGTCGTATGTTGGCAAAGTTGCCAAACGATCAATGTCGCCTGCTGCGATCAACTCACCGTTGAACGCTAATGCTTTTACTTCAAACTTGTCGTTCTCTTTCGCGAAAGATTTCAACAAACGAGCCGCCGCACCTGGGTGTTCGTTTGAGAAAGCAATCAACGTTGGACCAACAAAACTCTCAGTTAAGCACTCGAAGTCAGTACCTTCAACAGCACGGCGAGCCAAAGTGTTACGTACAACACGTACGAATACACCAGCTTCACGCGCTTCTTTACGAAGTGCAGTCATGCTGCTCACGGTAACACCGCGAGAATCAGCAACAACCGCAGACAACGCAGTTTTAGCTACTTCACTAACTTCGGCGACAATGGCTTTTTTGTCTTCTAGACCTAATGCCACTGGTTTTCTCCTGGATTAGCAGGGAACGAGTTCCCCTATTTTTACCAACTCCCCGATAAATCGGAGTACTTGCTGGTGAGTTAGATCCAGTATATCTGAATCGGGCCACACCATCTGCGCAGGACAAATATTTTTCAACATTTGATTAAACATTTCGTTCCTGCGGTCTTTGACGGCCTGCTCAGTAAACGAATACTAGACAGACCCCAAAGCGCATGATCTAGAAGCTTACTTAGCTGAGCTAAGTGCACCTAAATCAATTTGTATACCTGGTCCCATTGTAGAAGACAAGGTTACTTTTTTCAGGTAAATACCTTTAGCAGACGCAGGCTTAGCACGACGTAAGTCAGCTAATAGCGCCTCTAAATTACCTCTGATAGCATCCGCTGCGAACTCAATAGAGCCAACACCAGCATGGATGATACCATTTTTGTCTGTACGGTAACGAGCTTGACCCGCTTTAGCATTCTTAACCGCTGTAGCAACATCAGGCGTTACAGTGCCAACTTTAGGGTTAGGCATTAGACCGCGAGGACCAAGAACCTGACCTAGTTGACCGACGATGCGCATTGCGTCTGGAGAAGCAATAACAACATCAAAATCTAGGTTGCCAGCTTTAACTTGCTCAGCCAAATCATCAAAACCCACAACGTCAGCACCCGCTTCTTTTGCAGCTTCAGCATTTGCACCTTGAGCAAATACAGCAACACGTACATCTTTACCTGCACCGTGTGGCAATACTGTAGAACCACGTACAACCTGATCAGATTTACGAGGATCAACACCTAGATTAACAGAGACATCAACTGACTCTTTGAATTTAACTGTAGATAGCTCAGACAAAAGAGCAACAGCTTCTTCTACAGAGTACAACTTAGTTGCATCTACTTTTTCTGCGATCAAGCGAGCGCGTTTAGTTAGCTTAGCCATTAGTTCACACCCTCAACATCTAGACCCATAGCGCGTGCACTACCAGCAATAGTACGAACTGCCGCATCCATATCTGAAGCAGTCAAATCTTCCTGCTTAGCATTAACAATCTCTTCTAGTTGAGCACGAGTAACCGTACCAACTTTCTGAGTGTTTGGACGTGGAGAACCACTCTTGATGCCAGCTGCTTTCTTAAGAAGCACTGCAGCAGGAGTAGATTTTGTTTCAAAAGTGAAACTACGGTCGTTGTAAACAGTGATGATTACAGGTGTTGGAAGACCAGGCTCAACGCTTTGAGTTTTTGCGTTGAATGCTTTACAGAATTCCATGATGTTCACACCGTGCTGACCCAATGCTGGACCAACTGGTGGACTTGGGTTCGCTTGACCCGCTTTAACTTGTAGCTTGATATAAGCTTCGACTTTCTTAGCCATTTTTAAACTCCAGATGGGTCACCGCCCGAAGGCTACCCGTTTATAGAATCAGGCTTTTTCGACCTGACTAAACTCCAAATCAACCGGCGTAGAGCGCCCAAAAATAAGCACCGCCACTTTGATTCGACTTTTATCGTAATCCACCTCTTCAACCACACCGTTGAAGTCAGCGAATGGACCTTCGTTAACACGAACCACTTCACCCACTTCGAACAAAGTTTTCGGACGAGGCTTATCAACACCGTCGTTAACGCGCTGCAAAATAGCATCCGCTTCACGATCAGTGATTGGTGATGGCTTATCTGCTGTACCGCCAATAAAACCTAGTACGCGAGACGTACCTTTCACCAAATGCCAAGAGTCGTCATTCATATCCATTTGCACTAAAACATAGCCTGGATAAAACTTTCTTTCGCTCTTGCGCTTTTTGCCATCTCGAATTTCAACCACTTCTTCGGTTGGAACCAAGATATCGCCAAAATTTTCTTCTTGCCCCATAACCTGCACTCGCTCAAGAAGCGAACGCATTACGTGCTTTTCGTACCCTGAGTACGCCTGTACTACATACCATCGTTTGGTCACGAGTAACTCCTAACTAATTACCGAGGACACAACCCAACTAAGGAGCGAGTCCACTCCCCATAGCACGAGGGACATAAAAACAACCACCGCTAATACTATCAAGGTTGTTTGAACTGTCTCTTGCCTAGTTGGCCACACTACCCTACGAATTTCAGTCTTAGCTTCTTTCGCCAAAGTGAAAAAAGCTTTACCTTTCGCAGTCTGAAGCGCAACAAAACCAGCAACAACAGCCAACACCAAAATAGCAATTAAGCGATACAATAGTGATTCGGTCGCATAATAATTATTTCCAATTACGCCAACCGCAACCAACAAAACAACAATCGCCCACTTAAACACGTCTCCGCGAGACGCTTGAGCTTCAGCACTCGAACTCATACTTTAGGTGATCCCTAACTAAGAAATAGGATACGATTAATGGCAGGCCAAGAGGGACTCGAACCCCCAACAGCCGGTTTTGGAAACCGGTGCTCTACCAATTGAACTATTGGCCTACATTCGTATGGGCGGAGGATGATACCTAAACAAGCTTTATTAAGCAAGGGTATCTGCCCAAAAAACAGACAATAAAAAAGGCGGTTAAACCACCTATCTTTTGCGAAGAACTGGAGCTCATGAGCAGATTTGAACTGCCGACCTCACCCTTACCAAGGGTGTGCTCTACCAACTGAGCTACATGAGCATTGGAGCGGGTAGCGGGAATCGAACCCGCCTCTTCAGCTTGGAAGGCTGAGGTAATAGCCACTATACCATACCCGCAAATGGTGGAGGGAGGTGGATTCGAACCACCGAAACTTTCGTGGCAGATTTACAATCTGCTCCCTTTGGCCACTCGGGAACCCCTCCACTTACTCAGTGCTATAACGCAACACCCCAAAAGGTGGGAGCCATTATATGAATCACTTTACTAATTGCAAGCACTAACAAGGATTTTTTTCTATTTTTATCATCATCTTGCTTAAATCAAAGCGCGATAAGAAAACTTGCCAGTCTGCTGGCCTCACAGGTTGCTGAATATCAATTTGATGTAAGGGTACATTACGAAGATGTTCATAAGTATCGACCGAATACCCTGTCAACTTCTCTATACGCTGACTCGCCTGCTCCGCACGAGCTTGCGAGGAATACAATCCAAGCGAGATACGATTTTTCATTTCCGCGCGATTAATCACAAAACTGTCAATCGACTTACCAGCGAGGTCTTTTACAATATCGCGGGCTTTCTCGGGTGTTTCTGGTGCCGCAATGTACAGCCAAAATTTAGGTCGCTTGCCGGTAATGTCATTATCATCATAAGACCAGCCCATCTCAGCCAATCCCGCCTCAATCTCTTTCAGACTCGACTGATGCTCTATTTCCATACGAGGACACAAAAACGTCTCTTTTGCTTTCGCACTTTTCTCAACCACTTTATTTAACGCATCAACCAGATCATCGTTTGACATCACACCCGCATTATAATCTTCTTCCGTTACCGCTGGCGCTTCTGATAAGAGATGGATTTTCTCACTAACAGGTGGACCATACACACTTTCCCTGTTTTGCTCTGGCTGATCCTGAACAAAACTGTGCCAACTCAGAAAAGCGGCATTAAGTAATACAACAAATAGAAAAAGCCACTTCATTTACTGCCTCTTTATTAACTCATCACCAACTCGTTTAGCCCCTAAGGCCACTAAGTTTGGCTGATATTCCATTTCGATCTGCAAAGAATCCAGTAACGCTCTACTGTCTCCTCCCGTCGCCACCCATTTAAAGCTTGGATGCTGACGATTCATTCGTTCAACAAATGCTAACGCCATCTCATGCACGCCTTCCGTGACCGCTCGAGCGGTCGAATCCGGTAAACCTTGCGCAACAGTCACTTCATCCGCCTCATAGCGAATACGGGCGGTATTTGCCAGTAACGCAGACTCCATCATAGTCAAACCAGGCGTAATGTATCCCCCTAGATGAACACCTTTGCCATTGATAAAGTCGACTTTGATGGCCGTACCAGCGTCTAATACCATGACATCGCCCAACCCCAGATAAAAAGCGCCCACCACAGCCAACCAACGATCCACCCCTAAACGTTCAGGCTCATGGTAAGCATTGCTCACGCCACACACATGCGAAACACTCGTTATGGTTAACCATTGAGCATTCGGGTAAGCCGCCTGTATATCCGCATGCAATAATGCACTTTGTTCTTTCGAACGCACACTGGCGAAATAAATTTGCTGTGGTGCAAATGCTTTATCCAATGGCGCACTTTCGCCGCGCTCAACCCATAACACTTGATCGCCAGTAAAAGCGGTAAATTTAATACAGGTATTACCCGCATCCACCACCAAGAGATTAGACTCGTCTAACACTAACTTCTCCTCCATGTAAGGTCACCAGCTCACCGCCGTCTTCCTCCATGAGCAACGCTCCTTTCTCATCGATACCTTTCGCAACGCCCTGCTTTTGTTGCGAAACAGACATCACTTTAATGGCTTGATTATATAACACATCATAGGCTTGCCAATGAGACTGAAAATGCTTCATGCCATGGCCGTCTTCAAACAATTCACAGATTCCAACCAACTCTTTTGCTAATTCCGCTAAAATAACATTTCGACTTGGCCGCTGAGGCAAGCGCGACACTAGGTCTGTCCAAGGTTGATCGACACTGGTCATGAAACTTTCTTCCATTTCGACGTTGAGACCAATACCAATAATGACGTCACAAACATCTTGGTCAGCCACCATTTCCAATAAAATGCCACACACTTTTTGACCATCGATTTGTGCATCATTTGGCCATTTTAAACCTGGATTGGGGATCCCCACTTTTTTCAGCACTCGAGCTACCGCAACACCCGCAGCCAAACTCAACCCTTCTACCACACTCGGGCCATTTTCAAAGCGCCATACAAAGGAAAAGGTAAGATTCTTAGCCACCCCCGATTCCCACTGCCGCCCACGACGACCACGACCATTCGTCTGGAGTTCAACAGAAAACAAAGCTGGTAAGGTGCCACCTTGTGCGATATAAGCTTTCGCGTCACCATTGGTGGACTCAGTCTCAAAGTCGAGCGTAATGTTAACGCGCTGCGGCACGCCGTGTTCTCGCAATGCTTGCTCAGACAGAAGCTCAAGCGGGCCTGGTAAACGATAACCTCGTCCCTTAACGGAATGCACTGTCACTCCGATCGCCTCAAGTTTCTTTAGCTTTTTCCAAACGGCCGCACGAGTCACACCTAAAGCGGCACCTAATTCTTCACCAGAGTGGAATTCATTATCACTAAGCAAGGCCAAAACCGCTTGCATCGACGAACCTCTATTTTATCTTTTCTACATTAAGCCATTTCTTGAAAGGCAGGGAAATTGTTGCCTGTACTAGGCTGAAGCCAATTTACATCAGGGTAATCACACGCATTATCAACCGCATGTACCGCGTAAGCATGGCGCGATGTCGCTGAACGATTCGCATAACTCAAGTGCGGAAACTCACCATTTAACAAAACCAAAGATCCTTTTGGCACAGGCAAGGAAACCATCTCATCCGCTTGCCATTGATGCTCTTTCAACGTCACCATTTTGGTCTCTATCGATCCAGCAGCATTCCTTTCAAAGCGTTTTAACAAGCCTGTTGAGTGACCTTTCGGAATCCCCCACAAACAACCGTTTTCGAGAGTAGCATCCTCGATCGCAAACCATAATCCAATCACACTCATCGGATTGGTGTACAAAAACGTACTGTCTTGATGGCAGTTTACCTCACCACCAATGCCTGGCTGCTTGAAAATATACATGGATTGAGCCGCTCTCGGCTCTCGCATACCCAACTGTCGAAGCATACTCCCCCATACGGTCGATAATGAAAAGTCTCGAAAGACATCATCTTGAGTATGTAAACCATGACCGACTTTATTAATTGATAAATCAAGGGACTGCTTCAACTCCCCCTGTTCATCAAAAGCCTCCTCTTCAAAGAAAAAAGAGACTTTACCCGCCGAATCCATAAAGTACTGATCGGTATGACGCGACTGCTCATTGGTAGTAAAAATACTGCGATACTCGCTTGGGTCAAACGATGACAATAAAGACGACATTCTGGCCTTTAACGCATCACAAATTGCCTCCGGCACTAACGACTCTAGAACCAAATAGCCATCTGTATGGTACTGCTCCACTTGCTGTTTTGTTAAAACAACAGAAGGTAATTCAATCGACATCCTCTTCACCTCATTTAACAAGTTCACGTTCTGCTAATTCGCATTGGCTTGCAGAAAAAAGGCCACTTCCTTCATTAAAGACGAAAAGTTAGGGTTCCAAGAGACTCTCGCTGCATGCTGACTTTTGTCAGTCAGTTCATCAGAACCCTCTCCAAACCAGTTATCCGGATCACTTCGACACGTTTGGTAGAGCTCAGGGTCAGACAAGTACCAACCACAAATGCGATATGTACCACGCGCACCATAGTACGGGTTTTCAGGGTTACCATGAATGGCCATATGCGAAAGCCCCAAAATGTTATTTTCTGGCCAACGAGTATTATAGATCTTCAATCTATCGGTATTGGTACTTCGTTGGTCCTTACTATAAAGCACCATCTGACTTCTAGGACCAACCATCGCTTTTTGAAAAACAGTTTCCGTTACTTTCGAGTCAACCGTTTGATCTTCTGCCGATAACGCAATAAAGACAGGTAAATCCTTGGGATTATCAGCGATTTTTTTGCGCACTTCTTTTGCCAACTTATATACCTCTGCTATAGCAGGAACAGGGATCGAGGCGTATTTAGCAAAATCGTCACTTGGATAGTTATCCAGCCAATCCTTAAAAGGCGCTAATAATGGCGAGACCCAATCAATCGAACTATTCACTTTAAACAAAGGTGAAAACAGCACCGCGCCTGCCACACTGTCAGCGTGTTGCCATGCATACTCAATGGCTAACGCTCCCCCTGTTGAAAATCCACCAACGTAAAGTACATCCACCTCTTGCTGAAAAGCATCGGCGGCATGTCGAAAAGAGTCTCGCCACATTTGTCTTGAGATAGGAATTAAATCTGCAGACTGAGTACCGTGCCCAGCCAACAAAATAACTCGCACTTGATAGCAGGACTGTTGTAATGACAGCGCCGGATCTCGCATTGAAAAAGGTGAATCTGACAAACCGTGAGACAATAAAATACCGATCTTTTCTGTGCCACGACAAACCTCTTCATCTGGCATCAATTCAAACGGCAGAACCGCCTGTAACTCTCGATCCTGTTGGCTCTCATCAACCCAAACTTTATGCTGCCTGACATAGTCTTTGGCGCGCTCAACATACTGTTGAAATGGCTCACTTTGTCGGTATTCTAGCTCAACTTCACTGCCAGCAGCCCAAACCGGACATAACCAACAACAAAAACCGAACATTAGAACTTTAGGCCACATTCTCATCCCCTTGAATTGTGTATTTGCATTATTCACCCGCTAGTCATAGCACATTATGCTAAAATGAGATATTCATCAGCCAACTAATAACTGTTATGCTACCACCATTTCCGAACGCTGAACTTGTCCCATCGTTATGGTTTCCATTAGTCAAAAAATTCTATCAAGCCCATTATCCGAGCGGCAAACCGAATAAAGCCGACCCTATCTGGGCCATTAAAGAGAATGGCGCCATATTAGCCGTTGCTAGACTCAAACAAATAGACAACCACCAGCTACTGACCGGCATGGTGACCACGCCAAACAAACGAAACACAGGGATAGGACAGCATCTTCTCAGCAATTTACAGCCCATCTTAAAACAAAAAAGCAGCTACTGCTTTGCGCTCGACCATCTGACTCATTTTTATCAACGCGCTCATTTTCAGGTGATTAACGAAAACGACTTACCAGATACTTTAAGAACCCGTTTTAGAAGCTATCGATCGCAAGGGCGAAATATTACTCCTATGCAGTATTTTTCTCCTTAAAATAATCTTAAATAATCTTAAATAATCTTAAATCACTAAATACAATCTCGCCATATTGACCTATTTCAACCCACTCCAGTACCTTAGTCCGCACCCAGACATTACTTAATAACACTATAGACACTCGAGGTTCTCATGACCATCAGCCTTCCCAAACATTCTAAAATGCTCACGCCAGATTTTACCTTTGGTGTGGCAACGGCCTCTTTCCAAATTGAAGGAGCCAATACCGCAGATGGTCGATTGACCAGTATTTGGGATACCTTTTGCGCTATCCCAGGCAAAGTTTTAAATGGCGACGATGGCGCGATGGCCTGCGACCACTATCATCGCTGGGAAGAAGACATCGAACTAATCAGTCACCTAGGAGTAGATGCATACCGACTGTCCATTGCTTGGCCAAGGCTGATGGATGAAAAAGGTCAGGCGAATCAAAAGGGCTTGGCTTTTTACCGCCAACTACTGCAAGCGCTAAAAGCCAAAGGGCTCAACACTTTTGTCACGCTTTATCACTGGGATCTACCACAATACCTTGAGGATCGTGGCGGCTGGGTAAACAGAGAGACCGCTTACCGTTTCGTAGAATACGTAGAACTGGCGACTAAAGAATTAGGCGAGTGGGTAGACTCTTGGGCCACCTTCAACGAGCCTTTCTGCGCCGCTATTCTAGGCTATGAGTATGGCATTCATGCGCCCGGGTTAACGTCACCACGATTTGGACGCCAAGCGGCGCACCATATATTACTGGCACACGGCTTAGCACTGCCGGTCATTCGCAAGAATAGCCCTAATAGCCAAGTAGGTATCGTACTCAATATGAATCAAACCTACCCCGCATCAATGAAAGCGGAAGATCAGTTTGCGGCGTTAGTGCGTGAATCTTTAGACAATCAGTTTTTCATCGAACCTCTACTATCCGGCCAATACCCCAAATTATTAGAGAAAGTCTTACCCGACCACCTGCCCACCGTCTTACCGGGCGATTTAGACATCATCTCTCGACCAATCGATTTTCTAGGAATGAACTTCTACACCTGCAATCACAATGAGTACGATGACAAAACATTGTTCCGTGATGTCAAAAACACACAGAAAGTGGAATATACCGACATAGGATGGGAGATTGCCCCGCAGGCGTTTAGTGAGCTGCTTATCAATTTAAACAAGCAGTATGATTTACCGCCTATGTACATTACTGAAAATGGTGCCGCCTGCGCGGATGTCATGGAGAATGGTGAAGTCAATGATGAACAGCGTGTGCGCTACTTAAACGGCCACATTAACGCCGTTAACGATGCTATCGAAGCCGGTGTAGACATTCGCGGCTACTTTGCTTGGAGCCTAATGGATAACTTCGAATGGGCCGAAGGGTACAGCAAACGCTTTGGCTTGTGTTATGTAGACTATGACACTCAAAAACGTACGATCAAACGCAGTGGCCATGCCTATAAAGCCTTACTAGCCAGCCGCTAATAAACCAGATAGACAAAATGACAATGCCTGCCCTAGATTTACTCGGCAGGTAATGTCATGCCAAACATCACAAAATTCATCTATTACCGCCACCATTACAATCTTCGAATACGAAGCAATCATTAAGTTTTATTAACTCTATTGCAAATTGACACCCAAACCTGTAATTATTAATGATAAGCATTATCAATTGGGATTTACAGGCATGAACGCAAGTACTCAACTTGAGATTTCCGAGCTTTATAAATTGCACAAGAATTGGCTGAATCATTTTCTGCAAAAACGATTAAACTGTTCACACAAAGCCGCAGATTTAGTGCAAGACACCTATTTAAGAATTCTAATTAATGGCACACCTCCGCCGAAAGAATACGCACGCCAATATCTGGCCAAAATAGCCAAAGGACTTGTCATTGATCAGTATCGGCGCTGGCGAGTAGAACAGGCGTATTTGGCATCCTTACAGGAATTACCAGAGCAATTTGTCTCCTCTCCAGAAAGCCAGCAAGAGGTTGTCGAGACATTATTGTATTTAGATCGTCTCTTGTACAACCTCTCGAGTAAAGCTCGTCAAGCGTTTCTATTACGTCGTATCGACGGACTTTCCTATCGCGACATTGCGATGCAGCTCAACGTTTCTATCTCTTCCGTTGAAAAGTACATCGCCAAAGCATTACAAACCTGTGCCCTTGTAAGATTACAGGAGCTTTAAGTCATGCAGAGAAAGCAAATTGAGATAGAACGAATCCAAAAAGCGGCCGCTTTAATGGCAAAGCTTTGGGCCGATTCGCCCTCATCACAAGACCACAAACGTTCCGAAACCTGGCGCGCGGCTGACCCAGACAATGAAAAGGCTTGGCAATGTTTAATCGAAGCACAAAGTCATTTTGATGATGCACCAACAAAAACCACCAGCATCATCACGCACAGTGATAAATTAAAACGCCGACAATTTTTAAGTCTTATCGCGTTATCCGCAGGCAGCATCTTCCTTTTTAACAATGACACAATCAATGACTTAATATCCCAATCTGAACAACAAAAAATGGCCACCACAACAGGTGAAATAAAACACATTAAACTAGATGAACACACCCAGTTATCACTCAACACGGATACTGAAGTAAACTTTTTAACAGAGCGGCATCTGGTTATAGAAAGTGGCGGTGAATGCTATTTAAGCGCAACGCAAAAACACCCTTTTCACCTCACAACACCTAATGGAAAAATTCTCTTTACTCAAGGTGAAATGAACATTCGGTGTACGGATGATGTCACCAAAATAAGCGTATTTTCTGGCCAAGAAATACAATATATGGGGCAAAAAATGCCCAATTTCATGGCCCTTTCCGCTGGCAACAGTGTGTCCTTTAACCACCAAAACGCCTCTCAAATAACCCACTCCGACATCAACTCGATAGGCTGGTTAACAGGAAAACTTATGGCTCAGAATATGCCTCTAGGCGACTTCTTATATGAGCTTAATCGCTATCGAAAAGGCCTAATGCGCATCTCACCAGAGCTAAATACGCTGCACGTTTCTGGTGTTTTTTCACTCAACGAACCCGACACTATCTTGCAACAATTAGCAGCGACCTTTCCTATCAAAGTGCAGTTTTTCACACCTTTTTTAGCCAATATTTCGATTTCCTAACAACAAATAGAAATAATTTTCATTTTTATTTGAGGGTTTTGACGTTCTGTTCGGTATTGAAGTTAGACACAGCATTTATCGAGCAGTAACCATGACAGCAAAACACATTTTAAAACCCTTATTATTCACGATTCCAATCAGCCTCGTTAGCTTACCTTTTAGCCAAACAATTTTGGCTGAAGAAATCAGTAGCCGAACTCAGACACAGTCTTATTCGATACCAGCAGGCAGCTTGGATAGTGTGCTTAATCAATTTGCCATCACGGCTGGCGTTTCTTTGTCCATTGATGCCTCCGCGACTTCCGGGAAGCAGAGCAATGGATTAAAAGGCGAATACACCACTGACGAGGCCCTAAACCAGATACTAGCCACATCGAATTTGGTGTCGCAACAAATACAAAATGACAATTACATCGTGAAATCACAGCTAGACAATGATGGCATTAACCTTTCCACCATTACCATAGAAGACAACACCGCGATATCAGACATGAGCGCCCGTGATCAAAAGGGCTACGATGACGTTTATGACAAGGACACATCCACTACCTTTATTGGTAAAACAGAAGTAGAACGCTACAAGGGCACCACCCCTTCCGATTTATTGCAAGGTGTGCCCGGTGTATTCAGCGGTGAAGCTCGTAATTCAGGTGCACTTGATCTGAATATTCGCGGGGTTCAAGGCCCTGGCCGTGTTCCTGTCACCATAGATGGCACAGAACAAGCGTTGACAGTATGGCGTGGCTACAATGGCGCCACCAATCGTAATTACATCGACCCAAACCTCATAGGCAACGTGCAAATTTATAAGGGTGCCACCAATGAGCGTGACGTACACAGTGGTGTTGGTGGTGCCATGGTGGTCAAAACTCTCTCCCCTGATGACCTAATTCGTGACGGTGAAACCTTTGGCGCTGAATTTAAAATAGAAGGCAGTAGCAATGCTACAGGAGAACGAGTACCCGCTCTTCATACTGGTGAATTAGCGACAGATGTCGACGGTTACCCTGCCGGAAGTGATTACCCCTATAGCGACAAAACCTTACGCGTCAATTTAAAAAGCAAATCAGATAGCGATAACAACCTATTCAATGGCGGCGACTATGCCTACCGAGTAGCCGCAGCCAAAAAGAGTGAATACTTTGACGTACTCGCCGCTTATGCTTATCGAGAACGAGGCAATTATTACTCAGGAAAAAATAATACTGGCTACTATAACAATCCCAGCGCAGCTGACACCCGAGACTATATCACCTCACTTGCCCAATATTGGCAGCCTGGCGACGAAGTGACCAATACCTCCAGCTTAATGGAGTCTTGGTTATTAAAAACCACATGGCACATTGATGACGACCAAAAAATTGGCTTCAACTTCCGTCAATCTGATTCGACTTATGGCGAAATCATGCCTTCCAGAATCAATAACCAAAGCGACCGAAGCGCCATTCAATGGCCACTCAGCGAAGTGAGCGCCAAGGCGTACAACCTAGAATATTCCTACAAACCGGAAAACAATAACGTCATAGATTTATACGTCAATCTCTGGCGTACCGACACGGTCAGCGATACCTATACCTCGGGAGGTTATCCAAATCAGACCTTACCATCTGAGGTCTTTTCAGACGGTATTCTTTATAACAGCGCGGTGGCCAATGCCAAAAACACCACAGATGGCATAACAATCAGCAATAAAATGAAGCTTACCGATACCCTAGATCTGACACTAGGCGGTCGCTTTCAGCATGAAGAACTCAGTTCGGACGATGAATACGACGAATTTTCTGAAAGAGGCTGGGTTATGCTGCCTCGGGCAGGAACCAGGGAAGAATGGGAAACCAACTTTGACCTTGCTTGGCAACCAACCGACAAACTAAGACTCAATGCAGGTATGACCTATTCTGCTTATTGGGCCTTTGATGATTTTCTTGACGCACATCCAAATGAATTCACAGAAAACATTACGGATTCTTACGATGTAACCTACATAATAGAAAAAGAATTCTTGAATGACCAAGAAAAAGAGGCCTGGTGGCGTAATGACGAAACAGTCAAAAACTACCAAGTTTTGGCTGACATTGGTGTCTTTGATCAAGCTTTTGTTGACAATTACGTTGCTGATAAAGTTTTAAATGCATCAGATTTTTATGATGACTCTACAATAGTAACTTGGGAACCTAATTCCGACGGTAACTACAACAGAGCTGATAACCCTTGCCTCAATGGCTCCCTAGCTGATGAGAATGTGGTGTCATGCACAACAAGAGGCAATTCAACAACACAAACAGCTGAAGCGAAAAAGAATAAAGACCATGGTTGGGTGCCTCATGCAGGTATCAGTTACCAATTCACCGATTACAGCCGAGCTTATCTAACTTATACAGAAACCTTGCGCTACCCAAGCATGTTTGAAAGCACCATGGCCTTTTCGGCATCTCAAAACCCTTATGGCGTCCAACCTGAACATGCCCATAACTGGGAGCTGGCTTATGTACACGATTTAACTCAATGGTTTACCAGTGCCGAACATGCTGACATCAAAATAGCTTATTACGACAACCTCACTAAAGACGTGATCGAACGAGATAGATATTTTAAATTCAACAACGTCGATGAACAAAAAATCCGCGGTATAGAACTCAGTGCCCGTTATGACAATGGTCGATTTTTCACCGGTTTAGGCGTGAATTACACCTTACAAAATGAAATCTGTGATGAAGACAGCGCGACAATGCTGTCCACCAATGATATGGCACGAGCCGTTGATAACCCAATTCCTCGCTGCTTCAAATACGGTTTTCCTAATGGTTACCAACTCGCTCAAGCCACCCCAGAGCTTTCCGCCAACTTATCATTAGGCGGCCGTTTCATGGACCGTCGTTTAGAAATAGGTGGACGAGCTACCTATTACAAAGGCTACGAAAATACTGATCTAGATTGGTACATCGAAAACTCTTATGGGGCCGGTGACAATGAACATGGTTATGTATATTTCTATAACACACCTTATAGCTGGGGTGACACTCTCATCTTCGACGCCTACGCCCGCTACAAAATTAACAACAACTTTGATGTGGAGTTCACCGGCTCGAATCTAACCGATCAATACTATGTAGACCCTGCAACTCGATCTGCGGTGGCTGCGCCGGGACGCACATTTAAACTGGGTTTAACAGGCCGCTTTTAGCGACCTGTTAGCAAGGATGGCGTTGCATAAGCGACGTCATAGCAACCGTGTTTTCATTGGGAAAACACACAACATAATGGAGTAATACAATGAAGAAGTTACAACTAGTAAGCGCAATGACATTCGCGTTTGGCGCTCTAACATTATCTAACGCAACAAATGCAGCGGTTGTTGGTGCATCTAGTAACACAAGCTATGTACAAATTGCCGCATCAGAAGTAAATGGTGGACCTCATACATCAGGGTTAGCAGGCATTTCTATCGAAGCTACTGGTCTTGGCACAGAGGTTGATTTTCAAGGTCTAACGGCCTATTCCCCAGCAGATGCTAATGGTGTTAATCAACTTAATTATGCTTACGATAGTGAAGAAGCTCCTGCAACTCACGCTTCCTTAGGCGTATTTAATTTCGCTCAGGTCGGTACAAGTGATGTTTGGTTCGGTGAATGGTCTAAAACAGGGGATACAACGGCTGCAAGTCATACCGTTTATTACTCTGGAGCGGATGCAGACACTTCAATTCCTGGTTCTGCTTCTGTTCCCGTAGATGTTACCTATAGCGTGAAAGGAATCAATAATTATGATTCAACTAATCTATTATCTGGTGAATTTGACGCTACGTTCTACGGTGTAGCCGGGACATTGGAAGGTTATATTGAAAATTCCAGTGGCTTCAAGGTAGATATTGGCAACGCAACAATATCTTCTTCTGCAGCTATTTCAAGTTCTGATGCTGTAGCATCCGATTCCAGCGGAACTTTAGCTTCAAGCGGAACAGTTTCAGGTCATTTCTTTAATAGTCATGAAGATCTAGCAGGTATTGCAGACTTTACTGGTACAGCTTATGACACGGCATTTGGTGGCTCTGTAAAAGAGGAGTGATTTTCAAATAAATACAGCCTCAAGCCGAGCATGACTCATATGCTCGGCTTTTCTATTGGACGATAGTTAGTGAGCCACTTTCATGCTTTTCTTAAAATACATACACCAAAGAGCCCTTACCAGGGTTATTTTTGGCCTGATGATTTGCCTTATATGCCCATTACCAGTGAAAGCAGATGATCTAGATATACAATTACGCCTAAACCAAAGTATTGATTTACAAGCTAACCAAGAAGAACGCCAAATACTTAAAGATGAAGACTATTTAAAAGGCGACCGACCGACCTTAGCCATTAATGGTAAAGCATACACAGTTAAACACGATATAAGCGATGTAGGCCGTGCCTTATACGTTTCTATCCAACAAAAGCAATGGCCTCTGGTTGTTTATTTTTTTGATGAATACCTTACCTTTTCTGATGCAGACCCTATGCTAGTGGCCTATGCCAAAGGTTCTTTAGCTCGAATACAAGGCGATATGGAACAAGCAGAAAGTGAGTTTAGAAAACTCATTAGCATTCAACCGAATTTTTTCTTAGGTCAATTAGAACTGGCTCGCGTGTTATTTGAAAACCGTAAGAACGCTGAATCACAAGCTATGTTCCAAAAAATAAGAACCTCTTTAGATTCAGAAGATAGTCGCCAGCAAGGAGTTGTTATTACCGTTGACCGCTTCCTTTCCGCCGTAAAAGAACGTCAGTCATGGCAAGGCTCTATCGCCATAGGAAGCGCACGAACAGATAATCTAAATAATTCATCAGAAAGCTATACTTGCTTACAATACTTTAATGGGGTTTGTTTATTTGATCGCACCTCCCCCGAAGCAATCAAAGCGCAAGGTATAGAGTACGAAATGACCTTAAGTAAACGTTTCTCCCTATCTGGTCACCATGGGCTATTTTCGCAATCATCATTATTTGGGAAAAGTTATGGCGACTACTCTGACTATAACGAAAGCCAAATTAATACTCGTTTCGGCTACAGCTACCATGATGCACGTAATCAATATTCTTTAGCACCTTCATTTGAATTATCACGTTATAGCAATGACCCTCTATACAATGCACTAGGTTTACAAGGCACATGGCTTCATTATTTAACTGATAAAGCCATGTTTAAAATCGAAGCTAGTTATAAAGACCAACAATACGAAAAAGAAAATCTTGCTAGTCAATACGATGGTGGCATTTGGTCAACTTATGCAACAGCTTGGTATTCCTTACCAAATAGTTGGACTATGTTTGGTGGTTTAGACTGGACAAAAAAAGAAACTGAGATTGAACAGAATGCTTACACTCAAATAGGAGTTCGTGCAGGTCTAGCGAAAACGTTTAATACCCACCTGAATGCCACCTTATTTACCTCTATTCGCCAACGAGAACACGATGCATACAACGCCATTTTCCAAGAGCAACGTCAAGATATAGAGCAAAATTACACCCTTACTTTAGGTTTCCCTAGCCTCGCTTTTTATGGATTAAAACCAAGCCTGACCCTCAAGCATAGTAATGTAAACAGTAATATAGACTGGCTATATTCCTATGATAAAAACAGTGTCAGCCTAAAACTGGAGAAAAATTTCTAACATGATCAAACTGCATCACTTAGCCATTTTTGTCACCCTCTGCACCCTATTATTCAGCTCTGTGTCTTGGGCTACAGATAACTGGCAATACTACCAAGATAAAGCCATGACACTTTACCAAGAAGGCGATTACATCAAGGCAGAAAAGAACGCTAAATACGCCCTTAAGATTGCGAAAAAAGCCGGTAACGGCAAAGCTTTTCGTGCCAGCAGTCTCAACTTATTAGCCTTTATCCAAATAGCAAAAGGCGAACCTGACACGGCACTTCTATCAATCAATCGCGCTATCGAACTAACGAAAAACGCCTACAATGACGAACACCCTCAAGTAGCCACTCTGCTATTTAATAAAGGGAATTTTCTTGAGCAGAAAGGTCAGCCTCAACATGCTATTGACGCTTATTCCCAAGCTTGGGCTATTCAACAATTTGAGCATGTTCAAGCGAATGACGTTTTAAAAACCGTAAACGCGTTAACTCGTCTTTATAATGAATCGAAGAATTATGCCGAAAGCATATCCATCGTCGAAACTTTGCTAAAAAGCAAAGGCCAGCAAGAATTCAGTGAGCTGTTCCGTCAAATTAATTATTCTCTGGCCGATGCGCACCTTCAACAAAACCAAGCAGAAGCCGCACTACGCACATTAAAAGCAGAACTCGAACGAGAGAAAAATGCTCTAGAAAGTAATGACGTTCGTCTTGCTGAAACCTTAGAACGCCTTGCTGCACTTTACGATGAGCAAGGACGACAAAACTCAGCGGTATCCTACCGTGAACAAGCACTAAATGTTCGAGAAAAATCAAGCTATCCATCACTCGCCAAGGTGATGAATTTCAATGAATTGGCTTTGAACAGCCAACAGAAAAAAGACTTTAGTAAAGCAGAAGCGCTTTACCAAAAGGCATTAGCAGGACTAGGTAAACTGAATCAAGATAAAGGCATAGAACAAGCCCTGATACTGGGTAATTTAGGTAGCCTCAAAGATGAGCAAGGTGATACAAAAAAAGCCCTAACACTTTATCAACGGAGCCTAACACTTCATCGCAAGACCCCAACACAGCCATTACAAGCCGCTTATACTGCCGCCAGAGCCGGTGCTATTTTCTATAACAAAAGAGACTACCCAAAAGCAGAGCCCCTCTTTCTGCAATCCCTCTCCTGGATGGAAAAAGCACAAGCACCCACCACACCTAAACAGATCGCATTAGAAAATCTGATAGCGCTCTACGATGCTTGGAATAAAAACAGAGAAAAATCAAAGTACCTAAAGCAATTAACTATATTAAAAAATACAACACCAGATAACTAAATCTTACCCTCATACTGTTACGTCATACATTGAGTCGTTTCCGAGAGGGAAATGTATTATTTAACGAAGTCTCAGTGACACAATACGATGCACCTCTAATCAAGGCGACGTATAAATAAAAACGGAGTAGAAGGCTCCGTTTTACAACATCAGACAAGTATCATAAAGGAATCACCTCACTCACATCTGGAGACCCATATTGCAATCCGAACTCAACTAAGGCCTTAAAACCGACATGAGTAACCATATCGTAAGGATAATCTCTTGGGACCAGCAACCAATCCCCAGCCTGATATTCCACGCCGTTAAACGTCGCTTTTCCATCAATCAATAACCTAAAGGTAGGCTCATTGTGAGAATGTTTTAACGCTTGTGTCTCTGCCAGAACCGATACTAGCATACTGTGCTTAAAGCAACTTTTATCAACTGGTACATCCGTTCTGACAAGTAGTTCATCGACATCATGAGAACGAAAAGCTTCTCCTCCCCAATCAAGGCTACTTACAATATAAGTAATAGACTCGGGGTTAATAAAGGTTGAAAAATCTGCGTACGCTTTCTCATCACTTCTCATTTTACTCTCCTGTAATTTGAGTGTTTCCATATAGTGAAACATCAGCATAGAACGAAGTAAGTCTCCCTGACAATAGAGGATGAGATAACCGACTTTACCCTAGCACGCAATCCGATCACCTCATGCGACTCAGTCCATTCACTCTTTCCGCTACATATAAAAAAACCTATCTGCATAATCAGCGACTTTCCAGAGCATCTTGTACTGCGAGAGATGCGAAGCAGCGTAAGCCGCTGACGACAGCCGTGACGCAAGGCTGAAACATCAACTGTTGTGGTTAGTTGAATGCTGTGCGACTTTTGAGGGGATCTGACCCTACGCAATCAGTGTGAGAGACTCTTGTTTTGCCGTATCTCTTTAGAGAGCTGCTGACGCGTCGAGCTGGCGAGACAGGCGCAAGCAAATAAAAGCATAAGAAACGACTTCTCGTAGGAGGTTTAGAGCCCGATTTGTGGTTTGCCTCACTTATCAGTTAATGTGATTGGATAAAGGTTGCTGAACTAACCCCATCCCTTCCCCTTGAAGACATAAGGGGAAGGAACAAGAGACTTGCTTTGTCGACAAAACATCATATCGGATAGCTTGAGCCCATCTGACATGCATGTAACTAGATGAGCAAGATCCCAAGCAGCGTAAGCCGCTGACGACGGCAGTGACGCAAGGCGTCGCTGGTTGGGATCGTGTTGTGTGTGAAGATTTCAAAGGTTGGGATTTCTGAGGATATGATTTAACGACAACCAACATTTACGCCAGACGTAAAAAAGCCCTGACAGGATAACCTATCAGGGCTTCTTAATTAGATCTTGATAACGACCTACTCTCACATGCTTTCCTTTCATCATAAGGCCCACACTACCATCGGCGATGGCGAGCGCCTGCGGCGAATAAAGAGCCACTGCTGAGTTCGAGGTGGGATTAGGTGGTTCAACGACCTAATTAACACCAAGTCATGTTGACGTTGCTACAGACGAAAAAGCCCTGACAGGATAACCTATCAGGGCTTCTTAATTTAAAGCTTGACGACGACCTACTCTCACATGCTTTCCTTTCATCATAAGGCCCACACGACCATCGGCGATGGCGAGCGCCTGCGGCGA
>NZ_JSEE01000002.1 GCF_001625355.1 Marinomonas sp. TW1
ACACTCACAATTTTACTTAATAAAGCGAATTGACGTGTTTGACTCTCGTAAGACTTCAATTTCTTTTTTGAAGCCCCAGCGAGCGCCCACACAAATTATCTGATTATCTATTTTAAAGAGCGTTGCCGTTACACTTAAGCTGCTTCGTTTCTCTTAGAGAGTGAAGCCCTGTCCGTGTCAGCGAGGGCGTATATTAAGGATATACAGATTTAGTGCAACTCTTTTTTGCGTTTTTTTGATGTTTTGGTTAAGTTTTATTGTATAGGCATACTAAATCACCAAAATCGTTTAAAAAACAACCAAAAGACAATAAAAAAGGCGCATGAGCGCCTTTTTTATAACGCAATAACAATCTTAACCACCAACATAACTCAGCATAACACCAGCCGCTACCGCAGAACCGATTACTCCTGCAACATTTGGCCCCATAGCATGCATTAGCAGGAAGTTTTGTTTATTGGCTTCCAAACCCACCTTGTTAGCAACACGCGCAGCCATCGGTACAGCCGACACACCAGCTGCGCCAATCAATGGATTAATTGGATGCTCAGATACTTTGTTTAGCACTTTCGCCATTAGCACACCCGTTGCCGTACCAATTGCAAAGGCCACCAAGCCAAGAGACAAAATTCCCAGAGTCTCTATATTCAAAAATGCTTCTGAGCTGAGTTTAGAACCAACGCCTAGGCCGAGAAATATTGTCACGGTATTGATCAAGGCATTTTGAGCGGTATCACTAAGACGATCAACCACACCAGACTCTTTCATTAAGTTACCAAAACAGAACATCCCCAGCAGAGGCGCAGCAGAAGGCAAGAACGCCGCCGCCAATAAAGTCACAACAATTGGAAATACAATTTTTTCTGTTTTCGTGACGTGCCTCAATTGCACCATTTTAATCGCGCGCTCTTCTTGAGAGGTTAACGCCCTCATTATAGGCGGCTGAATCAATGGCACTAACGCCATATAAGAGTACGCTGCCACCGCAATAGCACCAAGTAAATCGGGAGCTAATCGGCTCGCCACGAAAATTGCCGTTGGACCATCCGCACCACCAATAATACCAATCGCGGCCGCATCTGCTAACGTAAAGTCCATAATACCGCTCGCACCAAGCACCACCGCTCCGATTACCGTTGCGAAGATACCAAATTGAGCAGCCGCCCCCAGTAGCAAGGTTTTCGGATTGGCCAACATAGGGCCAAAGTCGGTCATTGCGCCAACACCCATAAAGATTAATAGCGGAAACAAACCAGTCTCAATACCACCATGATAAATGTAGTACTGCAGTCCGCCTGGCGACACCATATGTCCAGCAGCATCATAAACGGGCGCCGCCATAAAACCTGCACCAGGAATGTTAACCAAAATAGCCCCAACCCCTATTGGTAACAACAACAGCGGCTCGAAACCTTTCTTAATGGCAAGGTAGACAAGTAACAGCCCCACACACATCATCACAGCTTGACCGAACTCAAGCTGATATATGCCCGTATCGTGGTACAGATTTAATAATTTTTGTTCCATTTGGTTAAACCCTTTTTATTCTTGCAAATGAATTAAAGTGACAGCAATGCTTGACCCACTTGTACAGCATCACCTTCTTTAACGTGAATAGAACCAACCACACCCGCTTTAGGGGCAGAGATTTCGGTTTCCATTTTCATCGCCTCTAGAATCATAATGGTTTCACCTTCTTGAACCTGTTGCCCTGGCTTCACAAGCACTTTAAATATGTTACCCGCCAATGGCGCAGGAACATCTTCACCACCACTTGGTGCCGCTACCGATGAAGCAGCAGGAGCCGTTGATGATGCAGAAACAGGTTGAATCTGGCTAATATCACCCCCCTCTTCCACTTCAACAACATAACTTTGACCCGCAACACTAACCGTATAAACCGCTGGCCCCTCAACACTTTGAGCCGCTTCCACTAACTCTTGACCCGTTGGGACAGGCTCGAAGACGTCTGGGTTATTTCGGTTTTCGAGGAATTTCAAACCAATCTGCGGGAATAAGGCATAGGTTAAAACATCGTCAATCAAGTGTTCAGAAAGATCGATTTGCTTCTCCTTCGCCAAGTCCTGCAATTCTTGAGTCAGTTTTTCAACTTCAGGCTCAAGCAAGTCAGCAGGACGACAAGTAATCGGCTCAGCGCCATCCAATACCCGCTGCTGTAACTCTTTATTGAATTCAGCTGGTGCAGCACCGTATTCACCTTTTAAAATACCAGCCGTTTCTTTTGAAATCGATTTATAGCGCTCACCAGTCAACACATTCAGTACAGCCTGCGTCCCTACAATCTGAGACGTCGGCGTTACCAAAGGAATCAAACCAAGATCCTCACGCACTTTTGGAATCTCTTTTAGCACATCGTCAAACTTATCCGCAGCGCCCTGTTCTTTCAGTTGACTTTCCATGTTCGTCAACATACCGCCAGGCACCTGGGCGATCAGAATACGTGAATCCGTACCACGCAACGAACCTTCAAACTTCGCATATTTCTTACGCACTTCTCGGAAGTAGGCTGCAATATCCTCCAGCGCTTCCAAATCTAAGCCTGTATCTCTATCCGTTCCCTGCAATGCCGCAACGACTGACTCTGTTGAAGAATGCCCGTAAGTCATAGACATTGAAGAAATGGCGGTATCCACTCGATCAATTCCAGCTTCAATTGATTTCAGAATGGTCATATCAGACAAACCTGAAGTCGCATGTGCATGCAACTGAACCTCAAGATCAGTCTGCTCCTTTAATAAAGACACGAGATCAAAGGCATCATAAGGCGTCAAAATACCCGACATGTCTTTGATGGCAATGGAATCTGCCCCCATATCTTCAAGGGTTTTCGCATAATCCACCCAATTCTTAGTCGTGTGAACAGGGCTTTTAGTATAAGAAATCGTACCTTGCGCATGCTTGCCCATTTCTTTTACTGACTTAATGGCTTGCTCAAGGTTTCGAGGGTCGTTCATCGCATCAAAAATACGAAATACATCAACACCATTGGCTGCGGCACGCTCCACAAATTTAGCAACCACATCGTCAGCATAATGACGATATCCTAATAAATTCTGTCCGCGCAAAAGCATTTGCTGAGGCGTTTTCGGCATAGCCTTTTTCAGCTCACGGATTCGATCCCAAGGATCCTCACCGATAAAACGAATACAAGAATCAAAGGTCGCCCCACCCCAAGACTCCAACGACCAAAAACCAACATTGTCTAGCTTTTCAGCAATGGGCAACATGTCATCAATTCGAAGACGAGTTGCAAATAATGATTGATGAGCATCACGTAACACGACGTCCGTAATACCAAGAGGTTGCTTAATTGTTGTCATAGATCCAGCCTCTGCTATGTTCTGCGATTAAATGAGATTATTTATTACGATGTTGATGGATAGCAGCGGTAATTGCGGCCGCTATCTGTGGATCAACCGCCGCACTGGTTACGCTATCGGATACCGGAGTACTAGACTTAGCCACCGGAACGACTTCTGGAAAGAATTTATTAATAATGGACGACATGTAGCCAGTAGCAAAAATCAGCACGACTAGAAAGACGAAGACAAACCCCATCCCCAATACCATCAGGCCTACACCTTCACTTATCAATTCGTTCATTACCCTACCCTTATGTGCACGAATTATTGCCTTGTTTAGAGGCAGCGAATGTGATCATATTCATTTTTTGAACAGATCTTCTTAATTTGGTAACTCTTTTTTTACCATAAACCAGAACAGTTTCATATTTTTTTTGCATAACAGTTAGACTTATTTCGTGAACAATTCCCTAGAAAACAATCAAAATTTACACAAAGAACCCCAGCGTAGTGACATCATACTGGCCGTTGCTCCAATGGAAGGTGTCATGGATCACACTATGCGCGCCTTACTCTCAAAAATTGGCGGCATGAACTACCTTGTGTCGGAATTTGTTCGCGTCACTCAATACCCAATTCCGACATCCAGTTTTAAAAAGCTCATCCCTGAAAATAAAAATAGCGCAAAAACAGACTATCACCACCCAGTACACACACAACTACTAGGCAGCAATGCCGAACTCATGGCAGAAAGCGCTGTCAACGCCATTGCCGCAGGCGCTAATCATATTGATGTGAATTTTGGTTGCCCAGCAAAACGAGTCAATGGACACGGAGGCGGCTCAGTCTTACTACAAGACTCAGAAACCTTATTTCGCATCATGAATGCCATCCGCCAACAGGTTCCGGCACAGATCCCTGTGTCCGCCAAGATCCGACTAGGTTATGAAGATGAAGAAAAACTGTTTGATAATGTTGCCGCGATTGAAAGCGCTGGCACAAATGCACTAACAATACACGGTAGAACAAAGAAAGACGGCTATAAGCCACCAGCAAGATGGGAAAAAATTGGTTTAATTCAAGACCGAACTCAAATGCGAGTCATTGCCAATGGCGACATCACAGACCTTGACTCACTCACCAAGTGCAAAACCATTACAGGCTGTACTGAGTTTATGATTGGTCGAGGATCATTAAATAACCCTTTTATATTTCAGGATATTAGAAATGCTTCATACGAAGCTGGATGCACTCAACACAAAACCCAACTGGCTTTACTCTTTGTAGAATACACACAAAGACTGCAACTCGAATACGATGAAGTAGCGACCCTAGGGCGATTAAAACAGTGGATTGGTCACTTACGCTTTGAATTCTCAGACATTCAACATCACTTAAAAATGTTGCGTCAAAGTAAAAGCGTTGCAGAATTCACTATGAAGATACAAAACATTTTGAAAGCTTAATAACGTTTAGATTTTAAGATATATCGACGACAAGAGAGAAGATTTTTTAGAACAAGGAAAAATAAGAAAGGCAGTAATGGCGCATCCGAGAGGATTCGAACCTCTGACCGCTCGGTTCGTAGCCGAGTACTCTATCCAGCTGAGCTACGGATGCGTAACTACTTGTTTGACATTAAATGGCGCATCCGAGAGGATTCGAACCTCTGACCGCTCGGTTCGTAGCCGAGTACTCTATCCAGCTGAGCTACGGATGCGTATATAACGTCTAGAATGATTGTAAAACCATTTGCAGAAATTTTAAATTGAAGTGGCGCATCCGAGAGGATTCGAACCTCTGACCGCTCGGTTCGTAGCCGAGTACTCTATCCAGCTGAGCTACGGATGCGTAACTACAATTTTCAACCTTACAACTCAGAAAGGATAGTCTCTGAAAGGTTGACTTGAATGGCGGAGAGTGAGGGATTCGAACCCTCGATGAGTGTTAACCCATACTCCCTTAGCAGGGGAGCGCCTTCGGCCACTCGGCCAACTCTCCAAACAAGTGCGGCGTAGTATATACTGCTCTAACGCCATGTAAAGACTTTTTGGAAATTTTTTTAAAAATTAATCCTCAGAATCTTGTCCATCTTGCTCTTTTTGAATTCGAAGATATATTTCTTCACGGTGAACAGAAACATCTTTTGGTGCATTGATACCAATACGCACCTGATTCCCTTTTACACCCAACACAGTAACGGACACTTCGTCACCAACCATCAAGGTCTCACCAACACGACGAGTCAAAATAAGCATAAGAATATCTCCCTGTAATTGCTATATTCTAAAATTTAATTGATAGATATTACCTACAACATTGTAGGCTATTTCCTACAAGGTATATTCTAGCCGCTCAATAAAAATTAAACCATCGCAAAAAACAAGGATTATGTATTCATTTGTTACGCTTCGCTAACACCTGCAGCAGAATCACTCAATTTGAAAGCAGAATGTAACGTACGTACTGCTAGCTCCATGTATTTCTCATCAATAATAACCGACACTTTAATCTCTGATGTAGAGATGAGCTGGATATTAATCGACTCTTCCGCCAAGGCTTTAAACATCGTACTCGCCACACCAGCATGGGATCGCATACCAACACCAACAATAGACACCTTAGCAATCTTAGCATCAGACAAAACAGATTTTGCCCCTAACTCTTCAGCAATCTGATGTAACGTCTTCAACGCCAACTCATACTCATTACGATGCACCGTAAAAGTAAAATCAGTGGTACCGTCTACCGATACGTTTTGCACAATCATATCCACTTCAACATTAGCGTCACTGATTGGCCCAAGGATTCTTGATGCCACACCAGGAATATCTGGAACGCCTTTTAGCGTCAGCTTCGCCTCATCGCGATTAAATGCAATACCAGAAACAGCGGCTTGTTCCATATCAAGTTCCCCATCAGTTGTAATTAACGTGCCTTCACCATCTTTAAAGCTGGACAGTACACGCAACGGCACTTGGTACTTACCAGCAAACTCAACAGAACGAATCTGCAACACTTTAGAACCGAGACTCGCCATCTCTAACATTTCTTCAAAGGTAATCTTGTCCAATCGACGAGCACTGTCTACTACACGAGGGTCAGTTGTATACACACCATCTACGTCGGTATATATTTGACACTCATCGGCTCCTAACGCGGCAGCCAACGCCACCCCCGTTGTATCAGAACCACCACGCCCTAAGGTCGTGATATTGCCAAATTCATCAGCGCCCTGAAAACCAGCAACCACCAGCACTTTACCTTCTGCCAGATCCGCCTTCATTGCCTCCGTATCAATTTCTTGAATACGAGCTTTACCATGAGCGCTGTCAGTCGTAATGCGCACTTGAGAACCCGTGTAAGAACGCGCAGCAATACCTCGCTTCATTAGAGCCATAGATAACAAAGCAATCGTTACCTGCTCTCCCGTAGACAGCAACACATCCATCTCACGGGCATCAGGTGTAGACTGGATACTTTTTGCAAGCTCAATCAAGCGATTCGTCTCACCACTCATTGCAGACACCGCGACAACAATATCATCACCTTGCTGCTTATGCTTCTGCACTCGATCAGCCACTGCTTCGATACGCTCTATTGTACCGACCGAAGTACCACCGTATTTCTGAACTAACAACGCCATAGTCTTATCATTACCTAAAAAGAGCCCGACTCGTCGGGCTAAACATTTTAAACTCGTTCAGCAACCCAATCCGGTACTGAAGCAAGAACACTTGGTAGCGCATCTGGATTATTACCGCCGGCCTGAGCCATATCAGGACGACCACCACCTTTACCATCGACTAAAGGTGCAACCATCTTAATAAGGTCACCCGCTTTTACTTGCTTTGTCAGTTCTTTAGTCACACCAGCAATTAAACTCACCTTACCGTCGTTAACCGCAGCCAACAAAATAACCGCTGACTCTAGCTTGCTCTTCAGTTGATCTAACATATCGCGCAGCGCTTTTGGATCCGCCTCTACTTGAGCAACCAACAGCTTGCCACCATTAATATCGACCGCCTGAGAAGCCAAATCGGCTCCCGCCATGGCAGCCAATTTGCCTTTAATCGCATCTAACTCTTTCTGTAGCGTGCGGGCTTGGTCATTAAGTGCCGTCACTTTATCAAGGACAGAGTCTTTATTCCCTTTCACCAGTGACGCAATTTGTTGTAGGGTATTTTCCATCACTCGATTCACTTCAACAGCCGCTTTACCTGTCACCGCTTCGATACGGCGAACACCCGCTGCAATGCCGCTTTCCGTGATAATTTTGAACAAACCAATATCACCAGTGCGCTTAACGTGCGTACCGCCACATAATTCGATGGAATAGTCGGCACCCATAGTCAATACTCGCACTTGGCTATCGTATTTCTCACCAAACAGCGCCATCGCACCTTTGTCTTTTGCTGCTTCAATATCCATGATATCGGTTTCAACAGCATGATTTAGGCGAATTTGCTCATTTACCATGTCTTCAATTTGTTCAATTTCAGCGGCAGTTACACCTTCAAAATGAGAGAAATCGAAACGCAAACGCTCCGCATCCACCAAAGACCCTTTCTGCACAACATGGTCACCAAGAACACGACGTAAGGCTTCGTGCATCAAGTGTGTTGCCGAGTGGTTCAATGCAGTGGCTTGACGCATGGAGCTATCCACTTGCGCAGTCACTTTATCCCCTACCGACAAAGTACCTTCTTTTAATTCGCCATGATGAAGATGCGCTTTACCTTGCTTGGTTGTATTGCTCACTTTAAAAGCCAAACCACCACGCAACCAACCTTGATCACCAACTTGTCCACCAGACTCACCGTAGAAAGGTGTGTTTTTCAGTACTACTAACGCTTGTTGACCGGCTTCAAGTGTTTGTACTGACTGACCATCCAACAAAATGGTTTCAACCTGACATTCATCTTCAAGCTTGTCATAACCAGTAAACTCGGTTTCGGTATCCAAGCTCACACTGCCGGACATATCCATACTGAAGTTGCTTGCCGAACGCGCACGCGCACGCTGTGCTTCCATCGCAGCTTCAAAACCCACTTCGTCAATTTCCAAACCGTTTTCACGAGCAACATCATTGGTTAGATCCGCTGGGAAACCATAGGTATCATAAAGCTTGAAAACCGTCTCACCAGGGAGCACTTTACTACCATCTAATTGCGCAATGGCTTCTTCAAGAATGCGCATACCTTGGTCTAGAGTTTTAGCAAACTGCTCTTCTTCTTTTAACAGGATAGACGTCACACGATCTTTTAGCTTACGCAATTCTGGGTAAGCATCACCCATTTCGACATCCAATGCGGCTACCAACTTGTGGAAGAAGGGTTTGTCCTGACCTAATTTATTGCCATGACGTACCGCACGGCGAACGATACGACGTAACACATAACCACGACCTTCATTCGACGGCACGACACCATCCACAATCATGAAAGAACAAGAACGAATATGGTCAGCGATAACACGTAAAGATTGCGCTTCCAAATCCTCTGTACCAACAACGTCTGCAGAGGCTTTGATTAAATTTTGAAACAGATCAATCTCGTAGTTGCTGTGCACGCCTTGCAAAATGGCCGCAATACGCTCCAAGCCCATTCCCGTATCAACCGAAGGCTTAGGAAGCGTTGACATATCACCATTTGCAGATCGATTAAACTGCATGAAGACAACGTTCCAGATTTCGATAAAACGATCACCATCTTCTTCTGGCGATCCTGGTGGCCCACCCCAAATGTGTTCACCATGATCATAGAAAACTTCAGAACAAGGACCACACGGACCAGTGTCTCCCATAGCCCAGAAATTATCAGATTGATAACGACCACCTTTATTATCACCAATACGAATGATTTTTTCTGCTGGCAAACCAATTTGTTTATGCCAAATATCAAAGGCTTCATCATCGTCTGCGTATATAGTAACCAAGAGCTTTTCAGTTGGTAGCTTTAATACTTGTGTTAAAAACTCCCACGCATAACTGATGGCTTCAGTTTTAAAGTAATCACCAAAACTAAAGTTACCCAACATCTCGAAGAAAGTATGGTGACGCGCTGTATAACCGACGTTTTCCAAATCGTTATGCTTACCACCAGCACGGACACAGCGCTGAGACGTGGTCGCTCGCGTATAAGGACGCACATCGTCGCCAAGAAAAACATCTTTAAACTGCACCATACCTGCGTTAGTAAACAGCAAAGTAGGGTCGTTACCTGGAATCAGTGAGCTGGATTCAACTATCTGATGTTGCTTACTTTCGAAGTAAGACAAAAATGACTGACGTAACTCAGAACTCTTCATAATGGGGTGAGTCTCTATCTCTATATTTCTGGGCGAATTAAGGCTGCGCTAGCCGCGGTAAACAAAATGCGGCCACTATGCAACGAAAAGCACAAAATAGTACACGCAAAGGATAGGTTTTTTCAAAAGAAACCGCAGGAATTTTAAGCTTATTTTGTGCAAATCCTATACAAACACCTCTTTTTTGAATCAAAAGAGGTGTTTGTATAGGAAGATTAGGTCGTTTTTGTTGTGGAACAATAACGATAATGAGGTCGAGAAGTCATACGTGTCACCACTTCATATCCTATGGTGCCAGCATAATCCGCTACTTCTTCTACAGGAACGTCTCCTCCCCACAAAACCACTTCCTGACCGAGCTCCATCACCATGTCAGAATCATCAGGCAAGCGAACCGTAATCATATCCATAGAAACACGACCCGCTAAATAACCCGCCTCGCCCGCGATACGAACCGGCGCACCGTTTTCCGTCACGCGAGGATAGCCATCGCCGTAACCTACAGCAATGGTCGCTAGCTGATGCGCTTGCTCCGCCTGATAAGTACGACCATAACCCACCTGATCACCTTTCTGTAAATGACGAACAGAAATGATCTTTGACGATAAAGTCATGGCTGGTTTCAACCCCAACTGCACACCAGCAACACCCGCAAAAGGCGAAATGCCATACAACATGATGCCTGGACGAATCCAGCCACCTTCTGGTACAGACCATTTCATGATGGCTGCCGAATTGGCCACGCTGGCTTCAATGTCACCAATATCACGGCGCGCACTTTCGAAGTAGGCTAATTGCTCCATAGTGGTCAAATCAGACAAATCGTCGGCGCAAGAGAAATGCGTCATCAACAAGACATCATCCACCAAACCACTTTGACGCAATTGGACCACCAAATTGTTAGCTTCAGCTTTATCAACCCCCAAACGATGCATACCCGAATCCAGTTTGACAAACACCTTACCAATCTTTGACTGACTTTCTAACAAACCAGCCAATTGCTGCTCATTCTCCAGAGCAGACCAAAATCCATGTTGCTCACACAACTGCCATTCCAAGGGTTCGAACACCCCTTCAAGCAACATAATTGGTGATTCTATGCCCGCGTCTCTAAGCTCAATCGCCTCTTCAATCGCCGCAACAGCAAACGCATCCACTTCTTTATCCAAATGCTGGGCTACAGGCACAGCACCATGCCCATAGGCATTACTTTTTACGACAGCAAATGCTTTACAGCTTGGCTGAAGTTTTTTAGCAAATTGATAATTGTATAAAATTGCATCCAAATCGATGCTGGCAACTAACGGCCTAGCCATAGATGTTCCTTACTACTGATAACGCTTAACCGACAAGTCAGATGAATCGACTTCCGTTTGATTGCCCGCCATGATATCCGCAATCACTGCTGCAGAACCACAACTCATTGTCCAGCCTAATGTTCCGTGACCAGTATTAAGATACAAGCCGGCCACATTTGTCGCTCCTACGACAGGAGTGCCATCCGGAGTCATAGGACGCAACCCCGTCCAATACTCAGCCTCCGCCAACTGACAACCTTGACCAAACAAGTCTTCCACCACATGACTAATGGTTTCGGTACGGGATTTTGGCAATTCAAGATTGTACCCTGTCAACTCAGCCGTACCCGCTGCACGAATACGATCACCAAGGCGAGTCACCGCCACCTTGTATGTTTCATCCATCACAGTCGAAACCGGAGCGTATTGCGTATCTGTAACAGGGACGGTCAGGGAGTATCCTTTTACTGGATAAACCGGAATATCAATATCACAAGCTTTTAATAGTTCTTTTGAATAACTGCCCAAGCTGACCAGCACATGATCAAAAGCTTGTAAGCCATTTTGCGTAATAACACCGCGAATTTTACCAGATTCAACAGACAAAGATTGAATATCGGTATTAAATTGAAACGTGACGCCTAACGCATCGCAATGCGCTTTCAAGGATTGGCAAAATACATAACAGTCGCCCGTTTCATCACCGGTCAAACGAAGGCCACCTTTAAACTTATCGATGACAGGCACTAAGCCAGGCTCCACCTCAATAATTTGCTCAGGCGTCAACATTTGATGCGGTACATTTAAGGCCTGCAGCACCTTGATGTCTTTAGCGGCAGCCTCTACTTGCTCTTCCTTACGAAACAACTGTAAAGTCCCGCCTTGACCATCATCGTAACGAATGCCGAGTTCCTTTCGCAAAGCAATGAATTGATCGCGACTGTATTCAGCAAGGGCCATCATGCGGGATTTATTGGTGTTGTATGCTCCCTCAGTACATTGCGACAGCATCTTCCCCATCCACAGTAGCTTTTTCACTTCTGGATCAGGACTAATTTTCAGCGGCGCGTGTTTTTGCATTAACCATTTAATGGCTTTAAGCGGCACACCTGGCGCTGCCCAAGGTGCGGAATACCCTGGTGAAATTTGCCCAGCATTCGCAAAACTGGTTTCCAACGCAACACTGGGCTGACGATCAATTACCGTCACCTCAAACCCTTTTCGAGCCAAATAGTAAGCAGATGTTAAGCCAACAACGCCAGCACCCAATACGCAGACCTGCATACAACCTCCAATAAACCAATAAGTCGTTTGAACTATGATTACATACAAAAACCAGTTTTATCATCTATTTTAATTTCAATTTAAAGATATAAAAACCACTAAAATTGAATTTTAAAGACATTTAAACCATTTATATTAATGAATTTAGTTAATGACAATGGCACAATGCAAAAAACACAGAAGATAAAACTATGAACACACCACAGCTAACCACTTATGACCACGCGTTACTCTTACTAAATCAGAGAGAGCACGCCTGCGCCGAGGTCGCGGTTAAACTAAAACAAAAGGGGCATTCAGAAGAGGACATTGACAACACCATTCAGCAACTAAAAGAATTGAACTACTTGAATGACGAACGATTTGCTGAAATTTATGTAAGAAGCAAAGCCAACCGATCACTTGGTCCGACTCGAATTAGACAAGAATTAATACAAAAAGGACTCTCTAGTGACATTATTAAAAACGCCATAGAAGAAGCCGAATGCGATTGGTACGAATTGGCCAAAGACGCAAAGGTCAGAAAATTTGGCGAACAACCTGCCCAAGACTTTAAAGAAAAATCAAAACAGATGCGCCACTTACAATACAAAGGCTTTGATTATGATCAAATCCAATATGCCGTCTCACAACCCGATTAGAAAACTGACCTATTGACACATCAGAGCAGACCATCAAACACAAACCTAAGGGGTTAGAAACCATCTTCACCGGCCATAATAGCATTGAGGTATTTCTCCTCCATCTCAACATAGCTTTGCTGAACCGAATCAATTTTTTTATCTAGCTCATCTACTTTATCGCGTAACTTTGAAAACTCTTCCGTCTGCGCCTGTCCATCATACAACTCAGTAATTAAGCGCTTTCGCTCAGCTTCAAGCTCATCGTTTATTTCTCGAAGGTTCTCAAGCTCTTCTAGCTCTTTTTCCAATAAAATATCACTGTCTTGAAACGCTGGATTGGCCAGTGACTCAGGGTGACTCAATTTATACTCAAGGTTTTCTCGAAGCACTCGTGCCTTCTCTAAGTCCCGCTCCAAAGCCTCAACATAAAGCTCCGAATCATTTACCATTTGACGCAACTCTTTGATTTTAGAAGCTTGTTCCGTTGCGAACGCATCAGATGCTTCCGTTAAGTCACCTTGTGAAAGCAAGTCTTCCATATTTCTCATGGTACTTAACTCTTCATCGATGACACTGTAAATATCTGCGCCGTTCGGTTCACTGCCCGTTAACTGAGCCGTCTTCTGTGCCAATGCTTCGTCGCGTTTAACAAGATCGATATTCAAGTTATGTTTAATATTATGCAGATTCTCAAGCTTTGACTCTAAACGCTTAATCACTCGACTGCTTTCCAACAGCGATTTCTCAAGTCTAGCCATAGCAATATCATATTCACCAATATGATGTTGATCCCCATCACCTTTGAGCTGTCGCATTTGCGCTTTCAATTCTTCAATAATGGCTTTCTGATTGGCAGCAAGCTGCTTAAGATCAGCCACTTTGTCATCCATTTCAGAACCGACAGCATTCAAAAAGTCCGATTCGTCAACACCACCTAAAAAGTCCTCGAGCGCTTCTATGTATTCAGGCGCCACACCGCTTTTTTTCACTTCTTCTAAGTGATGCTTTAGACGCTCCGCCAACTCAAACATACTGGCGATTTCAGATCGCAATAAACCCAGCGATTCATCCAACTCGGCTTCTTTTGCGAGTTGTGCTTGTAGTTTATCCAGTTGAGCATTCAGATCAGCGGTAATATTGACTTGATTAAAAATTTTATCACCCGTTCGCTGAATAACTTTATTCAGCTCACGCAACACAGTTTGATTCACTTTGAGGGATTTCAATAAAGCATCAATCTCTTGCGCCTTATCTATTTTGTCGAGGATATTTTTGAACGCGCCTAACAAGGCTGTGACATCTATGTCGTCTAGCCCTTCTTCAATAATTTTAATTTCCACATCTAAAAAAATCGACCAGCAAGATAAAGAAGCTCGCCCTTGAAAGTCCTCTTTCGCCAGTTTGCCTAATAGCTGACCACAAATTAATTTTTGCTGATTCAGTAACGCCAACCATTGCTCTTTTTCTGAAGGCGGAGCGGCATCAATTGAAGGCGTGTTATGGCTTTCATTTTGAGATCCATCCTCATCACCTTGGTCCGCATTCAATTGCTTTCTTAATGATAAGTAGCGAACCACGAGCACAACAAAAGCCACGACTAACATCACACTGGTTGCAATTAATCCCCACTGCCAAACCAACATAGCACAATCTTCCTATTTATCAGTGAATAACCCCTATTACTTATCATAGAAGTTTCTGACTCATGACACCATAAAACCTACATTTCTTAACTCATCTACCGCAAAAAACAAAAAAGCAGGCACTAGGCCTGCTTTTCTTAACCATACTCAAACTTCACATTAGAAATCGAGCTGTTCAGCTTCTTCTTTTTCACTGGCCGCATCTTCTGCTTTAGTACGTTTTGGCAGCAATGCCTCACGAATCTTAGCTTCGATTTCAACCGCAATCTCAGGATTGTCGGATAAATATTGTGCCGCATTCGCTTTACCTTGACCGATTTTATTGCCGCCGTAAGCATACCAAGCACCAGATTTATCAACCAAACCTTGCTTCACACCAAGATCAATCACCTCGCCCATACGGTAAATACCGGCACCATACATAATCTGGAATTCGGTTTGTTTGAATGGCGGTGCAATTTTATTTTTCACGACCTTCACACGGGTTTCATTACCAATGACCTCATCGCCCTGCTTAACAGAACCAATACGACGAATATCCAAACGTACCGAAGAATAGAATTTCAGTGCGTTACCACCTGTCGTGGTTTCTGGCGAACCGAACATGACACCAATCTTCATACGAATTTGGTTAATGAAGACCACCAGACAGTTAGCGTTCTTAATAGAACCCGTCAATTTACGCATGGCTTGAGACAATAGACGAGCTTGAACACCAACAGATGAACTGCCCATTTCACCTTCGATTTCAGATTTTGGCACCAACGCCGCCACCGAATCCACAATCACCACATCCACACTATTTGAACGAACCAACATGTCAACAATTTCAAGAGCTTGCTCACCAGTATCAGGCTGAGAAATCAACAAGTCTTCTAAGTTAACACCCAGTTTTTCAGCATAAGACGGATCCAAGGCATGCTCAGCATCAATAAAAGCACATATCTTACCTTGTTTTTGCGCTTCGGCAATCACACTGAGTGTCAATGTGGTTTTACCAGAAGACTCTGGACCATAAATTTCACAAATTCGACCAAAAGGAAGACCACCAGCACCCAAAGCAATATCCAAGCCCAAGGATCCTGTTGATACTGTCTCTATGTCCATCTTAGTGCCTTCACCCATTTTCATGATGGCACCCTTACCAAATTGACGCTCAATTTGTGACAGCGCAGCGTCTAGCGCTTTTTTCTTGTTATCAGCAATAGATGACATAACGGGATCCTTAATGACTTAATCTTCAATTTTAATGTTGCTAACTCTATCGTTTTTTTTTCCGAAGCTCAAGAAAATACTGTATAAAAAACCAGTAAAACTATCTTTCTGCTAAAATACGATTTTTCACTCCTTGTAACGCCTCCAAAACCACTAATTGTCGAATTTGTTTCCGGTCTCCCGAAAATTGAAAGCGGACGACCTCAGCCTCCTTTCCCAACAGTTGCCAACCAATGTAGACGCAACCTACAGGTTTTTCTGGCGAGCCACCACCAGGGCCAGCCACTCCGCTGACAGCAACGGCCACATCACCACCCAACTGCAATGCGCCACCACACATTTCCTTTACCGTTGCCTCGGATACCGCCCCGTGCTCTGCTAACGTAGCTTCGGCAACAGACAACCCCTTTACTTTTGCGTCATTTGCATAACTAATAAGCCCACCAAAGAACCAAGCAGAACTTCCAGACAATTCCGTGCAAGTCGCACCAATCAACCCACCGGTACAAGATTCAGCTGTGACCAACATTCGTTCCTGTTGTACTAACAAGTCCGCCACTTGCTGAGCGCTTTTTAGCATTTCTTGCTCATGATTCATTATGCTTATCTCTTAAAACCTCGACAAATATCCCGTAGAATAACCCCCAATTTTTTGGATCACAATTGAGCAGTTTAAATGAGCAAAACATCAGCCGATAATCATACTCCCATGATGCGCCAATACTTTGGCCTTAAGTCACAACATCCAAATCAGCTGTTATTTTATCGCATGGGGGATTTCTATGAACTCTTTTATGACGATGCCAAACGCGCCGCTCAATTATTGGATATCACCTTAACGGCTCGAGGCCACTCTGGTGGGCAACCAATCCCAATGGCCGGCATCCCCTTTCATGCCGCCGAAAACTACATTGCTCGCTTAGTGCGGATGGGGGAGTCAGTCGTGGTCGCCGAACAAACTGGTGACCCAGCCACCAGCAAAGGACCGGTTGAACGACAAATCGCTCGCATTGTTACACCCGGCACCATCAGTGACGAAGCCTTCCTAGAGGAAAAGCGTGAAAACCTTCTACTGTCGATTGCCCATCAATCTCGTAAAGGTTTAGACATTTTTGGCTTTTCTTATCTCGACATGGCCAGTGGTCGTTTTTGTCTTTTTGAAGTCGATGGACATGAAGCTTTGGCAAATGAGTTACAGCGACTGTCCCCAAGAGAAATTCTCATCTCAGAAGACTTTCCAGCTCGAAAAACACTGCAACTTGAGAAAGGCATTGCGGAACTCGGCCCATGGCACTTTGATTACGAATCCAGCTATCGTCAACTCATACAACAGTTCAATACAAAAGACCTTTCCGGCTTTGGTTGTGAAGCCTTAACCGCTGCCATTGCATCAGCTGGTGCACTCTTACAATACGCAAAAGACACACAACGCTCGGCTTTACCGCACATACAATCCATTATGGTCGAGCATAAAGACGATTCTGTGCTGATTGATGCCGCCACACGACGCAATCTCGAAATCGACATCAATTTAACCGGCGGCACCAGCAATACACTTAGCCAAGTATTAGATCAATGTGCCACTCCAATGGGAAGCCGACAGTTAAAACGTTGGCTTCATACACCAGTAAGAGATTTGAGTGAAATACAGTCTCGTCAAAGTGCCGTGGCAGAATTAAAAAGTCAATTTTATTACCAACCCTTAAACAGTGCTTTAAAAAAGGTCGGTGACTTAGAACGTATCTTGTCTCGCGTTGCCCTTCGATCGGCACGCCCGAGAGATCTGTTGCGCTTAAGATTCGCACTAGAGATGATCCCACTGATCAACCAAGACTTAGAAAAGGTAAATTCAGCTCGACTGAGCCAATTAAATCATCGCATTGTGGCGCAACCGGAGATCACTGAGACCTTGACCAAAGCCTTGGTTGAAAACCCTCCATCCGTTGTAAGAGACGGTGGTATTTTTGCGACTGGCTACGATCCAGAATTAGACGAATTACTGTCTCTATCCAGCAACGCAACGGATTTCTTGGCCGAAATGGAACGCAGCGAGAAAGAACGTACCGGCATCAGCTCACTCAAAGTTGGTTTCAACCGAGTACACGGCTACTACATAGAAATTAGCCGTTTACACTCGGAACAGGCTCCGGTGGAATACATTCGTCGCCAGACACTTAAAAATGCCGAGCGCTTTATCACACCAGAGTTAAAAGCCTTTGAAGATAAAGCCTTGAGTGCTAAGTCCAAAGCACTTGCTCGTGAAAAAGAGCTTTACGAAACCTTATTGGACCTATTGAACCAACATTTAGGAGAGCTACAAACCACCAGCCAAGCGCTCGCGCAACTTGACGTTCTAAATAACTTTGCAGAACGCGCTGATCAACTCAATTTAACACAGCCAGAACTCCACACAGGACGCGGCATTGATATCACTGCTGGACGCCACCCTGTGGTCGAATCGGTCATTTCAGAGCCCTTCGTACCCAACGATTTAACCTTAAACGATCAACGCTCCTTATTAATGATCACCGGCCCCAACATGGGGGGTAAATCCACTTATATGCGTCAGATTGCCTTGATCACGTTATTGGCACATACCGGTTGCTTCGTACCAGCAGAAGCCGCTTCTATTGCGATCGTCGATCGTATTTTTACGCGCATGGGATCATCAGATGATTTAGCCGGTGGCCGCTCTACCTTTATGGTGGAAATGACGGAAACCGCCAATATTTTGAACAATGCCACACAAAACAGTTTGGTCCTAATGGATGAAGTCGGACGTGGCACAAGTACTTTTGATGGCTTGTCATTAGCTTGGGCGGCGGTGGAACATTTAGCACAAAAATTAAAATGCTACGTCTTGTTTGCAACCCACTATTTTGAATTAACCGGCCTTGCTGAGCAGTTAGAGAATGCCGAAAACGTTCACCTCACTGCCACAGAGTATGAAGATGAAATTGTCTTCCTTCATAAAGTTCATAGCGGTCCAGCAAGTCAATCATATGGGCTGCAAGTGGCTCAGCTAGCGGGCGTGCCGAAAAATGTTATTCAACAAGCTAAATACAAACTCAAAGAGCTGGAAACCGTCACTGACATTGAATTAGGCGATACGACACAAAACTCTGTAGCAAACAACCTAGCCAGCTCAGTACCGCAAACTGCTATGCCTAATCACTCCCCACTACAAGCCGATTTATTTGTACAGGCCGAACAGAATAGTTTGAAAGACAGCATTGCGTCATTGGATTTAGACAACATGACGCCAATCGAAGCCATGAATCAGTTATATAAACTAAAATCAACGCTATGAGCATTGAAACGCGGTATAAGCTAATACCAGATAAATTTAGTCTATTTGGTATTCTGACTTGCCGCCAAACTGCCTATGCCACTAAAATAGGCGGCAATATTTTTTGTAAAGCTTGTGAGGAGAAGTCGAATGGCTTTCATCGTTACTGATAACTGCATTCGCTGTAAATACACCGACTGTGTGGAAGTCTGCCCAGTAGATTGCTTCTATGAAGGGCCAAATTTTCTGGCCATTAATCCAGACGAATGCATTGATTGTGCGCTTTGTGAACCAGAATGCCCTGCCAATGCTATTTTCTCAGAAGATGAATTACCAGAAGAGCAAGAAGTGTTTGTTGAACTGAACAAAGACCTTGCCATGATTTGGCCAAACATCACAGAGAAAAAAGATGCGTTAAGCGACGCAGCGGAATGGGATGGCGTAGAAGATAAACTAGAACACCTTGAGCGCTAGAAATACAATTTAGAACGAAAAAAAGCGACCACGGTCGCTTTTTTAATATCCTATTATTGACACCCTGTCTGGCCTAATCCTTGCTGGCCATATGTAACATCCTGTTTGACATCCTTCTCGTAAAAAAGACAGCCTAAGCTGCCCTTTTTATGCTTAATTCCGTTTAAGCCACTCTTCCGATGAGTAAAACATCACTGTCTGTTTCATCATGAAACCCAAACAATCCTTAACACATGGTGCGATCCTGAACCACAATATCCATTAGAACCATCCTTTGTTCTGAACATCCTAGTTCTGTCCTAAACGCCATCAGTGGCATTTTGCTCCTCAATGTGCTGATCATCCTTGAACTCTGTTTGGATAAGACTAATTTACCACTTATTTGACTAATTACAATTTTTTACATTTCGAGAAAATCAATATTTTATAATTTAAATTCAATAACTTAGACTATTTCCGGCAAGAAACATTACATTACAATACAGTATAAAGAGAAAAGACCTACAGACTTGTAGGACTCCCCCTACATAAATAAGGAATAAAAAGAAAAAGGGAGGTTAAATTTGAGTTAGAAATTCATCAGACCATTTCAAAGCCGCTAAATAAGTTCCTTTCAGGTCACTAAGATCCTGATCACTGTCAATGCTACGCTGGTTAGAATATCGATCTACCAAATCCAAGGTTTCTCCAACACGTCCAGCGCGATGGACAATGGCATTGATAAACTCATTAGGTAACGGCAGTTCCCCTAAAACCTCTTCTAAAGGCATGCCTGTGCACACATCCATCATGGATAACATGCCAGCTAAAAAGTATTTATCTTGATTGTCATAAGAACGGTATATCGCCATTAACTCAGCGTGCTTGGCTCGAATAATAATCTGCTCAAGCAAAGCGTGTTGTTCGCCAACCATTTCTGACATCAAAAGCAGATTAGTCAGTGCCTTTAGTTTTTCCACACCAATTAACATAACCGCCAAACGAACAGAGTCAACTGACACCATTAATCCAGTCATGGGGGAATTCAAATAGCGTAGCAACTTATGAACTAACCCTGCGTCTTGACTAACAATTTGCTCAATATCATCCACATTTAGATTACTGGTATCTAAGAGCGACGACATTAACCTTAATAAGGTCATGCTGTTCACACGAGATGATTTAGTCGTCATCAATTCAGGTTTTTCGAAGAAGTAACCTTGAAAGTACTCGACGCCTAACAAGCGGCAGAATTGATAATCTTCCCAAGTCTCCACCTTTTCCGCAATCAACTTAACATCAAAGCCTCTTAGTGCATCAACTTGCTGGTGAAAACCATCATGCCCCAAAGATAAAATATCCAGTTTGACGTAATCCACCAGTTCAACAAAAGGCGTTAACTTAGTTTCAAACACAAAGTCATCCAGTGCCAGTAAGCAACCAGCGCTTTTCCAACGTCTTAACGCGGCCAATAAATTAGCATCGAAGCCAGCGGTTTCAAGTACTTCAACCACAAGGTTTTCACGACTGGTCGGTATGCCATTTGCGCTTAATAAGTAGGAGCGAGGGAAATTCACAAACGCTTTGTTGCTGCCGACTAAGTTTTCCATACCCAATTCAAATAAACTGGCCGAAATCACTTGAGCAGTCGCCCCCACCTCATCCACCACATCCGCATGATGGGCAAGTGCACTCTTACGATACAATAGCTCGTAGCCCATGACGGCCAAATGCTCGTCTACAATCGGCTGTCGTGCTACAGCAACGTCAGAATAAACATAGGTTTCCTGCTCTGCCATACTTAATCCATCAGTTTCAATTTAGCTGGTGTAAACTCACAGTGTCTCAATATTGTCGCAAAATTGCCATTGGGTGAAGACAATAATCTTGGTAAGATGGTCGGCTATATAAAGAAAAAAATCCTGTGGGGAAAATAATGCCAGTCTACCGCTCCAAAACAACCACCTCTGGCCGCAATATGGCTGGGGCTCGCGCCCTTTGGCGTGCAACCGGTATGAAAGACGACGACTTTCAAAAACCTATCATTGCCGTTGCTAACTCTTTTACGCAATTTGTACCCGGTCACGTACATCTAAAAGACCTAGGACAACTGGTCTGCCGAGAAATTGAAGAAGCCGGTGGTGTCGCCAAAGAATTTAACACCATTGCGGTAGATGATGGTATCGCAATGGGCCATGACGGCATGCTATACAGTCTGCCATCACGAGACCTGATTGCAGACTCAGTGGAATACATGGTCAATGCGCATTGTGCCGACGCGCTCGTCTGTATTTCTAACTGTGACAAAATCACCCCAGGAATGTTAATGGCCGCTATGCGCCTGAACATTCCCGTTATTTTCGTCTCCGGTGGCCCTATGGAAGCGGGCAAAACCAAACTATCAGAACATAAGTTAGACTTGGTTGACGCCATGGTCATTGCTGCGGATTCTTCTGCTTCAGATGAAAAGGTTGCGGAATACGAGCGCTCTGCTTGTCCTACCTGTGGCTCTTGCTCTGGCATGTTTACGGCTAACTCTATGAACTGCTTGACCGAAGCTTTGGGCTTGAGTTTACCGGGTAACGGCACCACGTTGGCAACTCACTCAGATCGTCATCGTCTGTTTGTTGAAGCGGGTCGTCGCATTGTCGAGATTACCAAACGCTATTACGAGAAGGATGAATTGCATTGGGCTCCTCGCGCCATTGCCAGTTTCGAAGCATTTGAAAACGCCATGACTCTGGACATCGCTATGGGTGGCTCCACCAACACCATTTTGCACTTGTTGGCGATTGCTCGTGAAGCAGGCGTAGACTTCACCATGGAAGACATCGACCATTTATCACGTCGCGTTCCTCAACTTTGTAAAGTTGCTCCGAATTCACCTCAATACCACATTGAAGACGTTCACAGAGCAGGCGGTATTTTCGGTCTGTTAGGCGAAATCGATCGCGCGGGTTTGCTGCATAACCAATGTCACACAGTGCATGCTGAGACGATGGAGAAAGCACTTCAATCTTGGGATATTATGCGTTCGCCAACCCCAGAAATTGTTGAGTTTTTCAAAGCCGGTCCAGCTGGCATTCCAACTCAAACCGCGTTTAGTCAATCCACTCGCTGGCCAACACTGGATGGCGACCGCGAGAATGGCTGTATTCGCTCACTTGAAAATGCCTTTTCACTAGAAGGTGGCCTCGCCGTATTGTATGGCAATATCGCTCTAGACGGTTGTGTGGTTAAGAGTGCCGGTGTCGATGAGTCATGTTTGGTCTTTGAAGGACCAGCACACATTACCGAATCGCAAGACGAAGCCGTTAAAAACATTCTTGATGACAAGGTTAAATCAGGCGAAGTCGTAATAGTTCGTTATGAAGGACCAAAAGGCGGTCCAGGTATGCAGGAAATGCTTTACCCGACGTCTTACATCAAGTCGAAAGGCTTGGGTAAAGCTTGCGCCCTACTAACGGACGGTCGTTTCTCTGGCGGTACATCTGGTTTATCGATCGGTCACGTTTCGCCAGAAGCCGCAGCAGGCGGTGCTATTGGTCTAGTGGAAAATGGTGACATTATTCGCATCGACATTCCAAACCGTACTATCAACGTACTTCTTAGCGATGAAGAACTGGCGACACGTCGTGCTGCTATGGAAGCCAAAGGTGCTGAAGCCTGGAAGCCTGTACAAGAGCGTCCTCGCAAAGTATCACCGGCTCTAAAAATCTATGCACACTTTGCAACCAGCGCAGACAAAGGTGCGATTCGAGATCTGAGTAAACTCGACTAACTGTCTATCGACTCTTCTAAGGCCGCTTTGCCAATGTAACGGCGGCGGCCTTTTTTAATCAATTAGGAAACAACATGCTGAGTTATCGCCATATATACCATGCGGGCAATCATGCTGACATTTTGAAGCACATTACGATGAGCCAGATTTGTCGCCATTTCATTAAGAAAGACACGCCTTTCTTTTACTTGGACACCCACGCGGGCATTGGTCAATACGAACTCAATTCAGAACAAGCACAGAAGAACAAAGAGTATCACTCAGGCATCAGCCGATTATTGTCTGAATCAAAAGTACCGGAAGCCGTAGAAGGGTTACTGGAGATTGTCCGAGAGATGAATCCAACGGATCAATTAGAATATTATCCTGGCAGTCCAAAAGTCGTGGATTATTACACTCGACAAAAAGACAAACTTCACTTATGTGAACTGCACCCAAACGACTATCCTTTATTAGCGGCCTTATTTCCTCAGAAACGAAAAGCCAATGTGGTAAAAGAAAATGGCTTCGCGGCGGTAAAAGCCATGCTGCCACCACCACAGAAGCGAGGGTTTGTCTTGATGGACCCGCCTTATGAGGTAAAAAAAGACTACCAATTTGTTGTGAAGTCCTTGGAAGAAGGCTATAAACGTTTTCCTCAAGGCACATTTGCAATCTGGTATCCTGTACTAGGTCGCCAACAAGCTGACCAGTTACTAAAGTCAGTGAAAGTAACGAATATCCGCAATATCTTGCTATTAGAGCTCAATGTTCGCGATACAGAAAAAGAGCGAGGCATGGCAGGAAGCGGTATGATCATTGTGAATCCACCTTGGACACTCGAACAAGATGCTAGGGAGTTTATGCCATTTTTGAGCAAAACACTGGCAGAAGATCAAGAGGCGAACTACCAAATCACATGGATTTCGCCTGAATAAACTGATTTTTCATAAGGAGAGCGTCAATGAGCAACGCTTTTGAACAAGCTTTCAAACACATGCCGACACCGGCTTTTATCATCGAAAGCGACACTGGGCACTTAATTTCTTATAATCGCAACTTCGAAGTATTGTTTGAAAATTGGAATGCGACACCGCCTGACTCTTGGTTAAAGTTAAGTGAAGAAGCCAATTCAGTTGAAGACTGGCAAAATCTGAATCATAAGATACAACAAGGTAGTATTGAGCGTTGTGAAACATTAATTCATGTTGGCAACAAACTCATCAACATTCAGCTTGAATTACAACACTTAGGACAATCCGTATTAGCTTGTGTCTACCATACGGATCATATGGATTTATCCGCAGCTGAGAATACTTTGTTAAAATTTGCACTAACAGAATCTTCTGCTGGTTTGTGGATCTGGGAAACCGAATCCGACCTTGTATCATGCTCAAAATCCATCGCTAACCTGTTAAAATGCAGCGTGGAAGACACCCCACGGTCTACGGCTGACTGGCACAAACTGGTTCATCCGGATGATGTCAAACAGCTAGCCGCGGTGGTCAATGAGCACGTGGCTTTAAATCAAGATTACTATGAAGCCGAATACCGAATTTTAAATGGTGACCAAGAATACCTTTGGGTCAAAGAACGAGGCCGTACTTACACCAAAACACCTGACAGTAAGATCAAGAAAGTCATCGGCTTTGTCGTGGATATTAGCCATCAAAAAGCCTTAGAAGATCACTTACGAAACCAAGCCACCTTTGATGAATTAACCGGATTATTGACCCGCAGCTCTGCATTAACTCACTTCAAAAAGCAGCTCGGATTAGCCAAACGTCAATATACGCCATTAACCATGGCAAAAATTCATTTAGATGCAAATGACAGGTTGAGCCATTTACCGATGGAATCTCGCAACATCGCCATCCAAACGTCAGCACGGTACATTTATAAAAAAATTCGTGAAGCGGACGTACTGGCGCGAGTAGAAGCGGATAAATTATTGCTACTCCTACCAAACACCAGTGTTAAAGATGCCAATAACTTATTAACCAATCTAATCAATCCGAAAGAAGATGAAAGTGCAATATTGTCTGAAGGCAATTCAGACCCTGCGGATTTCTGTATTGGCATTGCTGCTTTTCCTGAAGACGGTGAAAGCATCGAAGAGCTGGCCTTAAGTGCCAATCAGGCGGTAGAAGAAGGGCAGAAAAAATGCGCGCAAATTATCGTCAATTAAACCTCAAATAGTACCGAAAAAACGTCGCCGATTGGTGACGTTTTATCTTCGCTCACACGGACTAAGAGTCACCCTGAAGAGTCAATAGCAATCGACGAGCCCCCCCATAGTCCCGATGTTCACCAAGGTAAATCCCTTGCCAAGTCCCTAAACGCAATTGCTGATTAGTGACAGGAATAGTCAAAGAAGACCCTAGCATGCTGGCTTTTATATGCGCTGGCATATCATCGCTGCCTTCGTATACATGCTCATAATAGGGCTGATTTTCAGGCACCATATGTGAAAAATGTCGCTCCATGTCTCGACGTACCGAAGGATCTGCATTCTCATTGATCGTCAAAGACGCTGAAGTATGCAGAAGTTGAAGATGTAGCAACCCCACCTTCACCGCCGTCAACTCACATAAAGCGTCTTCCACTTCTTGGGTAATCAGATGAAAACCCCGTGGATAGGGAGGTAATGTAAACTCAACTTGTTGCCACATGACCCATTACTCTGCACTGGTTCTTTGATACACAGAAAAACGGTAGTCATAAGGATTATGACCTTCTGCGGCAAAACTTTCTTCGGCCAGTAAAGTAAAAGATGGCCAATCCACTTCAGGGAAAAAAGCATCCCCCTCAACGTCAGCGTCTACATGAGTAATGTATAATCGATCGACTCTTGGTAATGCCAATTCATAAATCTGCGCACCGCCAATGACCATGACCTCTTCTTGCCCATTCACCAGACAAATATCTTCACCTAAGGTGATCGCCTGATCTAATGAGGACACCACATCAATGCCATCTGCCTGATAATTCACGTCTCGAGTAATTACAATATTACGACGGCCCGGCAATGGCTTACCAATTGACTCAAAAGTCTTACGCCCCATCACAATTGGTTTGCCCATGGTTGCTTGCTTAAAGTATTTAAGGTCATTTGGCAGATGCCAAGGTAGCGAATTATTAATACCTATGGTTCGGTTCGTAGACATAGCAACAATAAGTGACAACATATATGGGTACCTTCTCAATCTATACTCGAATAGTCCAATCCAAGCCTGATATAATCTTTGCCAAACATTATACCTATGGCGACGTAGAATGCATTGTTCCTCAACCTTGCCAGTCACCGCCATAGACTAACGAGAGTACATGGTATGAAGCAATATTTAGATCTGTGCCAGCGCATCGTCAACGAAGGTGAGTGGGTCAACAATGAACGAACCGGCAAACGCTGCTTAACTGTCATTAATGCCGATCTTACCTATGATGTTAGCAAAGGCGAATTTCCGCTTGTAACCACACGCAAAAGTTACTGGAAATCGGCCATTGCAGAAATCATTGGTTACTTACGTGGCTATGATAATGCGGCAGACTTTCGCACGCTGGGTACAAAAACATGGGATGCCAATGCCAACGAAAATCAGGTTTGGTTAAACAATCCCCACCGTAAAGGTGAAGATGACATGGGACTTTGTTACGGCGCCATTGGTCGCAACTTTCCCAAGCCAGATGGTGGCCATATTGATCTATTAAAACAAATCATTGACGATCTAAGTCGTGGTGTGGATAACCGTGGTGAAATCCTCACCTTTTATCACCCTGGTGCATTTCACATGGCTTGTCTTCGTCCTTGTATGTACAGCCATCACTTTTCATTACTTGGCGATACGCTTTACCTAAACAGCACTCAACGCAGCTGCGATGTTCCCCTTGGATTGAATTTCAATATGGTTCAGGTTTATGTATTACTGGCCATCGTTGCACAAATTACAGGCAAAAAAGCGGGCCAAGCATTCCATAAAATAGTAAACGCTCACATCTATGAAGATCAGCTAGAATTAATGCGTGATGTTCAACTAAAGCGTGAACCTTACCCATTACCAAGATTAAAAATCAACCCAGACATCAAATCTCTAAAAGACATAGAGACCTGGGTTACCATGGATGACTTTGAAGTAGAAGGCTATCAATTCCACGAACCTATTGCTTACCCATTCTCAGTGTAACTGAGCGTATACACAATCGATCCAACGAAAAACGGCGAGTAATTTACTCGCCGTTTTTCTTTTTTTCAGTTTACAGGTTGCTCTAATTCTTGGATTAGATAGCTTATTTCTTCGGTTTTTTCGAGCAGAAGTTGACTGGCATCCGCCAACCCTTTGTTATAAAAATAAGGGCCTATTTCTTTGGCAAAAAACGCCAGTAAAAACTCTGCTTCAAAACCACCTATATCTGAATCCAACTCATCCGTAAAATATTTTTTGATTTTACTAACAATGATGTCCGCCTCTTGTTGAGTAAATTCCATCGCCCTTTCCTTGTCTCTGATTGTTTATTTTTGAGGATAAAGGTTGCGTTTGAAACCCATTACCAAAAGCACAGCACCCAACACAACCATAGGCAAAGACAATAATTGACCTTGCGTCAACCAACCCCAAGCAAGATAACCAATCTGAGCATCCGGCTCACGGACAAACTCAACCAAAATTCTAAATACACCATAGCAGAGTAAAAACATGCCAGACACACAGTAACGAGGCTTAGCACGTTGTGAGAAGAACCAAAGAATGGCAAACAACGCCACGCCCTCTAAAGCAAATTGGTACAACTGAGAAGGGTGGCGAGCCAATTGCAACGGATCATTCGGAAAAATCATTGCCCATGACACATCAGTTGGTTTACCCCAAAGTTCACCACCGATGAAATTACCAATACGCCCAGCCCCTAAACCAATTGGCACAAAAGGCGCCAAAAAATCTGTCACATCCACCAAATGCTTCTGGTATTTGCGAGCAAATACATACATGGCCACAATCACACCCAACAAGCCACCATGAAAAGACATTCCACCTTCCCAAATGCGTACCATAATCAGCGGGTTATCCACAAAGGCGGGGAATTGGTAGAACAGGATATAACCAATACGGCCACCTAGAATCACACCAAGTGCGCCATAAAATATCGCGTCACTGACCATATCTTTGGTCCACAAACCATTGGAACGTTTGGCGCGATATACACCAAATGCATAGGCACCAGCAAAACCAATCAGGTACATAATGCCGTACCAATGCACAGCGATTGGCCCAACCGAAATGGCGATAGGATCAATATTAGGATAGGAAATCATAGAAAAGTACCAAACCTCTGGTAAAAACTAGCCCACTCGAGTGGTCTTGGATGGTCGGATTAAACGTTCAATATTCGCTTCTCGCATCAAGCGAGTCATGGTTTGCACCACGGTTTCAGCGTGTGACAAGCTCATCACTTCGTTTAACATATCTTGTGATTGTGACAGGGAAATATTACGAATAACGGCTTTCACCTTGGGCAAACTGGTAGAGCTCATGGATAACACGTCATACCCCATCGCCATGAGCAAAATGGCCCCCATTGGATCGCCGGCCATCTCGCCACAAACACTTAAGCCAACGCCTTCGTCCTTCACCTGATCGACAATACTGGCTAAGGCATGCAGTACCGATGGGTGAAAAGAGTTATACAAATCGGCAACCCGGGGATTGTTGCGATCAACGGCTAATAAATACTGAGTTAAATCATTACTACCAACCGATAGGAAATCCACCATTTTCGCCAAGGTTTTGGCCTGATAAACAGCAGCAGGAATCTCAATCATGACACCGACTTTCGGCATCTTAACGTCATAACCTTCTTCTTTGACTTCCGCATAAGCACGACGAATTAGCGCCAATGCTTCTTCCACTTCGGCCACATTAGAAATCATCGGCAACATAATTTTTAAGTTATGCAGCTCTGCACTGGCTTTGATCATGGCTCGAATTTGTGCCATAAAAATTTCTAAATGATCGAGCGTAACCCGAATACCGCGCCAACCTAAGAAAGGGTTCGCCTCGGTAATAGGAAAATAAGGCAGCGCTTTATCACCACCAATATCCAAAGTTCGCACTGTAACCGGTGCAGGCGCAAAACCTTCAAGTTGCTGACGGTAAATGACCACTTGCTCTGCTTCAGTCGGAAAACGATCTCGCACCATAAAAGGCACTTCGGTTCGATACAAACCGATGCCTTCGGCGCCACGATCTAATGAACGTGCCACATCTGCTGACAAACCAGTATTCACAAACAAGGACAAACGTTGACCGTCTAACGTCTCACAAGGTAAGTCTTTAAGGCTTTCATACTCTTCTTCCAGCAAACGTTCTTCATCAACAATTTGCTGATAATTATCAATTAACGCTTCAGAAGGGTAAGTAAAGACCTGACCTTGGTAACCATCAACGATCAAATCGGCTTTATCCAATTGAGCATAGGGAAGATCTAACGCTCCCATGACCGTCGGTATGCCCATGGCACGAGCTAAGATCGCCACATGAGAGTTCCCTGATCCCATCACAGAGACCAACCCTTTGATCTTATCAATGGGGATTTCCCCTAACATGGAAGCGGTCAACTCTTCACCAATAATAATGGCCGGCTCGCTGAAACGCTCAACAATATTAGGGGCTTTTTCTTGCAAATGGGACAGAATACGACGCCCCAAATCTCGTAGATCCGACGCTCGTTCACGTAGGTATGGATCGTCCATACGATCAAATTGACGAATGTGAGCTTTAATCACTTGGCGCAATGCACCTTGAGCCCACTGACCTTCTTTGATCTTTTTAACGACTTCTCCGGCAATCGAGTTGTCATCTAAGATTTTTAGATAAACATCGAATAACGCTTTTTCATCCGCCGATAAATGCTGGCTAATGCGATTACTGGCCTCTCTGATATCACGCCTAACGGCGTCCAGAGCTTGGTAAAAGTCATCAATTTCTTGTTCTGGATTGGTGGTTTCACGATCTGGAATCACATCCAGATCCGCAGGAGGGAACACCACCACACCGCGCCCAATCGCAACGCCCGAGCTACCAGGAACGCCTTTATATCGAAAGTCTGCGCCACGCGGTGTTGCGTTTGCATTCAGATTGGTTATAGCACCCGTCGCTTCGGCATGAGCAATAACACCGGCTAATTGCGCTGATAACGTGATTAGGAAAGCTTCCTCCCCCTCATCAAAACGACGCTTTTCTTCATGCTGAACCACCAGCACTCCCAGCACCTGTCGATGATGAATGATCGGCACACCCAGAAAAGAACGATAACGCTCTTCTCCTGTACCTTGAAGGTAATGAAACGAAGGGTGAATATGGGCGTCTTCTAAGTTAACAGGCTCTGCACGACGACCGACTAAACTGACTAGGCCTTCATCTGACTTTAAACTTACGCTACCCGCCATATCAGCATTTAGACCTCGGGTTGCCATCAAGACATATTCCGAAGTGTTGCTGTCTACTAGATAAATCGAACATACTTCAGCACGCATAGCACGGCGAACACGACGGACAATAATATCCAACGCGGCAGACAAAGACTGTGCAGCCGTCACCTCTTGAGTGATACGTCTTAATAAACCTAGCATAGCTCTCCCATTGCGCTGATTACCTCCTCAAAATGATACACTTCATCACTTATCTAATCGTCGATGCGCACTCTGGCTCAACTCTTTTAGAGCTCGCCTGTACACATCTTTCTTAAATGCGACTACTTGTCCAAGCGGGTACCAATAACTTACCCAGCGCCAGCCATCAAACTCAGGGCAATCTGTTCCATCCACACATACCGACGCGTCAGGGCATCGAATAGAGAGCAAAAACCATTTCTGTTTTTGCCCAATACACAAAGGTTTACTATTGTGTCTTAACATGCGCTTCGGGAGACGATAACGTAACCAACCCCTTGTTTTTCCGATAATTTCAACCTGATCTGGATTGAGACCTACTTCTTCTTTCAGTTCTCGATACAAAGCTTCTTCAGGAGTTTCATCAGATTTGATACCGCCTTGGGGGAACTGCCACGCATTTTGTCCTACACGTCTCGCCCAAAGAAGTTGGCCACGCTCGTTCATCAGTATGATGCCCACATTCGGTCTATATCCGTCTGCATCAATCACGAGCTATCACCTTCTAATATAAGAATAAATTAGATTCATTGTTCCATAATTCGCCCATTCGCACAATTAAGACTAATGTTATTTATTGTCTCTAAGGCTATAATTTCCGCACTTCATACCAATTAAGGACCAACCGTGACACTCGCAATCTTTGATCTAGATGGCACCCTACTCAGTGGTGACAGTGATTATTCTTGGGGACAATTTTTAGTTGAAAAAGGCTTAGTGGATACACAAGTCTACCAGGCCGCTAATGACAAATTTTTCAAACAATATCAAGCTGGCACACTGGACATACATGAGTATCTCGCCTTCAGTTTGGCACCTTTAAAGGATTTCTCAGCACAAGAGTTAGCGCAGTTGCACCATGACTTCATGGTTGAGAAAGTACAGCCAATGATGCAACAGAAAGCCGCTGAATTGCTGAAACAACATAAAGAACAAGGACATTTCTTACTACTGATTACCGCAACCAATCAGTTTGTTACAGGTCCAATTTCCGAGGCCTTGGGGATGGATCACATCATCGCCCCTGTGCCCGAAGTTATAGAAGGTCGCCACACTGGCAAAGTCGTTGGTGTACCTAGCTTTCAAGCCGGTAAAGTCACTCGCCTTAATGCGTGGCTAGCAGAGACAGGTCACAGTATGGAAGGCAGCTATTTTTACAGTGACTCGCGAAATGACTTACCACTGTTAGAGTTAGTGACTCACCCTGTGGCGGTCGATGCTGATGAAACCCTCAGCAAGATTGCCAAAGAGCGTGGTTGGCCACACATTTCTTTGCGCGACTAAGCCGCTTAGAAGTAAATAAACACCAATAAAAAAGCGCCTTTGAGGCGCTTTTTTATGCGAATTTACAGTCCCATATTATTGTGAATGCGATAAAACAAGGCTTTTAAATACTCGGTTTCCGCAATGGCTGGGTGAACTGGGTGATCTGGCGCTTGGGTACCACGGTAAATCAACTGCGAAAAACGCTCTAATTGACGACTGTTGCTGCGCACAATGTCATGCAGACGATTGGTTTCCAAGTGCATTGAACAAGAGCCCGTCACCAACACTCCACCTTTTGCCACCAAACGCATCGCCAACTGATTGGCTCTATGGTACGCCCCTTCACCAGCTTTAATGTCTTTGCGGCGAGCAATGAAAGCCGGTGGGTCCATTATTACCACATCAAAACGCTCTTTGTCTTCAATCAGAGATTGCATAGCCTCAAACGCATCACCGTGCATTAAATTGGCATCGCCTTCATATTGGTTCAACTTGAGGTTCGCATCCACATGACTTAAAGCACTGTCAGACGCATCGATGAAAGTCACATCAGTGGCGCCAGCAGAAGCCGCTTGCACCCCCCAACCGCCGACATAGGAAAAGACATCTAATACACGCTTTCCGGCACAGAAACCTTGCATAGTCTTACGATTTTCTCTGTGATCATAAAACCAACCCGTTTTTTGACCATCCCAAACCGGCGCTTGGAACAACACCTCATTTTCTTGCAAGAAGACCACTTCTGGCACCGTCCCAAAGGCTTCTTCGACATAAGAGTCAAGACCTTCGATCTGGCGCATCTTGCCATCATTCTTCACTAAAATTGCCGTCGGCTTGACCACATCTTGTAACGCTTCGATGATCTCCGACTTAACACGTTCCATACCTGCCGTCGAAATTTGCACCACTAAAATATCAGCGAAACGATCCACCACCAAACCAGACAGGCCATCAGAGTCCCCAAATACCAAACGGTAATAAGGCGCAGGATAGGTCATTTCACGCAACGACAAAGCAATTTTAAGACGATGAACTAGCGTGGATTTATTCAGTACCGTATCAGTGCTACGGCTAATTAAACGACCGCAAATCAGTGTGTTAGGATTAATCGTAGCAACGCCTAATGGCTTACCTTGAGCCGATTCAACAACCACTTGATCACCAGGCGAAAATTGCTTTAATGGCGTCTGCGATGTATTTACTTCGTTACTATAAATCCATTGATGCCCAGCTCTAATACGTCTGTCTACTTGACCTTTTAGTCGAATTACGCTCAAAATGCTCACCTACGTTGTTTAAAACGATTATTTAAAAACCGCTATTATAGTGACTCTAGGCGCAATTGCTATGGAATAGACGCCTATCGTTTGCTTTACCTCATATAGCACCGTTGTAAAGAAGTTCGTATGACATCATCTGTTAATGAAAACCAGCTAGGACGCATACTTCGAGGTATTAGCATTCCGCCACAACCTCAGGTAATGGTCGATCTTCACATGGAACAGGCGATGCCAGATCCAGATATGGAACGCATTGCGGAAATCATTGCGCAAGACGTGAGCCTCTCCGCCGCCGTTCTAAAATTGGTGAACTCTAACGCCTTTAACATCGAGCAAAAAATTGCATCGATTCAACAAGCCGTCACGTTGCTCGGCACCGACTGTGTCACTAACTTGGTTAATGGCCTTGCCGTAAAAAGTGAATTAACCGATGACGCCATACAAGCCTTGCACAGCTTTTGGGATACCGCCACTGACGTAGCCGCCATCAGTGCTAGCCTGGCCAACCAGCTCAACTTTAAATATCAAGATGAATGCTACGCGTTAGGACTTTTCCATAATGCCGGGATGCCATTGATGATGAGTCGCTTTGAAAATTATCAAAGTATCATTGAGGAAGCTTACCAAACGGCCGAATTCGCTTTAACGGATGTCGAAAACAGAGCCTTTAAGACCAATCATTCTGTCATCGGTTATTATCTGGCAAAGTCTTGGGGCTTGCCGAAAAGCTGTTGTGCAGTGATTGCAGAACATCATAGAGTCGATCACTTATTCCGTAATCGTCTACCTGGGAGTCGTCTGCATTTGTCTTTCGCGGCGATTTTAAAAATGGCGGAGCACATCGCTTCCGCTTATCAGCACCTGGGCGGTGCTGACGAAGACCATGAATGGAACTGTATCAAACATTATGCTTTAGATCACTTCGAACTCACTGAGTATGACTTCGATGGCTTGATCGAAATCTGTCACGAACAAGGCCTTGGTTTAAACTGATGTTCAATGATATCAGCGATTGAACATTACCAGATGATCAAGATGAATGGTCAAACCAATACTCTGGCCAATCGAATGATTATGGTGTGAAGACGCAAAACAATAGACCACTTTACCAGAAGCCAAACTCACACGATAAAGGAAATGTGAGCCTCGAAACCACTTACTCACAATGGTTCCCACAAACTCACTATCATCATCATGCAAGATGTCATCCGGCCTGACCAGCAAATCCACTTCGGCCTGATCAGCAAAACCATGATTCAAATTTCCTTGGATTCTACCCAAGTCTGAATGAACACAATTTGGTCCACATACCGTCGCAGGCAAGAAGTCCCCATGACCAATAAAGCTGGCAACAAAGCGGGTTGCAGGCTTGTGGTAAATTTCATAGCAGGTGCCTGTTTGATGAATCTCACCATCGAACATGACAGACACTTGATCTGCCATAGCAAACGCTTCCATTTGATCATGCGTCACCAAAATCGCACTCATCTCCTCATGCAACAGAATGCTACGAATGTCAGGGACTAATTCTTCCCTCAGCTTAGCGTCCAACCCAGAGAAAGGCTCATCCATCAGTAATAACGTTGGCTTTGGCGCCATCGCCCGGGCTAATGCCACTCGCTGCTGCTGACCACCAGAAAGAGAATGAGGGTAACGAGATTGAAAGCCCGCCAGCCCCACCAGCGCTAGGAGTTCATCGACTCTAGCCTGCGCTTGTTGCTTGTTCCAAGAGGTTAAACCAAAGGCAATATTTTCCCCCACCGTGAGGTGTGGAAACAAAGCAATGTCTTGGAATACCATACCGATTTGGCGACGCTCGGGTGGCAAACTGGTTTCAGCGGTTGAGATAACCTGTCCTGCCACGTCAATCTGACCCGACATCAATGGTTCAAAGCCAGCGATGGCCCGTAACAAGGTTGATTTACCACAACCACTTGGTCCTAGCAGACAACCAATTTCACCCGCCGCTAAGTGAAAACTCGTGGGGGCGACTATTGGTTGACCATCATAGCCAACGGTCACATTCGAAAGCGTGAGATCAGAAGCCATATTTGAAGAAGATTCCTGAGTCATATATAGACCTACTTAGACGATGCAACATCAGATGAAATGGAACGACTTAATAAAATAACAGGCACAAGACTGACCAATACGATCATTAAAGACGCAGGTGCTGCGTCAACCAAACGCTCATCTGAAGCCAATTCAAACGCTCGCACTGCCAAAGTATTAAAGTTAAACGGACGCAATACCAAGGTCGCTGGAAGCTCTTTGAGTACATCGACAAAAACGATTAAAATGGCCGTTAAAATAGACCCTTTCAGCAGCGGCAAATGAATTCGGGTTAATACTTTCCATGAGTTCATGCCCAAGGTTCGTGCTGACATGTCCATACTGGGTTTTATTTTTCCTAAACCATTCTGAACGGCCCCCAATGACACCGCCATAAAACGCACCGTATAAGCGAACAGCAAGGCAAATAAAGTTCCAGATAGCAATAAGCCGATTTTTTGTCCCGTATACTGCTGCACCAAATTAATGATTTGATGATCTAACCAGGCCAGTGGCACTAAGGTACCAATAGCAATAATGGTTCCTGGCAGAGCATAACCTAAACCAGACAAACCAACAGACGCACTCACAACTTTATGCTTATACAAGCGTCCAGCGTAACTTAATACCAAAGCAAAACTCACTAAGATTAACGCGGCTAATGCCGCAAGGTAAAAGGAGTTCCAGGCCAATTGAAGGAAACGATCAGCGACAAATTCAGCCTTAAACATCGCCCAATACGCTAATACTATGGCAGGGACCAAAAACCCCAGCATAATTGGCAAAAGGCAAAACAGCAAAGCACAGACGCCTTGCCATCGGCCCAACTGAATGCGTCGACTGCTGGCTTTTTTAATGCCCGAATTATGATATCGGATACGATGCCTTGAATACCTTTCTAACACGATCAACACCGTCACAAACAGCAACAGGACACCCGCTAATTGAGAGGCAGCGGCGACATCACCAAAACCATAAAAAGTTCTTAGGATGCCAGTGGTGAACGTATTCACACTGAAATACTGTACCGTCCCATAATCAGCGAGCGTTTCCATTAAGGCTAAGGTTAATCCAGTTACAATCGCAGGACGCGCCAGAGGCAAAGCCAGTTTCCGAAAGGCTTGAGGGTTCGAATAACCTAAAGTCCGCGCCACCTCTAAGGTATTAGCAGATTGCTCTAAAAACGCCGCACGAGTCATTAAGTAGACATAAGGGTACAACACCAAAATCAACATGGTCATGGCGCCCCCTAGGGAACGTATTTCAAAAAACCAATAGTCCCCATAACGCCAACCGGTTAGTTCTCGAATAAAGGTTTGAACTGGCCCCGCAAAATCCAATATACCAGTGTAGGTATAGGCAATGATGTAAGCAGGAAAAGCCATCGGTAACAATAAGGCCCAAGCTAAAAACTGACGTCCAGGGAAATTGCACATACTGGTTAACCAAGCAGCAGGCACACCAACACAAAGCACACCAATTCCCACTCCAACCATAAGCAGCAAAGAATTATGGACGTATTCCACCAATACGGTTTGATACAAGTGCTGCCAAACCTGACCATCTCCGATCACCACATTGACCAGAACCACCAAGATAGGCAAAGACAACAGCGCAGCGATAAATACCGCCGCGCCGAATAGAGGAGAGAAATTAGATGTTTTGAACCCGTTCAATGACTCGTTACAACCTGTAATTCGTTCTGTTCAAATGAGCCGTTACTTCCAGCCGCCGATGTCCATGAGCTCAACCGCTTGACGGTTATTCTCACCCAATTTACTTAGCGACAGACTATCAGCATGAAAAGTACCATAAGGTGCCAACATTTCAGGTGCACCAACACCCTTAACAACCGGATATTCGTTATTCACATGAGCGTACCATTCTTGTGCCGTTTGACTGGTGAGAAACTCAAGTAAACGTTTCGCATTTTCCACATTTGTCGCGGCTGACGTAAGACCAGCACCACTCACGTTAACATGAGCACCACGCTCACCTTCGCCTTGATTCGGCCAAAAAGGTTTTACTTTGGCATAAACGTCACGATCGCTCGCCAAATCACTTTGCCCTAATCGACCATAGTAGTAAGTGTTTGCCAAGGTCACATCACACACACCCGCAGCAACCGCTTTTAATAGATCCACATCACCACCAAACGGAGGACGGGCAAGATTTGCCATCAGCCCCTTAATCCATGCCTGAGTCTGTTCAGCACCATCGGCCTCAATCATCGAGGCAACGAGTGATTGGTTATAAATATTGGCAGAAGAACGCACGCAAACGCGACCTTGCCATTGATCATCCACCAAGTCTTCGTAACGAGATAACTCACTAGGATCGACCGTTTCAGGATTGTAGAAGATGACACGAGCACGTTGAGATAAACCAAACCAATAGTTATCGTTGTCTCTCAAATGACTTGGAATATTGGTCTCGAGAACCTCACTTTGTAATGGCTGCAATACACCAGCGGCTTTAGCACGGTGCAATCGACCAGCATCAACGGTAATAAAAACATCCGCGGGACTAGCATCCCCCTCAGCTCTTAACCGACTTAACAAAGCATCTGCCGAGCCTGTGATCAAATTAACAACCACATCATTCTGATCAGAGAACGTCTCTAGAATGGGGGCTATTAATGACTCTTTGCGAGCCGAATAGATATTTACTTCACCTTCTGCTTGAGCGCTTAAAGGCATTAAAATTGAACATGAAAGCAGAGCTAAACCTGCATTTTTGATATAAGAACCGAGCTTATTGCGCTTCAGAGAGCGCTGAGAAATTACTGCCATTATTCACCTTCCAAAACTTGAAAACATTTTCTCGTATCTCAGATACTTCCGTGCATCAAAGCATAGAAAATAAGGCCTTTGGGGAATTAGTCAAAATTGAAAGAAGAAATTAGCACAAGCACAGCACAAACACTAGCGATTCTCATTCCATTGAGCCTGTGTTATTTCTATGAAAACACCCACCTATATTATAAGCTGATTTAAACCATCGCCAATAATTAGAGCGTCATCCAACTCAAAAAGAATGCCCTCACCTAAACCCGCCCCCTTAGCAACAGCCATGGGAAAGCCTTCTCTAACCAAGTCAGAATCCCGTTCATTGCGGATACAAGCATTTAAATAGCAAGCCAAATTGAGTACGCAAGCCAATGCCTGAGGCTCATCATTCATAAACGGACGCTTATGCTGCTGCACGGCATCTCCCATAGCAGCAGGAAACTTCCACATATCCATCAAGGTTTTACCGGCCTCTTGAGTGGTAAAACCCAAAAGGTCCTGCTCCGCTTTCACTCGGCTTGCTTTGCGATTATTGACTAACGCCTGGATCTCTAGGGCAAGGTCTGGCTGAGTTAGATGCAGCAACAGGCGTCCAATGTTATGGACAATCCCAACGGTAAACGCTTCGTCTTCGTCGACTAACTCCGTTCGCTTCGCGACCCACTTCGCTAACTCCGCCACTCGAAAAGAATCCGCCCAGAAAGCGGGTAAATCAATGCCTTCCACTTTTTCAACGGAACTGGCAAAACCGGAGGCAATCACCAGAGTTTTTAGTTTGGACATGCCAAGCAAAACAGTCGCTTCATCAATAGACGAGATCTTACGAGACAAACCAAAGTAGGCTGAATTCACCATGCGCAGAATTTTCAGGGAAATGGTTTGGTCATGGGCCACTCGTTGACTGATGTCAGAATAATTGGCATCAGGATCATTAAGCAGTTGAATGAGCTCACGAACCACATCCGGTACATTAGGAAGTTTGTCGGTTTGCTTTAAAAGCGCTTCTACACGCATAGGAGGCGACCCTTCAGTAATCAAAAAAATACCATTAAGCAGGATAAGGTAGCCAAATGTTTTTGCAACCGGAAATAAGTAGCGTTTTGAAAAGCCTGTCTTCTGTCTCCGTTAATATCAAGAAAAAGAAGACAAACCAGCAGCACGTGCCACGACCTTATCTTTTAAAAAACGATTTTGATTAAAGCACTTCATACCCACATTACGAACCCCTACCACCGCAGGATGATGACTTGCGAATAAACGCTTAAAGGTTTCCATGCCAGCCGCCATAGCAATGTTATCTAACATACGAGCCCGTTGATAACGTCGTAATACTTTTAACGATCCTAACGCTTCTCCGCGGCGCTGTGCTTTGGATAATACTGCCACTAAAGCCTTGACATCACCAAAGCCAAGGTTGGCCCCCTGACCTGCTAAAGGATGAATAGTATGAGCCGCATCACCGATCAAAGCTAAACCGGCCTTCACATATTGTTTGGCATGACGTTGACGTAATGGAATCGCTTGGCGTTCACGAGTCACCGAAAGGACATCAAATTTACGATTAATCGCATAGTGTAAACGCTGGCAAAATGCCTCATCCGATAAGCTCATTAAGGCTTCAGCATCGCTAGGAGGAACAGACCAAACAATGGAGATATACTCTTTACCATCCACACTGGGCATGGGTAAAAAGGCCAAAATACCTTCTTCACCAAAACTTTGCCAAGCGGTATTTTGATGACTTTGACCTATTTCTATGGTGGCGACGATGGCCGTATGGCCATAATCCCATTCGACCGTATCAAAGTCATTGTCTTGCCTTAGCTTAGACATAGCGCCATCTGCCGCGATAATGGCCTGAGCATTCAATTGATGGCCAGAGAGCAAGCTTGCCGTCACTCCAGACTCGTTTAGTTCATAGCTATCTAGCTGGTCACCCAAATAAAGATCAACATTAGCATTGTCTTTAAGCTGAGCCATCAGTTGCTCATTTAAGACCGCATTTTCAATTAAGTGGCCTAACTCGAGCATGTCACTATTATGAGCATTAAAATCGACCATGCCCTCACCCAAGCCATCCCAAACCACCATATTGTCATAAGAAGCAATTCGGTTTTTAGGGATATTTTGCCAAACCCCAGCGTCTTCTAATAAGCTTTTAGATTGACTGGAAATGGCACTGACTCGAGCATCGTAAGCAGGCGGTGTCGAAAGTGTGTATAACCCTGTATGTTTATCCACAAGCGCAATTCGCAGGGACGACTTTGCCAACAATATTGCAGATAAGCCTCCAACCATACCAGCACCGACAAGGATCAAATCATAGGATTTTGCCATCACACTTTCTCCAATTAACTAATAGAATGAGCCTCAGCCATTAAAGCTTCGATCTCACTTATTTCTTTCGCTAAACCATGGGTTAGAACATAGGGACCAGATGCCGTAATCAACACATCGTCTTCAATACGAATGCCAATGCCACGCCACTTGGGATCTACCTTTAAATTGTCTTCTGACACATACAAGCCCGGCTCTATGGTCAATACCATACCTTCTTCTAAGGCACGCGACTCACCTGCTAGCTTATAAGCGCCACAATCGTGTACATCTAACCCTAACCAGTGCCCTGTATTGTGCATATAAAAGTCGCGATATGCCTTGCTCTCGATCAGGGTATCCACTTCTCCGGATAACAACCCTAGCTGAACCAAACCTGTGGTTAGTGTCTTTACTGCCGCATTGTGACAAGCCTCATAAGGGTTGCCCACTGTCAGTTCTTGCATCCCATCCTGATAGGCATCAAGTACCAATTGATACAGCGCAGCCTGAGGCTCACTAAATTTACCGTTAGCCGGAAAGGTTCGTGTGATATCAGACGCATAACATGACAACTCAGCACCGGCATCGATTAACACCAAATCGCCATCTTTAATGTCTTCATCATTTTTAATGTAATGTAGAACACAGGCATTTGAACCAGACGCCACAATGTTGTTATACGCAGGCTGGCGTGCACCAGATTTCATGAAGACATAGTTAAGTTCGGCTTCTAGCTGATATTCTTTCATACCAGGCTTCACTGAGCGCATCGCTTGTTTATGAGCCTCAACGCTAATTTGAGCAGCGGCTTCCATGATCGCAATTTCTTCAGCGTCTTTCCGCAGACGCATTTCCGCCACATAATTGGTTACATCAAGCAATTGCACAGGCGCTTGCGCACCCAGTCGAACTCGCGCGGCTAAACCATCGCGACATACGGCTAGCTGCTCACGTAACGCTTGATCTGCAAAACGATAGACTAGGCAATCCGCACCATCCAGTGCTGTCGATAACACCTCATCCAGTGCCTCTAAAGCAAAAGCCTGAGTGGCGCCAAACTCTTGAATGGCGCCATCAATACCATAACGGAAACCATCCCATTGTTCTTTTTCTGGGTCTTTTGGCAGACTCACTAGAGTCAAATCACCTTGTCCCGAGATAATGGCGTACGCACTGGGCTCTGGAAACCCCGTTAAATAATAGAAACTGCTGTCAGATCGAAATTCATAATCACAATCATTATTACGCACCGCCAACTCGCCATTACGAATGACCACAACACTGTTATCAGGCAAAGCTGCCATTAAACGCTCACGACGGGATTGATAGGTTTGCAAGGTGATTTTCATAGTGACCTCATTTCATCTGTATCAAGTTGTCCATTAAGTGGGGATTAATGAAGTGCGTTTTGCTTCGAATGATCGGCATCTGGATTAATATCATGATGCTCTGAGTACATCATCATGGCAGACAAACGAACATACTCAACCAATTCGGTCAAATCCGCTTCATTATCATTATTTTCTTCGAGACTGCGCATTTCAGACTGCATGCCCGAGATGTTTGCGAAGTCACGTAATATCTGCTTAGTTTCTTCTGATAAGTCTTTTTTCTGACCAGATAAACCATAACCGGCCAAGAAGCCATGAGCCCATTGGGACAAAGTTACACCACGCTCACATAATTCGGCATCGTCGTCCGCAATGCTGGGCACAAGTGCATATTCACCATTTTGGAACAAGGTTAAAGTGGCGTTATACAAGTCAACAATGGCCACTCGACTGGCCTCTTCTTTCCAGCTTTCGATGTCGCAAAACTCCACCACCATGGTAAGCCAATCTTCTAATGGCAAGGTTACCCCAGAGGCTAAATAACCGCATAACTGACCATGTAATTCAGCTGGTGATGCCGTAATAGACTCCGACACAAACACATCCGCAATGAGATCAAAATCCAATGCGTCTTTTAACATTTCTGTAGACATAGCCTACCTCGTATCATCTCTACTCTGCTTAAAAAAGAAGCCGCACCTATGACAGTGCGGCTCGATCGTTCAATCTATCGTTTTAGGCCAGTTGTTTCAAACCAGATTCTAAGGTTTGCAAAATAAGCGTGTTAATTGTCATTGGCCCCACACCACCAGGCACAGGTGTATAAGCGGATACTCGATCAGTAAGAGGACCAAGTTCAATGTCACCAACACCGCCTGGGTGATAACCCGCATCAACCACCACGGCACCGTCTTTGATCCATTCCGCTTTGATGAATTCTGGCTTACCAACCGCACCGACAATGACGTCTGCTTGTTTTACGTAATCAGCCAAATTCTGTGTGCGAGAATGACAAATGGTCACTGTCGCATTGGCATTCAACATCATCATGGCCATAGGCTTACCTAAAATTGGACTGCGCCCAACGACCACCACATGCTTACCTTCCAAGTTCACATCGTACTCAGCTAACAGACGCATAATACCCGCTGGCGTGGCCGCGCCATAAGCTGGCTCTTGCATCGCCATACGACCAAAGCCAAGACAAGTCACACCATCAACGTCTTTGTGTGCCGCAATTGCATCAAAACACAAACGCTCATCGATTTGTTCTGGTACCGGATGTTGCAACAAAATACCGTGCACATCAGGGTTATCATTCAACTCATGAATCTTGCTTAGTAACTGTTCAGTGGTGGTGGTCTCATCAAGCTCAATGGCCATTGAGTCCATACCAACACGACGACAAGCATTGCCTTTCATTTTTACATACGTCGCTGATGCCGGATCAGCACCAACCAAAATGGTCGCTAAAATCGGGGTGCCGCCAGTACGCTCTTTAAGCTCCGCCACTTGAGCCTGTAAGCGAGTTTCGGTTTCTTTGGCGCATAATTTGCCATCAAGAACCAATGCTGTCATGAATGAACTCCAGTATAATTAGGTGATGTTTGAGGGAGGCACATTGTACCTCAAGTTTGCATTCGATGGGCAATCAATGGCTGGATTTGTTAAGCAAATTTATACACCACTAAACGGCTTCCAGATAATCCACTAGCAATTGTAAATTGCGCTGACCACGGAATTCATTGATATCCAGCTTATACACTAAGCGCACTTGGCTGGCTTTTTCATTCGGCCACTTATCCAGATCAACAAAGAAACTAATTGCATCCAACAACAAGCCGCTGTTTGGCTCTCGCACCATGAGCTTTAGATGTTTTTCACCGACAATGCGTTGTTGCAAAACATCAAATACACCATCAAAACAAGGCTCAGGAAACGCTTGCCCCCAAGGACCAGACAATCTCACTAATTCAGCAAAGCTCAAGCTGAAATCTTCGGCGGCCAATTCACCATCCGTCATGATCCGCGCCTCTAACTGATCCGCCGTTACCCACTCAGCGATGATGGCATCAAACGCCAATCGAAAAGCCTCATAATGAGACTCTTTAATGGACATGCCTGCCGCCATCGCATGGCCGCCAAATTTGCTTAATAACTGAGGGTAGCGCTTGGCTAAAAGATCCAGAGCATCTCGAATATGAACACCTGGAATGGAACGAGCCGAGCCCTTTAATTCATCTTCACCAACACGAGCAAAAGCAATCACAGGGCGGTGGCACTTCTCTTTCATGCGAGATGCCAGGATACCAATCACCCCCTGATGCCAATCCGCATCATAAAAACACATACCATGAGGCATACTCTGTTCATCGTCTAATAATGACTCAAGCAATAATTCAGCCTGCTCTTTCATATCGGACTCAATGGCTTTTCGCTCACGATTAAACTGATCTAATTGCTGTGCATATTGCTGAGCTTGATGTGGCTGGGTAGCCAATAAACATTCAATACCTACCGACATGTCATCCAATCGACCTGCAGCATTCAGCCTTGGCCCTACCACAAAACCAAGATCAGAGGCTTTGAGCTGACGATAGTCACGACGCCCCACTTCCAACAAAGCCAAAATACCAGGACGCGCCAAACCGGCTTGAATACGCTTAATCCCTTGCTGAACCAAGATACGATTGTTGTTATCCAGCGGCACCACATCAGCCACTGTGCCCAGCGCCACCAGATCTAAAAAATCCGCCATTTTAGGTTCGGGAATATGCTGCTCAACAAACCAATTCCGTTGATTCAACTCAGCCCTTAAGGCCGACATAACATAAAAAATCACCCCAACACCGGCTAGATTCTTACTCAAAAACTGACAACTAGGGTGGTTTGGATTCACAATGGCATCCGCGTTTGGCAATTGATCTCCAGGTAAATGATGGTCAGTGACCACCACTTTCATGCCATGAGATTTTGCCGCCTGAACACCATCAATACTGGCAATGCCATTATCAACCGTTACCAGTACATCAGGGGAATACTGTTGCGCAACGGCTACAATTTCTGGCGTCAATCCATAACCAAATTCAAAACGATTGGGCACCAAGTAAGTCGGTTCGACGGCCCCCATCGCTTCTAACGCCAAAATGCCTAAGCTAGTGCTGGTTGCGCCGTCCGCATCAAAATCACCGACAATCAGAATTTTTTCACCTACCACAATGGCATCGGCTAAAATAGAGGCCGCCTTGGGCAAATCAAACAAGGCATTCGGTCTCAAAAGATGAGGCAAGCGATAGTCAATTTGCTCCGTACTAAAGACCTCTCTCGCCATAAAGATACGCTGTAAACTGACGGGCATACTGGTAGGAAATTGGCAAGGTGCCGATGGCACTAGACGACGCTCGATACGCATAAGGTCACTCAAAGAAAATCACTGAGGCGCAAGAATAACACGAATTAATTTAAGGCAGGCAAAGACCGTCAAATTAGTCTTTACGAGTTTGATTTCGACCGGCACGCTTAGCATTGTATAAATGACTGTCTGCTAAAGTAATCGCTTCACGTAAAGAAACCGTTTCATTCATCGTTGCGACACCAAAGCTCAAAGTAACGCGGAAACTTTGATCCAGATAATTGAATTCATAGTCGGCCACTAGGTTACGGATAGACTCTGCGACTTCATAGGCGTCATGCGATGAACAGTCAAATACAGCAAGAAGAAACTCTTCCCCTCCCCAACGTGACGATAAAGCCCCTTTGGGCAATCCTGAGGCCATAATTTGGGCGATTTTTTCTAACGCATAATCTCCGGCATCATGTCCATATTCATCATTTACACGTTTAAAAAAGTCCACATCCGCCAACAACAAATGAGCCTGTTGTCGCTTCTCAAGTTTTTGATAAATACCACGACGGTTCAAGAGGTTCGTTAACATGTCGGTATAAGCCACCAATTTTAGCTTCGCCGACGTGCGCTTTAATTCATCATTAAAACGAGACATAGAGAATTCATAAATACCGGATAAAAAGACCACGACAGCAAAGGCAAAGAGGATTCGAGACTTTAATGATGAGTGATAACCAAACTGTGAAAAATGATTATCGGTATAAAACATTAGCGCCGTTAACAGCAGAGTAAAAATGCCCAGCTCAATCAGCCCTTTCTTTAAACCGTGTAAAAACAACGCCACAGCAGGCACACAAAAAAGCCACACATGCCCTGTTCCATTAACGCCTCCCGTGTAAATCAGGTAAAGCATTAAGGCATATAAAGGGTATATCACAAAATTTCCGGACATGGCGTGATGATGAGTACGCCTGAGGTACAGATGGTTAGCGGCATACAAAAAAGCAATACTGATTAGCACCACGCCTAACAGTAACTTACCCTGAAAAAACGAAGCAATCCCCAAAGGAAAAGTAAAAAGGATACCAACACTGGCAAACAGATTAATGATCAACACTCGACGAATGTCATCTGGAGACAACTTAGATACATCGCCCACATAAAAGCGAGTAATAAAATGAAGTTTTGACTTTAAACTTGTTGGTCTCTGTAAAGCAGCTGAATCTTTATCTGACATGCCGTAACCCTGACTTATTACCCTTAATCTAGTTAAGGTTATTTAAGAAAGATATTACCCTAAAGACCCAAACACCTCTTCCCAAAAAGCACTTTAGTTACAAATAACAACAATTGAAGGAGTTTAAGCTAAATATAAGTAAGATTAAGAGATTAAGAGATTAAGAGATTAAGCTGGGTATAAGCGAGACAAAAGAACAGGGACAACCGTTTCTACTTTCAAAATTCGCTCACCTAAATGCACACTCGACATTCCCGCCTCTAACCACTTGCTGACCTCAAACTCGTTCCAACCACCTTCTGGCCCCAATGCCAAGACACATGACTCCTGCAAATCCACTGGACACGATTTAGCTTGATAAGGGTGAGCCAATAGGCCTAATTTCCCACTTAATATATGTGGCAGTTGGTCTTCCACAAAAGGACGGAATCTTGGCACCATAGTATAATTTGGCATGATGGTATCTTTTGCTTGCTCAAGCCCTTCTAACAAAGTCTGGCGAATTGACTCCGGCTGCAACACAGGGCTTTGCCAATAACTTTTTTCTACTTTGGATGAATGGATTAAATACAGTTCTTTGACGCCCATCGCGGTAATATTATGCAAAGTCCGTTTCAACATATTAGGACGAGGCAATGCCATCACTAATACCATAGGCAAGGCTTTAGGTGGCTTTTGCGTAAGCTGCAAAGAATGAATGTGTGCCGGTAAATCGGCACTTGCCGCTTGGTACACGCCTTCTCCTAAATCACCACCCAATAGACCGACTCGTAATACATTCCCCGATTCCGCCTTAATCACTTGATTAATATGTGACTGCTGACGTTCCGTCAGTGCATAACGCCCTTCGGACAATGTCAGGGCAGGCTCTAGTATAATCAGGTTCATATAATAAGGTTTAAAACTAAGAGGAATGATGAAAGATCGCGGTCAAAACTCGACCGCGATAACAAGGCAATTTACTACGTTACTTAGATACGATCAGCCACAAAAGACTGAACTTGCGCCAGTTCATTGTCCAACACAGTATAAGACTCTTCACGCTCGAACAAGTCTTTCATATGTTCAGGCAAACTAGGCGATTCACAGCCAGCTTTTTCTACTGCTTCAGGGAATTTCACAGGGTGAGCTGTCGCCAAAGTAATCATAGGCACAGACTTATCTTTCCAGCATTGGCGTGCCGCTTCCAGACCAATCGCCGTATGCGGATCCAACAAATACTGAGTATTGGCATGGACTTCAGCAATGACATCACAAGTGCGCTTATCATCCACTTTGTAACTGTCAAAGTTCTCTTTTACATAAGACCAAGCTTGATCATTTAACGATACATCACCCTGATTGAAACGCGCCATTAACTCATCAATTGCGGCACCATCACGGCCATGAGCATCAAACAACAAACGCTCAAAGTTACTCGATACCATGATATCCATACTGGGTGACAAGGTTACATTTAAGGCTTGGCGACTCATATCATTTTCACCAATCACACGATGTAAAATGTCATTCTGGTTAGTAGCAACAACCAGCTGATCCACTGGCAAGCCCATCTGCTTGGCTAAATAACCCGCAAAGATATCACCAAAGTTTCCCGTTGGAACCGAGAAAGACACTTTACGATGTGGCGCACCAACAGCCAGAGCCGAAGAGAAGTAATAAACGATTTGAGCCATAATACGCGCCCAGTTAATCGAATTCACCGCACCAAGTTTCGCACCTTTCAGGAAAGATTGATCCGCAAAGCTGGATTTCACCATGCCTTGGCAATCGTCAAAGTTACCTTTCACAGCCACATTAAACACATTATTATCAATTACCGTTGTCATTTGACGACGCTGTACTTCGGACACACGTTGATAAGGGTGCAAAATAAAGATATTCAGATGTTCTGAATGACGGCAACCTTCAATCGCCGCCGACCCTGTATCACCCGAAGTGGCACCAAGGATAACCAGTTTTTCTTTACGTTCAGACAGAACATAGTCCATTAAACGACCTAGCAATTGTAATGCAAAATCTTTAAAGGCCAAGGTTGGACCACGGAATAATTCCAGTATCCACTCGTTATTACCGACCTGAACCATAGGCGCGATAGAAGTATGATTAAAGCTCGCGTATGCCTCATTAATCATGTCCTTAAAGGCATCAGCAGGAATGTCACCTTCTACAAAAGGCCACATTACTTTGAAGGCTAAGTCTTGGTAACTAAGGTTCGCCCAAGACGCAATCTCTTCTTTGCTGTAATGAGGTAGGCTTTCTGGCACATACAAGCCACCATCGTTTGCCAAACCGGCCAATAAAACGTCACCAAAGGACAAGGCCGGTGCTTTACCACGAGTTGAAATGTATTTCATATAATTCTCTCTTAAGCCAAGTTTTCGACACGAATACGTTGCACAGAACCCGCAACGTCCGGTAAGGCTTCAATGGCTGCAATGGCAGCATTCATATTGCGTTCTTTTACTTCATGCGTCATAACAACCAAAGGCACAAGGTCACTGCCTTCACGCTCACGCTGAATCAGAGATTCGATACTGATATCATTATTGGATAAAATTTGCGTAATGTTTGCCAAGACACCAGCACGATCTTGAATCGTCATGTTAAGGAAGAAACCACACTCAATTTCTTCGACTGGCAGAACCTCAACATCTGACAAGGCATCCGCCTGAAACGCCAAATGTGGGACACGATTCGTTGGATCTGCGGTCAGCGTACGTGCCACATCAATCACATCAGCAACAACAGAAGAGCCCGTTGGCAACGCCCCAGCACCAGCACCGTAGGTCAATGTTGGACCCACTGCGTCCCCCTGCACCATAATGGCATTCATCACACCATTGACACTTGCCAACAAGTGTTTACGAGCAATCAAGGTCGGGTGAACACGCAACTCAATACCCTGTTTAGTTCGGCGAGCAATACCTAAATGTTTAACCGCATAACCAAGCTCATCGGCAAAAGCAACATCTTCAGACGTGACACGACTGATTCCCTCGGTATATGTCTTTTCAAACTGCAATGGAATGCCAAACGCGATGGACGCTAGAATAGTCAGCTTATGCGCAGCATCAATGCCTTCAACATCAAACGTCGGATCCGCTTCCGCATAGCCTAGGGCTTGCGCTTCGGCCAACACATCATCAAAGTTACGCTGCTTTTCGCTCATTTCTGTCAGAATAAAATTGCCAGTACCATTAATGATGCCAGCCAACCAATCAATGCGATTCGCAGAAAGTCCTTCACGTACCGCTTTGATAATCGGAATACCGCCAGCAACAGCCGCTTCAAAGGCAACGATGACGCCTTTTTCCTGTGCTTTGGCAAAAATCTCGTTGCCATGTTCGGCGATTAACGCTTTATTCGCTGTAACAACGTGCTTACCATTTTCAAGCGCCGTCATTACCAGCTCTTTAGCAACGCTGGTACCACCAATCAATTCAAGAACAATATCAATCTCTGGATTGTTAACCACGTCGAAAATATCACGGGTTACGTTAATACCTGTGGTATCACATGTATCATTGTCACGACGAGCACCCACCTGCTCAATAACAATGCTACGTCCAACACGTCGCGTAATTTCTTCTGCATTTTTCAAAAGAATATTAAAACTACCGGATCCTACTGTTCCCAGCCCACAAATTCCGACTTTTACCGGTTTCAAAACGTTACCCCACAGAGATGATTTAATTATTTGTTATTTCGCCACTAAAAACGCTTCATTATAACGCCTGAACCACATAAACCCAACGAAGAAAAGGCTGAACTAGGCTCATGTTAAGTGGAATATTTTGCAATAAGACTATAACCCAAGTTTACTAGCCAGCTCTTTCGGTGGCAGATAACCTGGCAAAAACACACCATCTTTAGAGATTATGGTCGGCGTGCCTCGGACACCCAGCTCACTCCCTAACTGATACTGATCAGCGACAGGATTAACACATTTGTTTTCTGGCACATCTGCACCTGTTTTCGCTTCTGTCATCCACTTTTTAGGGTCATCAGAACACCAGATACTCACCATCTTACGATAAGAAAAAGAACCAATTCCCGCTCTTGGGTAAGCCAAATAACGCACCGTAATTCCCATCTCATTCAAACTTGCGACATCGTTATGCAACATACGGCAATAACCACAATCGACATCGGTAAAAACCGTGATGTGTGTTTTTTCATTTTCCGCTTTGAACACCACCATGTCTGACTCTGGTAACGATTCCAACTTAGCGCGTTTGGCTTGCTCAGTTTCATTCACCAGACCATCCGCGTCTATTCGATATAAATTACCAACAACAAAGTATTGAGCATTTTTCGTCATGTAAAGAGTTGGGCCACCCTCTACTTCCACTGAGTAGATACCAGCCTGCTCATGCCACTCTATCGAGCCAATAGTGTATTGAGGTAACGCGGTTTGAAGCGATTGACGAACTTGGTCTTGGTCAGCAAAAGTAGAGGTATAAGGAAGGGAAAGTCCGACAATGCAAAACGCACGAACCAAGAAAGAAAAGATGTGTTTCATGAAAACCTCAAAGACAAATGAATTGTCTCTATTAGGCCATACGAAAGGGAGTTAGTTCCACAAAAAAAGGCGACTTACGTCGCCTTTTTAAGGAAGATAAATTAGCGTTTAGCCAACTTCTCTTTAATACGTGCAGATTTACCAGAACGCTCGCGTAGGTAGTAGATCTTAGCTTGACGCACGTCACCGCGGCGTTTCACTTCAACACTCTCAACCAATGGGCTGTAAGTTTGGAAAGCACGCTCAACACCGATACCGCTCGAAATTTTACGAACAGTAAATGCTGAGTTTAGACCACGGTTACGCTTAGAGATTACAACACCTTCATAGGCCTGTAGACGCTCGCGTGAACCTTCTTTAACTTTAACTTGTACGACAACCGTGTCACCAGGACCAAATGCTGGGACTTCTTTTGTCATCTGTTCAGCTTCTAGTTGCTGAATCAGTTTAGTTTTATTACTCATGGATGTGACTCCTAATAATATGGTTTCTTATCAGTTCGAAGGTTCTTCTATCTGATAAGCTCGCAATTCCTACTCTGCCGAGGTTGAATCTTCAGTTTCGCGAATAAACTCTTCTAACAACTTCTGCTGTTCCTTGTCCAACTCAAGGTTCTGCAAAAGGTCTGGCCGGCGTTGCCAAGTTCTTCCGAGCTTCTGCTTTAATCGCCAGCGCCTTATCGCCTCATGGTTGCCGCTAAGTAGTACCGGTGGCACAGGCTCACCGTTAAGCACTTCGGGGCGAGTATAATGCGGGCAATCCAACAAACCATCAGCAAACGAATCCTCTTCTGCTGAAGCCTGCTTTCCTAGTACTCCTGGCACCATCCGAAAGACAGAATCCATAAGCACCATAGCCGGCAACTCACCACCACTTAGGACAAAATCACCGATTGACCATTCTTCATCAATCTCAGATTGAATCAAACGCTCATCGACGCCTTCATAACGACCTGCTACCAGAATAAATTCTGCTTGTTTAGCAAGTTGCTGCACACCTTCTTGCGTCAGTGTACGCCCTTGAGGGGATAAAAAAATAACTTTTGCGTTGGGCACTTTTTGCTTAGCGCACTCAATCGCATCTTTGAGAGGCTGAACTTTCATCAACATCCCAGGACCACCACCATAAGGTCGATCATCCACAGTCTTATGTTTATCCTGAGTAAAATCGCGGGGATTAATATAATCCACCTCAACCAACCCAGACTTAATGGCTCTGCCCGTTACACCGTATTGGGTAATGGCTTGAAACATTTCCGGAAAGAGCGATATAACGCTTACCTTCACGTGATGACCTCAGCTTGTTAGTTAAAATTCCGGATCCCAATCAACGACCATTTCCTTTTGTTCCAAATCGATGTTTAGAACATAAGTGTCTGGTACATAAGGAATCAGGCGTTCTTCACGATCAAAACTACCTTCACACGCACTGACAACCACAACATCATTCGCACCGGTTTCCATAAGTTGCGAAACCTTCCCCAAGAGGACACCCTCTTTGGTAATTACCCTTAGACCTTCTAGTTGACTCCAGTAATAATCACCGTCATCTAAATCAGGAAGATCCTGCGCATCAATGTAAATATCCAAACCACAGATTTCTTTAACTTGATCTCTGTCATTATAGCCATTCACCGATGCCACCAAACCTCGCCCTTGCAAGCGACCTTGGCTTAACTCTAGCGTTTTCCACCCACTTGGGGTTTTCAACCACCAATGCTTGTAATCAAAGATCCCTTGCATTGGGTCGGTGTGCGAATACAACTTCACCCACCCTTTAACACCATAAACAGATGTAATGCGTCCAACCACAAGGGCTTGCTCAGGAGCGGCCGCTTGCTTTACTTTAGACATAGCACTACCTCTGATTAAGCGTTTTTGCTAGCTTCTTTAACAAGCTGAGCAGCACGGTCAGATAGCTGAGCGCCTTGGCTAACCCAGTGATTTACACGATCTAAATCGACGCGTAAACGTTCTTCTTGACCACGAGCAACAGGATTAAAGAAACCCAAGCGCTCGATATAACGACCATCACGAGCACGACGGCTATCAGCCACGTTCAAGTGATAGAATGGGCGCTTCTTAGAGCCACCACGAGAAAGACGAATAGTTACCATATGATTGGTTCCTTATTGCTTAACGAAACACCTCTTGCCGAGTCGATTTTTGACTCATACTACAAGAAGGCGGCATATTCTAGTCGATAAACTAGAAAAACGAAAGGGCGAATTGCTCGCCCTTTCAATAAAATCGGCACTTTTTTTGCTAATGCCTGTAAAAACAACTAAATAGTGCTACAGCTTAGGAAATCCGCCACCACCAGGAAGACCGCCAGGCATCATTCCACCTAGTTCGCGCATCATTTTTTTCATGCCGCCTTTGCTGCTGAACTTCTTCATCATCTTCTGCATCTGTTTATGCTGCTTTAATAATCGATTCAAATCCTGAATCTGTAAACCCGCACCAGTGGAGATACGTTTTTTACGAGAACCATTAATCACATCCGGATTCCGACGTTCTGCTGGGGTCATTGAGTTAATCAAAGCCTCCATTCGCACAAACATCTTGTCATCCACTTGATCTTGAATATTACCTAACTGCCCCATGCCTGGCAGCTTATCCAACATAGAGCTCATTCCGCCCATGTTTTTCATCTGCTGAAGCTGCTCTTTAAAGTCTTCTAAGTCAAAGCCTTTGCCTTTCTTTAATTTACCGGCCAGTTTTTCGGCTTTATCTTTATCAATCTTTTGCTCGGCTTCCTCGATCAAGGACAACATGTCGCCCATGCCCAGGATACGAGACGCCAAACGATCAGGGTGGAATGGTTCTAATGCGTCGGTTTTTTCCCCTACACCCAAGAACTTGATCGGCTTACCGGTAATATGACGGACAGACAGAGCCGCACCACCACGAGCATCACCATCGGTCTTAGTCAACACAACACCGGTCAGTGGCAATACATCGCCGAAAGCCTTGGCTGTATTAGCGGCATCTTGACCTGTCATGGCATCCACAACAAATAAGGTCTCGATTGGATTAATGGCCGCGTGAAGCAACTTAATCTCAGCCATCATGTCTTCATCAATCGCCAAACGACCCGCTGTATCGACAATAACGACGTCTTTATGAGCCTTTTTAGCGTAATCAATCGCATTATTCACAATGTCGATTGGTTTTTGTGACAGATCACTGGGAATGAAGTCCACATCAATTTCATTTGCCAGCGTTTCTAACTGCTTAATCGCCGCTGGACGGTAAACGTCAGCACTGACCACAGAGACAGATTTTTTCTCACGTTCTTTTAAATATTTAGCCAGTTTAGCCGTTGAGGTTGTTTTACCCGCCCCTTGCAAACCCGCCATTAAAATCACGGCTGGACGAGCAACGCGCAGATTCAAGCCATCATTGGCTTGACCCATAACCGCTTCCAGTTCCTGTTTAACAATCTTTAAAAAAACCTGCCCAGGACTAAGGCTTTTTGAGACTTCTGTACCCACAGCGCGTTCTTTAACGGCGGCAATAAAGTCTTTGACAACAGGAAGCGCCACATCCGCTTCTAATAAAGCCATGCGTACTTCACGTAGCACATCTTTAATGTTGTCTTCGGTTAATTTGGCTCTTCCTCGAATTCGATCAAGGGAGGAGGTTAAGCGTTCTGATAAACTGTCGAACATATTGCCCTCGAATTTGGCTCAAAAATAGAAAAAAACTGACGCTATCAGTTTATCCAAGGTGAAATTGGTTTTATTATAACGGATAAATGATTATCACCCTATACCTTTACTAAGCGGACATCCTAGTTCATGACTCAAATATCGCTTTGGTTAGCTTGCACAGCCTGCTTAATTGCTGGTGCGGTTTACTTTTTTCGCCCCCACAACCGCTTCACACAGCTGATTGGCGCGCTTGCCATTGCGGTACATACATTTTCATTAATGCAATTATTGCTTAATCGTGATGGCTTCAATTTTTTAACCATTGGCTTATTAATCGCCTTAATTGGCAACACCTTGCTGTGGTTTAGTAACAGAGACAAAGATTTATCCCTACTAATCGGCACAGCGTTCCCTCTTAGCGCCATTATTTTGGCTCTCAATGCCATTGAACCTTGGGATTTGAAGCCGCTTCACAGCAATTCATGGGGCACCAGCGCTCACATTCTTATCGCTTCCGTTGCTTACAGCTTATTTGCCACCGCTTGCGGGGTCGGGATTTTGCTGGCCATGCAAGAATACCAACTTAAACACCACAAACTAAAGCAACTGCTGCGCGTCCCTCCACTGCAGGTTTTGGAAAGCTTAATGTTTGAATTCATTTGGGCCGCTTTTATTCTATTGACCATCACCATACTGACTGGCTTCTACTTTATAGAAGACATGTTTGCACAACACTTAGTACACAAAACCTTTTTCACTATAGCGTCTTGGTTTGTGTTCGCAGGCCTATTGCTTGGCCGACATTTAGCGGGCTGGCGCGGGCAACTTGCCGTCAAATTAACCCTTAGCGGCTTCTTCTTGTTAATGCTAGGCTACTTTGGTAGCCGCATTGCATTACAAATCCTATTGCAATAATGATCGAATTCACAAAGTATGTTTGACAGTCGGTTCGTAAGAACTAATAATTCCACTATCATAATTATTGAGGCGATCCATTTTTGAACGAAGTCCCCTTAAGTATTCTCGGCGGAATACTGTTTTTTCTCATTCTATTCTCTGCTTTCTTTTCAAGCTCAGAAACAAGCATGCTGTCTTTAAATAAATACCGACTAAAGCATCTTGTGAAGAACAAGCATAAATCAGCGATTAAAGTCAGCTCTTTACTTGAACGCCCAGATCGCCTTATTGGCGTAATTTTGATTGGCAATAATTTTGTCAATATCCTCGCTTCCGCCATTGCGACCATCATTGCGGTAAGATTATGGGGAGACGCAGGGGTTGCCATTGCAACAGCAGCGCTCACTTTGGTCATTCTTATCTTTGCTGAAGTCACACCAAAAACCTTTGCCGCCTTGTATCCAGAAAAGTTGGCTTTTCCATTCTCATGGATTCTTGCGATTATATTAAAATTACTTTATCCACTGGTATTGCTCGTCAACACCTTATCCAATGGTTTATTACGTATTTTTGGCGTACAAGCACACCACAACAATCAAGACACATTGGACTCTGAAGAACTTCGCACCGTGGTAAACGAAGCCAGCGGACTTATTCCAGCCGCTCACCAAGAAATGCTGCTATCCATTTTAGACTTAGAAAAAGTCTCTGTGGAAGACATTATGATTCCACGAAATGATGTTGTTGGCATTGATATTGAAGACTCTATCGAAGAGATCATTGAACAAATCTGCCAAACACGCCACACCCGTATGCCCGTCTATAATGGCGAGATCAACAAGGTGATTGGCATCCTACATGCTCGCCATGCCGCCATGTTCTTACGCGATCCAACCCCTTCTAAAGCCGCATTACTAAAAGCGACCGTTGAACCCTACTTCATCCCAGAAAGCACCTCGTTAAATACGGTTCTATTAAATTTCCAAAAGGACCATCAACAGATGGGGATCGTGGTCGACGAATACGGTGACGTTCAAGGCATAGCGGCATTAGAAGACGTTCTTGAAGAAATTGTTGGCGAGTTCACGCCACCAACCCAAGACGAAGAAGAAGAGATTCAAACACTGGATGATGGCTCCTTCCGCATCGAAGGCTCAACTCACATTCGAGAGATCAACAAGGCGCTAGATTGGCACTTGCCAACCGATGGGCCAAAAACCCTAAACGGTTTGATCATAGAAACACTTGAATTTATCCCTGAACACCCAATCAGCCTTTGGGTAGAACATTACCAAATTGAAATCCAAGAAATCGAAGACAAGGTTGTGAAATTCGCCAAGCTTCAATTAAAGCGGTAAAGGATACGTCATGAGATACTGCCCTAAATGTGGTCACCAAGTTGAAATGACCATCCCACAAGGTGATAACCGCACACGAGCAGTCTGTCCGAATTGCGCTCATATTGATTATGATAATCCGAGGATGATCACCGGCACCATTCCACTTTATCAGGGCAAAATCCTTCTATGTCGTCGTAACATTGAGCCACAGTTTGGATTCTGGACCTTACCTGCTGGCTTCATGGAAAATCAAGAAACCACCAGCGAAGGCGCTCTTCGCGAGACATTAGAAGAGTCCGGTTCGGTAGCCAAATGCCGGCAAGCCTTTAGCATGATCAGCATCCCAAGAATTAATCAGGTACACCTTTTCTACCTTGCAGAACTGGAAAAAGACGACTTTCACCCAACAGAAGAGAGCTCCGAAGTCGCACTCTTCGACTTAAAAGACATTCCATGGGAGGAGTTGGCCTTTAGTAGCGTCACCAAAACCTTGGAATTTTTTATCGAAGACCACAAAACAGGACAATACGGTTTTCACGAAGACGTCATACTACTTAACTCTGTGCCAGATTAAACCAACACATCAAGATTCTAAGTGAATCAAATGATAAGCCACTTCCTCATAGGGATGAGCTAAACGCAAAGCAGCGACGACCGCTTCTTTATATTGCTCCAACAACACCATTTCTACTCGGTACTCTTCAACCCGCTCAGCCTTGCCCACCTCACCAAGAAAAGGTTGAGCACCAGACATAGGACGAAACTGCCCTTGCCCAAGCACCTGCCAGCAACACGCCTCATAATTTCCCATTCGACCAGCGCCAGCAGCAAAAACCGCACTCTTTACCGCCTCAAGATGCGTTGCAGGAACATAAAACACTAACGAATACATAAACACGTCCTTCATTTCAAAGAGAGCATTAATCGCTAAATCAAACTCATTTGTTCTAAAGTATCAGGCAAAACCAGTTGTTTATGGGGTAAAGCACCATTCGCCACCAGCTTATCATCCAACCAAGACGCCAAAGTCGGCGCGGCAATATTGTCGGAAGAATGCACAAAGACGATAGGACATAACCCCAGCTCTAACCATTGCTTTATTTTGACCGCCCATTGATCGAGCCAGACATGATTACGCTGCAGATCTGGATGACCAATATAGCGCACGACAGGAGCTGTCGCCGTCGCAATAGGATGACACGGCACTCTTGGCTTCTTTTGTTGAGCCTCCACAAGACTCTCATTATAGGCTGGTGTTGAAAACACAGGGCGCGAATCCATAACGACTCGATCAACTTGGCGCTCAGATAAAGCTTTCATGAAAATCATTTCATGTTCGCCTTTATCAAAAAAATCCAAATGACGAACCTCCACACTTAACGGTGTACTCAACTGCCACTCATCCATTAAGGCTAAAATGTATGGCAAACGCTCCGCTGCCAATCGCCCAGGAAGCTGCAACATGGTTGGCCCTAGCTTAGCGATAAGCGGCACCAATGTTTTCTGAAAAGCCATCCAATCATCACGTACGGCTTGCCATGGACGTTGCGCTGACGCATGCGAAATTTGTTGCGGCACTTTAAAACAAAAGCGAAACTCCGCTCCAACCTGCCGGTACCAGCGCATTAATTGCTCATCCGCCACTGGCGCATAAAAGGTACTGCCCACCTCTACCGAAGAAAAGACTTTTGCATATTCTGCCAACCGCTCACCACCAGGCACCGCAGACGAATACAGCCAATCGATCCAAGCCGGATGCTGCCACTGCGCCATGCCGTACAAAACAGTCATAAACTGACCGGACGATATTCAACACGCTCAATGAAGTAGAGTTTTTCCCCTTGAGCTCGACGAATCGTTACCTCATCACCCTCTTCTTTTTTCAACAACGCCTTTGCCACTGGCGAATCCATGCTGATGTAATCTGCCTGATGATCCAACTCATCAGGCCCAACAATACGAAAACACTCTTGTTGCCCGTCCTCATCTTCTAAAGTGACCCAAGCACCAAAAAACACCTTACTTTGATCATCAGGGATGCGATCAACCACTTTGCAATGATCCAGACGTTTTTCTAAATAACGCACTCGACGATCAATTTCACGCAGCTGTTTCTTTCCGTATATGTATTCTGCATTTTCCGACCTATCCCCTTGTGCAGCAGCCTCACGGACAGACTCCGTCACAGCCGGACGCTTTTCTTTCCAAAGATACTTAAGCTCCGCCAATAATGTTTGCGAACCCTCATAAGTAATGTAATTCGATTTAGGTGGTGCAGGAGGTCGATAACGACTCATGTAAAAGCCTCAAATGGATAACAGCAGCCATAAAAAATGCCGCTAAGTAAACGTACTTAGCGGCATTTTAATCTTAATTGGTAAAAAAATTAAGATTCTTGTTTGTGCACATGAACGTCCATTTGCGGGTAAGGAATACCAACACCACGTTCATCAAAGGCATATTTGATTTTTTCTAACAAATCCGCACGTACCGTCCAATAGTCTGCCGACGCAACCCAAGGACGCAGATTAAAGTTCACGGAACTGTCCGCCAGTTCTGCAACAGCAATCACGCAAGCTGGATCTTTTAAAATGCGCTCATCAGCTTCCACAATTTCTTCCATAATCTGCTTTGCCAAACGAATGTCCGCATCGTAACTGATCCCAACCACGAGATCCAAACGACGAGTCGATTCACGAGAGAAATTCACGATAGCACCGTTCATTATCGCTGAATTAGGTACGATGATGACACGGTTATCCGGTGTGGTTAGATGCGTATGAAACAGCTCAATACGATTCACAGTTCCCATTTGACCACCCGCATCCACAAAATCACCCGAACGAAATGGACGCAATAGGATAATCAACACACCAGAGGCAAAATTAGACAAAGAGCCTTGCAGAGCCAAACCAACAGCCAGACCAGCCGCACCTAAAATGGCAATGAAAGAGGTCGTTTCCACCCCGATTTGACCCAACGCCATCAATACAACACCAGCAAACATCAAAGCATATAAGATGCTTGAGGCAAAACCGGCTACGGCTTTGTCCACAGAAGATTTCAATAAACGCTTTTCACACCAACCAGAAATCTTTGCCGCAATAAATTTACCCACAAAGAAAATAACCAAGCCAACCGCTAGATTAAGTGCGATGTCCATTACCCAAGGCATCCACTCAGCACCCTGATCAAATACCGCCTGTATATCATTCATAATCTAAACCCTATCCTTAAAAAATTTCATCAGACCAAATAATCTGCCTTATGCTGCCACTCATCTAACAATTTTTCTAATTCTTTCCGCCCTTCGTTACTAAAAGACACACAAAGTCGCCCCTTTACCAACTGAGTTCCTTTCGTTTCGAATTCATCAATCCAGCAACATTGCTCCCTGAGGGCATCCAAACTTTCATTATCACGGATACTCAAACCAATAAAGGCATGCCATTCATACTCAGGCAAACTTCCCGCAAGTGCTTTTTCTAACATAGCAACCCAATCCGCCTGACTTTGTCTATAATAAGGTAATTTGGACTGATGACGAACAAAGAAAAGCATCAACCCCACCAATAAAACAAAAAAGACAAACGCAGACAGCAGAAGCTCTAACATCATTCTGAAAAATCAAACGCCAACAATGACACTTTGGCTTTTTTGAGATCGTCTAAATGCGTCTTTTCATACCCATCCATTTCTTTTTGAAATTTATTTTTAGCTTGTTTCGGCAGAGTTCGCCATTGTTCATGGGTTGGGATATGTTCGGTTTTCTCGGTAACCAGATAAAATACCGAAATGTCTTCATGCTCCGATAAATCGATACTCAGCCTGTCTAATAAATTTTTAATTCGAATGCTTGCTTCAATCCAATTCACTTCATCCGTGCCAGCCACTTTCAGCAACACTCGGATGCTGTCCACCGCTTTTTGACGCTCTTCTTGATAACGCGCTTCACCCGCTTGAATGCGCTCCGCTCTCAATTGATTGGCCTGCAATTGTTGGCGAATAAACCAAAGTGAAACACCCATTACGACAACACAAGCTAGCAACACTAAGAAAAATACGGTCAGAGACATACAAAACCTTCAAACTTAATCTATACAAATAAAACACCCAATTATGTCAATCAAATAACAACGGGGTGACATTCCAACAATACTTGTCGCTTACTAATTAAAGCAACGCCTTTAAATCATCATATAAATCCGGTGTCGATACCAACAGCCCTTCTCCATTGACCGCTTCAGGCCAAGCCGCCTGAGGCGCGGAAAAATACCCTAACTGAGCACCAGCTTCTTCCGCAATCAAAGCACCAGCCGCCATATCCCAAGGCTTCACCGTCTCGTAATAAGCGTCTAATCGACCCGCTGCCACCCAACACAAATCCAATGCCGCAGAACCATTTCGCCTGACATCCTGACAAGCATGAAGCACTCGACTTAATCGCTCAATCAAACTTGGCAATGATGTTTTCTGATACGGAAAGCCTGTTGCAACCAGCGCATTGCGAAGCGTTGTAGCTCCGGAAACAGCGAGCTTTTTATCATTACAATAAGCACCTCTTCCCCGCAATGCAGAATAGCATTCAGCCAAAAAAGGCGCATAAACCACGCCTAAAATACGCACCGAACCAATAAACAGACCAATCGAAACCACCACATGGTGATGGCCATGAGCAAAATTGACCGTACCATCAATCGGATCAATTACCCAAACAGGCACATCTTCGATCAAGTTATCAACATCAAGCTCAGGAAAAGACTCTTCTGAAAGTATTTTATGATGTGGAAAAGTCGCCGTAATTTTCTCACATATAAAAGCATCCACCGCAATGTCTGTCGAAGTTACCAATTCATGATGCAACTTATAGTTACAATCAAACATCGCCGTTTCACGAGCCTCAATGATAAGGTTACCTGCGTCTTGAGCTAACTGCTTAGCGAAATTCAACCATTGATCATAATCAGACGACATATCATTTCCTTTTACTAATTATCCCAGCTGCGCATTGAGCCAAGTCGAAATATCTTGCACCTGCTCAGGACAAACCGCATGAGGCATATCATAGGTTTGATAAGTCACAAGATAACCTTTAGCCGCTAAATTAGCTTGCGCTTGCGCTCCCAAAGTCGGTGCGACGACAGGGTCCTGAGAGCCATGATGAATTAAAAATGAGGTTTTTCCGTTTGGGCAAAATTCAGCCTGAGGCACCTTGTCACTGCTCACCAAATAAGTAGACAAAGCCATTACACCACCCAACACATGAGGAGTGTGAAGCCCCACCTGATATGCAATGACGCCGCCTTGTGAAAAACCAGCCAAAATAATGCGGTCAGCAGAGATACCTTTACCAATTTGATCTTCAATGAGGTCTTCGACTTGCTGCGCAGACTCTTGAATATTCGCCATGTCGACTTTGCGCTCCAACGTCATTTCCAAAATATCGTACCAAGCGCGCATTGGCATCCCACCATTAATGGTAACTGGACGCTGTGGCGCATGAGGAAACACAAATCGTATCGCCAAACCATCTTGCAAGGACAATGCAGGGACCAAGGCTTCAAAATCATGACCATCAGCCCCCAATCCATGCAACCAAATTACCGCTGCATCCGGTTTAGCGGCGGTTTCTACTTCTACTGTTGGCAGCAAATCTGTCATTCTCTAAACTCTCCCAAAAAACATCATAAAGCGTTAAATACAAAAATGGCTCTAGTACCTAAGCCAAAAAAAATAGGCTATCGCGAATCGCTATAGCCTATCATATTGATGCTCTTACCGTGCTGCTTAAGACATTTTTTAGTGCTCGGTTGGGTACCGAACCTCTTGCACACCTTGATTTTCATCCAAACGCATAAGCACATCGGCCCGCTCCGGCATCACCGCCAACATATGACGCGTAAGGCGCTCATAATATTGCATAAACCCCTTTAACTCTTCCGGTGACATGACTTTTAAATCTAAGGTATCTAACAGCACACCGTGAATATCATGCAAGTGCGCCTCCAATAGCCGCTCTTGCTTATTGCGCCATTCATAGACGATGTCATAATTTGGCGCCTGCATCCAAACCATTAAATCCAACATGGAAAACAACTCGCGATATTCATTTTTTAACAATTCATTGACCGATTGTCGCCAAACCTCCTGCCCATCTCTATCGCGTTCTAAGGCATTCAGTGGTGAATGCAGATCCCCCGTCATCTCAGGCGCACCAACACACCAACCTTCAAATAAAATCACATCAATCGGGCCCCGAACCTCCTTCCAAAGATGCACCGGCTTTCTTTCATCAATGGACTTATCAAAGCATGGAAACATCATCACTTCACCGTCCTTTAATTGTCTCGCACGCTGGAATAGATTCATGGCCAAAGAGACATCGTGCGTCCCTGGCACTCCGCGCACTGAAAATAGGGACGTGGTCTGATCAGCAAAATTCAACCGGTCCTGACGAGTACTGTACAAATCATCCAAACTAATCACGACTGCATTTAATTCAAACCCTTTCACCAAGACTCGACTAACAATGCTCGCAAAAGTGGTTTTACCGCAACCCTGTGCACCGCCTAGCCCCACAATCATAGGCCCTTCTCGATGACCCACTTTATTACTTAACCAACTCGCGAAAGGCAAATACAAACGATCAAGCTGATCAATTAAAGATACATCGGCATACAATGCATGTAATGTTTGCTCAACTTCGAATCTCAAACGCTGGGACAAAGGATCTGGTAAGCTGGAATGAATCACATGAGATTTTGCTTGCTGCTCTAACATAATAAACACCTCCATACCGTTGGCCTTAAAGTATAGTCAGAGATATTCAGAGCTGTACAAATTTTACACAGAAATTAAAAAGGCAATAACAATTGCGAAGAAATCACATTGGATAAACGGTAGCCAACACCAATCAAACGCACAGGCCGCTTCGAACGTGAATGAGCTTGCCGCAACAACTCAGAAAAAACGGCCGTAGAAAGTTTTTTTTGGATCGGTTGCTCTATCGTGGTTTGTTTAAAATCATCAAACTTAAGCTTCAGATAATATTTGCTCAAACGCGCTTCATACCCTCGTCCAGCCATACGCTTTTGTAACGCATCAATCAGTTCAGGCAAAACAGTCAAACAGGGCTCAATTCCCGTTAGATCTTCAGCAAAAGTATGCTCAACAGAAATACTTTTTCGCTCTCTCGAGATTTGCACAGGGCGCTCATCAATACCTAACGCAAATTGAGATAAACGAAATGCCATGCCACCAAAGTGTTTTTGCAATACTGGAAACGCCACTTTTTGTAGATCCGCACAATAGTACACACCAAGTTCTGCCAGTTTTTGCTGAGCAACTTTGCCAATCCCAGAAATGCATTTCACAGGAATAGCGGCGACAAAATCCGTTTGCTGCTTAGGAGTCACAAGTGTGAGACCGTCGGGTTTATTCCAGTCACTCGCTACTTTGGCGATGAACTTATTCGTAGCAATGCCAGCTGATACTGTGATTCCAACCGTCGATAGAATTTGTTGACGTATACGATCGGCCATGAGGGTCGCACTGCCCTGACATTGTACTGAGTGAGTCACATCCAAATAGGCTTCATCCAAAGACAAAGGCTCAATAATATGAGTATATTGCTTAAAGATATTGTGCATTTGCTGTGAAGCAAGACGATACTTCTCCATGCACCCAGGTAAGATCAGCAAATCGGGACACAAACGTTTCGCGACAGCCACTGGCATTGCCGATCGAACCCCATAGGAACGAGCAGGATAATTAGCAGTAGATAATACGCTGCGACGCTCAGATGAACCGCCAATAGCCAAAGGTCGATCTTTCAAGGCGGGGTTGTCACGCATCTCAATGGCAGCATAAAAACAGTCTGCATCAATGTGTATAATTTTACGTTCTGAAAGTGTCATGATAGAAAGCACAAAATACTGTATATAAAAACAGTATATACAGCAAATCACACTGAAACAACTTAATGTAAATTCTATGATCAAGCCCACGAGACCTGATAGAATCAAAAAATATCCGTAAAAATACCAGTCGAAAAACATCAGCCAATGGCTAAGTTGTTATTTTTGCCATATAAAACAAAGAAAATCGTCGATTTGAGACTGTAAAAATAGACGCTAACACGTAAAATAGTTTACATTTTATCCATGGGACAGAATGTCTCGAATAGGAAGCGAGCCTTCGTCACTGCGAATGCAAGGATTCATTTCTAACTGACAAGGTAAAAGTGAAGAAACTCTGACACTTGCCGACAAGAAAAAGTAGAGACTACTACACAAAGGGCACCACCATGACACACGTAATTCGCATTCTTTTGATTGCAACAGGGACAATCCTATTAGCAGGTTGTCAAAGCCTAAACCAAACCAGTACTGCTGGCGCAGGCACCTGTACTTCCGTGGCACCATGTAATGGAAATCAAGTTGGCCCCTCTGGCGGCGCTTTAAACTATGGTCAAACAGGTGCCATCAATGCAAACAACACGATTGCCGTCATCAAACAAGAACCCATCATCATAACGGCAACAGGTTATGCCGCGCTAACAACCAATAAGCGTCTAACTAAATCACAAGCCCGCATCATGACATTACGCAGCTCTATGCTAGACGCTTACCGCAACCTTTCTGAACGTGTTTACGGTTTAAAAATTGACGGTTCAAGCTCCTTAAGCAATATGGTGATTCAGAACGACGAATTACGTACTTACGTTGATGCTTATTTAGTCGGTGCAAAAGTCGTGTCTCAAAGAGAACACGAAGATGGCACTTTCGAAACCGTTGTTGAAATGGCACTACAAGAAAACTTCCGTCAATGTGTTTCAGCGGCTCATGGACATGGCATTGCCAACGACCCTAATTGCCAAGTTCAACCAGGTTACCGTGCGGTCAATGTACAAAGCTCAACACCGACAACTAACTTCTACAGCATTGAGTGATGACTTTGCAACTCAACAGACGACTCTTTAGCCTCGTGTTATTGGCTTTATCTAATGCCACATTTGCGGTCACCATTGACGCCGTTGGTGAAGCCGTTATCTATAATAACGACATAGCGGATGCACGCTATCGAGCAACAGAACAGGCCATAAAACAGGCCGTTTTGGAATCAGGCTCAAGAGTGAATGTAAAAGATGAAATGACCAATGGTGAAGTGAACTCGAGCATTACTATTCGCAGCTCAAGCCACGTTCAACGAGCCAAAATCCTCTCAGAGGAACAAACAGGCAATTTTTTAAAAATCATTGCCCGCATTGATGTCACCCCAGACTCTCAATGCAGCACTGGACCAACAAGCTATTACCGAAAAACGGTTGGGGTAACTGGCTTTGACCTGCAAATACCACAACAGGCTCAACTTGGTGCCATTAATAACATTTCTCGAGAACTGCCCAAGAACCTAGCTGACGAAATCAATAAACAAGGGTATTTAAAAGCCTTAACCGCCACCAACATTTCAATCTATCCTGATTTAATCAACGCTCCCTCTTCTACTAATTATGACGGCTCTCTGACCAATGTCACCCGCATCAGTGAGCAACTCGGTGTACAGTACATCATAAGTGGTGTCATTCGTGACATCGGTGAACTTTACCAACGACAACCCAACAACAAAACCAATACCACATCTTTAGCCGCTGAGGATAAAGAAAGGAACTTTGTGGTCGATATCTATCTATACGACGGTTTCAGTGGTGCCTTGCTGTTTGAGCACAGATACAACGAAATAGGTCATTGGGATATAGCTGACAATCAGCGCGTTGGTTTTGGTAGCGCCAAGTTTTGGACCGTAAATTATGGCAAAGTGGTTCAGCAAGCACTAAAGCAAAGCGCCTTAGATACTAGCGAACAGTTGCGCTGCCAGCCATTCATTGCCAATATCTTTCGTACAGAAGGCAATCGCATCCACATTGCTGCCGGGTCAATTGCCGGCATTAAAGTAGGGGATAAATTTAACGTATACCGTCGTTACGAAGTATTTAATCAGCTGCAGTCCGCTCAGACTCAGCTGAACAATGCCAATATCAGTGTTACAATCAAACAGGTACAGCCTAATTTTTCAGTTGGCGAACTGGTTGTTGACTCACATATATTGAACGTTCAGCAACAAGATGTTGTCATTGCTTGGTAAACTGACGCACTTTAAAACACACGCTCAACATCAGCGATTATATTTATTTTTTTAGGATTTGATTATGAATAACGAACTACTTCATCACTTAGAACAACGCATCAACGAAGCAGTTGAAGAAATTGGCTCTCTGCGCAAGCGCATTGCTGATTTAGAAATGCAGAACTACGAGCTAAATGAAGAAAAATCTGAACTACAGAACACGTTAAATCAAACCAAAGAACAGCAATCAAATTGGGAAAGCTCACTCTCTCAAATGCTGAGCCGATTAAATCAAATGGACAATAAACAATGAGATCCCTACTACTAGCAGCACTGATGTTAGTCAGTGCTCATACTTATGCTAATGACCAAGGTGGTCAAATTGCGAGCCTAATCACCTTTGAATCCGCTGCAGCTCGTCCTGATGGACGAGATGGAAAAGACAATGTGACCTCCATATTAAATGCTGGCATGGAATTCACCACACCCGAAAACATTTCTTTCCATGGCGGCTTTACTTTCGTTTTAGGCGAGACCTTTGAAAGTGCAATCCACCTAGGCACACGCTTTTACAGTGCTAGCCCAGCATTACAGATTTTTCCAGGCTTGCCTATGTGGTCCTATATCGGAGGCGGAGTATCGTTTCTAGATGAGACCGTATTTTACCCAGAAGCTGGCTTTCGCATCGCCACCTCCGATGTCTCTCGTATTGATGTATTCATTAAAATACTGAACAGCGATGACGAAACCTATGACAAGCACATCATGGTTGGCGCAGGATTAACGTTTTAAACAAGATGAAATTTGCACCATTTATCATTGCAGGCTTTTTGATTACAACAACCTACGTTTGGTGGCAAAGTAATGAAGACATTACCATCACGCTGCCAAATGAAGCGCAAAAAAAAGAAATGCTTGGCACCAGTAGTACCCGAAGCATTCCATTAAGCCCAATACAAAACTGAGCCTCGTGTTTATGGAACATTTAATTGCCCAACTCGAAGCAAGGATTGACTGGCTAACAAAACAGCTAGAAGATGCTAACGAGGAGATACAACAGCTAAAGGATAGCAAATCAAGTACCACTGAGCACAACGCCTCAATGGACTTACTAACACAAATGGAAAGTCGCTCAACTGAAGATCAACTGCAATTTTATATAGCAGATTCATTGGATCTTCTGGAAACTAAAACCGCAGCAGTGACACCACAACAAAAAGCAAGTCCAGCAGTTGAGCAACAACTCAACTTTGACTTACTGTACGAAGGTGTTGAAACTGACACCACCAACACGACAACTGAACAGACGAATTACATGACTACACAACAACCAGAGCCTAGCAAGCTAGCGGAAGAAGATAAGCAAACTGATGTCGATACGACGCCAAGTGACACGCCTACTCAACAGGAAGCCACGATGACAGCGGAGCAACGCAGACGTCAGCGCAATCAAAAAAACAACCGTCGTCTTATTAAGATGTTGGAAGACCGCTACCCGAAAGCCTTCAACTGGAACCAACCTAAGCCTCTGAAAGTAGGCATAGACCAAGATATGGTTTTAGATGATGACTTTAACGCCAGCAAACAAAAACGAGCGCTTGCCGCCTACACACGCTCAGACAGATATAAGAAATGTCTTTTGTCTGGCCAGCCTCGCATTGATTTAGAAGGCATCGCCGTAAACGACGAACCCGCCTTACCAGAATCCATGATGCCGCGTAAACCAAAAGCGACAACCAATCGCCCGAACAAAGACAAAGCGCCACGCCCCAACAAGGCCAAAGCAAACACAAAAAGCCAACCCAATAAAAAGCCTAAGAAAGTTGCTCCGAAGGCAGACAGTCAATACGACAATCTATCACCTGAAGATCGAATGAAGGCAAAACTGGAAAAATTGTTAAATAAATCTTAAAAAACAGTTTACATCCCTGAGCGCGGTATATATTATATGCCGCGCTGCTGTGGAGGGGTTCCCGAGTGGCCAAAGGGAGCAGATTGTAAATCTGCCACGAAAGTTTCGGTGGTTCGAATCCACCTCCCTCCACCATTTCTCTTTTTACAAGATAACGTCTTGTTTCTTATCTAAAAAATTCCTCAAGATCTTAGACACAACCCAACAGCACAAAACACATATTATCCAAGCAACATCCATTTAATACAAACAATAGTTCAAGTCAAAAAATCAGCTCCTGATATACAGCAAGCTCAGAACACCACAGAGCCCAGCACAGAGCCAAATCCTACCAAACAACAAATCACCAAGCCAAACTCAAAAACCACCTTACAACTAAGATCACAACCCTCTACAAGACATAAAAACCAATACAGACCAAAAAGCACAGCATATAGCCATTTTAAGCTGGAAAACTGGAAAGCTGGAAAGCTGGAAAGCTGGAAAGCTGGAAAGCTGGAAAGCTGGAAAGCTGGAAAGCTGGAAAGCTGGAAAGCTGGAAAGCTGGAAAGCTGGAAAGCTGGAAAGCTGGAAAGCTGGAAAGCTGGAAAGCTGGAAAGCTGGAAAGCTGGAAAGCTGGAAAGCTGGAAAGCTGGAAAGCTGGAAAGCTGGAAAGCTGGAAAGCTGGAAAGCTGGAAAGCTGGAAAGCTGGAAAGCTGGAAAGCTGGAAAGCTGGAAAGCTGGAAAGCTGGAAAGCTGGAAAGCTGGAAAATAAACAACACCCCATAAGCAATCAAGAAAAATCTTAATAAAAGGCAAAATAAAGGGGAAATAGAATTGAAACAAAGAGTAGAGTAAGAATGGTGGGTCGTACTGGATTCGAACCAGTGACCAATTGATTAAAAGTCAACTGCTCTACCAACTGAGCTAACGACCCATTCTTAGTGATATTCTGTATTCTGATGGTCGGAGTAGAGGGATTCGAACCCCCGACATCCTGCTCCCAAAGCAGGCGCGCTACCAGACTGCGCTATACTCCGATGGCTCCTCGAACTGGACTCGAACCAGTGACCCAATGATTAACAGTCATTTGCTCTACCAACTGAGCTATCGAGGAATTAATCAGATTAGTGCAGAATCTTGCATCAGAGATAGTTGGTGGGTCGTACTGGATTCGAACCAGTGACCAATTGATTAAAAGTCAACTGCTCTACCAACTGAGCTAACGACCCAACTATCATAGTAATGGGGTGGACGATGGGGCTCGAACCCACGACCGATGGAATCACAATCCATAGCTCTACCAACTGAGCTACGCCCACCATTACTAAATGGTAGATAAAAATGGTCGGAGTAGAGGGATTCGAACCCCCGACATCCTGCTCCCAAAGCAGGCGCGCTACCAGACTGCGCTATACTCCGATGGCTCCTCGAACTGGACTCGAACCAGTGACCCAATGATTAACAGTCATTTGCTCTACCAACTGAGCTATCGAGGAACTAATTTTATCTTGTTCGCAACACACTTCCTTTAAGGAAGATGGCGGAGGAGGAGAGATTCGAACTCTCGGTAGGCTATTAACCTACGCCAGTTTTCAAGACTGGTGCATTAAACCGCTCTGCCACCCCTCCGTTGCGAGCGAGGTGTATATTACTGATTTGAAATTTCAGTGCAACATTTTTTTGAAAAAATTTTAACTTTTTTCGCTTACATAGTTTTGATCTGCCGCTGCACGAATCCAAACATTGGAATACCAATAGTAACTACGCCCCGTTCTATCCGGCATGGTACAGTTAATACGACCACGCCCTGTGCCGAATGCTTTCGGCGCTGTCGCCACTACCTCATAGTCTGAAGCCCATTCTAGAGTGGCTTTTCCCTGGCCAGAAACATAACAAGCCAAATCTTTGAGACGATATTTACCTTCTTTAAAGGTCAAACGAATCGATACAGGGTTTGCGCCTGCAAAATCCCCTCCAGCATCCACATTCAATAATGGCATAGGCTGTGAATTTAGCTTGGTTTTCAAGGTCGACAACTTAGCATAGGCACCTGACGCAGGAAAACGTGGCAAATTCTCAAAATCGGAATCTGCACTGACCACACCGGATTGCTGGCCAAACGCCATGATGCCCTTGTCGGCCATCATGTCACGAATCGTGTGATCAGACTCACCATATGGGTAAGCCAACATTTTCGGCGAATGACCAAGGTGTTCATTCAACAAGGCTTCGACGGTATCGACTTCCTTTTCCATGCGCTTAAGCCAAGCCACATCCGTTTCACCTTCCAGCTTACGCAACATATAAGGATGGCTGATAGTATGATTGGCAAATACCCCACCAAATTCTTCCATCTCTTTCATTTGTTGCCACGTTAAGAAACTACGACTGTTACGCTCAACTGGTTCAGTATTAATGAAAACCGTAAAAGGAAAGTTGCGCTCTTTTAAAATTGGAAAACCCGCTTTATAGATATTACGGTAAGCATCATCAAACGTAATGGCGACCGCCTTTTCAGGCAAAGGTTTATTGGCTTTTAAATCCTCTAACGCGGTTTTAAGGTCAATCACCTTAAAGCCTGCCGTTTGAAGATAGTCCATATGCTCAGTAAATTGTTCAGGGGTTACTGAGGTGGATTTCGGTGATGTCGTACTCACATGGTGATATTGCAAAACAGGGATAAAATCCTGCGCTTGCGCCATCACACTCATACCCAACGCACCGACCAGCAAACCACAACGCATCACTCCATAGCGAACCTTTGACCACATGCCACTTCTTCCTCTTTGTTTAAAGTTTGCCTCATTCTACGCGACCCTTGGGCAAAATGACCAGCTCAGCCCAGAACTTCCAATCAGCACAAACTGTTATGGCCGTTTTACTATGCCACTGCATCTACTTTTCTCATCATCAGAACTCTACACTCAAATGATCTTACCCTTCTTACTTACCCCTATTAGACGACACTCTGGAGTGCATTATGAAAAAAGCTGATTTTTACCAAAACCTCGCCACTCAACTAGAGCAATTAAAAGATCAAGGTTTATATAAACAAGAGCGTCCCATGATTACGCCGCAGTCCAGCCAAATTACCACGGCAGACCAACAAGCTATGATCAATCTATGCGCCAACAACTATTTAGGGTTAGCCAATGACTCTGACGTGACGCAAGCGGCTCATCGGGCGTTAGATCAGTTTGGCTATGGCATGGCTTCAGTACGCTTTATTTGTGGCACTCAAAACATACATACCGAACTTGAACAAAGTATTAGCCAATTTTTGGGTATGGACGACACCATCCTCTACTCATCCTGCTTTGATGCCAATGGCGGCTTATTTGAAACACTCTTAGATAAAGACGACGCCATCATCAGCGATGCCCTTAATCATGCCAGCATTATTGATGGTATTCGCCTCTGCAAAGCTCAGCGTTATCGCTATGCTAATAATGATATGGCCGAACTCGAAGCGGCTCTACAAGATGCGGACAATAATGGGGCAAAAACCAAACTCATCGTCACTGACGGCGTGTTTTCGATGGATGGTATCATTGCAGACCTAAAGAGCATCTGCGACCTTGCGGATCAATATCAAGCGTTAGTCATGGTAGATGATTCACATGCAGTAGGCTTTCTTGGTGAACATGGCCGTGGCAGTCATGAATACTGCGATGTGATGGGTCGCATCGACATTATCACGGGGACATTAGGAAAAGCCTTAGGCGGCGCGTCAGGTGGCTATACCAGTGCGTCTAGAGAGATTGTGGAATGGTTGCGCCAACGCTCCCGTCCTTACCTCTTCTCGAACGCCCTAGCCCCTGTCATTACCGCGACTAGCCTTAGCATTTTGGAAAAAATACAAGACAATAGCCAAGTACGCAGACAGTTAAAAGCCAACAGCCAATATTTCAGAACGGAAATGGCCGCACTGGGCTTCGAGCTGGTAGCAGGAGACCACCCGATCATTCCTGTCATGTTAGGTGACGCAAAGCTGGCACAAACCATGGCAAATGCGCTATACAAAGAAGGGATTTTCGTTACTGGCTTTGCGTTTCCGGTCGTTCCAATGGGGAAAGCCAGAATTCGAACGCAAATGTCAGCAGCACATACACAGGAGCAACTCGATCAAGCCATACAAGCCTTCGCTAAAGTGGGTCGAGAAATGGGCATTATTAAAGGAGAAGTGCGATGAAAACACTGGCCAAACTGCACGCTGAGAAAGGCATCTGGTTAACCCAGACGGAAGCCCCAGAATGCGGTCACAATGATGTGATTATTAAAATTCGAAAAACAGCGATTTGCGGCACTGATATGCACATTTACCATTGGGATGAATGGTCACAAAACACCATTCCTGTGCCCATGACAATAGGCCATGAATTTGTTGGTGACATTGTTGAGATTGGCCCTGAAGTAAGCGGTTTTAAAATAGGGGATCGTGTCTCAGGAGAAGGCCACATTACTTGCGGTCATTGTCGCAACTGTCGCGCAGGTCGTCGTCACCTCTGCCGTAAAACCCTCGGAGTGGGGGTGAATCGCACTGGGGCTTTTGCCGAATATCTGGCCATTCCAGCCAGTAACGCGTTTAAAATTCCAGATAACATCAGTGATGATTTGGCGGCCATTTTTGATCCTTTTGGTAATGCCGTTCACACGGCTTTATCTTTTGACTTAATTGGTGAAGACGTCCTTATTACCGGTGCTGGCCCCATTGGCGCAATGGCTGCCGCTATTGCTAAGCATGTGGGCGCACGCAATGTAGTGATTACAGACATCAACGACTTCCGTTTAGACTTAGCTAAAAAACTGGGCGCGACTCGCACCGTCAATGTGACACGCGAATCACTCACTGACGTCATGAAAGACTTGGGCATGAGCGAAGGCTTTGATGTGGGTCTAGAAATGTCTGGTAACGATCAGGCGTTTCGCTCCATGTTGGAAAACATGAATCATGGGGGCAAAGTGGCCATGCTCGGCATTCCGGGCAACAACACCCTGATTGACTGGAATCAGGTGATCTTCAAGGGTTTAATCATTAAAGGCATCTATGGTCGAGAAATGTTTGAAACCTGGTACAAAATGGTGGCCATGCTGCAATCTGGTTTAGACATTAGCCCTATTATTACCCATCAATTTTCAGTCGATGAGTTTCAAAAGGGCTTCGATACAATGGGATCGGGTCAATCAGGAAAAGTCATCTTGGACTGGCGCTAAGTGATTAAAACTTGCGTCAAAAACATGATCGCGTTAGCGTGATTCTTTTCGACGCAAAACTGAGCGGTAACATGTTAGAAATTGGCACTCAAGCGCATCCGCGTCCACACCAAGATGCGCTCTATATTCTGTTACATCGTCAACAAGTACTGGTCGAAGCTGACCAGCAATTTTTAATTCCCTTTCACCATTTTCAACCTAACGCCAATATGGGCGCTGTCTATTGTGGTCAATGGCACGGTCAGGACGTGTTTGTTTGCCGCTTTGACACCGTGCCAAAAGGCTTTACGGAAATAGGGTTGCGTGAACTCTTGTTCCTACAGGATCAAGAGCACTACATCTTACTCAGTCGGGCCCATCAATTATCCACTTGGGACAGAGATCATCAGTTTTGTGGTCGCTGTGGCACAAGCCTGCAAGAAAAACACCACAAAGAACACACGAAAATTTGCCCGAAATGCCATTTACGTCATTATCCACGCATTTCACCTTGTATCATCGTCTCCATTCGATATGACAATCGCATTTTGCTTGCTCGTGGCCCACAGGCTCCGAAAGACCGTTACAGCAACATTGCCGGATTTGTCGAAGCTGGCGAAACCTTAGAACAAGCTGTCGCTCGTGAAGTCAAAGAAGAAGTCGGCATTGAGATCAACAACATTCGCTATATCAGTAGCCAACCTTGGTCATTTCCCCATCAATTGATGGCAGGCTTTTTCGCAGATTACCAGTCTGGCGAATTAACACCTGCGCCTGGCGAAATCGAAGAAGCAGATTGGTGGCATATAGACGATTTACCCATGATACCAAACGCGGCCACCATATCAGGCCAACTGATATTGCAGCATGTTGATTGGATCAAGACTGAACAAAATTAAAGCGCCGGTTGGCACTGGTATTCCCGTGCCAACCTCCTATACTAGCTTTCCCCTTTAGTCGTGTGTTCACTCCCTATTAATAATAAGACTGAGAAAAACGTGGAAGCCTTACTTCAATCCATTGAGAAAAAAGTTCGCCCTTTAATTGGCCAAGGTAACGTGGCCGACTACATCCCAGCCTTAGCAGAGGTTGACCCTAATCAGTTTGGTATCGCCATTTACAGTAACGATGGCACGCTATATCAAGCTGGGCAAGCAAACACCGAATTCTCCATACAAAGTATCTCAAAAGTGTTCAGCCTCACACTGGCCATTAAGCATTATGGTGAAAGCATGTGGCAACGAGTCGGTCGAGAACCTTCTGGTAATCCATTTAATTCTTTAGTGCAGCTAGAATACGAAGCAGGCGTACCAAGAAACCCCTTCATCAATGCAGGGGCATTAGTGGTCAGCGATATGAACCAATCGCGCTTTGCCTCACCCCATTACGCTATGCGCGAGTTCATCCGACGGTTGGCCGATAATCCACATATAACATCAGATAAAGCGGTCTCTGACTCAGAGTATGAATTTCGTGCTCGCAATGCGTCCATGGCCTATTTAATGAAAGCGTTTGGCAATTTTGATAATGACGTTGAAGCCGTATTACACAGCTATTTTGATAATTGTGCAGTGCGTATGAATTGCATCGACCTTGCCAAAGCCTTCAGCTTTTTGGCGAACAAAGGGTTTTCACAACATTCTAATGAGCAAATTCTAAGTCCGAGAGAAACCACACAAATCAATGGTTTACTGGCCACCAGCGGCTTATACGATGAAGCCGGAAACTTTGCCTATCGTGTTGGTTTACCTGGAAAAAGTGGCGTTGGCGGAGGCATCATCGCCATTGTGCCAAACCAATTCTCCGTGTGCGTCTGGTCACCTGAACTCAACCAGTCAGGTAACTCCTTAGCGGGCATGGCGGCCCTAGAAGCGCTATCCGAAAGCATTGGCTGGTCAGTATTCGGCTAATCCTATTGGTCTAATCAAGCACCAAACATTAAAAAAGGCGCTCAAACTGTGTTGAGCGCCTTTTTGTTTATTACCTAGCTAGATACAAATAACTAATCAGTGATCACTTTGTAACAAGGTACATAAGCCGTACCGGGTAGTTTCATACGCTGCTGATCAACAAAGGCTTGTAACAGTACATCCAATTTGGCTAACAAGGCCTTATCACCATGAATTTCAAACGGGCCAAACTCTTTAATGTGAGCCACACCTTGCGCTTTCACATTACCCGCCACAATAGAAGAAAAGGCACGACGTAAGTCGGCAGCCAGTAAATGCAACTCTTGTCCGAAGTGCAGGTTCAAGCTGCGGACATTGTCATGAGTGGGCTCAAAAGGATGCTGAAACTCTTCTGGAATGTGTAATTTCCAATTGTAGTAAAACGCATCTTGATGCGCTTTACGATAATCACGCACCTCTTCCATACCCTGTTTCATGATACGCGCCACCGCCACTTCATCATCAATGACAATTTGGTATTTGTTTTGCGCTTCTTTTCCTAGCACGTCCCCAATAAAAGCGTGAATTTGCTCAAAATAATCCGCACTTTCTTTTGGTCCAGTGAATACCAATGGAAAAGGAATATTGGCATTTTTAGGGTGCAATAAAATCCCCAAAATATAGAGAATTTCTTCCGCAGTGCCAGCGCCACCAGGGAAAACAACGATACCATGCCCAGCTCGTACAAAGGCCTCAAGACGTTTTTCAATGTCCGGCATAATTACCAATTGATTGACGATCGGATTTGGCGATTCGGCGGCAATAATACCAGGCTCAGTTAACCCCAAATACACGCCATCTTTAATGCGTTGCTTAGCATGCGCAATCGCCGCGCCTTTCATCGGCCCTTTCATGGCACCAGGCCCACAGCCAGTACAAATATTGAGATCCCGCAACCCCAATTCATGACCAACACGCTTAGTGTAATCATATTCATGACGGGCAATAGAGTGGCCCCCCCAACACACAATCAAATCTGGATTCTGAATACGGCGAAACACATCGGCATTACGCAGCAATTCAAACACCACATTCGTCAGTTTTTCTGAACTTGCGGTTTTTAAGCCATTTTCTAAATCGTATTCATGATGGGTAAAAATAATGTCGCGCAGCACACTAAATAGCATTTCACGCACACTGCTGATCATCTTACCGTCAACAAACGCACTACCGGGCGCATTTTTTAGCTGTAGCTTCACACCACGTTCTTGTTGAATAATTTTAATATCAAAATCACGATATTCATCCATAATCGCTTGCGGATCATCCGAATCACTGCCGCAGTTCAAAATGGCCAACGCACAACGGTGGAATAAATCATGAAGCGGCCCTGATTCCTCAGACAAACGCGCCATTTCATCTTGTGACAACATTTCCAAAGCGCCTTTTGGCGCCACTAACGCATCTACGCGATCTTCATACTGCATGATCGCCCTCCTCTTTTTTTATCTTACTTTTTAACGGTTTTATCATTACTTTATATTGGTAGTGATGGACCGCTTTATCAAGCAGACTAAACAAAGTTAACAAAATATCCCTAATTAAAGATCAATTAGTTAGTCGCCATTTGAGTTCGTAAGCGCCCAACAGGGCGCTCATCAATCACAATGTGAATCAAGGCCGTAACCAGAGCAATGAGGCAAGCGGCCCACCAAACAACATCATAAGATCCAGTGTGATCGTATAAGTAACCACCTAACCAAACGCCACTGAATGAGCCAAGCTGATGACCAAGGAAAACAATACCGTACAACATGCCCATGTATCGCAAACCAAACATTTGCGCGACCAAACCTGAGGTCGGTGGAACCGTGGCTAACCAAAGCAACCCAGTCACAATCGAGAACAGATACACAGACCAATCCGTCATTGGAAACACCATAAAGAGTGCAATAGCGACGGCGCGTAACGCATAGATAATGGTGAGCAACTTTTTCTTCGAATAGATGCCCGCCCAACTACCCGATAACAAACAACCAAAAATATTAAACAAACCAATTAGCGACAAACTGGCGACGGCCACTTCGGATGAAAAGCCTTCATCGGACAAGAAAGCTGGCATATGTACGGTAATAAAGGCCAACTGAAAACCGCACACAAAAAAGCCCACCACCAGCAACCAGTAATGCGAATACACGCCCGCTTCTTTTAATGCTTGCGCCATAGTTTGCGTATTTTCTGAATTCCCTGACTGAGTAAGTTTCATGTCTTTTTCATTGCGAAACGGGCTCGACAACAACACCATCATCAAAGCACCACCCGCGAGCAAAAGCAACGCGGTACTCCAGCCATAAGCTGAAATAAAACCTTGTGCCACAGGGATGACCAAAAGCTGTCCAGCCGAACCTGCTGCACTGCCTAGCCCCAAGGCGAAAGAACGTTTTTCAGGAGCCACCATTCTCGCCATAGCTGGCAAAACAACCCCAAAGCCTGTGGCGGCAATGCCCATTCCCATCAAGACCCCGGCGCCAAGATTAAGGCCAAAAATAGTACTGGCTTCCGCCGTAACATACAGACCTAATGCGTATAAAACCGCCCCAATAAATAAGGTTTTCAAGGTACCAAAGCGATCAGAAAAAGCCCCGGCTAGAGGCTGAAACAATCCCCAACATAAGTTCTGCAATGCCAACGCGAAAGCAAACACTTCACGACCATAACCAAACTCTTCAGAAATAGGCGCCATAAAGAAGCCCATGGACGAGCGCAAGCCAAAATTTAACGCCAATAATATGCACACAAGCGCCATGGCTAAACTGAATAATCGAACGGGTTGTGACATGCTGATCCCCTGCATCGTCCATAGCTAAAGATAAGCTCTAAATCATAGAGCTAAGCGCAGAACAAGAGCAAGCCAAAAGAAAAAAAGGCCCAGTGACAATCACTGAGCCTTTCGCCAACAAAGAGCATTTAATATTTAACGACCATGGTCATTCTGATGACTTGGGTCGCAAATAAGCCAAGACCTTATTATCAAACTGCAGTGAGTGCACCAATTTTTGGAAGTCATCCAGTGTCAAAGAGCCAGCCAATTGAGACATGTCGTTTAAATAACGGGCATCGTCAAACTTAACAAAACTCAACTCTAACCTGTGCACTAAGGTTGAACGGAAAGACGTTTTTAAACGGTTGTTTTCCACATCAACAAAAGCGGCCTGAGTTTCTGCCACCCACTGAGGCGTAATGAGCGCAGGCAAGTCCGCCAATACTTGCTCCGTTTGCGATGCCAAAGCGTCGACTCGCTGTGGGTCACTAGAAAATTGAACAGAAAGTTCTGCGCGATTTGATTCACGATTTAGCTCCAGACCCACTCGAACACTGTAAACGCCTTGTACCTTATCGCGAAGTTGTCGTTTCAACACCTCTTCCAAGCGCTCGCCAAGATAGATGAGCTGTAATGCCAATTGTGGCGACCAAGGCATGTCTTGATAAGCGTACAAACGAAACTCCGCTTTTGGTGTTTCATTTATCGGCAAATCTAATATTCTGTGCCCTGCTTTTTGCAACACGGCTTGAGTTTGCCACACTGATGATGCTGTTTGTGTATCCACACGCGGAATGCTCGCTAAATGCTTTGCTACGGACATCAGCAGTTCTTGCTCATCCAGACGAGAAACTATGAAGTATTGAACTGGCTGCGCAATCTGTCGCTCACGAACTTGGTTCAACTCAGCAAAACTAAGCGGCTCAAGCCCCTCTACACTGGGCACTAACTCTTGCTCATCACCAAAACGCGTTTTGGCAACCGCCCTTGCAAAAGCCTCATTCACTCTTACCACATCCACTTTGGCATTGCGCAACAACGTCTCCATTACGTCCTGATACACCGGCAGGTTAATGTTTGGCAGGCTTTGTGACTGATGATAATAAGCGAATAAGGTATCGAAGTTTTCATCTTCTGTGTTGCCTCGGTAAAACACGCTTTGCGCTTTTTGTTTGATGGACAAATTTATTTTGTGCGTTTGTCGCCATTTGATTAGCTCTTTTTCTGTCCAACCATAGATGCCAGTCGCTTCTGAGAGTTGTAATGCAATTTGCTCCGCCCAGTGATTACCCTCTAATACTTGATAACCTGCTTTAGAGTAAGCAGAGAAATAACTAATAGACTCTTCAGCAGGCTGATAAACGTCTGCATAGCGCTCCGCCAAAACCGTCGGATCCAATAAGGTCAATCCATCACCATTTGATAACTGCCACTCAGACAAACCTAATTGCGTATCACGAGACAACAAACGATACTCCCCACTCGAATCACTTTCCGGCAGTACTTTATCTACTACTTGTACGGCTTTTTGCAAGGGATTGTGGGTAGCTTGCAAAGCGTTTGAAAATAGTTTCTCTACTGCTTCAGCGTTGCCAAGCTCTACTTTCTTTCCGCCAACCGCTTGGCTGTAGAGAATGCGATCCGCGGAACTCAACCAGTCTCGCATTCGCTGATTAACATCGTCTAAATGAATCGTTGGCAATACTTCAAGCACTTGATTATTAGACATCTCGGGGTCCGCTAAAACTTTATTAGAGGCAACCGCATCTAACATTTTCATGCTCCATAAACTGCCTCTTTGTTGCGCTGCCTGCTTATTCGTTTCAACTGTATCCATGACTTTTTGTCGTATTGCATCAAAATCAGCTTGGTAAAAACCTTGCTGTTGAATGGCGGCCAATTCTGACGCCAATACAGACAAACCGAGCGCGTGAAAGCCCGTATCGACATTCACTGAAAAGCCCAGAATATCCACATTTGGAGACACACTGCCTTTGGTACTTGAAAACGTTCTCACCTGATCGTCTAGCGTGCTGTTTTGACGACGCACTTGTTGCGTTAGTAGACGACGGGCCATGTAATCGATCAAACCATTACGTCGCCCTTGTTGTGAATTATCATAATAATTGGCATAACGCAGTAGATAGGCCACGCGATTAATTTTGCCCGCCGCATCCGTTAATTGACCGATTTTCAGCGTATCATCTAGTTGCGGGTCTTTTTCATGGCGCGGCGGTAATGGGTTATTTTCAACTTGACCAAACAGTTGCTGTATTTGCTTAGCAAGATGCTCAGGATTGCTTGGAGTATAGAGGATTAACGCCATGTTACTGGGCTGATACCAGTCCTGATAAAAGGCTTTTAGTCGCTCTACCGAGGTATTTTTAATGGACTCTTGAGTACCAATAACAGGACGCTCAGGATACAAAGACCCCACCCGTAATAACGATTTTTTCTCTTCATTAATACGCGTTCTGGGCGACAATTTTTTACGCCACTCTTCTTCTATTACCAAACGTTCTTTAATTAAGGATTCATCCTTAATTTGCGCATAAAAAGCCATTTGTTGATAAATTTTCAGCATAGCGGATAAGCTTTTGTCATCCGTCTTTTTTAGATTCATCATATAGCGCGTATTTTCGCTGTTGGTCATCGCATTAAAGCCCCGACCTTGCTTAAGACCAAGTTCAGTTAATGCACTTCTCACGCTCTGCGGGTAATCATCACTTTCGTGGAACACCATGTGCTCAACCATATGTGCCACGCCCAGTTGATCCTGCTCTTCATCCATGGCACCCGCTTTGACGAATAAGGTCGCCATGGTCAATTGCTCTGGGTAGTCACTCTCTTGTCGTGAGTCAAAAATATAATACTGAAAACCATTGTCCAAAGTGCCACGAACAATCCGTTTATCCCAAGACAGCTCCCCCACTTCATTAGCCAACACTGGCTGAACGAGCAAACAAAACAAGACACTCAAAACTCGCTGATAAAACATCATTCACATCCAAAAAAACGAGAAAAGTAGTGACCAAATTGCGTCACTACTGATAAAAGAGATTTAATCCAACCATTAGCATCAATTAGAAACGCATTCCCACTTCGATAGTGCTTGAGCGCCCCAGGGTGTAAGAATAAGTATTGGAGTTCGTGGAAGTATCAATGTAGTCATCAAAGACATTATTGATCTTTAATTTTAGGTAACCATCCACATCATTGAACAGCTCTGGTCGCCACTCAAACGTGGTGTCTAAGGTAACCAATTGATCAAAGTCTAGATCATCGTATATGTCATATGTGCCAGTACTGTCTGTGTAATCCTCGTTCGTGTCTTTCGCTATCGTACCGCCAGCTTTCACATTAATGCGGTTTGACCAAGTCAGGTTCCATTTAGGAATAAACGTCTCAGTAGAAAACTTAACAGTAAAAGGAATATTAAAATCCGTTTTTGGCAATTGAGTTTCGTAGATCACTTGACCGTGGTAGTAGATAGAGTCAGAAGAAATCTCCTCTTCGTATGACACATCACTCAACACGTTGGTTTCGCTTTCTTGATAACTGATGGAAAAACCACCGTAAGTTTGTGTGCCTGCGACTTCAAAAGGTTTCAGTGTTTCGAAACTCAAAGAAAGGGTTTCAGTAAGACTTTCCCCTTCATTTGTGTAGTAATCACCAGTGTCGTTTTCAGCACGCGTCACTAAATCCTGAGAATCTCGACGTACCCACTTGAGAGTGGCGTTAACGTTGCCCAGTTTTTGCGACACTCCCAACACCAATTCATCCGAATAAGGCGTGTCTAAGTCATACTGGTAGAAAGAATCATCGGAATAATTCGTCACACGATTTAAACTACCATCGGAATTGTATCGATACACGGTACGCCATGAGCGTAACTGACTGTTCACCTCGTAACGGAAGAAATCACGGCCATAGTATCGATTGGCGCCAGTAATCAAATAGGTTTGCTGGTTACTGAAAATATCCCAAGTGGCACTAGCGCGGGGAGAAATATCCAAGTTTTCAAGCGAAGTATTGTAGTCGGCTCTCAACCCCAAGTAGTAAGTCCAATCTTTGTGTTTGATGGAGTCCTCAACAAAAGCACCGTAAGCCAAATAGCTTTTTTCTAATTTGTTTGCTGCGATTTCACTTTGAAATAACAGATATTCATCATCGTAATCCACCACACCATCAGAGTTTGCATCGGCACAAAACTGATTAACAGTGCTAATGCACTTATAAGTTTGACTAATAATGTCGTCTTCTACTTCATAAAACTGCTTAATATGTTTTAGCTCTCCACCCAGGTGAAAAGAGTGCTGAAAATCCCCAACAACAAAGGCATTTTGTAACCAGTCCAATGTCAGTGCTGCGGTATTCTGTTGCTGATTCACATCACCAAAACCACCGGAATAAGGCCAGTCACCATTGGCTGCATCCGCTGGGTGGTTGATATAAATCGAGTCATCGGATGCTAAGGTATCTTGCGCCTGGTTATAGCTCAAACGGCTAGTCAACAAGCCTTTTTGCGCTTGATAAACCGTATCAAAGGCGATACCTGTCGCTTTGTGGGATTTTACAAAAGCCGACTCGTATGAACTACTGGTGAGGCCATCGTGATAACGATTCGAATAAAGGACTGACGCACCAAGGTTTAAATCTGAGGTGGCTTTAAAATCAATGCGCGTTGCGAGATTATCCACAGTATCGTCGTATTCAATTCCCTGACGCCCTAAATCAAGGTTTGATGTCTTCCTCTGATAACTCTGAGCAAAACGAGAGGTTCCGCGTGAAAAGCTATAGGTCATGCCAGCTTTCTCTCCCAACCTTTGAGCACCTGAGAGGGTATAACGCTGCTTTAGATAATCTGGCGTGTACTCACCTGCTATAGAGTTCCCTTCCTCCATTTTTTCTTCCAATGACTCATCAGCGTGCATTTCATCCCATTCATCGCGTGAAATCTGATACCTCCAAGAAAAATAATCTTCACCATCATAACGTTTGATTTCCGAGCTAATCACACCGCCAAGAAAGCCCCCAAACGCCGCTGGCACGTTGGAATCATAAATGGTCACCGATTCCAAAATTGCTGGATCCACATAGAAGCTCTGTGATGAGCTACCAGACAACATTTTGAGGCTGGCTGGATTAATTGGGTTAGTATATTTGTCCTCTGAATCCCCAGGACTCAAGTCATTGTTGGCCGACATGCCATCGATAATATAAGCATTCTGATAATGAGCTTGGCCGTGAATAGAGACTTCATCAGGGCGCATACTGGCACTACTAGCAGAGTTACTGGAAGATAGACTGAAACGCGCAGCCGCATTACCTTTCAGCAAGTCAGTTAAATTGGTGCTCTCCCCTGCCATACTTTCTATCTCAGAAGAACGAATGGTTTTCTCTCCAATCTTGGTCGTATCTTTGGTGTCGTTAATTAATATAGGAGAGAGTTCAATGCCATCTGAGGTTTCCGTTACGCTGTTCGCATCAACCAAAACAAGGCTGTTACCCGTGCCTTCTTGATAAGATAACCCAGTACCTGACAATAAAAGATCTAACGCTTGTGTGCGCGAGTATTGCCCTTCTAAACCCTTTGTTCGTTTGCCGCGGGTTAATTGAGCATTCCCACCAATAAACCAACCTGATGTTACTGCGAATTGGTTTAACGCTTTCTCTAACGATCCTTCTGGAATACGATAAAATTTATGCTCATTAATAACGGATGCCGCAAGCGCACTATTTGGCACAATAAAAGAAAAGCTTCCTGTTACCAAGCCTATGCTCAAAGCTAGTAACGTGGGAGTGGTTCGCTGCTTGACACAACGAAAAGAACGGCGGGTTAACATGTGATACTCCGGTAATAGTAATACTTCTTATTTCTATTACCGAACACAGTTACGAAAAAGGGACATAAGAAAGGTTATTTATTTTAAGGCATCGCTTAAATTCTTATGCGGCTACGACATTAATCCACCAAGGCATGATTTTTTCGACCTTAATAGGAAATGCCGTTTCTAACATTGCCAAAACGGTATCAATATCTTGGGTTGGATAGGTTCCAACCACGCGCCAGCTTGCTAAGCTTGGATCGAGATTAATATGACCATACTGATAACGGCCAATCTCATTAATAAAATCTCTTAAAGACATGTCATCGACAATTAATTGACCACGAGTCCAAGACTCATACATAGCCAATACTGACTGAGGTTGCATCGAAGCATTTTTATGTAAATGCACCTCTTCTCCAGCATTAATCAGCCTAGACTGTTTCGAGTGCAAGGAAGAAAAAGACAGTTGTCCATGATAGACAGCCAGTACAGCCTGTTGATCAGATAAATGGCGCAAACAAAAACGAGCTTTTGGGGACGTCAGTTTTATGACCGCATGAGGGCAACTCACTAAGAAAGGCCGTTCATCTTGTGTTTCATTTAAATCGAAAAATGCTTCGCCTGAAATCAAAGACATGGCCCGCACGTTGTCATCAAACTCATCATTTAAGCCTGTCAATGTGTTTAACCAAACATCAGAACCATCTGCTAGCGTGAAATGCTTCACCTCACCAGTCGAAGTATGAAAATCGGCCTTCCAAACCGCCACCATAGTGGACAAGCTGACCTTCTCCCATCCAATCCAACCAAGGCCTAACGCCGCCGTGACGCCGAATAAACCTTTAGTAAATTGTCGACGTGACACTTGTCTGGCATGACTGTGGTCGAGAACCTGCTTAACGGGAGTGTTAAGCCCCTGTTGTTGAAAAGAGTCAAACATGGCGCCGACTGATTCAACTTTTGACCAAGCCCGCTGATGCTCTATATCAGCCTCTAACCATTTTTGCCAAGCTTGTTTATCTTGTTCCGATACCGCTTCATCCGACAATATGGCAAACCACTCAGATGCCGCTTCTAACTGTTTGAAGTGATTCGATTTTGAATTAATCATGGGGAAAGTTCCGACTGCAACATCACGCACTCAAGCATCGCCTGGGCCATATAACGTTTTACCATTCGCTCAGAAACAGACAAATGATCAGCGATCTCTCGATACGTTAAACCGTGTAATTGCGATAAAATGAGCGTGTTTGCTACCTTCATCGGCATTTTTGCAATCAAGGCATCAAGCTGGCACAAAACCTCGATCATCTCTGCGGAATGCTCGGCTGACGGTTGAAAATCTTCTTCTAAGTTTGTCAGCGACTCAAGCCAAGCCTGCTCAATTTGTTTACGGCGCCAGTGATCAATAAACAAACCTCGGGCAATGGTGGCAAGCAAGCCTTTTGCTTCCCTACCATTCCATGAGGTATTTGATTTTTTCAGCAGGCGCACAAAAGTATCTTGAGTTAAGTCTGCCGCCAACTCATTGCAACCCAGTTTTTTACGAATCCATCCTTTTAACCATTGATGATGCTCAATATAAATGTCTCCAACCCTTTGAGCATTTTCTTGTTCAGGACTCATCGCTTGGGAGCACCTCGCCTTATATCACTGTATGAAGAGCGAGCAAAATAGCAAAAATGAGAATCAATATCAATTAATTTAAAGCGTCGTAAAAGCCCCGCCTTTTGCCAATGCCCGTTGGTAACCCGCTTGTTTTTCCACCTGAGACAAAAAATGGCGGATGTTAGGATAAGAAGATAAGTCCATTCGCGTACTGGAAGCCTGTAATGGGAAACTCATTTGAATGTCCGCCGCCGTTAATTCTTCTCCGGCAAACCAAGTTCGATCCGCAAGCGTCGCTTCAATAAACTCAATTTGCGGCTCTAAACGCGGCTGAATGAATTTTTGTATTACTTTACCTGTCAGCGCTTTGGCAATTGGCTTTATAAAAAATGGCATAGGATTTTTTGGCACTCGAGTCATGACCAGCTTCATAACCAACAAAGGCATTAGCGAACCTTCGGCAAAGTGCAACCAATATCGATAGTCCAGTAAAGCTTGCCCTTTGGTTGGTCGAAGACGATTGTCTTCATCATATTGATCCAACAAATATTCAATGATAGCGCCGGACTCAGCAAGAGTATGATCGCCATCAGTCAAAATCGGCGCCTTTCCTAAAGGGTGCATTTTTTTAAGTGATTCAGGCGCTGAAGCGGTGTCGGGGTCACGTTTATATTCAATGATTTCATAGGCCAAATTGAGTTCTTCAAGCAGCCACAAAATACGCTGTGAACGAGAATTTTCTAGATGATGAACTTGAATCATAACGGTATCCTTACATTTAGGTATTTCAAACGTAACACAGTCGTAAAGACACAATTAGGAAAGAAAGCTGAAATAACAACCGTATTCAGCCTTTTATGATCATTTCAGTCTGCACCATGATAGCGCTATTGTAATGCAGGTTTAGGTTGCCACATTTTCTCAATTTCTTTGGCCGGTATTGGTGGCGAGAAGAAGTACCCTTGCAGTCGCTTAACCCCTAACCTAGCACAAAGGTCTCTTTGAAAACTGGTTTCCACACCTTCTGCAACCGTATCAAAACCAAGAGAATGGGCGAACGAACTAATGGCTTTTAACAAATTGGCTTCGTCTTCATGTTCAATAAAACGGACAAAAGACTTATCAATCTTAAGAATATTAAACGGGTATTCGTTCAGGTGAGACAACGAAGAATAGCCAGTACCAAAATCATCCAAGGCTAACTTCACGCCTATTGTGGACAATTTTTTCAGCATATCGAGCGCAACTAGACTGCTCTCTAAACTACTTTCTGTTAATTCCAATTCGATTCGTTCAGCAGGAATACAATATCGATCTAAACATTCCAACAAAAATTCACTAAGACCTGTATCTTTAAATTGACGTGCTGATAAATTCACAGAAATGGTGAAATTGAGTTCTTTCATACTCGGCTTATTCAACCAAATCTGAAACTGTTTACACGCTTCATTCATGACCCAGCGTCCCAGTTCAATGATCAAATGATTTTCTTCCGCGATGGGAATAAACTCATCTGGTGGCACCAACCCCATCTCAGGGTGTTGCCAACGAATTAAAGCTTCCACTCCGACTAAATCAAAGCTTTGTGAATCCACTTGAGGCTGGTAATACAGCACAAATTCATCTCGCTCAATGGCTCGCTTCAAGTCATGCTCAATTCGAATACGACTTTCGATTTTCTGATGAAACTGTTTTGAGTAATACTGAGCTTGCTTACCCCCCAAGCCCTTTGAGCGATACATGGCAACATCAGCGCACTTCATTAGATCAATCGCTGATACTGCGCATTCAGGATAAGTAGCCACCCCAACACTGCCCGATATGTCAATGGTTCGGCCACTGTAATGAACCGGTTGTGACAACTCAAACATGACTTCATCAACCAAACAACGAACTTGATTAAGGTGCTCAAAATGGCTAAGTAAAATAGCAAATTCATCGCCGCCAAGACGACATATTTTATCTCCAATCCCCAAAACACATCGCAATCGAGACGCCACCTTTTTCAACACGTCATCACCAACGGCATGTCCAAGAGTATCATTGATGTGTTTAAATTTATCCAAGTCCAATAGCAACAAGGCTATTTTTCGGCCATCAAGTTGCGCTTGGGTAATCTGGTCTTTTAGTGCCGCATCAAAAAAGTAGCGATTACTTAAACCGGTTAAACTGTCTTGCTCAGCCAAGTTTCTCAGTTGCTCATGACTCTCTCTAACCTGTTTTTCCAAATTACTCCGTTCCGCCGCAATCAGAATGGCTCGCTTTAGCCTTGAAGCCGTAATTTCACTCTTCATTATAAAGTCTTGTGCGCCAGCTTCCACACACTGTAAAGCGAGCTCTTCATCACTACTATGACTTAGCATGACAATAGCGGATGAGAAATTCTCGGCACCTCTTAGCTCTCGTAATACTTCAATACCATTTTGCGACGGCAACTGATAATCCAACAAAACAATGTCATATTGTTTTTTATTAGCGAAATGAATTCCCTCATCAGCAGAGTGAGCTTGATCGATGCTACTTAAAGGCAAATCTGAGCGCCTTAACGTTCTAATTGCCGCCATTCTATCAACCGCGTCATCATCAATAATCAATAAATCCATACTTCCCTCTGATTCAATTTACCTTGGCAATTCTGCCAATTGCCAATATTTCACTAATAGATCTGACAAAGACTGAAAACCTTGTCCTAAACTCGTTTTACTAAAATAACCCGCGACATTAAGACGATAGGAAGCGGCCACTTCATTTGGGCTGTTTGACGTGGTTAGAACAAACACGGGGAGATCTTGTAACGATTCATCTTGCCTGACTCTCTCTAACATTTCCAGACCGCCCATTCGAGGCATGTTCAAATCCAACAAAGTAATAAAAGGTCGCTTTGATTTATTTTCATGGAGCCATTCCAATGCTTCAATGCCATCTTTAACACGCTGCAGTGAGTAGTCACACCCAAGCTGACAAAGCGCTCTTTCGACGACCATGGCATCCACATCATCGTCTTCAATCAATAACACATTAAACGCTGTTTTATTCATTTATTCCTCTCTCAGCGCCGTTTCAAATGGCCACTCAAATTCAAAACTGGTACCTCGCTCGCCATTCGATGAAATCTGATAATGACATTCGTAACGGTCGAGTATTTTTTTCACCATGGACAAGCCCAATCCACTGCTTTCTACTTCGTCTCTCGGTTTTAAGGTTTTGAACAAATCAAACACTTTTTCCTGATACTGTAATGGAATACCAGGGCCGTCATCGATCACACAAATTCGATAATGATCAGATTGTTTTTCCGCTTTGAACTGAATCGTTCCTTGGCCTTTGTCATGATGCTTTATTGCATTCGATAATAAGTTTCTTAACACCAACTCAAGTGGTACCGCTAAGGTATTCATTTCGCCTACGTTATCTTCGCACTCAAAAATAAACGCCTTATTGGCGTTGATCAAAGAAAACAACTCTGTAACCCGTGCCCCCAAATGAAACTGTTCAAAGGTATTCTGTTCACGACCAATTCGGGAGTAACTTAACAACGCATCAAGTAGCTTTTCTAAGCGTTGAATTCGACCTTGTAATAAGTCCATAAATTCACGAGTTTGACTCGTAAAATTCTCTCTTAGGTCTTCTTCAATCCACTGGGCTAATTGGCTAATCCCTCGTAATGGCGCTTTTAAATCATGTGATGCCACAAACGCAAATTGATCCAAATCTTTATTGGCTTCTTCTAACTCTTGATTACGCAACTGCAAGTCTTCATGAGCGATTTCCAATTCTTCTTTTTGCTGTTTCAAATCCTGTGTTACTTTATCAGCATAAGACACAGCGCGATGATTTGCGCGAGAAAGTAGGATAAAAATGATCAACAAGAGTGAATCAATCACAATCCCCCCTGCAAGAATAATCAAGGGTTGATTCTGGGTGTTTTGCGCTCGAAACAGGCTAGATGATTGCACCGTAAACAACCAGTCTCGACCATACATGTTGATTTCTATTTGCTTGGAATACAGAGGATTATCGTCATAATTTTCTGAGCTTTCATTCAGCTCACTGTATAACGCTTCACCACTATCATGAATACTAAAGTTGACCTGACGATTACTGTTCGTTAGCACCCCCCCCATCAATTTCTTCATAATAAAAGGCGAGTAAACCAAACCAAGAAAATCACCGTTCTGATCACCGTAAAAATGTCCACCCTGACGGTCGCCATACCATGGCGCATAAAATAAAAATCCTGGGGTCCTCTTGGCATCTTGAACGAGGGTAATGGGAGCGGTGATAGTCGCTTTCCCTGTATCTCTTGCTTTTTTAGCGGCACTGTAACGGTTGATTTCATGTGCCATATCCAACCCGACCGCAGCTTGATTTGTCACCTGCGGTTCAATGTAAGTAATCGGCCAATATTCATTTTTTGTGTGTGCAGGGTGCAGGGTAAAGTTTGGTGTGGTTTCACGTTGCCAAGCAAGGTATGAATTCAACTTATCCTGCTCTAGATAATGAATAACACCAATCCCATTAATACCAGGAAAACGATCTTCTACTTTTAGGCTATTTGCAAAAATTCGCCAATCAGCACGAGCCATATTATTCGGCAAGGTATGAAGTGCAGCGACACCAGCCCACAAGGCTTCTTCATATTTTTCCATGCGCTCTTGCACCAAACTCACAATTTGCTCCGCTTGAAAGTCAAATTGCGCTTTGGTTTTTTGCTCCGCTTGCTGATTGCTAAAGTACCAAGCTCCCAGAGTCAGCAATAGTGACAGGCTGATAACAGCCCAATGACTCCAGTGGAATCCGTTAAAAGAAATTCCCTTCTGATCTTGCATAATAATGTTTTCATCCTAAAAATTTAATTTCTCCACACTGAGCTTAAACACATTATTGGCTACAACATCTCGACCCAACTCATAAGCTTAGAAATTAGAAATGATAATCTCTCTTAAATAGCATAGCGAAAAGCGATTATATTGAGTGCCTAATCGTGTTTATTTTTGTCACCATTTCCGCTTTAAAAGCGCATTTTAGATACAAATGAAAACAAAGGTGCGTTTTACCAAGTAAACGTTAGGCGCCAATATTTTTTATTGTTTCAGCCAACAATAAGGTACGACGCTTTCTGAAAACGAAAACAGCAAAAAAATATCACCTTAAGTCAAGTCAATATCAAAAAAACCACATTCCTCTTTTTTTGCACGATTACAGCTATATTTTATCTTAGATCACGCTACCTATGAAAAAAAAGGGCTGCTATAGTTCGTCGCGGCTTATAAATAACAAAATAAGTTATTAAAAATACAAAAATAAAAGCTAATAACTATCGAAATACGATCTATATAGATACTTTTATGCGGTCTTGTTTACGCTCCTACGTTTTAAGGAAGAGCGAATTTCATCAAACTCAAACACGAGCATTCCTGCTTAGTACTTTCAGCGATTCTCATGTTTTTCAAATTGCTTTAATTTGACCCTTTTTGAAACCACACAAGCTCAATTCAGAGAAAGACTCGTCTTAAAACGATGTCGACCCACTGTCGATCTGACACCGTAAACAAAACCTATAAGCACACAGACAAACCACGATTAATCCTTGAAAATTAAAGAGATAAGAATATGAATTTCAAGCAACTGGATAATGTCAGCGAAGAACAACTGCCGATAGCAAAACATAAGCGCCATGGTTGGAAACACTTCTTAGGCTTATACGCAGGTGAGCACGTTGCTGCGACCGAATTTGTCATTGGTGCCACGTTTGTCGCACTTGGCGCTAAGACAATGGATATTCTGCTGGGGCTACTCATTGGCAATCTACTGGCGATCTTAAGCTGGACTCTAATTACAGCGCCAATCGCAACCCAAACCCGCTTGAGCTTATACACCTACCTACATAAAATTGCCGGCGACTCGATGACTAAGCTTTATAACTGGGCCAATGTCATTATTTTCACCGTCATATCCGCCGCCATGATAACGGTCTCAAGTACTGCTGTTCGTTATCTATTTAACATTCCCGCGCAACTCAATTGGTATCCGACAAATCTCTGGTTTGTCTGTGTTGTGTTGTTTGTTGGCATAGTGGTTGTATTTGTAGCCATGTACGGCTTTAAAGCCGTCTCTGAATTTTCCAGTATTTGCGGCCCTTGGCTATTTGTCATGTTTATTTCCGGCGCGCTTGTCATCATGCCTGCTCTGGCTGATTCTGTGTTAGGCACAACCAGTCTGTCCAACTTTACCGACTTTATTACCATAGGGGACCAATCCATTTGGACGGGCATCAATGCTCAAGGCGAACCTGGTATCGGTCTAGTTGAGGTTATTGGCTTTGCCTGGGCAGCCAATACCATTACACATTTTGGCTTGATCGATATGGCATTATTGCGCTACGCCAAAAAACCTATTTACGGTTTGGCCACCAGTTCAGGCATGTTATTTGGACATTTTGTTGCTTGGGTTTCGGCAGGCATCATGGGTGCAGGTACGGCAGTACTTGTTAAGAAGTCAATTACCGAGCTGGATCCAGGTGATGTGGCTTTTCAAGCACTGGGATTATCCGGATTTGTGATAGTCATTATCGCTGGTTGGACCACCGCTAATGCGAACCTGTATCGTGCTGGATTAGCAGCTCAGGCCATTTTTAAACAACGCACTCGAAAACAAACAACACTCGCGGTTGGCCTAGTGACTATTTTAGTGGCCTGCTTTCCTTTTGTGTTCAGTAAAATGCTACCACTACTGACTTACGCAGGACTACTAGTAGTACCTGTCGGCGCGATTGTGTTCGCCGAACACATAATTTTCCCAAAAATAGGCTACAGCCGTTATTGGGCAAGTTACCAAAAACTGACTCACAGTCGCCCTGCCGTGACCGCATGGGGAGTCGGTTTGGTATTTGGGTTTGGCTTAAATGCACTCAACATCATGTCGTTCTACTATCTCTTTTTACCCACCTGGTGCGTCACTATTATCATTTACACCTTGCTAGCAAAGCGTCATGGGGCCAATAAAACCTACCCCGTAGAGCAAGCTGAAATGGAAAAATACGACGCTTTAGTTGAAGACTACCAAGCCAAACAAGCGCAACAAGAAAGTCCTTTGATAGAAGATCAACGTGCCTTTTCTAAAGCCTTGGTTACCATCTCTTGGATCAGTCTTGCCATCACCTTAATGCTGGCCTGCATCACCATGTTCTTAAGCTCTGATGTGGACAGCTATCAACAAAACCGAGATACCTTCTTTTTTTACGGCTTCACCTGCACCGTCATTTACTTTGTCACGGCATATTGGTCATTACGCCGTCGTAAAGCGTTGCAAGCTTAACCCTCTATCGAGATGTATAAATGACAAACGTACAACTAAATCAACAAACACTTTCGTCTTTACCTGACGCTATTGCGCGTCCTAACTATGATAGAAGCAACTTGAAGGCTGGCATTGTTCACATTGGCGTAGGTGGTTTTCACCGCTCCCATGAAGCTTTTTATACCGACCAACTGCTCAATCAAAACCAAACGCTGGATTGGGGAATTTGCGGCATTGGGCTTAGAGAGTCTGATCGTCAAATCGCAACCGCCTTAGCGCAGCAGGACTATCTCTACACACTAATAGAAAAGCATCCTAGTGGTGAGGTAAAACATCGTGTTATTGGTGCCATCATTGACTTTATTTTAGCCATTGATGATGCACCTGCAGCGATTAATAAAATGGCACATGAAGACACTAAAATTGTGTCATTAACCATTACTGAAGGAGGCTATTATTTCAATCCAGCAAGCAACGAATTTGATCTGTCTCATCCAGATGTACAACACGATCTAAATAATCCAGACAACCCTAAAATGGTATTCGGCTTTTTAACCGCGGCCTTGAAAAAAAGACGCTCAGCAGGACTCCCTGCGTTTACGGTTCAGTCCTGTGACAATATTCAACACAATGGCGACATGACCAAAAAAATGCTGCTGGCGTTTGTTCAGCAACACGACGCTGATCTCGCAAGCTGGATTGAACAGGAGGTCAAATTCCCTAATGCCATGGTCGATAGAATCACCCCCGTCACCACTCGCGATGACATTGACGCACTTGCAAACGCAGGTGTTACAGACGCTTGGCCGGTAGTATGTGAGTCATTCCATCAATGGGTTATCGAGGACGAATTCGGCAATGGACGTCCTGCATGGGAACGGGCTGGAGCACACTTTGTCAGTGATGTAACCCCCTATGAAACCATGAAAATTCGTCTCTTAAACGCAGGTCATTCGGTGTTGGGGCTATTAGGCTCTATTCATGGTCACCAAACCATTGATGGTTGTGTTGCCGACCCTCTTTTTGCAAGCTACCTAAGACGATTCATGGATGTTGAAGCAACACCTATATTAGATCCAGTAGACGGAATTGACCTTGATGACTACAAAAACACCTTAATTGAGCGCTTTGGCAATCCTAATGTCAAAGATCATTTATCTCGTATTTGCCTAGAAAGTTCCTCTAAATTACCCAAGTTTTTGATCTCAACGATCAAAGAAAACTTAGCCAATGGTGGCAGTATCCGTTACGCCACCTTAGTCATTGCAGCATGGTGTTATTATTCTGACAAAGGCACTGACCAAACAGGGCAAGCACTAGACATTATTGACGAGATGAAAGAACAGCTTCATCACGCCGCAACCAACTCAAAATCGGATCCATTGGCTTTTCTGAAACTGTATAATGTGTTTGGCGATTTAGCGAAAGAGCCCTCTTTTACCGCTGTGTATAAACCGATGCGTGAGACCCTATATCAAACGTCTAACATCGCAACACAAATGCAAAACCTCATGGCAGAGCATTAAAACAGACTTAACCAATACCACCACCAATTAGCGCTAAAGCGAGAGCCACCATATAACGAAAAAGTAACAGTGGCTCTTATCTTCCACAAAAAGTAGAATGAGTCTCATTCATCAATTTATAGAGCTATTCTACTCTCACAATGAAAGACACCATTCAAGTTACCTCATTGGCGCCAAATGAAGCCTTGTCTCCCTTCATCGAAAGCTATTGGATGATTCGTAACCCCAGTGATCAGGATGAAGAACTGGTCACCTTTCCTGACGGCGGTATTGATGTCTATTTTTTCAGTAATGAGGAGTTTCCCTTACACGTTTCTTTAGTCGGATTGGAAACACAGAAACAACAAGGCATCATGCCAAAACAATCCGTATTAATGGGCGTCCGATTGAACCTGCTAGCGGTGGAATATTTATTAAAAAGATCCGTTGCAGATATTCTTAATGACCACATCAGCTTAACATCAGGTTACGCTGGCATAAAGCAAGTAGATCTTGAAGATTTTAATGGTTTTTGTGACAAGCTGGAGCGCTACTTTACCTCTCAGCTAAAACAAAAAATAGACTCTCGAAAGCGCATCATGTCTGATTTAATCTACCAAACAAATGGTACAATCACCGTTAACGACATTGCTCAATCAGCCAATTGGAGTAGTCGCCAGATAAACCGCTATTTCAATAAATGGTTGGGATTACCCCTGAAAAACTATTGTGACATCCTTCGCTTCCGACACAGTTTTGACTCATTAAAAGCGGGAGAACTCTTTCCTGATAGAGGCTTTAATGACCAATCTCACTACATTCGATTCACTCGAAAATACGCCAGCCTTACCCCCAAACAACTCGCTCATGATAAAAGTGACCGATTTATACAATTATCTTCTTAACAAGACTCCTATCATCTTTTTGCTTGTATCAAATATAACGAGATACGTTCAGATAAAAGATGAAAGCCATGGCCCTACATCCTGTACGCATCTCATAAACCTCCCTTTTTAAAATGTTATGATGTGACAAAGATGCATTTTGTTATTAATAACCATTAACACTAGCATTGTTATTCATTGATTGGGGAGAAACGCTACTGGAGAAAACGATGAGAAGAAAACTAACCCCATATACCACCTCCCTATTCTGCTGTTCAGTCATATTACCCAGTGCAGCTTTAGCCGAAACAGATGAAGACGTATTTCGTCTTTCGCCCATACTCATCAACAGCCAAGCCGAAGAGGCCGATGATGACAGCGAATCCATCGTTGCGACAGAACTTTGGGTTGGCGGTAAAGTCGCCACCAGCATTCAAGACACACCGGCGTCGGTCTCCGTCATCACAGAAAAAGAAATCCAGCAACGCGGAGCTTCCACAACAGAAGAAGTTCTGCAATATACGCCAGGTACTGTAACGGGTTACTACGGCGCCGACGATCGTACCGATTTCTATCAAATTCGAGGCTTTAACGCTTCCACTTACCGTGACGGTTTGTATCTTGGCTCTCTATTCGACATCCGTGAAGAACCCTTTGCTTACAAACGAGTTGAAGTGATTCGCGGTGCGAATTCGACCTTATTCGGCCCAGCAGAACCTGGCGGTTCCATTAATTTCGTTAGTAAAACACCAAAATTTGATGAATTTTCCAGCGCCTATTTAACCTATGGTTCTCACGACCATAAAGAAATTGGCCTTGATGTGAACAGTACTTTGGACGAGAGTGATACCCTAGCCTATCGCTTAACGGCTAAGGTGAAAGACAGTGACCGAGAGTACGACTACTCAAAAGACGATTCACAGTTTGTTATGGGCGGCTTAACCTGGCAACCAAACAGCCAAACCAGTGCAACACTTCTTGTTGATTACCTAAATACAGATACCAGTGCCAATAGTAGCGGCGCACCGTTTGATAAAGAATACGATAGAAGTACTTTCTTTGGTGAGCCAGACTTTAACTATCAAGATGTAGAACGCACCAACATCAGTACGCAACTTAATCACAGCCTAGATAATGGCCTTAACATCTCATCCAACCTAAGATACACAGATTCAACAAACCGATATGGCTACACTTATATTACGGACACAAGCGATCGAGTAGGCGACACAGTCAATCGCGGTTTCATTGCAACAGACACGGCAATACAACAATTTAGCGGTAACTTACTAGGACAATACGACATTACCTTTGATCGTCTCGACAGCAGCACAGTATTTGGTATTGAGTACCAAGATTCTAGCAAGACTGAGAACAGTGCTTGGGGAACCGCGACCAGTATCGATGTCAATAATATTGTCTATTCTGGCGCACCAAGCGTTCTAAACCCTCTCGCCGATAAAAAAACCGACTATCAAACGCAAGCCGCTCTATTACAGCAAAACTTAGCATGGGATGATAAATACATTCTTTCCATCGGCGCTCGACACGATGACATTGAGGTTTCAGAAAACGATTATCAGAATAATACTGAAACCCAAAGTGACTTTTCTGAAAACACTTTCCGTTCGGCCTTTACCTACAAATTCAACGACCAAGTGTCGGCTTACATCAGTCAAGTAGAATCTGTTTCTCCACCTTCTGTAGGCACAGAAATTGTGCGTGGAGACCAAACTGAAATCGGCGCAAAATTTTCGCCTAGCGATCTAAATGCCATTTTCTCTGTGGCAATTTACGAGCTTGAAAAAAGCAATGTCAACATCGCTGTCGCACAGAATGATGGTTCAATTGATCGTGAGGTCATCGGCAAAAACCGCGTTAAAGGTGTTGATTTAGAAATGAGAGCAGAACTAACAGAAAGCTTGAGCCTTTCTGGAGGTTATTCTTACATGGATTCTAAAGTCACCGAAGACGACTCTTATGAAGGCAAAGATTTCGCGATCACACCACAACATTCCGCTTCCCTGTGGGGACATTACATCTTACCACGTCAAGATATGTCTGTCGGATTAGGCGCGCGTTATATAGGCTCATACTACTTCGACGCGGCTAACAGCAAAAAAAGTGAAGCAGCAGTGACTCTTGATGCCTCGTTTAACTACGACATCACCCCAGCGACGCAACTCGCTATAAACGTCAGTAACCTATTAGATGAGCAACACGTTGTTGGATCAGGTACTGCGGATTTTTACAATCGAGGCCGCGACATAACCATGACCCTAAACCACGCTTGGTAAACACAAGCCTTAATAGCCCCCCCCCTTTAAGCCAGAACATACCTTGTTCTGGCTTTTTTCAAGCAAAATCATCCATATCGAAGATAATATCCATTTATGCCTCATCCCATTACAGACATAATGTTAAATCCAGTTATCTGACGTTTCGACTGACATTCAATTCATCGAGGACATCGATAACCTTGAAACAAACAGATACTTCCAATCAAATCTCAAGCCCATCTCCTACAGACGCGCTATCAGCGATTTTATGTCATTCGCACGATTAATATCTCATGAAAATACTGCGGCCTAATAATATGGCAAAGCAATGCCATCAAAGTTAATCAACATTGGGGGTAAAGCACCATAGCAAGACCAGATCCCCATTAAATCCTTTCTTTTTCACTTACACATTTTATCCGTAGCCTTTAGACACCGCTTAATTTTATTTAAACATCACACCATTTCAATTTACTTCGCACCTAAAAAAACAATTTATAAACATCACGTTTATAAATCTATTGATAATGATAATAACTTGCATTAGTATCCTTTTAAAAATTTCCACATACTGTTGGAAAATAGATTTTAACCAATAAATGGAAGGCACTTACGATGTACGATGTTCAGCATTTAGATCACGACCATAAGGTTACAAAGAATATAACTCAGGCAACGCAATACTCTGCACGAAACACTCTGAGCACAAAGAAAAATAGCGTTTTATTCAGTATTGTCGTTGGCGCCATGCTGACATGTGGTTCATCGGTTTATGCTGAAGCAACAACCAATATAGAAACGGCTAATACGGCGTCAGAAGTAATGCTATCTACTGTAAAGGTGGAAGGTGATCGTGAGGAAAACCCTGTTTATTCCGGCTCAGAAGGTCAGATAACCGAGACCAATCATGCTGGTTTTTTGGGAAATAAAGACGCATTAGAGACGCCATTCAGCGCTATCAGCTATACAGATAAGTTTATAAATGATCAACAAGCAACAGATGTCATTGATGTCATTGCGGCGACTGACCCTGCGATTCATACCAGTAATGTCGTTGGTGAAAACCTTGAAAGTTATTCTATCCGAGGCTTTTCCTCAAACAGCAACGATGTCACTTTCAATGGTTTATCCGGTATGGCTCCCTATTATCGTAGTGCCACTGAAATGTTTGAACGTATTGAGGTATTAAAAGGACCATCAGCGATGCTAAATGGTATGGCTCCAAATGGCTCTATTGGTGGCTCTGTTAATTTAGTAACTAAACGAGCAGATAATGAGTCTCTCACTCGTTTCACAACGAAATACATTTCTGACTCGCAAATCGGTACAAGCATAGATATTGGTCGCCGCTTTGGTGAAGACAAAGCATTTGGTGTGCGAATCAATGGTGCCTACTCAGAGGGTGACACCACGATTAACCGTCAGGAAAAAGAATCCGAGCTGGGGTCGGTCGCTTTGGATTGGCGAGGAGACCGAATTCGTTTATCCGCTGACTTATATCGCACTTCTGAGCATGCTGATGCGCCAATTAGAGGAATCACCATTGCTTCGGGGGTGGACATTCCAAGCGCGCCAGACTCCGACACCATACTTAATCCAAGTTGGGCTTTTTTTGATACAGAAACCGAAGGCGTGATCACTCGCGGTGAATTTGATGTGAATACGCAACTAACGATTTATGCAGCTCTGGGGGCGAATAAAATGTCCTATGAAGGGTTAAGTGCATCAAAAGCAGAAGTCTCTAATTCAGATGGTGATATTGATACTACCCTTGGTTACGTAGACGATACGAACGAAAGAATGTCTATGGAAATCGGATTAAATGGTGACTTTAAAACAGGCCAAGTAAATCATCAAGTTGCATCTAACATCACGCATTACAATGAAACATACAACCTAAATGGCCTCAGGTTTACAGATGTATATTCTACTAATATTTATAATCCAGTATGGGGCGATCGACCTGATTTAGATTTAAATGCCCCTCTTTTATTGACAACAGAAACGAATTTAACAAGCGTTGGCGTGGCTGACACCTTATCTTTTTCTGAAGATAAATATCAACTCACTTTGGGTGCGCGCTACCAAGAAGTCAAAACCGAACAAACAGGTGGATTACTTTCATCTGGCGCTAAATACGATGAAAGCGCAGTGACACCATCCCTTGCCTTTGTTATAAAAATGACAGATCAAGTCTCTCTGTATGCCAATTACATTGAGGGCCTAAGTGAAGGCGACACAGTCACTGATAATAGTGCCAGTAATTATGGTGAGATTTTCGCTCCCTACAAAACAAAACAAAAAGAAATAGGAGTGAAATTTGACGGAGGGGAATTCTCTCATACCGTTAGTCTTTATGAAATTAAAAAACCGAACGCATATAAAGACAATGATACTGACGTATATGACTATTATGGTGAGCAACGCAACAGAGGTATAGAGTGGAGTTTCTTCGGTACACCAGTTAATCATCTCCGTTTAATGGGTGGTGTTTCACACATTGATGCCAAAATAACCTCCGCAAGTGATGCATCTACTGTAGGCAATCAAGCTTCGAAGACACCTAAATGGCAGGCAAAACTTGGTTTAGAATGGGATACACCTCAAATTCAGAACCTAACACTGACGGCCAACACTACCGCGGTCTCTAAACAGTATCTTAAGAACGATAATAAGCAATCTTTACCAAGCTATACTGTTTATGCTTTAGGCGCTCGCTATGTCACTACAATTAAACAAGCCCCTCTGACCATCCGTGCGAATATCGAAAACCTGCTGGATAAAAATTATTGGTCAACCAGTCATTACAATGATTTAGCGTTAGGCCAAGGTCGCACATTCACACTTTCTGCAAGCATGGATTTTTAATTTAGGCATGGTTTAAATCTATATGAAAAGGGAGAGGCTTGCGCTCATCCCTTTTCATGAGTTTTACTTCACGCCTTTATTACTAATAAACATAGGGACAAATGCATGACAGATTCTTCAACCCCAGTAAAACGTAAACGTGGACGCCCAAGTAAAATAACTCGTCAAAGTATTGCACGAGCCGCTTTGGAGATTGGCGTCAATAAAGCCACTATTCCGACACTGGCGTTGCATCTTGGGGTGGATCACTCCTCGCTATATCACCACGTAAAGAGCCGTGATGAAATCATTGCAATGGCCGCCGAAATTGCCATTGAAGAGCTCGAGTGGCGAGCGCCAGAAACCGTAAACTGGAGAGAAGAACTTGTTGTTCTAACCGACTCTATTTGGGCTTTATATGATAAACATCCAGGTCTTGCAGAGGCATTAAATCAAGCTGAAATCGCCCCCCAAAATGGCATTTTATCTTTTGCAGAATCAGTCAAATCATTACAAGAAAAAGGCTTTCCATTAGATGAAGCCGTTGTCGCAGTGGATATGTTAGTGGATATGGTGAAGGAATGCTTCATCGGCTGGTGGTCTATTGTGAAAACCGAGCAAGATGGCCGTCTTCGTATAGAGCGCATGATTGAAATATGGGAAACAGAAGCACATAACTCACCAGAACGAGCTGAACAAATAAACGCTATGGTGAATATTATGAAAGCAGGCCCTAGAGCATGGTGGGAACGTAAACGAGACATTGCCTTAGATGGTATCGCCATAGCTCGTGAACGTCACACCCCCCTATAAAAGAAAGTGAATAATGTATAAACATACTACCAATGAGAAAATCTACACATCGATAAATATGCTTTTCATAGGATTACTTTTTTTTATCTTATGTGTAATTTCTCTTTTAGTAGGTGCTAAGCAGCTGTATTTATCACAGATCATGTCCTTCTCCAGCGAGGCTTGGTTAACCTTAACAGCGAGCCGCTTCCCAAGACTTATGTCACTTATTTTAGCTGGTGTCGGGCTGTCGGTTTGTGGCGTGATTCTGCAACAGATTGTCCGTAATAAATTTGTTGAACCCGCAACGTCAGGAGGGTTAGATGCCGCAAAACTTGGCATTCTGATTTCGCTTATTCATTTCCCCACGTTGGGCATCGTAGGGAAAATGCTTTCTACATTGGTTTTCTGTCTCATTTCTAGCGTATTTTTTATCACCATTATTCGCCTTATCCGATTTAAAAATGCCGTGTTAGTTCCCGTTATTGGTTTAATGTATGGGGCTATTTTAAGTGCTATCGCTGAGTTTTACGCCTATCAAAATAACATATTGCAAAGCATGCAAGGCTGGCTATTAGGTGACTTTTCAAGGGTGGTTCAAGGACATTATGAAATTATCTATTTCATTTTTCCAATAGTAGCTCTTACTTATTTATTTGCTCATCGCTTTACTATTGTCGGCATGGGAGAGACGTTAGCAACGAGCCTTGGTTTAAATTACGTAGGGGTCACTGCTTTAGGTCTTATTTTAGTGGCCATTACGATTTCTTCAGTCGTCATTACAGTAGGCGCCATTCCTTTTGTTGGGCTAATTATCCCCAATTTAGCCGCCATGTTTTATGGCGATAATCTAAAACGAACGTTACCGATTATTGCCTTAGGAGGTGCATCGGTATTACTCATATGTGACATTTTTGGTCGTCTTTTATTGTACCCCTTTGAAATCCCTATTGGCTTGACCGCTAGTTGTGTTGGCGGATTCATGTTTCTTATTGTGATCTGGAAAACAAAAAAATGATGAATTTTGCACGGTATTTTCTGTGGATACTGGTATGCATACTAGCGGTAACTTTTGTTTTTATGGGTGCCGAATTCGATTATAACTACATCATTCCAAACCGGATAACCCGATTGGCGGCCATCATCATTGGAGGCGTTTGCATTGCGTTTTCTTCGATCACTTTTCAAACAATTACAGAGAATAAAATACTCACTCCAGCGATCATGGGTTATGAAGCCATCTACCTTTTATTCCAATCACTATTGGTCTTGTATATGGGTATGGAAAGCCAAATCGTCATTGATAAAAACAGTAATTTTTTCCTTTCCATTGGCATTATGCTGCTGTATTCATGGGTAATTCACCGTTGGTTGCTTGCTGGTGAAAATAACAATGTTTATTTACTTCTGCTTGTTGGGCTTGTATTGACGCTTCTATTAAGTGCTTTTACCCAATTAATTCAATTTAGTATCAGTCCCGGAGAATTCTCTCTATTACTTAGTTATAGCCAAGCGTCTTTTAACCGAGCACAGCTAAGTCAACTGACAATAGCAGCCGTTTTAGTCGGGGCTGTCTGCATCATAATATGGAAGGCACTGCCTACTTTTGATGTACTTTCATTAGGTCGATATCAAGCGACATCGCTTGGTATTGATTACCAAGTGTTTATCAAACGGCATTTTGCTTTGATCGCGTTACTTGTGGCGACATCTACCAGCCTACTTGGTCCAACGGCTTTTATGGGGATTTTTGTAGCCAATACTGCTTATATGATCGCCCGTTCCCCCAAGCATCGCCTGACTTTGCCATCGGGATGCGCAATAGCGATCGCGACCTTCCTGATAGCTCAAATCATGGTTGAACACCTATTTAACTATAAGACAACAGTGGGAATTCTCGTCAATTTGATGTGTGGGACGTATTTTCTCATGTTGATTTTACGCCTAAGGAAAGCCTCATGATTCATGTCAATAACATTCATAAATCCTATGGAACAAAATCCGTGCTAAACAATGTGAGCGCGAGCTTTCCAGCGGGTCAACTTACATCGCTCATTGGCCCTAACGGCGCTGGGAAAACCACACTATTAATGATGATTGGTCGCTTATTAAAAGTGGATTCTGGCGAGATATTTATCAATGAACAGAACATAACCGACATTCGCATTAGTATGTTTGCAAAACAAGTCGCGACATTGCGCCAGTCTCAAGATTTTACCATGCGTTTGACTGTCGAAGAGCTCGTCGCCTTTGGCCGTTTCCCTTATAGCCGAGGTTCACTGACCAAGGAAGATCATCAAGCCATTGATAATGCAATTTCGTTCCTATCACTGGAACCATTACGCCAGTCTTATATTGATGAACTGAGTGGAGGCCAGCGACAGATGGCCTTTTTGGCAATGACCATCGCGCAGGAAACTGACTATCTGCTACTAGATGAACCATTGAATAATCTAGACATGAAGCACGCGGTTGAAATAATGCGGGCCCTTCGTCGTCTATGTGATGAGCAGAACCGAACGGTCATTTTGGTTATTCACGACATCAATTTTGCAGCCAATTATTCCAATCACATTGTTGCAATGAAATCAGGCAATGTCTATGACTCAGGCTCTGTAAAAAACATCGTTACGGAAGAAAACTTAAAAGCATTGTATGAAATAGAATTTGAAATTTTACAAAGTAAACATGGGATCGTATGCAATTACTTTCATCCACAGGAGGAGTTTTAATGGACATTTTCACAAATAGACGACGTGTCAGAAAAAATAGTTTGGTAATGACCTTTCTGTTCATATCAACCGCATTAATTTATGGTTGTGACCAGCAAAAAAATAACATGCATGACACAAACATGGCTCAATCATCGAAAAATGACTTTGCGCCAATGACCATTGAGCATAGATTGGGGACAATTACTCTACAACATCGTCCTCATAGAGTCGCTGCGCTTGGTATGAATGATGTTGATTTACTCGATGTCTTGGACATCGCCGTTGCAGGTATGCCTAAAGATTTTGCGCCTGAATACTTATCAGATTACGTAAATGACCCAGAGATAGTAGATCTTGGCGCGATAGTGCAACCAAATATGGATCGAATCTACTCTCTTAAACCAGACCTCATACTTATTTCACCACTGCATGCTAGTCACTATGAACAGCTATCAAAGTTAGCACCCACCTTATATTTTGATGTGAATTATAAAGACAGTGGTAGCAACCACTTTGATATCGTAAAAGATCACCTACTAACACTTGGTAAAATTTTTGGCAAAGAAGCCCTTGCAAAACGTAAAGCGTCTGAGCTTGAAGCTAAAGTGGCGAACGCCAAATCCATTATTCAAAACCACTCAGATAAAGCAATGATAGTGATCCATAATAATGGCGCCTATCGCTTCTTAGGTGAAAAGTCGCGTTATGGTTTTGTCTTCGAAGCCTTGGGCGTCCAGCCCGTCTATTCCCCCATGGAAGCTGGCTTGCATGGACAGCCTATTTCCAGTGAATTTATCTATGAGAATAATCCCGACATTATTTATGTTCTAGATCGAACCGCCGTGATGGAAAAACACTCAGGGCTCAACCTAGAAAACATGGATAATCCACTACTTCGTCAAACGAATGCTTGGAAAAACAATCGAGTCATTTTTGTAGACTCCGAAGCTTGGTACATCACTGGTGCTGGCGTAACATCTCTGGAAATTATCATTGATGATGTGCTAAAGGGATATCTCAATGACAAATAAGTCCCCTGTTGATCGGTTATTACTGCCCATAAGAGGACCATTACTTTTCGTAATGGTCCTAGCTGGCCTTGGCGCCATGCTAACACTTGTGCCATTGGCCGGAATTGCTTATATCGCCAAGCTTTTAATAGGTAACCCCAATACAACGACCACTTTATTTCAAGCAAATATAGAGTCTGAAATATGGTGGGTCATGGGAATCAGTTTGCTAAGCCTAGTTATTGGCACTCTTTTAATCGTGACAAGTGAGCTGCTTGCCCACCTTGCGGACCACAAGATTACGCATAGTCTACGACGGTCAGTATTGCAACGCCTCACAAAAGTGCCACTAGGATGGTTTACAAATCAAGCATCAGGCGATGTTAAACAAGCGATGCAGGATGACATCAGTTCATTACATGAATTAACGGCTCACTTTTATAGCACTAGAGGCAGATGTTATGGCGTTATTTCACTCTCAGTGATTTACCTGTTCCTAATGGACTGGCGCATGGCAATTGTATCTCTCATCCCCTTCCCTTGTTTTTATTTGATCTTCGGTGCTGCCAAAAAAGCCATTAGTGAAGAACGTATGAAAGGGTTTATATCAGGGCAAGCTCTCATCAACAACGCCATTACTGAGTTTATTGGCGGGATTTCAGTAATTAAATCCTTCGCGGTAAGTGGCCAAGCCCACAAGGGATACCATGAAGCAGTGGACAGTTTCCTACAAGGATTTTTGAATTTTACTCGCCCATTAGTAGCCCCCTTAGCAAATGCTAATGCAGTCATCGCCCCAATAACCGTTTTGGGTACGGTACTCACTTTCGGCACCTTGTTTGTGAGTTTTAATTGGATGGATCCTATTGATCTACTTCCTTTTATTCTTGTGGCACCAGGAATTTCATCTCCCTTAATGCTATTAAGCTTTAGCACCCATAATTTAGCTCACGCCACAGCGGCAGCAGATAGATTGCAAGCACTATTAGAAACGCCTGTTCTTACACAACCAACAGTAGAAAAAAGCAACCATATGGTTAATCACCAGATTTGTATTAATAACCTCAGTTATGCTTATGATGATCAAAATGCAGTATTGAAAAATATTAATCTAACTCTTACTCCGAATACCGTTACCGCTATTGTTGGTGCTTCAGGTTCAGGAAAGTCCACATTAGCACGGTTAATCTTACGCTTCTTTGATCCTTCAGAAGGTTCTATTACGCTTGGAGGCGTTGATTTAAGAGACATAAACACGACGGAGCTCTATCGACGTATAGGTTTCGTATTACAAGAGGTTCGCCTCATTCACGCTAGTTTGCACGACAATATTGCGTTAGGGCGTCCATCAGCGACACGACTTGATGTTGAAGAAGCCGCGCGTGCAGCGAATATTCACCAACGTATCATGGATTTACCAAAAGGCTACGATTCCATTATTGGCGAAGACATAACCCTTTCGGGGGGAGAACAGCAGCGAGTAAGTATTGCACGCGCTATTCTTTTAGATCCACCCATCTTGGTGCTTGATGAAGCAACCGCCTCGACCGACGCTGAAAATGAAGTCGTTATTCAAGAGTCTCTTTCTCAATTTTCTCAAGGACGAACCGTCCTTGTTATTGCTCATAAACTGGACACCATTATGACCGCAAACCAGATTGTTGTTCTCGAAAATGGTGAAATAAGAGAACAAGGAACACACGAAAGCCTACTATCAATACATGGCCGTTATGCTCAATTGTGGTCGTTAGGAAATTATCAAGCCCCCTTAGAGGCACTTTAATTATGTTAAATACCTTGCTCCAATTATTAGGAGAAGACGCATCAAAATTCCGACGTTACGCGTCTATGGCCATTATTTATGGACTGCTTAATGGACTTACCATTATTTCATTAGTGCCTCTGCTTCGTTACCTTTTACTCAGCGAGACAATCAATACTGTCATTTGGTTGGTGGTTTTGTTAATGGGTGCCTTAGTGTGTTGGCGTTGGCGGCTAAGAGTCGAAAAAGCTGGTATAGAAGTCGGTATTGCCCTTTTGCAAGGCGGTCGCCATCGATTAGGCGATCATATATCACGGTTACCCCTTGGTTGGTTTAACTCTCATAATACCGCTCGTCTCAGCCAGGTTATTTCCCAAGGTATAATGGAAATAGCACAACTTCCGGCTCACGTTTTTACGCCAGTGTTGAGTGGCGCCATGACTCCGTTGATTATTGTGTTGAGTCTGTTTTCGATCAACTGGAAAATGGGAATAATTGCCCTATTCTCACTGCCTTTACTGGCCATTGTGTTTATCATAACAGCACGCCTAGGTCAGCGCATAGATCAAGAGTTTCATCATAATACCGCTGAAGTTAGTCATCGCATTATTGAATTTTCACAAGCACAGTCTGTACTACGAGCATTTAACGGTGAAGGAAGCAGTACAGATTTTCTAAAAAAAGCATTCGAGTCACAAAAAAAATCCAGCAAGAAAATCATCTACCTTTCAGTTATGTCAGTGATACTTAACGCTTGGGTAGTACAAGCAATTCTTGCCGTTTTAATGATTACAGCCTTGTTATCATTTAACAGCTCTGCAGTCATAGGCGTAACCAATACCAATGAAATACTCATTAGTATTATTACGTCTTTATTACTTGTTAACCGCTTTGTTGAGCCACTACTAGATGTGACAGGCTACAGTGAAGCCATTCGAGGCGCTCGCAATCAACTCAAAGACGTACAGGGAATTCTTGATATTGAACCATTGCCAGAGCCCGAAAAACCTCAATTTTCTCAAGACCATACCCTGACTCTAAATGGCGTTGGTTTTACTTACCCAGAAAACAAACAGAGCGCCATCCATGACATCAACTTAAGTATTAAACCTGGAAGTATGACTGCACTGATTGGCCCTTCTGGTTCAGGTAAAACCACTTTACTGTCATTAATATCACGCTTTTTTGATGTCACCGAAGGAAGTATCAGCATTGGTGGCATTGATTTACGACAAATGTCTAATGAACAATTGAGTGAAAAAATCAGTCAGATTTTCCAAACACCTTATTTATTTCAAAGTAGCATAGCTGACAATATTCGTATCGGTAAACCAGACGCTAGCGATGCTGAAATAAAGGAAGTTGCTCAACTATCCGGCGTCACTGAAATCATCTCGCGCCTCCCAGAAGGCCTGAACACCTTGGTAGGGGAAGGTGGAGCACGGTTATCAGGCGGAGAACGTCAACGTATATCCATTGCTCGCGCATTATTGAAAGATACACCAATCTTATTAATTGATGAAGCAACCGCCGCTTTAGACACGGAAAATAAAGCCATTATTACCCAAACATTTGCTCGGTTACGTGGCCAAAAAACCCTAATCATTATTTCGCATCAACTGTCGACCATTGAAATGGCCGATCAAATCATTTTTCTAGAAAACGGACATATACAAGAGCAAGGGTCTCCGGATCTGTTATCCGACTCAAATGGCCTTTACAGTCACTTTCTAAAACAACAACATAAAATTAAGAAATGGAAGGTCGTAAAGTAAACAGAGAAGATCAAGCCATCCCTGCCAGTGGATTAAAGAAATGGCACGCCCGAAAGGATTTGAACCTTCGACCTTCGCCTCCGGAGGGCGACGCTCTATCCAGCTGAGCTACGGGCGCATTAGACACTTTTGATCGACCGATCAGAAGTAAATTGGAGTGCGTATTCTAAAGGAAATCACGCAGGATGCCAGTGCTTAATCGCAGAAAAATGGGTGTTTTATCCCAGCGGTTTGATCCATTGCATTTACCTCATCGTAAAAGTGGCAGATAATTCATCCCAGTTCCCTTACGCTGGATTTTATAGGAAGCCGATCCACATGCTTTATCAAAGCGTTAAGCACCATTCCATCTTTTCTCAGGCCACCCACCTCTTCCTTTTATTGACTGGCATGATGATTAGTTCTGCAGCATTGAGCGCAAGTGCTTCCACTGAACGGTCTGGCGGTAAAATATTTAACTCGTTTTGCGTAGCGTGTCATATGCACGGTGTGGCGGGCGCGCCAAAATTAGGGAGCCAGGCGGATTGGCTACCGAGAAAAGAACAAGGCATGCCTACCTTGTTGAAGCATGCCATTGAAGGTTTGAACGCCATGCCGCCAAAAGGCATGTGCTCCAATTGCAGTGAGAACGAAATTCAAGCGGCGATTCAATTTATGTTAGACAATAGCTAATCGTTTAACATGGCTTTCAATGCGGATAACGAGGCTTGTCCACGCTCTTTTTTCGCACTTTCGCCTTCATCGCCACGACCTTCCCATACTAGGTCCTCTTCTGGTAGTTCATCCAGAAAACGACTAGGGAGACAGTCAATTTCTTCACCATACTGACGGCGCTTTGCGGCTAAGGTAATGCATAAAGTTCGCTTTGCTCGGGTAATCCCTACGTAAGCCAGGCGACGCTCTTCTTCTATATCATCGTTTTCAATGCTGTTACGGTGCGGCAGTAACTCTTCTTCACAGCCAATCAGAAACACATGGGGGTATTCCAACCCTTTGGAAGCGTGTAAGGTCAGCAGTTGCACCTTGTCTTCGTCTTCCTCTTCTTCTTGTCGCTCTAACATATCGATTAACAAGAGCTTGCTGATGGCTTGGTCCAGTTCTGCACTTTCGTCTTCTTCCCAAGCGGATTCCATCATGCGCTGAATGGAATCCAGTAAAAAGCGTACGTTTTCAATGCGGCGCTCAGCGGCTTTGGTTGACGAGCTTTGTTCTTGAATCCAGCCATAATAATCCATGTCATGAATCATTTGCTCTATCACAGGCACTGGCGAAGCCCCTTGCAGGCGTTGTCGCAAGGTTGACATCCAACGCTCAAAATCTTGCAGACTTTTTAGAGAGCGACCAGTAACGGTTTCTTCCAGCTCTTTGTACCCAGACGCTTCAAATAAACTGACTTGACGCTCAGTGGCAAGATTGCCCACTTTTTCCAAGGTCGCAGGACCAATTTCTCGACGCGGTAAATTCACCACACGCAGAAACGCATTATCGTCCGAAGGGTTCACTAAAAGACGCAAATACCCCATCAAATCCTTGATTTCAGCGCGAGAAAAGAAGGATGTGCCACCATTCATCTTGTATGGAATGCGATAGGCTTGCAGCTTAATTTCCAGTAAGCGTGCTTGGTGGTTACCTCGATAGAGGATGGCAAAATCCCGATAAGGAATGTCATGACGCAAGTGACGAGATTGAATTTCGGCAGCGACACGTTCGGATTCGGCATCTTCATTGCGCGTCACCATCACTCGAATCGGATCCCCTAACCCCAAATCACTCCATAAGGATTTATCGTACACGTGTGGGTTATTGGCGATTAAGGTGTTGGCGGCTTTCAGAATGGTTTTAGTGGAACGATAATTTTGCTCCAGTTTGACCAATTTCAAATTCGGATAGTCCACCGATAAGCGCTCTAGGTTTTCGGGTCGCGCCCCACGCCAAGCGTAAATGGATTGGTCATCGTCACCCACTAGGGTGAAACAACGACGGAAGCCAGCTAAGAGGCGAATCAATTCGTACTGACTGGCATTGGTATCCTGACACTCATCCACCAAGAGATAACGAACTTTCTTCTGCCACTTATCTCTTAACTCTTCATCCGACATCAAGAGACTGACAGGCAACAGAATCAAATCATCAAAATCCACCGCATTGTAAGCACGAAGGTAGCGTTGATATTGCGCATAAACTTGTGCCGCGAGAAGGTATTCCTCTGTGTCCGCATTGGTCATCGCCTCTTGCGGCGTGGTCAGATCATTCTTCCAATTAGAAATAGTGTGCTGGCAATGGGCAGCGGAATCCGTTTGACCATTAAATTCTTTGTCCAAAATTTCTTTAATCAGCGACAAGGAGTCTTGTGAATCGAAGAGAGTAAAGCCTTCTTTTAAACCCACTCGACGGTATTCACGGCGTAAAATGCGCAGCCCTAAATTGTGAAAGGTCGAAATGCTCAACCCTCGACTTTCGGCTTTACTCAGCATGCCCACCACACGCTCTTTCATTTCTCGCGCCGCTTTGTTGGTAAAGGTGACCGCGATAATGCTGCTGGCCTTGAAACCACATGTTTGAATCAGATAGGCAATTTTCGTGGTGATTACGCTGGTTTTACCCGATCCTGCGCCCGCTAACACAAGCAGAGGCCCGTCAATCTGCTTTACCGCTTCGAGTTGGCGATCATTTAGATTACGCATGCGTTGTGATATGGAAGGTAAGGATTCACTCATATAGGCTCACAGCTGAACGGATAAAAGACCCATTCTACACCAGAGAGGAGCCAAGGTTCGATACAAAGACAACACCACTTTAAAAATGGCTCTATTGAATGGCTCAGTACACTCGCGTTGGTCTTTCAATATGACATCATTTTGTCACTTATTAAACTCACTAAAAACTCGAATTTCATCCGGATAGTCAGCAGCAAACGCAGACTTAATACCAATAAAAACAGGTAGCCAAGCTACCCGTTTTTATTCACTGAAAGATACTCGATTAAGCGTCAGTTTTGTCCACAGAGCGACGGCTCCAATAACTGGCCAATAACGAACCAGAAATATTATGCCAAACACTAAAGATGGTACCTGGCAATGCCGCCATCGGCGTAAAGAATTTCACTGCCAGCGCCGCGGCCAAACCTGAGTTTTGTAGGCCAACTTCAAACGCAATGGTACGACACACGCGAGCATCAAAGCCCAAGGCTTTGGTGACCCAGTAACCTAATAACAAACCAATGCTGTTATGAATAATCACGGCTGCTGCGACAATCAATCCTACCTGAACAATTTTCGATGCACTCAATGCCACCACAATCGCAATGATTAATACAATGGCGAACATGGAAATATAAGGAAACACCACTTCTGCTTTGCGCACATATTGAGCGAAGAAAGTGTTAATCAATACCCCAGCGGCTACCGGTAACAGCACAATTTTAAACAAGCTCCACAACATGGACACAACGGGCACATCCACGCTTTGACCTATCATCAAAGAGACCAGTAGAGGCGTTAAGACGACGCCTAATAAAGTCGAGATGGCCGTCATAGAAATAGACAGCGCAGTATCGCCTTTTGCTAAGTAACACATCACATTGGATGATGTACCACCTGCCACGCTGCCCACCAGCAACATGCCAACCGTCAACTCGCTATCGAAACCAAACGCAAACGCCACACCGAAAGCCGCGATTGGCATGACTAAAAACTGCAGCAATACGCCCACGCCTACTGCTTTACCATTTTTTAACACCTGTTTGAAATCACTAGGGCTCAGGGTTAACCCCATTGCCAGCATGATCACCGTAAGAAGAGGAACAATTTGAGTCTTCAAACCAACAAACAGATCAGGTTGGAAAAAAGCCAATACTGAAAGCAAAATAGCCCAAAGAGGGAATAACTGAATTACCATATTTTTAAACTCCATTTTGACAACATCATGTCCACCACATGGCTGCCATTCATTATTATTGATTCCCAATTCACGCCTTCCAGTCCACTATGTGTATAGGAAAAAGGTCTTCCAGAATACGAAAGTCATTGTTCTGAAAAGGAGAAAACAAAACTGGGAGCGGAATTGTAACCAAATGAGGTGTTGAAGAATAGAGAACTGGAAAATAGCGAAGATTAAAAAGACAATAAAAGGGAGACGCCCCACTCATTAGAAGAATGATTGGCCGTATTCGCCGCTAAACCTGATTTCTCGGCGTCGTTTGCTTGCCAGTATTTGTAAAAGGGTTCAATCACAATCCCCCCACCATCTGGGTTCAATAAACGTTGTAACTGCAAATAAAAGTGGTAGCCACGCGCTTTGGTTAAATCGGTTTCTATGTCTCGATACCCTTCAGCAGCGGAGAGCCGTGTTTCATTTCTTGCCAACAGCACGGTATCGTATTCAATGCGCGCCCCTAACGCCCAACCGGCTTCGTTCACCAGTTCTTGAAATTCGATACCAATAGGGTTGTAAAGGTAGGTTTGTTGGCTCTTGTAACCTTCAATAGACGTGCTGGATAGCTTGCCTCGAGAATCCAAAAGAGAACGTCGGTAGCCCAACCCTAAATAGGGCGTAATTCGATAACGGTTATTCACATACAAAGCCCGACCAATCATGCTTCGTAAGTCATAGACTTCATTCTTCACTGACTTAATTTTGCCAGCGCCTTTTTGACTAATGTCATCACTGGCGTAAGACACATCAACGAATAAAACAGAAAAATTATAATAAGAAGAATAGCGGGCCAACACACCCGTCAACACCCCGTATTGGCTGACATCACCATGCTCACTATAGTCCATGTAGGACAGATATGGTCCCATCTCAAGATCGAAGCCTCGATCATTCGCCATAACGATGGAGGAAAAAAGTGTCAATAAAGCGGCCAAAAAGAAAGTCTTCATGATGCCTCTGGTTTGCGTTCCCTGTTCAGTACACTATATACACTCACTAGAAATCATGAAAGTACTCCGCTCTACTCGCTTCCTATGTACCCCATCGCCGCTGATATTTTACGACCCGTAGTACGCAATTGCTCCAACACTTCGCCTTCTAGCTGCTCAGTGGAAATGGTTGCTAGCGGACAAGATACACTGATTGCCGCCACACATTGCGAATGCAGGTTCAATACAGGCACGGCAATACACTGAAGCCCCATAGCATGCTCCTGAAGATCCAACCCATAACCACGATTTTTTGTCAGTAGCAGCTGCGCTTCAAATTTTTCAATATCGGTTTCCGTAAACGGCGTAATTTTATGCGGTTCAAGAGAAGCTAGAATATTTTTAAGGGCACCCAATTCTAAATTGGAGAGCAGTACTTTGCCTGATGCTGTTGAATACACATCCGTTCGTAAACCGATGAAAGAAGCACAATGCAAAGCCCCCGCCTGATGCTGAACATCCACTTTATCAACATACACCACTTCATTCTGATCCAGCACCAGCATATGTACCGTTTGGTTTAAGGCTTTACTCAGCTCTTCAAGGTAAGCGTGACCGCGCTCTCTGACATCCAACCGTTGTAAATACGCTTGACCAACACGCACTAAATTTAAGCCGATTTCATATTTTCGCGTCTCAACATCTTGCTGCAGGTAACCAAACTCCACCAACGTTTTCATATGATGGTGCAAAGACGATTTATTTAGCATCAAGGTTTCTGCAATCTCTTTCATGCTTAACGGTTTTTTTGCGTCGCGAATCGCTTCAAGTACCGCAATGGCTTTACCAATCGTGTTCAATTTTGTTGTCATAACCCCTCCTTTTCGTTTGATATTATGAAACAACATTTCTAATTAGTAAATTTTTTTCTGTAAAACGGATTATTTTATTGACGCTCTGAATTTAAAGTATTAGTTTTAATTTGCGTTCAATATAAAGCAACACCATTTCAAATAAAGAAACGAACTCACAAGTATTAAGGTATTCCCCCTTAAATCATGTGAATAAGGCTAAGAAAAAAAACAAGAAGGAGACACAGCCATGAAGAAAACTCTATGTCTTGCCGCTGCTGCAATACTTGCTTTCAGCTCGTCCAGCTTCGCTGCATTCCCAGAAAAAGATATAACTCTTGTCGTACCTTGGTCCGCAGGGGGTGGAACAGACACCATAGCACGGGCCCTTGTCAAAAATGCCAAACAGCATATTGGTGTTAATGTGAATGTCGTCAACAAAACCGGTGGACAAGGTATTGTTGGTATGGGAGCAACCAAAATGGCTCGTCCTGACGGTTATACCGTAGGATTAATTACCTTTGGACTAAGCACCTACAAGCTTATGGGCTTATCACAACTCACCTACCGAGATTTTGATTTATTGCAACTACTGAACCAAAGCTCAGCGGGCCTCAGTGTCAATGCGGATTCAAAATGGAACAGCCTTGACGAAGTCATGCAACATGCCAAAGCCAATCCAAGAGACGTTTCCTTAGGCCATACAGGCGCAGGGGTTGCATGGCATTTATCTGCCGCAGCACTTGGCGTGATGTATGACACTGAATTTAACTTTATTCCATTTGATGGTGGCGCTCCTACTCGTTCTGCCTTGCTAGGTGGACATGTTGATCTCGCGGCCACAGGCATTGATGAAGTCAAACAGCTGCATGAAGCAGGTGAAGTAAAAGTATTGGCGGTCAATGCGCTACAACGTCACCCGGCATTTCCTGACGTTCCGACCTTGGCTGAAGCAGGCTATAAAATTGATGCGCCTGTTTTAGATTGGCGTGGTCTTGCCTTGCCAAAGAATGTTCCTGCAGATCGCAAGCAGTTCTTAAAAGAAGGGTTTAAAAAGATGTTTGATGACCCGGAATTCCGTAAGTACTGTGAAGATGTCGGCCTCATATTGGTCTACGAAGATTCCGCAGGGTTTGAACAGTTCCTCGCCAACATGGAAGAAGTACTGACGCCAACCTTGGACGCTGTGGGCTTAATTCGATAACCCTAAAACTCGTTTCAAGCCAAAGTTAAACCTGTTCAAAGCACTGCATTCTTGTTTGAACAGGTTTTGGGAGAATCATCATGAAATCCAATCGAATTGACTTACTGACGGGGATTGGTTTGTGCCTAATCAGCCTAGCCGTCTTTATTTATGCCTTTGAATTCTCGGGTCGAGGAGTAAACAGCTATGGTCCTAACTTTTTCCCTCAAGCCATTGCCTGCCTATTATTTTTAGCGTCTGCTGGGCTGATATATCAAGCATTGAAAGGCCATACTACCGCCAGTATAGAGAGCATTAATAAAGCCGGCTTTATCAAAGCCAGCGTGACGTTAGCATTGGCCATCATTTATGTATTTGCAATGAATTTTGTCGGCTTCTTTATTGCCACCATAGCGTTCTTGTATGCCGTTATGTTCTACCTAGGACAGCGTAAGCAAATTGTATTAACCATCACCGCGTTGAGTGTGGCCAGCGTCATTTATGGCATTTTCTCTGTTTTCCTCAAAATCCCCTTACCTGAGGGCATCTTATGAAGACTTTCATCACCCGTTTTTTAAAAGGTAAGTTGAGATGAGCTTTTTTTATTTATTAGAGGCATTTCAAACCATTTTCAGTGACTTATCCAGTCTGCTATTCATCCTTATGGGCGTGACCGCAGGCATCATGGTAGGTTGCTTACCAGGATTAACGGCCACCATGGGGTGTGCCTTGCTTATTCCTTTTACCTTCTCTTTGCCTCCCGTGCAGGGGCTCCTTATGCTAATGGGGATTTTTACAGGGGGAATATATGGCGGCTCCATATCCGCTATTTTGATCCGCACCCCAGGCACTCCCGCTGCGGCGGCCACACTATTGGACGGTCACCCTCTGTCCATGCGCGGCGAAGCTGGTAAAGCCATCGGCATTGGTACCATCGCCTCGTTTGTGGGTGGCACGATAGGCGCACTGATAATGGCGTTTATGGCACCACAAATAGCCAAATTTGGCTTACTGTTTGGCCCACCTGAATTCTTTGCATTGGCCATTTTTGGTCTCTCTATGATCATTTCAATTTCAGGTGAATCCTTATTAAAAGGAGCGATTGCCGCTTTAATTGGTTTACTCATTACCACCATTGGATTTGATCCTCTATCAGGCGTACCACGCTTTACTTTTAACAATGAAAACCTATTAGGTGGCATTACCTTTATTCCAGCACTGATCGGTATGTTTGGTTTTGCTCAGGTTTTCAGAAACATTGAGCGCATGGAATTAGTCCCTCAAGTAAAGTCGAAAGTTGGTCGTCTATTGCCACCTTTTAAGGAAGTCCGTTCATTACTGCCCACCATGGCAAAATCGGGCAGTATGGGAGCCGTTACTGGCAGTGTTCCGGGGCTAGGCTGCGACATTGCCGCGTTCATCGCTTACGGTGAAGCCAAACGTACGTCAAAAACCCCAGAAAAATTTGGCCAAGGCTCACTAGAAGGCATTGCCGCACCCGAAGCCGCTAATAATGGGGCCACTGGTGGCGCAATGATCCCTATGCTGACCCTAGGGGTTCCTGGGGATGCTGTAACAGCGGTATTACTTGGGGCTTTAACCATTCATGGTTTTCAGCCTGGGCCGCTATTATTTAGAGACCATTTGGACGTCGTCTACCCAATATTTGCCGGTATGATTTTGTGTCAGCTGGTTTTATTAATTGTGGGATTGAGCGGTGCACGACTGTTCGCCAAACTCATTAATATTGATACTCGTATACTGACCCCAGTCATTTTCTTGCTGTGCATTGTCGGCTCGTACTCAATGCGTTTCAGCTTTTTCGACGTAGGCTTAGCATTAACCATCGGCGTGATTGCTTATTTTATGGGCAAAGCCAAATTCCCTGTTTCTCCAGTACTATTGGCGCTCATTTTAGGCCCTATGGCCGAACAGAACATGCGTCGTTCATTGATGTATTCACAAGATGATTTGAGCATATTTGTGACCCGTCCAATCAGTGCGGCCTTTCTTATTCTAGCCGTCATCATGGTGTATTCAGGCTATCGAAGGTTTAAGAAAATTAAAGAAATCGAAGCACGAATGCAGACAGAAAGTCAGCACCAAGAGGGATAAAGGCATCATGTTAAACGCACCAATGATGGTCCATGCACCACCCTAATTAAACGCCGCCATTCTATGCCTTGCCAAGAGCCATTGTCGTTTTTGAAACGACGGATTTTGGCCGCCCAGTTTCACTCAATTAAAACACTCATCGCGAACAACGGAGACGATCGAACTCGCTCGGTTTATCGCTTGCTTTCAAGTCAAACCAAATCACTTTGGCTGACTAAATATGTTAATAAAGGATCTTATTATGACACAGAAAACGCTACCAAAAATTGGCTTTATCGGCTTGGGACTTATGGGCTCCGCTATGGTGCAACGTCTTCTTGACCTTGGTTATCCAATGCATGTATTGGGACGGAATAATCGTACTCCCATTGACGCGGCAGTCGAACGAGGCGCACTAGAAGCGAGCAGTCCCAAAACCCTAGCCGAAGCGGTGGACATAATCATGATATGTGTTGATAAATCGGCTTCGGTCGAGAATGTCATGTATGGTGCTGATGGCGTCATTGCTGGTGTCAAAAAAGGCAGTGTGGTGATCGATTTTGGCACCTCGGTTCCAGAATCCACACAAAGAATCGGCGCGGAATTGAATGCGGTTGGAGCGGAATGCATGGACGCCGCAATTGGTCGCACACCAGCACACGCTCGACAAGGTTTATTGAATCTTATGGTCGGTGGCACAGCAGCCAATTTCCAAGCACTTTCCCCCGTGCTAAAGGATTTGGGCGAGAACCTTTTCCACTTAGGTCATTTAGGGGCGGGTCACACAGTCAAACTGATCAATAACTTTTTTGGTATGACATTGGCCACGGCGATGTCGGAAGCGTTCGCTGTGGCGGACGTTGCAGGCGTGTCACGAGAAAAACTCTATGACATTATGTCGAGTGGTCCTCTGCACTCTCCAATGATGGACTTCGTGAAAGCCAACGCGGTAGACGGTGATGCCAATAAGCTGGGGTTTTCAATCGCCAATGCACGTAAAGATCTGGGGTACTACTCAAACATGGTCGATGGCCTCGATGTTCCTAGTTTTATCAGCCCAGCAACCCGCCATGCTCTTACTCTTGCTGTGGCACAAGGCTATGGTGATAAAGATGTCCCTGTCATGGTGGACTTTTTTGAATCCGCTTTTAAACCAGCCTAATGCGGGAACTCTATCATGCATAAGAATCACAAACATTCACATCAAGAGATTGCCCAACAAGCCATCGATTTGGTGCGTCCAGCCATCGATGAATTGTTTAAGCGCAGTATTCGATCAGAATTACACATTGTCATTTTAGACCCTAGATTGAAACCTTGGGAAGGTGACTTTGATGAGGCGATCCTATACCAAGAATCCATCAAAAGCGGTGCGCCATGGGAAAAGCCATTTGATGATTTTGCCCGAAACAAAGCCAAACAAGCATGGCGAGCTCAGAGACACAACTTGCATTTGCAGGTACAGCATCCTTCCTCTCTTAAAGATGACGATCTGCCATTCTATGGTGCTTTCGTCTATGGCGATTTGGTGGTTGCTTGCAGTGGCGTTGAGCAATGGTTCGATATGTTGGTCAGTAGCTGGGTCGCCATGAGTTTTGAGCAATTAATGATTCATCAACAACATCAAGCCTAGACAATTTACCTGGTGACAAATACGTCATCAGGTAATAGGTCATCAACATCTCAAGCATTGGATTGGAGATTGGCCAATGTTTTCTCCATTTTACGATAACTGAGGGATTCCATTAGATGTGCTCTCGTCACAGGGGTGTCATTTAAGTCCGCCAAGGTTAAAGCGACTTTTAACACCCTATGATAGGCTCGTGCAGACAGCTTTAGTGTGTCTAAGGCTTGCTGCATGAAACGTTTATCCTCTTCACTTAGCGCGCAAATGGCTTCTAGTTGACGACCACTTAACAGGGCATTTTGAACACCTTGCCGAGTCCTTTGTCGCGCTACCGCCCGCTCCACCCTCAAGCGAATACTGTCGCTTGATTCGCCCTCTTCCTGCGCATTCACTAACACATCAGACGGCAACGGCGGCACTTCCACATGCAAATCAATGCGGTCCAAAAACGGCGCTGAGAGTTTCTTTAAATACTTTTGACTGGCACTGGATTGATAATAATCTTGCCCCCCACGATACGCTTCATTACTGGCATTCATCGCGGCCACCAGCTGAAATCTAGCAGGAAAAGTCACCTGCCCACGAGCCCGCGAGATATGCACTTCACCATTTTCTAAAGGCTCACGTAACACTTCCAATACTTTACGATCAAACTCAGGCAATTCGTCTAAAAACAACACGCCACAATGAGCCAACGATGCTTCGCCCGGTTTGGGTATTGAGCCACCGCCCACTAAAGCCGCCGCCGAACAGGAATGGTGAGGCGAACGAAAAGGTCGCTCTGACCAATGCCAATCTTGCCCCATTTTACGACCTGCTACAGATTGCACCGACGCCACAGACAAGGCTTCAGCTTCCGTCATTTGTGGCATGATACTCGGAAGTCGGGAGGCCAACATGGTTTTCCCTGTGCCTGCCGGGCCGATAAACAACAGATTGTGGCCACCAGCGGCCGCCACTTCTAACGCTCGTCTTGCTTGGTATTGCCCTTTCACATCGCGCATATCTTTAAACGCTTGGCGCATAGCAATATCCGTTTCAGGACGCCCCTGACAAAAAGGCAATGCTGCTTGCTTGAGTAAATGTGCTGTCACTTGCGTTAAATGTTTGGCGAACACAGAATGCCCTTCCACTAGTGCGGCTTCAGCTTGGTTATCCGCCGGAAGAATCAGTTGTCGATTCGATTGGTGACAAGCAATCGCCGAAGGTAATAAACCGGAGACACCACGAATATCACCAGATAACGCTAACTCACCAATGAATTCTGTATCACCTAGATTCAACTCTCCGAGCTGTCCAGAGGCCACTAGCACACTAATAGCAATCGCCAGATCATAGCGCCCGCCTTCTTTGGGCAAATCGGCAGGCGCGAGGTTAATCGTGACTCGGCGAGTAGGAAACTCAAAATGACTGTTGATAATGGCACTGCGTACTCTATCTTTGGCTTCTCGAACAGCCGCTTCAGGTAATCCCACAATATTAAGAGAAGGCAGACCATTGGAAATGTGAGTTTCGACAGTAACAAGAGGGGACGCCACACCAACACGGGCACGACTGTAAATAGTAGCTAAACTCATGATCACTCCTTGATCGTTTGATAGTATTCTCGCTAGGTCATCTAACTTAGCGTTTGTCGCGTATTGCTTATGACTTACGTCTTTCTTTTGGAACAATAAGTTAACAACGGCGGATTAACAGGATAAACCATGTCAAAGCATCAAATTAACCCGAATAAATTATTACTCTCTAAATGGACATCCCATTCACCACAACAAAAGGAAAAACACTTTATTGTGACTGAACTCATCCGTGATGAGGACGACAAGGTAATCGAATGTGTATTGGAGGCCGTTATCAATCACCAACAATATAGATTACCTTGGCAATCCCTCAGCACAAAGGAACTGTGGCAACAAGGCTGGAAATAAGCTTATTGATCGCTTTCCAATTCCGCCAAACGCGCTTCCAAAGCGGTTAGCTTTTCTCGGTATTTAGCCAACATCGCTGCCTGTACTTCAAACTCTTCGCGAGTCACCAAGTCCATTTTACTTAATGTGGCTTGTGCCACTTGATGCAACTGAGCTTGAATTTCTTCTTTCGGCAGCTTACCTAAGGTTTCCGCTGCCTGCTCCAAACCAGTGCCTAACTGTTTAATAAATTGATCAATCATTTTACTCTCATTGCTCCCTGATAGGGCTTATTTAAATAGTACGAATCATTTGTCTAGTATAGTGGTCGAGTAAAGGTACAAACAAGCTCAGTAACACACTCATTCACGCCTTTTTTTTGTGCAGTAAAAACGGCAGGTTGACCATTTAGTTATCATTATATGGCCTTTTTCGTCATTTTCAGTTCTGCTACAGCCTTGTCTATTTTTGTATTAGGAGCAAGCAGATAGAGCGAAAGGATAGAATAATGCTATGTGATAGATGACATTTTGCACCAACTTAAAGCAAGCCTCATTTGACACACCCCAATATGCTGCACCAAATCAATTATTCCCTGCCCTTTTTAATTTCAATAAGCCGACAAAATCCTTACAAAGCCCTTGTCACTTGGGCTGTTCAAGAGATGGCACGCATATTGAATAAAGACATCTACCTGCGATACGACAATAAAACTGACTTTTAAAGGAGACAGTGGGTATGAAGCTTATAACTGCCATCATCAAGCCATTTAAACTCGATGATGTTCGAGAGGCACTTTCTGAAATCGGTGTTCAAGGCATCACGGTAACAGAAGTGAAAGGGTTCGGACGTCAAAAAGGCCACACAGAACTATACCGCGGTGCGGAATACGTGGTGGACTTTTTACCTAAGGTAAAAATCGAGCTAGCCATTGCAGACGACATGACAGACCAAGTGGTTGAAGCCATTAGTGGTGCTGCAAATACTGGCAAAATCGGCGACGGTAAAATCTTTATCGTTAACCTTGAGCAAGCGGTTCGTATTCGTACCGGCGAAACTGGCGTAGAAGCCGTTTAATACGGTTCGAATATTTTAGCCTTTAGGGGGGCGAAACATGCAAGATCAAATTTTTCACTTACAATATGCCATGGACACCTTCTACTTCTTGGTGTGTGGTGCACTGGTTATGTGGATGGCAGCTGGATTTGCCATGTTGGAAGCAGGTTTAGTACGCGCTAAAAACACCACGGAAATCCTAACAAAGAACGTCGCGCTATTTGCGATCTCTTGTATTATGTACCTAGTTTGCGGTTACTCAATCATGTACGGTGGTACTTGGTTCCTAACTGGCATTCAAGATGTAGACGTTACTTCTACTCTAACTGACTTTGCTGGCCGTGATGGCGGTTTTGAAGGCGGTTCTATTTACTCTGGCGCTTCTGACTTCTTCTTCCAAGTGGTATTCGTAGCAACCGCTATGTCTATCGTTTCTGGTGCCGTTGCTGAGCGTATGAAACTGTGGTCTTTCCTAATCTTCGCCGTCGTTATGACAGCGTTCATCTACCCAATGGAAGGTTCTTGGACTTGGGGTGGCAACGATGTATTCGGTATGTTCAACCTAGGCGACTTAGGTTTCTCTGACTTTGCAGGTTCTGGTATCGTTCACATGGCTGGTGCGGCAGCCGCTCTTGCTGGTGTGCTTGTACTAGGCGCTCGTAAAGGCAAATACGGTCCAAACGGTGAAGTACGTGCCATTCCTGGTGCTAACCTACCATTGGCGACACTAGGTACATTCATCCTTTGGATGGGTTGGTTCGGTTTCAACGGCGGTTCTGTATTGAAACTAGGTGATATTGCTAACGCAAACTCTGTTGCCATGGTTTTCCTAAACACCAACGCAGCAGCTGCTGGTGGTGCGATCGGTGCCCTTCTTCTAGCTCGCATCCTATTTGGTAAAGCTGACCTAACAATGCTACTTAACGGTGCGCTAGCAGGTCTGGTTGCAATCACAGCAGAACCTTCTACACCTTCTGCTCTGGGTGCGACGTTAATCGGTGTTGTTGGTGGTCTGATCGTTGTGATGTCTATCCTAACACTTGATAAGCTAAAAATTGATGATCCAGTTGGTGCCATCTCTGTCCACGGTGTCGTGGGTGTTTGGGGTCTACTAGCTGTGCCACTAACCAACGACGGTGCCAGCTTCAGCGGTCAAATCGCCGGTGCATTAACGATCTTCGTTTGGGTATTCGTAACAAGCTTGGTCGTTTGGTTAATCATCAAAGCTATCATGGGCGTTCGTGTTAGCGAAGAAGAAGAATACGAAGGTGTTGATCTATCTGAATGCGGTATGGAAGCTTACCCAGAATTCAAGAAATAACAGACCTTTCGAACCTCTCTTACTAATTGAGTAAGATTTAAACCCTCGCTTCGGCGGGGGTTTTCTGTTTTAGAGAAATGAAAACCAAGGGATTGAAAAGAAATTTTAACGCCTTATCACTTAATACACGTTATTATCAAATTTTGTCGAGAACAAAGCTCAAAGGGGCTTAGCTATCATGCGTGAAGATTTACATTTAAAAATTCGCAACATCACTAACCAAGATTACACTCAAGTCAAAACCCTGATGGATAAGGTGTACCATGACATTGGCGGGGCTTGGCCCGAGCACACAATTCACAAACTCATTAAAGACTTTCCAGAAGGTCAGATCTGTCTGGAAGATCACGGCGAAATCGTCGGTATTGCTCTGTCAGTGCAAGTAAATTATCAGCGTTTTAGTAACCCGCACACTTACGATGATCTAGTGGACCAAAAAGAAAACATTCTCAATGACCGCCTTGGTGATGCCATGTACGGCCTCGATGTTTTAATCGCACCGGAATATCGAGGTTATCGTCTTGGTCGTCGTTTATACGAAGCACGAAAAGAACTGTGCCGTCAGCACAACTTACGTGCCATTCTAGCGGGCGGTCGCATTCCAAATTACCACGAACATGCTCATGAAATGACACCAGCCGAATACCTAGAAGCCGTGCGCGAGCGTAAGATTTATGACCCTATTCTCACCTTCCAGCTCTCAAACGATTTCCAAGTCACTCGCTTATTAAAACGCTATATGCCAGAGGATGAAAAGTCTCAAGGTTACGCCACTCTTCTGGAGTGGAAAAACATCTTCTTTTCACCCGAAACTACGGTCATTAAATCCAGAAAGACACAGGTTCGAATCGGTGCCATTCAATGGCAAATGCGCGAAGTGGAAAGTGTCGATGAACTGCTCACACAAGTGGAATATTTTGTCGACGCGGTATCCGATTACAAAAGTGACTTTGTCCTGTTTCCGGAGTTTTTCAACGCGCCTTTAATTGGCCTGAGTCCAGATCAGAGTAACCAAACGGAAGCGATCCGCTTTCTTGCCAGTTACACTGAGCGTTTTAAAAATGAAATGTCGCAACTGGCGGTGAGTTATAACATTAACGTGATTACAGGCTCCATGCCCTTGATGGAAGACGACACGCTCTACAACGTCAGTTATCTCTGCCGTCGTGATGGCACCGTCGAAGAGCAAAAGAAAATCCACATCACACCACATGAACGTCGTGACTGGATTATTGAAGGGGGTCACGACCTAAAGGTATTTGATACCGACGCAGGCCGAGTGGGCATTTTGATTTGTTACGATGTGGAGTTCCCAGAATTAGGTCGCTTATTGGCGTCTCAGGACATGGACATTCTGTTCGTCCCTTTCTGGACGGATACCAAAAATGGTTACCTTCGTGTTCGTCGCTGTGCGCAGGCTCGCGCCATTGAAAACGAATGTTATGTGGTCATTTGCGGTAGCTGTGGCAACTTGCCTCAGGTGGAAAACCTGGACATCCAATACGCCCAAAGCTCGGTATTTTCACCGTCTGACTTCTCCTACCCACACGATGCTGTGATGGCAGAAACCACCCCAAATACAGAGATGATCATGTTTTCGGATTTGGACTTAGATAAGCTCAAACTGACACGCAGCGAAGGCTCTGTAAACAACCTGAAAGACCGTCGAACCGACCTGTATTCACTGAATTGGAAGCATACTAAGTAAGGTTTCAGCTGTGATAACATGGATGTTATTTCCAATAAGCTGGGTCAATAAACCCAGCTGACTTATGACAAAGAGACTCTAATGGCTAAAGCAAAAACCGCCTTTGTATGTAATGAATGCGGCGCAGATTACGCGAAATGGCAAGGACAATGTCAAGCGTGTGGTGCGTGGAACTCACTCTCTGAAATCCGTTTAACCTCTGGCAAAACCTCTGCTCGAGTGGCCGCTAGCCAAGACGCTCGAACATTGGGTTATGCTGGAGCCACGACGGGCATTCAAAATTTATCCGATGTGGACCTCGGTGATGTGCCTCGCTTTAGTTCTGGTGCCAGTGAATTTGATCGCGTGTTAGGTGGCGGGTTAGTCCCAGGCGGTGTGGTATTAATTGGTGGCCACCCAGGGGCAGGGAAAAGTACCTTATTGCTGCAAACCATGTGTTGGTTAGCACAACAACAAACGGCGCTGTATGTTACTGGTGAAGAATCCTTACAACAGGTTGCCATGCGCGCCAATCGTCTTGGTTTGCCGACACAAAATCTAAAGATGCTATCGGAAACCAATGTTGAAGCCATTATGACTGTGGCACAGCAGGTTAACCCTAAAGTGATTGTCATTGACTCCATCCAAGTCATGCACCTTGATGGTATTGAGTCTGCGCCAGGCAGCGTGTCACAAGTTCGCGAAAGTGCTGCGGTGTTAACGCGTTTTGCCAAACAAACCCAAACCGCTGTCCTGCTAGTTGGGCACGTCACCAAAGACGGTACTCTGGCGGGTCCCAAAGTCTTAGAGCACATGGTCGATTGCTCTGTACTGCTTGAAGGCTCAGAGGATTCACGTTTTCGTACGTTACGCGGCATGAAAAACCGTTTTGGCGCAATTAATGAGTTAGGCGTGTTTGCCATGATGGAAAACGGCTTAAAGGAAGTCAAAAACCCCAGCTCCATCTTTTTAAACCGCAGCAATCAACCCGCCGCAGGCAGTTTAGTGATGGTGGTGTGGGAAGGCACGCGTCCGTTGCTAGTAGAACTGCAAGCCTTAGTCGATGATTCTGCCCTTGGTAATCCGCGTCGCGTTACCGTCGGCTTTGATCATAATCGCTTGGCCATGTTGTTGGCCGTCTTACACAAACATGGTGGCCTACTTACCTCCGACCAAGATGTGTACCTAAATGTCGTGGGCGGTGTAAAAGTGTTAGAAACCAGTGCGGATTTAGCCGCCATTGCCGCCGTTGTTTCCAGTTTCCGAGATCAAATACTGCCTCACGATTTGGTTGTATTAGGGGAAGTGGGTCTCTCGGGGGAAATTCGTCCAGTGCCATCTGGCCAAGAACGTATCAGTGAAGCCGCTAAACATGGCTTTACTAAAGCCGTGGTGCCAAAAGCAAATTGTCCTAAGAAACCCATAGAAGGGATGGAAGTCATTGGTGTGGAGCGCCTATCTCAGGCTTTAGAAGCAATCTTTGGCTAGTCAGTAGCGAATCGATAATACACTCGTTGCCTGAATGGAACACTTCGTTCTGTTTGGGCAAGCCATCCAGCCGCCAAAACACAATCAGTTCAGCCCAGACAACAAATCTTCGATTGGCTCATCCTCCATACCATAAGGAAGAGCTCTGTCAGATTGCGCATCCAATCTTTCTTGACGGGCTTTTAACAAACGTAGCCGGCGCTGCTTGCAAAGTTCTAAGATATGAAATCTCGCCTCATTGGACAGAGAGAACCAGTGGAATCGCTCATCTCGACTGCGCAAACAGCCTTTACAAAAACCTTTAGCACTGTTTTCGCAAACACTCTTGCAAGGGCTTTCAATGGCAAATAGCTCGATTTGTTCCATGTCACCCCCCGGCTTTAATATTATGATTTATTGCGTTGCGAGCTGAAGGTCATACACTTCTTCTGGGGACAGAAAATACACCCTATCAGCCGGTGCAGCGGTCAGAGAAAACCAATAAAATCGATCAGGCACACCCATTTCCAAGTAGAAGTTTACATAAGTCGCGTGGATCGGATCCGCCACATTGGCACTAGAAGCATTAACACGAGTACCGTCAGACCATGCATGAATTCCAACACCGGCACCAGCGCCTATGGTTCGTTCAACACCACCGAGAAATAAATCCACACCACCTGACAACACATAACCGGTAGGCGCAATGTGAGTGTTTAATCCTAAACGCCGAATTAAACGCGCACTGTCCATTGTGGCTTGTTGATCGGTTGAACCAGGCACATCAACCAGCACTAAATCCGTTACATTTGGATGCTCGGCTAAAAAGGCGGTTAAGTCCGACACCAAGTTGCTGTCTAAGACGCCTGACAAATAGGCGGTATTATCTTCCACTTCGAGAGATAACGAGTCCGCTTCCAGTAGACTTTGATCGTCTATCGTAGCGCAGGCGGATAACAAGAAAAAAACCACAAGAGATAGCCACTTCAGCACATTCGGTAAAAGCGTTTCGATTTTCATAGGGTACTCAATGAACTCAACATCTAAGCTAGCTACCATCATACTAGTTCAAAAAAACAGCACTTCCTAGTAAGTTGCTGCCATATTACTGAAAATCGAGCCTTTTTCCAAAAAAAAGACCGCTTACTTAAGTAAGCGGTCAAACAAATACATTTCTATTAAATCGGTTAGAAATGCCCTGGGACTAAGAGGGGAACGAAAAACTCTTACCTTCACGCACACCTGCAGAAGGCCAACGCTGAGTGATGGTTTTACGCTTCGTATAAAAACGTACCGCATCTGGCCCATAAGCGTGCAGATCACCAAACAAAGAACGCTTCCAACCACCAAAGCTGTGATACGCCACAGGCACGGGTAAAGGTACGTTGATCCCCACCATGCCCACTTCAATGTGATCAGAGAAATAACGCGCGGCCTCACCATCACGGGTAAAAATACAAGTACCATTGCCGTATTCATGGTCGTTGATTAACGTCATGGCTTCTTCCATGCTCTCGGCGCGAACGACCTGCAATACTGGCCCAAAGATTTCTTGTTGATAAGAATCCATCTCTTTGGTTACGCCATCGATTAATGTCGCGCCAACAAAGAAACCATTTTCGTAGCCAGTGACTTGTGGCTGACGACCATCTACCACCACGGTTGCACCCTGTTGCTCAGCACTGTTGATAAAACCGACCACTTTGTCTTTGTGTTCCTGAGTAATCACCGGACCAAAATCGTTACTTTTATCCGAACATTCACCCACTTTTAAAGGGGCCATGGCGTCTTTCATTTTCGCTACTAACTGATCACCGGCGGCTTGACCAACCGCCACCGCTACCGACAGCGCCATGCAGCGCTCACCAGATGAACCAAATGCCGCGCCCAAAAGTTGACTAACAACATTGTCCATATCCGCATCGGGCATCACAATCGCATGGTTCTTCGCGCCGCCTAATGCCTGACAACGTTTACCATTGGCACTGGCTTTACTGTAAATGTATTCCGCAATCGGTGTGGAACCCACAAAGCTCACCGCTTTCACTCGTTTGTCTTCCAATAAGGTATCCACCGCCACTTTATCGCCGTTCACGACATTAAACACGCCCGCAGGCAAACCTGCTTCATGCAACAATTCAGCGATAAACAAAGCCGTACTTGGGTCTCGCTCAGAAGGCTTTAAGACAAATGTGTTACCGCATACGATGGCCATCGGGAACATCCACAAAGGCACCATAGCAGGGAAGTTAAAAGGCGTTATACCAGCGACGACGCCCAAAGGTTGGAACTCGCTCCAAGAATCAATGTTCGGACCAACGTTCTTACTGAACTCTCCTTTCAATAATTCAGGAGCACCACAAGCGTATTCCACATTTTCAATACCACGCTGTAATTCACCTGCCGCATCGTGACAAATTTTGCCATGCTCTGCGCCAATCAACTCACAGATTTTATCCGCATGTTTTTCCAGCAAAGTTTTGTAATTGAACATAACACGCGCACGCTTCAAAGCCGGAGTATTGCGCCACTCAGGATACGCGGCTTGTGCGACGGCGATGGCTTCTTCTACAGTTTCTCGAGGTGCAATCGCCACTTGCTTTGCCACTTCGCCAGTAGCCGGATTAAATACATCTTGCTTTCGCTCCGCCGCTGATGAGGCTTTTCCGCCAATAAGGTGTCCGATCAATTGCATAACAGCTCCATAACCCTTGGTAAAATTCAATTGCGCATTTGATGTTTCAAAAAGCGCTCTATTGACGATACTATGCCAAGAGTAATAGATTATAAAAAGTCGATTTTATTAACCCTTAGTTAAGCTTTAGGTTAACTATAAATTTTCCGAAGCGATCAATAAAAAGAGCCGCCATAGATGAAAACCTTCCAAAGCCAAATCAGTGATGCCGATCTTAGGATTCTACGAATCTACAAAACCGTGGTGGAATGTGGTGGCTTTTCTGCCGCAGAAGTGACGCTGAATATCAGTCGTGCAGCCATCAGCATTGCCATTTCAGATTTGGAAACACGCTTAGGTTTTCGACTTTGTCAGCGTGGACGATCTGGCTTTTCATTAACCAACGAAGGCAGTCAGGTCTACGAGTACACGTTACAGCTACTGTCTTCAATTGAAGATTTCCGTACCCATATCAATGCGCTTCACCAGCATCTAAAAGGCGAGTTAAACATTGGCATCACTGACAACCTCGTCACCTTACCTCATACTCGTATTACACATTCTTTGGCAGGATTAAAAGATAAAGGGCCACAAGTTACGGTGAATATCCGCATGATTCCACCAACCGATGTGGAAAGAGGCGTATTAGATGGCGGTTTGCATATTGGCATCGTGCCGGATTTAAAAATCCTCAGTGGCTTGGAATATCACCACTTGTACGAAGAAGAATCTAAACTCTATTGCAGTAATACCCACCCTTTATTCGAAATGGATGATCGAAAAATCAGTAAAGCAAAATTGAAAAACTATGATGCGGTATTGCCAGCTTATGCTCAGACGCCTGAAATAAAAGCCCAACACCAACCTCTGCAAGCCAGTGCCACCGCTACCGACCGTGAAGGCATCGCCTTCCTGATATTGACAGGGCGATATATTGGCTTTTTACCGGATCACGTTGCCGCCCACTGGGAAAGAGACGGTCGAATGCGCGCCATCCTTCCCGATGAATGTCGCTACCTCACACAGTTCTCAGCCATTACTCGCAAAGGCGCTAGAACCAATCTGGTATTAGAAACCTTCTTAGAAGAGTTAGAAAAAACGGCTTAAGCCTTTAAAATCATATCCTTAATAAATGCAAAATTATTAGTCATATTCCAAATATAGTATATCTTTAATATATATTTAAAAATTCATATCGCCCCACAAGAGATATAAAATAGATTCATCTAATTGTTTTCAATTTATTGACGGAGTAAATAATGGCACGCGCAAAGCGACTAAATATGATGATAGGCGTCACCCTAGCGACTTCGCTATTCCTGACTGCTTGTTCATCCGATAGCCCAGAAGAAACCAGTGTTGAAGAAAATATCATTCGACCCGTTAAGTTATTAACCATCGAATCAACAGACGCAATCAATATCCGTCGTTTTCCCGCTGAATTACAAGCCAGCGAAGAAGCGGACATTGCCTTTCGTGTTGGTGGACAATTACAAACCCTGAATGTAGTCGCCGGACAACGTGTTAAGAAAGGCGACTTACTGGCCACGCTAGACCCAACGGATTTCAAACTGGAAGTGGAATTAGCAGAAGCCAATCAGCGTTTAGCGGAAGCCCAGTTCAAACGTATTCAAACAATTTTCAAACAGAACGCCACAACCAAAGCAGAGTACGATTCAAGCAAAGCAAACTTAGATCAAGCCAATAACGCCCTGCAAACCGCTCGCAATCAGCTTAAATACACCAAAGTTTACGCGCCGTTTAATGGTGTTATTTCGAATGTAGACACAGAAAACTTCCAATATGTCAGTGCGGCTCAACCTCTAATGCACATCCAAGACATCGACAACCTAGACGTTGAATTTGAAGTGCCAGAAAGCCTGGTGGTCAGCATCAAAGGTACGCATTCAGACTATCACCCTCGCGTTATCGTCGACGTAGCGCCAACGGAAGTGTTTCATGCGTCATACAAAGAGCACAACACGTCCCCCAATGCGACGACCATGGCGTATGAAGTTACCATGCACTTGATCCGTAATAGCAACCAACACACGTTGTTGCCAGGCATGACCGCCAATGTAGACATTGATGTCAGTACCTTGTTAGGCACTGAGCGTCATATCACTGTGCCGGTAGAAGCCGTAATGCGCCATGAAAACACTCAAACAGGTGAAGCCAACAGCATCGTCTGGGTCTTTAATCCAGACGCGAATAAAGTGGTATCACGCGCCATAGAAGTCGGTGCTTTAGAAGGCACACAAGTAGAAATCATCGACGGTGTTTCGCCAGGTGAGCAGATCGTTGCGGCTGGTATTCATAGCCTGACGGAAGGCATGGAAGTTCGCCCATGGACACGTGAGCGAGGCCTATAATGGATATTGCTGCTTATTTCATAAAACGCAAAGTCACCAGTTGGATGATGACACTGATTCTGCTGATTGGCGGCATCATTGCCTTTACCAATTTAGGTCAATTAGAAGACCCTGAATTCACCATTAAGGACTCGTTGATCATCACCACTTACCCTGGTGCGTCACCAGAGCAAGTAGAGGAAGAAGTAACTTACCCGATCGAACGTGAGCTACAAAACCTGCCTTATGTGGACAAAATTGTGTCCACATCTAAAGCCGGTTATTCAAAAGTACAACTGACCATCAAAGACACTTATCGTGCGGAACAGCTGAAGCAAATTTGGGACGAAGTCCGTAAGAAAATTCGCGACATTTCTGGCACCTTCCCAGCCGGTGTCAACACACCTATGGTAATGGATGACTTTGGTGACGTGTACGGCGTCATGCTGGCTATTCACGGTGAAGGCTACCCATACAAAGACCTAGAAAACTACGTGGATTATGTGAAACGTGAACTGGTCCTTGTTGACGGCGTGGCGAAAGTGACCGTGGCAGGTGAACAAGACGAGCAAATTTCCATTGAAATTTCCCGTTCCAAAATGGCCAACATGGGGATTGCCCCAAGTCAGTTACAAACCTTACTGGCTAACCAAAACAGTGTCTCGAATGCGGGTCGCGTCAAAGTGGGCAGTGAGTACATTCGTATCAGCCCAACGGGTGAATTTAAAGACATTTCCGAACTGGAAAACCTGATCGTCGGTACGCCGATCGACGGCAATCTAATTCGCTTGAAAGACATCGCCACCATTAAACGTGAATACGTTGAACCGAAAACACACATTGTCGATTACAACGGAGCAGAGTCTTTGCTACTTGGCGTCTCTTTTTCCAACAATGTAAACGTTGTGAAAGTCGGCGAACGTCTTGAAAAGCGTATAGACGAATTACAATACCAACAACCCGTTGGTATCAGCATGGACCCAATTTACTTCCAATCAAAGGAAGTCGACCGTTCGGTAGCTAACTTCCTACTCAACCTAGTTGAAGCCGTTGGTATTGTAATCCTAGTCCTCTTAGTCTTTATGGGCATTCGCTCCGGTGTTCTTATCGGTATCGTGTTGCTGTTGACTATCTTGGGCACCTTCATTGTGATGGATTATTTCCAGATCAATTTACAACGAATTTCCCTAGGGGGCTTGATCATTGCGCTCGGGATGCTGGTGGATAATGCCATTGTGGTCACCGAAGGGGTCCTCATTGGCATGCAGCGTGGTAAAACCAAGCTACAAGCTGCCAGTGACGTCGTGAAACAGACCAAATGGCCTCTTCTTGGCGCGACCATTATTGCTGTCACCGCCTTTGCACCAATCGGTTTATCACCAGACTCAGTGGGTGAATTCGTCGGTTCATTATTCTACGTCTTGCTCATTTCTCTGCTCTTGAGTTGGATTACCGCCATCACGTTGACGCCTTTTTTCTGTGATCTTTTCTTCAAAGATCAAATCCAAAAAGCGCAACAAGAAGGTACGGAGAACTCATCAGAAAACAATGATCCGTATAAAGGTTTCATCTTTGTAGGTTATAAATGGCTACTGGACAAAGCCATGCATTACCGCTGGATCACCGTTATTCTACTGATTGGCAGTTTGTTTACCGCAGGCTATGCATTTCAGTTCGTCAAACAGGCCTTTTTCCCACCTTCTACCACACCAATGTTCTACATGGACATTCAGCTGCCAGAAGGCACCCACATCGACAGTACTTACGATAAAGTACGTGTGATTGAAGCAGACTTGTTGAAGGATGACCGTATTGAGTTTGTCGCGTCGACCACGGGACAAGGCGCCTTGCGTTTCATGCTGACCTACAATGGAGAACAAACCAACTCCAGTTACGCTCAGTTCATTGTTCGTACGAAAACCAAAGAAGACATCCCTGGGTTATTGAAAGACCTGTATCAAAAAATGCAGAAAGAGTACCCAGAGTTAGAAGTGAAGCTGCAACGTTTGCAATTAGGGCCAGCGAGTGGTGCGAAATTGGAAACCCGTATCAGTGGACCTGATCCGAAAATGCTGCGTCAATTCAGTGCTCAAATCCAACAGGTGTATCGCGAAGATGGTGGCTTAGAAAGCATTAAAGACGACTGGCGTCAGCCAGTAAAAGTCTTACGCCCAATCTTTAATGATGCACAAGCTCGTCGCTTAGGCATCAGCAAAACCGAATTGGACGAAGTGCTACTCACTAATTTCACGGGCTCACAGATTGGTTTATATCGTGAAGGGACGGATTTATTACCCATTGTTCGTAAAGCGCCAGACCACGAAAGCATGTCGATTGATCAGATCAGTGATCTGCAAATCTACAGCCCAGCATCAGGCTCTTATGTGACCTTATCTACGTTGGTTTCTGGCTTCGAAACCGTATGGGAAGATCCGATTATCGAGCGTCGTGATCGTAAGCGTACCATCACGGTAATGGCCGACCCGAAAATCCTTGGTGACGAAACCGCCATGGCGATTTTTAATCGCACCAAAGATAAGATTGAAGCCATCGAACTGCCACCGGGTTACGAATTAGAATGGGGTGGTGAATACGAAAGCAGTACCGACGCACAGGCGAACATTTTCAGTGCCTTGCCTATGGGTTATTTGTTCATGTTCATCATTACGATCCTGTTGTTTAACTCGATTCGTGTACCACTAACCATCTGGTTCTGTGTACCACTGGCATTAATTGGTGTGTCGACTGGTTTGTTGGTGATGAACTCCGCATTTAGTTTCATGGCATTACTCGGGTTCTTGAGTTTATCGGGGATGACGGTGAAAAACGGCATCGTACTGGTTGACCAGATTAACTATGAGTTGGAACAAGGTACAGAAACCTACGAAGCCATCTTTAATTCTGCGGTCAGCCGTGTGCGACCTGTTTGTATGGCAGCCATCACCACGATTCTAGGGATGATTCCATTATTATTTGACGCCTTCTTTGAAGGTATGGCAGTAGTAATTTCCTTCGGTTTGGGCTTTGCCACCATCTTGACCTTAATCGCCGTGCCTGTGTTCTACACCATGTTGTTCCGCGTGAAATACCGCTCTCATAAAGACTTCTAGTAGAACATCCACTTACGGAATGAGCGTCTTGCGATTGTCGCAAGGCGCTACTCCGTCTTAATCATCGAGAAGATTATGCATTTAGACGAAATCTTAAAACTGGATATTAAGTTGCTCGTCGCTTTCGTGACCATTATGGAAGAAGGCAGTGTCTCCCGTGCCGCCGAAAAGTTAGGCGTCACTCAACCGGCGTTAAGCAAAAGTCTACAAAGACTGCGAGAGTTGTTTAAAGACTCTCTGTTTACTCGTCAAGCATACGGTCTCACGCCGACAGCCAGAGCGACGGAATTACACGATGCGATTCAGCCTATTCTCAGTTCGTTATCGGATTTAATGAGTCCCAATGCGCTGGATCTAAAAACCCTAGACAGACGCTTTAAACTGCGTGTCGATGAAGGTGATTTAGAGAACTTCATAGAAGCGTTATTAGCGTCCATGCACTACGAAGCGCCTAAAGTACGTTTGTCCATCAGTTCTTGGGGAGAGTCACACTTTGAGGAAATTATTTCCGGCAATGCTGATCTTGGTATCATGCGTGTTAGTGATACACCCAACAATGTACGCAGCAAGCTAATTGGTTATATGGAAGTCTGTATCATTCTGAGTGAAGCTCACCCTTTGTTTCAGCAAGACAGTGTCACCGTGTCCGAACTCTTGAATCATAAGGTTGTCACTCACCATTTACGTAGCGAAAACAAAACCTCTTTCTCCAAAACTGAGCAGAAACTAAAACAACAGGGTCATACTATTCAACCGTCCCTGGAAACTGACAGTCTGATGGTTGCTATGCAAGCGGTCAAACGTGGTATGGCACTGGTAACGTCACGCTCCATTGGTGACTTATTCTTACAAGTGATGTGTGAGAAGAACAACTTCTATCCCGTTAAGCTAATCGAAATTCCACAAGAAGTAATTGAGTTAGATGAATACAATGGTCGTCACCCAATTCACATCTGTTGGCATGAAAGGTTCAATAACGACCTAGCGCACCGCTGGCTGCGTGAAAAAATCATCGCCTTTATGCGTGAATCTCCTTGGATGCATCTACCGACCTAGAAGGTTACAAGATTATTTCGCGTTGCGAGTGCTGCGAATCCACTCAAAGCGCGGAATGACTTCACCATTGACTTCCACACTTTCCAAGAACATGCTTTTTGGTCTTGCCCACCAGCCAAACTCACCATACAGAGCTTGATATACCACTAACTCTTCTTCCGTCTCACTGTGTTTAACCACACGCTCTACCCAGTACTCAGCCCCTTTATAATGCTGATACACACCAGACTTCACCATTTCACACCTCACTCTTACTAAAAAACGACCCTTTTTAGCCAAAATATAGAAAATCAGGTCGCAAATACAAAAAAAACAAACTTACCAAGCCAAACTAAGTGAGCAATAATCACGTCATCATTTAATGTCGCTTTCAGGACTCAACATGTACCTCGTTCGACCCGCCGATTTTGCCGATCTACCAGCCTTAGAGCGACTTGCCAAGCAAGCCGGAATTGGATTCACCAACTTACCGGCCAACCGTGAGCGCCTTAATGACAAAATTGCGACGTCAAAGCGCTCCATGCAAGCAGACATCCTCCAACCAAAAGATGAATCCTACTTGTTTGTATTAGTGGATACTAGCCATAATAAAGTCGTTGGATGCTGTGGTATTGATGCCATGGTGGGAGCCGATGCCCCCTTTTACAGCTACCGTATTGATGAAGTCGTGCACGCATCACCACAATTGCAGATACACAACCGCATCCCGGCTCTCTTTTTATGTCATGACTACAATGGCACCAGTCGATTAATTGCACTGGTCGTCGACAAAGCACATCAAAACCCTCTTGCCGTGTCATTACTATCAAAAGCTCGCCTATTATTTATTGCGCGCTATCCACAACGTTTTACCAAACGCCTGTTTGCAGAACTAAGGGGTGAAAGCGACAAACAAGGACACTCGCCTTTCTGGGATGCACTGGGTAAACACTTTTTTAGCATGGATTTCAAAAAAGCGGACTACTTGTCTGGTGTCAGTAACAAACACTTTATTGCTGACCTCATGCCAAGATACCCAATCTATGTGCCCACCTTGCCAGAAAATGCACAAGAAGTGATTGGTGTGATCCATGAAGACTCGAGCCAAAGTGCAGACATCTTATTAAATGAAGGATTTGAGTTCCGTGGCTATGTGGATATTTTCGATGCAGGGCCAAGCGTTGAGGCACAAACTCACAGCCTGCATACCATCGCCAATCAACAGATGGGGAAAGCATTAAGCATCAACCCAGCGCAGCAAGCGAAACAACACCTGATTGCCACAGGACATCTTGAACACTTTCGCGTCACGGTAGCGGCCGCAGAGCCCCAGAGCGCGGGATTAGGCATAGACAAAGCCACATTAGAACAACTAGACATCAAGGTTGGCAGCCGAATTCAATGGTCTGCTCTACCCTTAACAACAGATAAATAAAATACATTACAATCACGAGGACACCGTCATGATGGTCATACGCCCTATTCGCGAAGGCGATCTAAAGTCACTTTACCGACTCACTGAACTAACCGGCATTGGCTTTACTTCCTTGGTCACTGACGAATCCATGCTGCAAAAAAAAATCGACCGCGCCGTCCAATCTTTCGCTCGAGAAGACATTCAACAACCCACCGATGAAGACTACTTAATGGTGTTAGAAGACACCACCACAGGACACATTGTTGGTACCTGCGGCATGTTAGCCACCGTCGGCTTAGACGAACCTTTTTACAGTTATCACCTTGGCACCATTACCCATGCTTCTCGCGAACTCAATGTACACAATGCGATTCCGACGTTAATTCTAAATAATGACTTCACCGGCTGCAGCGAGATTTGCACCCTATTCTTAGAAGAGAATTATCGCCATTCTAAAAACGGCCAACTATTATCAAAATCTCGCTTTATCTTTATGGCGCAATTTCCAGAACGTTTCACTGAAAAAATCTTTGCCGAAATGCGCGGAGTCAGTGATGAAAATGGTGTCTCACCGTTTTGGGAAAGCCTTGGTCGCCACTTTTTTTCCATTGATTTTAAACAAGCTGACGAACTCACGGCGCAGGGCAACAAACAATTCATCGCCGAACTGATGCCGAACAACCCTGTGTATGTCAATTTATTACCCAAAGAAGCTCGTGAGGTCTTGGGCGAAGTTCACAAGAACACCGCCCCTGCTCGTCGATTATTGGAAAAAGAAGGCTTTCGTTACGAAAACTACGTGGACATTTTTGATGGCGGACCAAGCTTAGAAGCACGGGTACAAGACATTCGCGCAGTTCGAGACAGCCGCCTAAAGGATGTTCAGATAGCAGAGTGCCCAGAAGAACCAGAAGCGACTGTGTATCTGGTTGCGAATACCAAGGTCAAAGCCTTCCGTTGCTTATTGGTACAACGCAATGTCTCTCATAAAGGAGCCATACTATTAACTCAGCAAGAAGCGGATGCACTTTGCTTAACCCACGAAGACCAAGTTCGCATCGTGGAACTGTCATCCGATCCCCAAACGACAAACGTCTAGGAGAGAGAGTATGAAACAAGCACACTTTATCAATGGCCAATGGCAAGTTGGCGAAGGTCAAAGGTTTCACTCAATCGACCCAAGTGATGCAAGCCAAGTGTGGCAAGCCAACAGCGCGACACAACAGCAGGTGAATCGGGCCATTCAGGCCGCTCGTCGAGCCTTTCCTAGCTGGGCTAATCTACCGCTTACAGAGCGTTTGACCATAATCGAACACTTTGCGGACTTGTTAAAACAACACTCGGAAGACATCGCCACTCTTATCAGCCGTGAAACCGGTAAGCCCCTTTGGGAGACTCGAACAGAAGTCGCGGCTATGATCGGCAAAGTGGCCATATCCCAACAAGCGTATCATGATAGAACCGGCACCAAAGAAAACCCTATGCCGGGCGCCAAAGCCGTCTTACGTCACCGACCTCATGGGGTCGTCGCGGTATTTGGCCCCTACAATTTCCCAGGGCACTTACCGAATGGCCACATAGTGCCAGCACTGATTGCGGGCAATACTTTGGTGTTCAAACCCAGTGAACAAGCTCCAGCCACGTCGGACTTGATTGTCCAGCTGTGGCAACAAGCCGGTATCCCTGACGGCGTTCTCAATCTCGTACAAGGTGAACGAGACACAGGCGTGGCGCTGGCGAATCATCAAGACATTGACGGGTTATTCTTTACCGGTAGCCCAGACGTCGGACACCTATTGCATCGCGAGTTTGCGGGCCATCCAGGAAAGATTTTGGCCTTAGAGATGGGCGGCAACAACCCTTTATTGGTGTCCGAAAAAGTGTCCGACCTACAAGCAGTCACCCACGAAATCCTTCAATCTGCCTTTATTTCAACAGGCCAACGTTGCACTTGTGCTCGTCGTTTACTGGTGCCCACAGGCCCACTTGGTGATCAAATTATTTCACGTCTAGTGGCCGCAACCAAAGCCATAATGGTGGATCGTTTTGATGCTGACCCTCAACCTTTTATGGGACCATTAGTGTCGGCCAATGCGGCTGAGAATGTGCTAAAAGCCTTTCATTCCCTAGTGGATTTGGGCGCAACACCTTTACTCGACATGACCAGGGGCGCACCGCAAACAGGCTTTGTAACACCAGGTATTGTAGACGCCACGAAGATCCTAGATCGATTACCAGACCAAGAATATTTCGGTCCCTTATTGACCGTCATTCGATATGACTCAATGACTCAAGCGATGGAGATTGCCAACAATACGCGCTTTGGCCTCTCAGCTGGCTTGTTGTCCGATGAACGAGGCGAGTATGACTACTTTTTGCAGCACAGCCGAGCGGGCATCATTAACTGGAATCGCCAAACAACGGGCGCCTCTAGTGCCGCTCCATTTGGCGGCACGGGGGCCAGTGGTAATCAAAGAGCGAGCGCTTACTACGCTGCTGACTACTGCGCTTACCCTGTCGCCAGTATTGAAGTAGACGAACTGAAAGTGCCAGAAACGCTCGTTCCGGGTCTGACGCTTTAAACAAAACCCTAGGCACTGTCGCCCCATAACCTAATGACGATTGAAAGAGGTCAACATGAATTCAGCAACCGAAGCCAACTTTGACGGTTTAGTTGGCCCAACGCACAACTACAGCGGCCTTTCCTTTGGCAATGTCGCTTCTCTTACCAATTCCAATCAAGCATCAAACCCTAAAGCCGCAGCAAAACAGGGTTTGGAGAAGATGAAAGCCTTAGCAGACATGGGCTTCACACAAGGTATCTTAGCCCCCCATGAGCGCCCACATTTGCCGACATTACGTCAATTAGGCTTCACCGGCTCAGATGCTCAAATACTGGCTAACGTAGTCAAACAAGTCCCAAAGCTATTGGCGGCAGTCAGTTCGGCTTCTTGTATGTGGACAGCAAACGCCGCCACCGTATCACCAAGTGCCGACACACAAGATGGCAAACTTCATTTTAGCGTGGCGAATTTGGCGAATAAGTTTCACCGCTCCATAGAGCATGAAACCACAGGGGCAATTTTACGTGCCAGCTTCGCCGACCCACAGCATTTTACCCATCACAAAGCGCTCCCCAGCGTCGAGCATTTTGGTGACGAAGGGGCCGCCAATCACACGCGTTTCTGTGATCAGTACGATAACACGGGGGTCGAGTTCTTCGTGTATGGTATGGAAGCCTTTAACTCTGCCGCGGTTAAACCCAGCCGTTTTCCAGCTCGCCATACCTTAGAAGCCTCACAAGCCATCGCTCGTCGTCATGGATTACAAACGTCCCAAGTCGTCTATGCACAACAAAACCCGGATGTGATTGACGCTGGCGTATTCCACAATGATGTCATCGCGGTTGGTAATCGCAATGCTCACTTTTATCATCAGCAAGCTTTTCTTGATACGGCAAAAATGAAACAGGATCTACTCAAGGCTTGGGGAGACAGAGCCAGTCAATTTCACTTTATTGAAGTGCCAACTGACGCCGTCTCCGTACAAGATTGCATTCAGTCTTATCTGTTTAATAGCCAGCTACTCAGCCGTGGTGACGATGACATGATTTTGATTGTACCTGGTGAATGCCAAGCCAATGCAAACGTCTGGCATTACCTTCAATCATTAGTGGCTTCAAACGCCCCAATTAAAGAAGTGAAAGTCTTCGACCTAAAGCAAAGCATGAGCAATGGCGGCGGCCCTGCTTGTTTACGACTTCGCGTGGCATTAACCGCCGCAGAAAGACAAGCCGTTAACCCTTCAATATGGATGAATGACGAACGCTTTGCGCGACTGAATCAATGGGTCGATCGTCATTATCGTGATCGTCTGGTGGAAGCCGATTTAGCCGACCCAACACTCCTCATTGAAAGTCGCACTGCACTGGATGAACTCACACAATTATTGAACTTGGGCAGCATTTACCCGTTTCAACAAGGCTAAAGTCGATACGTCTCTAAGAAAGAATAAAGCCCATTCATGACATCACGAATGGGCTTTATGGGGAAACCTCGGGATCAATAACCTTAGTATAAAATGGGGCTATTCTTCGTTTGCATTATTCTTCATCGACATAGTCAAAAGAATGGGATTCAATCACTTCGCCGTCTCGCACTACATCGACACGCCATTTGCCATCAAAACCTGGCATCAAACGTTTACTAGACCAAACACGCCAACGATCACCACCAATTTCAAACGACACATCCGCCATATCGTCACCATCGAGCGTCCAATGATGAGACACCTTACTTCCAGACATATCACGTAAATCGGTAAAGAAATACACTCGTTGAATCGCGCCGTATTCAACTTTTACGACTTCACCTATGTCATCAATGGGTTCGCGATCCACCACATCCGTTGCAAACTGTGCTCGTGCCACCGAACCCTCTGCCCAGGCAGATATTGCCAGCGTTGACAATAAAGCGACCAAGGCGACTTTCATTAACCTAATACTCATATAAAATTCCTGTAAGAGTGATAAAGCAGGTTAAAAACGACAAATTGTGTTCGTCACTTTTTCTGTTAAGTAATCTTTAAATGTAGACTATAAAGCGGCAAGAAAAACGAGAGATTTGTGTAAATTTGCAAACTCTCGTTTTTATTTCAGGAATTCAATAGGATAGGAAAAGAGATCTAAATTGGCTGACGGTCTGCCAGAGGTGTTGAGAAGGTATATTCCATGTCCCAAGGGAATCGAATCCAAGTGTCTTGGCTCACTTCTGTTACGAAGGTATCAACTAATGGCTTACCAGCTGGTTTGGCATAAATGGTCGCAAAGTGTGCTTTTGGCAACATTTCACGCACTTTCGCTGCCGTACGACCTGTGTCAACAAGATCGTCGATCAGAATAAACCCTTCGCCATCGCCGTCCACGCCTTTCAACACATTTAAATCGCCTTGCTTCATCGCCGCGCCACCTTCTTCATCAGCGCCGTAGCTCACAACACAGATGGTGTCTATTAGGCGAATGTCCATTTCGCGACACAAGATAGCCGCAGGCACCAGACCACCACGAGTAATCGCGATGATGCCTTTCCAAGGACCTTGCTCAAGCAAACGCCAAGACAAAGCACGTGCATTTCTATGCAGCTCTTCCCAAGAAACAGGAAAATCTTTTGAATAAGGGGTCATCAAGGCTCCTATGCTTTACAGCTATTTTAATTCGAAAGTTAATAGATCATCTTAATAAAAAAGCTCTGCTCACGAACGGTGAAACAGGACTCAAAAGACGATGTTAGGGTATTGGAAGGCGTGCTATTTTAACGGCATTGGCAGTCCAGCTGCAACAAAAGTTACCCGATCGGTCAATTTAGCCAAGGTTTGATTGAGCATTCCTGCCTCATCGGCAAAACGTCGGGCTAAAGCATTCATCGGCATGATGCCCAAACCAACTTCACTGGAGACCAGTACCAACTCCCCTTGAAATTGCTCTACCGCCTTTAATAAAGATTGACGCTCTCGCTCAAACACTTGATCGTCCTCCAAGCATAAAAGGTTGCTGAGCCACAGACTAAAGCATTCCACAATCACAGCTTGCTGAACATGGTTGAGGCGGTTGAGCGTCTCAGCCAGTGCAATGGGCTCCTCAATCAGCTGCCATTGCTCAGGACGGTTCAATTTATGCCGCTCAACTCGTTGTGCCATTTCGTCATCCCAAACTTGAGACGTGGCGACATAACAAACGGGTTTACCAGTTTCTGCCACCAAATCTTGTGCAAAGGCACTTTTACCACTGCGCACCCCTCCGAGTACCAAATACTTCATGCTAAGTCTCGCCCTCCAGCCCCTTTTAATAATTGTATCAACAAGGCATCTAACGTCTCTATTTCCGACATGGCAGGCATAGCGACACGTATCCAACCATCCCCTAAACGAGTATGTACGCCCACCTCATGCAGCATAGCAAACACCTGTTCTGCATAACCTTGATCCGATATGCGCCAAGTCGCAAACAAAGGATGAAGAGTATAATCTTGTGAGTCGAAGATGGTATGGAACTTGGGCAACACTTTCTCCACAAAATAACGTTGACGAGCCTCTAGATGGCCCTTTGCCGCCAACTGCCATGCGGTATCCTGCAAAGCCAAATCCACTAGATGCAAACTGGCACTGGCCACAGGCCAAGGTCCCATTAGATTATTTAAACTCTGCTGCCAGTCGGGGTGACAGAAAACAAAGCCTACTCTCGCACCGGCCAGACCAAAAAATTTACCCACCGAACGCAACACAAACAAAGCATCAAAACCATGCTGACTCTCGATTTGTTCATCAATCTGTTCACCTAATCGGCTTAGTAGACTTAATTCAGGTTGAACGTCGATAAACGCCTCATCAACAACAAACCACGCCCGCTGCCGTTTCGCCTGTGCCAGCACCTGTAAAACCAACTCGGAATCCGCCCACTCACCAGTCGGGTTGTTTGGGTTCACCAAAACAGCGGCCGTCCAAGACTGATCGAGCAATTCATTCAAGTCATCATAATAAGCCAGTTCAAAACCCCATTTTTGCCAGGCAAAAGCGTGTTCTTGGTAACCAACCCTAGGAACAAACACACGCTTCGATTTGCTACTCTCTGAGGGCAGCTGTTCACGCTTCAAAATGGGTAAGGCTTCGATTATTTGTTGACTGCCGGAGGCAATCACAGTGGGGCGAACACCATAATAGGACTGTGCCGACTGCATTAACGCGGCCTGATCTGGCAATGTCATCCAAAGGGCTTTCGGAAAATCAGGAATCGGCCAAGGCTCGCGATTACAGGCGGAAGACAAATCCAACCAAGTTGAAGCCTGGTCGCCTTCTTGTCGTTGCCAGCGCGCTAAATCCCCGCCATGAGGCAAACTGGCCACGTCTAAATTGGCTTTATTCAAAACAGCAGACATATGACCAATCCCCACAAGTACACGCTTCTGTCCACCAGCTCAACAGCTCGTATCAGGTCTTTTGGTTGAGCTTGCTCCCCTTCGCCTAAAACTGGGCGCTCTTCTACTTTGCCAAAATAGGGCGCACTACCGCCAACTTGAATGCCCAGCGCCCCAGCCCCTGCCGCCATGACTGGACCAGCATTAGGGCTTTTCCAACTGGCCGAAGGCCGACGAGCAGAACGTAACGCCGCATGCCATTGACCACAGGCTCCGTAGGTACAAACCACCAATCGCGCAGGCAGATAATTCAGCACATCATCGAAACGCGCAGCAAACCAACCAAAGTGAATAAAGGCGTCATTTTTGTAACCCCACATGGCATCTAATGTATTGGCAAGTCGATAAAGTAAAATCCCCGGCACACCGGCAACGACAAACCAAAATATCGGCGCAAAAATGGCATCATTGCCGTTTTCTAGCACGGACTCAACACCCGCTTTCGCGACCTCTTCTTCACTTAGGTTTTGTGTGTCACGGCTCACAATATAACCCACCGCTTGTCGCGCTTGCTGCAATTCAGACAAGTCGCCTTGGGCGGCTTTCTGCAATGGCTCAGCAATGGCAAACGCATGCTCTCTTAAACTTTGCCAACCAATGGCAAAATACACAATCAACACCGCAAGACTACGATCTAACCAAGTCGGTAACAGCCAAAACAAAACAGATAAAACCAATAACCAAGGTATCACCGCCAAACACCAAGCAACTACTCCGGCTCGTTTTTGTTGGCTCGCCTTAGCCGTATGAGGCGCCACCGTATATTGGTGCACAAGATCCACCCAGCGTCCGAACCAAACTAATGGGTGCCATGATTTAGGCTCACCAATTAATCGGTCCAGCAGCAGAGCAATGATTAAAATAAGGGCATTCGTCGATATAAAGTCAAAAATTGAAGTCATCATGAATATTGGTCGTTTTTCAGTGATCGAAACATTGGGTAGAATTCTAACACCTTATTGATTTAAAACGTGATGACTTCATGCCTGCCTTTAGCTTAATGGTCCAAGGGACAACCTCTGATGCTGGAAAAAGCACTCTAGTGACAGCACTATGCCGACTCTTGGTAAAGCGCCAACTCTCGGTTGCGCCTTTCAAACCACAAAACATGGCACTCAACAGCGCCGTTACCCAAGATGGTAATGAAATCGGCCGCGCTCAAGCGGTACAAGCACAGGCTGCTCACCTAGCCCCCCATGTGGACATGAACCCCATTCTGCTCAAACCCAACACAGACACCGGCGCCCAAGTCATCATTCAAGGCAAAGCCGTGGGCAACATGAATGCGGTCGGATACCACCAATACAAAAGCATCGCCAAACAAGCCGCCTTGGATTCCTACCATCGTCTTGCCTCACACTATCAAGCGGTATTAATTGAAGGTGCAGGCAGCCCAGCCGAGATCAACCTACGCGCTCGTGACATTGCCAACATGGGCTTTGCGGAAAGCATTGATTGTCCTGTCATCATCATTGCCGACATAGACAAAGGCGGTGTGTTTGCGCATTTGGTTGGCACTTTAGACCTGCTTAGCCAAAGCGAACAAGACAGGGTGATTGGCTTTGTGATTAACCGTTTTCGTGGTGACATCAGCTTATTGCAATCTGGGCTCGACTGGCTAGAAGCCCGTACTGGTAAACCCGTATTAGGGGTCTTACCCTATCTGACAGGGTTTCATTTAGAATCAGAAGACGCCGTCGCTCAAAGTCCAATCAAGGATCATTCGACAGACAAACTGCAAGTGGTCATTCCGGTGATGCCACGCACCAGTAATCATACCGATTGGGATGCCCTGCGCTTGCACCCAGAGGTACAAGTGACATTAGTGAATGCCAATGAAGCAATCCCTCCTGCAGATCTCGTGATTTTACCGGGCAGCAAAAGCGTACAAAGTGATCTGGCTTTTCTACGCCAACAAGGCTGGGAAAGCTATTTACAAAAACACCTTAGATACGGCGGTAACGTCATTGGCCTCTGCGGCGGTTTTCAAATGCTCGGAGAGCACCTATCCGATCCCCTTGGGCTAGAAAACCAAACACCTGGGACACAAACCAATGGCTTTGGTTTTATCCCCATGACAACCGTCTTAAAAGAAGAAAAACAGCTCAAACAACGACAAGGTAAACTGATACAGGAACACGCTGAGATCACAGGTTATGAAATTCACTCTGGCGTGTCTCAATTCACCCAAAGACACGATGCCTTGATTGAACTGAATAATGGCGAAATTGAAGGTTATCGATCTGCCGATGGACAAATCATCGGCACCTACCTACACGGTTTATTTGATCACCCCGATGCCTTAAACGCCTTATTAAAATGGGCGGGCCACACGGCAAACGAAGCTTTCGATTATCGCCAACACAGAGAAAGCGAAATTGACCGACTGGCCAACAGCGTTGAACAACATATGGACATAGATGGGCTTATTGAAACTTGTCGTGGGTTTAACCAGATTTAGTATTTAGCCCTTTTAAGACAACCCCCTCCAACTCCCCCTTATTAAGGGGGAGAGCCTAGTAATTTGCTCCCTCCCCTTATGAAAGGAGAGCCTGGTAATTTGCTCCCTCCCCTTATTAAAAGAGAACCTAGTAATTTACTCCCTCCCCCTATTAAAAGAGAACCTAGTAATTTACTCCCTCCCCCTATTAAAAGAGAGCCTAGTAATTTGTTCCCTCCCTTTATACAGGGAGAGCCTAGTAATTTGTTCCCTCTTATGAAAGGAGAGCCCAGTAATTTGTTCCCTCCCCTTTCGAAGGGGAAGGTTAGGGTGGGGTTATAAATTACCTTCCACCAAACCCATTAGGATTTTGACTTTGCCATTGCCAAGCATCTCGACACATGTCTTCTAAGGTTAACGAGACTTCCCAATTTAGCTCGGCTTTGGCTTTGTCTGCATTCGCATAAAACTCAGCAATGTCACCGGCTCGTCTTGGTTCAATTGCGTAAGGAATCGAATGGCCACAGGCTTTTTCAAACGCTGCGACCACCTCTAATACACTGTAACCTTTTCCAGCCCCCAAGTTATAAGCTTCAATACTAGCCGATGGTTGTTCTTCTAGTTTCTGGAGCGCTTTGATATGGCCTAACGCCAAGTCCACCACATGAATGTAATCGCGCACTCCAGTGCCATCGTGAGTCGGATAATCCCCACCGAACACACTCAGTTTTTCACGCTTTCCGACCGCAACTTGAGCAATAAAAGGCATGAGGTTATTGGGAATGCCATTTGGGTCTTCACCGATTAAACCACTTGGATGCGCACCAACAGGATTAAAATAGCGCAATAAAGACACATTCCATCTTGGGTCCGAAACAAACACATCCTGTAAGAATTGTTCGATCATCACCTTAGTTCGACCATATGGACTTGTTGAGCTTAAAGGAAAATGCTCCACATAAGGAATCGGGTTATGCTCGCCATAAACCGTAGCGGAAGAACTGAACACAAGATTAAACACATGATGCTTTGCCATTACCTCTAACAACAGCAAAGTACTGGTCAGGTTATTGTGGTAATAGGTGATGGGAATCTGAGTGGATTCGCCGACCGCTTTTAGCCCGGCAAAATGAATAACGGCATCGATACTGTGTTGTTCGAAAATAGCGTTGATGGCCGACTGATCAAGCAGATCTGCTTCATAAAAAATCACCGATTGATTGGTAATGGTTTGGATACGATTAAAGACTTCAGGGTTGGCATTACAGAGATTATCCACCACGATGACCTCATACCCTTGCTGCAACAATTCAACACAAGTATGACTGCCAATAAAACCCGCACCACCTGTGACTAAAATCTGTTTCATTCCATTTACCCTATTACTTGAATTAAAGAGTTCAAACCAAAATAATTAAATCAAAATACTAAGCCACTTCCCGTGGCGATGAAATTCGCTTGCCCTTATAACGTCTCAAAACATAACGGAAACGTAATACTAAAATGGCCGCTAATAAGGTCAGCCCGGCCCCCAGACCAATATAAAAACCGCGCAAAGACAGTGTCTCAGACCAAGGGCTATAATGCGACAACCAAAAACCAAGTGGCATGCTTAATCCAAACAAGGAGACACCAAAGGCAATCATCGACGAGCGAGTATCCCTAAAGCCACGCAAAGCTCCCGTAAAGACGGTTTGCAACATATCAGGTAGTTGGTAACAAGAGGAAATTAATAAGATACTGGCCGCCAACGCAACCACCTCTGCATTACTGCTGTAAAGGTAAGGAATTTGTTCGTTCAACGTCTGAGTAATGACAAAACAAACACCAACATACCCTAAGCCAAGTACCACGATCACTCGCAGGCGCTTCATCACACCGTCGACACCTTCTTTTGACATTGCCTTTGCCACCACAATGGCGGTAACCGCGCTCATGGCCATCATTGGTGTAAACAAGAATGATGTATATGACATGACAATCTGACCACTTCCTAGCGCCAAATCACCAAATGACGAAATTAACCAAGTCATCGACGAAAACAAGCCAACCTCAAACGCAAAGGCAAAACCCGCCGGCATGCCTACATTCAGCAAAATGCCAAACTGACGAACATAACGCCAGACGATGCGCGTAAAGAGCGGGTGTTTGTTCCAAAACTTGTCGTACACCACAAAAAAGAACACCGCCAAATACAAGGACAAACAAGACGCAATGGCCGCCCCTTTAGCTCCCATTTCTGGAAAACCAAAGCGTCCAAAAATCAGCACATAATTAAACAGAATGTTCAACAACAAACCCGTGCTTGCCACCATTAAAGGAAAACCTGGACGACCTGCCGCTTCGAACAAGTTTTTGTAGGCGGTCATCAGTGCCAGCATGGGCAAAGCGGGTGCAAAGATATACAGATACGCAACCGAGACATCCCGCGTTTCAGGCTCAGTCGCCATCATACGAGCAAAGTGAGGTAGCAAGAACACCGTCAGTAAAATCGCCACAATGCCCAAAACGACAGACAAACCAACCGCTTGAGACATGTACAAATTCACCAGTTTAGGCTGACGCCCATGAAGATGTCGCGTTACCAGTGGTGTCAGACCAAACGTCGCCCCAATCAAAAAGCAGCCAATCGGCATCCACAAACTTGAAGCAAGCCCAACCGCGGCCAAATGCAAGGCATCGTAGTGGCCCAGCATAATCGTATCCACAACACTTATCGACAGCTCAAGCGTCATCGTCAGAACCATTGGAAACAGCAAATGCAGAACTTCTTTCAAAACAGCAAAACGTTTCACCACAGGCACCACATCCATACAGCCAAAATAAGGCCGCTAATCTAACACCATGCAACAAACAATGCACCCCCTCTAACTCCCCCTTAATAAGGGGGAGAACCAAGTGCAATCTCACACAGGAAATGGAGAGCTTTTAATCCCCTCCCCTTACAAAGGGGAGGGCTAGGGTGGGGTTTTCTCTAGTCCTTCCCTGCAACCCCCTCTAACTCCCCCTTAATAAGGGGGAGAACCAAGTGCAATCTCACACAGGAAATGGAGAGCTTTTCGTTCCCTCCCCTTACCAAGGGGAGGGCTAGGGTGGGGTTTTCTCTAGTCCTTCCCTGCAACCCCCTCTAACTCCCCCTTATATAAGGGGGAGAACCAAAGGAAAACTCTCTTTAAAAAAACAACTAGAAGGTTGAACTCCTCACCATTAGCCGACAAAATATCGCCTCTTTTTCATCTTGTCTGGGACGACGTATTCATGGCAATGCTCACCACATTAGGTCCGCTTCTTATTGCGTTACTTTTCGGTTATTGGCTTCATCTCAAACCGTTCACACCTGAACGCGTTGCCAAATGGCTGGAGCAACTGGTCTACCTAATCCTCGGGCTCATTGGCTTCAGCCTTGGATCACTTGAGAACCTTGTTGAAAAGCTATTGATTGCAGGCTATCAAGCGGTCATTCTCATTTTACTGGTCAGTAGCTTCAGTCTTTTGGGACTTTATGTCAGCGGAAAGTGTTTTAATAAACGTACTGAGAACAATCCTGAACAAGCCGCTTCTGCGAGCCTCAAACAAGCCTTACTAGACGCCTTAAAAACAATTAGCTGGGTCATTGGCGGCGTAGCACTTGGCGTTATCGGCAAAAACTGGGTCTTACACATAGACGAATACGTGACTTGGTTGCTGTACTTTTTGTTGTTTTTAATCGGCTGCCAATTACGACAAGGCAACTATCGCTTACGCAAACTCTTTCTGAATAGCCAAGGGGTGATCATCGCCCTCGTCACCATAGTCACGACACTGCTTGCGGGTTGGCTAAGCAGCTTTATGTTGGACTTAACCTGGTATCAAGGGCTGGCCGTTGTCTCTGGATTTGGTTGGTACAGTTTATCGGGCATACTCATTACCGGACTAGGCGATCCTGTGCTTGGCACCACCGCCTTCTTGCTGGATTTAAGCCGTGAAATCATCGCTCTAATGTTCATCCCCTTTTTAGCCCGCATCAACAGCCACTTATCAGTTGGCTATTCTGGCGCCACCGCCATGGATTTCACTTTACCCATGCTAGGCAAATTCCACGGTTCACAAATCGTCCCTGTGTGCATTGCCAGCGGCTTTATTATGAGTATTTTAGTGCCAATATTCATTCCGCTTTTTCTCGGAATGAATTAAGTTCACTTCCTCCCCCTTGCCAAGGGGAGGACGACAAATACAGAACAACCAATAAAGCCAAAGGTCGCTATTCTGAGGTATCATAATCTGGCGTTTTCATCTGATAATATTCACGAATATTATTCCATTGCTCGCGATTCATATCCTTTTTAATATTATCTTTTGCAAGCGTGAATTTCTGCGTGAAAGGTAAAGTCATAGGTTTTTCACTAGGATGACTCGCTCTACGTGAACAAGTACCTTTTAAAAACGACATAGCCTTAAACCAGAGGTCATCTGCTTTTGGAGCCAGTTTCATGAACAAATCATAATTTGTCACATCACTATGCAGGCTATGAGCAGGATACAAAACACCTCCGTAGCCCGCTGGCATAATAGCTAAATGAGAAGTTCCTGGTGGGACTTTCTTATGCCACTGTTTATAGGGCAAAATTATCCCTTTATCATCGTAAGAGATAAAGTTGCATCGGTTAGCAATAATCTGGTCTGGGTATTCAAGATGCTCTTGCCACAAACGCACAAGCCATCCATCAGGATACAAGCTATCATCATCACAAGTAACAATCACATCCTCTGGATAAAGAACAAGACTATTGATAAATTTTCGGTGAGAGCTGGTCGTTTCGGAAAAGTGAATCTCAAAATTGTCACCTTCTAACTCTGATAATTTTCTCGGTATTTGGTTTTTAAGATCCTTACGAAGCCAAAGCACTACTTGTTTTGGAGTCACTTCAAGGTTCAAAATACTTTTCACCGTTAAATGAACACTTTTCAATCTATGAGGGATTCAACCTCCTGAGCCTTTACTTTAATAGCCCTTATTTCTTTCAGTAGATCGACAATTTTTAAAAAACTCACTTAACAAACTCCGTTTTTATCGTTTGATATAAAGTTTGGTAATAAGCTTCAGCCGCCAGCCACCTATTCACCAAGCTTAACTCTGGTAAGTCTTTATTCCTTTGGATTTTGTCCATTAATGAGGAGTCACCTTTACCACCAAAATGATGTTTCCCACCCCATGTAGGGTTTACTTCAAGAAATATGAGCTGTCCCTTTATACAAAAGAATTCGATCGCACCGACGTCAGTCTTCGTTGACTGAAAGGCTCTGATAATCATAGCCCGCTGCTCATCATCCGATAAAATCCCCTTCAGTCTGCCGTTGTACTTAACAAAACTGTCCCATAATGAAGCTTTAACATCCCTTGAATGTATAACTGGACTCTGACCAACGATGGCATACCCGCCGATTACAGTCTGCCCAACCACATGGGCACGATAAACATGATATATGCCCTGATTATCTTGATTATTGATGGACTCCATTAGCAAGATTTTTGAATTGCTTACCCTGTTTGTAAGGCTTCTTAAGCGCAGTCGAAAAATAGCTTGAGAAATCTCTTTGCTTGAAGCTCCCTTATCAAAAAAATAAATACCTTTTCCAGAGTCCTCATTGTTGGTTCTTACATAAACACCACCAAATGAGCCAATAAAATGAAGAGCTTGCTCGATGATTGTATGTTTATTCTGCCAGGGTGAGAATTCGATGAATTCAGGACAACGGACTGAGTTTTTCTTCCAGACTTTGTAGCATTCTGTTTTGTTAGACTGATACAAAAAGCCATCAATAGAATTCAACACGCAAGAGTATCGCTTAGCCTCTTCCTCCGCACGCGTAATACGTGTTAAAGCTCGGCTGTTGACCTGCTCCGGGTTTATACGAATAAAACTACAATCTGCTTGTGCGAAATCATCAACTTTCTCCAATCCAGACTGACTTAGACCAATCTCTTCACCTTTACGAGCTCTTTCTAAGGTAAAGCCTCCTCGGAAAGAAGAAGCATCTTTATGTGAAGTTCCTTGTTTTCTACCAATGAAAGCGATTTTCGCCAACGCCATTATGTACTCTCCAGTGGGTACTGATATATGCTAGGAATGATATCATCGTTGGTAAAACAGATGCGACTATTCTTCAACGAAAAACCCTGGGTCGGATAAGCAAGGCGCAATCAGACTATAAAGGATAATTAAAGCGCAATTCGACATGAGTGTTTCACACCAAGTCTTTTGTTCTCTCCCTTTTAAAGAGAGGATTAGGGTGGGGTCACCATGAATCGTCAAAAAAACGTAAAGACCGGAATGTAAAGAAACGAGCTTTCGCAAACACTGTCATGCTTTTGTAAAAGCGATTGTTTCACCATGTAGACGAGGATTAATCTCGCTTTACGTCTTGTGCTTTGTGGAACCGTTCTCTAAATAAAAGAGAGATCTTTTGGAACTCAAACAAAGTGTGCAGGTGAAGGGGTCGCTTTGAAAGGGTGAAACACATAAAATTGGCTTAAGCAGCCAAGCTTATGTTAGAACACTATGTCACAAAAGAGCGGCGGATCTGATTTTGCAAAGCACAAGGCGTATATTGCACTTTCTGCTTTGTCGTCAACCTGTCAATCTACTGGCACAAAAAGAACAGTATGAAATCGAGCTCCGCCTTTAAAGCTGACTCCACTCAGTAATAATTAATTAAACAATGGAACACTTTTTATGAAGAAAACTCTAATCGCGACCTTGATGATGTCCTCTGTTGCTTTTGCTCACGCAGATGGCCACAAAGACGCTAGCGCAGCCACTTTAGACTCCAAACAACAGAAATTAGGCTATAGCTTGGGCACCATGCTTGGTACGCGCATGTCACAAAGTTTCTCAGACTTAGATGTCAAAAGCTTCGTAGCTGGCTTTGAAGATGCGACAGCAGGAAAAGAGCTTCAAATGACAATGGAAGAAGTGACTCAAACCATCCAAGCTTACCAGCAAGCAGAAATGGAAAAAGAACAACTGGCTCAACAAAAAGTAGCCGAAGAAGCAAAAGCCGCATCGGAAGCTTGGTTAAAAGAAAAAGAAGCGGAAGATGGCGTACAGAAAACAGAGTCAGGTTTATTGTATAAAGTCATTACCACTGGCAATGGTGAAAAACCAGCTGCAACCGATACCGTGAAAGTAGATTACGAAGGCACCCTAATGAATGGCTCCGTCTTTGACAGCTCTTACCAACGCGGCGAGCCAATTACTTTCCCACTAAACGGCGTGATCCCAGGCTGGACCGAAGGTCTACAGCTTATGCCAGTCGGTTCAAAATACGAACTGTACATCCCATCTGACCTAGCTTACGGCCCAGGTGGCACAGGCCCAATTCCACCAAACGCAGCACTTAAGTTTGTGGTTGAATTGCATGGTATTGAGAAGGCTAAGTAAAATCCAAAGACTTTTATCCAAAGTCTACGGAGACTAAAAAACCGCTGATTGAGTCAATCAGCGGCTTTTTTCAGATCACAAAAGTATTTTTACGTAAAACTAATCCACAGTTGCTTTCTCAAATTCTTCGCGCTCTGCCCAACGTACAGCCGCCCAAAAATAAATAATCGGAAAGGCGTACATCATCACACCAATATTATGGCTAAACATAGATTGGGTTAAAGCAAAATCCATATAACACATTGGAATTAGAGCCCCCGCCATTGCGTAAGAACGAATATCCCAATTATTTTCATAGGCCTTCATTTTATTGAGAAATAACTTAAGTGGCAGCAAATATAAGGTCATTAGCATTATAAAACCAAATATACCAGTTAACCCTAGTGCGTTAAGGTATTCATTATGAGCGTGACTAAACCTAATTGCTTCAGGGATAATCATACCTTGCTCAGCAAGTTCTCTCTTAAAATCATAGCTCGCATACTCACCTACTCCGAAAAAAGGGGAGTTTTTAAACATTTCAACCGAAGCTTTCCACATTTCGAACCTCAAACCAACAGAAGTATTTTTGTTTTCACCAGAGACATAATGAGAAATATTATTAGCAGCAGACAAAATTCGGTTTTGAATACCAGTTTGAGGAATACTAATCGCAGTTGCTATCAATCCTAGAGTTATAAAAAAAGTTATTATTATTTTCTTTTTGCCAATTAAATCTCGGCCATTCCATAGTATAAAAAAACAAATAAGAGGTAATGCGACCCAACCACCACGTGTACCCGACAGTATGGAAGCAATGATACCTCCTATACCACCAAATAATGCCACCCCCCCCCATAAATAATTACGCCTTTTAAAAAAATAAAAAAATCCAGTAAAAGACATCATTCCCATTAACATAGAGATATTACCGAACATTATTGGGTTCTCACTACCATGAGCACGAGATATACCTAAAAAAATCTTTTCATATATAGCTAGAAATGAAGCACTCATAGCACCAAAAATGACACCATACCAAAGCCAATTAATATTACCTTTCACTTTCAAAATTAAAATCAATACAGGAATAGCTAGAATAAATCTAGAAGGCCTATCTAATTCCCTAACATGCCAACCGTCGAGATAAACCGAAAAAAATGCATAAATTGCATAACTTAAAAACACTAAAATTATTCTTTTATCTTGCCAAGAAATTATTATTTCATTATTTTTAAAAAATAAAATAGAAACTGTTGAAATAAAAACCAACGACGATCCAATATTATATCCAGACGGAAAAGATAAAGAAATTGCAAAGGTTAGCGCTAAAAAAAACCAAACTAGACGACCCCAAAAAAAATCCAGCATTAAAAATCCAATTAAATACGTAATAATTAAGTTAAAATAAACCTATATAAATAATATCTTTCCGTTCACTGAAAATGAAATGGAAATTTCATTTTCAGCATATATTACAACATAGAACATCTAAAATATCATCATACTTTTTTAATACTATCCGTAGAAGCGATTCCCCCCTTTCCACTTTGGTAGTGTCTCAACCTTGTGTTTTTTTGCACAAAAAATTCACAGTTCGCAACCCTCTGGTCTAATACGCTTCACAATTCTTTTAACGTCCTGCGCTTGGTTTTTATCCATTACCAAAACAGCATCCGCCGTTTCGACAATGACCAAGTCCTTAACGCCCACAGCCACCACCAAACGAGACTCAGAGCGAATGAGGCAATTGCTAGCCCCTTCCGCCATTACATCGCCTAACAGTACATTTTGATCTTCGTCTTTATCGGCATAATCGTATAAAGCATCCCAAGCACCGATGTCACTCCAGTCACCCACATAAGGTACCACTTTTGCTTTAGAGGTGTGCTCCATTACAGCAAAATCAATGGACTCTTCAGGACACTGTGAAAACAGTTCAGCATCAAATCGCACAAAATCCATGTCTTCATTGCGATTTTCATAGGCCGCGATGACAGCATCAGCAATGTCTTTTCTAAATGTAGCCATAGCCAGTTTCTGGACGAGTTGGCTGCACACCAAAGGTCACTAGAGCATCCTGCTTAGCAAGCTCTACGGCTTTTAAGATGCTCGTTTCAAAAGCAACAAGATCACGAATCACATGATCGGCAGGTAAAACCAACATAAGGGCATCAGCACCGTATGCTTGTTTCACTTCCAATGCCGCTAACGCAATGGCTGGTGCTGTATTACGGCCTTCTGGCTCCAGAACAATGCTTGAGTTTTTCACACCGATGGATTGTAACTGTTGTGCGATAAGAAATCGGTGATCCTCATTACACACCACAATAGGATCAGCCACATCAAGAGAAACGGTACGAAGAAGAATTTGCTGCAGAAGACTAAATTCCTGATCGGTCAGAGGCAAGCATTGTTTAGGGAAGTGCTCACGAGAAAGCGGCCAAAGGCGATGACCTACCCCACCAGCAAGAATTATAGGAATAATGTTCACACACAGGCTCTTCGTTGCATTGGAATAGTCTAAAGATAGCCGCTAAGTCTATCAAAACCAAACAACAAGGCATATATGGAAGTGCAGAACTAGCAGATGAAAAGACTACTCTTCTTTAAAAACATCGCACAAAAACCATGTTATGCTGATCACAACCTTCAGGATGACGGCTGTTCAGACGGCAAGAAGAGAAATATATCGATGTTATTTTTCATTTCGATGGCACGGATAACAGTCCAAACGACGCCTACTCATCAGAACACAGCATAAGCAGCATCACCAACGTATTAAAATCTCACTTACTTAGGCGGCCACATAACACACAAAAGAGATACCACGCCAATACATTCATGCCATCGAAGCTTTTACTACCCTGGTATCGGCACTTATGGACATTGGCTAGAACAAAATTTGAACGCCGCCTTTGCTATTGAATCTGGTCACATTGCTCACATTTTAGACCACGCCTTGAATGATTTTAAAGAACACTACCAACAATCCACTCAACAGATAGTGTTAATAGGCTTCAGTCGCGGAGCGGCATTAGCAAGGCGTTTCGCCACCTTGATTACACCTAGTCGCGCTGGATGAGCAACGTATCGCCTTTCGGCCAACCCTAATGAACCAAGATGGTCGTGTATTAGAAATTTGGTTAGCGGGAGTACATTCAGACATTGGTGGTGGCTATCGCAAAGATGGCATAGGCGATTTGGCCTTACGTATTTTAATTGACTGGGTCGAACAACAAACCCAGCAACCTTGTTACCAAGCTCCACGTCTAATGCCGATTCAGGAAGACATTTGGCAACCTTTACTCACAGTCAAACCCAACCATTTAGACAAAATACATTACCAAGAGCGCTTAAACATATGGCGCAACCTAACCCTCGCACCAAGACATTGCTGTGTTTTACAACACGACCAACCTAACCCCAAATTATCACCCAAATGGCACCAGAGCGTCACCCAACGCATTCAAAGTAACCTTGGCTACTTTCCCCTCGCGCATTGCCCTTTTGGTGATCAATACCTGCTCCTTTATGTCGTTAAAGAGGAAGTTGGCTTATATATGTGAAGTCTTAGTCCCCTCCCCTTATGTCTTTGAAGGGGAGGGTTAGGGAGGGGTTCCGCTCTTTCAATGGGACAACCTTTGAATCTTAGGCTTGCTGATCTAATGCTTTTCTAGCATTCCATACTAAATCGTCTCTTCGAAGGGGAAGTTGGCTTGTATATGTGCAGTCTTAGTCTCCCCTTACTAAGGGTGGCTGGGAGGGGGTTTTAGAAATAGAAAATAACATCACTATCTGCTCCTACATCCGAGGGACGTTTTACAGATAGAAATAACACCACCACCTTCAGACCCATAATCAAAACGTGCTACCATTCATTGATTAAAAAGGAGTGCAAGATGCAAACAATATTAGTGACAGGCGGCGCTGGTTACATAGGCAGCCACACTTGTGTGGAGCTACTAGAAAAAAACTATGAAGTGATCGTGATAGATAACTTGATCAACTCAAGTAAAGAATCTCTAAACCGAGTAAAAAAAATCACAGGGAAAAGTATTACCTTTTATGAAAAAGACATTCTTGATAAAGACGCACTAGATAAGATATTCAACGATCATAAGATAGATGCGGTTATTCATTTTGCAGGTCTAAAAGCAGTAGGTGAATCCACTCAAATTCCCCTTACCTACTATCATAATAACCTCACCGGTACATTAATATTACTACAAGCCATGCAGCAGGCGAGTGTCTTCAATTTGGTATTTAGCTCATCCGCCACAGTGTATGGTGAAGTGAACCAAGCTCCATATACCGAAGATATGCCACTTTCAGCAACTAACCCCTATGGCTTAACCAAAGTCATGATCGAACAATTTTTGCAGGATACTTACGAGTCACATAATTATTGGAATATTTCCATATTGCGTTACTTTAACCCAGTAGGAGCACATAAAAGTGGCTTAATTGGAGAAGACCCAAACGGCATTCCAAATAATCTTATGCCATACGTTTCCCAAGTGGCCGTTGGCAAATTAAAGCAACTAAAAGTATTTGGTGGCGACTACCCTACAATAGATGGCACAGGTGTCCGCGACTATATTCATGTAACTGATTTGGCCCTTGGACATATCAAAGCGCTAGAAAAGATCGCCAGCCAGACGCAAACATCAATCGAAGCTTACAACTTAGGCACAGGAAATGGCTCAAGTGTTTTAGAGGTGGTAAATGCATTTAAAGAGGCAAGCAGCAAGGATATACCTTATGACATTGTAGACAGACGACCTGGAGATCTTGCTATCGCTTACGCCAATGCAGGCAAAGCAAAAGCTCAGCTAGGCTGGGAAGCAAACCAGACATTAAAAGACATGTGTCAAGATACCTGGAACTGGCAAACTAACAATCCTAATGGTTACAGATGAATTTAACACTTAAGTTAATGAGTATTTGAGTTGAGAGACATCTCACCTCAAATACTCATAGAAAAAATTACCAGCCTTTCTTACCAATGATAACACCAACAGTACGTATTAAGGTTTCTATCTCAAGCCAGATAGTCCAGTGCTTAATGTAATATAAGTCATACATTAGTTTTTGGCGAGCATCTTCAGTATTAGCGCCATAAGGGTAAAGCACTTGAGCCCACCCTGTAATACCAGGACTAACCAAATGACGCTCATTATAGTAAGGAATCTCTTCTTCAAGTTGATCTGCGAACACTTTTCGCTCTGGACGGGGTCCAACAAAATGTAGATCACCTTTGATCACGTTCCATAATTGCGGTAATTCATCGATACGAGTCTTACGCATGAAAGCACCAAATTCATAAGCACGAGGGTCATCCTTAGAAGCAAACTGAGCACCATGCTTTTCAGCATCAACATGCATAGAACGGAATTTATAAATTATTCTTTCGTTACCGCCGCATGCAACTCTGGCTTGAGAGAAAATAATTGGGCCTGGTGATTCTTTTCGTATCTTGATTGTAGCCCATAGCATAACAGGGGAGGTAAGAAGCCCTAAACTTAATGCACAAATCAAATCGGTTAAACGCTTAAGCAGTAAATCCTTTTTACTAAAAGACCTAATACGAGAAAGGTAACTCAGATCCATACTTTCATATGGAATAAAGCATTTTCGTAAGAAAATTTCCATAAAATTTGGCAGACTAAGCAACTTAACACCATCAAGCTCAAGCTTAGTCAATTCTTTAATCAATTTATTATTTGCTGTGTCAGACAAATTCATCAATAAATAGTCAGCAGAAAATTTAGCAACTTTATTTTTTAAATCCGTTGGATCAATAGAATTCAACATAATTAAAGAAATTTTCTGACGTTCTAGCCTAGATATTTCAAAGTCAGTAAATTCGTAACCATTACCTAACACAACTACAGTCGTACAATTTTTATCAAAGCTACGGTTTATTACTTGTTTTACAAGAAATATGAATACAGGGGTTAAGATCACCCAAACAATGACTATAGAACGAGACTGATCCAGAACGGCAAGATTAAAGTAGGAAATAAACATTAGCAACAACACGTTAAAGGCCCATGTTTTAAAGACAATCTCAATTTTCTTAGCAATCGAACGGTCTGCAAAGCGGCTGTAGCCCCCTAAAAGCTGTGTAAAAACTATAAACAGCAAACCAGCCATACATCCTAACCAAGTATAAGGCTCTTTCCAAGACTGATCGCTTAGTAGAAAATGCGCCGTTACCAACATCAAAAAAGGAACGCAAAAATCAACTAGACGGTACGTCCATAACACACGCATTGATTGGTAGCGAGGAATGTCTTTTTCTATCACGCGGAACCTACTTTAATAACCATTAAATTAAGCATTATGCAATCTTATCATCAAAGCAATGCTACGTATATTTCACAAATAATTTTATTTGCATTTCAATACTAGTTAAGACAGTTTCTATTTCAAAATACCTAATAGCCTTGCAAGGCCTGGGGATTTAGTTCGCAAAAAACCATTAAGAGCATAGTGGGTAAAGTAATAACATGCATTAATTAAGTTTAATCTTTCAACATCTCGATATAAACGCCATGTAAACATAGCAGCATTTATTTTATTGGCTGAGATTGAACCTTTTCTAACACGATATTGTGCTAAAGTTACATTTAAGCCATGAGCGCAATCTGTATATTTAAGTAACCTAAGCCATAAGCCAAGATCTTGACGCTTACGAATCGTAGGCATATATACCTTACCGAAATATTTCGTGTCATAAATTGATGTTAAACAGCCGATAGAACACATTTTTAATAAATCATAGTAATTAACTTTATCAGGTACACCAACACAACCAATTACTTTACTATTTTCATCAATTTTATCGTATGCTGAAAAACAAAATGGATAGTCATTCGACTGCATAAATGACAGTTGTATCTCTAGCTTATTAGAAAGCCAAAGATCATCACTGTCTAAAAAAGCAATATATCGACCTTGAGCCACTTCAATTCCTTTATTTCGAGCAACTGCTGCTCCAGAGTTTTTAGAAAGCTGGATCAACTTAATTCTAGAATCATGTTCAACAAAAGACTGAATTAATTTAACAGAACTATCACTAGAACAGTCATCGACGATGATCATTTCCCAATCATGGTGAGATTGAGAGATAACAGAACGAATAGTTGATGATATAAACTCAGAACTATTGTAAGAAGGAGTTATAATCGAAACAGAGTTATTCATTTATTTCCTTTAACCAAGTTGGTAGCGCATGATCAGCCAAAAACTCTTTAGAACTTTCATATGACATTTTTTTTAGCTCTAATATTTTATTTTCTCTATAAGCATCAATTATTTTAAATGCTGCCTGTCTTACAAAATCATTAACTCCTACGACAAACCCATCAACACCTTCGATAATTATTTCTGAGTTATACTTCCAGTCAGTGCAAATTACAGATGTACATGCCATTTTAGCATCAACAATGCAACCTGGAAAACCCTCCCCATGATATATAGTAGGAAAAACTAAAAAATCATACTGATTAATCGTAGATAGAATAAATTCAGGAGATATCTCGTTTTTATAAGAAACATCGTCAATACAGAAGCTATTAAATAATTGCAAGTCATTTCCGTTCAAAAGGTTTGGGCCATATATGTCTAGCTGACAAACAATGTCAGGTGCTAACCTCTTTATCTCATGCAATAATTCAATTGCTGTAAATACACCTTTTTCGGGTATAACTCTCGATAAAAAATAAAGTCTTAAAATATCATTTTGGGCCACATCAAGATCTTCCGTGCAATTCCTAAAGTTTGCCAAATAAAAAGACTTAATCCCTAAATGCCTTAAATCTTTAACCATTGATTTTAGTTCGCAACTCACACTATTAAAATATTTAAGAATAAAACATAAAAGTCGATTTTTCCTCGCAAGATCAGTAATCCAGCCACCAATAACAATATAGTGTATATCTATTAAAAATAGACATTTAAAAAGAACCAAAAAAGGAGAGTAAACTCTAAGGATCCGCTTACCGGGCAAAAAATAAACCTTGTTGCAAAAGAAAGGCAAAAATAGCAAAAAAAATACATTCTTTAAAGTTACCCCATCGCCTATATCAATAAAATTACATTTATGAAAATTAGAAATAGAAGAATAAAAAACCCTAGTTTTTACGGTTTGACCATCGAGCTGCCTCTTTTTATAGCCAAAGTTACCTATTACACACCCTTTACGTCTTAACATCCCCCCCCCTACTCGATTAAAACTATCTTATACTTATGATATTTACATACATAAATAACTTTTCAAATCAGTACTCAGCTAGAATATGGAATCGTCCTTTTTTGAAGCCGGCGACAGACTTTAGAGTTCTCTTAATAGTCATATCAAAAAATATTTTTTCTTATTTTGATATGCCATACTTAATCATCTTAACTTCAATCAAACAAAATACATTATATTTTCTTCAAGACAATTTGATAGTAAGAAGACGCAACAAAGCCCAACAACGTATAATAAAAAAATGATATTCTAAACTGCTCAGTAAAATTATTACCGATAGATAAAAATGGAATTGTTATAAACCATAAAATAACTCCAAGGAATAGCGCATAGTTTTTAGAATTTTGCCCGATTTTTTTCAAAATTTTAAAACCTTGAATAATAGCAACAACCAAAATAAAGAAATAAAAAAGCACCCCAGCGATACCATAACGATAGAATAAATAATTATAAATAGATTCCACATATTCCATTTCGTTTTTTGCTGGTCCATTACCAAAAAAAAGTATAAAAGGATTATTTTCAGCTTTACCTAAAGCAAATAAAAACTGATTCATTCTCAAGTTTGCAGAATTCCCAACAGAACCATTCTCTAACAACCTAACAAACTGCCCAGTCAAATATTTAAAATCTTCAAGCAAATACGGAAGTGACAGTAAGAAAGAAACAAAAACAAAAAATAACAAAAAATAATAAAACAGCAACTTCTTATTCAATCTAGCAGTCTTTAGCGTAAAGCCTAAATAAGTTAGAACAATAGGCACAATAAAGAAAAAACCAACCAAAAACCCTATAGCAACAGATCTCGATTGTGGCAAAATCAGCATAAAAACTGCAACAACAAACAGAATAATGTAATACAATCGTTCATACATTAACTTAAAAAAGAAATAATAAGCAAAAAAACTCATAACAAAAGCATAATCATAAGGATTAACAAAAGGTGTTGATACGCGTAATGTACTAATGTTTTTAGGTTTTGTATAAAGTTCACTTATACTATCAAACATCCTAAAAAAATGATTAAGACCAAAGAGAACAATTATGACAAATAGATAAAATAAATACTTTTCTAATAACAGCACCCGGTAATTTTTTGAAAAAAAGGAATATGAGAAAATAAAAATCAAAGAATAAAAAACTGGCCGATAAAATTCATAGAAATCACGCTCAATAACAGAAACCCCACCCCAAAATACCCCTATAGCCGTTGACAACGGCATCAGAAAAACAAAAAAAGATATAAAATAAATATAGTTAAGAGCATTCCTCTTATCAAGCGAATCTTCAAACTTGAGTAAATAGTTATATTTCAGAAAAAAATAAAAAAACAATAGAAATAGTATTAAACCATTTACTAGAATCACTCCTGCATTACCAATAGAGTTACTAAACGAAGGCATAGATATAGAAAAAAACAGTAGAAAGGCAAAAAAACTATCTGTATTGAAAACTTTATTCAAGAGTACTCACCTTATAATCTTACGACAAAAAAAAAGAGAACTATCTTTTTTTATATTCTCTCAACCCTTGGGCAATCTTGGGTAATCTTATATTTAAAAATGTAGATACTGCACTTCTAAAATTAAATTTATTTACATTAAGTAGAAAACTTAATATCGTAAATTCAGTGTTTTCAATTTTTTTCTTCATAATATAAACTGATTTGAAATGACTTTTTGACATATATCGCTTATTTTTTTTCAAAAACAAATCCAATGCTAAAAGTCTTTTTTCTTTATTATGAGATATTCTTTCTTGTTCGTGGGCTGTATGCCAAATATAAGTAGCTTGTTTGATTTTCTTACCTGAGCCATAAGCAAGAACAAGACGTATCCAAGTATCATAATCTTGAAATGCAGGAAATGACTCATCAAACCCATTAATACTTCTCATTCTTGATGTCAATGTAAATACTTGATTGCCTACAGCATTATAATGAAGTAACCGATCAAGACTAATTAAACCACAATCTACAGAACGCTCAATTCTCCCCTTACCTACATCTTCTAGAATACTTACAGATATAAAAGAATATTTTTCATCAAAGCTTCTAACTAATACTTCTAGATGATGAGGCATAAACTCATCATCATCATCTAAACCTGTGATGAATTTTCCTCTAGCTTCTTTAATAGCTTTATTTCTTGAGACACAAGCACCACTATTTTTACTATTTTGGAAATAGCGGACTCGCGAGTCAATTTTTCCAATAGCATCTAAGAATTCGATAGTTCCATCAGATGAACAATCATCAACCACAATAACTTCAAAGCTTGAAAATGACTGGTCAAGCACTGATTTAACAGCTCGTTTCAACATTTCAACTCGATTAAACGTAGGTATATAAACTGTGACTTCAGGTTTAATATTCATATACATCTATCACTCTTTCTTAATATATTTTTGATCACCATAGGTGAAGCCACGCGCCTATACCTAATAAAAAGCACAACTCGATAGAAAACTAATTAAAGATCAAATCAATAATTTTTTGAATCCCTTCTTCATCATCTGCATAAAATATATTTCTATCATCAATATATTTAGACAACCCGTATTTAGCATTTTCATGAAAAAAAACAGCTTTCTTTCCAGAATAATATGCCTCGATAGCAACAGTAGAGTAACCAGTCATACATAAACAACTAGATTGAATACTAGACTCTACACTAACTTCATCTATATTTTCAAAGATAATGTTTTCGTTTTTATTTAAAAGGTCTTCTTTAACTTCATGTGAAAGAAGATTAAGAGGGTGCTCTCTAAAAACCCAAAGAATGTCTTTATTTTTAGACACAACATTAAGTACTTTAAAATTGAAATAATTTGGCCATAACTGAAGTGCGACTAAAATAGTTTTTTGGGGCCTAGGCAATAGCTGAAAAGACTCTTTATATTTTGAGGTTTTAAACCATAAGTTACCAACCTCTTTAGCCTTTTTTTCTCCAACAGAAGACACAATTCTATTATTTGAAACACTATCCCACATCCAGAACTTAGTAGGCATTCCAAAAGAACACTCTAAATTAGTAAGCTTAGAGTACATAGGGTGATAATCATTTTGTATACCATGTTGATAATCAACACACTCAACCCCCTTATTCTTTAAGGCCTCTATAAGTCCAATTGTATTAAAATTGTAGTATGCTATAAAATAAACGCTTTTTAACTTAATATTTGATGGAATCATATAAGAGTAAAATTCTAATGATTTCTTCGATTTCTCTAGCCAATATCTTATATCATAAGGCGAGAATTTTTCATTCATCCCCATTGATAACGATGTGGATTTAAAAACACTTACAAAATCATTAACAAATTTTGAGTCTTCAATATGATTTTTTTTTGAAAACTTAAAAAAGACTTGAAAAAAAAGATCTAAATTTGGCAGATTAACCCTGTAATTGGTACCGTTTGAAAACACACTAACATTTGATAAAACACTCATTAAACCGGCTACATGTTTACTAACTCCCCCCCCCTTAACAAATACATTATAATGAGAATTTGGAGTTACAATCATATTCTCTTTTTCCATCATTTTTCTAAAATAGAATAAGGAGAAAAGATTAATAAAAAAACCAAACATTAAATTTTTATAATTTTTCTTTTTTTTTCTTTTAGCACTTCGAAACGATGTGTACAAGAAAATCCTAGTTATTAGAAATTGACGCTCATATCGAACGTCAATTTCTTTTAAACCTTCCTCTACCTTTAAAATAAAAAGCAATACATCTTTATTATTCATTAGACATCAGTATTTCAGCAATTTTAAAATCGATTTCATTATCAATATCTACTGACCTAGAGCGATCCATAATGTATGGAGCGCCATCATCATAGATAGTCTTTAGGTTAGCACATCGTAAACTTTCGATCGGGCGGATATATATCGCCCCATTTGGGTGATACATTGGAACCTGATCTTGGCTTCTCGTGTTTCCTGTAATCATTGGACTATTTTCCAAGACTGGCCTCCACGACTCACCGTCTGAAGTAAACGCGAAGGAAACAGCGAAATCATATTCAACAGCAGAAAAAACAGGGTTGTCGAGTTTCTGCTGAAGAGCAATTGCTGCATCTACATCTTGGCTATTGCGGAGCGGCATGGTTGGAAGTGCCATTAAAAAGTTACCTTCTCGACTACCAAAAATTTTATCTACGCTACCTTTTAGATAATCAAAGATCTTAACTTTATCACCGGCCTCTTCTGCACTACGATCATCCAATACCAGTTTATCTGACTTTATATATTGTTTTGCCAGTTCCCAGTATTCCTTTGAGTCTGTAGAAAAAATCACCTCAGAAATATGTTCTGATTGAACACATGCCTCCAATGTCCACACAACTAGGGGCTTACCATTCAGCATTTTAATATTTTTGTTAGGCAAACGTTTCGAGCCGGACCTAGCTGGGACAAAAGCTGTATACATCATTATTTCTCACCTTTTTGAAACGTTTCCCAAGCATTCGAAATTTGAGCATAAATCTCTTGTACTTCAATAAATTCTTCATCTGACAAATGCTTAAGAGGCATTCTGTCTTTTCTACTCATCAAGCCAGCAGCTTCTAATAGCGCTTTATTCGTGCGATGCCATCCGTATTTCTTCACAACGCCACTGAAGAATGGTTTTTCCAATTCATTAATAATAAAATCTTGAGTATTGATGTCTTTGTTCAGACAAGCCGACCAAAAATCTTCCGCAATTTTTGCATCAATGATAGAAATTCCATTTAGCCAAGAGGTCGCTCCATATTGCATTAGTTCTCTAAAGCGTGCCTTACCACCACCTGCAATCATTACTTTAATTTTCGGCTCTAATTTCAAAGCTTCTAAAGTAACTTCCAATTCCTTTGCATCTTCTTTTAAAGCAGCAATTTGAGGAATTTCAGGCAGACGAGCTATTAAGTTCGAAGGCCAATGCATTTCTTTTCCATTGAAGCCGGATAAAAATGGCATTTCATGCACAAGCAGAGGGAACTTACTTTTCTCACCAATGTAACTATAATGTTCAAGAATTTGATCATCAAAAAAATGTTTTTCACGAACAATTAGTGAAATAAGGTCGGCACCGGATTCTTTTGCATGCAAAGTAAACTCTAAGCTTTCCTTAGTTGAACAATGAATAGGATCGCCCACAATCACCACATTATCTTTATCAAGCGATTTAAGTGTTTTGGAACAAAACTCATTAAATGCCATAATCTCAGAGTGTTTCATTTGAGAATAGCGAGAGTTATATGCCATAGCGTAAAACCGACGCGCACCTCTTCTGTATAAAACATTGAGGTATTTCTCTAATACTTCATAGTCCACCTCTTGCTCTTCAGTGTCTTTAAAAGGCGTAAAAATAGTGTAGCTTGGTCCAATAAGTTTATCTTTTAATGATTCGAACATAAATTTTCTCTCTAATACCTAAATTAAATGTTAAAGGCTTTTTCTAAATAATTTAAAGCTTGCCAGAAGCCTTCTCCCGCATTTTTATGCCCTTGCCAAACTTCGGGAATAAACTGAACATTTGGCAAAGATTTGTCTAAAAGGCGCCCTAATTTTTTGAAATCAACATCACCTTCTCCAACCGTAATACCTTCTCCATCAGAGCCTTTAGCATCAACAATATGCATGTGAACAACATAGGGGGAAATTTTCTCTATAAACTCATAAAGATCCCAACCATAGTAGTTACACGCCATCATGGTATGTGAAACATCCAAACACACTTTAAATCCTGTCGCCTCACAAAAGGCAACAATTTCATCAGCTGACACAAATAAATTATGGTAACTCTGACCGCCAAAGTGCCAAGGGAACGGTGGCATTGTTTGTATAGCTAACGTCACACCAGTAAAGTTAATTTTTTCTAAACTTTGTGCTAGCAATTGGTATTTCTCTGTAACTTGCTCAGGAGTTAAGAAGCCTTCACTGTTCCAACCGCCAGCATTTAATACGAGCGCGGGCGATTGGGTTTTTGGAAAACGTTTTTTAACCTCGTTTGAATGGTCTACGACTTTTTGAAGCTCTTTGATCGAATGCTCACGATAATCAAAATCATAAGACGCTAAATCAAGTAAGTGATCTCCTTTAAAAAGTTCAGGGGCATGAATGGCTAAACCAAGCGTCGATACTTCTGGAATGAAATTAGCTAATTTCACTTCCAAATCTTTATAGGAAAGGTGAAATTCTACAAAATCTAGCTCAACGTCTTTACAGAGTTCTTGAAAATCATGGTACCGGACTGGTATGCCCACGGGACGGTTAAAAGCGTATTGAGCTTTCTTTTCAACCATGCCATCAAGGTCACTGTCGTAGAAAAGTGCCCCTTCTTCCACATCTCTAATACAAACACTACCAATAAGCTCCGACATACGGTTAGGCTGCAACCCCTTCCCTGGGCCTTTTATGAGCAGGTCTTTAGCACTGATCAAATCACCTTTCTGAATATTACGTTTTGCAGCGACACTTTTAGCTAGAACCTCACGGTTTATTAGTTCACCCTGTGTCAACTCTCTAGCATCAGAGCGCCCCATCGACTCTTCAACTGCTCGGATATCATTCACCATAGAAACCAATTCATCTGGAAGTAAACTCACCTTATGGTCGTTTCCTTCTAAATTGCGGTCTAATGTGAAGTGCTTTTCTATCACACAAGCACCTAGTGTTACAGCAGCTATTGTTACAGCCCAGCCACGCTCGTGACCAGAATAACCAACCAAACCATTAGTTTTACTCTTTAATGTTGGCAAATACTTAAGATTAACGTCCTTGAAAGGAGTTGGGTAAGTCGAGTTACAGTGTAAAAGTATAAAAGCGGCTTTTTTGCGCTGCAAAAATTGAACAGTTTTGTTGATTTCGTCTTCGGTTGACATGCCTGTTGAACAAATCATCGGCTTACCTGTTGCCGCTATCGCTTCCAATAACTGATAATTAGTAAAATCGGCCGAGGCAACTTTATAACCAGGTAAGCCATAATGTTCGAGTTTTGCCAAAGAGTCCATATCCCATGGAGTACATAATGGTGTTACACCCTGAGACTTACAGTAATCAAAAATTTCATAGAGTTCTTCGTCTTTAAGCTGAAAACGTGAGAGCAGATCAAGTGTGTACTCAGCCCCTAGGTCTTCTCCTGAAGAGGTGTTTTTACCTCCCTCTCCATAAAGTGAAGACATAGTCCGCATTTGAAACTTAACACAATCAACGTTCGCTTCCACAGCAAGATCAACCAGCTGTTTCGCCATCTCTATGCTACCTTGATGGTTATTTCCAATTTCAGCGATAAGGTATGAAGGGTCTTCAGCTGAGATACGTCGTCCATCAATTTCAATGAATTGGCTTCCAAGTGCTGCAACTGCAATAAGGTGCCCTGACTCATCAATTATAGGAACCGCTGTTTTTTTCTGCTTTAGAAAATCTTCTATTATAGAATTATCTACATCTAATGGAACAGAAAAACAGGCTCTATTCATTAAATCTGCAATTGGAGTCTGAAGGCTAACTCCTTCAGACTCAATAACCTTTCTTCGAAAATCACCATCGGTAAAACTACCCAAAAGCTTATTATATTCATCTACTATAAAAAGTACTTTTGTCTTAGATGATTCTAATTTTTCAAGAGCATGCCTGACACTTGAAAATAGAGGCACTATATAAGCGCTAATACGTCTATTTATAATCACAATTTTTTCTCCTTCCCGAATATTTTTTCGCCATACGTCTTCCAAAAATAATAAATGGCACCTCTATAAATCTGTAAGAGAGATAAGAAAGACACACTAATAAAGTGCTACTAACCATGAATTTGATAGCATTATTTAAAATTAAAAAATCATTAACAATCCATAAAACACCCATATGAAGCAAATACCAACTATACCCAACCTTCCCTATAAAAACCAAAGGTTTAAAGGCTAACCATTTAAAAAAAACATTCCCCTGCTGACAAGAAAAAATAACAACAGAAAAAACAAAAGCAAAATAAAAAGACAAATACCTAAAGGAATAAAACTCAAACTTAAAACTTAAAAAGTTTCTAGAAACACATAAAACTAAAAAAATTATTGTAAATAAAAACAAATAGAATATCGTCACTTCTAGCATCGCTCTGTGTTTTTCATAAAACTTAATAACTCCTCGCTCTTCAGAAAGAAGAGCAAATAACGCACCAACAAAGAAAACATCAAAAAACTGAGAAAGCTTCTCAATATCAAGAAAAACCAAATCGAAATAAAAAACCTTAAACTCATTAAATAAATAAGCTAAGAAATATATAAACGAAAAAAAACCACCAAAAAAAACAACACTTACTTTATTTTTAAAATACAAAAAAACAACAAATGGCAAGAAGAGATAAAAGAAAAATTCAACAGGTATAGTCCAGAAAATCCCATCCGCAGAAAAAAGTAAAAACTTACTATACACATCATCAACAATATATAAATATCGATAATTTTGCCCATAAAAAGCTTGATAGACGATTACCAAAAAAATCACTATATAATATAGCGGAGCAATTCTGAAATATCTTTTTATTATATAAGAAAAATACGAGTCGTTAGACTTTAAATATGATAATACAAGCAAATACCCACTAAGGCTAAAGAATAACATCACACCAACATGCCCAATACCATGAAAGTTAAGGAATTCTAACAAGTATTGATCTCTGCCAGAAGAGTGGCTAAGCCAAACTATCAGAACAGCAAGCCCTCGTAGCCCATCAAAATAAAAAAATCTTTCTTTATCCATTAATATACCACACATAAAAAATCATAAAATATATAAATCAAAAAAATAGCAACAGAAAAAACCTAATCTAATAGTTTATCTAATACAGTTTAGCCAGAGTTCATATAAATAGGGCTGACATATAGTTAGCAATAGAATCAACTAAGGTTAAAAATCAACCGACATCAAATAAGTTTTTTAAAAAAAATAAAAAAATAGCTTTGGATTCATCACTCACATTAACTAAGAGTGTAAGTCTATGCTTTCTCTTCTAAATTAACCAATACAAAATTGACATATGATAGATCCGATCCCCCTAGAAAATATCATCTCTTTATTCCAGCACCATTCCATACAGAATAAACACCTAAGCGGTAAAGAAAAACAAATAAAAACACTGATACCGAATAAATAAAATACAACAAAAAAACACCAAAACTACTAAGAAAAACAATACCAAAAAGGTAAATTGCCAGTGAAATAATATTCCCCCCCCCTAAAAGCAACATCTTATCCCTACAAACAAAAACTTTCATATAAACTAAATACAATGAATTAAACAAGAAAGAAAGAGATAGAAAAAAATAAGCATAAAAATCAAAAACATACTTTTCTGGAGAAAAAAACTTAAAAAAGACAAACGAGATAGAAGAAAAAACTATAAAAAACAAAAAAATCATAGATATGATTTTCTTTTCCTCTTTTTTAATAATTAATAAATCGCCAGTTCTATGAGCTGAAAGCAGCGTTGGAAGATATGAATTGTTTAGTGATTGCCCAACAACCATAAATGCAGAACAAACAGTAAAATAAAACCCATAAAAACCCAACTCGTCAGATGTAAAATAAACTGAAATCAAAACTTTATCTAAGCCAATCTTGATAAGGTTAGATATCAGTTGTGGTATCATACGAGTACAATAAACTACAACCACCTTTAAGTGAAAAAAAGAAAATCTAGAAAAATCCCCCCCTATCAATCTCAAAACTAAAACCAACAATATTAAACTCGAAAAACCTACACCATACAATCTCCCCCAATAACTATTCTCAATAAACACAAAGAGAACTGTAAGCACGGCCAAAAGAGAACTTTTTAAAAAATTAATTTTAAAATACATCTCCTTTTCACCGCTAACCACCAAGTTTTTTATAAAAACAGAAAAAATAGAAAGAGACAAAGAAGATAAGAACAAATAAAGTGTATAAAATACTCCTTGATACCCCCCAAAAAAAAGAACAAAAAACAAATAACAACCAATAACTAAAAACGAAGAAATAAAAACTAAAAAAATAGAAGAAGAATATATTTTTTTATATTCATCATCCTCAACTCTACCTTTATCCCGAACCAATATAGAAGCAACACCAAAACTTGATAAACTAGATAAAATAGAAACAATAGAAACAAAAAGAATACTCTTACCAAAATCTTCGGGAGTAAGCATGTAAACTATAGCTAGCGTCGAAGCAGTAGGAAAAATTTTTGTCACACCTTCTGACATTAAGTAAATGACCAGAGTTCTTTGACATTTAATTGAGAAATTAATCACTTAGCACTTCCTTTAACCAAAAATAAGCTACGCTTAACTTCTTATAAGCCAATTCTGCTGAATTTGTTTCTATATACACTCTTATTTCAGGGGCATTCCCTGAAGCTCTAAAATGCACAACATCATTATTGCTTAGAAAAATTCTTAACCCATCTATTTCATCAATAGCGTTGATATGCAGACCTCTTGTATTGCTATCAATATGACTAAGTAGACTATCTTGCATTGCAGTATCAGACTTTAGACTCTTAATAAAAGCAAGACTTACTTTTGTTGCAATATTTTCAATCCGATCACTCGCGGTATATCTTGCTTCAAAGTTTTCAGATAAACAGCTGATAGGCTTCCCCTCTTCATGAGACAAAGCAAAAACAATAAGAGCGGGCAGTATTGAATCTCTCGTCGGTAAGGTCTTCAACATTTGCTGGTTCAGGAGTATGTCTGATCCGACCAAAAAACCACCATTCGCTTCGTAACCAACAATACTGGAGCTTTTATTCGATTTCGCTAATTTCTCCATCCCCTCAATTACATAGGGAGAGCCTATCTTAGTTCTTACACTGACTCTTGCTGGTTGCAGCTTCTGCCCTTCCAGTTCCAAAACAGAGTTCACATTCACCGGTGCAGCCACATGAGTAGCTTGTAAATAATCCGCACACAACACACCAAGAATATCGCCTCGCAACCATTCACCTTTTTCGTTGGCAATAAGCGGCCTATCACCATCACCATCCGTCGAGACAATGGCATCCAGTGAATAGTCTTTCGCCCAATTCAATCCTTTTTGTACATCTTCTTGCGACACAGCTTCGGTATCAATTGGCACAAAGGTATCAGTTCGCTCTAACGAAACTACTTCAGCACCAAAGTGCACTAAAAGATCTTTAATGACATCACGGGCAACACTGGAATGCTCATATACACCAACACGCTTTCCTTGCAGCATGTTTCTTGGAAACAAGGTTGTGTACCGCTGTTTAAATAACGCCATCGCTGAGGTGTTTATTTTCGGTAGAGTAAAATACGCCACTTGGTCTGCAATTGATTCGGGAATCTCAACATTACCCTCCAAGATAGCCGCTTCATCCATTTTGCTTATTTCGCCATCAGGTCGATAAAACTTAATACCATTACGATCAAAGGGAATGTGGCTGCCGGTAATCATCACGGCCGGCATACTGTTTTGCATTGCATAAAAAGCAAGAGCGGGCGTTGGTAAATCACCACAGTATACTACTTCGACTCCATACGGCTCAGCAGCAAGTATACAAGCCTTGGCAATATCTGGACTACTAGGACGCAAATCGATTCCTATCGCTACTCGATTAGCAGTATGGCAAACAGTTTGTAAAAACGAGCGCACAAAAGCAAAGCATAAGGCAGGAGTAAGATCCTTCACCAAACCTCGAACTCCACTCGTTCCAAACGCAACACCTAATTCATCACTAAGCTGTTGTACTTTCATGGCTTTTAACGTCATATTCATTATCGCCCGTATCGATCGCTGAAGCGTACGATATCATCTTCGCCCAAATAACTACCAGACTGAACTTCCACCAGCTCTAAAGGAATTTTGCCCGGGTTTTCCAAAGCATGAACCACACCAACAGGAATGTAAGTGGATTCATTCTCAGTCAGTAAAATTTCACTTTCACCGTTTTGCACTTTGGCGGTGCCAGACACCACAACCCAATGCTCGGCACGATGGTGATGCATTTGCACACTCAGCTTCTCACCTGGCTTAACCATGATACGCTTCACTTGGTGACGATCGCCTAGATCTACCGTTTCATAGGTACCCCAAGGTCTATGCACAGTTGTATGAAACATGTGCTCTTCGCGATTTTCTTGTTTAATTCGCTTAACTATTTTCTTCACATCTTGTGCTTGGTTTTTATCCATTATCAAAACAACATCCGCTGTTTCGACAATAACCAAGTCCTTAACGCCCACAGCCGCCACCAAACGAGACTCTGAGCGAACCAAACAGTTATGAGTACCTTCCGCCATTACATCGCCAAGTAAAACATTCTGATCGGCGTCTTTATCGGAATAATCGTACAAAGCATCCCAGGCACCAATATCACTCCAATCTCCAGCATATGGAACCACTATGGCTTTATTGGTCGGTTCCATAACAGCAAAATCAACGGACTCTTCAGGACATTGAGCAAAAAGTTCAGCATCAATACGAACAAAATCCATATCTTCATTCCGATTTTCATAAGCCGCTATGACGGCATCAGCGATGTCTTTTCTATATGAAGAAAGTTCTGCTAGGTAAGTATCGGCTTGGAATAAGAACATGCCGCTGTTCCATAGGTAATCACCCGAAGCAAGATACGCTTCGGCTTTCTCTACATCTGGCTTTTCAACAAACTCTGCCACTTGGTAATCGCCCGCTGAACGAATGTAGCCATAGCCAGTTTCAGGACGAGTGGGCTGTACCCCAAAGGTTACTAGAGTATCCAACTTAGCAAGCTCTGCAGCTTTTAAAATACTGGCTTCAAAAGCAACAAGATCACGAATAACATGATCGGCAGGCAGAACCAACATAAGGGCATCAGCACCGTATGTTTGCTTCACTTCCAATGCCGCTAACGCAATGGCTGGTGCCGTATTACGGCCCTCTGGCTCCAGAACAATGCTTGAGTTTTTAACACCGATGGATTGTAGCTGTTGTGCGATAAGAAATCGGTGATCCTCATTACACACTACAATAGGATCTGCCACATCAAGAGAAGCGGTACGAAGGAGCGTTTGCTGCAGGAGACTAAATTCCTGATCAGTCAGAGGTAAGCATTGTTTAGGGAAGTGCTCACGAGAAAGCGGCCAAAGGCGGCTACCGACACCGCCAGACAAAATTACTGGTATAAGCTTCATATTAAATCCTTACATTCGCTCTAGTCATTTCCAAACAGATCACGGGTATAGACTTTATCCATCACATCACTCAAAACGCTGTCTTGTCTGTTGGCGATAATCACATCAGAGATAACTTTAAACTCTTCTAAATTCTTCATAACTTTTGAATGAAAAAAGTCTACTTTTTCTAATACAGGCTCATAGATTACTACCTCAATGCCCTTGGCCTTAATACGTTTCATCACCCCCTGAATGGCCGACGCTCTAAAGTTGTCACTGCCCGACTTCATCACAAGACGGTAAATACCAACCACTTTAGGGTTGCGCTTAAGAACAGAGTCAGCAATGAAGTCTTTACGCGTGGAATTTGAATCCACAATGGCACGAATCAGATTATTAGGCACATCTTGATAATTCGCCAATAGCTGTTTGGTGTCTTTTGGCAAACAATAGCCACCGTAACCAAAACTTGGGTTGTTGTAGTGGTTACCAATGCGCGGGTCTAATGACACACCGTCAATGATTTGCTTGGTATCTAGATCATGAGATTCACAGTAGGTGTCTAGCTCGTTGAAATAGGCAACACGAAGGGCCAAATAGGTATTAGAAAACAGCTTAACGGCTTCAGCTTCTGTACTGTCAGTAAAGAGGATATCGATCTCGTCTTTTAGAGTGCCTTGTTTGAGTAAGTTTGCGAACACTTCTGCACGCTGACTACGTTCCCCCACAATGATTCGTGATGGGTATAAGTTGTCATACAAGGCTTTGCCTTCACGTAAAAACTCAGGTGAAAAAAATATGTTCGCAGTGTTGAATTTTTCATTCACGCTTTTGGTGTAACCCACTGGCACCGTGGATTTGATCACCATAACCGCATTTGGGTTAACGGCTAGTACGTCCTGAATAACACTTTCGACAGACTTGGTATTGAAGTAGTTTGTCGTTGGATCGTAATCAGTTGGCGTTGCAATAATGACAAATTCAGCGTTTTTATAGGCTGCTTGCTTATCTAGCGTGGCGGCAAAATTTAGTGTTTTATTAGCTAAAAAATTTTCTATTTCCGTATCGACAATCGGTGACTGCTTGTTGTTCAGCATAGCGACTTTTTCAGGAACAATGTCCACTGCTATGACATCATTATGTTGAGCCAATAACATCGCATTCGATAGACCTACATACCCCGTTCCGGCAATGGTGATTTTATATTTTTTAACATGTTTCATCTCATTTCTCATCATCAGATTACTACTTAGTCCTTCGCCTTACCTTACCTGACCTACATGATATCTTGCGAATTAATGTTTTACTTCTCGTCGAAGCTGCTCTATCTCTTTTTCCAGTGCCTCGTATTCCGCCACTTTTCTTTTCAAAAACCGCTGAGTCAGAGATACTTTTTCCTCAATACCCTTTGGCGTTAATAGGTATAAATAACCCACTTTATTCGTATTGTTTTTAAAGTTCTCTGCTTTGATCAAGCCTTTTTCGACCAAGGCTTTTAAGCAGAAGTTTGTTTTACCTAAACTGATGCCTAAACGCTTGGCTAGCTCTCGTTGACTGATGTCTGAGTCTTGCTCAAGCTCTTTTAAAATTTTGTAACGACTTTCTTCATCTAACATGTAAGCGCCTTATGAGTAAGATGCTATTAATAACAAACGAATATGGACAATAATAATGAAGAGATCAGTAAAAACTGATTTAAAAGGAAAGAGGGCAAATGTTTGATCGCTTGTACCATCCCTCTAAGCTTCTCAGTGAACATCCTATCCCGTTCATTTGCTGAACAAGCTTAAATGAGAATGGATAATAATGCAAAGAATGTGTTTGAAAAGAGTTTGTAAAATGGACGTTTTTGGGGCTCGTAGCGAAAGAGACAAGTTATCAACCCCATCCTAGCCTTCCCCTTGAAGGAAGGGGAAGGGACTTGCAACCCCATCCTAGCCTTCCCCTTGAAGAAAGGGGAAGGAACTTGCAACCCTATCCTAGCCTTCCCCTTGAAGAAAGGGGAAGGAACTTGCGACCCCATCCTAGCCTTCCCCTTGGAAGAGATAAGGGGAAGGAATAAGGCAGCCCCCACCCAATCACCTGCCTTTGAAGAAAGGGGAAGGGACAAGGCAAAAACCCATCCTAGTCTCCCCCTTAGAAATGATAAGAGGAAGGAATAAATCATTCATCTTTTTTGGTGAAGGCAAAGCGTATAAGCACAATCCCCATACCCAGCATACCGCCAAGTAAAGTTGCTATCACACATATCAAAGCGCGCTTAGGTCCCGCTTTTTCTTCTGGTACAACGGCTGGGTCTATCACTCTAAACGCAAATTCTGTCTGCACTTCCGCCAGCATGAGGTTTTTGGTTTGCTCTTCAATGAGCTGATAAAACACTGACTGCATGTCGGCAATTTTGGTCCGTTCGATTTGTTCTTCTAGGTAATCAATGTTGTCACGGGTTTCTTTCAAGGACTTGTCTTTCATCCAAGCATTTAGCTCTATCACCAAGTCATCCACCCACTGTTTGGCTAATACTGGTGAAAAATAGGTAATTGACAAGGTCACCAAACCATTATCTTTATCCTCAGTAACTGCCAGAATTTTTTTGAAGGCTTTATAAGCCTCCCAATCCGTTGGTGCTTGAGATTTACCAGGCGGCACTTCTCTTATCCAAACCTGTGAAATCGGATCAAAGATCTCTTCGTTAAGTTGCAACTCACCAGAACCAGGATGCCACTCTTTACCCGCCATCAATGGTACAAGCAGGTCGTATTTATGAATAAAAGCATTAATAAACTGACGAGACTGTAACACAGCCAATGCCATGGCTTTGTTACCCGTTCCACCGCCACCAAGACTGATGCCTGCTAACGAAGCTAAGCCACCAAATTGCGACGCCATGGCTGACAAGCCATTGGACCCACTGCCACTTGCCGATGCTAATACCGCCTCAGCCTTGTAAGTGTTCGGTTGCGACAAAGCATAGAAGACGCCACCCGCTGCAAATACCATGGTCAGCAGAATAATGATCCACTTGCCTTGCCAAAGGGCAACAAACAATTCTTTTAGATCGATCTCATCATCACTCGGTTGATAATATTGAGGTGGTAAATTTTGATTATTCATTTTTTTCTCTACGTTTTAACCTTACCGGCCAGCGAATGAACAGCAAGCAGATTAACAGCGTTAAACAAAATACTAGCGAAACTTGCTATGCCTTAGGACTCATTAATCTGGACCTATTAATCCTTCACCGCACTCCAAGCCACACCCAATTGATACAAGATCTGAGTGGCTGTTGATAAGGTACTCAGACTGTCCATGTAATCCGTATTAATAGGCACAATAATGGTATCCCCCGGCGACAAAGACTTATCGTTTCGGCTGAACCAAAATGAATTATTAGGCAGCTCAACCGAGCCATTGGCCTTAATGACATACACTCGCTCGGAATCCGCTTGACGTTTCAGTCCACCCGCTGCTTCTAAATAGTCGTCTACCGCTAAATGCGAATCAAACGTATGATGAGAAGCAAACTGCACTTCGCCAACCACACTGACCACTGGGTTTAAGGCTGGAATAAAGAGCTTGTCGCCTTTTTCCAATAACACATTGGCTTGCTTATCCCCTGTCATGGCTTGTTTGACATCAATAACCAAGCGCCCTACCGGTTCTGCCTGATCTAACTGATTCACAATAGCCAACGCCTGCTCTGGCGTGGATGCTGACGTGTTTTGACGACGAAGCGACATGGCGCTGATCTCTTGTTTCAACTGAGCGGTAAGAAAATCAATTCGTTCCTTTTCCTGACGCTTCAAACGTTCACGGCTCAATACCGCCCCTTCAGGGTAAGCGAATGATGTAAAACCACCTGCACGCTCAATAACATCCTTTAAGGTTTCACCACGCTGGAACGAGTATTTACCAGGAAACACCACCTCGCCCTGTAATTCCACCACCAAGTCTTTTTGATACCCTGGTTGAGTACGGATCATAATATTGTCTTGGGCTCGTAAGGCAATGGGGTATTTACCACTGATGGCATCCCGCAACGAGAATCCAATTTGACGATTAACCGTTCTCCCATAGTTAGATACTTTCTCACGTCGTGTTAGTTCTGCCGACCTTAGATACGCATCTTCGGTCAAGCCTCCAGCCGCTGCTATCAAGGATGGCAAATCACCATTTTTAGCCAATGGGTAAGTGCCCGGAAACTTTACTGCCCCGGAAATTTCAATCAATGCGGCTGGCGCACCCAGTGATGACTGCTCTAATAGACGCTCGATGATAGGCTGCAATAGGGCCTCTCTGTTGGCCTGCCTATTTCGTGCCAGACTGGAAATATCATCCACTTGAGCTGTGTCTAGCTCTGTGGTGCTCACTTGCTGAATTAGCGCACCGGTTTCTGTATCAACATATTCTTTGTCAGACAAATCCCCGCGACTAGCAATCTTTTCTTTCGGCTTTGCATAAGAATTCCAATAAGTCATATCCAAACCATTCGAAAAGACAAAAATCTGGTCTCTTTCTTGTAACAGCAAATTATCTCTCGAGTCTTTATACTGCAAAGCATTCGACAAGTTAAACTGGTACACCTCAATGTCTTTGTCTTGATTGTATTCACGAATCAATAAAGCGTAAGTTAAATCGGCACTGGGTTTTAAGTCGTCCTCGATGGAACCGATTACATCACTAATGCGCATGCCAGTTTGATAGGCCATCGCCCCCTGACGAACCACATCACCGCGCACCGCAACTGCCCCTCTCAAGGAAGAGGACGCTTTGAATAGTTGTACTTGGTCCCCTGCGCGAACGCCAAAACGGCGACCTTCGGCTTTGGTTAGGTCGATTGTAAACTGCTTAACACCTTCAGCCGTCACTCGACGCACACTGACTTTGGATAAATAGGCTTGCGGCGTAGCTCCGCCGGAAATCGCAAGCAATTGATCTAAACTGGTGGTGCTTTTTAATTCATAAATGGCCGGGCGCTGTACTTCACCAGCCAATTCAATCGTGCTGTGTAACGCGGGGACAAACAGAGTATCCCCAGCGGATAAGCGAACATCGTTGGCCGTATCGCCTTTTAATAACAGATCGTATAGATCAAATTCTCGGACAACTTTGCCTTTTCGCTTCAATTGAATGTGACGCAAACTACCGGTTTCTTTTACGCCGCCCGTGGCAACGAGAGCTTGGGTAATGGTAGTGAGTGCATTGACGTTGAATGAACCTGGCTGCTGCACTTCGCCCACGATATAAACTTGCATGGTGCGCATGGAGCCCATGGCAATCGATACGTCCACACCAATAACCTTTTGCTTAAAGACTCGGGATATTTGGTCGCTTAGTTGCGCAAAGGTCTGACCTGCCGCCGAAATGGGCCCTAGGTCGGGGATGTTTAAGTGGCCGTCTCTGTCTATGGTTAGCTCATAATTGGCACTGGTTTTACCAAAGGTTTGCACACTGACACTGTCGCCTGGCCCCATTTGGTAATCCAAAGGCACTGGTAAGTTGTCGACCACAGTAAAGCCCTGAGTATCACCCTGTAGTACATCGTAACCAAATTTCTTTAGTTCTTTGGTACCCGTCATCCCTTGATCTTTTTCACCGACCACCAGATGTTTATCAGAGGCATTCATAGTCGACTCAACCATAGGAGCTTGTTGCGGAAGCCCCCCCGCCGTATTAGATGGCAAATTCATTGAACTGAGGTCTATGCCATATTGCTTCGCCAACGCTTCTTGCTGTGCTTTCGGCAGATTTTGAAATTGATTTATCTGTGCAGCAGTTGGTGTAAAAGCCAGCACACTGGTTGTCAACAAAGAACATAAAGCCGCATTAAGAAGTCGTTTTAAATACATATCAGTTTCTTTATCATCACATTTTAAAGGTTAATCTTTGCCATCTTGGCTAGAAACGTAGTTCATAACCAGCACGCCATTCGCTGATCCGATGCTGTTCATTGCTTGTCGAAGCGTCATTCTGTGCGATTACATCTAACTGCAACATACCGGACAAAGCGGGCATTCTATACATAAATTTGGTGGTGTTTATCGACTCACCGTCTAATTTAGACGACTGATAACTCACGCCAATACTGTGATCATTCATCCGTTGCACATAAAAGGCAATGGCATAACTGTCATCCAACAAATAGCTGGTATTAGCAACTGAGTCGGATGTGGAAGGGTAGGATCCTGCCTTCCAGTCTGTCGTGTCATAATCATTGGTATGTTGCTGAGTTTCAAGCACCAGCCTTACCGTGTTGTCTTTGACATTCATACTACCAGTCCAGCCAACCATCCAGGCCCCCAGGGCCGCCATATCTACTGTTGACGCCAGTTCGGTGTAGACACTGTGATAGAGATTATCAACATGCGGCAAGGTCAGTTTTGCATCAAAAGCAAGCTGACTGTCGTCTTCCTCTTCACTACCTGAAAACCAATTTTGATAGGTTGCGCCGATTTCAACGTGACGCCATGGTTTGGCAACCATGCGCACCGCGCCATGGTTATCATAGGCGGCATCTTCTGGCTCAGACATCAGCGCCTGAAAACTCCAAACGCCAAGCATCTTATTGTGACTGATGTAATTAGCATTCAAAGACGGGGTGGCTTTTGAGTAAGAGGCCAGTATTAAGTTATGCTGCCAGCCTTGCCCCCACCAGTAGTCTAACTCGCCTACGGTAAACAACCATTGCCCGGCATTTAAAGACAGATAGCTGTCCGTCCAGTCGATTTCTTCTTCGTTGTTGTGGTCTCGATAAGCGAGGCTTAAGCGATATGCAAAGGAGCTTGCAAGATAATCGACACTGGTACTCACCCCCCACTTATCGCCACTTAATTCACCATAACCAGAGGCAGGAAACGAATCCGTAGCAAACTGCATTACTAGGGATTTATTGCCTCGATTTAACTTAGCCGAATTCAGTGTATAACGCAGTTCATTTCTGGCCAGCTGGACGTAATCATCTAAAGACTCTGTCTCAGTATTGTTTAAATCGTCACCGATTAATGACCAGCGCAGAGGGTACTGATTGATGGGCGCACTAATTTGCCCAGCATCAGATAGCAAGACCAAAGAAGACCTTAAGAAGGGATCACTGGTTTCCAACCAAGGGGAGGCGATCAAGCTGCTACTTAAACCACTACTGACAGTAACAACAGAACAAAAGAGGGTACGACAAAGATAGCAATGTGCTAATTCATATTTGGTGGGTGGCTTAACCGAGGACATTCATTTCTCTCTGTTTACTGACCAAAAAAGTTACTGAATAAAAAGTTTGCTTGTTAAAAAGTGCATCTTCAACACGAGAAAAATACGCTTAACGGCCGCAAGGTATAACGTACACATAATACCTTAAAAAACAACGTATAAACTGTGTACCAAGGCTGGCTAGCGAAACCAAAACCGTTTTGAAATAGATATTTTGCTATCCATAAATACCAACAAAACTATATGTGCAGCAATGATGCCGCAAAAACGCACACAAATAAAGTGACGATAAGTATTTTACAAAGCCTTTTCAGCCTGTGTTTTTTTTAAACAAAATGAACGTCGGGGCTTACATTCTTAAATACCTTACAATAGAATCATTAATGAAGATTTATCTTCAACATCGATGTTTATGATAAGGAAATATTATGAAACGTACTCTTTTGGCTACTGTTGTAGCTTTTTCTCTTGGTATGACTGGTCAAGTATTCGCAGAAGCAGCAGCTGGCGCAGCGACAAGCACTGGTACTGCAGCTGGTACTGGTGCCGCAGCAAGCGCTGGTGGCGCCGCAGCAGCGGGTGGCAGTATCGCGGCTGGTAGTACGGTTGCAGCCAGTGCGGCGGCAATTGGTGGCGTTGGTACTATTGCAGCAACGTCTATTGCGATTGCTTCTGTTGCAGCGGTTGCCGTTGTTGCTGACGAGAACGACGGTGCTGATGAAACAACAAGCACCGCTACAAATTCCTAATCTAGGTATTTGTAAATGTATCAATCGCCCAGAGTATTCTGGGCGATTTTTTCTCTCAGCTAACCCCTTGATCTGGCTTTTTTATGACAAAGCTTCTAACACTTAAATTACTCTCTTTTCTCCTGCTCACTTTTTCCCTCACTGCTTGTACCCGTAACACTCAAAGTTCAATCGATTCGCTCAATGCCATTCTAGACGCAGAAAACGCCCCCGATATATTAGAAGCTCACATTCGATCTTTACCCTACCCCGCCGTGCTTGTCACCATTAATGATCGAAAGCCCATCCTGATGGTATTAACCTTTGTGGATTCATTCGGGGATCAGAACAGCAAACACCTTACTTGGTACGCTTCCGATGGCGGCAGTATTATCACTGAAAATGGTCGCATCATCCAAACCACTGGATTTAATACCAACAATCTAGAGAACCTTTCTGGTCTTCATACACCACCACCGTCTCCCCTTAAAGCTGCAAGCTGGCAAGCCATTTATGATTGGTCTCCCCACTATCGCTACCATTTCAGCGCTGATGTATCGACACAATCCATTGAAGAAGAGCTCATTACGACGTTTTTGTGGGAACAGAACACCAAGCATGTGACAGAACGAGTGAGCTTTACTGGCCTTGGACAAGCATACCGCAATGAATTTTGGATCGCTCCGGCCACACAAACCACCAAAGCCTTCACAATAAAATCTATCCAGTACATTGGCCCTAATATGGATAAAATTCACATGCTGATGATCCGACCTTATGTGGAACCTATTAACACGACCTCACCCTAATGAAGAGCACAGCAATCTATGACAATATATCAGCCAGGAATTCGAGCGATGTGTAGACCTATTTCTTATATTTCTTTCATTAGCCTGTGTTTTTTACCATTTTTTGCGATGGCTCAACCAGTCAAAATACACCTTCTTCAGCCTAAGATAACGTTAGAATACAAGGCGGCTGTGCGTCTTTCTCAAGTTTTGAGCGATGCGCAGAAACAGGTAGATTACCCCGTCTATTCATTAGGCATCAGTGTGATTTCGCCCACCAAACAGGCACTCATTGACCAGCAAAAAAACATCATTTTCAACGCCTTGCGCCATATTGACTCTGCCGAATCAAAACGCATTGTCAAACAACTTGAAGTACTGCATTTTGTCTATCGTGAAACACTTGAAACTCGTTTGAAAAATGTCAGAACGGTAAAGAAAAACAACCCTTTGCTGAATCATGATTACACTTTATCTATTCTCTCTCGCCCAGCCTACATTCGAGTGATTACGCCAAAACGCACCACTAATGCTTTAGTAAAACAAATGCCAAACACTCACCTAAAAGACTACCTAACACCAGACATTGCCGGAGACGACTATGATTCGGCCTGGATTATACAGGCCGACCAAAGGGTTCAATATATCAAAGGCATACAGTGGCAAGGGAAACATCATTACCTCAGCCCTGGTAGCCTTGTTTTTGTTGGCTTAGAGAATTTACCTCATCAATATAAGACCCTTAATCACGATATAGCTCAGCTATTAACCCAACATCTGGAGCTATAATGCGCACTTTTTTTATTGGTACAAAACGCACAATTTTTTGTTACTTTTCCGTCATTATGGGCACCAATACTTTGCTGCTTTCCAGTGCTAATGCCGCTGAAAAAAACGACTCTGATCCATTTCAGCCCGTCGAGTTCAAGCCATCACAAATGAACCTAGGTGGCGTTGGCTTAATACAAGTTCCGTCTGGCCGTATGGCAGACGAAGGCGCGTTTAGTCTGAGCTACGCAGAAAATGACGAATACGATTTTTACACCGTGTCTCTTCAACTGATGCCTTGGCTCGAAACCACCTTTCGATACACCCAAGTAAACGACTTACTCTACAGCAGCGATGAAAGCTTTAGCGGCAGTACGCGCTATACCGATAAAGGGATTGATGTGAAAGCGCGTCTTTGGCGAGAAAGTCGCTATTTGCCTGAGGTTTCCATTGGTTTAAAAGACATAGGTGGCACTGGTTTATTTGACGGGGAATATCTAGCCGGCAGTAAGCGCTTTTACACTCAAGATTACGGGCACTTTGATGTCACTTTAGGTATTGGCTGGGGCTATTTTGGCACCAGAGGCAACATCAGCAATCCCTTTTGCTCCGCGGCAGATCGCTTTTGTGATCGTTTGTCCAGCTATTCAGGCAATGGCGGCATGGTGGACTATGATCGCTGGTTTACTGGGTCAGCCTCTTTATTTGGCGGCATAGAATATCAAACACCTTACCAACCATTGCGCCTGAAGTTAGAATACGATGGCAATGATTACAGCCAAGATTATCCCGTCACTCGTGGCAACGTAGACATGACGCCTAAAACGCCTTGGAATATTGGCGCAGTTTATGGCCTTAGCGACAGTTTTGATTTACGCCTCAGTTATGAACGTGGCACGACTCTTACTCTTGGTTTTAGTTTAAATACCAATTTTGACAGCATCAAAAACCCATGGATTGATGAACCTATACCGGAGCCCAGTAACTCGCGCCCGACGACATTAGAAGGTGTTGATTGGCAAACACTGGATCAAACATTAGACAAGGTCGCAGGGTACGATACTGACCAGGTGTATCAGGATGGCGATACTCTGACCTTGGTTGCGCGCCAACACAAATATCGCGACCGTGACGTGGCCCTGGAAAAAGCCTCAGCCGTGCTAAGCAATGCATTACCTGAGAATATCCAGCATTATCAAATTCAGGAAACTGAAAAGAACTTAGCCTTAAGAAATACGGAGATCTCAGCATCAAAGTACCAAGACATTGCTAATGTTACCTATCTAAACCCTAAGATAAGCGATGCGACGTCTAACCTAGCATCTCAAGACCTAACATCCCAAAGCATCACCTCAGCCCCCCTTTATGATGATTTCGAGCCTCTTAGTTATGGCTTCAAACCTCATTTAAGCCAGGCATTTGGTGGACCAGAAAGCTTTTATATTTACAATCTGAGCATCAAAGGTAGTGCTGCTTACTGGCTGACAGATCAAGTCGAGTTGTCGGCTGGTGTGTCGATTAACCTGCTCAATAACTATGACAAGCTGAGATTTAATGTCTTGGAAGACGGCACTTCCAACTATCGAGTGAGAACCTTGATACGAGCGTATGTGCTTGAAAACGATGCTCTACTCAATAACCTACAACTTACTTGGTATCAGAAATACGGCCAACACTGGTATCAGCAGGTTTATGGTGGTTATTTGGAAACCATGTTTGCCGGGGTTGGTTCTGAAGTACTGTATAGAAAACCTAATACTAACTGGGCCATTGGGGCCGATGTTAACCTTATTTCTCAGCGTGACCCGAATTCGGTATTCGGCGTATTTGCAAGTGATGACGCCTACAGCAGTACCGATAAAGTCTTGTCTCGGGGCAGCACGGGGCACTTGTCCGTTTACTACCAACCTGAGTGGTCGTTTCTAAAAAATACGCTATTCCGTGTGGATATGGGGAAATTCTTAGCGGGTGACGTCGGCGCACGTGTTGATTTTTCTAAGCAGTATAAGAGTGGTGTTATCGTTGGCGCTTATGCCAGTAAAACCGATATGTCGGCGGAAGAGTTTGGCGAAGGCAGTTTTACGAAAGGCTTTTACTTGTCCATTCCATTTGACACCTTGTCCTTTAAACCCACCACCAGCCGCGCAAACTTTGGCTGGCAGCCCATCACGCGAGATGGAGGCCAGAAGCTAAGTAAACGCAGTAGCTTGTTTAATGTGACCGACATGGTGTCGCCTTGGTATCAAAGACCCAACCAAAACGACTGAAATGATTACCACTAGTCGGGCCAGAAAACTCTGCCCGACTTTTATCACACAAGGCTAACCTTCCACGTCAACCCCCTATTTCAAAACCCACTTGGCTCATCGCGTTTTTTAGTTTAGTCTTTTAAACTGCTTTTGCTGTACAGGGATTGGTATGTTATCTATTAAGCATCATGGCGCGGTACGTGGGGTAACAGGCTCTTGTCACGAGCTGTTTGTCGATGAACAGCAGTCTGTGTTGATCGATTGCGGTTTATTCCAAGGAGCTGAAACCTCTGTTTTCGGGGCTACAGCAGATCATCTGGCAATAGATTTTGACCTCTCGGCCGTACAAGCGTTGATCGTCACTCATGTTCATATCGATCATGTAGGGCGTATACCTTATCTGTTAGCGGCGGGGTTTACTGGGCCAATTTATTGTTCTAAACCCAGTGCAATGTTATTACCTTTGGTCATCGAAGATGCGTTGAAAGTCGGCGTGACGCGCAACAAGAGCATCATCGAGGCTTGCTTAGACCGCATCCAAGAGCAAATCGTCCCTTTGGATTATCAAGAGTGGGTGAAGATCCCCATGCAGACGGAGACGAAAGTCCAGCTGCGTCTTTCACGCGCGGGTCATATTTTGGGCTCAGCTTATGCATCTTTTCGCGTCGTTAATGAGGCTATTAAATCGCAAAACAAACCTTATCATGACGTGGTGTTTTCCGGTGACCTGGGTGCGCCTCATTCGCCTTTATTACCGGCGCCCAAATCCCCACATAAAGCCGACCAACTGGTGATCGAAAGTACTTATGGGGATCGCAACCATGAAGACAGATCAAGCCGAATCGAACGATTACAACACAGCTTAGAACGAGCTTTAAGCGACTCTGGCACTGTGTTGATTCCCGCCTTTAGCATTGGCCGCACACAAGAGCTGCTTTACGAATTGGAATCCATCATTCATACGAATCGCCAGAAGCCAATCAGCCACACCGCTTCAGGCGCTCAATTAGATTGGCAAGATCTGGACATTATTATCGACTCCCCACTCGCCAACCGCTTCACTCAAGTTTATCAGTCATTAGCCCCTTATTGGGATGAAGAAGCGCAAAGCCGCATTGCTGAAGGTCGCCATCCTCTGGATTTTGAGCAGGTTACCACCATTGATGACCATGAAACTCACTTACAAACCGTAGATTATCTAAAGCGCCAAACACGGCCCGCCATCGTCATTGCGGCATCGGGAATGTGTGCCGGTGGGCGCATTGTGAATTACATCAAAGCGTTGATCGGTGATGAACGTAATGACATTGTGTTTGTTGGCTACCAAGCCGCCGGCACGCCTGGACGGGACATATTGAACTATCACGATAAGCCAGACGGTTATGTGATGTTTGATAACGAGTGCTTTCCTATCAAGGCGCAAGTCCAACAGATTAGCGGTTATTCAGCCCACGCAGGACAAAGGGACTTACTCAATTTCATCCGTCGCATACGCAGTAAACCAAAGAAAATTCACCTAGTGCATGGCGATGAAGAGGCAAAGCAAACCCTGAAAAAATGCATCCGAAAAGAGTTTAAAGGTGTTGAGGTTGTTATCCCAGACAGCTGAGGTTGAAAGTTACCCCCTCTAACCCCCCCTTAACAAGGGGGAGGACCAAGTGCAATTTTGCACAGGAAATGGAGAGTTTTTAGTCCCCTCCCCTTACCAAGGGGAGGGCTAGGGTGGGGTTATGTCTAGTCCTTCCCTGCAACCCCCTCTAACTCCCCCTTAACAAGGGGGAGGACCAAGTGCAATTTTGCACAGGAAATGGAGAGTTTTTAGTCCCCTCCCCTTACCAAGGAGAGGGCTAGGGTGGGGTTTTCTCTAGTCCTTCCCTACAACCCCCTCTAACTCCCCCTTAAAAAAGGGGGAGGACCAAAAAAGTCCCCTCCCCTTAACAAGGGGAGGGTTAGGGTGGGGTGAATTACCTTCAAAAAACACATAGGAGTCAAGGAATGACGAAACTATTTAATTTAAAGCGAACAAAACGTTTTCGTGCCGAGTTGAGAACAAATATGACAGAACCTGAAAGGCGTCTATGGAGACACCTCAGAGGATGCCAATTCGGCGTTAAATTTAGACGGCAATATGGCATAGGATGCTATGTTGTCGATTTCTACTGCCCTTCTTTAAAACTGGTAATTGAAATAGATGGTGATAGCCATTTTTCTACACAAGGTATTGCTCATGATCGCGTTCGAGATGAATACCTCTCTTCTATGGGGATAAGTGTTATTCGCTTTACAAACAACGAAGTTATGCATGAACTTGACTCGGTGGTTCTTGCTATTGATGCTCAGATTACACTACCCCCTCTAACTCCCCCTTGAAAAGGGGGAGAACCAAAAGCGTCCCCTCCCCTTAACAAGGGGAGGGCTAGGGTGGGGATTTATCTAGTCCTCCCCTGCAACCCCCTCTAACTCCCCCTTAAAAAAGGGGGAGGACCAAGTGCAATTTTGCAGAGCTCTTAGCCCCCTCCCCTTAACAAGGAGAGGGGGTGGGATAAAGCAACAAACAAAACAGTACTAAGTCATTAAAAGTACGCTTGGCTTAATGTTTTCGATTAACCGCTGTAATTCTTGCAGTAAGTATTTCCTGACCTAGATCTACTTACTGTTTTAATCATGATCTCTTGATCCAAGTCAGCAACCATAAAAAACCGAATGTTACTCTCTTTGATATGGAAACGACCAAAATTGAGAGGGAAAACATGTCTAACTCACCTGTATTCAAAAATGACAAAGACCACCTATATCTGCCTTTTATGTGCGATTTTTACAACAATATTGGCCAACCGCTAGGCTGGGCGCTATTTCGCATTATTATCGGCGGTATGTTGGTAATCGAAGGTTGGCCAAAAATCATAGCGCCTTTTGCACAAATTGGCTTTGTTGAAAATATTGGTTTTTATCCTGGCTGGCTTTGGTCTCCAATGTTGGCTGCCATGCAATTTTTTGGTGGTATGTTCATTGCGGCGGGGTTAATCACTCGACCAATTGCTCTGGCCAATGCCGTTATGCTCGCCATCACTATTTGGTTTCATTTTGCCTATCCTTATGGGAATGCTTTTCTGACTCAGGCAGGCATCGATGCACTTAATTCAGGTAGTGATTTCTTTACGCCTGCGGGCATAAAAAGATTGGCTGACGGCGGTGGTACTTTCCTTGCCATGGTGCAATTAAAAGCAGAACTGTCCTCTTTATTCTGGGCGGCTGGTGCCTTATTAATTGCCGCATTTGGGGGCGGTTATTGGTCATTAGACCGCTTATTTAAAAAACAATTCTAAAACCGATATTAATAAGCAGCATAAAAAGAAGTCAACTAGACTCCTTTTTATGCTCTAACATTGTTTCTCGCCCTGAAATCCGCATCACACAAGTGAACGAAATCGAGAAAAGCGAGCAGCATCGACAATAGACCAAAGATGCAATATCCCACCAACCAACCACATAAAAAACAGAATCACCGTTGCGCCTAATGCATAGCTCACAAAGACGGTGACAAAAAAGAACAGAGCCATAAAAATACGTCCCTGAACCAGTTGACCTAACCCAGGAATAAAAACATTACAGAGTGCAGCAAGTACATTGCCACCTGAACCTTGACCTGACATAAATTCCCCCATCATAAAACCGCTCAATAAATTAAGAATAAGGACAAAACAGTTAAATGGAAAGTCCCTACTCTTCACCAGTTTATTAAAAGTATTCTGCCTTATCCTGATAAGCCTGTTTGATGTGCTCTATTAATAACCTTAGTTTTTCCGGTAGGTATTTGGTAAAAGGGTAAATGGCATAAACGCCGAGCCTACGCGGTTGGTAATCGGCCAAAATCGCGACAAGCTTGCCTTGCTGCAAATCTTCATATACACAACAACGCGGCACATACACGATACCAAATCCAGCCAAAGCCGCTTTGCGTAACGCTTGAGCATTATTCGTGGCGAAGCTGCCGCCGATGCGCACACTTTCTTCCACGCCATTTTTACTAAAGCGCCAGTCAAATGAGCCTTGAGCTTGATAGGTATAAGCGAGACAGTTGTGTTCTTTTAGTTCTTCGGGTGTATTCACTTGCCCATGTTTCTCGATATAACTGGGGGAGCAACACACCACCCAATTTGATTGAATCAAAGGTTTGGCAATCAGGCTCGAATCTTCCAATTTGCCAGTACGAATCGCCAGATCCAATCCTTCACCAACCAAATCCACGAAATCATTTTCAAGACGCATATCCACCGTAATATTGGGGTATTTTTGGCAAAACTCTGCCACCGCTTCAGCCAGTAGCAACTCACCAGAAATCGTCGGTACGGACATTTTTATCGTGCCTGTTAGACCCTGACTAAATGCCGACACCGAGGCAATAGCATCGCTCACTTGGCCTTCAATATTTTTAGCATGAACGTATAGATTCTCCCCCGCTTCCGTCAAACTGAGGCGTCTAGTCGTTCGATGGATCAACTGTGCACCAAGGTCTTGTTCAAGCCTGCTGATGCGTTTACTCAGCGCTGGCGTCGACAATCCTGCTTGCTGTGCCGCTTTATTAAACGAACCCGCATCGGCAACATTCACGAAAAACGTTAAATCGGCTGCGTTCAATGGCCCATCCTCTTCAATTAAGACGTTATAAGAAACAGTTTATTAGTTTATGTCGTATTAATCACAAATAAAACTCGGGATAAGATGCATGTCTTCTAATCTTTGTTCACGATGAGGCAACACAATGAGACTCAAGGACTGTCATAACTTTCACGATTTCCGCTTACTTGCTAAGAAGCGACTGCCCGGCCCCATTTTTAATTACATTGATGGCGGTGCGGACGATGAAACCACTTATCGCCGTAACACCGCCGCGTTTGAAACCTGTGATCTAGTGCCTAGCGTCCTTACTGGCGTAAAAGACGTGGATTTGTCTGTCACCGTGATGGGGCAAAAACTCGCTCTGCCCATCTACTGTTCGCCCACCGCGTTGCAACGCCTGTTTCATCACGATGGCGAAAGAGCCGTCGCCAATGCCGCTGAAAAATACGGTACTATGTTTGGCGTCTCTTCCCTTGGCACAGTCAGCATGGAAGAAATCGCCAAACAAACCACCACGCCTCAAGTCTATCAGTTTTACTTTCACAAGGACCGAGAACTGAACCGTGCCATGATGCAACGCGCCAAAGACGCCGGCGTACAAGTAATGATGCTCACAGTGGATTCTATTACTGGCGGCAACCGCGAGCGAGACCTTCGCACAGGCTTCGCCATTCCTTTCAAATTAAACCTCAAAGGCATACTTCAATTTGTCCTCAAACCCATGTGGGGCATTAACTACGTGACCCACGAAAAATTCCGTTTGCCGCAGCTCGACGAACACATAGACATGGGGTCAGGTGCAACCTCGATTGGCGACTACTTCACCAACATGCTCGACCCTTCCATGAACTGGGACGACGTAGCAGAAATGGTGAAATTCTGGGACGGAGAGTTTTGTCTAAAGGGCATAATGAGTCGAGAAGACGCTCGCAAAGCAGTGGAAATTGGTTGTACTGGCGTGATCATTTCCAACCATGGTGGCCGCCAACTGGATGGCTCCCGCAGCTCTTTCGACCAACTAGCCGAAATTGTCGATGAAGTGGGAGACGAAATCGACGTCATCTTTGACAGCGGTGTGCAACGTGGCACTCACGTACTCAAAGCCTTGTCACTTGGTGCCAAAGCCGTTGGCATTGGCCGTATGTATTTATACCCACTTGCTGCGGCCGGGCAACCTGGTGTTGAACGCGCTCTTGGCTTAATGAAAACCGAACTTGAACGTGACATGAAGCTCATGGGGAAAACCTCCATCGATCAACTAACACGAGAAAATCTAAGGTTTAGAGCTTAACCATCAAGAACGGAACAGGAAGCGCATCATTAAAATTATGCGGTAATCATTTGAAGTTTCGGCCAATTCGATTAGGCTTATGTAATGTTTGCAATTTATTAACAAAAATCTTACAGATATCTCTCTCATTTAAGGAGCAAGTCGGTTATGCCTGCCAACAAAGTAAAAAAATTAATCTTAGCCTGTGGGGTTATATGCACATCTTCAGCTCTAACGGCGGCTCCTCAATATTATGGCATATTAGAACTGGGCAGCGCTCAAAGTAAATTCGGAAATTTAGAAACCGCCATTTCTGAAACGAATGCAACGACTGAAGTCGTTGACGACTCCGATAGCGCGGCTTATTTCAGTATCGGTATTGGGTTGGATTGGGTGAACCAGCCCCTTAGGTCGGAACTTGTCTACAGTACCTTTGGTGATCAGAGTTTCATTAATGATGCCAAATTTATAACTTATTCTGGCACTGAACGAACCACAGCCAAGGTAAAGCAAGAATCACTCATGCTGAACCTCTTGTACGATATCAACATAGACAGCGACAAACTTAAGCCCTTTGTTGGCGCGGGTATTGGGGCATCGAAAACAAAAACGAGTGCAACACAAATACAAATAGGAGTAAATAGATCTGCCGCTTTCTCAGAGGCCTCTGATACTAACTTTATGTGGAGCCTCATAGTCGGTGCCAACTATAACATGACAGAAAAAGCACAGCTTGGTTTTGGCTACCGCTACACAGATGCTGGAAACGTCAGCACAGAGGCTAACTGTATAGGAAGTGATGGCGATATATGTGACCCCGGAGAAAAACACTCAGCGGATCTTACTTCACACTTGTTATTTGTGAATTTAAGTTATTATTTTGAATAATCTAACCGTTACTTAAACGCAAGCTGAAAAACTTGGGTTAAATGCTTTGGTTCCATAGAGGTTAAGGTTACTGAATCACACTGTTGGAATTGGCTAAATGCTTTGATGGCGTCGACAAAGGCACTCAGAAGGAGGTCGACGTCAAAGCCTGATGTCTCTATCGATTTCTCCAGATAGAGAGATTTGATTTCCAAGCGACGCTCTTTACGGTGGGCTTTGCAGTCCATGCGACCAATAAATTCCCCTCGAAACAGTAATGGTAAGCAGAAATAGCCGTATTGGCGTTTTGGTTCAGGCACATAACATTCAATCTGATAATCGAACTGAAACACCGATCTTAGCCGATCACGCTGAATCACGCTGTTATCAAAAGGCGACAAAATCGACAGTCGATGACTCAATCTAGGCGCTCGTTGGTCGAATACGCCTGAAGGTATCAAAAACCGTTCACCATCGCCTAATTCAATTTCTTCCAACACCCCTTGATGCAAACCATCCAGAACTAGGCTTTTCATTGCCTGACGAAGTTCTGTGTTGCGGCGTAAATAAGTCAGTCCTTTTAATGAAACGAAGCCATGGCAACACAATTGTTGATCAAGCAGGTGTGCCGCATATTCCTCAGCACTGGGCAAACTTGAATCAATGTGAGATGGCAAAACGCGTTCAGTTAAGTCATAGACTTTCTGAAAACCTTCCCGGTGACTGACCATAAGTTCACCTTCCATATACAGCTGCTCAAGCGCTTTTTTTGCCGGTTTCCAATCCCACCAACCTGCAGAACTGGCGTTTTTATGGGCCTCTAAATCACGAGATCGAAGCGGGCCATCGGAACGAATACGAGCCAGCAATTCGGCCATCTGTTTTTTATCTGGATTTTTATACCAATGAACTTGGCCACTTTGTATGGCTTTCTTATAAGGTAGGGAAAATCGAAAATCATCCATGGGTAAAAAGGCCGCAGCATGAGACCAATACTCAAAAATACGACCACTGGCTAACAAGCGATGAATCATCTCAGGTTGAAACTTAGGCACCCGAGTATGCAAGACATGATGATGCGCCCGCTCAACAACAGAAATCGTGTCTATCTGCACATAACCTAAATGCTTAATCGCATCATGCGTCCCTGCCAGACCTTGGCCAAATGGGGCCATCGGTAAGAGACCTTGTGACGCTAGGGCGAGTCGACGTAGACGCTCTAAATCGGCTGTCCGAGTGATTTTCATCATGCTAGACCTAACTCAAATAAGAATTTCCTTTACGTTACTCATTCTGAGGTCATGAAGCGAATAAAATTTAAGTGGCAAGGGAGCTTGTCTAATGGGAAAAGAGTTGGTTTTGAACAGCATCAGTCACCGCAATCAACACCCAGAGCATTGGATTGCGGTATGACGACGTTTAGATTAAGCGTTTGGTGATACAGGAATTTCGTCTTGGTTGTCTAATACAAGCCATTCTGCCAACTTGATGCGAAGGTCATCCACACCGTCGCCATTCAGGGCAGAGAAGGTTTGTACCGTACCATCGATATTTTGCTGCTTTAGCTCGCGCTGAATCGACAACATAGTCGACTTCGCAGGCCCACGCTTTAGCTTATCTGACTTGGTCAATAGTACATGCACTTTCATACCATTGGCTTTCGCCCAATCCAACATCATTTCGTCGAACTCTTTAAGCGGATGGCGAATGTCCATGACCAACACCACACCAGCTAAAGAACGACGATTCATTAGGTAATCTTGCATGTGTGCTTGCCAAACCTTTTTCATCTCGATTGGCACTTTCGCAAAACCGTAACCCGGTAAGTCAATCAAACGACGATCATCCAGATTTAAACCAAAGCAGTTGATCAACTGAGTACGACCCGGTGTTTTTGAAGTACGAGCCAATTTCTTTTGGTTCGTTAAGGTGTTCAATGCAGTGGATTTACCTGCATTGGAGCGTCCTGCAAAGGCTACTTCAACACCCTGATCAAGTGGGCATTGAGAGAGTTTTTCCGCACTTTTAATGAAATAAGCCGATTGGAACGTGGAGTCGTAAGGTGTCATAAATTTGATATTCGTCAGTCGATTGAGATTGGCATTCACAGATGCATTTTAGTGTGTATATAATGCCAGCAATCCGTTAAAGATGCCATTTAAAAGGCCGTTGGCTCTGCCCAATTGTCCCTATTGATGTAAACTTTATGTAAACTTACCGGAAATGCCGAACCTTCTCCCATAAACGGGATCGAATTTTTTTATGTTTAAGTGCATGATGTCACTGTAGTTTCATTTTTATCATTAGGAGCTTCCCATGAAAAAGCTGTTTACAGCTCTGATCTTTTCTCTACTTATGCCGCTAACAACGATGGCGGCTGAATACAGCGATGGCAATGGTTACACCACCATCAAGACCCCTGTTCGTACCAGCGACCCTAGCAAAATCGAAGTCACTGAAATTTTTTGGTATGGCTGCCCACATTGCTACGCCCTAGAGCCACTGGTTCAAGCTTGGAAAAAAGACGCGCCTGCCGACGTTGATTTTAAATACCAGCCAGCGGTATTTGGCCGTGGTTGGTTAGCTCATGCCAAAGCCTTTTACATTGCAGATATCCTAGGCGTGGAAGATAAAATTCGCGGTGACTTGTTTAATGCTATTCATGTTGAACATCGTCGTCTAAACTCAGAGGACGCGCTGGCCGAATTTTTTGTGAATTATGGTGTTAATGAAGACGACTTCCATAAACTGTACGATTCCTTCTCAGTGAACAGCCGTTTAAGCCAAGCCGATGCTAAAATTCGAGCTTACGGAGCACGCGGCGTACCAGGCGTCATTGTGAATGGCAAATACCTAGTGTCTGCACAAACTGCCAATGGCAATGAAAACATTTTCAAAGTGGTCGATTTCCTAATCGAAAAAGAACGTCAAAATTAATATGAGTTGAGGTGGTATGACGGAGTCATCAAGCGATAAATTGATCGAAGTTCTACGCAAGGCCGTTTCTAGAACTAGCATGCTCGCTGAAGGGAATTATCCCGAGCTTGATTCCGTTGTCCGCCAACTTAGGCAAAGCATTACACAAGGTGTTGATGCTAACGAAATACAAAAACTGCTCAATCAAGCTGAGCCTTTATTACTCAGCAGTGATAAAGCACAAGAAGAAAGGGCTAAGCTGGTTCGATCCAGTTTGCAAAGTCTGATTGATGTTCTAGACAAAAATGCTAGCCACCCCCTTCCTGCCCCTCTAAAAAAACAACTCGAATACGAAATTCGTGGCAAGTGGCAACTGCCTTATGAATGGCCACATCTGCTTAAATTGTTTTTAGAATTAAGCCAACAAACCTTTAACCAGACGGACTCAAGTCATCAGACTGAGAAGAACTCCCTATTTCAGCGTCTGTTTAATCGCAGCAAAAACACCAATCAAGCGCCCTCCAACGATCAAGACATTATGGCGCAGATCAGTCACACTCTGGCGGGTCTGGTGGATAATTTGTCCTTGCCAAAACATTATCATGGGGAAATGACGACCCTAAAAAGCGCGTTAACAGGCAACAGCAACCTAGAACAATTACCCACTTTACTCGATGAAGTCATTGCCTTAGTGATGATTGCCATCGGCAAAACTCAAGAAAGTCTGACCAAATACCTCAGTGAATTAAACAAACAACTGGCGAGCATTAACGCGTCTGTTACCAGCAGCTATCAATCACAAAAAAATCTCTCGGAGAGTCGCGAAGGCTTTAACACCAAATTACAAAAGCAAGTGGAAGAAACCAGCCAAGCGGTTCAAGGCGCTAATGACTTAGAAAGCTTGCAGCATTTAATCAATGAGCGTTTATCAAGCATTTCCAGCACCATGTCTGAGTATCGATCGCGCATGCAAGAGCAAGAAAAAGACGCCACTCAGTCCATTACCAGCCTAAAAAACAAAGTCACTCGCATGGAAAAGGACTCCGCGTCGCTGCGTTCTATGCTGCAAGAGAAATTGGCGCAAGCCATGACCGATTCGTTGACTGAGCTGCCTAACCGTACTGCCTATCAGGATGCCATCTTACCCCTTTGTCAGGTCATGCAAAAAACGCAAAAGCCATTGTGTTTGGCGGTCTGTGATATCGACTTCTTTAAAAAGGTGAACGACACTTGGGGGCATTTGGCGGGTGACAAAGTCCTCAGTATTGTACCGAAGCAAATTCGTAGTGTCTTACAGAAAGAAGATCTGATCTTCCGCTATGGTGGCGAAGAGTTCGTTATCGTATTTCCCAATACGCCAATGGATAAGGCGATTGAAAAAGCTGAGCTCATTCGTCAGACAGTCGAGAAGACCCCTTTTAATATGCAAGGCGAACCTGTGTCCATTTCCGTCTCCATTGGTATTGCCGAACACAAAACCAAAGAGACACCAGAAAGCTTATTTGAACGAGCCGATAAACAACTGTATCAGGCAAAAGATTCTGGCCGTAATCGTGTGATGGCCGAAAAATAGACCGAATAAGCAGTACCCGCGCTCGACTACGACAGGTACAATAAACACCATTAACAAATACAGATAATGCCATGCTGGTCGCTTTTTTTCGTCGCCAGCATTTTGTTAGGATGAATTCACTTATGCAAGATGACCAAAAGAACACCACCCATTTTGGCTTTAAAGAAATTCCAGCCGATGAAAAAGTACAAGCCGTAGCGCAAGTGTTTCACTCGGTTGCCGCCAAATACGACATTATGAACGACTTGATGTCTGGTGGTGTTCATCGCCTATGGAAACGCCATACTATTAGCCAATCGGGCGTTCGTGCGGGCAACAAGGTGCTGGATATTGCCGGCGGCACTGGCGACCTGACATTGAAATTCTCTCGTTTGGTTGGCAGTGAAGGACAGGTCATTCTCGCCGACATTAACGATTCCATGCTAAAAGTGGGTCGTGACAAGCTAGCCAATCAAGGTGTGGTTGGTAATGTGAAATTTGTGCAAGCCAATGCCGAAGAATTGCCTTTCCCAGATAATACCTTTGATTGCATCACCATTGCCTTTGGTCTGCGTAACGTAACGGACAAATCCAAAGCATTGGCCTCCATGTACCGTGTCCTCAAGCCCGGCGGTCGTCTGTTAGTGTTAGAGTTCTCCAAACCAGAATCAGAAGTGCTATCAAAGATCTACGACCAGTATTCCTTCCGACTGCTGCCGACCATGGGTAAATTGATCGCGAACGACGCTGACAGTTATCGCTATTTAGCCGAATCCATCCGTATGCACCCAGATCAAGAAACGCTCAAAGGCATGATGGAAGACGTTGGCTTCGAACGCACCAGCTTTCAAAATCTGACCGGCGGCATTGTCGCACTCCACAAAGGGTTTAAATTCTAACCATGTTCACCAGTGCATTTCGTTTTCTGCGCATCCTTTACACTGTGGTGCGCTTTCGCCTTGACGTGTTTATTCCATTTTCTCTACTGCCTTGGTATCTACGTTATACACTCGGCGCGTTATGTGCCATTGGCCGCCAGCGGGCCAGCAAAAATCGCGGCGAACGACTGCGCCTAGCGCTGGAGTCACTTGGCCCTATCTTTGTGAAGTTTGGGCAAATTCTCTCAACTCGTCGCGACTTATTAGACGATGATTTAGCCGACGAGCTGGCCAAATTACAAGATAAAGTACCACCGTTTTCAGGCAAGGTCGCAAAAGCCATTATTGAGCGCGACTTAAAAGCACCGATTGAGCAATTGTTTGCGGAGTTTTCAGAAACACCGCTCGCATCCGCTTCCATTGCACAAGTGCATACAGCCACCTTGCACAGTGGCGAAGCCGTAGTGGTTAAAGTCATTCGACCTAAAATCGAAAACACCATCGGCAAGGACATCAGCTTGCTGTACAGTTTGGCGCATTTGGTTGCCAACGTCAGTGAAGATGGTCGTCGATTGCGCCCGATTGAAGTGGTAACAGACTACGAATACACCATTTTAGATGAATTAGATTTAGCAAAAGAAGCCGCCAATACTGGCTTACTACAGCGCAACTTTACTCAATCTGAATTGCTATATGTCCCGCAAGTGTATTGGGACTATTGCCATCGAAATGTCATGGTGATGGAGCGCATTTCAGGCATCCCCGTGGCCGACATTCCCGCCCTCAATCAAGCGAATGTCAACATGAAGTGTTTGGCCGAACGCGGCGTAGAAATCTTTTTCACGCAAGTTTTCTCACACAGCTTCTTTCATGCTGACATGCACCCTGGCAACATTTTTGTTGACCCGAGCAACCCAGACAAGCCCAAATACATTGCCATTGATTGCGCCATCATGGGCAGCTTAGATGACGAAGATAAGAGCTATCTTGCCCGCAATTTGCTGGCCTTTTTCCAACGAGATTACCGCCTCGTCGCCGAGCTGCATGTGGAAAGCGGCTGGGTACCAAAAGGCACGCCAGTTCACGCTTTCGAATCGGCCATACGCAGTGTCTGTGAACCCATGTTTGCCAAGCCATTAAAAGACATTTCCTTTGGCCAAGTATTAATCGGTTTATTCCAGACCGCACGTCGCTTTAATATGGAAGTGCAGCCGCAACTAGTGTTACTAGAAAAAACCTTACTTAATATTGAAGGTTTAGGTCGCCAGCTGTACCCTGATCTTGACCTTTGGGTAACAGCGAAACCATTCCTAGAACGCTGGATGCGCGAACAAATGGGGCCCAAACGTGTGATGGAAGAAGTACGTAAACAGGCACCGCAATGGGCTGGCCATTTACCACAGATCCCTAACCTAGTGTTTACCGCATTAACACAACTGCCTCATCAAGAAGAGCGCATGCAAGCGCAAACCAATGAGATAAAAGAACTAAGCCAAGAGTTGAAACTGCGTCGCCGTAACTGGCCATTCCGCTTATTAGGAGCATTCAGCCTAGCCGGAGCCTGGTTAGTCACCGAGCCAGATACGCTGCAACAACTCAAGCACGCCGACCTGACCAGTATTGGATTATTTGTATTAGGCTTGTATTTACTTGTCTTAAAACCGTAACATTTGAGAGACTATAATGAAAACCGATGTTTTGGCTGAGTTAGCAGCCACTCTAGAGCAACGCAAAAACGCTTCAGCCGATTCTTCTTATGTCGCTAGCCTGCATGCCAAAGGATTAAACAAGATCCTTGAGAAAGTTGGTGAAGAGAGCATTGAAACAATTATTGCAGCGAAGGACGCGATCACATCAGGTGATAAATCTGATCTGGTCTATGAAACAGCTGACCTTTGGTTCCATACCTTAGTTATGTTATCTCATTTAGACTTGGGCCCTGATGCTATACTGGATGAGTTAGCTCGTCGATTTAATCTGTCTGGCTTAGACGAAAAAGCCAGTCGAGACCAATAAGCAGTAGAAACGAATAAGCAGGAGAAAAATTATGTTAAGTGGAATCGGTATTTGGCAACTTCTAATCGTGTTGGCCATCTTAGTGCTTATTTTTGGCACGAAAAAATTGAAAAACTTAGGCTCAGACCTTGGTGGCGCGGTAAAAGGCTTTAAAGAAGCGGTCGATAAAGACGGTGATGACGAAGCGGATAAAACGGCTCAGCAAAAAGTCATCGATGGCGAAGCCAAAAAAGACGATAAGAGCGCTTAATCCGTGTTCGATATTGGCTTTTCAGAATTGTTAGTTGTCTTTGTGGTTGGCCTATTAATTTTAGGCCCCGAGCGCCTTCCTCATGCCGCCAAGACAGCTGGCCTATGGGTCCGCAAAATTCGTCGCAGCATTAACTCAGTACAAAGGGAGATTAATGCTCAGCTTGATAACGAAGAGATGCAGCAAAAAATTGCTGAAACCAACAAGCGCATGCTGCAAGAAGGGCAGGCAATCCAAAACACCATCACCCCGCTTGCCGTGTCGCAAACTGAACCAGAACCCGTTCCTGTCGCGACGGCGCAACACACAGACCAAGTCGATGCACCTAATCTGACGGAATCCCATGAAGCCGTGACCGATACGGACACAAAGGCAAAACAAGACACGCAGCGATTAATTGATTCCTGATCACAAGATACGGGCAAGCCTTTTATGAGTACAGATTCATCCCAACAAGCCCCTTTGGTGGCGCATTTAATTGAACTAAGAAATCGACTACTTAAGTCAGTTTTGGCCATTTTACTGATTTTCATTGGCCTGTATTATTTTGCCAATGATTTATACCTGATTGTTTCTGAACCACTGAGATTACTTTTACCTGAAGGCAGCTCTTTGATTGCAACGGAAGTGGCTTCGCCTTTTCTAGCGCCCTTAAAATTGACCTTTGCCATTGCCGTTTTAATCTCTGTTCCTTACACCCTATTCCAAGCTTGGTCTTTTATCGCTCCTGCCTTGTATAAAAACGAGAAGACCATCGCCATACCACTGCTTATCTCCAGTATCCTGTTATTTTACATGGGCGTGCTCTTTGCTTACTACGTGGTACTTCCTTTGATTTTCGGGTTTTTCACCACGGTCGGCCCAGGCGAAGTCACGGTCATGACGGACATCAACAATTACCTGAACTTTGTCCTCAAGCTGTTTTTTGCCTTTGGCGTAACCTTCGAAATCCCTGTGGCCACTTATCTCTTGATCAAAGCCGGTGCTACTACCGTTGCCAAACTCTCCAAAAAGCGACCTTTTATCTTCCTCGGGTGCTTTGTTGTCGGCATGCTGATCACACCACCTGATATTTTCTCTCAGACCTTATTGGCCATTCCTATGTGGATGCTGTTCGAAGTCGGCTTATTGGCTGGCCGCACAGTCAAAAATCAGGATGATGAAGAAAGTGAAGAGACGGAAGACAACACTCAAGCGACAGAGCCCAAAGTCTAGCCACTTAATTCATTCGTGCCTGAACAACTCTGTGTCAGGCATTTTACGCTGCGAACCTAAATTGGTGTCGCTTAATCCAGCATAAAGGTCACAGGACCATCATTGGTGAAAGCCACTTTCATGTCTGCGCCAAATTCTCCTGTGGCGACTTTATCATGCTGAGCGCGCACCTTTTCCACAAACGCATTAAACAAACGTTCACCTTCCGCTGGCACCGCCGCACTGGAAAATCCAGGACGCAGGCCTTTTTTGGTGTCGGCCGCTAGAGTAAATTGCGACACCAGCAGAACACCACCATTAACTTGTTGGACATTTAGATTCATCTTGCCCTCGTCATCGCTGAACATGCGATATTTAAGCAACTTATCCGCAAGGCGCTGAACATCCATTTCAGTATCACCCTTTTCAATTCCAACCAAGACCAGCTGACCATGATCTATGGCACCAACCACCTCGCCTTCCACGGTCACGCTGGCATTCAAGGCTCGCTGCACTAATACTTTCATCCCAGTCCTCTTTTTTCTGCTTCATAAGCCAGATAAAACAAAAGCGCCCGAAGGCGCTTCTGTCGCTCCTAAGCCAAAAGGCTTATTTGCTGCTGCTCGTTTAATGGCTATGCTCAATTTGATCTGAACATAGCCTATAACGCTTACTTACGGCCAGCGCGCTTACGCTCGTTTTCCGTTAGTAATTTCTTACGAATACGGATGCTTTCTGGTGTCACTTCTACCAACTCATCGTCTTCGATAAACTCAAGCGCTTGCTCAAGCGTGTGCTTGATTGGCGGCGTCAGCGTCAAGGCTTCATCCGTACCAGAAGCACGTACGTTAGTCAGCTGCTTACCCTTCACTGGGTTAACGGCTAGATCGTTATCACGTGAGTGAATACCGATGATCTGACCTTCGTAGATGTCCACAGCGTGACCCAAGAACATACGTCCACGACTCTGCAAGTTAAACAAAGCGTAAGCCGCTGTTTTACCAGTCAACATACTAACCAGTACACCGTTCTGACGGCCAGTTACTTCACCGTCTTTAACAGGACCATAGTGATCGAAGACACTGGTCATGATACCGGAACCAGAAGTCAGGGTTAGGAACAAACCACGGAAACCGATCAAGCCACGAGAAGGTACGATGAACTCAAGACGTACACGACCTTTACCATCTGGCTCCATGTTAGTTAGTTCCGCTTTACGCAGACCAAGCTCTTCCATGATGGAACCTTGATGCTGTTCTTCAACGTCAATGACTACTTGCTCAAATGGTTCTTGGACTTGACCATCAATTTCTTTTTTCACTACTTCTGGACGTGATACGCCCATTTCGAAACCTTCACGACGCATGGTTTCAATCAATACAGATAAGTGCAATTCACCACGACCCGATACGATGAACTTATCAGGCGTATCGCCTTGAGTCACACGCAGTGCTACGTTATGGATAAGCTCTTGGTCTAAACGGTCTTTGATGTTACGCGTTGTAACGAACTTACCTTCTTTACCAGCAAATGGAGAATCGTTAACGATGAAGGTCATGCTAACCGTTGGCTCATCTACGCTTAAAGCAGGTAGAGATTCAACACACGTCGGATCACACAATGTATCTGAGATGCTTAGACCGTCGATACCCGTAATACAAACGATGTCACCCGCGTAAGCTTGGTCAGTGTCGACACGCTGTAGACCATGGTAGCCCTTAACGTTTAGCACTTTACCTTTACGCTCTTTACCATCAGCCGCTTTCACAACCACTTGTTGGTTAGGAGACAAACTACCACGAGTAATACGGCCCACACCGATAACACCAACATAGCTATCGTAATCCAATGCTGATACCTGCATTTGGAACGCGCCTTCTGGGTCAACGTTAGGAACCGGTACGCTGTCGACGATCATTTGGTAAAGTGGCGTCATGTCTTCCGCCATTTGCTCTGGATCATTACCAGAAATACCATTAATGGCAGACGCATAAATAACTGGGAAATCAAGTTGTTCTTCCGATGCACCAAGACTATCAAACAGATCAAATACTTGATCCATTACCCAATCAGGACGAGCACCTGGACGGTCAATCTTGTTGATAACAACGATTGGACGTAAACCACGCTCAAATGCTTTAGAGGTTACGAAACGTGTTTGTGGCATTGGACCATCAACCGCATCAACCAACAACAATACAGAGTCAACCATAGACAATACGCGTTCAACTTCACCACCGAAGTCAGCGTGTCCAGGTGTGTCTACGATATTGATACGGTAGTCGTTCCATTTAATCGCTGTGTTTTTCGCTAAGATGGTAATACCACGTTCTTTTTCTTGATCATTTGAGTCCATGATGCGCTCTGCACCCTCGTCTTTACGATCAAGTGTTCCTGACTGGCTTAATAGCTGGTCAACTAGTGTTGTTTTACCATGGTCAACGTGAGCTATAATAGCGACGTTACGTAACTTACTAATATCAATAGACATTTTATTTCTCTGTAATAAGCGAGGCTCAAATTAAGTGTCGCATTCCGCCCCTGCGAAACAGACTTTTAAGCACATCGGATCTAGATATGGGACAAAATTCGCGCAATTGTACCCTTATATTTGTTAAGTTCCCATTAAACTGCACAAATAAATTCTATTTTCATGGATTTGCGATTATTTCAAAGAACTTCGAATCACCAGCAGTGACAGCGAAATGGAACAGAACAAAATTGAGCAGGGTTTGATCAGCCCAAATATTAAAAGTTAACGGATTCAGCGAAACACATCGAAAGAGGCGGTCACTCTCAAAGTGAGTTAAACGACACGCCCCAATCTCCCAAAACTTCCTCACGTAATGCTGGCACCAAGCCTTGACCTAAGCGGGAGAAAGACTCTGCTTTTGGCCACATTCTTTTATGGCCAGAATGAAACGCACCTGCTCCGCTATTACGCCACTCATAAAAACGAGCGTCTTTATCTGGGGTAAAACAGCGCTTAGTGCCATCCTTTGCCAAACCGTGCATTTTATCCCAACCATATAGGTGCTCACCCAGCTTACATTCTATGTATAAGGCCCCCCCGATGGCTTCAGGGTCAGCATAACGACCATCTGAAAATGTCTTGGTCGGATGCCAAGGTCGGCCCAAGGCATAGTTTTGAGCCTCAACATTTGACTTGAAATCAACATTTTCACCATAAATACTACACCGTAGAAAAACAAATCCATACTGTCTATAGCGACTCGTACTAGGGGCTGCCACATACCCAAGCACCTTACTTTTCGAGGGATACACCTTACACAGCAACTCACAAGACTCCAACAACACACAACCGGAGCCAAACACAAAATCAATGTTACCTTTTATCTGACACGACCTTAGATAGCTCCTTCCACCTTGTGCACAGAAAGTGTCTTGATAACTGTCTAAACAGACATCGTCCAATAGAACTTGGTCACTGCCTTCATTCATCAGTAAAGCGACAGCCTGAGGGTGTTGCTGTTTGCTTGGGTCATGATCTGGCTTTCCTAGGTTCCCAAGGTAGTCCCACTGATTAGCGATCGTAAGCTGTCTTAAGGTGACATTAACGGCATCAATCTCAACAATTCGACTGGCAAGCGTACTCGCTATCTGACCTGCTTCTTTCAACATACCAGCGCATACGGCTTCATGAATCATCACTTTAGAACACCCAGCACCAACGATTTCTAAATTGTTTCGAGTAATGCAAATACGCTCTTGATAATGGCCATCTGAAATATAAATCCGATAATAAGATTCATCCTTCGGAGCCGCGTCCAATGCCGCTTGTATACTATAAAAAGTTCCTTCTCCCCCCTGCAAAGACACCCATGCATGAAAGCCTTCCATCCCCATACTCCTAAGCCATACAAACAGACCGCGCGACCAATAAAAAAGGAAGACCATGTCTTCCTTTTTTATTCTTAACAAGATAACGAACGAATCGCTAAACCGAGAAATTAATCCAATAGCGAACGCACGTAAGCCTCAATCTCAGAGCTCTGACCATTTTCAAACAAGCATGCTTGGAAACGCGCGCCCGTTACTGCGGTTTTTACTAACTCTTGGTCCATGGCTTTTAGCGTGTCTAGGTAGTTATCCTTCATGGTAGCGGCTTTGACTTGATTCAAAATACCTGCATTGCGAACCTGTGGCTCTTTACGCTCAACCGGATAGCCTTCTCCACGCGGACCCGTAAAGGCTTTTTCGAAGATATATCGCGCATTCAATTCCGCCGCCCAACCAAAGCCTTTCGCAAAGGCCATGGCAATGGCATTACCATTGTTGATTTGATTAAACAAAAAGGCGTCAGAAGGCTCCAAACAATAACCACACACCACACCGGGATGAGCATTTAGAGACATCATCGCCCCTTGGCCCGTACCACACCCTGATACAACAAAATCGACCGCTTTCGCATTAAGTAAAATACTGGCCATAATCCCTAGATGAATATAGGTTAAGTGATGGTCGTTTTCGTCACTCATACCAACATTATAAACATCATGATTAAGCGGCTCCGCGACTTCGCTGAGCTGCTGTAAAATAGTGGCATTTTTACCAGCCTGGCTGTTTTCCATCATTAGCGCGATTTTCATATTAAGCATCCTGTTTTTGGTAATAAGATTCTTCTAACCCAACAAAGTCTTTGCGCATTGGCGTGAAATTATCCAACAACACACCAGGCTCTAAGCACACGCAACCGTGCATGACATTAGGCTCTTTGTAGAGCGTGTCGCCTTGGCTAACGATTCGTGTTTCATCGCCAATGGTAAATTCAAATTTACCGGACAACACATAGGTAAGCTGTTCATGAGGATGATTGTGCAATGGGCCTACCGCCCCTTTTTCAAAATGAACTTCAACGGTCATGATGTTATCGGAATAGGCCATAACTTTGCGAGAAACCCCATCTCCGAGGTCTTCCAATGGGACCTGATCATTATAAATAAACATAGGTTAACTCTTAGCATTCTTGTTTTAGACTTTAACACTATAGCAGCCAAACAAAACAATATTCAACATTTTATGAAAAGCTGTTTTAATAAATGGATAGACAAATATCAAGACGAAATAGATAAATCGTGTGAATACTTCTTTCTAAGCAAGCTCTAGGCAAAAAAATGGAGGCCAAAGCCTCCATTTTTATGGATTGAATCTAGTTCATTAAGTGCTAGGACTTAACGTCACCTAACTTTGCAGAAATGTCAGCGGCCGCTTCTTTCAATAACTTAGTGTAGGTATCAAATTTCTCTTGGGTGTAACGCAGAGAAGGAAAAGACAAACTTAAGCCTGCAACAACATTCCCCAAACGGTCATAAATAGGGGCAGCGATGCAACGCAATCCTTCTTCTTGCTCTTCATTATCAACCCCGTAACCTTGCTGCTTCACGACAACTAACTCTTCAAGCAAGGCATCGATATTTGGATGTGTACGAGCCGTTGAAGGGGTAAATTCCGTTTCTCTCAAGACATCTCGAACATACTCTTCTGAACGCTCTGCCAATAGCACTTTACCAATCGCCGTTGAATAAAGAGGGTTACGACCACCAATACGAGATTGCATGCGTAAATTATACTGAGCATCTACCTTGTAGATGTAGATAATGCCATCACCATCACGAATTCCAAGATGCAGTGCCTCTTTGGTCAATTCGCCAATGCGATTCATATGTGGCTCTGCCAAGGAAACTAAATCCACGTAGTCTAACGCCTTAGAACTTGTTTCAAACAGTTTAAGGGTTAATGAATAGCGATCGTCTTCCCCCTCCTGACTGACATAACCAAGCATCTTCATGGTTTGTAGAAAGCGATACACAGTGCTCTTGGAGGTCATTACTTTTTGCGATAACTCTGTCACGCCTGAGGCTTTCTTTTCAGATAAGGCGTTTAAAATTGCAAACACCTTCATAACAGAGGAAACCGGTTCAATTTGCTGATTGTTATTTTCTTCGTTTGCCATAAGTTAGTTTCATTTTTATTGAAATAGAATTTTATCAGTATAGTAGAAAATTTCTCATAGATACATCCCATAGCCTGGTCTTTCCATTTACCACTTCTGCGATCAAAGTAATTTGAACAACACCCTAGAAACAAAAAAGAAACGGCTTTTTATTTTTATTGACTACAGGTTGCTATTTTGTCTATCCTTGATTTTATTCACACCAAAATACAGACAGAATGAAACAATAATAAGAGAGGGATTCATGTCACTCGGCCATCGACGATCTTTACCATTTAAGCGTTTTAAGGACACCCAAACGGACTCTAATATTATTCAGCTAACCCCTGATGATGCAGTGTGTAACCGCAATTATTTTTATCAGAAGTGCTTTACCAATGATGGCAATAAATTACTGCTCGCCGCCGATTTTGACCAGCACCGCAACTACCATCTCGTCGACTTAGAAGAAGAGACAGCACTTCAATTAACAGAAGGCGCTGGCGATAACGTCTTTGGGGGCTTTCTCACCACCCAAGATAAAGCCCTAATTTTCGTCAAACACAATAAACAACTGATTCGCGTCGACCTTCACACTCAGGAACACAGCGTACTTTATGAAGTTCCTAAAGGCTGGGTTGGATATGGCACCTGGGTCCCAAATACAGATTGCACAAAAGTCGTGGGGATCGAAATTAAAGACAGTGATTACATAGAGTTAGACAGCTGGGAAAAGTTTGCACAGCTTTATCACCAAACCCCACGCTGCCGATTGATTTCTATTGAATTGAAAACCGGCAAACGAAGTGTGGTGTTTGAAGATAATATCTGGCTTGGACACCCTCTGTACCGTCCAAATGATGACAATACCATCGCTTTTTGCCACGAAGGGCCACACGATCTTGTTGAGACCCGCATGTGGATGGTAAATGAAAACGGCGAAAATGTACGCAAAGTCTACGAACAAGACAAAAATGAGTCCTGCACACACGAATTTTTCGTACCAGATGGCTCTAAAATGATGTTCGTCTCTTATCGCCCTAACAGCCACCAGCGCGAGCTTTGCTCAGTGAATGCTGACGACTTAAGCTTTAAAGTAGAAAGTGAGATGCCAGCTTGCAGTCACTTAATGAGCAACGACGATGGCACGCTAGTGGTTGGCGATGGCTCAGGGACACCGGTCGATGTGACAGACACCTCAGGCCACAGCATCGACAATGACCCCAACCTGTATGTCATTGATTTACAGAAAGGTAGCATCAAAGCGATTGCTGAGCACAACACAAGCTGGGCGGTGTTAGAGGGCGATCGTCAAGTAAATCACCCACACCCTTCATTCACTCCAGACAATCAGTCCGTACTATTTGGTTCAGACAGAAATGGCTCCCCCGCCGTTTATCTTGCTTCCATCAATTAACCTTCACTCTCTGTACGAGTTTGCCCAGTGGTCACACCAACCGGGCTTTTTTATTACTCAACCGTCACGGATTTGGCAAGATTTCGCGGCTGATCTACATCCGTACCTTTCACCACAGCAACGTGGTATGACAATAGCTGTAAAGGAATAGTGTGGACAATGGGCTCTAGAATGGCTTCCACTTTTGGCACTTCAGAGAAGGTCACATTCTCTTCATTATGAAGGTCAGTATCTCGGTCCGCGAACACGAAAAGCTCACCGCCACGCGCTGCCACTTCTTGAAGGTTGGATTTAATTTTATCCAACATGTCATTATGTGGCACTAAAGTAATGATAGGCATGTCTTCATCAACTAGCGCCAATGGTCCATGCTTTAGCTCTCCTGCTGGATACGCTTCCGCATGGATATAAGAAATCTCTTTTAATTTCAACGAGCCTTCTAAGGCAATCGGGAACATAGCGCCACGCCCTAAGAATAGCGCATTGTGCTTATTGGCGAATTTATCGGCAATTTGCTTGATGTGCGCATCTTGCTGCAAAGCATCGTTTACATGAGCTGGCAAAGAGCGCATGGCCTGCACCAAGGCTTTTTCTTTTTCGGCACTCAATCCGTTTTCCACCGCAATCGCTACACTGGTGATCAGCAAAGCAGTCAGCTGCGTGGTAAAGGCTTTGGTAGAAGCCACACCGATTTCCGCACCAGCATTGGTCAACAAGGTCAAAGCCGATTCACGTACCAAGGTACTGGATGGCACGTTACAAATGGCTAAAGTGGTTAGGTAATCTAACTCTTTGGCCATGCGTAATGCCGCCAAGGTATCTGCGGTTTCCCCCGACTGAGACAAGGTCAAAAACAAGGTATTTTTGGGCACGGCGACTTTGCGGTAACGATATTCACTGGCCACTTCCACACTGCAAGGCAAGCCGGCCAAGTCTTCAATCCAATATTTTGCCACCATACCTGCGTGATAACTGGTACCACAGGCCACGATATGAATGTTTTCGACTTTTTTCAGGAAGTCTGACTCTGCACCAAAGCAACTGGTCAGCACTTTAGAATCACTAATACGACCTTCCAAACACGCGCTGATCACATTCGGCTGCTCGTAGATTTCCTTCATCATAAAATGACGGAACTCGCCTTTATCCGTAGCGTCAACATTGTGGTTAAAAACGCTCACCGGGCGTTCTTGAACGTCACCTTTGGCATCATAAATAATCACCGCATCACGTGACACCTCTGCCACATCTCCTTCTTCTAAGAAGATAAATTGATCAGTTACATGCAACAATGCCAACTGATCAGACGCAATAAAGTTCTCTTCAATACCAACCCCCACCACAAGCGGGCTGCCTTTACGAGCGGCAATAAAACGTTCATTGTCGTCTTTTTGCACGACACCGATCGCAAAAGCCCCTTCCAAACGAGACAAACTCGCTTGCACGGCTTTCAACAAATCAGGCTGTGTTTTCAACGCATCATGAATCAGATGAACAATGACTTCGGTATCCGTTTCCGATTTAAATTCATAACCCTTGTCTTTTAGCTCACGACGTAATGGCGCATGATTTTCGATAATGCCATTGTGAACTAGGGCTAGGTCATCGCCCGAGAAATGTGGGTGAGCGTTGGCTTCTGTTGGTTTCCCATGTGTCGCCCATCGGGTATGTGCAATCCCCATTTTGCCGTCCAAAGGTTGTTCAGCAAATTTGTCTCGCAATGCCTGAACCTTACCTACCGCACGATGAGAGTACACGCCCTCTTCATTATTAATCGCCACACCTGACGAGTCATAACCACGGTATTCCAGACGGCTTAATCCTTCGATTAAGATTTTAGAGACATTACGACGTGCAATCGCACCCACTATTCCGCACATATTGAATCCTTTTAAGATAGACCGGCACATGCGCCAATCTATTAATACTGTTTGTTTCAAGCTTTATGCCATATGTTTCATCACATACGACGACATATATAGGTATTTTTAAAACGGTTACTTTTTAACCGGTCTTGGCCAATTGTCTTTGTTGGCTTGTCGAGAACGAGCAAACGCCAGTTGTTTTTCGCCTACCGCCTTCGTAATGGTGGAGCCAGCCGCAATGGTCGCGCCCTCTGCCACCTGCACCGGGGCCACTAAAGCGGAATTCGAACCAATAAACACATTATCGGCGACTTGCGTCAGATGTTTATTCACACCATCGTAGTTACAAGTAATGGTACCCGCGCCAACATTTACGTTCGCCCCCATTTCCGTGTCACCTATGTAACTCAAATGATTGACCTTACTGCCTTCACCGATGTTCGCTTTTTTGGTTTCAACAAAGTTGCCTATTTTCGCTTTGTTCGCCAAACGAGTACCTGGGCGCAACCGCGCAAATGGGCCAATATCACACGCTTCTCCGACTTGGCTGTCATCGATCATGGAATGGCTTTTAATCACAGTGCCATGACCAATGACACAGTCTTTTAGGTGACAGTTTGGACCAATTTCCACGCCATCACCCAACACAACCTTGCCTTCAAACACACAGTTCACGTCGATGATCACATCTTCACCTGTGGTTAGCTCACCACGAACATCAATGCGAGCTGGGTCTAATAACGTCGCACCATTTTGCATCAATTGAATGGCTTGCTGTTGCTGCCATTCGCGCTCCAAAGCAGCCAACTGAACTCGATCATTCACGCCTGCCACTTCCGCTTCATTTTCCGGTTGCACAGTCACTATCTCAACGCCGTCTTTCGCCGCCATGGCAATGATGTCAGTGAGGTAAAACTCCCCCTGCGCATTATCATTGGTCAGCGCGGCCAACCAAGTTTGTAACGGCTGATTCGGTGCCAATAAAATGCCAGTATTCACTTCATTAATAGTCAACTCTTCTGCTGACGCATCTTTTTGTTCGACAATGGCACACACATTTCCTTTGGCATTACGCACAATGCGTCCATAGCCTGTTGGGTTATCGAGGGAAATGGTTAATAACACTAAGGTATTTGGTGTGGATAAGGCCGCCATTTTCTCTAATGTGCTGGCACGAATTAACGGCACGTCACCATAAAGTGTCAAGGTTGCTCCCTCTGCCTGTAGAGAAGAAGCCACCCGGCGTAACGCGTCACCTGTACCTTGGGGATTATTTTGCCAGACCACATTGGCCGCAAAATCCTGACAATGCTCTGCTACTTGCTCGCCTTGATGACCAACCACTAGGTGCAGTTTTGCTTCTGTCATGGCAGCGGCTGTCGCCAGCACTCTCCTTACCATGGCGATGCCACCAACCTTGTGCAACACCTTAGAAAAAGAGGATTTCATTCGGCTGCCTTTACCTGCAGCAAGAATTACAATGTCCTGACTCATGACGCTTCCTTGTATGATATCTGATGATGAATATTGGAATGTTTTCTATTTGACCTATTAGATCGCTTTCCCCAAAACACAACAAGTCAAATTGTCAAAAATAAAATGACAATTTTATATTTTTTCGCTAACACTCTGATTTATGTCTTCTAATCCGACTCTCTAAATGAATAATTGTCAGCGGTTTTTACCGCCAAAGAAGAACATACTTTTATAAGTGAGATTGATTTACAATACAGCCTGCTGTTTCCAGTCAAACTGTTCATCCGAGGGAAATGATGACACAAATAGTGAACCACGACGCTCTAAATACACTCTATGATGCACCTCACCCACTTGCAGAAGGCAAGGAAATCAAACACTTAGAAGAGCATGCCATTCGTTTTATTGAGCACTGTCCTTATGTCGTCATCGCCACGACAGACCAAGCCGGATTTAACGATGTCTCGCCCCGTGGTGGAGAGCCGGGTTTTGTCAAAGTATTAGACCCAAATACACTGGCGTTTGCAGACATGCCTGGTAACAACCGTTTGGACAGCCTGAGAAACCTAATCGACAACCCCAAAATAGGGCTGTTATTTATGATTCCAGGGATAGGAGAGATTGTGCGGGTACAGGGTTCTGCCACCCTTCATACAGACGAAGCCTTGTTAGATAGATTTTGTGAAGGTCGAAAACGCCCTAAACTGGTGGTGAAAATTGCCGTCGAAACCACTCTCTTTCACTGTCCCAAAGCCATTGCGTTCGCGAAACTATGGTCAGACGACCATAAAGTAGATCGAACATTCTTACCGTCTTTGCTAAAAATCATACAAGATCAGGTTGCGTCATAACTCAAACTAAGTCGTTAAGTTGGCAAGGGGGTTACTCTGCTTGGACAAGCATTGCATTCCTCTTGCAGCAATTCCACTAGCAACCTTGTCGCAGGTCCCGTGCGTTCACCTTTACCGAAGATGGCATACAGATGAAAGTTACGTTCACTGCCAGACACCAAACTCAATTTTTTCAATTTACCATTGGCTAATTCGTCAGAAATATCCGCTTTCGGTAGCCAAGCAAACCCGACTCCACTGACCACAATTTCTAAAGCCGATTGCACGCTGGAAACGGTCCATCGCCTTTCTGTCCCTAACCAGCCTACGTCCATGGACGATTCCACAGCAGAATCTCGGATTACTAATTGCAGCTCTCGACTCAGGCGCTCATTGTTAATCGCTTCTTTCTCTTCCATTAAAGGATGTAAGGGCGATGCCACCGCCACCAATTCCACTTCCACAATCGGGTCCGCCAAATAGCCTTTTGGCACTATGCCACTGAGCACTAAGTCGGGGTGACCATTTTTTAAGGCCTCTAAACCACCACTTAAGACCACTTCCTTTAATTGCACTTGAGTCCCTTGGCTTTGGGGCTCAAAGGCTTTCAGAGCACGCAATAAAGCAGGGGTTGGAAACGTCTGATCGACCACTAACTCCAACTCTGGCTCCCAACCTTGCCCTAAGGTATGTGCCAATTCTTCTAGTTCAACAGCCTCTTTGATCAAATGGCGGGAACGACGTAACAGGACTTCCCCTCGCTCGGTTAACTTGGCTTTTCGCCCTTCTATGATTAACAAAGGATAACCTAACTGCTCCTGCAGCTTAGCCACGGTATAACTCACAGATGACTGACTTTTATGCAACGCTTCTGCTGCTTGTGCAAAGCCACCTCTATCCACTACGGCCTGTAAGACTCGCCATTGTTCTAATGTCACTCTTGGGGATTTCACGTTTTTGCTTCTTTATCAAACCAATTTGACCTTAAAGTATCGTATTATTCGATCAATATCTTCAAAAAATGTCACTTTTTTATCGAATATTTTGGTTATATGATGATTTCACTTTCAAATTACAGAGCCATAGCAGCTCAACTCTTGTTAAGGAGATGTTTACATGACAACTTTATTACGTATTGATTCCAGTGCCGCTGGCGCTAACTCTAAGTCTCGCCAATTAGCCGACGCTTTTGTTGAACAATGGTTAGCAAAAAACCCGGATGGGAAAGTCGTGACTCGCGATGTAGATGCGAATCCTCTGCCACACTTTACAAGTGAAACCTTAGGGGCACTGTTCACACCTGAAGAAAATCGTACAACCGAGCAAAAAGCCATCGTTGCCATTGGTGATGAATTGATCGATGAATTAGAAGCGGCTGATTTGATTACCATTTCCGCACCAATGTACAACTTCAGCATTCCATCGACGTTGAAATCTTACTTTGATTACATTGCTCGTGCTGGTCGTACTTTCCAATATACAGAAACTGGCCCAGAAGGCTTGGTTAAGAAAGATGCTTACGTCTTCACAGCAAGTGGTAGCTTCCTTGCAGACACCCCAATGGATCACCAAGCGCCCTACATCAACACCTTCCTTGGCTTCCTTGGTTTAAACGTGAAAGAGACGTTTATTGCCGGTGGACAAGCCCTTGGTGAGCCAGGCGAACAAGCCTTTGATGAAGCAAAACAACAGATTGCTGCTGCGGTTTAAACCTAAGTTAAGTTGATTTTCCCTTTTAAACGCCAGTTAATTTATTAACTGGCGTTTTTTACTTAAGCCCTTACGACAATCCTTGCGCCTTTAAGGCAATGCGTTTGCGGTTCACATCCACCTCTAACACCATGACTTTCACCACTTGCCCTACTCGCACTAAATCCCGTGGGTCTTTAACAAATCGATCCGCCAGTTGTGAAATGTGAATTAATCCGTCTTGGTGTACGCCCAAATCCACAAAGGCTCCAAAGGCTGCCACATTGGTCACCACACCTTCTAGCATCATGCCTTCCTGCAAATCGTCTAATGACTGTATCGTCTGGTCAAAAGCCGCATAGGCAAATTCAGGTCGCGGATCTCTTCCTGGTTTGGCAAGTTCACTCAAAATATCTGAATAGGTAAAGTTGCCAGCGCTTTGAAAGCTAGGCGCAAACGTTTTCAACTGTTGAAGCGCCGCCGTGTTATTTAATAATTCACGACTGCTCAATGCCAGCTTTGTCGCCATACTACGTACTAGATCATAGGATTCCGGATGAACGCCTGAGGCATCCAAAGGCTCTTTGCCATTCAAGATACGTAAAAAACCAGCGCATTGCTCAAAACACTTCTCGCCTATGCCTTTGACTTTTTTTAATTCCGAGCGTGATTCAATACGACCTTTGGACTCTCGATAAGCCACAATGTTATGTGCGATTCGTTCCGTTAATCCAGAAACATAAGACAAGAGTGACGCGGATGCGAGATTGATGTCGACCCCCACTCGGTTAACACAATCCTCGACTACATTGGCAAGAGACGTCGACAAAGCGCTGACTTTAATATCGTGTTGATACTGTCCTACGCCGATGGCTTGAGGGTCAATTTTCACCAGCTCTGCCAATGGATCTTGGAAACGTCGCGCGATGGATATGGCACCACGAATGGTCACATCCAAGTCAGGAAACTCTGTACTCGCGATGGGTGAGGCCGAATACACAGAAGCACCGGCTTCACTGACCACAACCGCCTGACACGACAAGGCTTCCGTCGCGATAAGGTCCTTCAGTAGTGCTTCTGTTTCTCGTGAAGCCGTTCCATTTCCGATTGCCGCCCAACGTACTTGGTGCTGTTTAATCATTTGACAGAGCTTGTGCTGGGCCGCTTGCACCTGTTTTTGAGGCGGGTGAGGATAAATCACCCCATGATCCAAGACATTTCCCTGTTCGTCGATCACGGCCAATTTCACACCATTACGAAACCCTGGGTCGACACCAATCACACGATGCGCTCCAGCAGGGGCTGCCATTAATAAGTCTTCTAAATTGTTCGCAAAAACTTGAATGGCACCTTCTTCCGCTTTTTCTTTTAGCTGTGCAAGCACATCGGTTTCTAATTTAGTCTGTAATTTTGTTCGCCAAGCAAGAGCTATGTAAGACTTTTGAGCCGCCGATAAGGACGCAGAGTGCTGATGATTGTCGAATAATTTTGTTAGATGTGGCAAATAAAGGAATTCAGGACAATCATCATGTCCTTTAAACACAATGCCTAATTTTAATATATTCTCTTTCTTCCCTCTAAAAAGGGCTAAAAGGCGGTGAGAGACTGCTTTTGAAACCGCCTCTTCATACTCAAAGTAATCGCGAAACTTTTCGCCTTCTTGTTTTTTTCCTCGTAATACTCGACTGGTAATCACGCCTTGTTTCATCATGGCTTGTCGAGCCACTTTTAATAAATCACTGTCCGTCGAAATTTTTTCGACCAAAATGTCTTGAGCACCCTGCAAAGCCAATTTGGGGTCGAGATTGACTGTATTCTGCTGACACCAAATCGCTACTTTCGCTACATCTGAGAGACACTTCCCTTGCCAGAGAGCGACGGCTAAAGGCAACAAGCCCTTTGCGACCGCGTCGTCCATTTTACTTTTTCTGGACTTTTTATAAGGCGCATAAATATCTTCTAATTCTGTTTTCGATATCGCGTTTCGAATTTTTTGTTTAATTTCTTCGGGGACATTCATTTCTTTTGATAAGGCAGACAGAATGCTCTCACGCCGTTTATTTAATTCAACAAGGTATTGCCACCTTTCATAAAAGGCTCGCAGTTGAATATCGGTCATGCCTCCCGTGTTTTCTTTACGATAGCGGGAAATGAAAGGCACACTGGCACCTTCTTCAAACAAATCAATAATATTGCTGGAATATTGTCTTGATAATGAAAACTCGTCACTTAAAATTTGAGAAATGCCTTTCATTTATTAACCTATTTTCTTACACATTGATAACAATTAGCAGATAAAATTGTATTAGCATATTAATTATATTTTGATTAGAATCGACAACGAAATTAGACTTTTCGATTACATTGAATATAATTCATGTATTCTATTTTAAATCTAGAACGAATTAAAACAATGTCTTTTAAAAGCCATTTAACAATCGTTTTCATTTAAAGCATATATAACTGGTTTCAAAAGATGGATCTATTTTTCAGTACAGGGCCATACGCAACCAGTTCTCACCGTTAAATAGGGGAAATCAATGAGTTTATTAATTGAGTTAGCTGGCAATAAAGCAAAAGCACGCGCAGCGGCAAAAGAGTTAAGCGTTGCACAACTTGAGAATCTAATCGCGGGACTTAACAACGCATTAGAAAAAGCGAAAGAAGAAGAAGCGTCTAAAGCTGCTGAACAAGCCGAAAAATCTGCTCGAGCTGAAGAAATTGCTAACTTAATTGCAAAAAGCGGTCTAACCATGGAAGAAATTGCTCTTCTTACTACACCGAAAGCCGGCGCCACAAAAGGTAAAACCGTCGAGCCTAAATATCGCCTTGAAGTTGCCGGGGAAGTTCATGAATGGACTGGCCGTGGCCGCACACCTAAAGTATTCCAAGAATATTTTGATGCTGGCAATAGCCGTGAGAGCGTAGAAATCAAATAATTCATCGCTCATAGCACGAAAATAAAAAAGCGACCTTTGGTCGCTTTTTTATTTTCTAAACACGAACAACTTTCTTCATTCAGAATTAGATTAGCTCATTTGCCGAAAATGACTTCTTAATATAAATCAAATCCCAAACACCGTGCCCTAATTTCTCGCCACGGTTTTCAAATTTAGTAAGAGGGCGCCATTCAGGTCGAGGGTAATATTGTTCTTTACCTGCCGCATTGTCATACAGGCTTTGTTCTTCCATCACTTCCATCATATGCTCTGCATAAGGCTGCCAATCGGTTGCCATGTGAAATTGACCGCCGGTCTTTAAAACATTCGCCACCTGCTGTGCAAATAACGGCTGAACAATGCGTCGTTTGTTATGTTTCTTTTTATGCCATGGATCTGGGAAAAACAACTGAAAGCAACTGGCCTCTTTTTCTGGCAAACACTTTGCCATCACTTCAATAGCATCATCACAATAGACTTTTAAGTTAGTAATGCCTTGCTCTTTTGCTAGCATCATTAACTTAGCAACACCTGGCGGGTGCACCTCAATGCCGATAAAATCTTTGTCAGGTGCATTTTTGGCCATTTCAGCTAAGGAAGCGCCCATTCCAAAACCCACTTCCAAGACCACCTCAGACTCACGACCAAATATCGTTTTATAATCAATACGGCCATCTTCTAAGTTCAGGCCATATACTTGCCAATTGGCATCGTAATTCTTTTGCTGACCTTCTGTCATGCGTCCGCCACGAACCACAAAGCTTCGTATGGTGCGCTTCTTGGTTGCGTCTTGAGGACCAGACTCTGGCAATTCAGAGTCTTGAATTTCGGTTTGTTGATCTTTCATGCTGCTCTATCGTTTCAAGTTGCTCTAGTTGAGAGATCTAATGTGACCAAAGAGGCCAACATCAGTCAAAAATTGGGGCGCTATGCTAACGTAAAAATGCGCCTCTGTCCCGCTTTCCAACACTCAGTTCTGCTCAAAGCCATTAGAGAGGCCTAGCTTGCCATAATCGCCAAACAAACCAAGCCCAGGCAATTAGATAACAGGTTCCACCCAAAGGCGTTAACATGCCCAGCCAAGTTAATTTGGTGAACGACATCACATACAAACTGCCAGAAAATAGCAGATTACCCATGAAAAATAGGACAAGGATTCGACGGACATCACCAACATAATGATAAAACAAGCAAACCAATAAACCGGCCAAAGCATGATACATCAAATATTGGCTACCGGTTTGCCACCAAGCCAATTCTTTAAGGTCCAATATACGGGTTAAAGCATGAGCGCCAAATGCGCCAGCCACCACCGAAATAAAGGCCTGAAGTGCAAATAAAGACGCCCACTTAGCGGGAAAAGAAGTCTTTGTCATAGGTTATTCCAACACATTCAAATAACCGTTGCTGCCCATGGCATAAAAACGATTACTCAAGCCAAATGACAACGCAATGACACTGGCACCAGAAGGACGTTTTTTCCCTTTATGCACTTGCCACTCTTTCAACATTTGCCCAGTACTAACTTGCAATAAGGTTACTTTACCGTTGACTTCGCCAGTGAGTAATTGTCGGTTGTCATCAGAGAAAATGGCTTTGCTGATCGTGACATTACGATATTTCAGTTTACCCGTATCAATTGCGGTTAACTCTCGACCATTCACCAAAGACCAAACTTTGGCATTACCTAACTGAGCTGAGGCAAAAGCATATTTGCCATCCGCTGAAATCGACACTGTTGAAATACGGTTATTCAATGTCCATTCAAATTTTTTCTGGCCCGTCTGTAGATCCCAAACCATCACTTTGGATAAGTCATCACCGGTAACCCCTAAACGCCCATCGGCGGTCACATCCACCGCTCGAACCTTGGCACCGGTTCTTAACGTTTGGCGAATACCGCCACGTTTAACATCAAAATAACGGGCTGTTTGATCATCTAAGCCGAGCAAGGCATAGTCACCGTTCTGGGTCAGCTTAACCGACAGGATATCCCCTGGCGTCGTCCAGTAGCCATCAGATTGACCATTTACTGTATGCCATAGAACCAATGAACGAGCTTCCGCAGTGACCGCAAATTCACCACTGGGCGCAATATCGACACTGTTAAAAGAAGAGAATTCGCCTTGGGCATGATTCCAACTGAAACGACGTTCATTTACTGACGTCTTCCAATAACTGCCACCGTGTTGGATAGAACCGACCAAAGCGTAGGCTCCATCATGGCTTAAATCAGCGGAATACAATCCTTGTGTGGCATATTGAGCCGTTCGGACAGGCGACTCCGCAGAACAAGATAACAAGGCCACACTCATCATGACCCAGGCACTGTTCTTAAGCGCTTTTTTCACTGTGCGCTTCATGTAATTCCCTAATTAATCTATCTTCGTACTGAAAACGTTCTGCCAATACCACAGTTAACGCTTGTAAAGAAAAAGGTAAGGCTTCCAATTGGGTATTGCAGTGCTCTTTGGTGTCGTATTTGTCATTAAATTCAATCACCACTTCCGTAGTGTTGTCGATTTCAGGCAAGAGTTCACCCAACAAAATAATGGCACCATTATCATGAAATTCTTTGGCTTCGATGGCCAACTGCTCATAAACCGTAAAATGACCAGTGGAGACATAATCCACCAACATTTCACAAAGGTTCAGAATCTTAGGTGTATCAGTTGGTGTAAATTCCCCACGCTCTCGAAGGAAAAGCAAAGATTCAATCATTTGTCGGCGCTGTTCTAACCAACGGTCAATGATTTCATGTACACCGCCCCACCGCTCTTGAGCTGTTTTACAACCTTCTAACATATGCAGACTCCAACCAAATTCGTTATTTTTACGTCTTATGCCAAGCATATTCCTATCAAATCAGCCCTGCAAGGCAATCCCCTGCAGGGATTTGTAACCTTTTATGGCAAGGATGTAGCTTTATTTTCTGTCAATGCAATCATCCCATTAATAATGGCCATCGCCACAAAGGCCACTAAGGTCCAACCGGGAATGCTCAAGCCCATAAATGTCCATACCACATCACCACATTCCCCAGTACCCATTATCATGGCTTGCATGATTTCTTGCCATGGGAACACCTCAAACATGTAACTCAAGCCCGGCAAACAGGCGGGCAATTGATCTTCAGGCAAATGCTGTAAATATAAATGGCGAATGGCCAAGGCCGCTCCCAAGATCGAGAACACCACGACCAACCAAGCACATACCCGACGAATTTTGACACTGTCTAATAAAGCGGAGATCAGAGAGATCACGCCAACGCCAAAAAACATGATGCGTTGCAGCATACACAAAGGACATGGCTCTAACCCCATTTCATATTCCATATAAAATGCCACGCCTAGCAAAGCAAAAGCGATGAAAGCAATGAGTCCATGAAAACGTCGAGCCGTAATAAAACTTGTCATATAGGGGTCCCTAAAACATCCAACAAAACAAAAACCAAGCCATTGTGACAGCAAGAATAACGGAAAGTGCAAAATTCCTACTGACAGCAAGCTAAAATGCCAGTTAGTATACTAACTATTGTAATGAATACGAGAAACGAACATGTCATTGATGATGCCTTTATTGCGACAAACCATCACATTGCTCTTACTGTGTCTAAGCAGTGTACTTGCTTCCAACGCTTACGCTGAAGATGCACCGACACCCGCTTATATTGAGCTGAAACCGATTTTTATTGTAAATCATCTTAGCGAAGGTTCGCAGCTGAAATACATCAAAACCAGCATCAGTATTCGTACCGATGAAACGCGAGTGGATTTAATTGAACACAATATGCCATTAGTCCGTGATGCCATCGTGATGTTTTTAAGCGCACGCACAACGGATCAGGTTTCCGGTGCCATTGCGCGTGAACAAACACGAGAAGACGCGGCTGTCGCGGTTAATGACGCCCTCAAGACAGAAACCGGCATCACACCAGTGAAAGACATCTTGTTTGCCAGTTTCGTTACACAGTAGTCCTTTCAAATACAACCTTTTCAAACGCATAAAAAAGCGCGGCCAAACTCTGATTTAGCCGCGCTTTTTTTATCATGAAAGCGTTATTTACAACTCTGTAATGTCATCAGGGGTTACGTACCCTGTTAACTTATCGGTTTCTTCGTTATTGAAGAACTTATCCATCTGCTCCATCACATACTTTCGCGCGTCAGGCTGCATCAAGTTAAGCTGCTTCTCATTGATCATCATGGTTTGCAGAAGTTGCCACTCTTGCCACGCTTGCTTGGAAACCGTTTGTAAGACCTCTTGCCCTTTCGCTCCAGGCAACGGGGCTCTGTCTAACGCTTCCATTTCTGTTTGATACTTTTTACAAAAAACCATATTCGCCATAAGACTGTCTCGTTAGCTTCATTGATTAACCGGATTGCTTGTCATCGATTGCTTGCCTTCATAATGGCGCTACAAACGCAAAATTCAAGCTTTATCATCAAGACTCATCATCCGAAAGCCGCACGCAACATACCAAGCAACACAAACACCACAATCAAAAACAGAATGGAAGGTCGTTGCCACTTCAACCAAACGAAGCCAATCACAACCATCAATACATCTTGCCAATCCAGTACACTAGAAGTACCTATGGGATGATACAAGGCCGCTAACAAAATCCCCACAACCGCCGCATTTAACCCAGCAACCGCGGCCAAAAAACGACGATTATCAGACAGCTTTTGCCACACTCCTTGCGCACTCAGCATGAGCAATAAACCACAAAGAAACACCGCCAGTGTGGCGATCAAAGCCCATAACCAAGGATTCGCACCTGCGGGGGCTGTCGCCGCCCCTAAAAAGCTTGCCATGGTAAACATAGGTCCAGGCACAGCTTGTGCCGCAGCATAACCAATAAGTAGATTCGCGTTTGAAACCGTATCATCAACAAACGACGACAGCATAGGCAAAACCACATGACCACCGCCAAACACCAAAGCGCCCGCTTGATAAAAGTCCGCGAACAGCTGCCCCAGCCCCTCTGTTAAGAAAAAGCTCAGTAAAAATAGTAAGATTGCCAAGCCAAAAAACACACCTGTCAGTGGCACACTTGGCAACGCCGAGTAAGCCTTGGGCTCAGTATCCAAGAGCAGAATAGAGACAACAGCAGCGACCAATAGCACCACCAGACTGATGTAACTCATGGGCATCCATATTAGGATGGCCGCACTAAACAGTGCCAAAAACACCGTCAGTCTTGACTGACAAAACGAACGCCACATGGTCAAACAAGCATCCGCCACCACGACCACCGCCAGTAATTTAAGCGCATGCACCACAGCATCAAAAATGGCTTCCCCCTGCCAAAGGTGACCAAATTGCGCCAACAACACCATCATAATAAAGGAGGGTAAGGTAAACGCGATAAACGCCGCGATACCTCCAAGTAACCCAGCACGATGATAGCCAAGCGCAAAGCCCACCTGACTAGACCCAGGACCTGGAACAATCTGACTCAGAGCAACCCATTGAGCATATTGAGATTCGGTAACCCATTGTCGCTGTTGCACAAAAGCTCGATTAAAATACCCAAGGTGTGCCGCTGGCCCACCAAAACTTGTCCACCCCAATAAAAAAAACGCGGAAAACACCTCCGCAATACGAGTGAAATAAGCTGAATTTTGCTTGTCTGAATCCGACATAATGAGCGTCCTGTAATGTGTTAACTCAATTCATTCAGATCTTGTTCTAAAATACGTCGAACCGGTGTGGGTAGCCCCAAGTTCAAAGCATCGGAGCGCAAAAACCACTGATATTTATTGGCCTCCATCACCCCCTTGAGCGCCGCCAGTTTGACGTGACTGGGCACAATGTCTAAATGGTAATGGCTAAACGTATGTCGAAAAGGTGACAAAGACGTGACAGACAATACATTCGTTGCAAATCTTTGTTCTGCGTGTAACACAATGGACTCATCGACCGCCAACTCAGGCAGACTCCACAAGCCCCCCCAGATCCCGGTTGAGGGTCGTTTTTCCAATAAAATGTGTTGTTCATCATTGGTCAAGACAAGCATTTGAATTTGCTTCTCAGGTTTGGCGGCTTTTTTGGGCTTACGAATGGGGAATTGCGTCGGATCGGGGGTTTTACTGGCCTGACAATCGGTTTCCAAAGGACATATCAAACACTGAGGCTTAGAGCGAGTGCATAAGGTCGCCCCGAGATCCATCATCGCCTGAGTGTAATCACCGCAACGCTGGCTTGGCATATAAGCGTCTGCTAAATGCCACATGGCTTGCTCCGTTTTCTTTTCACCTGGCCAATTGGGCACCGCATGAAAGCGCGCTAACACTCGTTTCACATTGCCATCTAAAATCGCCGTCTGCTTGCCGCGAGAAATCGACAAAATCGCCGCGGCGGTTGAGCGGCCAATCCCAGACAGCTCACAGACACCTTCCAAACTTTGCGGAAACTCACTGTCAAACTCGTCGACCAGCCTTTTTGCCGCTTTATGCATATTGCGCGCACGGGCATAGTATCCAAGCCCACTCCAATGAGCCAAGACCTCGTCCTGATCTGCGGCAGCCAAGGCTTCCACCGTCGGGAAAGAGGCCATAAACTTTTGATAATAGGGAATGACCGTGGTGACTTGAGTCTGCTGTAACATGATCTCAGAAATCCACACACGATATGGGGTTTTATTTTCCTGCCAAGGCAAGTTTTTGCGCCCATGCTCATCAAACCAAGCTAATACTCGGGGCGCAAAGTGTTCGACTGGTTGCATTCTTCTCTCACAACAGGGCTTGCTTTATGTCATTTAAAACAAGCTTTTCAATTTATCTTTTAGCTTTTCTTTGAGGCGTTCCTCTTCGGCTTCGCGCTTCGCTTCTAGCTCGGCTTTTAACCGAGCTTCTTCGGCTTCACGTTTGGCCTGTAATTCCGCTTTCAAATCCGCTTCTTTTTGTTTCAGCTGTGCTTTTAATTTGGCTTTCTCTTCCGCCAATTTTTGGGCCGCTTCTTGCTTCGCTAAGTTCGCAAACAATTTCCCAAAGCCTGCTAGGTCTGGACGGCATAAGCCTGCTGGATCATCGCTGAATGCGCCTTTACAAACAACCGGAAAAGTAAGTTGTGACACAGTTTCATTCACTTGACATGCGTCATCCAACTGGCTGCCAGTAATGCCCACATTCACCTGATAATTCAATGACTGAGTGGGTAAGGCAATGGTGCCATCCCCTGTCACTTGTATACCAGCTGAGCTAATGGTTAACCCCGGTGTCGAGATCTGACCATCAACAATATGGGCAGGAAAGCGCATGGTCTCAAAGGGGGTATCATCACCAAATTGATTAGTATTGAGTGTCTCTTTACGAATCGAGGCAATGCCTTCACAAACACTTTTGGTCAAGTTTGCTCCCACCAAAGCACCCTGTTTTATTTCCACCAGCAAGTCACCTTGTAGGGATGACATCAGCGCATCAATACTGTTGCCTTGACTGGTTAAGTCACCACTTAAGAAAGTGCTACCTGCAATCTTATCCATCGCCATAAAATCGTTCAGCAATGGCTGAATCTGCACCGCTTCAATGCTTGGCTCAATTTCTATTTTAGGTGTGTTACCACGAACGTCGAGGCGTAGTTGAGACGACACCTTACCTTGATATAGCGAGGCTTCTAAAGGCGCTATGGTGACTAACCCATTGGCTTGATTGGTATCCAATGCCAATTGATCGATGGCTAGGTTTTTGACCTTGATGTCATCAAAGATCAAACCCACATGGCCATTAAGCCCCCGAATCAGTTCAACTGGTATCAAGTCTGTTGCCGCCGCATTGGCTTGAGCTTGAGGACTCTCGGTTGTGTTTGTTGTTGTCTCGACCTCCGCCTCAAGTGGCTCAGGTAAATAACGATCCAAGTCCAGATTCGCACCAGCAATACTCACATCCCAACGTAAGGGAGAAAGTGTCAACACGGCATTGGCTTCAATTTTCGTATCATCCAACGCAATGGAAATAGGCTGTACAGTCACTTCGTCTAAACTGCCCTCTAGAGCGACATTGGCACTGGCCTTCGTCAAAGCCGTTGCATCAGCCATATCAGGCAATGGAATCTGCAAAGCGGTTAATAAGGTACGAGGATTAAACGTCCCAACCGATAACGTGGCGGAAAATTGAGGGTTACTCAACACCTCAAAACCTTGTACTTTGGCGTCTAAATGAATGCCCATCGAGCTGAGCGCGAAGCCATCAATTAACACATTTTCTTGAGGTAAATCCATCGCCACACTGACAGCACTTAGCTTGGCCTCTAGCAGGCTAGCAGGGATTGACTCACCCGATACGCTGGCTTGCACCACCAAAGCATCCAATAAAAGGGATTCACGTTCAGGAAACACGGTCAATTGGCTGTTTATACTCGCTTCCACTTGAAGCGGTTGGTTTCCTTGCAAGTCACTCTGAGTGATACTTGCCTCCATCACCATTGGCCAAGCTTGATCCCATTGCACATCTTGTAACTGTAGGTTGAGATCCGCCTCAATCCGCTGCTGAGTTTGTTCATCCCGATAGACAATCTGAGCATTCTCAATACGTAATTCTTCGAGATGTATGTCTGGAATGTTAATCTGGCTGTGTTGTGAGGTCTCCTCAGACGAGGAACTCACGTTTGAACCATCCTTAACCGACGCCGTGTTGGCATCCGCCTCGGAAGAAGACGGTAGTTGTAGCTGCCAATTGCCTTCACCTTGAGCATTCTTATGAAGATGGGCCTTCAGGTTCACCAAATTGACCTTATCCACCTGAATTTTCTGTTCCAGCAAAGGCAAAATCGCTAGACCAAATTCGGCTCGATCAAATTGCACGATTTCAGGGTCCGAGCCAATGGCCACGCCAATGTTTTCCAGTTCTAAGCCTAACCAAGGAAAAAAGGACCAGCCAATATCACCTTCTAAACGCAACCTCACATTGGCTTTTTCCAGCGCGACATTTTTTAGCTCATCTTTAAAATCGTTCGGGTTCACAAACAGCCCAACATAGGCCAAAGCCAAACCAATCAAAGCCAGTAAAATCAAGACAAAGTAAATAAATCGCTTAAACCAAACCATCCACAAACGCTCCCTATAAAGGCGCAAAATAACGCGCAATTTTGTTCAAAAACACACCAACGATGAGCACAATTGGTGTCGCTATCATAGCATCCGAAGGACGGGTTAATCGATGCCATAGCCAGAACTCATGAAAAAACCTACCTTTAAGGCATAGCCGCTAACGAGCCCTCGTTCTATAATGGGCGCACTATGTCATTAAAGTGGCGGTCAGTCGCCATCAACTGTGGAGAATCCAATCAATGTCCGATCGCGTTGCCAGTGTCGAGCGCAATACGCTTGAAACTCAGATCAAGGTGTCGATCAACCTAGACGGTACCGGTAAATTTAACTGCGTCACAGGCGTGCCTTTTCTAGATCACATGCTTGAGCAAGTCGCTCGTCATGGCCTTATTGACCTAGACATTCATGCGGTTGGTGACCTTCACATTGATGCTCACCACACGGTAGAAGATTTGGGCATTACGCTAGGCCAAGCCTTTGACATTGCTGTTGGCGATAAAAAAGGCATCAAGCGTTACGGTCATGCTTATGTGCCATTAGATGAAGCTCTTTCTCGCGTGGTGATCGACTTCTCTGGTCGACCTGGATTGGAAATGCACGTGCCTTTCACTCGCGCTTCTGTGGGTGGTTTTGATGTGGATTTGTTTTCCGAATTCTTCCACGGCTTTATCAATCACGCCAAAGTCACTTTGCACCTAGACAACTTACGTGGCAAAAACACGCATCACCAAGCCGAGACCGTATTCAAAGCGTTTGGTCGTGCCCTACGTATGGCACTGGAAGTGGATGAGCGCATGGCAGGTCAAATGCCATCGACCAAGGGCTGCTTGTAAGCCTCTAGTTGTTTTAGGACAGGTAAAATATGAGTCAAGTTCACACTTCAACTATTGCCGTGATTGATTACGGCATGGGTAACCTACACTCAGTCGCGAAAGCCCTAGAGCACGTTGCTGACGAACACACCCAAGTGATTGTCACCAGTGACCCAGCCGTCATTGATGCTGCTGATCGCGTGTTGTTACCCGGTGTTGGCGCCATTCGTGATTGTATCGGTGAAATGTACAGCACTGGATTGGTCCCTAGTATTCAAAAAGCCATGCGCGAAAAACCCTTTTTGGCCATTTGTGTCGGCATTCAATCCTTGATGTCACACAGTGAAGAAAATGGGGGAGTTGATTGCCTAAACCATTTCCAAGGCAATGCCCTGTTTTTCGGAAATGACCATAAAGACCATGATGGCAGCAAACTGAAAGTGCCTCACATGGGTTGGAATCAGGTCAAACAGAGTATTTCGCACCCTCTTTGGCAAGGCATTCCAGACCATGCGCGCTTCTACTTTGTCCACAGTTACTACGTTGTGCCTAGCAATCAAAATGAAGTAGCCGGGACATGCGACTACGGTTTGGAGTTCTGCGTGGCGTTAGCTCGCGACAATGTCTTCGCGGTGCAATTCCACCCAGAGAAAAGCCATAAAGACGGTTTGCAGCTTTATAAGAATTTCATCCATTGGGATGGCAAACCTTAGCGTCCAATTAACGAGCGAACAAAGTAACAGATTAGGAGCCGACATGGGCTTAGCAAAACGAATTATTCCTTGTCTGGATGTGGACAATGGTCGTGTAGTAAAAGGCGTCCAATTTGTTGATATCCGCGACGCTGGTGACCCAGTTGAGGTGGCCAAACGCTACGATGAGCAAGGCGCAGATGAAATCACCTTCCTTGATATCACCGCCAGTTCGGATGATCGTGAGACCACGGTCCACATGGTTGAAGCCATTGCAGCACAAGTATTTATTCCTCTTACCGTAGGCGGCGGCATTCGTACTTGCGAAGACATTCGACGCATGTTGAATGCCGGTGCGGACAAAGTGGGCATCAATACTGCAGCCGTATTCAACCCTGAATTTGTCCGAGAAGCCGCGCAACGCTTTGGTTCACAATGCATTGTCGTCGCCATTGACGCAAAGAAAGTCAGTGCCGAAGGCGAACCAGATAAATGGGAAATCTTCACTCACGGTGGCCGTAAGCCAACCGGTTTAGACGCGGTTGAGTGGGCGAAAAAAATGGTCGACTACGGAGCCGGAGAAATCCTACTCACCAGTATGGATCGTGACGGTACGAAAAATGGCTTCGACTTGGGCGTGACTCGTGCCATCAGCGAAGCGGTTCATGTTCCTGTCATTGCCTCTGGCGGTGTCGGTAATCTAGATCACTTAGTCGACGGCGTCACTGAAGGCAAAGCCGATGCGGTATTGGCGGCCAGTATTTTCCACTTTGGTGAATACAGCATCCAACAAGCGAAACAGCGCATGGCTGATGCTGGCATTGAAATGCGTCTTCCCTAACGCTAATCCAAAAAAAAGCCTACTCGTTATCAGTAGGCTTTCTTCATTATTGTTTGCCAAAGGGCAAATGGGTCGAGTTAAATAACTCACTCTTTCAAGTTAGACCAGCTTAAAAAGTTTGTCCAATTCAAAACAGAAAAATTTAGCCTAAATCTAGACCATCAAAATCACTGGCGTCATGACGTTCGTGTAATTGCGCACCATCACCAAAGGAACGGTTCACCACACGACCACGCTTAACTGCTGGACGCTGTTCAATGGCTTTCGCCCAACGCATGACATGCTGATAACTCCCGACATCGAGGAACTCAGCGGCATCGTACAAGTTACCCAATACTAAGTTGCCATACCAAGTCCAGATCGCAATGTCCGCGATGGAATACTCTTCACCCGCCATGTACGTATTGTCGGCAAGGTGTTTGTCCAATACATCCAGCTGACGCTTGGTTTCCATAGTGAAACGGTCAATCGGATATTGCATTTTAGTTGGGGCATAAGCATAAAAATGACCGAAGCCACCACCCAAATAAGGTGCTGAGCCCATTTGCCAGAATAACCAGTTACGACATTCTGTTTTCGCCTTGTGATCGCTTGGCACCAATGCATCAAACTTTTCGGCCAGATATTGCAAAATGGCACCAGACTCAAACACACGCGTTGGTGGTGTCGTACTGTGATCCATTAAGGCAGGAATCTTGGAGTTTGGGTTGATCTCAACAAAGCCTGAAGAGAACTGATCGCCCTCGCCAATGTTTATTAGGTAAGCATCGTATTCGGCTTCTGTCATGCCCATAGCCAACAATTCTTCCAACATAATGGTGACTTTTTGACCATTCGGTGTCGCCAATGAATGCAATTGAAGTGGGTGCTTACCTACCTCTAAAACCTTGTCATGTGTCGCCCCAGAAACAGGACGATTGATGTTAGCAAATTGACCACCGCTCTTAGATTGCCATTGCCAAACTTTTGGTGGTACGTAGTCTTGCTTATTTTCATCACTCATAATGTTGCCTCATGAATACGCTGTAAGAAATGTCTTGTCTTAATCGTCTATAAAGATAGTGAATTAATTATGGGCTTGAATCATGGCTAAACAAGCGCAGAGAAGCAATTTAATGGGTAAAAAATAAGAAACCCCACGTGAGGTGCAAAAATGAAACGTCTCAATTATAGAAATTTACTACCACCGCTGGCTTTAACAACAGGGGTCAGTTTGTCTCTGGCTATGGCTTCGACCGCTCAGGCGGAACAACAAAGTATGATCGTCGCAGGCGGCTGTTTTTGGTGTGTCGAATCCGACTTTGAAATGGTGCCTGGCGTCATCGATGTAATCTCTGGCTACACGGGTGGTCAAACCGTCAATCCAACCTATAAACAAGTCTCCGTTGGTAATACCGGCCATTACGAAGCGGTCACCATTCTATTCGATGACCAACAAGTATCACTGACCACACTGGCTGAGTATTTTTGGAAAACCATCGATCCGACGGATCCGAATGGACAATTTTGTGACAAAGGGGCTCCATATCGAACCGCCATGTTTTATCAGAGCGCTGAACAAAAAGCCGTGTTTGACGCGTCACTGAACAAAGTAAACACAAGCAAACCTTTTACATCTGATATTGTCACCCCCATTTTACCTGCCACTGAGTTCTATCCTGCAGAGGAATACCACCAAAGCTATTACACCAAAAACCCGATTCGCTATGCTTTTTATCGCTCTAGCTGTGGTCGCGATCGACGCGTTGAAGGTTTATGGGGAGACGTCGCCAGTAAAAAATATCATTAATTTGAAAAAACAAGAAGTTAATGAGCACCGTCTTGTCGAAATAGGATTGAGCCTCTAGTATGAATGATCAATATCTACTGAAGGAATCCACACTTGAATCCCATATTACAGGCTCAAAAATCACACAAGTCGATTCGTCAGTATACTGACCAAAGTATCGACAGCAGTTTATTAGAAGAACTCATTGCGGCCGCACAAGGAGCCGCTTCTTCAAGTTTCATCCAAGCGTACTCCATAGTACAGGTCACTCTGCCAGAACATCGTCAACACATCGCCAGTCTAGCCGGAGGTCAAAAATGGGTTGAACAGGCGGCCGAGTTTTTGGTTATTTGTGCTGATTTAATGCGCGTGGAATATTGCAGTCAAAAGCAGGGCTTAGGCAAACTAGAAGGACAAACCGAACACTTTATCGCGGCCACAACGGATGCAACCTTTATGGCGCAAAACCTCATGCTGGGAGCAGAATCGGTCGGCTTAGGGGCCGTTTTCATTGGCGGCATTCGCAATGACCCTCAACAGGTGGCCGAACTATTAACATTACCCGATCAGGTGTACCCTATTTTTGGTTTGTGTTTAGGGTATCCAGACGCGGAACCTGAACTCAAACCTCGCCTACCCGTGGCAAATATTTTACATAAAGGTCAATATGATGCTTCACGTTGTGCGGCTGACGTCGAAGCGTATGATGCTCAAATGCAAGCCTATTACGCCAGTCGTGACAGCAATCAAAAACAAAGCAATTGGTCTGAACAAACGGCGGCGGCCGTACAGAAGAAAAAACGTGAGCATATGCTAAACTTTTTACAAGCGCGTGGCTTTCTAAAGCGCTAATACTTTAATCAATCTCTTACTAATCCAAAAAAGGAAAATTCATGTTAAAGCATGTCCCTCAGGTAACCTTTAAAACCCGTGTACGTAATGAAGACCTTGGTGGCCCCAACCCATTTGAATGGAAAGATGTCACTACCGATGACTTATTCAAGGGTAAAAGCGTGGTGGTTTTTTCTCTACCTGGTGCGTTCACACCAACCTGTTCAACGTCGCACCTACCGCGCTACGAAGAACGGTACGATGAATTCAAAGCCCAAGGTGTGGATGCGGTGATTTGTGTGTCAGTAAACGATGCTTTCGTTATGTTCCAGTGGGGCAAAAGTCAAAACGCCAAAAATGTCTTCTTATTACCAGATGGTAATGGTGATTTCACCCGCCAAATGGGCATGCTGGTGAAAAAAGATAACCTTGGTTTTGGTATGCGCAGCTGGCGTTATGCGATGCACGTTGAAGACGGCGCTATCAAACAAATGTTCAGTGAGTCTGGCTACCAAGACAATGCGCCAAGTGACCCATTTGAAGTGTCTGATGCCGATACTATGTTGGCTTATCTGAAAAATCGTTAATCTTAGCTCACACTAAATAACAAAAAGTGAAGGTTTATTAACAGACCTTCCCTTTTTTATGTGCCCTATTTCATTTCTAATACATAATCGATTAGGATCTTTTAGAAGGTTTTAAATTATGTATTACACATTAAGATAGAAGCACCATTCATGCTGAGATACTTTCGAAAGAAATCCATCATACTTGATATGATATTGTCATCAGTTCTGCTTCCATCATGGCAAAAAGTGACGATTTACCTTCTTCTCTCCATCAGTGCCAGCCTTTACATTCATCATCTTTTCTACCTTTACCAAGAAAAACATTCTCTACAAAATTATTTAGAAGGCGTTATTGACCGTACCGAGCAATCCGTCTTCCAAATGCATGCCAGTCTAAATTTAGCCATCACCAATCATCAAGTCGCCTGCTCTAACGAAGACCTCAATAGCATGCGAAAGACCCTATTAAAATACCCTTATATTGAAGACATAGGACGTATTACAGCGGATCATAAGCTTGTGTGTTCTGCTTTATGGGGTGAATTTTTACCGCCTATTAAACTTCCTGATGAAGGCAATAAAGACAATCTTTTTCGTATTAGCTGGCCCATAACAAACGGCCTCTTTGTTAAAGGTCTGAGACGCGCCGTGTTTAGCTCTGGGGATGCTTTTGTTATCCCTTCCCCTGCGACCTTTACTAATTTAACTCGCTACGCTCGTAAAACCGGTGTCGTGCTGTATTCTTCAAAAGAGCAGCATATTTATCGCACCTTCGATGACATTACCTTAGAAGAGGCTGACAGGGCGATTTCTTACCCACAAGATAACGTACCATGGTTGCCCACCGATAATAATTTCTTAACGTTAAGCATTTGCCCTGAGGGCTTCAGCTTCTGCGCCACGGCAATCGATAAAAAAACCGGTTATTACGACATGAGTCTTGGGCAATGGCTTTGGAGTATTCTTGTCGGAGTATTCTTTGGCTTATTAACCGCCATTAGTTGGGCCATTTTTAAATCCAACCGACGTTCGTTGATCTACCGTTTAAAATACGCTTTAAAAAACGACCAGATTTATTCCCTTTACCAACCCAAAGTCCAGCTAAAAACAGGCAAAATCATTGGTATTGAAGCGTTAGCCCGTTGGCAAGACCAAGAACTGGGCACGGTTTCTCCTGATAAATTCATTGCTTGCGCTGAGCAAAACAAACTCATCACACCGCTGACTCAGCAGCTTGTGAAGAAGAATTTGGACGACATGCGCCGCTATTTGCAAGCGGACTCAGAATTTACTCTTAGCATCAATCTATCCATCCAAGACCTTTCAAATCAAAGCTTTTTACATTTCATTGAAAAACAAATAAAACAAAGAGGCATTCATCCACAACAAATCATTTTTGAGGTGACCGAACGCTCAGCAGCACAAAATAACGTTTTAAAACAAGCAACCAAGCGCTTTCTTCGTAAAGGCTATCAAATTTCACTGGATGATTTTGGCACAGGCTTTTCGAATTTGTCCTGGTTAACCGCCTTTGAACCAAATGAAATCAAAATTGATAGAATGTTCATTCAGTCCATTGGCACGCAAACCGTCAACCAAATCACCTTAGACAGTATTTTTCAATTGGTCAGCAACTTGGATGTGAAGCTTGTTTTTGAAGGTATTGAGTCACTTGAGGAAGTTGATTATCTGACGCAACACACACCAAATGCCATTGGCCAAGGCTGGTTGTATTCGAAAGCAGTTGATGCCAAAACCATTGGTAAACTACTAAAAAATCAGCCTTTTACCAGCGCTACATTTTTAGCGAACGACGTGGACTAGACGTTTTAAAAGTCCAGATGGTCTAAATCATCAATGATCTTATTCGCATCGTGTTTGACCTTTGAGGATTGTCCAATCGCCTGACTCAGTTGTGCCAAGGCATTTTCAAGATCTTGCAATAACGCCAAGTAGGTGGTGTGAATATCCGCCAAATGGGCTTCAGAAGATTGCGACATGGCATCTGATAATTGACGACCTTTGTCCAATACTTGCTGCATTATCTTTTCCACGTCCTGTATCGCTAACGTCACGTCTTCCGTTCTGTCCGCTAAGGTACAAGCATCTTGCTGTAAGACTTCAAAAGCCCGATAAAAATGCTCGAAGCTGTTGCCCACTAGATAAAGTAAACTGCCTTTAGGAACCCCTTCTTTAGTAAGATAACGAACACCATCTCGCTCGACTTTTTTCATCAAACTCAACGCTTGAATAGGGTCCTTACCTAACACACCCATCGTGTTTCGATACACCCACAGTAAGACACACACAAGAAGTAAAAACGACGATGTCGCCAACGCAATGACAAGGTAAGTATACTGACTTAAGGTCTCATCCAATTCGTCCATATAGACGCCAACGCCAATCATCCATCGCCAATCTGGCAACAAGGTCATACCATTGATTTTCACAAACAAAGCATCGGACGAGGCTTTACGACTTTCTCCAATTCTAAACATGAAAGGGTGTTCATTTAAATAACTGACATACTTAGCATAAGATGGCTGAAAAACCCCCACCACCAACTCTTTAATATGCACTCTCGCAATGCCATTGGCATCGTTTGCCCAAACATAATAGTCATCGAATCGCATCGTTGAGAAAAGCGCTTCGACTTTCTTTTCCGCTTCGTCACGCGTCAATGTCTGATTCTTTTCTTGTTCTATATAATGGCTCGCTTGATTCACCGCAAATTTCAAAATCGACTGAATTTCATGTTTTCGAGCATCAATAAGGCTTTCTTTTAAGGTATAAATAGACAAATATGACAGGCCAGCAATGACAAAAAACATCACGAACACAATCAAATTGAATTTACTGGAAAGCTTCATATATTCTCTCTTAGAGTGAATTGATTGATTTCACTATACGATGCTTCAGCTCAAATTTATTGTTTTTTTATGTAGTTCATTCTGTCGTCATATCCAAGTAATAAGTAAACGAAAATGACAATGACTCGCCTCCTCAAATAGACTAACAAATCGGATTAGATGGCCTATAAATCCAATATAGAAGACGGCACCATACTTTTATTCACTAATTGCATTAACAGATCTCGACTACGCTCTCGCAGGGCATCACGTAACAGCCGTACCGCTGGCGTAATGGATTGTCGACTTGGGCAAATCAGCCATAATTCCCCTTGCTCAATTTGATAATCTTGCATCAATGGCAGCAAACGCCCGGCTAATAAATCCTTAGCGATATCTAAACCTGACTTTACCGCCAAGCCCTTACTCGCCACACACCAACGCCTAACCATATCGCCATCATTGGCGGCACGGGTGGCCTTAGGCTTCGCTTTATACGTTTTGCGGCCATCAGAAAACACCCAAGTGTCATTTAATATATCTTGTAATTGGTAAAACAAACCACTGAATTGAGAAAGCTCATCAGGGTGGGCCGGCTTACCATATTGCGCTACATACTCCGGACTGGCGACCAGAAAGCGCGGCACATTGCAGATTTTAAACCCATACAAGTTAGCGTCCGTTGGTGCTCCATAACGTAATGCCATGTCCAGTGCATCACGGTAGAAATCAATATTACTATCGCTAATGTGTGCTCGCAGAGTCATCTTAGGGTGCTGCTGTATAATCTCGTCTATCCAAGGCAAAGCGAGATTCCGCCCCAAATCTGACGATACAGCAACGCGTACTTCACCACGGATGCTGTCCGCCTCTTGATACATGCTTTGTTTGGCCTGATCCAGCATCGCCAAGGCAGCCTGACATTGCGGTAAATAACGCTCACCAGCACTGGACAGCCTCAAATGTCGCGTCGTCCTAACAAACAGTTCACTGCCCAACTGAGCTTCAACCCGTTTGACCGCCGCACTGGCCGTCGCCACCTGCATATCCAGGTGTGTTGCGGCCGCGGTAATACTGCGAAACTCTGCAACCTTAATCACCACCAATAAATCGTCTAGCTGCATTATCTAATCTCAATATTGTAAAAAATGCTTATTATCAAATATTATTTGACAATAATTCAAACCATAGCCGCTTTTTCCCTTCCCTGACAAGCCCTACCATAGCATCATCTTTTGTTGACCCAGTCCCAATTTACGGAGAACACACATGTCACACGAAATCATTAAAGACTTAACTGCACGTTACACCACCAAACAATACGATGCGGAAAAACGCATTTCAGCAGACGATTTAGCCATCATCTATGAAAGCCTGCGTTTATCAGCGTCTTCCATTAACTCACAACCTTGGAAGTTCATTGTGATTGAAAGTGATGCCGCCAAGCAGCGTTTTCATGACACCTTCGCAAACAAATTTCAGTTTAACCAGAAGCACGCCAAAACCGCGTCTCACATTGTCTTATTTGCTCACAAAACCCATTACAGCCGTGATGACTATGCCAAAGTGATTGATCAAGACATCAAATCTGGCCGTACACCTGCGGAAAATCGCGAACAAGCCTTTGGCGCCTTTGCTTTTGTAGATATGAACACAGATGAGCAAGGTAACAATGCCCCTTGGACCAAAGCACAAACCTACATTGCCTTTGGTAATACCTTGCACACCTTAGCGCGCTTGAACATTGATTCCACGCCAATGGAAGGCGTAGACCACGAACTAATCAGTGAATTGTTTGCCGATGAGCTGGAAGGTTATCAGTGTGACGTCGCACTCGCGATAGGCTACCGTGACGAAACTAACGACTACAACGCGCCACTGCCTAAATCACGTTTGGCAGCAGCAGACGTCGTCAAAGTACTATAAGCAGAGCAAGATTCCGTTCCCTTTTCAAAGCAGGCCAACAAGGCCTGCTTTTTTAGGAACAAAAACTTACTATTTTTACTTTATGGGCACCATAGCTCGTACTTTTATTTCATTTTCCACTTCACTATAGATATCAACTTCAACTTCAGGAACAGAAAGTGAAACGACTAGTGCATATCTTACCTTTGAATTATAGCGCTCATGAGAGGTTCGAGTTCTCCACCAGCCAGTCGCCGGATAAATCACTATTTGCCCCCGTTCAGCAAGTGATGCAGCACTACCTTTCCATATATCTTTATGTATTGAACCTCGGTGTCTATTCCTGATACCAAAACTCCAACCTTCTGAGTCGCTAGAAGAATCTAAATTTTCTCCTTCCTCTGCGGCATTAATTCGTCTTTGGAATGCTTGTTCGCTTTCTTCATGATGTTTCACAGCAAAACGAAGTTGATGACTTGCATAACCGTATTTATCTAGAATATTTCGATTCGATGGGTTGGGTTCGACAAAGTAAGAAAGCGTTACCGTTAATTCAATATCTTCCACTCCAATGCTCTGCAAAGTTTCTTTCGGCCAAGGCAAATCATGCAAATGCATGTCTTTAGTTGCTACAGACTTTCCTTTAGGTTTATAAAAAGGTTGCAACTCATCTTCAATTACCAAAGACAATGAATTATTGGCACTTTTAATGGCTTTTTCTATATTGGGCACACCAAAGCCAACAATTCTTGCTAATTCAGCCATTTTACCTTTATTTATATGTTTATCCGTATGTTTAGCTGAAACTAACTGGTACATTTCGTCCGTCCAATCAGCAGAATGAATCATTAATGCTCGAACCGTTTCAGGCCAAAGGTTAGGATATTCCACCTTCACTTGTGCGGCAAAACGAGCCGCTAAGGCTGTCGCTGCACTGGTGGCATTTGTCGTTTGAAAATGACGTTGAGAAAAGTCACTATTAGTACTCAATAAATTCAAGTCATGCATTCCCGCGCAGCCAAACAGGTCTCTGCCAATGTTGCCCCCTTCAAACACAATATCAGGCTTAATAGGCGTATTCTTTCTATCCCAAATGGTTGATGTTGTACTGTAAGGTGATAAGCCACCAGATTTCGCTAATGGCTGATAATCACCTGACTCTGTAAGCGTTACCTTGTTGGTATAAGCCCCCACAGTAATCACATTCCAAGCTTGAGCAGGGTCATGTATATCTTGCAGAAAATTGTAATCTGGATAATCTATTAAGGCTTTCAAGTCACTACCCGTATTACCAGCACACACCATAAATAATTTGGGATATGCTCTTTCAGCTAAATAGTCTGACGTTAAGGCATCCAATGCACTTGACCAAGATGACGCTCTTCCTCGATCTGTTCCTGTACTAGCTGATAAGGACATTGAGAAAATACGATTACGAGCAGCATAAATATTCTCGACTTCAGATACGGCATCAGATGTTACTAGCCCAAGAGGTTTATCTGCATTATCTCCATTATGATTTAAAGCCTTAACAGACTCTAACCTATGGCCAATGTCGAACTTATTACTTGTCGCAAGCGCATCGGTTAGGTCTCCCCACATGGCCAATCCCGCCATTCCTGTACCATGACCATTCTTATCCGTTGGGTCTGCGTCTGGGGTTATCGTCATCTGACTATTGATATCAGTAAAAGGTTTTAACAATGGGTGCTCAACATTCACGCCAGTATCAATAATGCAAACATAAGGTTCGCTACCATTATCCGTTTTATTCAAACGTTCTAGTAATTCTTTAGACCACTCTTTTTGTTCTTCACTTGGCATGACATCAAAAAACTCAGCTGTCACTTGAGGCGCTCTAATCTCTGCAACGCGGTTTAGAAGTAATGAGCTGCTTGAAAGTTGCTTTTGACTGGCTTTAACTTGCAGCACAGTATGCTCAGGGAAAAGCAGTTTATGTGGAGAAACTTTAATTTTTAACTGGTTGGCAATTTTAGTAAAGTCGGACACAATTTCTTTACTAAAATTGTTGATACCATCTTTTTTAGGCTTATTTCTGTTTGGTGTAGACAGCCATATTTCCCACCAAACAGAATCATTTTTATCAACAGGTAAAAACGAATCATCATCAGACCAAATTGCAGAAAATACGGCACTTCGAATTGACTTAATGGAATCAATCAGCTTCTGGTTATCTATTGGATCTCCATTTATATTCTTTTTCTCTTCCACGTAGTCTTTGAGCTTTTTCTCAAAATAAACCAACTGCCCATCAGGAAGAAATACCGTAGCAATGGTTTTATGTTGGCCAGCTTCTTTGATATTTTTTACATTTAAAAGGTCAATTTTTTTAGGGGCATAGGCAAGACTTTCAACTGCCATTTCAATACCTGAAAAGCTTTCAAATTCAATTTGGATGCCTAATGGCATTTCTAATGAAATTGCTTCAGTTTCAAACTTTAATGCTTTGAAATTCGTTGAAATGGTCGCTAAATCACCACGAAGTTTATGGCTGTGTGAAAGACGATCATCTAGAGGACGAGTTAATTTAGGTTCTCCTCCACCATGAGCTGTAAAGTGTTTTGGTATCGCAGTCGAGTTTAAGAAAAAATGTGGTTTATCAAAATCGTTATTCGCCATTTATGTTCCTTATTAAATGGTGAAATGCTTACTCATATTTAATCTGTCTTGAATTGCGCAATTAAGCATTTCGAGTGAAATAGCAGGGTGATCATGGATCAACATTTCTTTGATAGCATCGTTGGCAACAAGGGTTACTTCTGCATTGCTTAGACCTTGAGCGACTAAAGCTAATTTTTTCCATGAAAAATTCTTAGCAACATATCCACGCAAGCGAGATTTAAACAACAACACAATTTCGTCTTCAGTAGGCAGCTCATATCGAATAACATCGTCAAAACGACGGAACAAGGCATGATCAAGCGCCTCAATATGGTTAGTTGCACAGACAATCACACTGTTTGAGTCATCTTGCTCAATCATTTGTAAAAAGCTATTCAGTATCCGCCTTGCTTCACCGACATCATTATTAGATCCACGATGGGAACCAAGGGCATCGAATTCATCGAAGAAATAGACGCCTCTAACCTCTCTAATAGCATCAAAAATCTGACGTAATTGGGTTGACGATTCACCAAGATATTTAGTGATGACGGCATCGAGTCGAACTTCAAATAGTGGGTAATTCAACTCCCCAGCTAAAACAGATGCTGTATAGGTTTTGCCTGTTCCAGGCTTTCCAGCAAGCAGCAATTTCCTTCTAGGGGATAACCCATGATTTTTAAGCGTGACCAAATGCTTCTGCTCTTTGACTAAACGCTCTAATCGCCCCTTCACTTCAGAGGATACAATCAAGTCATTAAGGCGAAGCTTAGAATGGCTTGTCGATAACAATCCAGTAGTGTCTTTTATGCTATTTGCGATGGATACAGGGAGATTTTCACGACTTTTTTTCTTCGCTTTATCAACCAATGATTTTAATTCTTGAGCAAGCTTGCCATGACCACTTCTCGCTTCATGCGCGGCAACCTGAAGCGCAATAGATAAAAACCTATCGTCATCTTGGTCGATATGCGACTGCATTAAAGCTTTAATTTGAGTTGAGCTGGCCATGGTATCCACACTTAATTAATGTTCATTTTTCAACCGTGAGTATAGATGAAAGAAACAGCTAATTCATTAACTAACGCTACCCATGCAACGCCTTTAGCGCATGTTCAGGGTCGGCATCAACGATTTTGAGTAAGGCCCGAGCTGGCCCTGTTGGCTGACGACGGCCCTGTTCCCAGTTCTCTAAAGTACGCTTGCTAACTCCTAACAGGCTAGCAAAGCGGCTTTGACTCAAGCCAGTTTTTGTCCGAATCACTTTTACTTCTGGCTCGGCAAATTCCGTGATGCGTGCTGCTGTGTTTTGGCCTTTTATGATGTCATCGGCTTGTTGTACGCTTTCAAGTAGTTCGTTAAACATATTGTCGTTCATAGCTACCACCTCTCCACTATTTGTTTTAAGGTTTTGATTTGTGCATCGATTAAGTTTTCTTGTGTATTTTTCGAAAACGCATACAGCATATAAACTTGATCTTGACTGGTCATCCAGTAATAGATGATTCGCACACCGCCCCTTTTACCACGACCATCCAGTGACCAACGGACTTTCCTTAAACCGCCACTGTTCTTAATTAAGACACCAAGATCAGGCTGAATCACCAAGGCTTCCTGTAATGCTTTATATTCGTCATCTGTCATTAAGTCAGTGATGAGTTTGGTGAAAATAGAGGTTTCAATAATCACCATAGCATCACCAAATTATACGTCATTGACGTATCTTGTCGATTATAATTCATACAGAAATAATAAAAAGTAGAAGACGCTAAGAAATAGCTTTTGAACATATAAGAATTCCTTTTCCTATAAATTTGAGTCTTCCACCATGACGTTCCATTCCCTTGGCGTCAAGAGAAATGAAAGCGAGTAAATCCTATGATCAAAAAAATCCCCATGCCGTTTCACAGCATGGGGACGCTTTCAAAACAATAGGAAAAATTACACTCGAACCTGCAAAATGCCTTCCATCACTTCTCTAAGCTGCTGTTGGATAAAGGGTAACTTACTTTGATCCAAGCGATACTCGTTATGCTGAGCAGCGCTTTCATCGAGGTAGGTGGCTTGAGACAGTTCGAGTTGAATGGCATGAATGCCTTCTGCTGGCTGACCAAATTGGCGAGTAATGTAACCACCTTTGAATCGACCATTGAGCACTTGGGTGTAATTTGGACGTAAGACTTGCGTGAGCATACTCGGCAGAGCCTGATCACATGACTCGCCATGATTGGTGCCCCAGTTAAAGTCTGGCAATTGACCGTCAAACAACATGGGCACTTCGGCGGCAATGCTGTGAGCATCGAATAAGATGGCATAACCAAACTTGTCTTTCAGGCGAACCAGTTCTTTCGCAATGGTAGCGTGATAAGGACGCCAAATGTGTTCTTTGCACGCTTGACGATGCGCATCAGAAGGAAGGCTCCCTTCGTTAAACACAGGTTGATCCACAAACAAAATATCAGGAAACAGCCCTGTGGTTTTGCTCTCATAAAGCGGTTTATCATCATAAGGACGATTCAAATCAATCACATAACGTGAATAATTGGCTTTAATACAACCAACCCCCAAGTCAGCCAGATCACCGTAGAGCTCAGGAATAAACCAATCCGTATCCGGCAGTTTCGCCGCCAAATCCGTTAATCCCGCCGCCACGTCTGGGGTGAGGTTCAAACCTGAGTGCGGCATACTGACGAGTAACGGGGAATCCCCTTGGGTAAACTCAAATGGAGACTCAATAGATGACACAGATTCACTCATGATGTTAATTTCCCCTGCTGAATGCGCTGTTTCAATAACTGACCGCCCAACCAATAGCACAGCTCGCCTGGGCTTTCCACATCCCAGCAAACAAAATCTGCCGCTTTGCCAACCGCCAAAGAGCCGTGTGTCTCGGCCATACCAAGCGCCTTTGCCGCCTGAATGGTGGCACCAGCCAAGGCTTCTTCTGGCGTCAAAGCAAACAAGGTACAGGCCATGTTCATCATCAAACGCAACGACAAAGCAGGTGATGTGCCCGGGTTCGCATCAGTGGCAATGGCCATCGGCACCTGATATTGACGTAACCAATCAATCGGTGGCTTTTGGGTTTCTTTTAAAGTGAAAAACGCCCCAGGTAATAACACTGCCACTGTGCCTGACTCGGCCATGGCTTTTACATCTGCCTCTTCTATGAACTCAATGTGATCGGCAGATAACGCCTGAAACGACGCCGCCATACGAGTGCCACCTTGTGAGGTAAGCTGTTCCGCATGAATTTTTATTGGCAAACCCAAGGCGTTGGCTTTTTCAAAATAACGTGACACCTGCTCAGTACTGAAAGCAATGCCTTCACAAAAAGCGTCCACAGCGTCAGCCACACCCAGTTCAGCGACGTTTGGTAACACCGTGTCACAAAGGAAATCGATATAAGCATCTTTGTCGTCAAACTCAGGTGGCATGGCGTGTGCTGCCAAGCATGTGCGCTTCACCGTCATCGGAAATTGCTTTCCTAGCTCCGTCGCCACGCCAAGCATTTTTAGCTCTGAATCGAGAGACAAACCATAACCCGATTTAATCTCGACCGTGGTCACACCATCGGCCATCAAGCTTTTTAATCGACGAGAGGCACTGCTGATTAACTCGACGTCACTGGCATCACGCGTAGCCTTCACAGAGGAAGCAATACCACCACCCTGCTTAGCTATCTCTTGATAACTTACGCCATTTAAACGCTGCTCAAATTCCCCCGCTCGATTGCCACCAAACACCAAATGCGTATGGCAATCGATCAAGCCAGGTGTTACCCAACCACCCGCAAAGTCATGCTCTTGCTGAGCGTCATAAGCGGGTAATTTGGTCATGTCATCGAGCCACACAATGTAACCATCCCGAACACCAATGGCAGCGTTTTCAATCACTGAATAATGCCCGTTTTGCATCGTTGCTACATGAGCACCATACCAAAGACTGTCTAGTATCAAGGGGCCATCTGTGTGCCCCATAATATGAGTCATAGGGTCTCCTTTAGGCCACACTTGGTAATAAACCCGATGGCATCGCCCCATTATGCGCCGCTTCTTTTAACAACTCATTGGCCTTGGCAATGTCTGGAGCAAAATAACGGTCTTTATCATAAAACGGCACACGAGCACGCAATGTCGCACGGGCCTGCTCCAATTTTTCGGTTGATTTCAATGGAGCACGAAAATCCAAACCTTGCACCGCCGACAAGATTTCAACCGCCAAAATCCCACGAGTATTTTCCGCCATGTCTTTCAGACGACGAGCAGCAAAGGTCGCCATAGACACATGATCTTCTTGGTTTGCCGACGTAGGTAAACTGTCCACTGAGGCAGGGTGAGCATAGGTTTTGTTTTCACTGGCCAAGGCCGCTGCTGTCACTTGCGCAATCATGAAGCCTGAGTTCACACCACCATTATCCACTAAGAAAGGCGGCAATTTACTTAGATTACTGTCGATCAATAACGCCATCCGCCGCTCAGACAAACTGCCAATCTCAGCAATCGCCAAGGCCAAGTTATCCGCCGCCATAGCAACAGGCTCGGCGTGGAAGTTACCACCGGAAATAATGTCGCCTTCTGCCGCAAACACCAAAGGGTTATCCGACACTGAGTTGGCTTCTACACACAAAGTTTTGGCAGCGTTACGAATTTGTTCTAAACACGCACCCATGACTTGTGGCTGACAACGCAAAGAATATGGGTCTTGTACTTTCTCACAGCCCTGATGCGACTCACCCAAGTCACTGCTTTCGCCCAACAAATGACGATAAGCGGCGGCGGCATCCATTTGAGTCTGATGACCACGAACCTCATGAATACGCGCATCAAAAGGACTACGACTGCCCAACGCGGCTTCTACCGATAGCGCCCCGCAGGTCACCGCGGAAGCAAACAAATCTTCGGCTTCAAACAAGCCTTCTAAGGCAAATGCCGTTGACGCTTGTGTACCATTCAATAACGCCAAACCTTCTTTGGGTGCTAAGGTAATCGGCGACAAGCCTGCCACTGCCAACGCCGCTTGACCTGAAATAACTTCACCGCGGTAACGCGCTTGGCCTTCGCCCAGTAAAATCGTACTCATGTGCGCTAACGGTGCCAAATCACCTGACGCACCAACCGAGCCTTTTTTCGGAATACATGGGTACACTTCTTTGTTGATTAAAGTAATAAGCGCTTCGATCACTTCCAAGCGAATGCCAGAAAAGCCACGCGCTAAACTGTTGACCTTCAAGGTCATGATCAGCTTCACCGTGCTGTCATCCATTAACTCACCGATACCGGCGGCGTGTGACAAGACAATGCTGCGTTGCAATTCTTCCAAATCTTCTGGCGCGATGCGCGTATTCGCCAATAGACCGAACCCTGTATTAATACCGTAAACGGTTCTGTCTTCGGCAATGACATCATTCACGACTTGTGTGCTGGCATGAATGGCGGGGATGGCCTGTTCATCCAAACTCAGTTGGACTGACTGGCGGCTAATTTGGCGCAGCTCATGAAGGCTCAATTGACCTGGCTTTATCGTTAATTCAAACATGGTGTTCCTCAATCTGTATTGTCGGTTTTTCATCTGCGTCACCATATCGGATCACGCGTTAACACGCTCTTAGCCGCAAATAAAAAACCATACCGAGTAACAGGCTTGCCCTTACTCAGTGTCTGTTTGTGTGTTACTGCTTGCCGGTAATCATTGGCAAATGTAAGTTTTGTTCTTTGGCACAATCGATCGCAATATCGTAACCGGCATCCGCATGACGCATCACGCCTGTTGCTGGGTCATTGGTCAATACTCGGGCAATTCGTGCCGCAGTATCATCACTGCCATCACACACAATCACCATGCCCGAATGTTGAGAGAAGCCCATACCAACACCGCCGCCATGATGCAGAGACACCCATGTGGCACCCGATGCGGTATTCAACATGGCATTCAATAATGGCCAATCCGATACCGCATCCGAGCCATCTTGCATGCCTTCCGTTTCACGGTTGGGACTGGATACAGAACCGGAATCAAGATGATCTCGACCAATCACAATCGGCGCTGACAATTCGCCAGATCTAACCATTTCGTTAAAAGCTAGGCCTAACTTAGCCCGCTGCCCAAGCCCAACCCAACAAATACGCGCTGGCAAGCCTTGGAATTGAATGCGTTCACGGGCCATGTCCAACCAGTGATGCAAATGCGCGTCATCTGGAATCAGCTCTTTTACCTTGGCATCGGTTTTGTAAATGTCTTCTGGATCACCCGACAAAGCGGCCCAACGGAAAGGGCCAATGCCACGACAAAACAGCGGACGGATATAAGCTGGCACAAAACCTGGGAAATCAAAGGCGTTTTCGACCCCTTCTTCCATCGCCATCTGACGAATATTATTACCATAGTCAAAGGTCGGAATGCCCATTTTCTGGAACGCCAACATGGCTTCCACGTGTTTCGCCATCGACTGTTTTGCCGCTTTCACCACAGCCTGAGGCTCGGTTTGTGCCTTCTCGCGATACACTTCCCAGCTCATGCCTAATGGCAAATAGCCATTTAGTGGGTCATGGGCTGAGGTTTGGTCAGTGACCATATCTGGACGAATACCACGTTTTACCATTTCCGGTAACACCTCGGCGGCGTTACCGCAAAGCGCGATAGACACCGCTTTGCCTTCTGCTGTGTATTTTTTGATGCGCGCCATCGCATCGTCTAAATCCGTCGCTTGCTCATCCACATAACGAGTACGCAAACGGAAATCGATACGGCTTTGCTGGCATTCAATGTTCAGTGAACAAGCCCCTGCCAAGGTCGCCGCCAAGGGTTGTGCGCCACCCATCCCCCCTAGACCTGCGGTTAATACCCAACGACCAGTTAAGTCACCATCATAATGCTGACGACCTGCCTCAACAAACGTCTCATAAGTGCCTTGCACTATGCCTTGGCTACCAATGTAGATCCACGAACCTGCCGTCATCTGACCATACATTGCCAAACCTTTGGCATCCAACTCATTGAAGTGTTCCCAGTTCGCCCAATGCGGCACTAGGTTAGAGTTGGCAATCAACACACGCGGGGCATTCGAATGGGTCTTAAATACTCCGACAGGCTTACCCGATTGCACCAATAGGGTTTCGTCTTCTTCCAAATTCGTTAATGACTCAACAATTTTGTCATAACATTCCCAATCCCGTGCCGCTCGGCCAATACCGCCATACACCACCAGTTCTTCTGGGTTTTCAGCCACATCCGGATCAAGGTTATTCATTAGCATGCGCATGGGCGCTTCGGTAAACCAGGACTTTGCCGTTAAGGTGTTCCCAGTCGCGGCTTTTACTACGCCAGCCCGGTAACGTTTGTGAGAAGTATTAGAATGAGCCATCTTATTCACCTTTTGGTCATTTTAGTCTGTTGATCTTTTAAATGTATATACAACTTAAAACAAAGATAGTGAGTTCGTTTTTTAGATGCAAGTTATTTTTCGACCAAATCTGCGAAAAATAGACTATAAATTGATCAAAGAAAACACCAACATTCCTTAAAATAAATAAAATCAGTGACATATCAAGAGGATAAAAACCATCCAGGATTGAAGATGAAATTACGACTTGTATATACAATATTTTTTGAATTAGACTTGAAGGGTTAACATTAACTAGGCTAAAGACGATGCATCACACTCAACCGATCCAACACTTTTTTGCCAAACAGGCATTGCTACAAACTGGCTGGGCTGAAAATGTGCTGTTTGCCGTCCAAGGGGGTCATTTTCTGTCGGTCACGGCAAACAGTCAGGCGACTGCAGACAGTACGCTTTTATCAGGACCAGTCTTACCCAGCATGCCAAATTTGCACTCCCACGCGTTTCAGCGAATCATGGCGGGCATGGCGGAAGTCTGCTTGAACCCTGATGACAGTTTCTGGAGTTGGCGTGACCTGATGTATAAGATCGTGCAAAAGCTCTCACCTGAAGACGCAAGAATCATCGCCAGCCAGCTTTATATCGACATGCTAAAAGCCGGTTACACACAAGTGGGGGAGTTTCATTATTTGCACCATGATCTCGGTGGACAGCCTTATGCGGATCCAGCCGAAATGTCAAAACAGATACTGGCCGCGGCAGAAGAATCCGGCATCGGGCTCACTTTATTGCCCGTACTCTATGCTCACTCTGGCTTTGGCGGGCAAGCACCCAATGCTGGACAGGCACGCTTTGTCCATTCCACTGACGACTACCTCGCGCTTTTTCAACAAGGTGAGTACAGCTTAAAATCCCATCCCTTGCACCAGATGGGAGTTTGTTTCCATTCACTAAGAGCGGTAACCAAAGAACAAATACAACAAGTACTGCCCGCCTTGGATTCACACTACCCCATTCATATCCACATTGCCGAACAACAAAAAGAAGTGAATGACTGCTTAGCATGGAGTGATCAACGACCGGTTGAATGGTTGCACAATGAAATCGGTTTAAACGAACGCTGGTGTTTGGTTCATGCTACCCACTTAACCGATGTCGAGCGCCAAGTCATTGCAACCAGTGGAGCGGTAGCAGGACTATGTCCAACCACAGAAGCGAATCTAGGGGATGGCATTTTTCCGGCGGTGGAATTCGAGCAAGACAAGGGGCGCTGGGGCATAGGCTCAGACAGCCATGTCAGTTTGTCGATTGTTGAAGAGCTGAGAACACTAGAATATGGACAACGTTTGCGCGATCAACAACGTAATCGGCTTTATCGTCAAGGTGAAAACCGGATTGGTGACAACCTTTACCAGCAGGCTTTACTGGGCGGCAATCAAGCATGCAATGTGTCTTTTGGACTACAAGAAAAACACCGTGCGGATTTCATCGTACTCGACCCAGACTCACCTTTTGTGGCCGCCAGTCAGCCAAAAGACTTGATCAACCGCTGGCTATTTGCCACCAACGAAAACCTCATTAAAGAGGTTTTTGTGGCCGGCCAACACACCATTAAGAATTTTCATCATGAACAAGAAGAACAACATAAAGCCGACTTCATCAAGGTCATTAAAAAGGTGATTTACGATGCTTAATGACACATCAATCTTCTCGATCATAGAACAAGCGGATTACCCAATCGTGCCCTGGAAAAATGGCTTAGGGCAGACCCGAGACATTGCCAGCCTGACGGACAAACAAGGCTTACGATACCGTATCAGTCAAGCGTCTGTGGTGGAGAACGGCTTATTCTCAGACTTTCGAGGTTTGCACCGAACACTGGTGCTGCTTTCTGGCCATGGGCTCGACATGACGCATCAGAGTAAGCTAGGTATGCAGTATGTTCAGCTAACCAAAATATTAGAGATGGCACAATTTTCAGGCGGTGATCAAACCTTTGCCTCACTTACAGAGGGGCCCATTGAAGATTTAAACATCATGGTACGAGAGAGTGATACAAAGGCCGAAGTCAGCGCACTGCATGCGCCCACGAAGCTAATGTTTGATCCCATTCAATCAAATACGTTACTGCACGCTTTTTACTGTTCTGAGGCGTGTGAACTGTATGATGCTCACACGGATCACTTGCATGCTATTCCCGCTCACTGTTTTATCTCTCTCGTCGATATTGAGAAGGCCTCAAAAGCCCTCAATAAAAAGCGCTTTAACTTGCTTAAAGGTCGAGTCATTCAGATCCACATCCTCAAATCGTCGTAGTCGATATGATCTTAATGAATCACCAGATTCACTAACGTCCGAAATGACCAAACAATTGGAATCGAGATCCTGGTTGGAGTAAACGTGCAACCGTGACAATGTCTTCTCCAGACCAAGTTCGGCGCTTTATCTGCAAGCAAGGTTCTTGGGAGGTGACTTGCAAGCGCTGGCATTCTTCCGGATTAGGCAAAATGGCTTCCACCAAATGCTCGCCTTCCGTCATCGGCGCCACGCTCATCAAATACTCATAAGAGGTATGGCTGGAAAAATCTTGCTGATCGTAATCCGGTGCCAAACTGGCGTTGACGATGCGTTCTTCGATTTGAATGGGTAAATCGTTTTCAAAGTGCAAAATAACCGAACGAAAAATATTATGATTGGTTCTGACACCCAAACTAACGGCTTCTTCCACACTGGCTTTAGCGGATTCCAAAACCAACAGTTCCGACTTATGTTGATGGCCCCGAGCGGCAATTTCTTCGGCGATATTGTGTACTTCAAATAACGCCGAATGGGCTTTTTTTTCCGCCACAAAAGTGCCCAAACCTTGATGACGCACTAGGAAGCCTTCGGCAGTCAATTCACGCAATGCGCGATTCACCGTCATACGACTCACACCCAAGGCTTTGACCACTTCCAGTTCCGACGGAACGCGCTGATTTACCGACCACTCACCAGAGGTAATTTTTAATACAATCGCCTGTTTTAACTTGGCGTATATTGGCTGCGACACATCTGGCAGATCATCAAACAGATTCGCGACATTTATTGCAGTTGGCTCAGACACAAGGCGTTCCATTAACACATGAATGTGTGCAAATTATACCGTTAGTCAACCAAAACAAACAATTACCACAAGATTATATTGGCATCATCCATAGGGCCGCTAACCAGGACAATCCCATTAACAAGGCGAACATCACGCCCCATCTCGGCGTGCTTGCCGATACCCCAGCCTGTTTCTTGCGACCACGAACCATGGCGTCGATGAGTCGCTCTTTCAGATGCACCTCATGATAGAGCACGGCCAAAATGTGCACCGCCACCAGCCCCAATAGCCAATTGGGCAAAAAGCGATGTATCGACACGAAAAAGCTCGCTACCTCTTCCGACACCAAGCCATTAAAAGGCCCAAACCAGAAAATATCATCGCTACTAAAGAGCCCAGTTCCCCATTGCACGGATAACAAGGTCAGTAATGCCACGACCATCAAAGCGCCTAATGGATTGTGCCCAAGATAAGACTTTGGTTGACCTTGCAATAAGGACTTGGCGAAATGCCATACTCGCTTCGGTCCTCTGACAAATTGTTGAAATAAGGCATAACGGGAACCGAAAAAACCGTATAAGACTCGAGCAATGATGACGCTTGATAAGCCATAACCAAAATAGAAGTGGTACTGAAGGTAATCTTCTTCCGCTTTCCCTGTGATGATCAAGCCAGTAAATAACACCACCATTAACCAATGGCTGAGTCGTACAGGCCAATCCCAAACTAACGTCGATTTCATTTTCATCCCCTACCCGTTTTGAAAATCCCATCTTTATATTTGTAAAACAATTAGATGAAGGAAGGTACGAATAAGTCTACTAAGCCTCAGTCTTCCAGAGAAATCGTCAAATAAGGCGTGACTCTGAAGGAATGTCGATACCTTTTAAAGAGTCGCAACGCAGTAGGACGTTTTCTCTGAAAGACCCGAAGAAAAGCCTGTATTCTTTGTTGAGCACCTCGACAATAGGTCAACTATTCACATTCGGCGCTCGCCTCGAATAACAGGCTTTTATCCAGATGCTGAGGCAAGAGAGCTTGTTCGCACCTTCCTTAAACACTATGCTACAAAAGTCACCTTAGGAAAATCCCCGCATGACATATTGCCAAAAAGCGGAGGATAAAAGAAACGTAGGCTGAAGTTCAATATGATTTTATTCGTGTTTGTTCTCGTGTGTTTAGGGCTATTACTGACGTTCTATGCCAATGTCTTTAAAGGGCGTTTTTTCAAACGCCATCACTTGTTGGTGGACTTAGACCTAGAAACGGTTAACGAACACCTACAAGACCTTAATAACTGGACAGATTGGTTGCCTTGGCTGCTGTTTGAAAAACAAGCGAAGATGGATTTCGAATACGCCAACCCATTATCGCCCTTACCATCTTGTTTAGTCTGGCGAGGAGATCTGATCAAGCAAGGCTCGGTGTCTTTAGAAGCCTCTCGCCCTAATGCTCAATATTATCACACACAGGTCGAAGCCCCTGCTTTCTACCCTTGCGACCTTCATTTCAACTTAGACCTAACGGAACAAAAACACGGCACCTTAATCAGCGTTCAAGTAACGGGGAAATTGCCCTTTTTAAAACGTTGGCAACAAGGTGATTATGGGATTCGAGCGGATAAAGACGCCGAATTGGCGATGCTGTTACTCAATGCCGTCCTACAAACAAAAACGTTAGACGCTATTCATGACGTAGCACCCTTTGAGTTCTTAGCCGAAACTCAACTCGACAATTTGGATGCCGTCACGCGACCATTTACCGTCAACCACCAACCCATGTCGCAAAAAATGGATCAAGGGTTTCATGATTTAATGACCACCTTAGGCCCCGAAAATCCTCCAGCCGGTCCCAGCTTTGCACTATACCGACAAGTCGACTTAGCCAATCATGTTTTCACCGGCCGTTTGGGCATTCCCGTGCAAAACATGACGCCTTGTGAACTTTACCCTGAACGCATCGTGTTACCCGGAGACTATTTGGCCTTACGCTACACGGGACGTTATCAACATTTGTCTGTGGCTTGGCATGTACTCTACCAATTTATGCGCTTGCATAAGCTCAAACCCCATCGTCGCCGCGAAGGCATCGAAATTTTTGAAGTCGGCCCAGCACATGCGGAACAACCTAAGCACTATGTCACTCGCATCTGCTTGCCAATTAAAACATTGGCCTGAGGCACATTTTATGGGACAGTTTGGGCTCCATGTTGTTTTATTCGGTTAAAAAATCCTTATGTCAAAATCGCCTACATTCCTTGCCCTTATCGACAGTTTGGTTCGTATCCTACTGACCATCATCATTTTTTACACTGTGAACTATTTTTTTGCTGTTGAAAACACGCTCATACTGGCGCTCGTTTCCGTGGTCATTGCCCATGTGGTTTTTCGAAGCGTCCTCGGCTTGTTACGTCGTCAAAAACAACCACATGGACCCGATTCAGAATAACAGTAAACCCAATACCCCCTGATCAGCACGACATAGGCTCAATGGATGAATCACCTTGTCGTTTAGATTCATTCGACAAGAGTTAGCTATGAACACACTATATCCACAACACCTTTCCACTCTTATGCAGCGCTATGAGAACGCCATGGCGCACTTTAAGTTAGAGGCGATCGTCATTGCATCAGGGCATAAAACCTATTATTTCCAAGACGATCACAGTCACCCATTTCATGCTTATTCAGGGGCACAGCAATGGCTGCCGTTTGACGCTGGGGCAGATGTCTTCCTGATTATCCAGCCAGGACAGAAGCCCACCCTAGTCTGGCCAATTCGAGATGACTTCTGGCATGCGCCCAATCCCGTTCCGGAAGGAGAATGGCAAGATTACTGGCACATTACGCCTGCCCGTCGTGACGATAAATGGTGGCAAAACCTGCCTAAGCAATCCGCTTGGCTAGGACCAAAGTCAGACTTAGAAAAACTGGATATCGCCGCCTGTGATGGCTTAAACGCCTACGTCGACTTTGCCAAAGCGGTAAAAACACCGTTTGAAATCCAAGCACTACAACAGGCAAGCCAATCGGCTGTGCATGGTCACCTTGCCGCCAAGCAGGCATTTTTGGCAGGTCAAAGCGAGTTAGACATTCACCTTGCGTTTTTATCCGCGAGTCAACAAACTTCGACCCAAGAGCCTTATCCGGGCATCGTGGGATTAAACGAACATGCGGCCGTTTTGCACTATGAACACAAAGCCATTCACGCTGTACCGGATTCTCGTACCCTGCTGATTGATGCCGGTGCCAGCTGTCATGGCTATGCCAGTGACATTACCCGCACCTATACACGTCACCAAGACGATTTCTCTGCTCTGATAACCGGGCTAGATACCTTAGAACAAAGCCTATGCCAGCAAGCAACAACAGGCGTGGCATTTCGAGACGTACACCAGTCCTGTCTAGTCGGTGTGGCGCAGCTGCTGAACGACCATCAAATCTGTTCATTAAGCATTGAAGAGCAACTTGAAAAACGCATTCCGCAAGTCTTCTTCCCTCACGGTTTGGGGCATTTATTGGGTTTGCAGGTACACGATGTGGGGGGCCACCAAGTTGACTCATCAGGGCAGCTGAGCTTGCCCGACGATCACGCTCCCTTTCTACGACTTACTCGAACCTTGGAAGAAGACATGGTCATCACCATTGAACCCGGTCTGTATTTCATTCCCATGTTAATCGAGAAGATGCAAGCCGAAGTCCCTCATCATGGCTGCGATCTAAAACGCATTCAACATTTTATACCCTACGGCGGTATTCGTATTGAGGATAATGTACAAATCAAATCCCAGTCATCGGTGAATTTGACTCGTGACACTTTTCAAGCAGCAGGTTCGACCTAATAGCAAAGAAAAACAGTCCGACACCAGAGGACGAACAGAAAGAAGTGATCTGATTTTTGGCTTGAATACGGTGTCGGGACGCACTGTTTTGCATATTATGAGAGGAAAAATGGCTTTTTCATGTCGAAAGGCCATTTTTTTCAAGAGTTTCCTATAACGAAACCCATCTAAAATGAGTAAAATAAGGCGCTTGATAGTGCCTTATTTCGTTCACTACTCATAAGCTAAATAATCGACGTGGGCGATTATTTATTCGTTCTAATACAAAAAATTATAATAATATTTCGACCTTAGTTGATGTGCTCAACTAAGGCTAACCGGAGACAGCATGAAAAAAACAACAATAGCACTACTAGCCGCTATATCATTCTCATCAACGGCCAGTCTGGCAGCGTATCCAGATAAAGACATCCAAGGCGTCATCATGTGGGGAGCCGGTGGCTCAACGGATACGGTCATGCGCTCCGTCGCACCTTATGCAGAAGAAGCATTGGGCACAGACCTCATCCTATCAAACAAAAGCGGTGGTGTTGGCGCGATTTCAATGAAATACGTGAACAAGAAAAAAGCCGACGGCTACACCTTGTTAATGGGGGCTGAAAACCCTCAAATGCACAAAGTACTTGGTCTATCAAATATCGACTACAGCGACATGGTGCCTGTGGCCATTCTTGCCCGTGGTGTGCCCATGATGGTGGCGAGAAACGATGCACCTTATAACACCATGCAAGAGTTTATCGATTACGTAAAAGCTCACCCAGGTGAAGTGAAAATTGGCTCAACAGGAAAAGGTGGCTTGCCTTCCATCATCATGGCGATGATCGATTCGCAAGTAAAACTGGATTACATCAATATTCCATACAAGGGTGACGGTCCCGCTTTAACCGCCCTACAAGGCAATGCAATCGATGTGATGCCAGCGGTATTGGGAGCAACAAAAGAACAAATCAAAGCCGGCCGTATGAAAGCCATTGGTTTGATCGATAATCAAGCGAACCCTATGTTACCAAACGTGGCACCGATTACAGATACGCTTCCAGGGCTAAACAGCTACCTTCCTTGGGGACCGTTCTTTGGTGTGTTCGTTCGTAAAGGGACACCAGACCAAGTGGTGAATACATTGACCCGTGCTTTCTCAAGCGCTGGTGAAAGAGAGGAATTTACCTCTATGATGTCCAATCGCGGTTATTCTGTGATGAACATCGCTGGACAGGAAGCGGTCGACTTTCTAGACACGTACCGTTCAGTTTCATCTTGGTTGGTTTACAAAGCGGGCGTTGGCAAATTCTCTCCTGAGAAATTCGGCATCCAAAAACCATAATCAGCGATTGTTCATCGCTACCACTCAAGAGACATCGCTTTTTAACTGCGATGTCTCTTCTCAATTCTGTTTTATCTGGAGAAGTCATGTCCAGTCATGAGCCCACCCCTAAAACACGTAAACCGGGTGAACGTGTTTTCTGTTTGTTACTGGTCATCGGCAGTGTGTACTTGTTTTGGCAAGCCTATCAAATTGCCGGTTTCAGTGAACTGAGCTCGGCTGGGGCGTTTCCCATGGCAACAGCAGCGACAATGATTTTGGCGGCCTGCTTTATCTTCGTGAATACGTTAAAACGGCCAGCCAACCAAAACGCGCATTTCTTTACTCATTGTTTTCCGCCTATCGTGGCGATTATCATGGCGCTAATTTTGGTCTATGCCGTGGTACTAGAAAGCCTTGGTTTTATACTGTCCAGTTTTGTTTTTTTATTTACCACCATTCAATTTCTATATCGTCGCAGAGTGTTAACCACACTGGCCATCAGCCTTTTCGCCCTCATCATGGTCTACATTGTGTTTCGTCTCATTTTTCAAGTTGTGCTTCCTGAAGGCATCATACCTGAACGCGATATCATCGCCTCAATCACCGCCTTATGGAGATAATCGACTTATGGATGCTTTGAACTATTTCGCCATGTCTTGGCTTTCTCCAGAATTATTAGCGCTCACTGCGCTCGGTACTTTTTTAGGCATTTATGTCGGCGCGATTCCAGGGCTGTCGGTCACCATGGCTGTTTCCATCCTAATATCCTTTACCTTTTCTTGGGATGTAAACAATGCACTTTGCTTGATGGTTGGCGTGTATATGGGCGGCGTTTACGGTGGTTCTCGGACGGCGATATTATTAAACATTCCTGGCGCACCGTCGGCCATTGCAACCGCCCTAGATGGTTACCCACTTGCTAAAAAAGGTCTGGCAGGCGAAGCCATCGGCTTATCGACTGTGATGTCGGTTGTAGGTGGCTTCATCGGGATCTTGGTTCTGGCGTTAGCCGCGCCTTCTATTGCCGACTTTGCCATTACCTTTCAACCTCGTGACTACATGATGCTGGGGATTTTAGGCATCATGCTAGTGGGGTCATTATCCGGTAGCAGTTTAGCAAAAGGGATTTTTGCCGGAGCCTTTGGCTTATTGATTGGCACCGTTGGTTTAGACCCAATGACGGCAGATGAACGCTTCACTTTCGGCATCATCGAACTGTGGGATGGCATTAACCCTGTCGCCGTGATGATTGGTTTATTTGGTATTTCAGAAGCCTTGCATCAACTGCAACATATGGATAAAGCCGTCATCAAACAAAAAATTTCTCGCATCATCCCTAGGCTCTCGGATGTCAAAAAATACTTACCGCTGAGCGTACGAACCTCGTTTATTGGTGTGATTGTTGGCGCCTTACCTGGAACAGGGGGCGACATTGCGGCTTTGATGGCTTACGACCACGCAAAACGATCGACTAAAGAACCCGATGTCGAATTTGGTAAAGGCGCAAAAGAAGGGCTAATCGCACCCGAGTCGGCGAATAACGCTGCGGTTGGTGGAGCCTATATTCCTATGCTGACGCTTGGCATACCGGGAGATGCCGTTACCGCTGTATTCATCGGTGCCTTGTTCATCCATGGATTAAATCCCGGCCCATTATTGATGGTGGAGCAACCTCATATGTTCTGGTTCACCGTGGGCAATTTAACCTTGGCCAATATTTTCATTCTCATTTTTGGTTTAACTGGCATCAAGTTATTCTCAAAGATAGTGGAGTGCCCAAAAGGTATTTTAATCCCACTCATCTTCCTCTTGTCTATTGTTGGTGCTTACGCCATCAACAACGCCATTACAGACATTTGGTGGATGCTCGCCTTTGGCGTCTTTGGTTACTTCATGCGTCTCTACGGTTTCCCTGTTGGCCCCGTCATTTTAGGGGTGATCTTAAGCTCCTTAACAGATGAGAACTGGCGACGAGCGATTTTGACTGAACGCGGCAGCGTCATTGATCTCTTCGTTCATCTGTTTACCAGCCCATTATCGATCGTACTGTTCATGACCATAGTATTGATTTTATTCACTAAAACACCTCTTTGGAGCAAGGTAGTTAAGCCGAAATTGTTTCCTAATGATGCATAAGCATGCTCATTAGATCGACGAATGACGAGGGACCGTCATTTGTTTGTTTAGCCAATGATTCGACCGTAAACTGGCATAAAAAAGTCTGTCAAATCAACACGCATCAAAGAGTGGCACCCCAAATGAATACGGCTATTTCCGGTGCAATTTAGAGCAATCATCATTAAGATATAACCACCTGTTTTTATTGACTATTTGGACAAGTCTTTTGATCTGAACCGGGTAGTTTTGGTGCACCAAGATCTTTTCTAACCAAATCGGTGCACTTTGTGTACCATAAAGAAAATTCACCTCTTTATAATCTACTGCAAATAAAATTGAATGCAGTACAAACTTCTAGACATTTGTTTAGTATCCAGAACATCGAACTAAACTTTCAACTTAGTCAAACTATGGCCAATTTATTGCTTTTTTAAACTTATCCCCTAGCACAACTGCATTGAGGCAGTTGAGTGAATGCAACGGAGCACTTAAAGCATGACATTAAAAAGTAAAAATATGGCGCTTTCTCCTAAGGAGTTAAGTTGGTTACCTTGGTTTGGCGCAAATGGCCGCCTCTCATTGTTTCGATCTTGCTACTTAAACAAAGACACTTATCAAAACGTGGAACAGACCTTCGAAGGCATCGCCAATACGCGTGTTAAGTTACTTGATAATTGGGTGAACAATCAGTGGTCGCAACTTGAAGTCTTATTAGAAATTATTTCTGAGGGTTTCCCCAAGATTGACACAGGCGCTCTTGAAGAACGCTTCAATATCGTAGCCGACGTCAGTGAATACTTTGTCATTGATGCGGAAGGTAAGGTCATTAATTCCACCGAGAAAAGTCGCATTGGACAATGTGATCTACCGGCGAATGCCGTCTCGGAAGGGTTAAAAGATTACTTTTTACACGGCCCTTACATCGATCAAAATACCATACGAATAGGTCCTTCTAGCTCAAAATTTCATGATGCTGTCACCCTCATGTTCTATCTCCCGATCAAGCATGATGGCAACACGTTAGGAGCGGTTTGTGCTCGTGTGCCAAACGATGTGCTGGGGGATTTAATTCAGCGTGAAGCGGGGCACATTTATAAAGAGTCCGGTGATAACTATTTGTTTATGGTCAAACCCAACTTTGATGCCAGCATTTTACCTGGCACCGCTTTATCCCGATCACGCTTTGAAGACAATACCTTCAGTCATGGTGAGAATCTAAAAAGCGGAGTAAACACCAACTGGGGGGTTGTCAAAGTAGAACAGCATACTGAGTTTGAAATACGTTTTACCGACCCAGCCACTCAACAACTGCACCCTGGTGTGCGCGAAACCATTAAAAATGGCCAAAACCTGTTTGTCACGTATCCTGGTTACTCTGACTATCGACATATTCCCGTCATTGGTAAAGGCGTCACCTTCCAGTTAAAAGGCAGCCCCGATAAATGGGGCATGATGTGTGAAGGAGATTTGGAAGAAGTCTACCGACGTCGTTCTATCAGTATTAAATTGATGAAAGGCTACCTTTTCGCCTCGACTCTTCCCTTATTAATTTGCTCTGCTTTGCAGGCCTTTACCGATCTCTCTGTCGCCAGTGACTTGGTCATTTCGTTTGCCTGCTTATTGCTGGCTGGCGTTTTGTTTAACCGTTTAGGAACACGAAAAATCAGCCAAAACATGAGTCAAATGACGGCCGTTATTCAGGCCATTGCGGAAGGCGAAGGGAATTTAAAACAGCGCCTAAGTGACGACCTGAGTAATGATGAAACGGGGGACATGGGACGCTGGATGAACAGCTTCATTGATAATTTAGACAACACCATAGGTGAGGTGATTTCAGCCAGCAACAATGTAAAAAACTCCAACCAATTCATGGTACACACCAATGAAGAGGCAAAAGACGCTTCACATTATTTAGCCTCCACCGTAGAAGACATGCTGACCATGTTCCAGAAGCAGGTCAGTGAAGTTGAAAGCGCTTCGCAAACCGCAAATAATCTGAAGCAAACCATGGATCAAGTGGTCGCCGGTGCTCAAAAACGTCTTGAGGAGGCTAAAACAGGGACTCAAGAAATTCGTGATGTGGTCCGCACAACAGCAGAATCGGTTAAGTCCCTAGATCAGAAGACCAACGAGATAGCCGGTATCATTACCACCATTTCTGATATCACCAATCAAACCAACTTATTAGCCCTCAATGCCGCCATTGAAGCGGCTCGAGCTGGCGAACATGGTCGGGGCTTCTCGGTAGTAGCAGATGAGGTGCGTAGTCTGGCATCCAAAACCGCCGACGCCGCAGAAGAGATTCAATCGATGCTAGAAGGTATCCAAGAGGAAACTCGTAATGCCGTGAATTTCATGGAAAAAGGTGCTGAAAACGTGGACCGTAACTTACAGGTAAACGAACAATCAGGCAGTGAAGACAACAACTTATACGAATTAGTCGATACGCTTTTTGAAGCCATGTTGCTACTCAATGACAGCAACAAAGAGAACGCCAACACGGCGCAAGAAATGGGTGCCGCAACCGAACAAATGAAGCGTTCTATCGCAGCATTGCAACGACGCTCGTCACGCGTCGGATTGTCTGCCTTAAAGCTCAACTCGTTAGTCGGTCAGTTCCAAGTTTCTAAGCATTAATCACACAAGCTAGATTAAGCGTCCTTTGTTAACGCTTAATCTAGCCTTCTCAGCACAAGCAAACCTCTCTTCATGTCACATGTCATGCCGCTCTCATAAAAATGGCGCATTTCTTTGCTTGACTTATCTCTCAATATATACGAAATTTCACATATGTTATTTTTCACATATATAAAGATTTAATCTTATTATGACGCCAATACAATTTTATAAATGCTTAGCAGACGATACTCGACTTAAGTCCCTATTATTGATTTCCCAAGCGGGCGAAGCCTGTGTGTGTGATCTCAAGGACGCTTTGCAATTGGATCAACCTAAAACCTCACGACATCTGGCAGAGCTGCGTAAATGCGGTATTTTGCAGGATGAGCGCCGAGGAAAATGGGTGTATTACAGATTGCAGGATGATCTGCCGAATTGGGCAAAAGAAGTCATTCACGAAACCGCAAAGCACAATCCAGACTATTATCAGCAAGCACTAGAGACACTAAAAGCTTGCCAAGTTGCATCAAACCGTTGTTGTTAAACTCGAGGACAATATGAAAATTTTATACATTTGTACCCACAACCGCTGCCGTAGCATTTTGTCCGAAGCCATTACTAATGGCATGGCGGGGGGCCTGATCGACGCAAAAAGTGCTGGCAGTCAACCGGCTGGTGAAGTACACCCCTTATCATTGAAATACCTAGAGCAAGCTGGCTACCAAACCACTGGTTTGATCAGCCAGTCATGGGATGACTTTGAAGATTTCGAACCCGATCTGGTCATTACTGTCTGCGATTCCGCCGCTGGCGAAGCTTGTCCACTGTATTTTGGCAAGAGTCTAAAAGTACATTGGGGGCTAAGCGACCCTTCTAAGCTAGAAGGCAGCGAAGCACAACAAGCAGCCGCTTTTATGGACACCATCAAGGCGATTGAAGAACGCGTTGAACAACTCAAAACCCTTGCTCAACGTCATCTTGACGCCACGCAACTCAAATTCGAATTGTCGATGTTGGGAGCCAAATAATGAACTCGCAAGACACTTTGCCTAATATCGATCGCGAACAATGGCGTGCCACCAGCCATGATCAGTTCAATTCAACGCCAAGCACGCATAAACCACGTATTTTATTACTCTACGGTTCGTTGAGAGAACGCTCCTACAGCCGCCTAGTGGTGGAAGAATCGGCACGTTTGCTAAATGAATTTGGTGCCGACACTCGCATTTTCAATCCACAAGGTTTACCACAAACAGACACAGCAGACGAAAATCACCCAAAAGTGAAAGAGCTTCGAGAGCTGATGATGTGGTCAGAAGGCCAAGTGTGGTGCTCTCCAGAACGTCACGGTTCGATGAGCAGTATTTTTAAAAGCCAAATTGACTGGGTACCACTCAGCTTAGGAGGCGTTCGTCCAACACAAGGCAAAACCCTTGCAGTGATGCAGGTCTGTGGTGGGTCTCAGTCCTTTAACACGGTAAATCAGATGCGTATTTTAGGGCGCTGGATGCGCATGGTGACCATCCCAAATCAGTCCTCGGTCGCGAAAGCCTTCTTGGAATTTGAAGAGGATGGTCGAATGAAGCCATCGCCCTACTACAATCGCATCGTGGATGTGATGGAAGAGCTCATGAAATTCACCTTGTTATTGAGAGATAACAACGCATTCATGGTGGACCGTTACTCTGAACGCGTCGAAAGCGCTGAGCAATTAAGCCAACGAGTAAATCAAAAATCGATTTAAACCTGACATTGAATAAGGAACTTTAGGAAACAACCATGGGATTATTTGAACGTTATTTAACGGTCTGGGTAGGCTTAGCCATACTAGCCGGTATTGTGTTAGGCAGCTTGGCACCTGACGTTTTTGCGGCGATCGCTAGCTTAGAATACGCCAATGTGAACTTTGTTATGGCCATTCTCATTTGGTTAATGATCTACCCTATGATGGTACAGATTGATTTCTCTTCCATCAAAAACGTAGGTAAACAAACCAAAGGCTTGGTACTCACCCTTGTCATTAACTGGCTTATTAAGCCCTTCTCCATGGCGTTACTTGGTTGGCTTTTCTTCAAAGGCCTATTCGCAGACTGGGTAGATCCGCAAACCGCCAACGAATACATTGCTGGCATGATCTTACTGGGTGTCGCACCTTGTACCGCCATGGTCTTTGTGTGGAGCCAATTAACGAAAGGCGACGCCAATTACACCTTGGTTCAAGTCTCCATCAATGATGTCATCATGATCTTTGCGTTTGCCCCCATTGCAGGCCTGCTGTTAGGCGCAACCGACATTCATGTTCCTTGGGCGACCTTACTGATTTCCGTGTTACTGTACGTCTTAATCCCTTTAATTGCCGGTGCCATCACGCGTAATTCATTGGATAAAGCCAACGATCACTCACGATTAGATGGCTTCCTAAGCAAAATGAAGCCTTGGTCTATCATAGGTCTGATCGCCACAGTGGTTCTGTTGTTTGGCTTCCAGTCCGACACCATTTTATCAAACCCACAAGCCATTGTGCTGATTGCCATTCCTTTGCTCATTCAGACCTACGGCATTTTTGCGGTGGCTTATTGGTTGGCATTGAAGTTCAAACTGCCTCACAACGAAGCCGCCCCAGCGAGCTTAATTGGCACCTCGAATTTCTTCGAACTGGCCGTAGCAGTGGCCATTTCATTGTTCGGTCTGCATTCTGGTGCCGCATTGGCCACGGTTGTCGGTGTGTTGGTTGAAGTGCCCGTCATGTTATCACTTGTGTGGTTTGCTAATCGTACTCGCCACTGGTTTGCTTAAGGAGTTTTTACCATGGTTTTGATACACCACAACCCTGACTGCGGGACATCGCGTAATGTTTTGCGCATTATAAAAGACGCAGGCTACACCCCTGTAGTCATTGACTACCTCAACGAAGGCTGGAGCAAAGCTCAGTTGTTAGCGTTATTTGCCGCGGCGGATTTGACGCCAAGAAGTGCCTTGAGAGAAACCAAGTCTCCGGCCAAGGAATTGGGACTATTAAATAAAAATGTTTCTGACGACATCCTCTTAGAAGCCATGTTAGAACACCCTATCTTGGTCAATCGCCCGATTGTATGCTCACCCAAGGGCGTCAAACTGTGTCGCCCTAGCGAAGCTGTGTTGGATTTACTCGAACAATGGCCAGAAGGCCCTTACGAGAAAGAAGAGGGTGAGTTAATACTCGACGCCAAAGGCAACCGCCCAGCCAATTAACATGTATTTGAGTCGGCTCAGACACTAAGACAACAAGCACAGTCACGACACGCTTGTTGTCTTATTCTCGAAGGCTACAGTGAGTCAATGGACGCTATGTTCGTTTACTCACTAACCCTTGGATCCCCAAGACATAGCCTTGCACGCCCATTCCCACCACCATACCGGCAGCAACGGGTGAGATGTAAGAATGATGACGGAAAGATTCTCGAGCATGAACATTGGAAATGTGCACTTCGATCACTGGCACATCCGCCCCCTTAATCGCATCATGCAAAGCAATAGAAGTGTGGGTGTAGGCACCAGGATTAAACACCACGCCTAACATCTCTCCAGATTTTACCTTTTGCCCTACTTCATGAATCAAATCAATCAGTACACCTTCATGATTCGATTGATGACAGACCACTTGATGCCCTAACGCCGCGGCCGCATCCGCGCACAGTTTTTCCACATCGGCTAACGTTTCGTGGCCATACTGAGCTGGCTCACGAGTGCCCAGTAAATTTAGATTTGGGCCATTAAGTACCATAATACTCGCCATATCACACTCCAAAACAGGTCTAATGCGTCATTAGCTGGTGGCTAAAAAACGCAACAATATACTCAATGTCAGAAACGATAACACAGTTGTCACCAATAAGGTGCTGGCGCAAAAGCTTCGCTGACCATATTCACCGCAAACAATAGGATAGGTACTGAACATCGGCATGGCCGCAAAGACTAATACCGACACTTTCAGAGCTGGATTCATCTCTGGAGTGAGCATCAGCAATAGCATCACCAACACAGGGAATAGGATCAGCTTTGCCACGGCCACCAAAGCAATCGCACTCAAATGCCCACGAATGGACACGCCGACTAGTGAGCCGCCAATGACGACTAAGGCCGTTGGCGCGGCGCCATCCGCCAACAGTGACAAACTTTGTTGCGCAAATTCTGGTACCGGCACGGACAATATTGAAAAGCCCATGCCAGCCGTCAAAGCAATCAGCAATGGGTTGGTCGTAATGCGCTTGATCACCACCCAGCCTAAGTTTTTTGAGGTCGTATCTTGCTGCTTACGTTGCTGCCCGAGCATGGTTTCAATCACAATTAGGCACACAGGTAACAAAATGAGATTTTCGACCATCAAGGCCATGACAAAGGCTTGTGTCATCGGCTCATCAAAAAACTGCAACAACACCGGAAAACCAATAAACGCACTGTTTGACATGGTCGCCCCAACACCAAACACACCGACCGTGACGAGATCGGCCTTAATGAGCTTCCAGCCTAGTAGTAAGGTGATCAAAAAAGTACCCAAACCACCCATCGCGTAGACAAAAATATAATCTGGATGAAACACCTGCCAAAAATCCATGGCAGAAAGTTTGACAAAAATCAGCGATGGTAAGGCCAGATACAAGACGAACCGGCTCAAACCCGCCAATGCGTTTAACGGAATAAAACCGTAACGAGCAGCGACAAAGCCCACTAAAATCAACAAAAAAATTGGGGCAGTAATGTTTAAAACCACGTCCATCGAATAACACCTTAGATTGCTCATCAATCAAATTAAAACTGGCAATTCTGTTATATTCTCACACACAAAAAACCAACAAAACCTTTTTTAATTTGATTTTTTTGTTATTCAGTTTTGATATAGTCATTCTAAGTCACTAGACATTGAGGGGCATATGGAAGTATCCATTCCAAACTTACGACATTTACGTGTTTTTCTTGCTGTTACCGAATTAAAAAGCATTACACGAGCGTCGGACAGTATATTTTTATCCCAACCGGCCATTACTCAAGCCATTGCTAAATTAGAAGCCTTTTTAGGTGCGCCTTTATTTGAGCGTCACTCTGACGGTATGTATCCAACCGCCTCAGGGGAGATTTGGCAAAAACGGGTCAGTCGCGCTATTGACCATATTCAAGTGGCCACCCAAGACATAGTCAAAGATCAATCGACAAAAGAACGCTCACCCAAAAACCTTGTGGCCTTAATTAGCACCACTCAGTTGCGAGCACTGGTGGCCGTCAGTGAAGCACAAAATTTCAGCATTGCCAGCCGCAACCTAGCAGTATCTCAATCGTCAGTGCATCGAGCCGCTCGCGATTTAGAACGGTTATTGGGCGTCACTTTATTTGAAAAAAACAGCTTAGGCACCAGTGCCACAAAAGCCGCTCAAGCCTTGGCGAAAGCCACTAAATTGGCTTTCAATGAATTACGCCAGGGCATTTATGAAATCAATGCATTGCAGTTTAAAGATGTCAGTACCATTACCATAGGCAGTATGCCGCTGGCACGCATGACCATCTTACCCAAATCCATTCTTCGTTTTGATGAGCGCCATCCTGACGTCAATATCAAGGTCACAGAAGGCCCTTACACGGATCTATTGCACCACTTGCGCCAAGGTGACATCGACATCATATTAGGCGCATTACGTTATCCAACGCCTGCTGACGATGTCATTCAAGAAGAGCTTTGGGCACCGCCTTTATCTGTGATTGCCCGTCAAGATCATCCCTTACTCAATCAACCCAACATCAGTGCGGCTGAATTGGCGCAATATGCTTGGGTTGTTCCTGCTAATGGAACACCAACAAGACAGGCTTTTGAAGACATTTTCAACGAGGTCAAGGTGGCTTTACCCAGTCGTTTGGTTGAATCCAGCTCACAAATATTAATTCGTGAATTGTTATTAGAAAGTGATCGTCTTACCTTGATGTCAGCACATCAAGTTGAGCGAGAAATCAATATTGGTCTATTAAAAGTCATCGACTTTCCATTAGAGCATACTCGACGCCCAATCGGTTTATGCGTGCGAAAAAGCTGGCTTCCAACGGTGACTCAATCTCACTTTTTGAGCGTACTGAGAGACATCTCTGAGCAGGTTCGGTGATGATAATTGCTTTTCAATTGCAAAAAATGAATGGCTAAAGCGATGAATGGATTACCCCTAAAACAGTACCAGTGCTAGATTGAACAGCATTATAAAACACTAAGGTGTGTTTTCCTTCTAACAATAAACACTCGCACTTTTAGGAGTAGACTGATGAGAATTTGTATTGCTGGCGCTTCAGGCGCTTTTGGCATGAAACACATGGATGCCATTGCGGCCATCGAAGGGGCTGAAGTCACTTCCGTGGTAGGCACTAAAATTGATGCCATTAAAGAGTTTGCGGAACAGCGCGGTGTCGCTCACTTCACCACAGACCTAGCTGAGAGTTTGGCACGTGACGATGTCGACGCCGTTATCCTCGCCACACCAACACAAATGCATGCTGCACAAACCATTCAATGTTTGGAAGCTGGCAAACACGTGATGTCTGAAATTCCGATGGCGGATAACATCGAAGACGCTCGCAAAGTCGTTGAAATCAAGAAAAAAACCGGCTTAGTTGCCATGGCGGGGCACACTCGTCGTTTCAACCCTTCCCACCAGTGGATTCACAATAAAGTCTTAGCCGGTGAACTGACCATCCAACAAATGGATGTGCAAACTTACTTCTTCCGTCGTTCCAATAAAAATGCGCTTGGTAAAGCTCGCTCTTGGACTGACCACCTACTGTGGCACCATGCTTGTCATACGGTGGATTTATTCCAATATCAAACCGGTGAAACCGCTACCAAAGTACAAGCCATGCAAGGACCAATTCATCCTGAGCTGGGCATTGCGATGGACATGAGCATTGGTATGAAAGTATCCAATGGGGCGTTGTGTACCTTATCTTTATCCTTTAATAACGATGGTCCATTTGGCACTTTCTTCCGTTACATCTGTGATAACGGCACCTATCTAGCTCGCTATGACGATTTGTTCGATGGTAACGATAACAAGATCGACTTAACCGGCGTGGCGGTTTCGAACAATGGCATTGAACTCCAAGACCGTGAATTTATCGCCGCCATTCAAGAAGGCCGTGATCCGAACTCTTGTGTAACTCAAGCCATTGACGCGATGGAAACCCTACATCGATTAGAGCAATGCTTAGAGGATTAAAGTCGCTTTTCATTGCTATCAACAGGAAGCTTCGGCTTCCTGTTTTTTGTTCTCCCCCTATAATATGCCTGAGAAAATAACGAGGACCTGTTATGTCAAAACACCCACATCTCGCCAATCCAAGTATCGGCTTAGGCTGTATGAACCTATCACATGCCTATGGATCCCCTGTACAACAAGACGATGCGATCAAAGCCTTACAAGAGGCTTTTGAGATGGGCTATCGACATTTTGATACTGCCACGCTTTATGGTGGGGGAGCCAATGAAAAACTGGTTGGCCAAGCCTTAAAAGCGCATCGACAATCCTTCTTTTTGGCCAGTAAATGTGGCATGGCAATAGTGGATGGCAAAAAACAAATCAATGGCCGCCCCGAAACGATTCGACAACAATGTGAGAACAGCCTAAAGCGTCTTCAGACCGACCACATTGACCTATATTACCTTCATAGGCTTGATCCAGATGTGGCCATAGAAGAAAGCGCTGGCGCCTTAGGTGACTTAGTAAAAGAAGGTAAAATTGGTGCCATTGGGTTATCCGAAGTCTCGGCTACTACCTTAAAAAGAGCGCATCAAGAATACCCTGTTACCGCCATCCAATCAGAGTACTCCTTATGGACTCGTAACCCTGAAATTGCGGTTCTAAAGACCTGCCAAGAATTGGACGTAACTTTTGTGGCTTTCAGTCCATTGGCACGAGGCTTTTTGACTGGTGGTCTAATGAACGCGGATGATTTAGAAGAGAAAGACATCCGTAACAATATGCCACGTTTTCAAGCAGAACATTATGAAAACAATCTCGCACTGCTAAACGACTATTTATCCCTTGCTAAAGACATTGGATGCACTCCGGCGCAACTTGCCTTGGCTTGGATACAAGGTAAACACAAAAATATTGTCCCCATTCCTGGGACTCGTTCGGTTCATCATATGCAGGAAAATTTAGACGCAACACCACTCAATTTAGATGCGGCTCAAATTCGCCTACTGGATGAAATGATTAACCAAAATACCGTCCATGGTCCTCGCTACAATGCGGCACAACAAAAAGAGATCGACACAGAAGAGTTTTAATGTCGTTTCTTTAGCCCCGTAAAGGGGCTTTTGTTATTCTTTGTTCGCTTTTCTTAATATCGCCATCTTTCCTTACGGACGGTTACAAACAGAGTCAACCTCCTAACGGTCCAAATTGATTTTAAAAATCTTTAAAATCAATCAGTTAAAAAAACAAACTCTACTTTCTTTTTACACATTGAAGGCCTATCAATACAGTTAGATACGCATCGTTTCAGATTATTACCTTTCTAAAACGTGAAGCTTGTATTCAAATTATGATAAACACACTATAGTTTTGAAAATCATGTAGGAATAGACTTACAAACATGTAGTCACTTTCTAACATTAATTCAGGCTAGATCAGACGTTTGCCAGACCAGAGACTAGATAGGGAATGTAATTATGTTTTTTAACAAAGCCAATAAGAGCGCCCCACAGACAGATGACACACCACTGTCTGAAAATGCGGCTTTCCTTAAAGCCATGAATAAGTTTTGTGCCACCATCAGCTTTTTGCCTGATGGCACCATCATCGAAGCCAACACGCACTTTCTAAACGCTGTCGGCTATACTCTCGATGAAGTGAAAGGACAAAAACACGTTATTTTCTGCCCTAGCGAAGTCGCAAACAGTGCTGAGTACAAAAACTTCTGGCCTCAACTAGCAGCAGGGAGTTGTCAGCAGGGAACTTTCTTACGTAAGAAGAAAAATGGCGAAGACCTATGGATTGAAGCCACTTATTTCCCGATTGAACAAGACGGAAAAATAGTCAAAGTGGTTAAAATTGCTTCGGACATTACAGCAGCAAAACACCTCGCCGATAGCCATAAAGCCGTTTATGATGCCATTGACCGATCTAGTGCAACGATTGAGTTTCACCCGGATGGCACCATCATCACAGCCAATGATAACTTCCTAAAAACCATGGGATTTAGCTCAGTACAAGAAATTATTGGTACACACCACAGAAAGTTTTGTAAGGACGAGTTTTACCAACAAAACCCACGTTTCTGGGAAGAACTTGCCAATGGCGACTTCAAATCAGGTCGGTTTGAACGCGTCAACAAGCAAGGCGACACCATCTGGTTAGAAGCCACCTACAACCCAATCTACGATGACAATGGCAAAGTCACCAAGGTCTTAAAAGTCGCCGCCAATATTACTGAACGAGTCACCGAACAATTGGCCATTCAACACGCTGCCGAAGTCGCTCACTCAACGTCGGTTGAAACAGCACAAGTCTCTGAAAACGGCGCGAAGATTTTGCGCAACACAGTGGAAGCGTCAAATCAGATCGTTACCGATATTGAGGCGTCCACCGAGCTGATTGAAAGCCTAAACCAACAGTCTGAGAACATTGCTAAGATTGTCACCACCATTGGTTCCATTGCCGATCAAACCAACTTATTGGCGTTGAACGCAGCCATTGAAGCAGCACGAGCTGGTGAACATGGACGCGGGTTTGCTGTCGTCGCCGATGAAGTTCGAACGCTTGCAGCGCGAACCAGTACCTCAACGGTCGAAATCGAAAACATGGTGGCTCAAAACAGTGATTTAACTCGCCAAGCCAAAGCCAGTATGAGTAAAGTCAGCGAGCGCTCTGGTGAGAGTGCACAATTGATCGAAGAAGCGTCGGGCATTATCCAAGAAATTCTCACTGGGGCAGAACACGTTGCTAACACAGTAAACAAATTGCTTCACGAAAATAATAACTAAGCCTTATTACCTTTCTTACAAGCATAAAAAAACGCGCCTTTAGAGCGCGTTTTTTGTCATCATAAGGCAGAGCTATTTGGGCATTTCATGCTCAAGTAGCAACAGGCCTGCTCCAGTATTGGAGATCGGCGCATGATAGTTACGATGCAACTCTGTTACCTTGCCGCGCAATACACCACGCATGGCAATCCACATATTGAGTTCAACAGTTTGCGCGCCACCGATTTTCACCAAATCCAGATTGGAGTAAGTGGTTAGCTCTTCAGGGCTATCGACAAGCTTATCCATACACTCAAGGTCAAATTGTCTATTCAATGTACCAGCAGCTTCCCCATCCAATTGATGAGATAAACCGCCGGTACCAAAAATAGCGACGGTCATATCCGAATCAAAAGATTCAATGGCCTTACCAATCGCTTGACCTAAAGCATAACAACGCTTCGGTTGTGGCATTGGGTGCTGCTCACAGTTAATACAAACCGGAATCACTTTTACGTGACCATATTCATTGCCTGGCCACATCAAACTAAGTGGCACCGTTAAACCATGATCCACCTTCATTTCTTGGCAAATGGTCATATCAAAACCGTCTTCCACTAAACTGTTGGCAATATGCCAAGACAGCTCCGACTCGCCGGTTACAGGAGGGATGGTTGCAATGCCCCAACCTTCATCTGAATTGTGATATTCGTCCGCCACACCAATGGCAAAGGTCGGCTTTTTGTCGATGAAAAACTCCAAACCATGATCGTTATAAAAAAGTACGATCACATCCGGCTTTTTCTCATTTAGCCATTTACGCACAGGTGGATAACCATCAAAGAAAGGCTTCCAATAAGGGGTTTCTTCTGCCTTGTTTGCCATCGCATTGGCAATCGCAGGAATATGGGACGTTGTTACTGCACCAATAATATTCGCCATTATGCTTCTCCTGAGCCACGTTTCACTAACATGGCTTTGAATTCTTCAAGACTCATACCCGTTTGAATGGCGCCAATGTCTTGCATGTTTAGTTTTAGCAGACCCGCAAACTTAGCCACATAATAAATACTGCCACCTTGTTGCAAGAGTCCAATGATGTCTCGCTCATGAATGGCCTTAATCTGCGCTTCAGTTAAACCAAATTTGGCACAATAAGCGTCTGGGTCTTTGTTAAACTCATCACGAGCCGCTTGCTCATTGAAAGAGAAGCACATTTTATTCAGCCCATAGCCTTTCTTTGCCATCTTGCCATCAAACAGGTAAGTGCCTGGTACAGGTTGAGTCGGATCATTTGCTGTCATCATTCACACCTTTTTATTTTGTTTTCCGTTACCTGAGTAACCGATTATGACCAGTAAAGACGCATTGGGTTATCCACCAGCAAGGCTTGCTGCAGCTTTGGCGTCGTTGCAATATGAGGAATCACATCCACAAGATGGCCATCATTTGGCGCTTCAACTTTCATATTTGGATGCGGCCAATCCGTCCCCCACAATACACGATCAGAAAACTTCTCAACTAGGGTGCGAGCAAACGGGTAAACATCAGAATAATCCGGCGCATGCTGTGTTAAGCGTTCAGGACAGCTTACCTTACACCAGACATTATCATTGTCCGCCATGAAGTTCACAAAGCGTTGAAAATCCGGATGATCGACACCATTGGCAACGTTAGGGGTGCCCATATGATCCACAACAATCGTCGTATTTAACTCTTTCAAGAAAGGAATAAGATCTTCTAGATCCGCCGCTTCAAAATACACCACAATATGCCACCCAAAAGGGCGAATTTTATCAGCGATAGAGAAAAACACTTCTCTTGGTGTACTATCAACAAGGCGCTTTACAAAGTTAAAGCGCACACCGCGAATCCCCGCAGCATGCATTTTCTCAAGCTCTTCATGGGTAATAGAATCATCCACAAACGCCACCCCACGAGCCAGATCGCCAGCGCTTTCTAGTGCATCAATCAGGGCCGAGTTATCCGTGCTGTGGCAAGAAGCCTGCACAATGACGTTACGAGAAAAACCGAGATGGTCGCGCAAGGCAAATAACTGCTCTTTTGACGCATCACAAGGGGTATATTTGCGCTTTGGATGATACGGAAATTTATCCGCTGGACCAAATACGTGACAGTGTGCATCAACGGCACCTTCAGGCGCTTGGAAGGCCGGCTTAGCTGGGTTAGGATGAAATGGAATGTAGGTTTTGTCCATCATAATCGAATGCCTTATTTATCATTGTTTTAATCAATCGATTCACAAACCGTTTGCCTGAGCAAAGACCTGCCCATCAAACAGCTTCCTAGCGGTGCGAAGAATCGCCGCACTGCCCAACTGACCTTGTGAATCTTTATCTAATATAACGGTCATGGCACCAATCGGATGCTCTACATCCAGTGACATGCGTTCACCATCAGCATAATGTGCCAACTCATGAGCGGGCGACCCCGTTAAAATGGCCGCAGTGGCGACACTAACCGCACCGAGCACGCCAATCGAAGCATGACAACGATGAGGAATAAAGGTACGTGTCGAAATCGCCCCACCGTCACTAGGCACACTGACCATTGACATCTTTGGTACGGATTTGCTCGTCACATCGCCCAAATTCATCATGGGACCAACCTGCAAACGAATCGATTCCAACTTTGCTTTTAGCGTTTCATTGGCTTCCAATTCTTCCCGTGTCTCAGTGCCACTGATGCCCATGTCGGCGGCCTTCAGCACGACGACAGGCATACCGTTGTCGATACAAGTAACGGGAACACCGTCGATCACATCGACCACATTACCAGTGGGCAACAAGGCGCCACAAGTCGAGCCAGCGGTATCCTGAAAGACAATCGGTACAGGGGCAGAAAAGCCAGGTACGCCATCAATTCGAGCATCACCTTCATACTGTACTTCCCCGTTTTTAACCGACACTCGAGCAACGGCAATCTGCTGGGTATTTTCCATGAAAATACGCACGGAGGTTTCCCCTTCAGACGCGTCAACTAAGCCTCTTTCGATCGCAAAAGGCCCTACTCCGGCTAAAATGTTACCGCAATTTTGCGCATCCGTGACCACCGCCTGATCGACAAACACTTGCAGAAATAAATACTCTACGTCCGCCTCTTCTCGGCTGGCTTTTTTGACGATCGCAACTTTTGATGCCAATGGATCGGCACCGCCAATACCATCGATCTGACGTTCATCTGGAGAGCCCATAATACGCAGCAACAAAGCATCACGCTCTGCTACATCGGAAGGCAAATCGTCCGCTAGGAAATAGGCACCCTTCGAAGTGCCACCGCGCATCCACATGCAAGCAATGCCGTTAGACATACTTCAACCCTTTCTCTTTCAAACGTGGGCGCATGTTGTAAATGTCTAAGCCCAGCTCACCATTGGCCATACGCACCCTTTTGGCTTCTTCATTTGCCATACGAGCACGAGCCAGTTCTAATACTTCCGCGGCATTTTCTCGACGAACGACCACCACACCGTCGTCATCTGCGACAATCACATCGCCAGCATGAACCGTTTCATCCGCACAGACGATTGACACATTGACAGAACCAACGGTTTCTTTAATGGTGCCCTCTGAAAAGATCGCTTTTGACCACACAGGGAAATCCATCTGACGTAGATCACGAGTATCACGAACCCCGCCATCAATCACCAAACCGACAACCCCACGCGCTTGCGCCGAAGTTGCCAGCAAATCACCAAAGAAACCGTGATTGGAAGGTGACGTTGGCGCAAACACCATTACATCGCCTGCCTGACATTGCTCAATCGCCACGTGCATCATCCAGTTGTCGCCCGCCGCACCTGAAATGGTGACCGCGGAACCCGCAATGGTCTTATCCATTTGAATGGGACGCATGTAATGCGCTAATAAACCAACTCGACCTTGCGACTCATGGATGGTCGCCACGCCACATTCCGCTAAACCATCAATGACGGATTGATCCGCTCGCTCAATATGTTGAACTACGATATTTTCTCGCATTATCTTCCCCTTAGGCTTTCAGACGACTGAACACGCGACGCGCATTGCCTTCGAAAATTTCTTGTTTTTGTTCCGCGCTGAGCACCGTATTGTTATCAATATAGCGCTTAGTATCGTCAAAATAGTGACCGGTTTCTGGATCAACACCACGAACGGCACCAATCATCTCTGAGGCAAACAAGATATTTTTGGTTGGAATAATATCTAACAGTAAGTCGATGCCACGTTGGTGATACACACAAGTGTCAAAGTAAACGTTATTCAAAACGCGCTCCGCCAGATCGAACCCTTGGTCTTGTGCCAAGCCACGGAAACGTCCCCAATGGTAAGGTACCGCACCACCGCCGTGAGGAATAATCACTTTTAACTCAGGGAAATCTTTGAACACATCCGACATCATTAACTGCTGGAACCCAGTGGTATCCGCGCCCAAGTAATGGGAACCTGTGGTGTGGAAACAATCATTACAAGCCGCAGACACGTGAATCATGGCCGGAATGTCATATTCACACATTTTTTCGTAAATAGGATAGAAGGAACGATCAGCCAACGACGCGTCTTGCCAGAAACCACCGCTTGGGTCTGGGTTTAAGTTAATGCCGATAAAACCCATTTGCTCTACTGTTCTGACAATTTCAGCGACAGACTTAGCAGGATCAACACCAGGGGATTGTGGTAACTGCGCAACGGGGGCAAAGTTTTCGGGAAATAAGTCACACACTCGACGGATCAAGTCATTTTGATGCTCTGTCCAATATTGGCTGGTGTACTCATTACCAATATGGTGCCCCATCCAACTAGCACGAGGAGAGAAGATGGTCAGATCCGTACCACGCTCTTGTTGTAACCTAAGTTGGTTATTCACAATGCTGTCTCGGATTTCATCATCCGATACCACCACTTTGCCTTTTTCACCGACAAAGGCGGGGTCTTTCGCGACTTGATCTTTTTGTTTATCTCGATATTCCCCAACACCGGGTGGGGTGGTCGTGTAGTGGCCGTGGCAATCTATAATCATGTTACAACTCTCTATTCTTATTAAAGTAACAAACAAAGCGAAATGGACTGACGTAATAAACGCGCGCTATTTCATTTTTTGATTTGTTTGAGAGTATTGATTTGCGAACGGAATTTGGCTATTTCATTTTAGCCGAAAGGGTATTACATTTTGAGATAGCGGTTTTGAATACTCTAATTGAAAGGCATAAAAAAGCCGCGTAACGCGGCTCTTAACATCATTCAAGGTAAGATTATAACTGGCTTAACACATATTCAGCCGAACTCACCTTGTATTCACCTGGCTCATCAAGCCATAACTCTTGCACGATACCATTTCGAACAAGCATGGCATAACGACGGCTACGGACACCCATTTTTGCCGCTGAAATGTCCAACTCTAAGCCCATTGAACAGGTAAATTCAGCCAACCCATCAGAGGCCATAATGAGGTTCTCAGCATTATTCGCCAGTCCCCAAGCATGCATAACAAAGACGTCATTGACGGACAAGCAAACAATGTCATCTATGCCTTTTTCCTTCAAAGCATCGAAGTGAACCACGAAACCAGGTAAGTGGCTGCTACTACACGTTGGCGTAAACGCACCCGGAACAGCAAACATAAGCACAGTTTTATCGGTGAAAAATTCGGTTACATCGATGGTCTCAGGACCCTCTTCTCCCATTACCTGAAATGAGCCATATGGCAGCATGTCACCAACAAGAATCGACATTCTATTTATCTCCAGAGAATAAGGTTGCGCTATCTTAACGCAACCCTCTGGTAAAAAACCATTAAACAATCTTAAATTGACTGAGCAATTCTTTTTGACGAGACGCCAGACTCGCTAAGCCTTCACTATCACGAGCACTCTTATCTGCCCCCGATGCCGCTTCCTCAGACATGCTTGAAATTTCAATGACATTATCACTGATTTCATGTGCAACCGCTGATTGCTGCTCTGCCGCCGTAGCAATTTGCGTACTCAAATCTCGAATGTCGGCCATATTATTTTGCAGCTCAGATAAGGAGGTTCCAACAGAGCGCGCTTCGCCAACGCTAGACGTCGCACTTTGTCGACTTTTTTCCATACTGCCAACGGCTTTCTTCACGCCTTGTTGCAACTGGGCAATCACACTCTGAATTTCTTCCGTTGAACTGTGTGTACGAGTCGCTAGTGTTCGCACTTCATCGGCCACCACAGCAAAACCTCGACCTTGCTCACCCGCTCGTGCGGCTTCAATCGCAGCATTCAGTGCTAATAAATTGGTCTGTTCAGCAATGCCTTGAATTACATCCAAAATATTGTCGATGTTCTTAGAGTATTCATCCAACTGATTCACGACACTGGTCGACTCTTCAATTTGCGCTAATAAATCTTCAATCTTGGCAATATTAGCGTCCATCTGCGTGCGATTTTGCCCTGCTCTTTGATCAACCGATTGTATTTGATGCAAGATAAACTCAGAACTTTTCGCCACTTGCTCAACCGTTGAGGCCATCTCAGACATAGAAGAGGCCACTTCAGTTGTGCGTTCATTTTGCGACCCCATCAGACGTTTGGACTCGCCTGCTATCTGCACATTACTGGTAGCGGAGGCGGCGACTTCAGTCGATGATTGATCAATTTCAATCATCACTTTTTGTAGTCTTTCAACCAAACCATTTACCCAACCAGACAATTCACCAAATTCGTCTTTGGTTTTGACCTGACTACGCTGGGTGAAATCCCCTTCTGAAATCATCCCTAACACTCGCATGACCTCTTTCAGAGGAGAACGAATACTACGACTGACCCATATGGCGACCAAAATGGCGATCACAATGGAAATCATAAACACCACAGAAATAATCAAACGAGACAAACCTGCTGCATTGGAGGCTTCTTCTTCCGCAACAGAGGCCATCTGAGAGGCTTCCGCCAGTAGCAACCGCAACGATTCATCGATGAGTTCCATGCTGTCAGACAATTGTTTGGCCAATCGTTCGGATTCTTGAGTTAAACGTCTATTTTCAAAATACTTATTAATGACACCATCGTCTGACTGCACACTGGTATCCACTTCATCAATCAAGCCATTGATGCTGTCATCTTTGAGGTAAGCTTGTTTGTCTCTCAGACTGCCAATCACGGTGACCATGTCATCGCGCAAACTTTGCATACTGGTCAAATCACGCAAATCAAAATAGTCATTCACAGACACCTGTAAACTTTGAGCTTGGCTGACCATATACGAAGCGGCGAATTGAATTTCAGAAGTTTCACCACCTTCTTGTAGGAAGCTTAAATCCTCCGCGGTGAAGTTAATCGCGTCTTTTAAGTCCAGTTTTTCATCCGGAATAGCGGCTTGTAATTCCAACATTCTTTTGTGGTTAGAAAAGGCCACATCCGTCAGCTGCAAAAAATCATTCACATCTTGATCAATCTTGGTTAAAGCGTCTTGCATCACTGGGGAGCCGTGCAAATTATCGGCTAATTGGCCTGATATTTCTTGATATTGTGTTTTCAAATTAGCAAATCGCTGCGACAACACGTCAAGAGACTCAGGCGACTTACTTAACAAGTACTGCAATACTGTCGCATTGGATAAAGCAAGGTCTTCCCTTAACTTATTACTGTTCATCATAATGTTCGCCACTTTGCCAGTGACCACATTGAGTCGACTTTCCACCTTATTGGTGCCTTCGAATCCCGCTGCAGCAATGGTTAGCAATAAGACCAACAAAACACCAAAGCCAAGTAGAATCCTCTGAATCACAGATAACGACATAAACGCCCTCTTTCTCACACTTAATATATTTTGATTTCGCAAACCCAGGCGAAAACATCATAATTTGACCATTTAATCAAAATCATAACACTTTATTTACATGGTTTAATAATCTATACATGACAATTTACGACTTTTTCTTTGCTCTACTCACAATCTGCGCCTGACATTTCTTTCGATCTAGCGATCTGTTAGATTTACTCTCTTTAATCGATACAAGAATCCTACACAGCCATTATGGACCTCCCTCTTTACGAAAAGATTGCGAATCAAATTGAGCAACAAATCCAAGAAGGTATTTTTTTGCCTGGCGTCAAAATACCTTCTGTTCGCAAATCCAGTAAACAGTTAGAGGTCAGTGTCGCTACCGTGCTTCAAGCTTACAGTCTGCTTGAGGACAGAGGTGTCATCAAAGCACGCCCGCAAAAAGGCTATTTCGTTCAAGAAAACAGCCTGAAGCTCAATACAGAATCACCACTCGCGCCAGTCAAACAAGAACAAAGCGTCCACGCTTTACTACATAGACTGCTGCACGTCTCCCAAGACGAAAACATCGTTCAATTCGGCGCCGCCATTCCGAAAAGCCACTTTTTACCCATTCGACAACTGCAACGCTCTGTGGGTCGCTTAATGCGTCTAGAACCAGAAATTTGTGCAGCTTACGAATTCACACCTGGCTCACTGGCGCTAAGAAGGCAGATCGCCATTCGTATGTTAGACAGCGGCTGTCAGCTGCAACCCAGTGACATAACCATTACGTTAGGTTGCCAAAACGCGTTAATGCTCGCCTTGCAAGCCGTTACAAAAGCAGGAGACACCATTGCCATCGAGAGTCCAGCCTACCATGGTGTGTTGCAAGCCATAGAAGTGCTCAAGTTAAACGCGATTGAAATTACCTGCTCCACCGTTACAGGTCTTGATCTCGACCAGTTAGAAATGGCCAATCAACAACAAGACATTAAAGCTTGTATTGTGACGCCTAATAATCAAAACCCAACCGGTGCCACCTTAAAACATCAAGCACGCCAACGCTTGATCAAACAATCCAACGATCATGATTTCATTATCATTGAAGACGACGTATACGGTGAACTAAGTTACCAAGATAAACGCGAACGAGCCTTGAAAGCCGACGATGTCTATAATCGAGTCATCTACACCAGTTCTTTTTCAAAAAGCATCGCCCCAGGCTTTCGTATTGGTTGGATTATTGGCGGACGCTTTCAGGCCCCCATCGAACACCTCGCCTATGTACAGTCTCTGGCCATTCCAACCCTAACCCAAACCGCCATTGCGAATTTTTTAGAGAATGGTGCTTACGATCGCCACCTACGAAAAACCAGAGCAACCTATCAAGAAAATTTAATTCGTTGTCAGGAGCAAATAAAAACGCATTTCCCCGAAGGCACTCAAACATCCACCCCGAAAGGGGGGTTTTTATTATGGGTTCGCCTCCCTGCTGATATTGATACGATGCAGTTGCACGCTCAAGCACTTGAAAAGAATATTGGCATACTCCCGGGGTTGGCCTTTAGCCTTCACCGTCAATTCGCTCACCACTTCCGCCTAAACTACGCCCTAAATTGGGACTACAACACAGATATTGCACTAAAAGAGTTAGGACAGCTTTGTCATCAACAAGTTAGCAAAAACTAAGTTCATATCCGCAAATAAATAGGGTAGCATCGAGTTAAACGCCTTAGGCAAACTGTATATAAGTAGAAGTTATGAATTTGGCTCAACGCATCTTAAAATCCGTCTGTACAGGCAGAACAAAAAGCGTACAATTCGCATTCTTTTTTAAACACTCAGCCATTTTGGCCGATAACTTGACTATATGAATTAAAAGCTGGCTTTTTGTGATGGAATTTGTAGCACATCCGAGAGACCTTCCATTAGAGATTACTCTAATTGAAGATCAGCCTTTTCCTTCTATTTGCGAAAATAGAGATGGCTTTGTCGGTATTACCTACCTGAGCGTAAACCCATTTAACAATGGCTGCTCAGTAGAAATAACATTGGAAGAAATCGACCCAAACTTCTGTGTCTCTGGGCGCATAGCTTGGTGCAATAAAGAAAGCGAAGGCTATTTAATTGCGATCGAATTCCCGACCAAAGAAGAATGTTACTGTGTGCGTATGATCGAACAACTCTCGCAGATCGAGCATTATCGACGCCAAGCGAAAAGCCAAGGTCGACGCTTAAACTATAACGAAGCCGCGGCCGAATGGATCCAGAAATTTGCCGCCAGTTTTCCCGCATTTACCGCCTAACCTCAGCCAATACGAATCACATTATGACTGCAATACTTTCTCAAGCGGATATTGACATTATCACAGCCCAACTTGGCCGTACGCCAAGCGGTATCAGCGCGATCGCTCACTCGTCCCCCAATGGCACGCCACAAGTGCTTGAAATGGAAACATGGGTTTTCGACCAACCTTTCCCTACTTTATATTGGCTTTCTAGCAAAGCCATCGATAAAGCTCTGGCGAAAATTGAAAGCCAAGGCGTTGTAAAACAGCTAGAGCAAAGAATCAAAGAAGATGAGACATTACGAGCAGCTCATCATGCTTCACATCAAGACTATGTCACTCGACGTTGGCAAGTTATGAGTGACGAGCACAAAGCCATTATTGAAGAGAAGGGCTTCAAACCTTTGTTCGATAAATTAGGCATAGGCGGCATTGCCAACTGGGATCAAGTACGTTGCCTACACATGCATTACGCCCATCATTTAGTGGGTGATAACGTGATTGGTCGCATTATTGACGAAGAATATAACATTCGCCAAGTTGCCGACGCCGAGTAAATTCAAGACAGACAAAAAAATGGCTTTGCCGTTACCCAGCAAAGCCATTTTATATTCTATTGGCAACGTAAAAAGTTTATTTCGCCGCAGCCACTTCTAACTTAGCTTTCAACTCATCCGCTGTTTTTACACTGGGTAAAATCCCTCGAATACGGTTAAACGCATTTTGTGCCACTTCAGCACGCTGCGCGTAGGTGGTCAACGCACCACCAGTCCAGCCCGCTAACTTAACCATCTCATTTTTAAAGTTATTTCCAGCAACGCCATGCCCGCCCAGCGCCATTAAGGCATCTTCTATTTGTAAATAGCTAGGACGTTCGCCACCGAACTTCATAAAATCATCTTGTTGCACTTCGGCAAACTGTTTTGACATCGCAAAAAACCTTTCTAAAACTTATGATACCTTTAAGTTAGCCACAATTATGAGAAGGCACAAGAACACACTTGTAGAAAAACGTAAACACACATTAAGTGTTTGTACGAACTCTGTTCACCGCCTTTTGCCAACCCTTATACAAGGTATCGCCAGCCGTCTTATCCATTTCAGGCTGGAAGGTTTTATCCGCTTCCCATAATTGACTGATGTCCTCTAAAGATGAATAAATCCCCACTTTCATACCGGCTAAAAATGCCACCCCCAACGCGGTGGTTTCAGTGACGCAAGGGCGTTCTACCGTGACATCTAACAGATCGCTTAAAAACTGCACCATAATGTCGTTGACCACCATGCCGCCATCGACCCTCAGGGAACGAAAGTTGGCTCCGTCTTGTGACATTGCATCCACTAGATCTCGCGTTTGATAACACACTGACCGTAACCCCGCGCTGACAATATCCTCGACACTGGTATCACGCGTTAAGCCTATCATGGCGCCGCGGGCATCAGGGTCCCAGTAAGGCGCTCCCAAACCCGTAAAAGCCGGTACCAAATAAACCGAATCATCATTCAAGGCTTTTTGCGCCAAGCTTTGCGTTTCTTTGGCATCGCTAAACAATTTCAGACCATCTCGTAACCACTGAATCGCCGCACCAGCAACAAAAATACTGCCCTCTAACGCGTAGATTACTTTGCCATTAAGACGATAGCCGACTGTCGTCAGTAACTTATGCTCGGATTTGAGTGCCTGATCCCCCGTATTGAGAATCATAAAGCAGCCTGTCCCGTAGGTACTTTTCACCATACCTGGGGTAAAACATGCCTGACCAACGAGCGCCGCTTGTTGATCCCCAGCAATACCATTTACCGGAATGCTGGCCCCTAACCATTGAGGATCAATGTCACCAAAATCGGCACTGCAATCCATCACTTCTGGAAAAATGACGTCTTCAATACCAAACAACTCTATCAGCTCTTGATCCCACTCTTGCTGATGAATGTTAAACGCCATTGTTCGAGCGGCATTGGTTGCGTCTGTCTTATGGGATTGACCATTCGTCAGATGCCAAAGCAAATAACTGTCTACCGTACCAAAGGCCAACTGACCGGCCTGGGCTTTTTGTTTTGCCCCTTCTACATTTTCCAGCACCCAACGTACTTTGGTGGCGGAAAAGTAGGGATCAATCAACAACCCTGTTTTTTCTTGAACCTTGCTCGCCCAACCTTGCTCGACCAAGGACTGGCAATAAACACTGGTACGTCGATCCTGCCAAACAATGGCATTGTAAACCGGCTTGCCTGTCGTTATGTCCCAAAGAATGGTGGTTTCCCTTTGGTTGGTGATACCAACACTGGCTATCTCTTGTGCGGAGATGCCTGTATCCTTAAGCACAGATTGACAGACCGCTAGGGTTGAAGACCAAATGGCTTCTGGATCGTGCTCGACCCAACCATCATTGGGGAAAATCTGAGGGAATTCTTGCTGAGACTGACCAATGCGATTGGCTTTTTCATCAAATACAATAGCGCGTGAACTGGTAGTACCTTGGTCGATTGCAAGAATATAATGAGTCATGGCAGATTCTCTTTGAGATATCAGTCACTTTCGATAAGCGACTTAATTGTTGTTTTGTTTTTTGAACATGAATATTCAAATTCGAATATTCTATATTAAAAACCAATGGGGACTCCTTTAGCAAGAGTAACCTGTGAGAGGAGAAGAAAACGATATGGGGCAGCTTTCTCGCCAAGACAAGATCGTCGCATTAGTAAAAGACAAAGGCTATGCATCCATTGATGAACTGGCCACGCAATTTTCCGTCACCCCACAGACCATTCGACGTGACATCAATGAACTGGCAAAAGCAGGCCAAGTTCGTCGTCATCATGGTGGCGCCAGTTACGATTCCAGTACAACAAACGTCGCTTATGCAACACGACAAATTTTGCAATTGGGCGCAAAAGAACAAATCGCCAAACGCATTGCCGCTGAAATCCCAAACAATGCTTCCTTGTTTATCAATATCGGTACGACAACAGAGACGGTTGCCCGAGCCCTTCTCGACCATCACGGCCTACAGGTAATTACCAACAATCTTAATGTTGCCACCATTCTCAGCGGCAAAGAAGACTTCAATGTCATCATTGCTGGCGGTACCGTTCGATCCCGAGATGGCGGCGTCATGGGGGAAGCCACTATCGATTTCATCAATCAATTTCGCGTTGACTTTGGCATAGTGGGAATCAGCGGAATCGACCCAAACGATGGTTCATTACTCGACTATGACTATCAAGAAGTGCGAGTAGCACAAAGCATTATTTCCAACTCTAGAAACGTTTTCTTAGCCGCTGATAGCGAAAAATTTGGTCGTAATGCCGTAGTGAGATTAGGCAATATCACCCAGGTGGATCGCCTCTTTACTGATGAGCAACCACCGAAAGCCATCAGTAAACTCATGAAAGAACATAAGGTTCAACTCGAACTCTGTAAGCCAAAACACTGATTCACCCCAGCCTCCACTCTCTGAAGATGACTTATTTTATTCGTGGCCATCCATTTAATGGTCACTAAATCTTCACATTATCAGACTTGCTATTCCCTCTACCTAGGTTTAATATCGAAAACAAATGTTCGTTTTCGAACATAATCTATTTTCGATTATGAGGCTAAGCATGACTCAAACACATTTTGATCTCTTCGTAGTGGGCGGCGGTATTAACGGAACTGGCATTGCGGCAGACGCGGCTGGACGTGGCTTATCCGTCGGCTTATGTGAAATGGGTGACCTTGCCCACGCCACATCATCATCAAGCAGTAAGCTGATTCACGGTGGACTGCGTTACCTAGAGCATTATGAGTTCCGTCTGGTAAAAGAAGCCTTAAACGAGCGTGAAGTGTTATTAAAAGTCGCTCCTCATTTAGTCACTCCCATGCGCTTCCAAATGCCACACCGCCCTCACTTACGTCCGGCTTGGTTGATACGTATTGGCATGTTCCTTTATGACACGCTGGGCAAACGCGAAACCTTACCGGGTTCAAAACGCGTCAAATACGGCACGGATAGCCCACTGAAAGACGACATTACACAAGGGTTTGAATACTCAGATTGCTGGGTAGACGATGCTCGATTAGTGGTAACCAATGCGCTCAGTGCACAACAACATGGCGCGTCTATTTTCGCTCGAACACGTTGTTCTTCAGCAAAGAGAGTGGACGGCAAATGGCACATTATTTTGACCGATGAAACCACACATGAAACCACTGAAATCACCGCAAATGGCCTAGTCAATGCGGCAGGCCCTTGGGTATCTTCTTTTATTGAAACCAAGGTGGAACGAAAAGCGCCTTACGGCATTCGCATGATCAAGGGCAGCCACATTGTCGTGCCTAAGCTGTATCAACATTCCAATGCATTTATCATGCAAAACACAGACAAACGGATTGTTTTCGCCATTCCTTATCGTGAAAATTACACCTTGCTAGGCACAACAGATGTCGAATACAAGGGCGATCCAAATGAAGTGGCCATCTCGGAAGACGAAACCAACTACATTTTGCAGGTGGCTAATGATCACTTCAAACAACGCTTAACGCCAAACGATGTGGTGTGGAGCTATTCAGGTGTGCGTCCGCTTTTAGAAGATGAATCTTCTGACCCATCGGCGGTCACACGCGATTACACCTTACACCTTGATGATGACTTAGGAGCCCCGCTGCTAAGCATCTTTGGCGGCAAGATCACTACGTATCGTAAGCTAGCCTTATCCGCCATGAAAAAACTGGCTCCGTTCTATCAGCAAATGGGCGATGAATGGACGCACAGCAAGCCATTACCTGGCGGCGAATTAGGCCTGTCGCTAGACGCTTACGCCATGAAGCTTCAACAGGATTTTCCTTTCATTGGCGCGCATTTAGCACAACGCTTTGCCAACAGTTACGGCAGCCGTAGCCAGTTAATTTTAGGAAATTTGAACTCAGTGGTCGCTCTGGGGAAAGATTTCGGTAACGAGCTCTATCAAGCAGAAGTTGACTATCTGATTGAACAAGAATGGGCTCGTAGCGCAGAAGACATTCTATGGCGCCGAACCAAGCTCGGTTTGGAATTCACAGATGACCAGGTCACTACTCTAGAAGAGTATGTTCAATCTCGGCTGTAATCAGCCAACTCTTCTGTACGTTTGCCCGCCTAGTCGATTGTCTAGGCGGGCTTTTTTTGCTTTACTAACGGCCTCTTAAACACTCGCTACGCCGACAATGGAAGCCAGCTTCATGGATATCACGCTGTTCGATTTATCAATTTGGGTCTATTTGGCTCTGTTCGCGACAGCCTTTATCGCTGGCGTCATTGACGCCATTGCAGGCGGTGGTGGTTTGATTACCGTCCCTGTATTACTGGCCGCAGGCCTTTCTCCCGCACAAGCGCTTGCGACCAATAAATTACAAGGCTGTGCTGGTACCTTGTCTGCCTCTTACCACTTTGTTAAAAAAGGTCAGGTAGATCTAAAACAAATGTTGCCAGCGATCTTTATGACGGCCATTGGTGCGGTATTAGGCACCTTATTGGTGTCTTACCTTGACAGCCGTCTACTGCTTAAAGCCGTGCCCATTATTTTGATCGCAGTAGCCGTTTTCTTTTTCTTTTTACCCAAAGTACAACCTTACTTAGCCAGCAAGTTTTCCCTAAGCCATCTACAATTTGCTGTCATCATTGGTACCAGCATTGGCTTTTACGACGGTTTAATTGGTCCAGGGACCGGCGCTTTTTTCTCTACGGCTTATCTTTGCCTAATGGGCTTAACCCTGGTGTCAGCAACCGCCCACACCAAAATCCTAAACGCCACCAGCAATGTGTCCTCCTTGCTGGTGTTTACCTTCAGTGGTCATATCATCTGGACGTTGGGCATAGTGATGGGGGTGGGACAATGGCTAGGCGCACAAATAGGCTCACGCCTAGTTATCACAAAAGGCACTAAAATCATTCGCCCTATGGTCATTATTATGTGTTTAGCCATTTCCGTTAAACTGCTTATCGATCAGTGATTTTTAACGCCTCAGGCTTGGTTAACGCGTCATCTGGCGAATAGCGATAACATTCCGCCACCAACCATTTTAGCAACTGCTGAACGGGCTCTCTTTGGTATTGCGCTTCTGGACACGCAAACACATAGGCATGATCTTCATCCAAAACATCATCAAACGGCTTCACTAAACGACCCTGCTGAATATCGTCCATTACTAATGGCGTTCTACCTAGCGCTACGCCTTGTCCAGCAATCGCCGCCTGTACGGCCAAATCGCCACGATTAAAGCTGATACCTCGGGACGGCTTAACGCCTTTTGCATTGGCCAGCTGCAACCAACGCTCCCACTCAGCATAAGGACTGGAAAAGCGCCATTCAGAATCATCATTAAGCAAGGGAACATTGGCTAATTGATTCGCATGCGTTAAACCACGCTGCTTAAGAAAAGCTGGACTGCATACAGGAAACACCTTGTCCTTCATCAACGGCACTAAGTGACTTTTAACATTGTGTACATGACTATGAACGATGGCGACATCAATTCGATCCCGCTGAAAATTCACCTCTCTATCATTCGCTTGAATGCGCAACTGCAAATCTGGATAGGTTTCTTGCAGGCTCCCCAAACGAGGGATCAACCATTTCGTGGCAAAAGAGGGCATCACCGAAACAGACAGAATGTTTGAGCTTTCTGCTTCCTGTAATTCACTGATCAAACTGCTGATGTCATTAAAGCTATGATTCAGCTGAACGGCCAGCCTGGCACCAGCAACCGTCAACTCCAAGCGTCTATGATGACGCGTAAAGAGACTGAACTTCAAACGCTCTTCCAAGTGACGAATTTGCTGACTCACTGCCCCTTGAGTGAGATGCAGCTCTTCTGCCGCCTTAGTAAAGCTCAAATGACGGGCAGCAATTGAGAAGGTATTCAGCCCCGTTAGTGGAATAGACTTCATAGTCGCTTACCCTTAAAAAGAAACACAAAACACACAATAGAACGAAGAGTTTAGCATTAGTATTACTAATGCTAAAACTCAATTTATATCGTTTGTCAGTTCATCTAATTCCACTAAAATAAGCATCCTATCTTTGGATTCTTACAGCAATCTAGAGAATGTGTTAATACAGCCCTAACTGTATGAATCCTAAGGCATGTCCCCACAGTCGTGTCTTAGGCGAATATCACCATTCCCACAGGATGATGCTATTCAAGCTGCTAGTTACTTTTATTTAAGCCGGACCTATGTCCGGCTTTTTTTATGCCTATTCACAACGGATAAAAACAAAAAAAGCGATGGTATTTACCATCGCTTCGTTTATGTCTAATGGTCAATCAATGACACATTATGCGGCTCTGTCTTCCAATAATAGCGCTTTAGAAAACTGACCCAACGCCAACTTTTCCATTAAGCGAACCACTTGGCAGCTGTAGCCATACTCATTGTCGTACCAGACATATAAGGTTGCTTGGTTACCGCGAACCTTAGTAGACAAGGAATCCAAAATACCCGCCTGTTGAGAACCAATGAAATCGGAACTCACGGCATCCGCTTCTTCACTGAAGCCAATTTGACCGGCTAATTCAGCGCTGTTGGACGCGGCTTTTAACAAGGCATTAATTTCGTCTACTGATGTGCCTGCTTTTAGATTTAGACTCAATACAGCAATAGACACATTAATGACGGGAACACGAATTGCACTGCCGCTGAGCTTTCCTTCTAAAGAAGGAATGGCTTTTGATACGGCTTTAGCAGCACCCGTTTCGGTTATCACCATGTTCATACCAGCGGCGCGGCCACGGCGATCACCTTTATGGATGTTATCAATCAAATTCTGGTCATTGGTGTAAGCGTGAACCGTTTCAACGTGGCCAGACTCAATGCCAAACTTGTCTTCTAACACAGACAAGATAGGGGTGATGGCATTAGTCGTACAAGAGGCTGCTGAGACAATCTTATCCTCTGCGGTAAGATCAGAATCGTTCACACCAAATACCACATTCTTCATGGCCTTACCCGGAGCGGTAAGCACTACGCGCTCAATACCAGGACGATTCAAGTGCACACTTAAGCCATCATGATCACGCCAGCGACCTGTATTATCAACCAATAAAGCGTTTTCAATATGGTAAGCCGAGTAATCGACTTCAGCCGGGTCTGATGCGTAAATGATTTTAACCGGGTTACCATTAATCATTAACACTTGGTTGGCTTCATCCGCTTTTACAATACCGTCATAAGCACCATGAACTGAATCGTATTTAAGCAAGCTAGCGCGTTTCGCTAAATCATTTGGTCCAGCATTACGCACAACAATCGCTGCCAGCTTCATGCCTGGCGTCGTATGACCCAGCGCGCACATGCGACGAGCGAGCAAACGACCAATACGACCGAAGCCATACAGCACCACAGGCACTTCCGTACCATCTGAAGGCTGAGCTGCTAACAAAGACGTTAAGTCTGCTTGTGCTAACAAGTCTTCGAGCTCAACACTCGTTTGAACCAGTTCACTTGCATACAATTCTTCTAACACACCATAGACTTGCACTAGATCTAACTCAGGATGTTGATCAAAAGTTGCCATTAACCCTGTTACAGAATCCGCCATTAGGGTGTTACCCGCTAGCTGAACCTTGATGGATTTTTCACGGCCAAGTTTACCAAGAAGCGGAATCATGGATTCTACTTGCGAGAGAGATTGTAACCAAGTGCTTGTCATGTTGTGCTCCCAAATGACGCTGTTGTATCAATATGGGCGCAGTCTACCGCCAGTTTTGAGCAAAAACAAATTGTAAGAAGACTACGAAAAGTCTTTAAAATCCGTAATTTAGAGGGTTATTTTATAGAAATAACGAAATATAAAAGAAGAGTTAGAAACTTTACTACAGAAGCAAAGCATTGAATCGATAATTCAGCAAAACCAACCCATTTTGTTGTAAATAAGCAACGAAAATAGACAGGAAATTTCATCAATTATTTTTACAAATGGCGTTTTCTTTCTGCCAAAATGCCCAATAAACAAAAACACGCCAGTATCAGCGCGGGGCGATATGTCAAATCTACATGCGTGATTCCCCAATACACTAATGGCTGAGTCCACAGCGTCAACAAACCATAACCAAAGGTACACATGAGAATAAAGGCCGCGATGCGCGCAATAAAAATCCACGAAGAGACCAGGCGCTTAAGATAACCATTAATACGGTCACCATAAATCACCAAACAAGTGGCAACCAATGCCAAAGAAACATCCTGCAAATGCGGTTGCAATAGGTGCGCTAAGCGCAGATTGAGATCAAGAATCAACATAGTTAGATTTACTGCTAGGCCATAACTAATTATTACGAGACAAGGACAACGATTCTACATCAATTCGACCTGAGCTCTGAATGACCTTAGGACGTTCATCCAAATACGTGACCGATACATCGACACTGACGTTGTTTAAACTAATCTTGGTATAATCTTTGAGTCGCCATTCCACTTCACCAAGACCATTATCCAGTCGTCCGGAACTTGGTGTACCGTACTTTTTCAACAGCAAATTGCCCAAAGAACGGCGCTGACGGCTGCTTTTCACCACACCAGAAAGTAACGCCTGCACTAAATACCCAGATTCGTTACTCTGTACGGTTAAATCAGTCACACCTAAAATGCCTTCAGGACCAAGACTGTAACTTTGCACACCATCTTGATAAGAGGGGTAGCTTTCTACGCCCATGGATTTTAATTGTTCGCCCAAATCTGACAATTTCAGGTTATTAAATGGCAAACCAAACAACTCTGACTGACCTGATACTTGCGTGGTGCTCACTTGAGTATTCGCCCATAGTGACGGCGACACCAAAACAAATAAGGCTAGGATACAAGAAGTAATCACCCTAGACATGAATCTATCCCTACATACATCGATATTCCACTTTTGCCGCCAAAAACGACCAAACCTGATATATAATACAACATAAATCGCTCCGACAACTCAAGGAGCACAAGCATTTATTTTATTTGAGGTAATACATGGCACTTGTTATTGGCATCACTGGGGTATCTGGCAGTGGAAAAAGTCGACTTTGCTCCCTGCTAGCAGAAGGACAAGATTCAAAGATCACTGTTCTTTGCCAAGACAGCTTTTACAATGGCTGCGGCAGCATAGACCCGGATGTCTACAACTTCGATGATTTGAGCTCATTGGATATAGAAAGCCTAACCTTGGCGATTCACAATTGTAAGAATCGTCAGCAACCGAATGAGATCCCTGTCTACGATCACGCCCAACACAAACGCACAGGCTACCGTAATTTGGAACCGACACACGTAGTCCTAGTTGAAGGTCACATGATGTTTCAGGACCCAGGCATCCGTGATGCTGTGGATTACCTATTGTTTGTGGATACCGACATGGACATCGCCATCGTACGCCGTTTAAAACGAGACATTGCTGAACGTGGCCGAGATGTAAACGAAGTCACCAGCCGCTACATGCGTCATGTTCGTCAAGCCTCCATCAAAACGATTGGCATTCGAGACAAAGCGGACTTTATTATCCCGAATAACAAAAGCTTCACCAATGCGGCCAATTTATTACGCAGCCACATTGACTTCTTACTCAAAGAAAAAGGCGCTGTTTAGCGCCTTTTTCTTTCGTGCAATACCAGGGCTAAGCCTTACTTCTTAATATCATCAAAGAAGCGTTTCACCCCATCAAACCAACTTTTTTGCTTTGGAGAGTGATTCGTACCTTCGCCCATGGTTTCAGACAATTCAGTCAGCAACTCTTTTTGGCGAGCCGTTAGATTCACTGGCGTTTCCACCACAACCTTACAGATCAAGTCTCCTACTGGGCCACCACGTACCGGTTTCACACCCTTGTTACGCAGACGGAACAACTTGCCAGTTTGACACTCTGCCGTGACTTTTAAACGCACACGACCATCTAATGTCGGCACATCAATTTCGCCACCTAAGGCAGCCGTTGTAAAGCTGATCGGCACTTCACAATACAAATTCGCGCCATCACGCTCAAAAATGCTGTGCGGCTTCACCGACACTTGCACAAACAAGTCGCCAGCTGGACCACCATGTGTTCCCGCTTCGCCTTCACCAGAAAGACGAATACGATCCCCCGTGTCCACACCAGCAGGGATTTTCACATTCAGTGTTTTGTATTCTTGCTTACGGCCTTGACCATGACAATCAGTACAAGGATCAGAAATCACCTGACCTTGACCATGACACTCTGGACAAGTTTGCTGTACAGAGAAGAAGCCCTGTGACATACGGACTTGACCAGCACCACCACAGGTTCCACAGGTTTTAGGAGTAGAACCCTTCTTCGCACCAGAACCGTCACAGGTTTCACATTCCACCAAGGTCGGAATGCGAATCTTTTCTTCACAACCCCAAACCGCTTGCTCTAAATCAAGCTCTAGGGTGTAACGTAGATCGGAACCACGACGAGTACGGCTTTGACCACCGCCACCACCGCCACCACCGCCAAAAATATCCCCAAAAACATCACCAAAGATGTCACTAAAACCGCCCGCTCCAGCACCGCCAAAGCCACCAGCTTGACCATTTACGCCTTCATGACCAAAGCGGTCATAAGCCGAGCGCTTCTCTTCAGAAGACAATATTTCGTAGGCTTCCGCCAGTTCCTTGAATTTATCAAGCGCTTCTGGGTTATCTGGATTCTTATCTGGGTGGTACTTATTCGCTAAAGAGCGATAAGCTTTTTTGATCTCTTTCTTATCCGCGTCTTTGGCCACCCCAAGAACGTCGTAATAGTCTCTTTTGCTCATCGCAGGTATTCCTGAATAGTAAAAGTCTGCATGTCTTATTTAAACCGTAACAAGCGCTACAGCTTAAACAGCAAGGCACGGTTGTAAACCGTGCCCGCCATCGCTTGCCTCGCAATGAGGCGGTTTCATCAGAATCAACGATTATTTTTTATCGTCTTTTACTTCTTCAAATTCCGCGTCAACTGCATCGTCTTGCTGAGGTTGTGCTTGTTCAGCACCTTCCGCAGCACCGGCAGCGGCTTCTGCATCAGCGTACATCTTCTGAGCCAATGAACCAGACGCTTGCGTCAAGGCATTGGTTTTCTCTTCGATCTTCTCTTTATCGTTAGACGTTAGCGCCTCTTCCAATTCAGAGATCGCTGTTTCGATCGCCGTTTTCTCTTCTTCAGTCGCTTTATCGCCAGCGTCTGCAAGTGTCTTACGAGTCGCGTGGATCATGCCGTCAGCTGTGTTGCGAACTTGTACAAGCTCTTCAAACTTACGATCTTCTTCAGCATTCGCTTCCGCGTCTTGTACCATTTTTTCGACTTCTTCATCACTTAGACCAGAAGACGCTTTAATCACGATAGACTGCTCTTTGCCTGTCGCTTTGTCTTTCGCAGAAACACTCAAGATACCGTTCGCATCGATGTCGAAACTTACTTCGATTTGTGGCACACCACGTGGTGCTGGCGGAATATCGGCCAAGTCGAAACGACCTAGTGATTTGTTCTGCGCCGCTTGCTTACGCTCACCCTGCAATGCATGGATGGTTACCGCATTTTGGTTGTCTTCTGCTGTTGAGAAAGTTTGTGATTTCTTCGTCGGGATCGTCGTGTTCTTCTCGATCAAAGCCGTCATCACGCCACCCATTGTCTCGATACCTAGAGACAGAGGCGTCACGTCTAGCAATAGAACGTCTTTCACATCACCAGCCAATACCGCACCTTGGATAGACGCACCAATCGCAACCGCTTCGTCTGGGTTCACATCTTTACGAGGCTCTTTGCCGAAGAATTCCGTTACTTTAGATTGAACCAAAGGCATACGAGTCTGACCACCTACCAAGATGACTTCGTCGATGTCAGAAGCAGATAGATCGGCATCTTTCAATGCTTGACGGCAAGGCTCTAGAGATTTAACCACCAACTCTTCAACCAAAGCTTCTAACTTAGAACGCGTCAATTTCACGTTCAAGTGCTTAGGACCAGTCGCATCCGCTGTAATGTATGGCAAGTTCACTTCTGTTTGAGAAGAAGAAGACAACTCAACTTTGGCTTTCTCACCCGCTTCTTTTAGACGCTGTAGTGCTAATGGATCGTTGTGTAGATCGATACCAGTGTCTTTCTTAAACTCAGCCGCCAAGAATTCGATCACACGCATGTCGAAGTCTTCACCACCTAGGAAAGTGTCACCATTCGTCGACAATACTTCAAACTGTTTCTCACCATCGACATCTGCGATTTCGATGATAGAGATATCGAATGTACCACCACCAAGGTCATATACCGCGATAGTAGAATCGCCTGAGTTCTTATCTAGGCCGTATGCCAAAGCCGCAGCCGTTGGCTCGTTGATAATACGCTTAACATCTAGACCGGCAATTTTACCCGCGTCTTTTGTTGCTTGACGCTGAGAATCGTTGAAGTAAGCAGGGACGGTAATAACCGCTTCTGTTACGCTTTCACCTAGGTAATCTTCTGCTGTCTTTTTCATTTTCTTCAAGACTTCTGCAGATACTTGAGGTGGCGCTTTCTTATCGCCTTTGATTTCGACCCAAGCATCACCATTTTCTGCAGAGATGATTTTGTACGGCACCATAGAGATGTCTTTCTGTACTACGTCATCTTGGAAACGACGACCGATCAAACGTTTTACCGCAAACAAGGTGTTAGTTGGGTTTGTCACGGCCTGACGTTTTGCAGATTGACCAACCAGTACTTCACCGTCTTCAGCAAAAGCAACAATCGAAGGTGTTGTACGATCGCCTTCCGCATTTTCAATTACACGCGCTTTTTCACCATCAAGAACAGCAACACAAGAGTTTGTTGTCCCTAAGTCGATACCAATGATTTTACCCATCGTTTGTCTCTCCAATAAATTCGTTTATAACAAGGTTACTTCTGTATTTGGGTACGCTTAAACACTTTTCAAGCGTCCAGTGTCAAAAAAATGACGGTCATATTATGCGGCGCTTGAAACCACGACCATTGCGGGTCTCAACAGACGGCCATGTAAGGTATAACCCTTCTGAACGACGTCCATAACCGTGTTAGGTTCTAGCTCGGGGTTTGGCACCATGGTCATCGCTTGATGCAGCTCTGGGTTGAAGGGTTCGCCATGTGGATCAACGACTTTCACTTCAAAACGCGCTAGGGTTTCAAGCAAATCTTTTAAAGTAAGCTCAACGCCTTCACGAACCGGATCCGCTTCGCCCGTATCGGCCGCAGAAGTAAGAGCACGTTCTAGATTATCCGCTACGTTAACGATGGCTTTGGCAAATTTCTCTAAACCAAACTTATGCGCTTTTTCAACGTCTTGTTCCGCACGGCGACGAACGTTTTGCGCGTCCGCTTGGGCACGAAGAGCCACTTCTTTATACTGGGCTACTTCTTCCAACGCTTTCGCAAGTTCGTCGTTTTCAGCTTCCGCTTCTAACAGCTCAGCTTCTGGCTCTAATAGCTCTTCCACTGCTTCGTTTTTTGCTTCACTGTTCAAATCTTGCTCCGCCTCTTGATTAGGATTTTTTTGCTGATCACTCATTGTTTAACTCCAAATAACAGAAACTATTCTTTCTCTGTGGTGGGTATATGGGGACGGCTTTTTACCTTTCAACACTAAGACCGCATTAAATTTAAGGGAATTAATTCCACATCTGCTACTTGTCAAAAAACAACCAAATACTGTATAAATAACCATATAAATATTTTCTCTTTGTGGAGCCAACTATGCTAACCAGCATCGCAATATCCAACTTTGCTATTGTGGAGTCCTTGGAGCTTGAGTTTAAACAAGGTATGACCGTCATTTCTGGTGAAACCGGCGCAGGCAAATCCATCATGGTGGATGCCTTATCTCTGTGCTTAGGAGACAGAACCGATGCCAGTGTCGTTCGCCACGGAGAGAAAAAAGCTGACATTTCCGCCAGTTTTGACATTCAAGACTACCCTCATGTTCATCAATGGCTGGAAGAAAGAGATCTGGAACAAGAGCAACACTGCATACTGCGCCGCGTCATTAGCAAAGAAGGCCGTTCCAAAGCCTACATCAATGGTCGCCCTTGCACCTTAAGCGACCTCAAAGAAGTGGGTGGCCAGTTAGTCGACATACATGGCCAACACGAACATCAGTCGCTCCTAAAGAAACACGCCCAACGTCAACAACTCGATGAATATGGCCAGCTGACTGAACTGAGCAAGCAAGTTCATCAGCAATACCAAGTATGGCGTCAATTAAAAGACGAACTGTTTGCCAAACAGAACCAGTCCGCCGAACAAGACGCGAAGATTCAGCTGCTGTCGTATCAAGCGCAAGAATTAGAACAACTGGATTTAAAAACAGGGGAAATCGAGTCTTTAGAGCAAGAACAAACTTTTCTCTCAAACATTGCGGATTCTCAAGTCAAAGCGTACCAAGCCAGTAATTTATTGGCAGACAACGAAGAAGGCAGCATCTGCTCTTTACTCAACCAAGCCATCCACAGTGCCAGCCAAATCAATCCGCCGACACAAGAATTAGAAAGCGCATTAGAAATGATGAATGCCGCCCTCATTCAAGCGCAGGAAGCGACGGATAGCCTTCGACATTACCAAGACACACTTGAACAAGACCCTGAGCGCTTAACCAGTGTTGAAAATCGCTTATCTGATATTTATGACACGGCGCGCCGTCATAAATGCTTACCCGAAACCCTCATCTCATTACGAGAATCGGTTGAAGGAGAATTGTCTAAACTGCAAGGCGGAGAAGAAAGCTTAGAAGCGCTCAAAGAAAAAGAAGAATCAGCCTACGAAAAGCTCACCGCTTTAGCAACTAACCTCACAGAACAACGCATTAGCACTAAAGACGAATTGGCGAAAAAAGTAGAAGAACAAATTCACGGTTTAGGCATGCCTCATGCCCGTTTCTATATTCAATGCCAACCACTTAACCAAGTCAGCGCCAACGGCTTTGAAGACATTGAATACATGATTGCCTCCAACCCTGGGCAACCCGCTCAGCCTCTTCGTAAAGTGGCCTCTGGCGGTGAACTGTCACGAATCAGTCTGGGCATTCAAGTGGTCACCGCCCACACCTCAACCATACCGACTTTAGTATTTGACGAAGTCGATGTGGGCATCAGTGGTGGCATTGCCGAAGTCGTTGGGCGCATGCTGCGCTCCGTTGGTCAACGCGGCCAAGTGTTCAGCGTGACACACTTAGCGCAAGTGGCTGCACAAGGGCATCAACATTTACAGGTGAGCAAAAAAGTCATTAATGAAGCCACGTCATCCGAGGTCAAAGTGCTGAAAGAGCAAGACCGAACGCAAGAAATCGCGCGTTTGCTTGGTGGTCTTGAATTAACGGAACAAACCCTTGCTCACGCTCGAGAAATGCTCAGCAACGTGCAGCTGCAGTAATATTTTTAATAAGAACCTCAAAGCAGCCAGTAGTTTCTAACCACCAGACAGTAAAAAGGGCTTAAACCCTAAAAGTTTAAGCCCTTCCTTTGCTCACAAAGGAAGCCACCGTTAAGAGGCACCCTTCGCTATTGCTCTGTGGTTATTTTTTCTTTGGACGCACGTACATAATCAAACTGTGGTCTTCAATATCATAACCGTGTTCTTCGGCGATTTCATGCTGACGTTTTTCAATCACTGGGTCAACAAATTCAATCACTTTACCTGTTTCTAAACAGATCATATGATCATGGTGATCGCCTTTTTCCAACTCAAATACCGCTGTGCCAGCCTCAAAGTGATGGCGCTGAACCAAACCAGCTGTTTCAAACTGAGTCAGAACGCGATATACCGTGGCCAAGCCAACGTCTTCGCCTTGATCAAGCAAGGTACGGTAGACATCATCTGCACTTAGATGGTGGTCACCTGCTTTCTCAAGAATTTGTAAAATTTTCACTCGTGGCAAGGTTACCTTGAGTCCCGCTTTCTTTAGCTCTTGATTTTCGCTAGTCATGAGTCATTCTCTATTCGATCTTATTGATAATTACTTTATCATTAGCATACCAAAGTAAGGATAATACAAATGAAAAAATCAGTTTTAATTTTATGTGCCGCACTTTCTTTAGGTGCATGCAGTTTATTTCCACCACCTTACAAGGTTCCAGTAACGCAAGGAAACCTTGTAACACAGGATCAGCTTTCACAGCTTAAAATTGGTATGTCCGAGTCTCAAGTTACTTATCTTCTCGGTAAGCCAATGATTCAAGATACATTCAAACCAGACGAGTGGCACTATGTATACACCTCTCAATATGCTACTTCAGAGACAAAACAAAGCGAAGTAACCGATCTGGTCCTTACTTTCGACAATGGCACGCTAACCAACATTCAAAATCATTAAGACTTTGTGCTTTTTGCTGCTCGGTTGGCCCTAGCTTGTTTAGGGTCAACTTTCAGCTCACGATACAACTCGACTCGCTCACCTTCTTTTAGTACTTGTTGGTCAGCATTGCGTACTGCTTTGCCAAAAATACCGACTTTCACGTTTTCCACGTCTAACTCAGGAAAAAATACATCAATGTTGGAGCGACGTACAGCGTCACGCACAGTACAACTTTCTTCCACTTCCAATGACACAATTTTCTGCTTTTCAGGCAAAGCGTAAGCCACTTCCACTCTCATACTATTCACCATACACGACTTTTGCGCGCTTACTGAAAGAATCTACCATGGTATTCGCGATCTGACTAAACACACCGCCAAAAGCAAACTTCAGCATACCACTTAATTCGAAGTCGATACTCAAAGCGATTTTACAACTTGTTGACGACAATTCAGTAAAGGTCCATACACCATGAAGACGTTTAAAAGGGCCTTCTACTAAGGTCATCTCAATACGCTGATTCAACGCTAAAAAATTCTTCGTCGTAAACGTCTGTTTTACTGGGCCTTTACCCACTTCCAAGGAAGCCACTATTTCCGTTGGGGTTTGTGAAATCAATTTAGCCCCTAAGCAACCAGGTAAAAACTCAGGATAAGCATTAATGTCATTCACCAAATCATACATTTGCTCACAACTAAAATTAACATGAGCAAAACGTTCTATACGACTCAAACTAAACTCCTATCCAACCCGCCACAGTTATGACCATCATGGCAGGAATACTGATGTATTTTAACGTACCGTACCACCATTCAAAATGGCTAATCTGCTTGGTGATCATCTCATTCTGCAACATAGTACGCGGAATAAACCAAGCCACCAGAATAGACAGCAGAATGGCGACGATTGGCAACAAAATCAAGGACGTTAGCTCATCTAACAATTCAAAGAAATTCAGATTAAACAAGACCTTACTGTCCCAATGATTAAATGACAGCAACACCGCAATGCCAATAAACCATACCGCAATCCCCATCAGCAATGCGGCTTTTAAACGAGCAATGTAAAATTTCTCATGCAACCAAGCGACAAACAGCTCCAACATGGAGATGGCCGACGTTAATGCCGCAATTACCAGCAGAGCAAAGAACACACCGGCAAAAAACTGACCACCAGGCAAGCCGCCAAAAATAATCGGTAAAGAGACAAAGGTCAGACTGGGTCCGGCTTCCACATCAATTTGGAAAGAAAAGACCAAAGGAAAGATCAACAAGCCAGCAAGGAGCGCCACTAATAGGTCAACCCCAACCACAATGCTACAGGCACGAGTAATCGACATACGCTTGCTCATGTAAGCACCGTAGGCAAACATCGCCCCCATGCCCACACTCAAACTAAACAAGGCCATACCCACGGCCGCCAACACCACGTCAAAGGTAATGTCTTGCCATGACCAACCAAACATAAACTCTAAGGTTTTAGACATGTCCCCGACTGTCATCGAGTAAGCCGACAACCCTAACAAACTGATCACCAACGCGGGCAATAAAATTCGCACTAAGGCCGACAACCCTCGCGTCACGGATTGCCCAACCGTCAACACCACCAGCGCCATAAAGACAGAATGCCAAAGCAGCATTTCACTTGGATTCGCTAACAAACCTCTAAACATAGCGACCGCGCCAGCTTGAGTAATCTGCTGAAAATCCCCCGAGACCGCTCGTTCTAGGTAGCCAATTGACCAGCCAGCAATCACACTATAAAAGGTCAATATCAGAAAGCCAGTAATGCCAGCTAACCAAGGCACAATCACCCAAGCCTTATGGACAATACGACGCTCACTCAAATCGTTTACTGTGTCTACTGGGTTAGAACGAACCGTACGACCAAGTGCCACTTCCGCCACCAGCACAGGCAACCCCACCAGCAACAAGCATAAGCAATAGACTAATAAGAAGGCACCACCGCCGTTTTGTCCGAGCACATAAGGGAATTTCCATATGTTCCCTAAGCCAACCGCCGACCCACTGGCCGCAAAAATAAATATCCACGGACTTGACCAAATACCTTGTAAACATCGACTTTCAGGCATAAATTTAGGCTCTAAGAAAACAACAAAGTGAGAATGAGAAGAGACCACCTTAGAAGGAATAATGACTCTACTCAAATAAATTTAGTAAACAGATGTGAATTTTCCATCATTCAGGCGCATACCTCAAGAAAAGCATAGGTTTTTGCCTCTATCGACCGTATAATTTTTCCCTATGAGCAAAGTAAAGAAAAAATCCAACAGTACTGGCACCATTGCCCTTAATAAACGCGCCAAGTTCGACTACTTCGTAGATCAAAAATTTGAAGCTGGCCTGGCCTTGTCTGGCTGGGAAGTCAAAAGTTTACGCGAAGGCAAAGCGCAACTTGTCGATTCCTTCGTCATCATTCACCAGAATGAAGCTTGGTTAGTCGGCGCACGCATTACCCCATTATTGAGTGCTTCTACTCACGTCGTATGCGAACCGTTGCGCCAACGCAAACTCTTGCTGAACCGCAAAGAAATTGATCGCATCATTCAAGTGACAGAGCAAAAAGGTAAAACGTGTGCTGCCATGGCACTTTACTGGAAAGGCAACAAAATCAAATGTGAAGTGGCCTTAGTAACCGGTAAAAAAGACCATGACAAACGAGACACAGAACGTAATCGCGACTGGTCTCGTGATAAAGAAAGATTGATGAAGCATAAAATATAAAGTGTGGAATCATTGTGTCTGACTAGCGTAACCGCATAGGATTCGTTAGAATGGCCGCAACTTCGGGGATGACATGGTTTCGACGCCGGTTACAAAACCTGAGGTGCATGTCGAGAGTGATACGTGATCTCGTAAATCCACATGTATCAATTATATAGTCGCAAACGACGAAAACTACGCTCTAGCAGCTTAATAACCTGCTAGTGTGCTGCCCCCAGGTTGCTTGTAGCCCGGGATTCCGCAGTATCATAAATTACGAGATGCTATCCGATGCCCTGCCTGGGGATAAGGATCTAAGACTAATCAGGCTCGCCGACTATACCCTGTCCTTCGGGCGGTAGTTGGTCAAAAAATAGAAGTGACTAAGCATGTAGAGCCAATGGCAGAGGACTGACGGACGGGGGTTCGACTCCCCCCATCTCCACCAAATGCTAAGAGCGGGAAGATTCCTATAGTTTTCAAAGACTTATGAACTTCCCGCTTTTTTATTTCCCCCACGCTTTTCCCCCACATTTTTCCCCTTCTTGCTTAGTAGTATCTTTGCAAGAAAAGTTTCTTTATAGTTTTGGCGAACTCATCAGGTTAAAGGCTAAGGTTATGGAAGACATCACTAACATTGAAGACCTACATCAATTTATCGATGATAACCCTAAAGATGCCTTAGCTTACGCTCGCAAGTTTGCGAAGAAAGCGCTCTCCGAAGAAAAAAGCTTATCATTTCTTCAAGCTCACAAACTAAGCAAGGTTTTAATCGATGCAGGTGAAGTTCAAAAGGATATTAAAAGCATCGACTGCGGAATAGGAATTCTACGTCACTTAGTATCTCTTGTACCTAAAGAAATAAGCCTACTTTACGATCTAGCTACAGGCTTACAGTGCAAAGCGAAACTAACTTCAGAAAACGATAATTATTTCAATTGGTTGCAGGATACTCATCATCTAAGAATGGAAGCTCGTGCACATCATTATAGGGTAGCCTTTGATAAGGGCGTAGATGACCACACTCGATCATTGGCATTCAGCAATATCGCTAACCTACACTCAGATAGTTATCGAACGTTTGAGGCATACGAATATTTTCGAAACGCATTGGCGCTCAACCCTAAAAATGGTCTAGCTAGCTTTGAGGCTTTACGAATCGCTGTAGATGAAAGTAAGTTTTATGAAACTGTTCCTGAGGAGCTAACTGCCCAGATCGGTGAGTACGCACAAACAACCCTAAATAATAGAGAATCTACCATTGCTATTGCGGGTAAAGCTGCTTTTGAGAATATGAAAAGCTACATTGAAGCAAACAATATAGAGCCCTCTCTAAAGATACGTAGTGAAATCACAGCTACTCCCTACAGTGACTTTATCACCCTCAATAATTTAAGATTAAGCTGCTCTCTAGTACCAGACAGTTCTGAAGATGATGATCTTTCTATAGATAGCATTTACTCATCTTCTGACTACGATGTACCAGAAACCTTTACTATGTTTAACGTAATGAAGGGCGACTACTTACTGGCAAGACACTTATTTTGGAACGCATCCCAAACAAATATAGAAGATAGCTCTTTGTACAATGAAAGTGTGCCCTACGGTGAATTTGGCACTAACATATCAGCCCTTCAAACAGCTCAAAAAATTGCACTTGATATTCTCGATAAGATTGCTGTTGCGACTTTTTCATATTTCAAAATCGGTGGAGCAAGGAAGGCTTATTTCAAGAAGGCTTGGTTCAAAGACAGTCCTAATGATGAGAGAACAACACCTTATTTCAGCTTAAAAGTTAAACCCAAGGTTCAAAGTCAAATAGAACAAGGCAACCCATATCTTTTAGCCCTTGTTGAAATGGCTAGAGATTTAGCCGCTCCGGAAGGCTATCTAAGGAGCCACTCTGATAACCGTAATGCAATTACTCATCGCTTTTTAGTTCTACAAGACACAATTCATACAAACTCAAGTACATCAGATTGTGTAGCGTACTCGCCTTTAGCGGCCTTCCAAGATGGAGCACTTGTATCCATTAAACTAGCAAGAAGTGCACTTTACTACTTTGTTGAGATGATAAACTTTAATGAAACACGCAAGGCAGTTGATCTCGAATCGGGCGATATTGTAGTAATGACCCATATAGACTCACAACCGCCGTATCTCAAATGATGATTATTAAGGGACAGCTTTATTGATATCAGCCAGTAAGCTTGCCAAGCGCCTTCCATCATTTGTCAAATGGACAATCTTTCTACGCCTCACCTCAGGGTCTTCCATTGCCTTAATTAGATTTAAACCCTCTTTGCCACATAGATGATGAGCAGATAGCAACGATGTATTCCTTGAACTTTAAGACTGCGAGAAGTTTGCTCTTCTAGCCATATTTGCCATTGTCGTTCCCTCTTCTGAAGCAGAGCTCAGGAAGGCATGAAATGCATTAGTCATCTCAGGGTACATCACTCGTACAACTCTCAGGCTCTAATACAAGCGCCTTAAGCCAGACTTATCGAATAACATTGATTCCATCACTTAGCCCCCTTAACACCTTTCTTAGAAGCTTTCCAAGGGTCTAAATAAAAACCAGCAGAGTTGCAAGCAAAATCACCGATTTTTGAGATCTTTATGTTCAGATCGCCTAAAAACAAGTTGATAATCAGTACGCCAATCTCAAGGCTGACACCTCACCTATTGATAGTAAACTTCATGATGAGCACCTCGTTAATCTTTAGGAGAAACTAAAAGTGATTACATGAATGAAAAAATAAAGAAAAACAAATAAACAATTGCTTACATCCACTATCGCAGTTAATGAACAAGTGCATAGATCTCTAGCTAGCAGATTTTAAGCGTTTGGCTGTCTTTCGGCTTATGTTTGAGTAGGACTATTTGAAAGGAAACTTTTCTCCATAAGGTTGTATCATGATACAGGCATAGGGGAGGTATACCTTAAACGCTCGGATAACCTTGATCTTGAACTCGGGACTAATCCACATAGCGTAGTCATAGATCAGCTCTTTGCAAACGTAAGTGCCATCGTAACGACCAGCCTTAGCTTCTACAGGTTTAATTCCTCGTTTCTGGGGAATTAGACTTTTAATTAATTCTTCTGTTTTCTCACTGCTTAACCAATAGTTAGGTTGATCTTTATGCGCCCCCCCCCAGCCGCTTTGTGTAGATCAGCTAGGTTGTAACCCGCCTTCTGAGTCTTGACGGATTTCTAGGTACACTAAGGTATCCTTTAACTTGAACTCAACCAACTAACCCTATGAATGGGCGTACCTGTATCATGATACACCCATAGGGAAGATACACCTTGAGTCAAACTAGAAGTCTAACTCCTCGTCCTCATCATGCTTATCCTGAAGGTACTCAGTCAGGTCTTGAAGCAACCTTGGAGAGTACATTTCTAGTGCATCAAGGAAGACTTCAGGCTGCGCTACAAGCTTCTTACCAAAAGCACTACTTAGCCTCTTAGCCCATTCTTTTGCTTGAGCTTTCTGCCAGTCATCATCATACGCCTTCTTCCTTTCAAGAAAGTTGATTGCCTCATTCCAAGTCATCTCAAGAGAAACCTTATGCCAATCATCAGGATGGAACTCTTGGATCTCCCTGAGTTTCTTTCTCATACGACCAACAGTAGCAGTGCTGACCTTACAGACCTTCGAAATAGCCCCTTTAGTTAGCCCCTCTGCTCCCAAAGCAACGAACCTCCAAGCCATATTGCTCTTGTCATCTTTTGTCATCGCCAGCTTGTCTTTTGAATTCAGCCTTGTAGCTTCACCCATAGCTTGCACCACAGTTCCACTAAAGACCTTCACAGGGATCATCATCTTCATCAGCCCACCTTCCCTAGCAAACGCTCTGTATGCAGCTAAACGATGATGACCATCTAATACGTACCACACTGAGCCAGACCACCAGACAACGATTGGATCAAGTCTATTGGTAGGTTCATTGCGAATAGAAGCAAGGAGGTTCTGAATGTGCTGTTCTTTGGAAGCGACTTCAGTGTTCATATCCCTTGGCTGGAACAGAGAGAGAGCCTCATGGACTTGTTTAAGCTCTAGCTCTCCGTTGATCTGAGGAGCCTCCGAGCCTGTCTTAAAGTCATTCTCAAGTCGTGTAAGGGCTTCAAAAGGGGATTCATTTTCATAAGTCATTTTCAATCTCCGAATATATAAAGGTTAGTGAATGGAGTTTTTCTCCAGAACTGACCCCAAATCGAAAATCTCAATGATTTCAGAGTGTTAGATATAAACAATAAAGAAGAAGGGAAAGCTCATCCCTCCCCCCAGAACTGACCCTTAATATTAGAAAAAGCTAAACTAAATAGACACCTTCCTACACGCCCTCTTAACCGAAGCAGTAGAGATATTAAAGCGCTCCGCAGTAGCTTTGATAGACGCCTCATTTAGCGCTCGCCACTCCGCAACGGCATTGTCATCAATGACTTTTTCTTTCCCTAAGTTTCTCCCTTCAGCTCTAGCCCTTTCGATGCCAGCCATCTGCCTAGCCTTAATGTTCGATCTTTCTAGCTCTGCAACTGCTGACAGCATCGTAAGCATCGCCTTACCAATAGGAGTTGAAAGGTCAAAGCCCTCTCTTAGAGATACCACTGAGACGCCCTGAGATTGCATCAGAGAGACAGTCTCAAGAACATCTATTGTGTCCCTCCCCAAGCGATCAATCGCACTGACGACCACCGTATCGTCTTCTCGTACGTACGCTAAGAGAGCCTTCATACCTTCTCTCTGAGCTGACTTAGTAGCACCTGAGACAGCTTCATCAACAAACCATTTCTCAACTGCGTAGCGTTCACTGATCTTGAATTTCTGACTCTCTGTAGACTGCCCATCAGAGCTGACACGGACGTATGCGACTGTAGCCATAGTTCCTCCCATAAGTAGATCAAAAGGTATGGCTCATTATAAATACATGGATCAGTGATATGTCAACAGCTTTGAGCCACATCTTTAGGAGGGACTTTAGGATGGGTCAGAAGGTGTACCCTTTGAGCTACAGAAAACCTTAGAATATATAAGCTTATACATACTTTTAAAATATTATCTTCATTTCTCAGCTTCTAACTCTTCAAGCCTTTTATGTACTATATTCAAGTCATCATCACTTCTTCTACGGCCATAAATCTGATCATTTTTCTGCCATACAGAATCCAGAAGCTTTAAGTTGTCTATTGAATAGGTAGTTATGCGAGGCTTAATTAATTTTAAAAAGTACCCATCAGCTTCATCGAAGGTAGCTACTTGGGTATATTTCATAGTAATGATGCTATTCAGAGATGATATCCATTCTTTATTATCACTCACTGAACGAAGGAAACTGTAAAATTCATCAAGGTCGTTTAAATTACGCTTGTGTATAATGTTAAACAGCACGCTTTCGATTTTTTTGCTTACGACCTGCCCATTTTCATATCGTTCTAGCTTGCGGCGGAACTCTTCAGCGGCCATAGCTGCTATACTGGCATCTTCTAAAGCAGCTGTTTGTGATTTCATCAATTCTTTATTGTTTTCATATAAGCTGTTGAATCCTTCTTGAGAATCTACAAGATCTTTTTCAACCTTTTCTCTCCTCTCTACTTCTTGATTTTCTCGTAAAACTAAAGCTTCATTTTCATCCCTTAGGTTGTCATAATCCCTTTTATGAATCGCATTTAAACGCTCTCTTTGCTGCTCATTAATCTCATGATAAGAGGCTAATTCTTTCCTCATTTCTTTACTTTGTTCTAGCGTCAGACGTAATTCAGAGTCATTTTGCTCCTTATACTTTAAACTCTTTGCTTTGAGTTTTTCATTATGCTTAAAGACTTGTGCTTGTATGATGGGTAATATGTAAATAGCTATTAGAGTTAAAAGTGCGGGAAATAGAAAAATCTCAAGCCTTAAGCCTATTAACTCTGACAGCCAGTTAAGCCAACCCCAAGAAGTACTAGTGTGTAAATATGCATCAAAAGCCTCTACGCGTTCAGATAGCTTTTCACCACCTTGACCTCCGCCAAAAATTAATGGGATTACGCCTTTCCAGTTATAGAAAAGCCAAGTGACCGTATACGTTCCAACTACTGGTGCATTAACTCTTTCATATAAAGCAGCCTTCAAAGAAGTTGATAGATCTTTAACCATAACTATCCCTTTTATTCAATATTCCTAAAGTGCTTAAGTTATCGTTGAACACTAACTTGTAAAACTATCTCTATTACTAGGGGTAAAGGGGGAGCAGAAAATCAACCTTATATGTATATGCCCTAAAAAATTTATCACAAAAAATCGTCTAGAACTAAACGCTGACAATCAAATGATCTCAAACTTAGATTTAACTCAAACGCTCATTGATAAACATTATAAAGCTGAAAGATAAACTACTTGAACGCAAGACTTGAAAACTACAATAGCGTTTTCTTTTTTTCCTCAAATTCTAGGTCAGTTATCACACCCTGCTCTTTCAGGTCATATAGCTTTTTGATTTCATCAGCAGAATTTGTACTCATTGATGAGGGAATCTTTGATGGCTGAACAAAACACCATACTAAAGCAACAAACCAGCCTATACCCCAAAGCCAGATACCGAAAAAATTTATCAATATGATCGCTACTTTGTGAGGGTGTTTTCTTTTAGAAGCTATTATTGTAGGTAAAAATAATAATGGGAGAGCAACAACAAGAAAAAGCAAAATTAGAACTAGTTGAAAAACAGTAATACCTTCCATATTAAATTCCTTATTAAAGTAATAATTTTGGTGACTTAGTAAATATACTTATGAACATAGGGAGCATAAAATATATTATCAATATACGCTACTCAAAATGTGATTCTCTAGACTTAGCATGCGACTTCACATTGATAGTTAAAAACCGCTTCGCTACAAGAACGCCTCTCTGCTTGATCATCTGGAAGTGCTACAAGATCAACTCCGAGTCATTATAATAGGCTAAAGGCCTAGATGAGTGGCTGCCCCCGAAGAATCAGGAGCAGTACAAAGCGCGTTTTCAAAGGGTGGTACTGAAGTACGGCTTGAAGTAGATATGAAACTAAAGCGGGTATCTTATTTTTGATATAGCATCTAACTTTGCTTGATAGCTATACCCACCAGAATATAAACCGTAAGTCAGCGTGTCATGGTCATGCCCTATAATCTCAGCAGATAAGTTCTCAGGCACATTAGCATTCTCTAGCAAAGTAGCTACTGTCTTACGAATTGAGTGAAACACTTTATCACTCTCAAACCCCATCCTCTTTTTGAGCCTCCCGAAACGTTTACCTATGGCACTAGATCTATCTCCTGTACTTGGAGGTGCTTTGAGCCCTGATAGTAAGTACCCATCTTTAGATTCAGTAAATAGTTTTTTAACTAATGGTTTCAGCTCAGGGTGAACAGGTATATCTCGATAGCCTGCTTTGGTCTTACTACTTGTAACTTTGATCAGGGATTCACTACATGACTCTACTCTGAGCTGGCATAATTCCTCTATTCGACAGCCTGTGTACATCCCTAAATAAATTAAATCTGCTAACTGCTGATCTTTCTTAGATGCCTCCTTCCATACACTCACAAGCTCTTCAGGCTCAAACGGCTGACGCTCCTCAGCTCTACCTTTAGTCTTAAGCAGCAAAGCTCTTTTCTTCTTATCTGCTTCCGATACGAAGCGAGGGATCTTGAATGGACAAGAATCGAGAGGAACAAGGTCTTTATACTCAAGGTGCAACCAAAAGCTTCTCGCGACACGAAAGCGTCTTTCGATACTCGATTTAGAAAGCTCCTCAGAGTACATCCCTTTCCCTTCAACCATCATCCGAGCCCATTCTCTTACAGACTTTGGATTTATGGATTTTACGGTTGGAAAATACTTCATGACTTCTCGACCCACACTAGCATATGAACTACGGGTTTTAACATTCGGGCTTTTTATCGACGCGACCCAAGCATCGTAATGCTCACCAAGTATCACATCATTGCCAAAAGCAATACTCGCAATCTTCTCCGCTTTAATTGAGTCCCCTTGGATTCTTAGCGTATCAACCAAATCACCTACAACTTCATGAAGAACATAAGGATCATCATTATATTTGCAGGCATTCTCCAACTCTTTTCTTAAACTTAAAGCAAACTGAGTGTCGTAATCTAGCGCCCGCTTTCTTGCCATATCAATCTGTCTTTTCCATTCTGAGACAAATCCCATGGCTATATGCGAAGCTTTACGTTTATCTGCTTCGCCAGTGCTCTTTGAAAATTTGGTCTTCCCGAAGTGTTCGTGTAGTTCTTTAGGAATCTTTAGAACCGCATAGTATAAGTTTCGTTTTTTCTCTAAATAGCTCATCTCGATATACCTGAAATAAACTGGTTTCCCCCACGTTTTACCCCCACATTATCATGAGATAAGCCATAAAAATCAATACTTTCAGAGTGTTAAAACGGTATAGATTCGACTCCCCCCATCTCCACCAATCAAGCGCTTGATTTTGAAAGGTTAGACCTTCGAGATTAATATGACACACATAAGACACACCGTGTGTCAGTCGAACAAAAAAGGAAGCCCAATGGCTTCCTTTTTTATTTCAATTCAACAACAGCCTATTTCGCCATTGAATGGTCACTTGCCTTCCTTATTCCATTGCAAAACGCAGAACTTTAAGTATTTTAATAAGCTTGTCTAAGAAAATCAGGCATCAACCCAGCGAACCTAATCGCCATTTATGCCCGTGGGGATTCCATGGAACCCACTATCTATTCTGGTGACTCCTTGGTGATCGACAAAACGAAAAACACAGTCACCAGTGACGGCGGCATTTATGTGATCAACTATGACGGGGAACTGTTCGTTAAACGGGTGCAAAAACAGCTTGATGGATTGGTGGCGATCACCTCAGACAACAAGAATTACCAACCAATGACCATACCGTTAGAAGGTCTAAGCAAGCTTAAAATAATTGGCCGTGTCGTGTGGTCAGGTCATCCGATGATTTGAAGGGAGCATTATGAGGACTGTAATATCATTTTTTTTATGGCTCTTACCAATAGCAGCACTAATTCTAATCATTTATTTTTTCTTTCAAAGTGGTGAAAAATTAATTTTAACATCTCTAGTTTCCATATTAGCTTTTATGGGTTCTTTGTTCTCTATTTTACTCGGCTTTCAAAGAGAAACTATAGGAAAAGAAGAAAAATATAAAGCAATTGTAGATATTGATTTTCGTAGATATGTGGAAAGCGAAATTTATTTTACAAACAATAATGGTAAACCTTATGAGGTTGTTAATTCAAAAATTGAAGCTAACATTTTTAACTTAGGATATCACGCTAAAAAAATATCTATTAACTCTCTAGATGATAATGAAAAAATAATCTGTGGAGTATCAAGAAAATACCTAAAACAAAATGATTCTGTCTATATCGAAATAATTAATGATAAATATGATCCAAAACCTAGATATATAGAAATATCGTACGAAGATTTGAACAACAGGAAGTATCGAAAAACATCAAAGATAAACCTCAAAATGATCGATCAGGAAATAACCTCATCAAAAATAATAAATTATTACTCAATCAAGGAAGATGATATTTGATATGGCTATAAAAAAAGTTCCAACAGGCTTCGAAGTCCGTTTTCGTGTTGCAGGCCGTGGCAGTCGTGAGTACAAGCGCACCTTTCTCACGAAAGGCGAGTGTGAACGCTTCATGCGTTACACCATCGCCCAGCATGAGACTCAATCCGACGAAAAGCCTTGGTTAGAGAAACCCAAGGACAACCGTAAGCTATCCGAGCTTATTGATATTTGGGACGACATACACGGCCACTTTTTGAAAGACGGCAAACGCCGTAAAGCCAAAATGCTAATGATTGCGGACCAACTCGGCGATCCGGTCGGGTCGAGCTTAAGCAGCACCCAATACATTCGCTGGCGCGCCAAAAGAGCCAAAGAAGGGCGCAAACCAAAGACACTTAATAATGATTTGACCTATCTAAGCGCCATGTTTAGCACCTTAATCAAATCCAAGGAAATCTATTACCCAAACCCTTTGGAAGAAGTGCAAAACGTGCGTGTACCAGACAATGAGCTGGCCTTTTTAACCCACGATCAAATCAATGAATTACTGGCGGCCACGGACGAATGCGACAATCCACACGTTACTCTAATCAGTAAAGTATGCCTGGCAACGGGCGCACGTTGGGGAGAAGCCGAAGCCCTGATCATTCAAAGGGTACATAACAACAAAGTGCTGTACACAGACACCAAAGGCAACAAAAACAGAAGCGTGCCTATAACCCCTGAATTGTTCGAAGAACTACAAGAACACGCCAAGCGAACACGAGGGAATAACCTGTTCACCTTCTCAATATCCGCCTTTCGGCGCGCCCTAAAGCGAACCAACATAGAACTGCCAGCAGGCCAAGCCAGCCACGTACTACGCCACACCTTCGCCAGCCACTTCATCATGAACGGCGGCAATATCTTGACCCTGCAAAAGATACTAGGCCACACTGATATAAAAATGACCATGCGCTACGCACACCTAGCGCCGGATTATCTGGAAGAAGCAACGCGACTTAATCCACTATCAAATATCTAAGGGTTATAAATGAATTTATTTAAATATTACGATGATGAGAAATTCAAGTTAATACTAAGAGACAAGGGTGTGAACATGCGTATATCTCAAATATATTCACTAAACGACCCTTTTGAATCAAGAATAAACCTATTAGGAGTTTTACAAAAAACACTTAACTTAGCAGTGCATTCAAAAAAAATATCACTCGAAGAGGAAAAAAAATATTATTTACACTTTAAAAAAACAGAAGAAGAATTCCTCAACTATCTTAATGAAAAATTTGGAATAATCTCACTAACAACAAAACCGAAAAATAAATTAATGTGGTCTCACTATGCCAATTCATACAAAGGATTTTGCATAGAATTAGACTTAGATTCACATCCTGACATTTTTAAAATCGAAGATACAAACTCCTTAAGATCACATCACAACAATGTTCTTATAAAAGTTGATTACAAAAAAAACAGAGTTGATTTTGACCAAGGCTTACTTGAAAGAAGAATTGAAAGAGAAGAAAATATTTATTTTCATAAAATAATGAGCACAAAAGAAGATATTTGGGAATACGAAGATGAATATAGAATAATTGGCACAATAGGCAATAAAAAATCAATGATTAAGGATGCTAACCAAATACCAATACACACTCTGCTATTCCCTGCGTCATCAATAAGACAGATAATACTTGGAACCTTATGCACTAAAGACAACATTGAGTTTGTAAAACAATGGATAAATACACAAAATGCTCATCATATAAAACTTACTCAGCTTACATTATGTGAGAGTAGCTACGACCTGAAAACAATAGACTTATAAAGATCATTTATGACACACATCCGACACACCGAACCACTAAAAACGCCCCGAAATACTGTACAAATAAACAGTATATATATCTTTATAAATCAATAACTTACTGATTTCAAAGGTATTATGTATGGGGTTCGACTCTCCCCATCTCCACCATATGCAAAGATCGGTAAGATTCCCTTATTTTTCAAAAACTTACGGAACGAGCGATTTTTTATTTCCCCCACGCTTTACCCCCACGATACTCCCCCTCTATTATTTGCAAGCTTTCATCAAAGTTAGTGTAAGCTTATATTGAGCATGACAATTACGCCATTGCCGCTCATCTTTGGATATAAAAAATACAGATCTCAAAATTATATTGCATCGATCACTCTCACTAGAAGGTTTTACTTTATGCTGAACATAGCAAGAAGAATTGAGATCATACGCTCACTTGTAGCTGACAATACCGTTCAAAGCCTAACTTACGCAGCCCTAGAGACGCGCCTTACTTTAGAGGGTATTTGCTATGAACGATTCAAACTTTATTACCCATATACCTCTGAGAAAGATCTAAAGCACTGGAAACCCTCAAGTGTAGTAAGACAAGTTGCCAACGAGATTAATACGCGAATTGAATCTTTGACTAGGAACATAACGAACTAGAGACACTGGTAAAGATCAATCACTCGACTCAGAGTCCTACCATTGGTAGTAAGCTAGCGAACGTGATCTTAGAACATATTAAAGCGCAGCCTCAGAAAAAACCACATGTAGAATGCTACGTGAGTTTCTTTATCCAAATAAGGCGAGACTCGAGGATAAAGAAAGACAACAGATGCAACGAGCTTTGAAGCTCTTACTAGACACCAAGAAAATCATGGTAACGAAACTAGAAACAAGACCTTAGGAGTGCGACGAGATACGACTCGATGATTAACTATCCGCTCTCAATGTGACACGTGACAGACCTTATAGGTCTGTCACGTGTCACACAGATTAAAAGTTCTCATCGCGTTGAATTGAAAATTCAATTCGGAGAGTGATTCCCGCGAAGCGGATAGACTCCTGTGATTATTCTAAACTAGCAAATTCATCAGTTTCTTCTTCTATCAAAGATAGAATCTTAGCCCCTATTTTCTTTTGTGATGAATTCACCCAAATAATTTCCACTTCAACTTTGTCACCGACATCATAATCAGCTATATCAATATTTATATTCTTAATTCGGCTACTTACATTATCATTGAATGTAACGAAACACCCATATTCTAGTTTATTCTGTACAACAGCTTCATGGATAGAACCTCTTGAGTATCTCTTCTCTGCTTCAAACCAAGGGTCTTCTGATGCTTTATTTTTTGCTGATTCTAATCTTTGCCAAATATTTTCTATATTTATACCAATATGATTAGATCGAATCATTTGCTTTTCATAGGGTGGGCAATAGTTTTCTTTTATAAACTCTAGTGACTTATAAGTATCAATTGCGGTTCTCAAGCAATTTTGATAGTTCATTTGTGATTCTAAATGAGTAATCCTTTTACTAATCTTTTCAGCGGCTTCTTCCTCAAAACAACATTCTTCAGCAATAGCTGCTAAATATGTAATATTTGAAGATAACTGGAGATGAACATCTCCAGATGGTGTTATTTTCACTAACGTTGAGTATGTTACATTTTCTTTCTTAAAGTCTTCTGTAACAATACAATTCCCCTCAATCAAATAGGTTATGTCAGATAGAATATTTTCCTTACTAATACCTAACTCATTGATGGATTCACACAAATGAGATATAGGATGATAACCTTTTACCGCGCCAAATGACTTTCCTTGGTTTTCCTTCAACCAAGACAATATTAAGTATCTTGAGAAAGAGTTTATCGGACTGTCTTCATCTTTCCTATCAAAAATATTTTTTATATACGCTTTATCACTATCATAATACCTTTTATTTAATCTAAGAAGTATTGTCACTATCTTATGGAATGCGATCTTGTGCTTTCCTTGGCTTTGCCTGATTTTAAGAATTTCAGATTCATCTAAGTGAGCGCTGTTACATAGCTCAATAAATATTTCCAGCGCTCTTCTTATATTTCTACCGCTTAAACCAACAATTATATTTCTAACAAAATTATTATATTCAAAAATTGAACTTAAAATAGACGTAAGATAGTAAGCTCTTTCTGACTGAGGATACTCAACACGATAGCCATTTGGAAGGCTATAACTCAAAGTTTCGTTTCCCTCACTTTTTAATTCTTTTAGGGATAACTTTACTCGGTTAACCAACACCTGCTGAAGTAATGGTGGTTCAATTCTAAAAACAAGGTCTTTCAAAGCAGTATCTAATGGAGGCTGATCTCGATAATTGTCATATGTTTCATCTCTCAATGGCAATATTACTAAGCACCTAAAATTAGCCTGAAGCCATTGAGCAACCTGAAACATAAGTAGCTGATCCGCTACCTCTTTTTTGTCACAATTATCTAGTGTAATCACCAATGTCTTACCACGCTCAGCACAACAAAATCGAATGTATGCATGAGTCGTAACATTTTCATCATTTTTTAACTTTTTGGTCTCCTCAAATAACCCTCTTCTCCATTCAGGAGAGTTTTCTTCAAAGTATGATAGCTCTCCTTTTTTTACTTTATTAATTTCTGAAGAATATAACTTCTCTAGATTTTCTCTAGTTTCAAAGTCGATATCCGGCAAAGACTTTTGACAGCCTTCAATTATTCTCTGCCTCAACCAAGAGTAAATTTCGCTAGAACTCAATGGTGAAGTATTCATATCAACTCTAACAGGTGTTATTTTTTGTACTAATTCATCATCTAAGGCTTTATAAAAGAGATGGTCAATAAACGTCGATTTCCCAGAACCTACACTTCCAATAAGAAGCATTACTTGTCTATCAATTGAAGAGTTATCCTTTAATTTATCTAATATTTCTCTCGGATTATTTGTATCTTCAATTTGATTTGCATCTGAAATCGAGAAACTATTTGCAGCTCGAATTAACTTATCAATAGGTTCAACATATCTTTGCTTTCTTCTAGAGTTAACATATGCTTCTTTTGCAATATATTTTCTATCAGGTATAGATATTGGGTTAAATATTTTGGATATGGCAGAGGTTACAGTTGCTCCAAATGTATTTTGGTCTAACTCCTCTCCTTGAACACCTTTTCCTCCAAGCAATTTCTTTGGTCTTGATGTAATCAAGTCTTCATACTTGGATATTAACCCTTTTAATTCTATTTTTATCTTTTCTAAGTTAAATATTTTTTGTAAAGAATCTAGAGATTGGCTCATGGAGTCACAATCGGAAACTTTAACTTTTATTTCCGGCTCTGCTTGGTCTGAATATCCAAACCATATAGACTCATCATTAATCGCAAATATATACTTACACGTATTTAGTCCACTTTGAATGCTCGCATTAATTTCATTCGAGTACAAACGAGCTTCTCGATATGCCTCTTCTAAATCAATTTTTGGTGCTTTTGCCTCGATGATACATACAGGATAGCCGTCGACCACTATTGCATAGTCTGGAAAGTAAACTTTGTTTTCGGCTCCCTTGCCTATTTGAAGCCTCTTGATGTTTGCTTTAGTTTTGATGAAGGACTTGTCAATTCCAAACCCAGAAGGATAGAATTCCGTTAACATTGGGTAGATTATTTTTTGCTCAACATCGCTTTCATTATAAACTGATGACTTATGCCACATTTTTCTTCTCTAATTCAATTGGTTGCACAAAAGATAGCACAAGTCATGCACGTGTAAAGCCTTTGTGTTAGGCATTCTCTATAAGTTTAACTCCCATCGTTGAGCCCAACTAGTTTTATAATATGCTCCATAAACACTCAGACTACACAGCTGATTTTTTCACCCATAACTCTCTTAGCAAGATCTTCGATAATTGCTTCACACATATCTTCAATATCGCAAAAAAAATCTCTTAAGTCGGCTTAAGTATCTACTGTGGGATTTCCTTTTCTTAATAGGAAAAGTGCTGAAAAATCATTGTCGATAACTTCACATACCTACTGGTATTTTTTCGATCTATTGAGCTGATTCTCTTCATATAATAATCCTCTTTCAACGCAGCGATTTATAACCCCATCTTTAACTCTAGCTTTCATGTTTTTATGGCTTGAAAATCCAACACTGGATATTAGAGCATTATCAAATGCTGTATTTTTATCAATAATATTTTTCTATAAATATATATTTTTATCCAGACGAACAAAATTTCTTTTGGGTGTTGAAAGGGGGGCCCTCTCACTAGAGGATCAAATGCGGAGCTATTTGTCCTATCTAGAAAACTAGACTTATTTTTTGATTAAGCTGTATTTTTGTAACCTTTAACAAAAGATGCTTAAAAATTGGACTGTCACTACAGAACCAGTGAGAGAAGAGACAAAGGGGTTGATGACTAGAGAGCTATATTTATTATCAACTTCTCACAAAAATAACAAATACACCGAACAGATTGTTTCTCTCGTTGGTAGTCCCCAGACTTCACAACTCATTGCTCTTCGGGGAGAACAATTTAAAACAACTCAACTAATGTTAAGAGCTCATGGACGTCCATTATCAAGCTATGCTATGGAGTTTTGTTTGACTCTGCCAAGAGGGTTTAGACTCTCCGTAAATGATTGGCGCTTGATTGTAGACGACTGCTGTAGAGAATTGGTTCGTCATCTAAAGCTCACTCACAGTGAAACTATAACATTCAAAAAGGTAATTCGTGCAGTATTACATCAACAACCTCAATATGGACGTAATGGTAGTGGAGACCATGTCCACCTGATTATAGGGAAGGTCTTAGAGGGAAGGGTTCTTAAGAACCTCCAAAAAAAGGCTGCTACCAAGTTAATAAAGACTGTGTTTAATGCGGCTATATTGAAACACTGCCAAATAGACCACCGTTTATACAACCCGACGACTAGATGAATGGAGGTATCAACAACCGCAAGCTAAAGAATTACTCGAAGTACAAAAGGTCATTCTCAAGTTACAACATCAAATAGATAGATGGCTCGACGCTAAAAATACGGACATGGTCTCTCAAGAAAAGCGTCAAAAAAATCGTATATCTAATACTCTCAAAGAACTATCTACATGCCGCTTAACTGAAGAACAAGACTCAACGATTAACCGCCTTAAATCTTCGGTACAGCGAATCAAATAACTTAGTTCAGCTCCTCAATAGGGAATTGAACCGAAAGTAATAACAGCGGATATTATTGAGTTTTCTTGCTCTTATAATTCCGGTAAAGTGCTTACTAACAAATGGTACTAAGCTACCTAAATACAATCACAAAAAAACGGTTAAGCTATTGAATTTAAAAAGTTTGATGGAGCATCCCCATCTCCACCAATCAAGCGCTTGATTTTAAAAGAGTTTGCACTTTTAAAAATGAAGTCGGTGTCTCATATGAGACACCAAATAAAAAAGCCACCTTCGGGTTAACGCTGTTCACTTAAGCGGAACAGTATTACGAGATACCGGATATCTCGTCTTTGATTGCTTTACCATGCGAGGCCGACTAGGCCTCGCTTTCTTTCGCTCTAAAAACAAATTACACACCCCAGAC
>NZ_JSEE01000020.1 GCF_001625355.1 Marinomonas sp. TW1
GAATACATCGAGTATTACAACAACGATCGAATTAAGCAGAAACTAAAAGGCCTGAGTCCGATAGCGTATCGGAATCAGGCCTTGTAAAGCCGCTTAGAACAGAGTCCAACTTTATGGGGTCAGTTCATACTGGTGAACAGTATCGGCTTTTTGATTTGTTCATATTGAACAAATGTTGAAGATTGACCTAGTTGCTGCTAACAGCAATTAATTCCGCAGGAGCGGTGGTCATCTCTTCTAATGGTGGCGCAAAATCCGTCAGATTGATTCCGTCCACGGCAGATAGGTACTCATCCATTGATGGGAAGCGACCCAACACAGTTGACAGTACTACCAATGGAGTAGAGCCTAGTAGGGATTCACCTTTTTTCTCGTTAGAGTCAGCGACAACACGACCTTGGAACAAGCGAGTAGAAGTGGCAATAACGGTATCGCCTGGTTCTGCTTTCTCTTGGTTACCCATACACAAGTTACATCCAGGGCGCTCTAGGTACAAAATGTTTTCATACTTAGTACGGGCAACGGATTTGGGTTTGCTATCATCAAACTCAAAGCCAGCATATTTTTTAAGAATATCCCAATCGCCTTCTGCTTTTAACTCATCAACGATGTTGTAGGTAGGTGGAGCAACGACAAGCGGCGCTTTAAACGAGACACTGCCTTGCTTCGCTTCAATGTTACGAAGCATTTGAGCGATGATTTGCATGTCACCTTTATGAACCATACACGAACCAACGAAGCCTAAGTCGACAGACTTGTCTTTGTAGAAAGACACAGGACGAATAACGTCGTGTGTATAGCGTTTAGACACATCATCGTTGTTTACATCTGGGTCAGCGATCATTGGCTCAGAGATTTCGTCTAGGTCCACTACTACTTCTGCAAAGTATTTTGCATTGTTGTCAGGGGCTAGGGCAGGTTGCTCGCCAGACTTGATGCCTGCGATACGTTTGTCAGCCAAAGCAATCAAACCGTGTAACGTTTTGGCTTCGTTTTCCATGCCTTTGTTGATCATGATCTGAATGCGGCTCTTAGCCAACTCTAGAGATTCGATCAAGGTATCATCAGTGGAAATACAGATAGACGCTTTCGCTTTCATCTCTGCTGTCCAGTCTGTGAAGGTGAAGGCTTGGTCAGCGAGTAGCGTACCAATGTGTACTTCGATGATACGACCTTGGAATACGTTTTCGCCGCTAAATTGCTTAAGCATTTGTGCTTGAGTGGCGTGTACTACATCACGGAAGTCCATGTGACTCTTCATGTGACCTTTGAAGGTCACTTTTACGGAGTCAGGAATTGGCATGGCAGCTTCACCCGTTGCTAGTGCAAGAGCAACCGTACCAGAGTCAGCACCGAACGCCACACCTTTAGACATACGGGTGTGAGAGTCACCGCCGATGATGATGGCACGATCATCTACAGTGATGTCATTCAATACTTTATGGATTACGTCGGTCATTGGTGGGTAAACACCTTTAGGGTCACGTGCTGTGATCAAACCGAAGTTGCTCATGAAGCTCATTAGCTTAGGAATGTTTGCTTGCGCTTTACTGTCCCAAACCGATGCGGTGTGACAACCAGATTGGTAAGCACCGTCCACGATAGGAGAGATAACAGACGCCGCCATAGATTCCAGCTCTTGGGCTGTCATTGGGCCTGTTGTGTCCTGAGAACCAACAATGTTGACTTTAACGCGAACGTCAGAGCCGGCATGTAGTGGCGTTTCTGAGTTAACACCAACAGCGTTATTGTTGAAGATTTTCTCAACCGCGGTTAAGCCTTGGCCTTCAACGGAAATTTCTTTAGAAGGTGCATAAACCTGTGGCGCTTCAATGCCTAGGGTTTCAGCTGCAAACGTTTGTAGTTTCTTGCCGAAGACAACAGCGTAAGAGCCGCCAGCACGCATAAATTCAACTTTTTGAGGGCTGAAAGAATCCGAGATGTCTACTAGCTCTTTGTCGCCGTTGTACAACTTCTTCTTCTTCGTATCGATCGTAAGAACGGTACCAGTTGCAACAGAGTAAGCTTCTTCTAAAATCGGGTCGCCATTGGCATCAACAACAGTCTTGCCATTCTCGTCTACTTTCTTAACCCAGTTTTTAAGATCGATACCGATACCACCGGTCACACCAACGGTTGTTAAGAAAATGGGAGATATGCCATTGGTGCCGGCAACAACAGGAGCAAAGTTAACGAATGGGACATAAGGACTAGCTTGTTCACCGGCCCATAGCGCGACGTTGTTAACGCCAGACATACGAGAAGAACCAACGCCCATGGTGCCTTTTTCGGCGATTAACATAACTTTAGCATTCGGATGCTTCTCTTTTAGGGCAACAATTTCTTGTTGGCCTTCTGGAGAGATCATGCATTTACCGTGTAATTCACGATCGGCACGAGAGTGAGCTTGGTTGCCCGGAGACAATAGATCGGTAGAGATATCGCCTTCACCTGCAATGTAGGTGACGACTTCGATTTTCTCTTCGATTTCAGGCAATTTAGTAAAGAATTCAGCTTTCGCGTAACTTTCTAAGATCTCTTTAGCGATGCTGTTGCCAGCTTTATAAGCCGTTTCTAGTCGTTCCATGTCTGCTTCGTACAAGAAAACTTGAGTCTTTAATACTTCAGCAGATGCCGTCGCTATTTCAGCATCATCGGCAAGAGCAAGGTCGATCAGTACTTCAACAGATGGTCCGCCTTTCATGTGTGAAAGGAATTCAAATGCTTGTTCTACAGAGATTTCTGCAACAGACTCTTCACCTAGAATGATTTCTTTTAGGAATTTGGCTTTCACAACAGCGGCGCTGGTGGTGCCTGGTAAGGTATTGTAAATAAAGAAGTTGAGAGAGTCTTCTCGGTGTTCGTTTTTAGTATCTTTGATTTGAGCGATGATTTCAGATAATAATTCACCGCCGTCGATTGGTTTTGGGTGTAACCCTTCACCCTTACGGTCTTCAATTTCTTGCAAGTATTCTTGATACAGGCTCATATAACACCTCTGGACTTTAATTCGCGAAAATATTACGTATTTATAAATGGCCCGCTGCCAGACCATGAAGTAAAACAACTCTATACGTTTAACCCTACTTATATTATAGGAAAAACCCTGAGAAGAGTGCGGCGGGGCCATAACAATTTCGAATAGGTGACATTTAGTGGAATTATTCTGATTTAGCAAACATTGGTTTTTAGAGGGTTCGAATCACTCTCACCACCCGAAATCCCCAGTTGCTGGCCTTTAAATCTGGTTGTGCGCGATAGCGTGTTGCGCTTCTACCAACTCTTGGAATGTCGAACCATGAGCCGCCACGTAAGACGCGATTATCACATTGATTGTCTAACCAGACTTGATTACTCGTAGGTGCGCCTTCATAAGAATCGTGGTAACAGTCTTCGATCCATTCAGCGACATTGCCATGCATGTCAAACAAGCCCAGAGGGTTGCTTGCTTGGCTACCTACTGGGCCAGTGGAAACGGCATCCCATTGACTGCCACAGCTATCGCAAACACTATAACCCGGTTTCACCTCATTGCCGTACCAGAAGGCTGTATTGGAATCGGCACGAGCTGAATACTCCCACTCGATTTCAGTAGGCAGTCGATACTCTTGTCCCGTTTGTTCGGACAGCCATGCTGTATAGGCTTTTGCATCGTACCAGCTGACATTAATCACGGGTCTTGTGCCTCGCCCCCAGCCATTATCAAGGGGTTGAGTGCGGCCTGTGGATTGAGCAAATTTATCATATTGATCGAAGGTGACTTCGTATTTGCTAATGTAAAAACCGTTAGGGATATCCACTTCGTGGACTGGTTTTTCATTATCATCACCAAAACGGTTTTGATCGCCCATTAAAAAAGTTGCCGGTGGGATTTTTTCCACTTTAGGGGCGGTGCCACCAGTTGCCAGTGGTTCTTCGAGTACTTTCGGTAGTTTTTCAAAAGGAGTTTGTTGTTTTACTACTTTAACCGGAAGCGCTTGGATTTGGTTTGCTTCTTCGTTTGTTTCAGGCCAAAAAATCAACGCTAATAATAGGCTGGCAAGAGCGGAGCTACTTATCGCAATCAGTTTTTTATTGACCTTTTTGGCCTGACGTCGGATGAAGGTGTTGAAGGCTGATTCACCTTGATCGTCTGGTTTGTAGAGGTTTGCACGAATCAAACGGATGACTTCGGTGAGATTTTTAGGCCTAGTTTGTTCACTATCGCGAGTCCATTTGAGTAGCTTTCGCCAAGTGTTATCACTTAGGTAGGGGTGAGATTCCGGCAGGTCGGATGGGAGGTTTTTATCCAGAGTGGACTCTCCCAACAATGCCGCCATTAAGAGGCGCATAAAGCCGTAGCGATCCGCCGCAGACGATTTCTTTTGGTCTTGTTTATGGTATTCCGGTGGCATGAAGCGAGCATCCATGTCTTTATCATCGATTTGCTGCATCCAATTGTGCGCACCAAACCCCGTCATAATGCCAATGCCATTGACGACTTGAACAGACGACAGGTCAAGATGACCATGAAACAAGTTATTGTTGTGAGCTTGATCTAATGCTTTTGCGATGCCATCTAAAAGACCAATTACCACATTGAGCGGTGCGCCATCTGGGTACTTGCCTAGAAAACTGTAAAGATTTTCACCGCCACAGACAGCTGAGCAAGAAAATACCCACAAATTTGAATAAAAAGGAGGGTAGTTTGGCGTAATCGCCGGATGCTTGATGCTGGTGTATTTGCGAGCATTTTGTAAGAAGTCTTCTACCTTGCCTTTGTCCGATTGATAAAAGCGCAGAACAAATGGACGGCCACCCTGATCTGCCACCCAAGTGGTTTTTTGGTTGTCCATAGGGTAGTTCAAAATGTAAGGGTCTAGCTCAACGCCAACATGTTGGCCGATTTTTAATTTTGTAGGTTGATAAAATTCATTCATTACGAAATTGATTTCCAAATCAAGACGTTGCTGCCTAAATGGCGAATACCTAGTATAATCTCGTTTTTTAACATAAAAAGGTAGACTAATGTTATCCGCGTACCCTGAGCTTGTCGCGTTTCTTCCATGCCAATCCCCTGAAGCTTGGGTGAACTGGGCCTTAGAGAACCAAAGCTTACTTTTAAATGATCACGCTCACTGTGAGAAAAAAGCGGCTTCAACGGCCATGAGCTTAATGTATCGCTATGTGGATCGCGATAACCTTTTGCACAAAATGTCTCGATTGGCGCGTGAAGAGCTATTGCATTTTGAACAGGTTCATAAATTGATGCGAAGTCGCGATGTGGCCTATGAACATCTTACCGCCTCTCGTTACGCTGATGGTTTACGTAAGCATATTCGTACTCACGAGCCAGCTCGTTTGGTTGATACGTTAATCATAGGCGCCTTCGTGGAAGCCCGCTCTTGTGAGCGTTTCGCGGCGCTGGCTCCTCACCTAGATGAAGAGTTGTCTAAATTCTATGTTTCTTTGTTGAAATCTGAAGCACGTCATTTTGAAGATTACCTTGCCTTGGCTGAAGAATACGCGAATGAATCCATTGATGAGCGAGTCGCATTTTTCCGCGAATTGGAGCATAAATTGATTATCGAACCCGACGTTGAGTTTCGTGTGCACAGTGGTCCGCCGAGCGCGGCATAAGTTACAAATAAGCACAAAGCCATTTCGGTTCTTAACATTGGTAAGGAAGTGAGCTGCTAAACTCATAAAGTCATCTCATTAGGAGAACGGCTTATGAGCTCGCAAAAAAGTGAAACCTTACCTGACGTAACCTATTGGTTAGCGCTGGAAATCGCGAAAGTCGATCCGGTTGTTAATCTGGATGTAATGTACCGGGGCTCAATGGAGTTGGATTATTTATATCAAGTGTTAACCAGTAAGGCACAGCATTATTGGTGGCAAGAGCATGGTGTTAAGTTGTCGCCAGTGATGGTAAATAACGCCTTCTTCAGAGCGATTGCCATGTTACATCATCGCCATCTAGAGTTTGATCGTTCGCGTCAAACCGAAGAGACGGCTTGGGTAAAAGAGTTGTTAGGACGGTGAATCAAAATAGATGCAATTTAAAAAACCAGTAAGCACACTTACTGGTTTTTTTGTGACCTAATGAAATAGGTTTTTTTGATGAACCGTTTGCAGAGCCTCTAGACCTTGTTTTAAAAAGGCTTCAACACTTGCATTGGACTGTTTAAATTGACCTTGCTCAAGCTCTGCAAACCAGACGTGCTTGTCCCAATCACCAAGTACGCAGCGCACATATTGACCATTATGATGAATGTCTGGTCGGTGTGTGTGGCCATGAATAATGGCCGTGCACTTATGCTGTTGCAATGAATCAATCACAGCTTGTTCCGTGACATCCATAATGCTCATGGTTTTTTCTGTCGCCATGGCTTGGCTGTCATTGCGCAATTGTGCCGCCAAAGCAATACGCTGCTCAATCGGTAAGCTTAGAATTTGTTCTTGCCAAGCGGTTGAGCGAACGGTGCGACGAAAGGCTTGATATTCCGTGTCGGCTAAACAGTATTCATCCCCGTGAGCTAGGAGCAGATTGCCTTCTTCGAGGGTGAGTTCACTTTGCTCATCAAGCAGCGTTGCGCCAATTCGTGTTAACCAGGCCTGGCCAATTAAAAAATCGCGATTGCCGTGTAGAAAGTAAATCTGCCAACCCGCTTGAGATAACTTAGCTAAGGCAAGTTCAATAGGGTGATTCCATTCTGGTTGGTAGTCATCGCCAATCCAAGCCTCATAAAAATCCCCCAGAAGGTATAACTCAGAAGGTGTTCTCTGTGTTTTAAGTTCATCCATCATTTGAACAAACGCCCGGATAAGGTCCGGGCGTTTGTCACTCAGATGTAAATCTGAAATAAAGAATCGAGTCATTAGCCTTCGCTTTTTACCAGCTCAGCGGACTCAATGATTACATCGTCAGTTGGCACGTCTTGGTGGCCAGCTTTAACGGTTGTGCTCACTTCTTTAATTTTGTTTACCACGTCCATGCCAGCCGCTACTTTACCAAAAACAGCGTAACCCCAGCCATCAGGTGTTTTGCTGCGGTGATTTAGGAAGCTGTTATCCGCAACATTGATAAAGAACTGAGCGGAAGCAGAATGTGGGTCCATTGTACGAGCCATTGCCAGTGTGCCGACTTCGTTCGTCAGGCCATTGTCGGCTTCGTTTTCAATCGGAGCACGAGTTTCTTTCTGAGTCATGCCAGGCTCAAAACCACCGCCCTGTACCATGAAGCCATTAATAACACGGTGGAAAATGACACCGTCATAAAAACCTGAAGTTACGTACTCTTCAAAGTTTTTTGCTGTCTTAGGCGCTTTTTCGTAATCAAGTTCAATCTGAATGTCGCCGTGGTTGGTGTGTAAAATAATCATGTTTCATTCCTTATTTTATATCAGTCTAAAATTGGACAGCTAATCAATGTTGAGCATTTTATGTGTTTGTAGGCTTAGACGCCACCTTGGATGTGCTAAACAATAATTTAAAGTGGCTGCTTGTGTATCTTGTAACGGAATTTGATCCTTTGTTAAGTGACTTTGATCCATGGGTTGAAGGTAAAAATGATCAAAAGCCAGAGTTTCAAATTGACTTGGCGGTAAGTGGTGTTGCGGATACACCAGTTTCAACTCATTGCCGCTAGTCACCACAAGAGGCTTGTTGGTTTTAGGGCTAACACAAACCCAATCAATTCCTTGGGGTAAAGGCAAAGTACCATTGGTTTCAATGGCGATCGTATAGCCCGCTAACTTCATTGTGCTAATTAATGTTTCGTCTAATTGAAGCGCGGGTTCACCGCCAGTAAAGACCACGTATTTGTATGCTTGTTGGGCGGGCCATAATAAGTCGAGGTGTTTGAGTAACAATTCGGCAGAACGAAATTTACCACCATTTTGGCCATCGGTGCCGATGAAGTCGGTATCACAAAATTGGCAATCGGATTTGGCGCGTGTTTTTTCTAGGCCTGACCATAGATTACAGCCCGTAAAACGGCAGAATAATGCTGGACGTCCGGCATGTGCGCCTTCTCCTTGCAAGGAGTAAAAGGCTTCTTTTATAGAGTACATGTGTTTACCTTGTGCACCTCGAAAAACAGTCGAGGTAGGGTTATCACCTAATGACTTGGACGTTTGTGGAACAAAAGCCAAGTGTTAGAGCAAGTTTAGCTTAATTCGTATTCTAGTGGGTCGGTTTGACCTTGTTCAGTAAAGGCTTCTAAGCGTTCATGACAAGCACCGCATTTACCGCAAGATTTTTCGCGACCATTATAACAAGTCCAAGTGTTGCCGTAGTTCAATCCCATGTCTAAACCGGCTTTCAAAATCTCACCTTTAGATGATTGTAAGAAAGGCGTAACAATGTCGACTGCCTGATAATTGGCGATTTTCGCCACGGCATTCATCGCGTCGACAAACTCGGGTCGGCAATCTGGGTAAATGTGGTGGTCGCCGGAATGGGCACCGTAATATACCTTACCTGCCTCCAAAGATACGGCATAAGCAATGGCCATAGACAGCAGCACCATGTTGCGATTTGGTACCACAGTGGACTTCATGCTGTCACTTTCGTAATGGCCTTCAGGGATGTCTTCGCCACTGGTAAGTGATGAGTTGGCCATTAAGCTATTAATGGCGGTGATGTCCACGATTTTGTGTGGGATGGCTAGGCTTTGACAAACCTGAGCCGCGACCTCGAGTTCTTTATTATGCTTTTGGCCATAGTTAAAGGATATAGCATAGACCTCTAGACCTTGTTTTATGGCAGTGTTTAGCACAGTAAATGAGTCCATTCCGCCTGAATATACCACGACGGCTTTTTCTGACATTTCGCATCTCCAGTGTGAGTAAATTGGTGGCGGAGTATAGCAGAGGTTGCTGGCTTCAAACGAGTGCTTATGAGGCTTTCAATAAATCTTTCGTATGAAATATATGTAACCGGTTACGTAAAATAAAAAAGATTGTTATGATCTTGTTTTGTAGAGACTGTTTTGGTTTTTGGGGAAGTGGATATGGAGCAGTTTGGTGTACTGACATTGGGCAGTCGATTAAAGCGTTTAAGTGATTACCTATTTGCGCAAGTGCAAGAGATCTATGGTTATTGTGAGATTCCTATTTCATCGACTTATTTTCCCATATTGCGTTTATTGCAAGTGGAAGGGGCGTTGTCTGTCACTGAGATGGCGGATCGCCTTCATTTAAGTCATCCTGCGGTAAGCAAACAGATCAGTAAAATGCTGGCTGAATCTTTATTGGAAAAGATTCAGGATCAGCATGATCAACGTCGAACTATGTTGACCTTGTCACCAGTCGGGAAACAAGCGATGCATAAAGTCGAACCTATCTTGTTAGAGATGCAGCAGGTATTAGAGCGCATGTTGTCCTTTTCAAGCGACGATTTTATGACCGCGTTAGTGACATTGGAACAGCAGGTATTGAGCGACAGTGTAGCGAAGAAGGTATTGGATCGATTGTCCGATATCAAATTGGTGGAATTGCAATCTAAAAGGCATCAGTTAGCTTTCTGTGATTTAAATATGCGTTGGCTACAGCGCTATTTTCCAGAGCAAATCAATCAGCATGATCTTGCTTTATTACAATCGCCTATGCAGTGGATGGCTGAACATAACGGACGAATATGGTTGGCTGTGTGTGAGCGAGAGGGAGAAGAGTCTGTGTTAGGTTGTCTTGCTTTCAGACCACATTCAGGCAATGTTGGTGAGATTTTAAAACTTGCCGTTGCTGATCATTGTCAGGGCATGGGTATTGCTCAGCGCTTGCTAAGTCACTGTCTGCAAACCGCTCATGCACAAGGCATTAAGGTCCTGTGTTTGGAAACGGCCAGTTGCTTGTTGGCGGCCAAGTCGTTGTATGAAAAAAATGGCTTTGTGGTAAAGCCTGTTCCCTTTACCTCTTTATACGAAAGAGCGGATTTATATATGGAAAAAACACTGGGAGAGAACCGTTGAACACATTCGCATCCATCAAGACAGGTATTGTCGCGTCCATTCCTATGATTGTTGGCGGTATACCTTTTGGGATTTTATTTGGTTCCTTGGCGTCAAGTTATGGTTTAAGTCCTTGGTTCGCCATTGCCATGTCTGCCATTGTGTTTGCTGGCTCTGCGCAGTTTGTCGCATTAGGGTTAATTGCGCTTAATGCGCCGATATGGGTGATTGTTTCTACTACTTTTATCGTCAACTTGCGCCACCTTTTGTATGCCGCCGACATGGTGAAATACGTTAAACATTTGCCTTTTTCGACTCGGCTAATAATGGGTTTTGGATTAATTGATGAAACGTACGCGGCCGTAAGACCGCTTTATACGACAGGTGCCTTAAATGATAAAACAGGGCACAAGGCGTATCTTGGGTCGTTTATAGCCTTCTATGTTATGTGGAATATCACTACGGTATTGGGCGTATTGTCTGGTGAATTAATCCCTGGTATGAGTGAGTGGGGGCTAGAGTTTGCTATGGTGGCAACCTTTATCGGGATCATTACGCCTTACTTAAAAAATCAGCCTTTTTGGCTGTGTCTTTTCAGTGCAGGGGCATCTTCTATTTTATTAGTGGATTTGCCCAATAATTTAGGTCTATTGAGCTCAGCGGTCATAGGGGTGTTGGTTGGCTTTTTCGCCGAGCAGAAGAAAAAACGTCACGAGAATGTGACTCAGTTTGAGGGAGTAGACTCATGAGCGTTTTGCAATCTGTCATGATTATTTTGGGCATGTTTGTTGTGACTTTTGGTGTTCGCTTTGTGCTACTAGCTCGCGCACATAAGGTGACCATGCCGAGTTATGTCGAACAGGGGTTAAAATATGTGCCTGTGGCTGTGCTGACGGCCATTATTACTCCCATGGTATTAATGCCGAGTGGGGAAATGGATGTGTCGTTTGACAACCCTTGGTTACTTGGGGCTTTGGCGGCATTTTTAGTGGGTATTTTTCGACAGCAACAGTTGTTGACCATCGTTACTGGGGTTTTGGTGTTTTTTGTCGCTCGATATGCTTTGTGAGCGCAGAAATCAGCATGACACAAAAAGAAATTTGCTGAGCCATCTCCCATACAAACTTAAATACTATATACTTGCACGTTGAAAAATTTTTCTCAGTTAGACGAATATTTATCGGGACTTACATCAAACATGTCAGAAACGTCAAAACCAGGTAATTTTATTACCCAAATCATTGATAAAGATAATGAAACAGGCAAGCACGGCGGCAAAGTGCTGACTCGTTTTCCACCTGAACCAAATGGCTACCTTCACATAGGGCATGCAAAGTCCATTTGCTTGAATTTTGGTTTGGCCCAGCGTTACCAAGGTCAGTGTAACTTGCGTTTTGACGATACGAACCCTGAAAAGGAAAGTGTTGAGTATATTGAGTCTATAAAGCGTGATGTCGAATGGCTTGGTTATGAGTGGCAGGGCGAGCCTAAGTTTGCCTCTAATTATTTTGGTCAGCTTTACGATTTTGCTGTACAGCTAATCAAAGCCGGTAAAGCATATGTTTGCGAGTTAAATGCTGAGCAAATGCGTGAATATCGCGGTACGTTGAAAGCGCCGGGCAAAAACAGTCCATATCGTGACCGTTCTGTTGAAGAGAATTTGGCGATTTTTGACGACATGAAAAACGGCAAATACGCTGATGGAGAAGTGGTACTGCGCGCGAAGATTGATATGGCGAGCCCCAATATCAATTTACGTGACCCTATTATTTATCGCGTTCGCCATGTTCATCACCATCAAACCGGTGATCAATGGTGTGTCTATCCAATGTATGACTTTACCCATTGTTTGTCAGATGCGATTGAAGGCGTTACTCACTCTGTTTGTACTTTGGAGTTTCAGGATCACCGCCCACTGTATGATTGGGTATTGGAAACCTTGGGTACCGTTCATCCGCAGCAAATAGAATTTGCGCGTTTAAACCTGAATTACACGGTGACCAGCAAGCGTAAACTAAAACAACTGGTAGATGAACAGCATGTTTCTGGTTGGGATGATCCTCGTATGCCGACTATTTCGGGCTTACGTCGTCGTGGTTACACTTCCTTGTCTATCCGAAATTTTTGTGAACGCATTGGCGTGACCAAATCGGACAGTGTGGTGGATGTTGGTATGCTGGAGCATGCGATCCGTGAAGATCTTGATGCAAACGCTAATCGTGCAATGGCGGTTCTTAATCCTATCAAGGTGGTATTAACTAATTACCCTGAAGACAAAGAAGAGATCTTCACGGTGAGTAATCACCCAAAAAATGAAGAGGCAGGTCAGCGCCAAGTGCCATTTAGTCGTGAGCTGTATATTGATGCCGCTGACTTTGCTGAAGTGCCACCTCGCAAGTGGAAACGACTCACATTGGAAGGCGCTGTTCGTCTTCGTGGTGGTTACGTGATTACTTGTGATGAAGCGATTAAAAACGAAGCTGGCGAGGTGGTTGAGCTACGTTGTCGTTATGATGAAAATACGCTCGGCGTGAATCCAGAGGGCTATAAACCGAAAGGGGTTATTCATTGGGTGAGTGCGAAGCATGCTGTTGATGCGAGTGTGAATCTTTATGATCGTTTGTTTGATAACGAAGCGCCAGATGCAAATTACGAAGATAAGACTTTCTTAGACTTTATCAACCCAGAATCTCTCACTGTATTAAGCGGTGCGAAAGTAGAACCTTCTTTGTTAGAGTCAGAGAAAGGGCAGGGTTTCCAGTTTGAACGTGAAGGTTATTTCTGCCGTGATTTAAAAGAAGACGGTTTGGTGTTCAATCGCACGGTGACCTTGCGTGATTCGTGGGCGAAAATTGAAGCAAAAGGAAAATAATGGCGATGTTGAAGATTTACAACACCCTAAGTGGGAAGAAAGAAATTTTCAAACCAATTGAAGAAGGCAAAGTGGGAATGTACGTGTGTGGTAACACAGTATATGACTTTTGCCATATTGGTCATGCTCGTGCCATGATTTCTTTTGATGTGATTTCACGTTTCATTCGTCATCTCGGTTACGAATTGAATTATGTCCGAAATATCACGGATGTAGATGACAAGATCATTAAGCGTGCAGAAGAGAATAACGAAAGCACCCAGGCTCTAACAGAGCGTATGATTGCCGCTCAGCGTGAAGACGAATTACGTTTAGGTAATAAAATGCCTGATCGTGAGCCGAAAGCGACAGAGTTCATGCAAGAAATCATTGATATGGTGCAAATCCTAATTGATAAAGGGTTTGCGTATCAAGGTTCGTCTGGTGATGTGTATTATCGCGCTACTGCCTTTAAAGAGTATGGCAAGCTTAATAATCGCAAGCTGGAAGACATGCTGGCGGGTGCTCGCATTGATGTGGAAACGGCGAAAGAGCATCCTGCTGATTTTGTTTTGTGGAAACAGGCAAAAGTCGGTGAGGTGGCTTGGCAGTCGCCTTGGGGGTTAGGTCGCCCAGGTTGGCACATTGAGTGTTCAGCGATGTCAACTAATTGCCTAGGCAGTCATTTTGATATTCATGGCGGTGGCCCTGACCTTAAGTTTCCGCATCATGAAAACGAAATTGCGCAGTCTGAAGCGGCGACGGGCAAAGAGTATGTGAATTATTGGATGCACTGTGGCGCCGTTCGCGTTAATAATGAAAAAATGTCTAAATCATTGGGCAATTTTTTCACAGTGCGCGACGTATTGGAAAAGTACAATGCTGAAGTGATTCGTTACTTGATGGTGTCTAGTCAATATCGCAGCCCGATTGATTATTCAGACCAAAGCTTGAATGAAGCGAAGGTTGGCTTGGAGCGTTTGTATACGGCTTTGCGTCAACAATCTGTTGCTGAGTCTTACCAAGCGACAGCGTACACACAGCGTTTCGAAGAGGCCATGAGTGATGATTTCAATACGCCTGTTGCTGTGTCTGTGTTGTTTGAGTTGGTCCGTGAGTTAAATAAAGCGAAAACAGATGCACCAGCTAAAGCGGAAACCTTAGCAGCGGAGCTAAAAGATTTGGCGGCGTTGCTGGGTCTTCTTAATCAAGAGCCAGAGTTCTTTTTGCAGAACAGTACGCTAAGTGATGGTTTAGATGAGAAAGCAATTCAAGTATTAATTGATGAGCGAACTCAAGCGCGTAAGGATAAAAACTTTGCTCGCAGTGATGAAATTCGTGATGAGTTGGCGGCTCAAGGAATTGAGCTTTTAGACAGTCGCGAAGGTACTACCTGGACAAGAAACTGATTCATTGTCTGTGATAGTGTGGAATTGAGAAAGGCGATGGATGCATCGCCTTTCTTGTTCTGGTTGCAAGCAGCTTAGTCTTTGACGACTTTTACCGCGAGCACATCACAAGGTGCGCCATGAAGGACACCATTTGCCGTAGAGCCAAGTAAAAGGGCTAATCCGTGACGGCAATGGCTGCCAACGACGATCAAGTCAACTTGCTTCTCTTCTGCGATGCGGTGAATTTCACTTTCGATGCCACCTTGAGTGATACAGCATTCATCAACGGGTACATCTATTTGATCTTCAAGGATAGCAATGCGTTCTTTTGCTGTGTCTTGAAGTTGTGCTTGGATGTCAGTGATATCAATAGGGACATCACCACCATAAGCGTAGTTGAGTGACTCAATAACATGCAGGACGGTTAACTTGGCGCCAGTTGCTTTGCATAAACCAACTGCTTTATTGGCCACCTTGATACTTTCATCCGTTAGATCAACAGCGAGTAGAATTCTGTTATACATCTAGAATACCTCCAGAGTTGGCTTGATATATTTATTGTAGTTTAAAATCAAAGAGACACGAATATGACTGCTCTTATTGTTATTTGTATTGTTCTATCTTTAATGGGATCTGCGTTGTGGATCATGCCACCCAAAAAAGAGCGTCAGCGTATGGCTCTGCGTATGCAGGCGCGACAGCTAAATCTCACTGTCCAGCTTACATCAATTGACCTTCCTGACAAGTGGGATAAGTCAATGATACGTAAAAAAGTGGTTAGTTATTCTTTATATCGTGCCAAGCCATTGACCTCGCTCAGTCATCCGGTGTGGATTTTGCCTTATGAAGTGTGGAAATTTGATTCAGTTTCGCCAATGTGGTGGGTCAGTCAGTTAATCACTCTGAGTGAGCGCGATAAGGCTATTTTGGCTGAGTTTGAAGGCCGACTTGAAGGCATTAAGGTACAAGCCGCCAGCATCGATTTTTATTGGCAGGAGCAGGGGGATGAAGCGAGTGTCGAGGCGATTGCTGAGGTGCTAAAAAGTTTGAGTGTGTGGCGGCCAGTATAAGTCATTTCGGGTGTGTTTTAAGGTGTTGGCGAATGAGCTTATTGGGCTATTTAGGCTTCAATGGTGCATCTGGAGACTCGACACTTTGCATCAGTTTGGCCAGTACCTCTTCAGGGTTTTCACTGTCTTTCATGGCTTCAATTTGTGGTGATAAAATTTCTTTCATACGGTCTGTAACAAAGTTCTTTAAGGTGTTTTTCTCTGGTCTTTCAATGGCGTCAGACTTAAGGTGTGACAAGATAACACCATAGAGTGTTTGTGCGACACGATTATCACCGCTATCAAAGTTTTTGTTGGCTTGGACGATTTGACGATTAAGTTGGATCCATAAATTCAACCAGCGCAAATAATCATAACAGGCTTGATAGTGTGCGTTACTAATACGACCTTTACGACGTAAAAAAAGTAACATTTTGGCCAATTTGGTGAGCCTTTCTTTATAATTGCTTTTTTCTTGAAAGCTAAACAGTTCTGGTTCTGGGCTAAATTCAATGGGATCGGTGTTGCGACCTTCTTCAGCGGTGGCGATGCGAATTTCAATTTTTTCTGGATCTTCAGAATATTGCAGAAGCTCTCGAAGTGTGTCTAGATAGAAGTCGTATAGAACATCTGAGGCAATGGTGTCAGTATTGATGTCCTTTAAGCCACGGATATGTTGTTCAACACGGTCTGCGCGATTAGACAATTGAAGTTGCTTAACTCGACGCTCAGTAATCTCTTTTTCTTTTTGATGGGCGCGTGATCCAATGATGACTGATAACAGTACTATGATAATTAAAAACGCGATGGTTAAAATTTGCAGCGTAGCCATGATTGTCCTTTAGCAATGAATTCAGTATGTTAAATAAGAAATACCAAGTTCAGCAAGAATTATTATTGAAACAATACAGGGATCGCTTGTCATATAAAAGGTGTTTGCTTAATATCAGCGCCCCGAGAGATTAAACTTCGTGCAATTAGTATTTGCAGATCGACTTTATAAAAGGCTTACACAGTTCAATGGGAAAATCACTGGTAATCGTGGAATCGCCAGCCAAGGCGAAAACTATTAATAAATACTTAGGCAATGACTTTGTTGTTAAGTCGAGTGTTGGTCATATTCGTGACCTTCCATCGGGTAAAACCGCGACGTCGACGCCTCAGGAGCGAGCAAAGCAAGCGGCTTTGACGCGTAAGATGAGTCCTGAGGAAAAGCTTGAGTATAAAAGCCGTAAGTCTCGTAAGCAGTTGATTGCGCGTATGGGTGTGGACCCTGAAAACAATTGGCAGGCTAATTATGAGGTTCTACCGGGCAAAGAGAAAGTCGTTGATGAACTTAAGCGATTAGCCAAAAATGCTGACACCATCTATCTCGCGACCGATTTGGATAGAGAAGGGGAAGCGATAGCGTGGCACTTGCGCGAAGCCATTGGCGGTGATGACAGCCGTTATAAGCGTGTGGTGTTTAACGAAATTACCAAAAAAGCCATTCAATCCGCTTTTGAAACGCCATCTGAACTGGATTTAAATCGTGTCAATGCTCAACAGGCGCGTCGTTTTCTTGATCGCGTAGTGGGCTTCATGGTATCGCCTTTGTTGTGGGCGAAAGTAGCGCGAGGTTTGTCTGCTGGGCGAGTTCAATCAGTAGCAGTGCGTTTGATTGTTGAGCGTGAAAAAGAGATTCGTGCGTTTGTTCCCGAAGAGTTCTGGGAGTTGGACGCGATGTTGTCAACCGCTAGTGACACCATTAAATTTGAGGCGGCAAAATATCAGGGTAAAGAATACCGACCAGTCAATCAGCAGCAGTCGGATGAACATGTGGCTCGCTTACAGGTGGCTAAATACCTTGTTCAAAGTCGTGAAGACAAACCGACTAAGAGTAAGCCTTCTGCGCCTTTTATTACCTCAACCTTGCAACAGGCAGCCAGTACACGCTTAGGTTATGGTGTTAAGAAGACCATGATGTTGGCTCAGCGTTTGTACGAAGCGGGTTACATCACCTATATGCGTACCGATTCGACTAACTTGAGTGCGGAAGCGGTAGAGTCTTTACGTCAATATATTCTCAGTTCATTCGGTGAGACCTATTTGCCAGCTGATCCCATTCGATACTCAAGCAAAGAAGGTGCGCAAGAGGCTCACGAAGCCATCCGTCCCTCTGATGTGAATGTGCGAGTGGATGATTTGTTAGGCATGGAAAAGGATGCTCATCGTCTTTATGACTTGATTCGTAGCCAGTTTATGGCCTGCCAAATGACCCCCGCTGAATACACTTCTACCACCATTACGGTTGCGGCAGATGAGTATGAGTTTAAAGCGAAAGGTCGTATTTTACGTTTTGATGGTTACACCAGGGCCATGCAAACGGTTGTCAAGAAAGGGGAAGATAACATCTTGCCTGATGTTGCTCAGGGTGAGTTTTTAGAGCTTAAAGAGCTATTGCCTGAACAACATTTTACTAAGCCTGTGGCTCGATTTAGTGAAGCCAGCTTAGTCAAAGAGTTGGAAAAACGTGGTATTGGTCGACCTTCTACTTATGCATCGATTATTTCCACCATTCAAGACCGTGGTTATGTTCGAGTTGAAAATCGCCGTTTTTATGCAGAAAAAATGGGCGATATTGTGACTGACCGTTTGGTTGGTAGCTTTTCATCTTTGATGGACTTTAGTTTTACCGCGCAAATGGAAGAGCGATTGGATGAGATTGCGGAAGGTGATAAAGATTGGATTCAGACCTTGAATGCTTTCTATCGTGATTTCAGTAATGTGCTGGCAAAAGCGGAATCACCGGATGACGGCATGATGCCAAATGAGCCGACACCGACCGATGTTGAATGCCCAACCTGTGGCCGACCGATGCAGATTCGTACGGCCAGTACAGGGGTCTTCATGTCTTGCTCTGGTTATGCTTTGCCGCCGAAAGAACGTTGTAAGGCCACTATTAATCTTATTCGTGGTGATGAAGCCGTTGCTGTTGACGACGAAGAAGGTGAGTCTAAAGCACTGATCAATAAACATCGTTGTAAGATCTGTGGCTCAGCCATGGACAGTTACTTGATGGATGAGCACCGCAAATTACACGTATGTGGTAATAATCCTTCTTGCCCAGGCTATGAAGTAGAGGCTGGGAGTTTCAAAATCAAAGGCTATGATGGGCCAGTTATCGAATGTGATAAATGTTCATCTGAGATGCAGCTTAAAACAGGACGATTTGGTAAGTATTTCGGCTGTACCAATGAAGAGTGTAAGAATACTCGTAAACTGCTGAAAAGTGGTGAGGTGGCACCGCCGAAAATGGACCCTGTGCCAATGCCTGATTTGGCTTGCCAGAAAGTGGAAGATCATTACGTGTTGCGTGATGGCGCGACGGGCTTGTTCTTAGCCGCTAGTCAATTTCCTCGTAAGCGCGAAACACGTGCGCCATACGTGAAGGAGTTGTTGCCCTACATGGATCAAATTGATCCTAAGTATCACTTTTTTGCAGATGCGCCAGTGGCGGACTCTGAAGGGCGTCCTACATTGATTCGTTATAGTCGTAAAACGAAAGAACAATACATTATGACGGAAAATGAAGGCAAACCAACGGGATGGAAGGCTTTTTACGATGGCGGAAAATGGCTCATCGAAGAAGGTAAAAAGAAAAAATGATCAGCGTGAGTTACGCCAGTGCGACCAATCAAAGGCTTGATGCGGCAAAGCGGCTGCTTGCACTTGCTCAATCTAGCGAAGAGACTTGGTTGGTTAGCAGTCTTGAAGGTTCGGCTTTGTTTCAGTTGCGAAGCGCCTTTAATGGTTTGTTGCAAGAAGTGGCACAATCTTATGCTTTGTCTGATTGTTTGGATGTGATTGCCTTGGCGTCTGAAGCAGAAGCCAAGCAATCTATTATCCCTGTGCTGTCAGAGCTGAAGGATTTAATGGCTCAGCCAAGGTCTTGGTGTTGCCTGCTTTTGAAAGCTTATCAGCAACAACTGGAGTGTCATTTGGTTCAATCATCTTTTGACCGAGCGGATCTTATTGGTTCTGGTGGGGATGATGGGGCTGCGATGCAATTGTATTTGGCCAAGCTAACTGACTTGGTGTTACGTTTTAGAGAAGAGTCATCTGAGTATTAATATGAAAGAGTCATACCTTGAAATTGTTGAGCTGGAAAACGGCGATATTGTATTGCGCCCAGCCAGTGACAGTGGCGAGGAAACTGAGCCGTTAGCGACCCTGAAAATATCAGACACAACACGTTCCTATCTACAGGATCGTTACTTTGAATTGGCAAAATGCATGTTTCATGCAGGCATTGATTTTGTGTATTCGGATGAGTCTTTGGCTGACGATGGGTTGGATTATATGGACGATGATTTCCGTCCAAAAATTCTTCATTAAAGATTCACAAGAAGTGTTTTTTTTTAAAAGGTGGCTTAGGCCACCTTTTTTGGATTGGTATTATTTACAGGCCTTGCCGGATGACGCCAACAGACAGGCCTTCGATAGCAAACTCTTCGCTTTCAAGATCGACCACAATGTCTTGATAGTCTTCGTTCTCCGGAATTAGACGAACAATGCGTCCCTTCTGCTCGAAGCGTTTAACAGTGACTTCGTCACCAATGCGCGCAACGACAATTTGCCCATTACGAACCGTATTGGTTTTATGAACGGCCAGTAGATCACCTTCCATAATGCCAATGTTTTTCATGCTGGTGCCTGAGACCGACAGGAAATAGTCTGCTTTTGGTGAGAACATATTGCCAGGTACGGTGACGTGAGTATCTATGTTCTCTTGGGCTAATATAGGGTATCCTGCGGCCACTTTACCAATAACAGGCAAACCTAAATCGTCTTCTGGAGCATTGTTTTCGGAAGACTCAACCAAGCGAATGCCGCGAGAGGCGCCAGAAAGCATTTCAATCGCACCTTTTTTGCACAGGGCTTTTAAGTGCTCTTCTGCTGCATTTGGGGATTTAAAGCCAAGGCGTTTTGCTATTTCCGCACGAGTAGGTGGGAATCCGGTTTCACTAATAAACTCGCGAATGGTATCGAGTACATCAGATTGTCTTTTAGTTAATTTAATCATGGCACTATCTGGTTGTTTATACAGTAACTGTTATTATATACAGCATTCTTAACGATTCTCAATAAAATAAATGCTTTCAGACGAATTAAAAAATAAAATCCAATCAGCCTATCGCGATATGCTGGATGCCAAATCCCATAAGCCAAGAGTTGGTCAGCGCCAAATGATAGGCGCGATCGCTCGTACTTTGGGGAATATTAAACAAGGCTCCGAGGGCGAGCGGCTCGAGGAAAAACATGTGGCGGTCATTGAAGCAGGGACGGGTACAGGTAAAACCTTGTCCTATTGTCTTGCCGTTATTCCTATCGCTAAGGCGAGAGGACTAAAACTTGTTATCTCGACGGCTACCGTAGCGCTGCAAGAGCAAATTCTCCATAAAGACTTGCCTGATATCTTGTCTAATACCGAGGTTAATTTTAAATACACCTTAGCCAAAGGTCGTGGTCGCTATCTCTGTCTTAATAATCTGGAAGCCTTTCTAGGGGCGGAAGAACAAGCCATGGACGATATGTTTGCCGGCCTGTTTGAGCAACACTTGCAATCAGATGATGTTAATACAGTGCTTTATCAGGAAATGGATGACGCGCTGAGTAAAGGCAAATGGGATGGTGATAAAGATAATTGGGAGGGTATTGTTCGAGAGCAAGATTGGCGTCGATTGACCACTGACCATCAGCAATGTACGAATCGTAATTGTGCCAATTATTCGGCTTGTCCATTTTTTAAAGCCCGTGCAGAGATAGAGGTGGCCGATGTCATTGTCGCCAATCATGATCTTGTGCTTGCAGATTTATCCTTGGGTGGTGGTGCGATTCTGACGGCGCCAAAGGAAACCATTTATGTGTTTGATGAGGGCCATCACCTGCCAGATAAAGCGATTGGGCACTTTCGTCATGAAGTCCGTTTGCAACAAAGCATTAGTTGGCTTCGGCAGTTAGAGAAAAACTTGGTGAATTTGAAGCAGGAACTGACTGATGAGGTGAGTTTGACAGGGCAATTGCTTCTTAAAATACCACAACAAATTCAGACTATTGTGAACTTCATTCAATACGCTCAGCAGGGCTTGTCTCCCTACATTAATGGCTTAGGATTGGATCAAGATAATAATCAACATCGTTTTGAATTTGGTGTTGTGCCGGATGAGTTGAAGCAGTTGGCATACAGTTTGTCGACCAGTTACCAAAAATTATGTAACAGCATTGCAAGCATTCAGGATGAATGCAAAAAGGCCAAGCAAAATGAGGGCATGGGTGTAACGCCTGAAATGGCTGAAACATGGCAGCCCATTCTGGGAGCAATACTAGGCCGTATCGAACAAAGTGTTGGCTTATGGCAGTTGTATTCGACCACGGATGATCAACAGTATCCCCCCAATGCTCGTTGGCTAATTTTATCTGGTCAAGGTCTGGAGCAAGATATTGAGTTGGGGGCATCCCCCATTCTTGCGGCCAATACGCTACGACAGCAATTATGGGATAAATGTTTTGGGGCGGTGGTCACCTCTGCCACTCTCACTGCGTTGAATCAATTTCATCGTTTTAATATGCGTTCGGGCGTGCCAAGAGAAAGTGAATACTTGCGGGTATTAAGTCCTTTTGATTTTCAGAATAACGGTGTGTTAGTGATTCCTGAGATGAAGTCTGAACCGAATCAGGTTGAGCTTCATACGGCTGAAATTGTCGACTACCTGAATGAAACGGTGGATCAAGATAAAGCCAGTTTGGTGTTGTTCTCATCTCGTCGTCAAATGGAAGACGTGGCGCAATCTATAAAAGCGTCGTTAAAAGACATTCTGCTAATACAGGGTGAGCAGTCAAAGCGCATTATTTTGGAGTCTCATAGAGCTCGAATTGATGAGGGCAAAGGCAGTTTATTGTTTGGCTTGGCCAGTTTTGCTGAAGGCGTGGATTTGCCGGGTGATTACCTAACCTCGGTGTTTATAGCCAAAATTCCGTTTGCTGTGCCTGATGACCCTGTGGATGCGACTTTAGCGGAATGGATTCAAAAGCGAGGTGGTAATCCCTTTATGGAAATAACCATTCCAGATGCTTCTTTACGTTTGGTACAGGCCACCGGCCGCTTGCTGAGAAGTGAAAAAGATTCAGGGGCTATTCACATACTGGATAAACGGCTTAAAACGAAGCGTTATGGGAATCAATTGATACAAAGTTTACCTCCATATCGATTAGGGTAATGGTCGAAAACAGCCCTTGATAATCCTTTCCGGTTTAAGGCTGTTTTAAAGGAAAAGATGATAAAGCTGGATCAATTAGGTACACTCCATGCTCAGATAATTAACCTCTAACCGAAGAAGTGTATAGATTCCGATATGGAAAACCAAAATCAAGACGTAGCACCAGAAAATAGCCCGAAACCGAAACGAACTCGTCGTCAGAATAAACGACCTAGAAAAGCCCAAGGTAAGACGAGTGAAGCAAAGATGGATGAAGCGACGTCGAATAAAGGTGTTTGGTCTATTGATGATTTTCAGGTGCCAGAAGTGGAAGGCAAACTGCGCTTTCATGATCTGAATTTGCCGGATCGAGTGTTAAAATCCATTGCTGAAATGGGATTTGAATACTGCAGTGAGATACAAGCAGAAACCTTGCCAACCACATTGCAAGGTTATGACATCATTGGTCAGGCTCAAACGGGTACGGGTAAAACCGCGGCTTTTTTGATTGCCATGATCACAGATTTTTTAGATTACCCATTGGAAGAAGAGCGAGTCAATAATCTTGCTCGTGGTTTGATTATTGCGCCAACCCGTGAATTGGCATTACAAATAGCAGATGAAGCGGTAAAACTCACCGCAAATTGTCATTTGAATGTCGTGGCTTTGGTTGGTGGGTTAAGCTATGAAAAGCAAAAGCAAGCTTTGCAAACTGAAAATGTGGACATTCTTGTGGCTACACCGGGTCGATTGTTGGATTTTGCGCGCAGTCGTAAAGTTCTACTAAATAAAGTCGAATGTTTGGTGTTGGATGAAGCAGATCGTATGTTGTCTATGGGCTTTATTCCAGATGTGAAGAGCATCATTCGTATGACGCCACACAAAGAAACACGTCAAACCATGCTGTTCAGTGCGACTTTCCCGAAAGACATTCAAGCTTTGGCTAAGCAGTGGACGTATTTTCCGAAAGAAGTGTCCGTTGTGCCAAAAGAAGCAACTAACCAAAACATTGAGCAAGTGATTTATACCGTTGAAGCCGATCAGAAATGGCCTGTGTTAAAACAGTTGATCGAAGAAAATGGCAGTCAACGAACCATTATTTTCGCCAACCGTCGCGATGAAACCCGTGACTTGTATGAGCGTTTGAAAATGGAAAAAATTAATTGTGCTATTTTGTCGGGCGAAGTGGCACAAGACAAGCGAGTAAAAACCCTGAAAAATTTCAAGGAAGGTAGCATCCAAGTGTTGGTCGCGACGGATGTTGCTGGTCGCGGTATTCACGTTGATAATGTTGAGCTAGTGGTGAACTACGCTTTGCCTGAAGACCCTGAGGATTATGTACACCGTATTGGTCGTACTGGTCGAGGTGGCGAAAGCGGAAAATCTGTTAGTTTTGCCAGTGAAGATGATGCGTTTATGATTCCTGAAATTGAAAAAACGGTAGGGGAAAGCATTCGTTGTGAGTACATGGTAGACATGTCTAAATAAGTAACGCTAACGAGTAGGCTAGGATGAACTTAGAACATCATTATGCAACTCTGGGTGACGCTTTTTACACGCATGTGGCGATTCAGCCACTTCATGAGCAGCGTTTGGTTGAATTTAACCAAGCGCTCGCCACTTCTTTATCTATTAATATTAAATCACCTCACACTAAAGCCTTACTGATGGGCGAAGATCCTTTGCCGCAAAGTTTAAGTATGGTTTACGCAGGCCATCAATTTGGTGGATTTTCGCCTCAGCTTGGTGATGGGCGGGGAGTGTTGCTGGGTGAAGTTCGTGGTCAGGATGGTCTTTTATACGATTTACATATGAAAGGGGCAGGGCCGACACCTTATTCTCGACGAGGGGATGGTCGTGCGGTATTAAGATCCTGTATTCGTGAATATTTGGCCAGTGAAGCCATGTCGGCGTTGTCTATTCCAAGTTCCCGAGCGTTGGCGCTATTTGACAGTCGAGAAGCCGTTTATCGAGAAAGGCCAGAGCCAGGTGCCATGTTGTTACGTACAGCAAACGGGCACATTCGTTTCGGCCATTTTGAATTTTTCTTTTATCAAGGTAAGCAGGCTGAATTAGATCAGCTGATTGAGCATTGTTTAACGTTTTACTATCCTGAGTGTCGTCAAGCGGAGCAGCCTATCGTCGCTATGTTGTTGGCGGTGGTAAAGCGAACGGCGCAGATGATTGCTAAGTGGCAAGCCGTCGGCTTTCAACATGGTGTTATGAATACGGATAACTTCTCCGTTACCGGTGAAACCATAGATTATGGTCCATATGGCTTTATGGAAGATTATGACGACTCATGGGTGTGTAATCATTCGGACCACGAAGGGCGTTATGCCTTCTCTCGTCAGCCGGGTGTCGGATTGTGGAATTTAAATTGTTTGATGCGTTGCTTTTCAAAGCATTTAGAGCGAGATCAATTAGTATCGATTTTACAAACCTATGAAGCCGAATTGCAGCAACATTACGATGACCTGATGCGAGTAAAAATGGGGCTGGAAAAAACGGCAGACCTCCATGCGCTATTGCCGCCTTTGTTTCGCCTGCTGGCAAAAGAAAAAATGGATTACAGTGTGTTCTTTCGCTTGTTGGCACAGTTTGAAGAGAGTGAATTTGATTTGTTGTTGGATGAGGTGGTTGATCGTCAGGCTTTATTAGAATGGCTGCAGCGGTATCAGGCCGCTCGACAATTGAATGCTCTGTCTTGGGCTGATATGTCAGAGAGAATGCTAGGTGTAAATCCCAAATTTGTACTGCGAAATTATTTGGCGCACAGCGCCATTCAAGCGGCTGAGCAGGGGGATTATTTGCCCTTCAGGCGTTTGCTAAATGTTTTAAGTTCTCCATTCGAAGAGCATCCGGAATCCGATGAGCTTGCTCAGAGGTCGCCGGAGTGGGGCAAATCCTTAGAAGTCAGTTGTTCATCCTAATGTTAAGATGACAAGAAAGGAACAGATCATGATTAAGCATTCAGTATGTGTTTTAGGTGGCGGAAGTTTTGGTACTGCATTGGCCAATATTATGGCAACGAATGGTCACCAAGTCAGTCAGTGGATGCGTAACGAGCAGCAAGTAGAAGAAATTAATTTAACTGGGCTGAACAGCCGTTATCTTCCTAATGCTCCTTTGCATCAAGAGTTGTTGGCTACCAGTAATTTAGAGCAAGCGATACGTGACAGTGATACCGTATTTGTGTCCATTCCCTCTAAATCCTTTGAGCAAGTGGTGGAGCGCATAGAGCCTCTGCTGACGTCAGATAAGATACTGATTAGTACGACTAAGGGATTCAATCCCAATCGCTTTGAGTTAATGAGTGATGTACTAAAGCGTAATGCCGTGACGCAAAAAATTGGGGTGTTAAGTGGTCCTAATTTAGCCAAAGAGATTGCGGCTGGTCAGATGACGGGCTCGGTTATTGCGAGTTCTGATGACTTAGTTCGTCATCGAGTGATAGAGTTACTTAAATCGCCAACCTTTCGTGTATACGAAAATGCTGACAGCAAGGGTGTGGAATTAGCCGGTGCATTAAAAAACATCTATGCGATTGTTTGTGGTTTGGCAAAAGCCCTTAAAGTGGGCGAAAATACCATGTCGATGATCATGACGCGTAGTTTGGCTGAAATGAGTCGCTTCGCTGTGCACTTTGGTGCTAATCCGATGACTTTTTTAGGTTTGGCTGGCATGGGCGATTTGATCGCGACTTGTACCTCTCCATTAAGTCGTAACTATCGAGTTGGTTTTGCGATTGGGTCTGGCCAAAACTTAGAAGAAGCGATTGGCTCGATTGGTGAAGTGGCGGAAGGGGTTAATACACTGAAAATGGTGGTAGAAGAAGCTCATAAACATGGTCTTTATATGCCGCTTGCAGAAGGTTTGTTTAAATTGATTTTTGACGGTGCTACTTTGGACTCTCTTATCGGTTCTATGATGACAGGTGAGCAGAAGTGGGATGTTGAATTTGCGACGAATGAGGAGAATAAGCATGTCTAAACCAGGTTATGCTAAACAAGACTTTTGGTTTCGTTTGATCTTTATGGTGTTTTATTGGTTTGTTCTAAACTTGGCGCTAACTGTGTTTGGTATCTTAGTGGTGTTGGTTAGTTTGGTAAAGTTAGGTTCAAAGCATGAGCCTGTTACTTTGGCTTATTGGTTAACAAATGTCTCTGCCTTTATCGGTCAAATATTTGCTTATTTGTCTTATGCGGATGAGGAAAAGCCGTTTCCTTTTCAGCCTTGGCCGCCAGTAAACTCTGATGATGAAGCCTAAGCGTCTTTATGTTTTGCGTCATGGTAACGCTGCGCCTTATTGCCAAGGTGGAGATGAGTTAAGAGAGTTAACGGATCTTGGGGTGGCAGAGGTGAAATCTGCGGCTCAAGCATTCATGGCAAAGTCTGAGGTGTTTGATCGCGTGTTTGTTAGTCCGTATGTTCGGGCTCAACAGACGGCGAAAATATTTTTGGCTCAGTTAGATGCAAGCGTGTCTTTTGATACGGCGCCGAAGATAACGCCGTCCGGCCATCCGGCTGATGTGGTGGACTGGTTGCAACAGCAGGATGGAGAGTCTATTTTGTTGGTGACACACCAGCCTTTTGCGCAACAGCTTGTGGAATATTTAAGTGACGAGCCATTACCGCTTCAATTTGCTATGACAACGGCCACCATGGCCGCTTTAGAAGGGGGCTTTTTAGCGCCAGCGTGCTGTCAATTTCGTTGGTATGCTTCCCCTAGGTAATGATAATAACGCTCATAGATTGGTAGTACGTATTATGGGGCATGACATCGTATATAAGCTGGCGCATACCGAGCTAGCAGCCATCCAATGGCTATCCAAAGATACTTCTGATATTAAAATTTTATCCCTCCATGGCTGGCTAGATAACGCTGCCAGTTTTAGTCAACTTGCTCCTTATTTGTCTGATTATTCTCATACAGCATTAGATTTGGCGGGGCATGGATTATCGAGTCATCGTCCGGCGGGCAGCTTTTATCATTTATGGGATTATGTTCTGGATGTGGTGTCGGTATTAAATCAATCTAAACACAGTGTGTGGTTGATAGGGCATAGCATGGGGGGCGCCGTTGCTATGTTGGTGGCCGCAATCGCTCCTGACAAAGTTCGCGGGTTGATTGTCTTGGATAATGTTGGGCCAATGAGTGGAACGGCTTCTGAGCGAGTCGGCCATTTGCAGCGAGCTGTAAATAAAATGGCCAAGCTAAAGCAAGGCAGAGAAACTGGCTATCCATCAGAAGAAGCAATGGTGCTGGCGAGAATGGAAGGGTTTACTAAACTTTCTAAATCCGCTTCGCAAAGTTTGGTGGATCGAGGGGCTAGATTGGCGGCATCACAACGCTGGGTTTGGCGTCACGATATAAAACTGACGTTTCCGTCACCGTTTCGTATGGATGAAGCCGGTGTTGAAGCGTTTATTCAAGAAATTAAGTGCCCAACCTTGGTCTTGTTGGCAAAAGACGGCATATATCAAAACCATCCAGAAGCGGTCGATCAGCGTATAAAACAGTTTCCTTGGGTGAAAATGAAGTGGCTTGATGGGAATCATCATTTCCATTTGGAGCCTGAAAGTAGTTTTGAGGTGGCCGCTGAAATTAAGCAATTTATTGATCAAAATTAATTTGCCACAGGCTAGCTTGTGTAAGGGTAAAAAATTATGGTTAAGCTCAGTCTTTTTGCATTGTTAGGTCTTTCATGGGCGAGCTTTACGTTTGCTGATTCATTAGGGGTTGAGAGTTACCGAGACGCGCAGTTGGTCAAAAGCCGTTCTGAACAAGCCGTATCAGTGGAAGTGCCACTGGCAAAAATTCAACGTTCTGGTCGTGGTTGGGAGCCTGAGAGAGTTGAACGCTTAACTGGAAATCTCGTGACTTCATTGTATAAAATTGATCGTAATGCACTTTTAACGGATGTCTATCAGCATTATTACGCCGAATTAACGAAATCTGATCATCAAATTTTGTTTGAATGTCAGAGTCGAAGTTGTGGTAGCAGTAATGCTTGGGCAAACAATTTCTTTGGCGATTATTTATTGTACGGTTCTGATCAAAGTCAGTCTTTGCTGGTGGTGAAAACGGCCGACAGTTTGTATCAGATATTGTATGTGAATCGCCGTGGTGCCGGTGATGTTATGGTGCGTTTAGATCAGGTTGCTTTGCCTAACGAAGGTGTTTCTGCAGCCAGCATCATGGCACAACTGGACGTTCAAGACATACCGCGCATTCGTCGTTTTTTGACTGACTTACCTGCGGGGCAATCAGTGATTGGTTTTGTCACCAGTCAGCGACAAGATAGAGAATCTGCAGTGAGTGTTGGCGATCGTTATATTGAAAGTTTGGTCTCTGGTCTAGGTGGGCGTTTGGCGGAAAAGGTGCGTTTTATTAATTTAGCCGATATGGGGCGAGCATCCCTCAGTGTAAACCGAGTGAGTTTTGTGATGGCTAGACCATAGTTTTAGGAAGTAACATGGAAAAAGTTGAAAGCAAAAAGACGGTTTCGTTGGTGTTGGGAAGTGGTGCCGCGCGTGGGCATGCTCATATTGGTGTGATTCAAGCCATTGAAGAGCAGGGTTATGACATTGTGAGTATTTCAGGTTGCTCTATTGGCGCTATCGTTGGTGGCGCCTATGCCACGGGGTGCTTTGATGAATACAAAGAATGGGCCTTGTCACTGGATAAAGTGAGTGTGCTCAGGCTTCTTGATATGTCCATTTTTAATGGTGGCTATATTAAAGGGGATAAATTTTTTGAGAAAATTGAAGAGATTCTCGGTGCCCCTCGAATTGAAGAGTTGGCTATTGATTATACAGCGGTTGCAGTTGATCTGCTTTACCAAAAGGAATTTTGGTTTCAGCGAGGTGATTTGATTAGCGCAATGCGTGCATCCTCAGCGATTCCGTCTATTGTGTCTCCTGTGTCCATAAATGGTCGAAAGTACGTTGATGGTGGTGTGTTAAATCCACTGCCAATTATTCCGTCTGTGCCGGTTGGGGCTGATTATATTATTGCCGTGGATTTGAACGGCCCAGCTGATAATCTTGCTCGTATGGCGGAAAAAGAGGATGGAGATGATGGTCCTGCTTGGTGGAATAGTGCCAAGAGCTTGTTTTCTAAAAATAAGCAGGACGAAGTGGAGGCAAGTTATGACGTTGAAAGTTGGGGGCGCTTGCAAACCATTAACATGATGTTTGAAACCATGCAGGAGTCGCTAACACAGTACAAACTGGCAGGCTATCCGCCAGATTTGTTAATCTCCATACCGAAAGACATTTCAGGTTTCTATGAATTTTGGCGTGCCGAAGAGTTGGTTGAATTCGGTTATCAAGTTGCTTGTAAGGCGATTTCAGGTTTAGAGTCTAAGCAATCTGTATATCACTCTTTTCCAAAGGGTTGATGCCTTGGTTTCTGAGTAGTCGACACAACTCAATTAATGGTAGTCCGATCAATGAATTTGGGTCTTTGCCTGCCATTTTTTCAAACAGGGTGACCCCCAATCCTTCGCATTTGAAGCTGCCTGCGCAATCGAGTGGTTGTTCAATCTCAATATAGTGCTTTATTTCCATGTCACTTAAAGAGCGAAAATACACATCATATTGACTCAAGCTGTATTCGTAAGTGTTGCTGGCGGTATTGTAAACACACAAGCCGGTCAAAAAACTCACTTTGCGCCCACTGAATTCTTTAAGTTGTTGAATGGCTCTGTGGCTGGTGTGTGGTTTGCCAAGAATAGCGTCGTCTAAAACAGCGACTTGATCTGATGCAATGATGATGTGACAAGCGTCATCTTTTGATGCTTTTTGTTGTGTTAGTTGTTTGGCAACGGCTTTGGCTTTTTCGATACTGAGTCGTGCTACTAGTTGTTGAGGTGTCTCTTCCGGGTGGACTTGTTCGTCTATGTCTGGTGATAGACATTCAAATGTGAGTTGTAAGCGTTCTAGTAACGCCTTTCGATATGGAGAGGACGAGCCTAGAATGATGTTGTTTTGCATGTTAATTCAACCAGATTGTAGTGGAGTGAATGAATTTTACTTTTTTTTGCCTATCTGTTTCAAAATAAAGTGAAAAAAAGCGTTTAAAGCGTACTTAGACTTTGACAATAGCGCGCCTTGGCAATATCATTTGCCGCCATGTTAAATGACACATTACCTAAATATTTTGACCCTCGTAAATATGCTAACAATGAGTTGGCATTTGAAGGGAACATGCCCCTTAATCAATTTAAGGAGCTGTGTGCTATTTTAGCCTCTGATGAGGGTAATGCATTTATACATTTAGACTTTAGAGTTGATGAGGATAGGCGATATATTGCTACCGGATCATTAACTGCAAATGTACAGGTTGTTTGTCAGCGTTGTATGGGTGCGGTTGACCATGATTTGGAGGTTGATCTTGCATTGGGGTTCGTCTATGACGAAGACCATGCGAAAAATCTACCAGCGAGTTACGATCCTGTTGTCATGACCGATGGTGAAGTAATTCTGGCAGACATGGTTGAGCAAGAAATTATACTCGCTTTACCTATAGTCGCTTATCACGAAGAAAGTGGTTGCAACCCAACAACTCAAAAGTATGCATCGTCTACCGATGACGCAGCGGATGACGAAAAACCGAATCCATTTAGTATATTGGCCCAATTAAAGGCTAAGTAAAGTTAGGAGCTCCAAAAATGGCAGTACAAAAAAGTAAAGTAACTCGTTCACGTCGCGGCCAGCGTCGTTCACACGATGCTTTGACTAGCGCAACACTATCTGTAGAAAAGACAACTGGTGAACTTCACCGTCGTCACCACATTTCTGCAGACGGCTTTTACCGTGGCCGTCAAGTTATCGCCCCTAAAGGTGAGTAACTAAGATACCCATGATCAGGGTAGCTTTAGACGCTATGGGCGGGGACTTAGGTCCCCGCATTGCTTTTGAGGGTGCGGTCTCGATATTGGCTCAATATCCGGATGTCGTCATCACTCTTTACTACACTCCAGTTGATGGGCTTGATCTGCCTGCACATCATGATCGCTTAACATTGATCGCTTGCCGCGATGTGGTTAAAGCGGATGAAGAAATTGTTTTATCCTTATTTCGTCGACACGACACTTCCCTCTATCAATCCATTAACGCTTTGTCATCGGGCGCAGCTGATGTTGTCGTAACGCTGGGGAATACTGGTGTCATGGTGGCTTTGGCGAGGCATTTATTGGGTGTTATTCGTCCTAAATTGTATCCGGCCTTGATTCGTGAGTTGTATTCAAATCCGCTTAGATGTTTGGTGGACTTGGGTGCCAATGTGCATTGTCCTGCGTCTATGTTGGTTGGCTTTGCTGAGTTAGGGGCTGCGTACGTCGAGGCGTTAAGTGATGAGGTTCCCAACGTAGGTTTACTCAACGTTGGTGTGGAGAGTTCAAAGGGCAGTGTGGTAATAAAACAGGCGGATGGCCTTTTAATTGATAAGAGTTGGCCTAATTATTTAGGGTATGCTGAAGGTACAGATTTATTTGAAGGTGAAAAAAATGTCATTGTTTGTGATGGCATGGTGGGCAATGCTGTCCTAAAAGCTTCGGAAGGTCTGTTGTCTTTTTTAATGAATAAATTTGGTGATTCAAAGCAAGCGGCGCCTGTTTTTGAGACTTTTTACCAAACTGAACGTCGCCATGGTGCTTGCTTAGTGGGTGTGCGTGGCAATTTGGTAAAAGGTCATGGTCGCTCTGATCTGCCTGCTATGATTGGGGCGATTGAATATGGAATGGATATTGCGCGGGCTAATTTAAGTAAAGCCATTGAGTCGCGACTTAGTAAAGAGGAGATATGATGAGCACAACAACTGCGTTTGTTTTTCCGGGTCAAGGTTCTCAACAGTTGGGGATGTTGGCTGATTTGGCTGAAAAACACGATATTATTCAGCAAACTTTTGCTGAAGCGTCTGAAGTACTTGGTTATGATTTGTGGGATCTGGTGCAAAATGACGCCGAGAAACTCAGTCAAACCGATAAAACTCAACCTGCACTTCTTACAGCAAGTGTTGCGTTGTGGCGTTTATGGGAACAGCAGGGTGGTGAAAAGCCAGCTTATGTCGCAGGTCATAGCTTAGGCGAATATTCTGCTTTGGTGTGTTCTGGTGTGATGGCTTTTGCTGACGCTGTGGCGTTGGTTAAGTTGCGTGGTGAGTACATGCAGCAAGCGGTACCGGCTGGTGAAGGTGCAATGGCAGCGATCATTGGTCTAGATGATGATAAAGTCGTTGCAGCATGCGAAGCGGCAGAAGGTATTGTTAGTGCGGTAAACTTTAATTCTCCAGGTCAAGTTGTCATTGCGGGCCATGTTGCAGCCGTTGAAACGGCAATGGAAAACGCAAAAGAGGCTGGCGCTAAACGAGCTTTGCCTTTACCTGTTAGCGTACCGTCGCACTGTGAATTAATGATTCCGGCTGGTGAAAAATTGGCCGTTAAGTTAAATTCAATTGATTTCAACGAGCCGACCTGTACTTTAGTGCAAAACGTGACTGGTCAGGCCGTTTCCGATCCACAAGTAATTAAAGCAAACTTGGTCGCGCAACTTAGTGAGCCAGTGCTATGGACTCAGTCTGTCTTGTTGCTGTCTGAGTTAGGTGTGACGGCTACAGTTGAGTGTGGTCCTGGCAAGGTGTTAAGTGGATTGAACAAACGAATTGTCAAAGGTTTAGCGTCGTCTTCTATTGGGGACTTGGCTGGCTTTGAATCAACTTTGGCTGGATAACTATTCGGTTTAATTTGTAAAATATTGGAGACAGGCATGAGTCTTGAAGGAAAAATTGCCCTAGTGACAGGAGCGACACGCGGCATAGGCAAAGCCATTGCAACGGTTCTTGCTGAGCAGGGTGCAACGGTAATCGGAACGGCCACTAGTGAATCTGGTGCGCAAAGTATTAGCGAATACCTGGGTGAAAATGGTAAAGGTTGGGTTTTGGATGTGTCATCCAGTGATTCAGTCGATGCGGTTGTCAAAGAAATTACGGCTGAGTTCGGTGCGCCAACGATTTTGGTGAATAACGCTGGTATTACTCGCGATAACTTAATGATGCGCATGAAGGAAGATGAGTGGGAGCAAGTGGTAAACACCAATCTAACATCCGTCTTCCGTGTGACAAAAGCATGTTTGCGCGGCATGACTAAGGCAAAATTTGGTCGTGTGATTAGCATCAGTTCAGTGGTAGGCTCTATGGGGAATGGTGGTCAAACCAACTATTCTGCAGCGAAAGCGGGTCTAGAAGGGTTTAGCCGCTCTTTGGCGGCTGAAATAGCGTCTCGTGGCATTACGATTAACTGTGTTGCTCCAGGCTTTATTGAAACAGATATGACGAAGGTGTTGCCAGAAGAGCACAAAGCCAAATTGGTTGAAAAAGTGCCTTCCGCTCGTCTTGGTCAACCTGAAGAAATTGCGGCAGCTGTCGCATTTTTGGCGTCGCAAGGCGCTGCTTACATCACCGGTGAGACCTTACATGTCAACGGTGGCATGTATATGTCGTAATTTGAGTTGAATTTTAGTTTTAATTCAACGAAAATACGTCTCCGGTTCATGTTGAGAATCATGCCGTAAGGCGATCGAATATTATAATATGCTCACAATGAGCTGTTAATGAGTAGAGTAGGAACTTCTAATGAGTAGCATTGAAGAACGCGTTAAAAAAATTGTTTGTGAACAACTAGGTGTTAAAGAGGAAGAGGTTGTCGCTTCAGCATCTTTTGTTGATGACCTAGGTGCAGATTCCCTAGACACAGTTGAGTTGGTTATGGCTCTTGAAGAGGAATTTGATACTGAAATTCCTGATGAAGAAGCTGAAAAAATCACTACAGTACAAGCAGCGAACGACTACATCAACGCTAACTTGTAATCTATTGGTGAACTGAGTTTCCCGAAAAGCCGCTTGTATTCGTTACAGCGGCTTTTCTTATTAATAGCCATCTCAAGTAGTGGTGGTGGATTTCTGGAGGAATCTTATGTCTCGTCGTCGGGTTGTAGTCACTGGTATGGGAATGGTGACACCCCTTGGCAATAATGTGAAAGATACGTGGGATAATATATTAGAAGGCAAAAGTGGTGTGTCAGACATTACCTCTTTCGATACTAATCAATTCTCCACGCGTTTTGCGGCTCAAGTAAGTGACTTTGATGCGACTCAATATATGAGCGTTAAAGAAGCACGCAAAATGGATCTTTTTATTCAATATGGTATCGCCGCTGCTGTTCAAGCACTGGAGGATGCTGACATTCGTGATGAGACAGTGGATCTGGCTCGCGTTGGTTGTGCAATAGGTTCGGGCATTGGTGGTTTACCAATGATTGAAAAAAATCTAGAGCTATTGAATGAATCCGGCCCTAAACGTATTTCGCCTTTTTTTGTTCCAGGCGCGATTATAAATATGATTTCTGGCCACGTAGCGATACGTTTTGGCTTTAAAGGACCGAATATTTCAATTGTGACGGCTTGTACCACGGGGACTCATAACATCGGCATGGCCGGTCGAATGATTGCCTATGGGGATGCTGATGTCATGATTGCGGGAGGCGCTGAAATGGCGATCACCCCATTAGGAATCGGGGGCTTCGGGGCAGCGAGAGCCTTATCAACTCGTAATGATGATCCTAAAACCGCGAGTCGTCCTTGGGACAAAGACCGCGATGGTTTTGTTATGGGAGACGGTTCCGGCATTCTTGTGTTAGAAGAATATGACCACGCTGTTGCGCGTGGTGCGACCATTTATGCGGAACTGGCAGGGTTTGGTATGAGTGATGATGCGCATCATATGACAGCGCCACCGGAAGGTGGTGAAGGGGCCGCGGCTGCGATGACTGCCGCTCTGAACGACGCTGGTGTGGCGGCAATGGACATTGATTATATCAATGCTCATGGCACCTCTACTTTGGCGGGAGATTTGGCTGAAACTCAAGCGGTGAAATCTGTGATGGGGGAAGACGCTTCTGACGTGGCGATTAGCTCAACCAAGTCTATGATTGGGCATTTGTTAGGCGCATCTGGCGCGGTTGAATCCATTTTCTCTATTTTGGCGATTCGCGATCAAGTCGCGCCACCAACCATTAACTTGGAAGAAGTGGGTGAGGGCTGTGACTTGAATTACGTGCCGATTACGCCGCAGAAACGCAAAATTGATGTGGTATTAAATAATTCGTTTGGCTTTGGTGGGACCAACGGCACGTTAGTGTTTAAAAAACTCTAGGCTAAGTTGGGCGGTTGACGCCGCCCAACATTTTTCTAGTGCAAATTTTTTGACGTATCTCTCAGCTTGTTGATTTCATCCTGCAAATTATAGTCAATTTGTTTATGGTCTAATTCGTATAAATGATCTTCAAGCTGTTGGTAGAAGTTGATTTCTTCATCGCCTAAGAAGTGCAAGCATTCACCACCCATAAACCAAAGTAACTCGCGTTTAATCAAGGGTACTAGGTTTGGATAGCAGCGAATAAAGCGAGACAATACTTCTTGGGCATCAAATGTGTAATCAGGTGCATTTGATTCAATGCGAGCGATTAGTTGATCCCACTTTTCAAGAAAATCAATTTCTTCTTCTGCCAGATCTGTTGTGTTAAAAGGATCATGTTCGGCAATTCGCTGACGTAAGTCTGCAAAGGCGCTCAGTATGTATTGTGTGCGTGATTCCACGTAAAACCCTATTTAATTAGTAACTATTGAGTCGGCTGATGCCGTACGAGAGCGGTAATTATGACATATGCGATCGAAATTAGTGACCTCAAAAAGCGTTATGAAAGTGGTTTTGAGGCATTAAAAGGCGTAAACCTCACGGTAGAGAAAGGAGATTTCTTCGCTCTACTTGGACCTAATGGCGCCGGTAAGTCTACCACTATTGGCATTCTTTGTTCTTTGGTCAATAAATCTTCAGGTAAAGTGGCCATTTTCGGGGAAGACATTGATAAAAACTTTGCCAAAGCAAAGCAATATTTAGGGGTCGTACCACAAGAATTTAATTTTAATGTGTTTGAGACAGTCTTTAATGTTGTTGTGACTCAAGCCGGCTTCTATGGCATTGATAAAGAGGTGGCTGCTGAGCGTGCTGAAAAATATCTTAAAGAATTAGACCTATGGGATAAAAAAGACGTTCAGTCTCGTATGTTGTCGGGTGGAATGAAGCGACGTTTGATGATTGCCAGAGCGTTAATTCATGAGCCTGAAGTATTGATTTTAGATGAACCTACGGCTGGCGTAGACATCGAACTACGTCGTTCTATGTGGGAATTCATTAAAGGGTTAAACGAAAATGGCACAACCATTATTTTGACGACTCATTATCTTGAAGAGGCTGAACAACTCTGCCGTAATATTGCCATTATCAACGCCGGTGAAATTGTTGAAAACACCAGTGTTAAAGCGTTATTAAAGACCCTTAATCAAGAAACCTTCATCCTGGATTTGGATCAAACCTTACCGCTAGACTGGTCGGTAGATGACTTTAGTGTCGTGTTGAATAATGATGGCAGCAGTTTGGAAGTGGAAGTCGTAAAAGGGCAATCGATAAACCGTATATTCAGTGCTTTGGATCAGGTGAATGTGAATGTGGTTAGCATGCGCAATAAGTCGAATCGATTAGAAGAACTGTTTGTTAAATTGATTAAAGGCTAAATAGATGAAAAACTCAGAAATATGGATTGCATTCTATACCATTTTGGTGAGAGAAATTCGCCGTTTTACACGTATTTGGCCGCAAACTCTATTACCTCCAGCCATTACTATGACCTTGTATTTTGCTATTTTCGGTAATTTGATTGGTGATCGTATTGGTGAAATGGGTGGCTTTAGTTACATGCAGTACATTGTGCCAGGTTTGATTATGATGTCGGTGATTACCAACTCTTATTCAAACGTATCGTCTTCCTTTTTTTCGGCGAAATTTCAGCTCAGCATTCAAGAGTTGCTTGTTTCACCAACGCCTAATTGGGTTATTTTATTAGGTTATGTTTTAGGCGGTGTGGCACGTGGCTTGTTCGTGGGCTTTATTGTAACCATCTTGTCGCTTTTCTTTACTCACTTGGCACTAGAAAACTTATTTCTAACGGTGTTGGTGGTTTGTTTAACTGCTGTTATGTTCTCGCTTGGCGGCTTTGTGAATGCAATCTATGCTCGAAGTTTTGATGATGTTTCCATTGTCCCGACTTTTATTTTGACACCATTAACCTATTTAGGTGGGGTGTTCTATTCGATCGATTTACTGTCTGACTTTTGGCAGTCAGTGTCTTTGTTGAATCCGGTGCTTTATATGGTGAACGCATTCCGTTATGGAATTTTAGGTGTTTCTGATATCAATATATATTGGGCCCTAGTGATGGTGAGTGTGTTTATTGTGGTTTTGTTTTGGTACGGTTTGCGTTTGCTCAATCAGGGCAAAGGCATTCGAAATTGAGGTAGGTTATGGGCTTTTTACCCTTAGGTCAGCAAACGGAATATGTTTCTGAGTACGATGCAGGGTTGCTTTATCCCATTGCACGGGTTGATAAATGGACGGATATGGGGATTGCGTCTGAACGCTTGCCCTTTTATGGGGAAGACATCTGGAATGCATATGAGTTGTCTTGGTTGGATACGAATGGCAAGCCAGTGGTTGCTATGGCTGAATTTCGTTTACCATGTGAGTCCCCCAATATTATTGAGTCAAAGTCGTTTAAGTTGTATCTTAACTCGTTAAATCAAATGCGTTATGAGAGCCGTGATCAGGTTCAGGGTCTTTTGGAAAACGACTTGTCTATTGCGGCTGGTGCGAGTGTCAGTGTCGTCATTCGAGATCTTGATGCAATGGCTTCATTGGTTGTGTTAACGCCGGACTATTGTATTGACGATTTAGATGTAACCATTGAAGACTATCACCCTAACAGTGACTTGTTACGAGTTGATCAAGAGGCTGGACAGGTAGAAGAACGCTTAGTGAGTCATTTGCTCAAATCAAATTGCCCAGTGACCAATCAACCTGATTGGGGTTCGGTTTTTATTGATTATCGCGGTCCGAAAATTCACCATGAAAGCTTGTTGAAGTACATTGTCTCTTTCCGTGAACATACCGATTTTCATGAGCAGTGTGTTGAGCGCATTTTTATCGATATTATGCGTCATTGTCAGCCTGAGTTTTTGACTGTGTATGCAAGGTATGTGCGTCGAGGTGGTTTGGACATCAATCCATACCGTTCCACTGAGCAAGGCTTAGTCTTAGGCAATGATCGACTCAGTAGGCAATAAGATTAGAGCGATAAAAAAAACCACACAAAGTGTGGTTTTTTTTATCGCTAATTTAAGTCGTTAAAGAGTCTGTAATGACAACCAGCTAAGTATTCCACTGATACCTAATGAAATCGGTAAGGACATTAAAATCATCAGTGCCATTTCTTCTTTTGGGCCCTTGTATTTCGTCGCCAGCATATAGCTGATAACAGCCACAGGCATGGCGTTCAAAATGATCAATACACTTTTTTCTAATGGGGTCAAAGGCAATAGGCTGGTTATGCCTAGGGCAACCAAAGCGCCCATAATGGGTCGATAGAAAGAGAAAAGGACGGCGTGTTTCAATTTTTCAGTGTCTTTGAGCGTCAATTTGCTTAAAGAATGCCCCAGCAGCAAGAGCATCATTGGCAAGGTGATTTGGCTGACCATGGTTAACGTGCTCATGATGGCTTCAGGCAATTTAATGGACAGGGATAGAGCGATAACACCAAGTAACAGTGCCATCACAGGCCCATTTTTTAATAATTGTTTGGGGTGGTATTGTCCTGACATTACCCCCACTCCAAGCGTAAAATGACTAATTTGCACGACTGACGACACCACGACGGCAATGGCTAACCCAGAGTCTCCAAATAGAGCATAAGCAATAGGAATACCTAGATTTCCAGCATTTGGGTTAACCAATGGGGATAGGTATAAGCGAATGGATTGACCTGTTAGCTTAAGGAAAGCTAGAGTGATAAGTGTCATGGCGAACAATATCAGTATGCTGGCCATCAGGATTTTTGCCATGGAGTAGATTTCCATCTCCATTGACAGAACAGAGGTCAATAAAAGAGCTGGTATGCCAATATTGGCTATTAGGTTACCGATTTGCGGGGCATCTAAGTAATCGGTACGTTTCCCTAACAAAAACCCTAGACCTGCAATCAGTATGATGGGGGTTAAAGTGAGGGTGATCGAGGAAAGCACAAATATCTCTTAACTAATTGTTTAAAATCGAAAAATAAGGATAACAGATGAAAACAAGAATACTAGGTAAAACTGGCTGGACAATTTCAGAAATCGGTTTGGGTTGTTGGCAATTAGGCAATGATTTTGGACCAGTAGAAGAAAAACAGGCACTCGCTGTGCTCGAGAGTGCGGCTGAACAAGGCATTAACTTTTTTGATACTGCCGATGTGTACGGTGCAGGGTTGAGTGAAGAGCGCATTGGTCGTTGGTTGGCCTCATCATCAAATAAACCAAAGATAGCGACAAAGGTCGGTCGGGATGTGGCTCTTTATCCAGATGGCTATACCAAAGAAAAAGTGAAACAAAGTCTACAAGCCTCTGCGAAACGCCTTGGGGTGGATGTCATTAATCTCGCTCAGCTGCATTGTGTGCCGAGAGAGGTTTTATTTGCGGGCGACATATTGGCTTGGATGGAAGACTTGCAAAAGGAGGGTGTCATTGAGCATTTTGGTGCCAGTGTTGAAATGCTTGATGAGGCGAAGTTCTGTTGCCAAAGTGACAAGATTGCTAGCCTGCAAATGCTGTTTAATGTATTTCGTCAAGACGCCGTTGAAGAAGTCTTTCCATTAGTTGAGCAGCAAAATATAGGGGTGATTGTGCGTTTGCCACTCGCCAGTGGTTTGCTTACAGGAAAAATGCACCATGGTTATCAATTTAGTGAGCAAGATCACCGTTCCTACAATAAAGATGGTGCTGCGTTTCACGTCGGTGAAACCTTTAACGGTATTCCATTTGATACCGGAGTGGATTTGGTTGAAGAGTTAAACGCGACGTTAGCGCCTAAGCACAATGTGTTAGATGTGGCCTTGCGTTGGATACTAGATCAACCACAGGTTTCAACCATCATTGCGGGGGCCAGTCAGTCCAGTCAGGTTATTCGCAATGCGCAGGCGTCAGAGTTGCCTGCTTTAGATGGCGAACTTCATACTATGCTAAAAGGTTTTTATCAGGCCAAGGTGCGCCAACATATTCGTGGTGGTATTTAAATAATAAACAATGCTCCTAGCCAGCTGGCTTAGGAGCATTGTTTAATTGTGATGGGGTTATTTTAAGATTTGTTCTGCGTGGGCTTTGGTTTTTACCTTGGCAATAATCTCTTCAATAACACCACTTTCATCAATGATAAAGGTGGTGCGTACCGTGCCCATGTACTCTTTCCCCATGAATTTTTTAAGTTGCCAAGTGCCGTACAATTCGTGCACTTCTTTCTCTGTGTCAGCAATCAGAGGGAAAGGCAGTTGGTATTTCTCAATGAAGTTTTGGTGTTTTTTCTCTGTGTCTGGGCTAATGCCTAACACAACATAACCTTGGTCTAATAAGGTTTGATAATTGTCGCGTAAATCACAAGCTTGGGCTGTACAGCCAGGAGTGTTGTCTTTTGGGTAGAAGTACAACACAACTTTTTTACCTTTGAATTGGCTTAGGGTAATGGTTTCACCATTTTGATCTTTGGCTGAAAAATCAGGTGCGACTTGTCCTACTTCAATGGTCATAAAATCTCTCTAAATTGTATGAAAAATGATAGATATATTATTAGCTTAACAATTCAAAGCAAAAAAATCTTCTGCAAACCTCGTTAAGCGAAAATTACACAGGCTTTACAGCGGTCAATTATTGTTAAACCTGTGGCTGAGCGTTACTATAGGCGCGCTTATAATTTTATCGGAGACTCAAAAATGATCACAGGTAGTTTAGTTGCGCTTATCACTCCCATGTTACCCGATGGCGCTGTAGACACTGAGAAGTTGGATGATCTTATTGAGTTTCATATCAATGAAGGAACTCACGGTATTGTCGCTGTTGGTACGACAGGTGAGTCGTCTACCTTAACTCATGAAGAGCATGCCAATGTCGTTCGCCAGGTAGTGAAAAAAGTGAATGGACGAGTTCACGTCATTGCTGGTACTGGGGCGAACTCAACTCATGAGGCCATTGATCTTACCGCGAGTGCAAAAGAGGCTGGCGCGGACGCTTGTTTGTTAGTAACACCTTATTACAATAAGCCAACCCAAGAAGGTCTGTATCAACATTTCAAAGCCATTGCTGACGCGGTTGATATTCCTCAAATTCTTTATAATGTTCCTGGGCGTACTGGTTGTGACATGCAGAATGATACCGTGCTGCGTCTAGCCAGTGTGACGAACATTGTTGGTGTTAAAGACGCGACCGGTGATTTGGAACGTGGACAAGCTTTGCTAGAAGCAGCTCCGGCGGATTTCGCTGTGTATTCAGGGGACGATCCAACGGCTGTTGCACTGATGTTGTTGGGTGGCAAAGGTAATATCTCTGTGACCGCCAATGTGGCACCTAAAGTGGTTGCTCAAGCCGCTGAGTTTGCCATTGCTGGCAATGCTGAAAAAGCCCACAGTTTAGATACGTCAATTTCGTCCTTACATAAAAACTTATTTTTAGAGTCCAACCCAATTCCTGTAAAATGGGCTGCTAGTCAGCTTGGGTTGTGTCATGACGGTATTCGTTTGCCCTTGACGCCATTGTCAGAGCAATATCATGCAGCAGTTAGGCAAGCCATGGTTGAAGCAGGAGTGTTATTAGTATGAGTAAGCGTTTGATTCAAGTTGTTGGTACAACAAGCGTGGCATTAACATTAACGGCTTGTAGTAGTTTTTTTCCTGATCATTCAAATGACTACCAGCAGGAAGCTGGCGCTCATCATACTCTAGAGGTGCCGGCAGGTTCGATGGAGTCTAAAGATGCTTTGGTCATTCCTAATGAAAATGACATAGCGGATTTAAATAATCCCAAACCGTTTGAAATACCTCGCGCTCCATTTGTTTATTACCCTATGGATCAAGTCGCATTTGCTGAGCAAGAGACATCCGTTACTTATACTCTGAATACAAAAGCAGCAGACGCAAAGCAAATCGTAGAGGATTTTCTAACTGCACTGCATGGTGCGGGGCAATCTGTTGAATCTCAAACTGAAGACAGGATCATATCGATTCCGTTTGATTTTCATCCGCAGGGCTGGTGGGCGTCATTGTGGAGCGATATAACTCGCTTGCACCCTGCCAAGACGGCGTTTTCCTTTCAATTTAATGAGTCAGATGGTGTCACCACCGTTACCTTGCAATACCAAGACGTTCAGCAAGGTGATGAGCAAACGATTAATTGGCAATCTCCGATGGCTAACCCTGACGCAGAATCTGTTGCAGTTCGTCTTTGGGGCACGTTTGGACGTCAGTTAAATCAGTCCTCGGCCTATCTTTCAAATAGCAAAGACGGTGTCGCTGCTTTCCCGGTTTGGGTTGACCATCAAGGCATGTATGCAATTTATTTAGGTAAAAACCTTTCTGAAGCTGAGTTTGAGGCAAAACTGAAGGCATCAGGAATTTACTTAATGCCAGGTGAAGAAAAACTATTGGCACCTGTACCCGCTGATAAAGTGGCACGTGTTGGTGACATTATTGATTTCAATTTGCCATTGGGTGCAGATGGTAAAAAACAGAAATTATTCAATGTGTATCGTCGTGACCTAGATGACGTTAGCTGGCAAGAAAGAGAATACCCTTATCAGATCACTCAGCAAAAAGCAGGTAATTTTTTAGTGGTCGATGTGTCTGCACTTGAAAAGCCAGAAATTGCTTCCTTTAGAATTGCACAGAGATTTGTAAAATAACTAAGACTAACCCCTCGTAATTAAACCGGAGACTCTCCAATGGAAAAACGACAAGAGCTATATGCAGGTAAGGCAAAATCTGTATTTCGTACAGATGATCCTGACAAAATGGTTCTAGTATTTCGTGATGATACCTCAGCTTTTGATGGTAAAAAAATTGAACAGTTAGACCGCAAAGGCATGGTCAATAACAAGTTTAATGCTTTCATCATGACTAAGTTACAAGAAGCAGGCATTCCGACTCACTTTGAAAAATTACTTAGCGACACAGAGAGTTTGGTAAAGTGCCTTGATATGATGCCTGTAGAATGTGTGGTTCGTAATGTGGCTGCGGGTAGCTTGTGCCGCCGTTTAGGTGTTGAAGAGGGGACGACATTAACACCGCCAACATTTGAACTGTTTTTGAAAAACGATGAACTTGGTGATCCGATGATCAATGAGTCTCATGTAGAGTCTTTTGGCTGGGCTAAAGCGGATGATTTGGCCAAAGCGAAAGACTTAACCTATAAAGTGAACCATGTTCTAAAAGAGCTATTTGCTCAAGGCGGCATGATCCTAGTAGATTACAAGTTGGAATTTGGTCTTTTCAAAGGTGAGGTTGTGTTAGGCGACGAATTCTCACCAGATGGTTGTCGTTTGTGGGACGCTGAAACCAAAGAAAAACTGGATAAAGACCGTTTCCGTCAGGGTTTAGGTAACGTGATTGAGTCATACGAAGACATTGGTCGTCGTATTGGCATCGACTTCGACGCTTAATTCGTCTTGGCAATGTGTACTAATGGAGGCTTTGTCCTCCATTTTGCCATGTAAGGGTATATTTTGATTAACTTCCTTCCGGTTACCATTGGGCTACGCTACGCTAGAGCAAAGCGTTCCAATCATTTCATTTCATTTATCAGCTTTTCATCGATTGCCGGTTTGGCGCTTGGTGTCATGGTGCTAATTACCGTTCTTTCTGTGATGAATGGCTTTGATCGTGAGCTCAGAGAGCGAATATTAGGGATGGTGCCTCATGCAACGCTATGGGGAAATCCAATATTGGATGATTGGCAGGAAACGGCGAAGTTAGTTGAAACAATGCCAAATGTGGTCGCTGTCGCCCCTCATATTCAAGCACAAGTAATGTTTCAATCGGGGGACAGTGTCCACGGTGCCATTCTGAATGGTATTGACCCTGATATGGAAAAAAAGGTGTCTATTATCGATGATAATATGGCATCTGGTTCTCTTGATGCCCTCAAAGATCAGCGTTTTGGCATTGTTTTAGGGGCTCAGTTGGCAAGGCAATTACGGGTTTCTATTGGTGATAAAGTCACCGCTATTTTGCCTAAAGCGAGTGTCTCTATTGCCGGTGTTGCGCCAGTTTTAAAGCGTTTTACCCTGGTAGGAACCTTTGAAGTTGGGGCGGAATTAGACAGCAGTTTGGCGTACATCAATATAACGGATGCGGCAAAACTAAAGCGCTATCAACCTGGTAAGGTCGAAGCATTGCGAATTTCTTTTAATGATCTCTTTGTGGCACCAACCGAGATATGGGACATTGCCAGGGCGGTGCCAGGTCAGAACCGTGTGAGTGATTGGACGCGTACTCATGGCAATCTGTTCCAAGCGATTAAGATGGAAAAAACCATGATAGGTTTGTTGCTGCTGCTGATCGTGGCGGTCGCCGCCTTTAATATTGTCTCTACCTTAGTCATGGTGGTGACTGATAAACGCAATGACATTGCTATCTTAAGAACAATGGGGCTGACTTCTACTCAAGTTATGTGGGTGTTTATTGTTCAAGGCATGTTTATTGGCATGTTAGGAACGCTTATTGGTGTCATTCTTGGTGTCAGTTTGGCGTTGAACGTAAGCGATATTATTGCTGGTATACAAACTTTGTTGGGGGTTCAATTCCTCAGTGCCGATGTGTATTTTATTAATTATTTGCCTTCGAAATTAGAGTGGTCTGATGTGGAATTAATCGTCACATCAGCCTTTATTATGACGGTGGTCGCGACGATATACCCAGCGTGGCGAGCTTCGAAAGTGGAGCCAGCGGAGGCATTAAGATATGAGTGATCTAGTATTAGAGTGCCAGGCACTGTCAAAGCAATATCAAGACGGAAAGCAAACCGTAGATGTGTTTCAGGCTATTGATTTTACACTTAATAAAGGTCAAGCCTGTGCCATTGTTGGTGCATCAGGCTCGGGTAAAACAACGCTTTTGAATCTACTGGCTGGGCTGGATTTAGCGAGCTCAGGTGATGTAAAGCTGACGCAAGTGTCTTGGTCCAGTCTCAGTGATGCCAAGCGTGCCAAAATCCGTAATCAAGAAATGGGGTTTGTGTACCAGTTTCACCATTTATTGCCTGAGTTCTCAGCCTTGGAAAATGTGTTGATGCCAATGTGGATTGCTGGTCTGAATAAACCCCAAGCCATTACAAGAGGGACGGAATTATTAACGCAAGTTGGGCTTGGTGAGCGATTGAATCACAAACCATCACAGCTATCCGGTGGTGAGCGTCAACGTGTTGCCATCGCTCGCGCTTTGGCCAACCGTCCGGCTTGTGTGTTAATGGATGAGCCAACCGGCAACCTCGACGAAACCACCTCTTTGGAAGTGCAAAACCTGATCAATGAGCTGAAAGTGAAATACGATATGGCGTTTCTCATCGTGACTCACGATGAGAAAATGCTGAGTTGGATGGATTCGGCTTATCGGTTGTCACAAGGTAAACTGAGTCTGATTAAAGGCAATAGTTGATCCAATATCCTTGCACTAATCTAAATTAGATTAGTGCAATCTCTTCTTCTAGATTCAAAGCACACTCACCATCCTTTAGTGTTAAATGACAGTAAGTTCAACAGCTCAGCCTGAGCCATGTTCCTTTTTAATGCGGTAATGTCATCTACTAAGTCATGGTTTTGACAGTGTGTGAATAAATATTCTAGATTGACAATATATTCTATGCACTTTATAAATAGACGAGTTTCCATGGTTATTATCTGTTCGAGGTAGCAATAAATCTTGGTAACAAGTTTCTTTTACTCAATTTGTAAAAAATAAAATTAATAAAGCAATGAGGTAGGATATGTCTAGCAATCTAAAGTTTGGTGCTGGTATTTGGCACTTTGCAACTTACGTAGATCGTTACGCAACGGATGGTTATGGACCGAAACGATCTTTACTGGAAATGATTGATTTGGCGGGTCAAGTGGATGATCTCTCAGTAGTCGATATTAATTACCCCTTTCCCGGTGGGAACGTGTCTGTCGCAGAAGTAAAAGCGGCGCTTGCGAAAAATAACCTAAGTGTGATTGGTATCACGCCAGAGATTTATACTCGTCAATTTTCCAAAGGCGCTTTTACCAATCCTGATCCTGAAATTCGTAAATTGGCTGAGGATCTGATTAATGAAGCGGCCGAGATGGTAAGGGAGTTAGGTGCAGAGTATGTGAAACTTTGGCCGGGTCAAGATGGTTGGGATTACCCATTCCAAGTCGATCATCACGAATTGTGGAACCTTTCAATGGAAGGTCTCACAAATGTTGCTAAGAAAAATGCGGATTTAAAGTTTGTTGTTGAATACAAACCTCGCGAACCAAGAAATCACATGAGTTATGACAGTATGACTCGTACACTGCTAGCATTGGAGAAAATCAACTTACCCAATATTGGCGTATTGTTGGATTTCGGTCATGCACTTTATGGCGGTGAATCACCAGCGGACTCAGCGCAACTCGCGATTGATTACGGGCGTCTATTTGGTATGGATGTGAATGATAATCTGAGAAATTGGGATGACGATATGATCGCGGGTTCAGTTCATCCGATTGAGCTGATGGAATTCTTTTACGTTTTGAGGAAAAATAATTGGCAAGGTGTCTGGCAGCTTGATCAATTTCCTTTCAGAGAAGATTGTGTCGCGGCAGCCAATAGTGCGATTTCTTTTCTAAAACACATTGATAGTGCCTTGGATCGAATGGATTGGGAAGCGCTAAAAGAAGCGCAGCAAAAACAAGATGCTGTGACGGCTTTAAACGTGGCGCGAGAGGCGTTGTTTGGCTTCAAATAAGTGGCGTTTTGGCCCTTAAAAGAGCAATTAGAGGCACCTTGCTCAATAAACCGCTGTTTGACTGACGCCAAGTAGCGGTTTTTTTTGGTTAAATCATCCTAGGGAAGTGTGATTCAGTACAGAGTGTTTATCTTGTTTAAGATAACGAGCTAAGCAAGTTTATTTGCGCTGTTTGCGTTCTTTCCAGCGTTTGACGACATGTAACCGCCATAAGATGGTGATGGCGATGTAGCTGATTACACCAACCGCTAACCCTGTCACGACCGAGCCAGTATACAAGGGGAGCCAGATATGCTCCATCTTGTCCCAGATCCATTCAACAGAGAGTTTGAATTCTTTAGTATGATGTGTGCCCAGGATAAGCGTGCCGACCTTGTAATTAAAGTAAAATACAAACGGCATGGTAATGGGGTTAGTAATCCAAACAAGTGCAATGGAAAGGGGGATGTTGGCTCTTAAAGGAACAGACAATAAAGCCGCAGCCAACATCTGAAATGGCATGGGAATGAAGGCCCAGAACAAACCATTTAAAAAAGCACGGGCAACGGATCGACGGTTAAGATGCCATAAGTTTGCTTCATAAATTTGTGATCCAAGAATCGCGAGAGCTTTATTTTTTCTTAACTTCTCTGGATCTGGGATGAACTTCTTTAGATAATTCTTAGGCATAATCAAATAAAAGTCATTTAGCAATCTAAGACACGGAGGTCTTATGTTACTAAGTAATTTGTCCACTTTGATGGGCGCCATTCTGGTGCCGAGTGATTATTCGTGGCTGTATTCTACGCATATCACCTTTCTCTGTCTCTACCTAATCTACACAAAGCGTGTATTAGTTTTGTTTTTAACCTTTATTTCACTTTTGTCCGTCTTACTTTCTGAAACAGAAGACAAACTGACCATCTCGCTAAGTCAAGAGGATACGTATTTTATTAGCGTTGAGGACAAGCAAATCTTACTGCTGAGTGATATGGCTTTGCCTAAAGATGACCCTGTAAGCCTAGCTAAACAGGTGAAAGTGATCTTTCAGCGGTTACCAGATCAACAATCAAAGCGTTCAAATTTTATCGAATTTAATAACTTTCGGTTGTTGCAAGCCAGTCAAATCCCCCCTCATTTTAACGAAGTTGAGTTAATCCGATATGCATTGGCGGATAAAGAGGGACCTTGGTGGTTGAAAAATTTATACATTCAAAGGCAAGCTGCTCAGCTGGTATTTAAAGTTCAAGGTGAATGGCTACAGCAACTGCCAATGGGGGGTAGACACGAAGTATTGAAGCGGCTGGATGAACGCTTTAATTCATTTGAGTCCTGGCGTTTTTCAAAAGCCTTGTTACTCGGATCGGATGATTTGTGGAGTCAAAGAGATACTTGGGTAGTGAGGACGTTGGGGCTCGCACACTTATTCGTGGTATCGGGTTTGCACACGGGGTTTATGGCGGTGATCGGCTTCGTTCTTGCTCGTGTGATCTGGTGGTTGTTACCCGCTAACCTTTTATTAGTCGGTTTAACTCGTTGGCAGTTAGAGTGTGTTTTGGTGGTGCCCCTATTAACGCTTTATGGCTTTATGACGGATTGGGGGGAGCCGGTTGTTAGGGCGTCCATTATGCTCAGTGTGTATTTAATTAGCCGAGTAATGATGATAAAGCTAAGTGCTTTTCAGGTAATTGGTTTTACCTTGTGGTTGGTGCTGTTTGTTAACCCAAGAAGCATATTAAGTCCTGGGCTATGGCTGTCGTTTAGTATGGTGTATTTGTTAATTGGTTTTTATCCAATAACACAATGGCAATGGCGTCGAATGATCTCCACTCAAGTGATGTTGAGTACTGCGTCTATGGTGTTGATTTTGGGGTGGCAAGACGCTATATCCATTGTAACCATTGCGGTTAATTTATTAATAATACCTTTTGCCGCCAGTCTGTGGTTTCCAATCGGTATGATCGCTTGTCTTGAATCCCTAATCTTTCAAACTGAGTTTGTATATTGTTTTTTAGACTGGGGGCTGGTCCATGTTATTGGTCTGCTGGAGTGGGTTGCGTTTGAGTGTTCACTACTGACCTTTAATGTCATTACGTCTAGCGTACCTAAGTTGCTTTTATTGTTGTGGCTGTTGTTTTGGGTCTTTCAAACGCCTTTGAAGCGTGGCGGAATAGCACTTGGTATTATCTGGATGTCGCTGTTTTCAAATTCTCTGTTCATTGGGTCTAAGGCTGATATGGTGTTGAGAAATCATCAAGGTAAGTTAGTATTGGAAAAAGGCGAAGAGCAATGGGTAAATGAATGGTTTCAGTCTTCTGCTGGTTTGGAACTAAACACCTTATTAACCAGCAATGCCAACAAGGTCTCTATTAGGTTGGTGCCAGATAAACTCGATAGGCTTTCACCATCAACCTTGTTAAAGATGAATCCCGATTGGCTTATCCTTACCCACAGCGACGAGTATTTGGATAACGTGACCCTCTCGGCACTGTCGATTGATTGGTTGAATATCGATCAATCTGAGACGTTATCTTTTTATTTTCGTGATGACGGCATTAGCCTTAAGCACAGCCAATGTCGATATTCATTTTTTCTCTTTAAATCTGACACTTGCAAGCGTGCAGAAAAGTTAGAGAGTGTGTTAAATTAGCATCAAACTTTAAATGGAGAATGCCCTTGCTAAGCTTTATTCAAACTGGTGGTGTTTTTATGTGGCCATTATTGGCTTGTTCAATTTTAACATTGGCCATCATTCTTGAACGATTTTGGACATTGCGAAAAAATAGTGTGGCGCCAAAAGGTTTACTGGGCGATGTAATGATGCGTCTGCGAGACGATAAAATGACGCTAGATTACATTCGTGGTATGCAGTCTAAAACGGGTTTAGCTTCTATCTTTGCCGCCGGTTTAGTGTCTTCTAAGCATGGTCGTGGTGCGATGAAAGAGAGTGTGCAAGAGGCAGCAAGCCATGTTATTCATGAGCTAGAGCGTTTTATGAATACCTTAGGGACCATCGCCGCTATCTCGCCTTTATTGGGCTTGTTGGGTACCGTGGTTGGTATGATTAAGGTCTTTTCCGTACTAATGGAGAACGGCGCGGGCAATACCGCTTTATTGGCCGGCGGCATTTCAGAAGCGTTGCTGACCACGGCAGCAGGCTTAGGGGTTGCCATTCCAGCATTAATCTTCCATCGCTTCTTTAGTCGCCGTATTGATGAGCTTGTTGTGACCATGGAACAACAATCCACTAAGTTAGTTGATGCGATTCATGGTGATAGAGAAAAATCGGGAGTGGCCCAGTGAAATTTCGTCGTCAAAAAATAGATGACGTACAAATTAACCTGACGCCGTTAATCGATGTGGTTTTTTTGTTGTTAATCTTTTTTATGGTCAGCACTACGTTTAACCAAAGTACGGAACTGACTATTGATCTACCAACGGCGACTTCCGATGCACCAGCGAGTGATCGAGATAAAACGGTTGAGTTAGTCATTACCGCAGATGGTCAATATGTGATTAATGGACAGACGCTGATCAATGAAAAAGTCGCAACCTTGGTGCAAGGTTTAAGCGAAGTCACGCAAGGAGATCATACTCGCCCTTTGATTATCACAGCTGATGCGCAGTCATCTTATGAAATGGTGTTAAGAGTGTATGATGCGGCGGCTAAATTGGGTATTACTAAGCTGGCTCACACCGCGCAAAAAGAGTCTAATCCGTGACCATCGAGTCTTGCTTTACACGTGCTTGGTATCGAAAATTCGGTTGGACTCATGTCTTTCAACCCATTCAACCTGTGGTGCGTTATCTTGTTGCCAAAAAACGCCAAAATTTTTTATTAGGGAAAACGACCAGTTATCGTGCGCCGGTACCTGTCGTGGTGGTGGGTAACATTAGCGTTGGTGGCACGGGTAAGTCACCTATGGTGATCGCTCTATGTGAATTACTCACAGCAAGTGGTTTGAAGGTCGGCATTATTTCACGTGGTCATGGGGCCTCATTATCCAAACCGGAGAGGGTTGATGCCGAGAGCTTAGCAGAGGTGGTTGGCGACGAACCCGTTATGCTGGCTCGTCGAACTCAGTGCCCAATGGTAGTCTTTCCTGATCGAAAAAAAGCCATTGAACTGCTATTAGAAGAGCATGTATTGGATGTCATTATCAGTGATGACGGCATGCAGCATTATGCTTTAGATCGTGATATTGAAATTGCCATGATAGATGCTCAGCGAGGGTTAGGTAATGAGCAATTGTTGCCGGTTGGACCATTAAGAGAGCCACAGGCTCGCCTCAATGACGTGGATTTTGTGGTGAGTATTGCGCCGCAGCAAACTGATTCTTTAAAGGCTTTAAATCACCCCGTGCGTTTGATGGCGATAACCTCTGATTATTTATATTCTTTGGATGGTAAACATCAGCTTGCTTGTGAGACGGCTTTTTTAGAGCACCGTCAGTGGCATGTGATGGCTGGTATTGGAAATCCCGAGCGGTTTAAGCGAACCTTAAAGGATAAAGGCTTAAACGAAGCAGCTTGCACTTATCAATGGTTTTCTGACCATCATGGGTTTAAAGCGTCAGACATTCCTAAGGATAAAGCCGTTATTATGACGGAAAAAGACGCTGTAAAGTGTCAGGCTTTAACCCTTAACAACTCAGATATTTGGTATCTTCCTATTTCGTTAGCTTTACCAGATGACTTTAAAGAGGCTTTTATAGCCAAACTTAATTCGATAAAAGTAGAAGTGACTCATGAATAAATCCTTATTAGATATATTAGTCTGCCCAGTGACCAAGTCAGGTTTAACCTTGAGTAAAGATGGCACTGAGTTGATCAGTAAAATGGGCGGTATGGCTTACCCGATTCGTGATGGCATTCCGGTTCTATTAGAGACAGAAGCCCGCACGTTAAGCACAGATGAACGCTTGGAATCTGGTTCATCAAAATGACACCAATACGTGTGCTTACCGTTTGCTTGGGAAACATCTGTCGCTCACCTGCAGCGCAAGGTATTTTACAGCGTGAGGCTGAGCTTAAAGGTCTTAATCTTTCTTTGGATTCGGCTGGAACGGCGGCTTACCATATTGGCAAACTTCCTGATTCCCGCTCCATCGAAACCTTAAAACAAGCGGGCATCGACATCACCGAACAACGTGCACGACAAGTAACAGAAGACGATTTCTACGTGTTTGATTGGATCTTAGCAATGGATCGAGCGAATTATCAGAACCTAAAGCAGCTTCAGCCAAGTCAATCTCGTGCTAAGTTAGTGATGTTTGGTGAATTTGCAGATTATGTGTCATTAGGTGAAGTGGACGATCCTTACTATGGTGGTGAAGAAGGCTTTATTGAAATGCGTCATCACCTCACTGAAATCGCTAAGCGCTTTTTAGATCATATCGCTTCCCATTAACGTACAACCATAAGCATGGACTCATGGACTCGACTCAACATATTAGTGATGCGACGATTTTGCCACCAAGGGTAGAAAAAAACGTTTCTCTGCAGCAATACAATACATTTCGATTTGACTATCAGGCGGAGTTTTTTGCCCTGGTAGAGGATTTAATGACCCTTAAATCACTAGTAGGTTGGGCCAAACAACACAATATCTGCGTCACCATGCTAGGGGGTGGCAGCAATCTTCTAATCAGTGCAGACATTCCTGGTCTGGTGATCATCAATCGCCTTAGAGGCTGTCACGCCAAGGAAGAAAGCGGCAATCGTATTAGTTTGATTGTGGGCGCTGGTGAAAATTGGCATGAAATGGTTGAATTTACCGTACAAAACCATTGGTTTGGTGTTGAGAATTTGGCGTTAATTCCGGGCACAGCAGGGGCCGCACCAGTACAAAATATTGGCGCTTATGGCGTTGAAGTCAAGGACTCATTGGCTCGTGTGCAGGTGTTGGATCGACAGACTTTGGATGTCTATTGGGTGAATGCGCAAGACTGTGGTTTTGCGTACCGAGACAGTCATTTCAAAGGCCTGTGGAAAGATAAATATTTCATTACTGCCATCGAACTGAGTTTGAAGAAACGCGCTGATTTATTGCTTAGCTATGGCGGTCTAGCCAATCAAATTGAGGGTGAGCCAAGTCTGAAAAAAGTGTTTCAGGCGGTTTGTCAGGTTCGCAGTAGTAAACTGCCAGATCCAAACGTATTAGCCAATGCCGGTAGCTTTTTCAAAAACCCAATGGTCAGTACTACACAGCATAATCAGCTCAAGGAATCCTTTCCATCATTGGTGTCTTTCCCACATGGAAACGAATTTAAACTGGCCGCAGGTTGGTTAATTGATCAGGCTGGTTGGAAAGGTAAAACGCAGCAAGGCGTAGGGGTTTATGAAAAGCAGGCTTTGGTATTGGTGAATCATCAAGCCATAAAAGCCGAGCCATTATTGGAGCTTGAGGCCAATATAAAAGCCAATGTGTTCAACTTATATGGTGTTGAGCTAGAGCGTGAGCCGGTTCAGTTACCAGTACTTAGTCAGAAAGAACTGAGTGGTATGTTGAGTGAGGAGTCGCAGACTTGAAAATTGGCGTAATGGATTCTGGGGCCGGAGGCCTAACCATCTTAAATGCGATTCAAAAAAAACACGCGTATTTGGATTTACTGTATTTAGCGGATGATGGTTTTGCTCCTTATGGTGACAAGACGACAGAACAACTTCAGCGACGCTTGGTGGCCATTGGTCAATTTTTTGAGCGCGAACAAGTTGCTGCAATTGTGGTGGCGTGTAATACCGCAACGGTCGCGGCGATTGATACTCTACGAGCCAATACTTATTTGCCTGTAATTGGCGTTGAGCCAGCGGTAAAACCCGCTTTTCGTTTAGGTAAACAACGTAGGGTAGCCGTGTTAGCCACACCAGTGACAGCGAAAAGTCGTCGTTTAAACCAATTAATCGAGTTATGGCAAGCAGACAGTCAGGTGCACATTATGTCGAGTGCTAGCTTGGCCTACGATATTGATGCTTGGCCAGAAAGTCAGGCGCGAGTTCGCCAGACCATTGAGTCATTGTGTGAACAAATGAAGCGGGATGAGGTGGATACCTTAGTACTTGCCTGTACGCATTATCCTTTAGTGAAGTCATATTTCGTTGAGTATCTGGGTGACGCGTGTGACATTGTTGAACCCAGTGAAGGCGTGTCTGCACAATTAAAAAGACGTTTAGAAGCCACTTATCCAGAGCAAATGAGTTTGGCAATCCGCTCTTCTAAATCTGGCCTGATTGAGCTATGCACGAGTTCCTCAGAGAGCCGTCTAAAGCCGCTTTTGAATTGGGTGTGTCAGCCTGATCGTGTGAGCGAAACGCGTATCGTCTCTCTTTAGCTTGGATTGATAAACGCCAAAATTTTATCCTTTTCCCACATGGCGTCTTGGTAGCCTAATTCCATTAACGCGCGGCAATATTGTGGTGTAAATAGCAGATAACTGGCGGCTGAGCTGACCTTTTCAGCGGATGACCCACCAGCCGATTTTAATAACACTCGAATGTTCTTCGGTAGGGTATGCAGATAATGGTTGGCAATTTCATTTAATTCTTCTGAAGGAGAAATAATCAGAGTTTCCGTTGGTAATTGAGGGTATTTTTGTCGCTTCTCAGCGGGTAAATCTCGTATTAACGAGTTCATCAATTCTAACTGATTAATGTCATCTTCTAAGTTATCAATAAACGCACTGTTTAATAGCTGGCCTAGAATCTGCGCCATGCTTGGCGCACTGACTTCATTTTTATCTTCTGACTGTGACCATTTCTTTGGGCTTCGATTACCACTTACTCCGATAATAAATAATTTCTCAGCGCCTAATTGCAGAGCAGGGTAGATGGCGGATTTTTGACGAATCGCACCGTCTCCGTAATAATGTTGATTGATTTTATGGGCCGGGAAAATCGCAGGGATGGCACTGGATGCAAGTAAATGATCGACCCCTAGCTTAGTCTTCATACCTTTACGGCGTTTACCTTGCCAGTTTTGAAATGAGTCTCGTCCTTCAAAAAACGTCGTTGACTCCCCTGTGCTGTAACTCATCGCCGTCACAGCGAGGGCTGATAGTTGTTGATTATCGATGGCTTGCTGAATTTTTGTGAAATCCAAATGATTGCTGAGTAATTCCCGTAAGGGGTCATTGTTCATGATGGCAATGGCTTCAGCATGATTGTGAAGGTGAAAAAGTGATAGTAGGGTCTTGGTCACAGAGGTGGCTAACGGCCATCTTCCTAATGTATAAATTTGATCCGGGCTTAAATGCCGCCAGACAAACGCCAGAGTGGAAGCCGCTTTAGAAAAATTATCCGCATAGGATGCCAGCATAGTGGCATTTAATGCGCCTGCCGATGTGCCACATAATATCGGAAAGGGTAACGCGGTTTTTTTCGGTAACATTTTCCCCATTGCAGATAAAACGCCGACTTGATAGGCCGCTCTTGCACCACCACCCGATAAAATCAAAGCATTATTGTTTTTCATAACATCCAAGCCAGCTGATTGTTTCATATAAACAATTTATCACTGCCATTGAGTATGGTGAAGAAAGATCAAAAAATCCAATTCTGTTATGCGTTTGAATAATGTATACGGATTTCTGATATTACATTTTTGTGGACGAAGACGGATTTGTCGTTCACAATCTCATCTATACTTAACACAGCAAAACAATAATAAGGACGAATGAAATGAATTCTTCTGTTGTCATTAGCGGAGTCGGTTTATGGACTCCTGCACATTCCATTACGAATGAAGAACTCGTCGATAGCTATAACGCATGGGCGGAACAATACAATGCGCTTCATGCCGATGCGATTGAACAAGGTGAATTAGAGGCTAAGCCTTTATCCAGCGCGGCGTTTATTGAAAAAGCGTCTGGTATTAAAAGTCGTTACATTTATTCGAAAGAGGGCGCGTTAGACATTGATCGAATGCGGCCTTTGCTATCCCCTCGCGGGGATGATGAAGTCTCTCATCAGGCCGAAATGGCGATTGCCGCAGCAAACAAGGCATTGGCAGCAGCCAATAAAACCCCTGCCGACATCGATATGGTCATTGTCTCTTGCGCTTATACCCAACGGTCTTATCCTGCCATTGCTATTGAAGTGCAGTCTGCACTTGGTATTGAAGGGTTTGGCTTTGATATGTTGGTAGCGTGTTCTGCGGCGACCTTTGGTTTGCAGCGCGCAGTTGATGCGGTAAAAGCGGGAACGGCAAAAGGGGTATTGGTGATCAACCCAGAGCTGACCTCAGCACAAGTGAATTATATGGATCGCGACTCGCACTTTATTTTTGGTGATGTGGCGACAGCGACTGTGGTCGAGCTGGCTGAAACTTGTCAATCGGATCATTCATTTGAGGTGTTAAGCACCAAATGTGTGACGTCCTATTCTAATAACATTCGATCTAACTTTGGCTATCTGACCCGTGTGACAGATGAAGATCCCTATGGTGCAGATAAATTATTTCATCAAAATGGCCGTAAGGTTTTCAAAGAAGTCTGTCCTATGGCGGCAGACCACATTGAAAGTCATTTGAACAGCGAGGGTATTGAAATATCACAGCTGAAGCGCTGGTGGCTGCATCAAGCAAACATCAATATGAATTTGCTGATCAGTAAGCGTTTATTAGGGCGTGATGCGACGTTAGAGGAAGCGCCAGTGGTACTGGATGAATACGCGAATACAGCCTCAGCGGGATCCATTATTGCTTTTGCCAAATACCATGAGGATTTACAACAAGGCGACATCGGTGTGATTTGTTCTTTTGGTGCGGGTTATTCTATTGGCAGCCTGATTTTAAAAAAACGCTAACCCATAAAAAGCAACCCTATTAGAACTTGTTTGGGAGACCAGCCAATGCCTCATTAGTTTCCCGAACGGCTTTTTCTTTGTTCAATAAAATCATCTCAGTCTTAACTCATTGAAAGTTTTGTGGATTTAAGCGAGACTTTGAATAAGCACAATGAATAGGGCTCACTATATGGCGATTCACGCACAAGCAGGACAGCTTGCTCCTCACGATTCTCTCGTGTCACTCCCGGAACTCATGACGGCTTATTATTTGAAAAAGCCTAATGTGGTTAACAATCCAGATGAAAAAGTCCTTTTTGGTACGTCAGGGCATCGTGGCAGCGCACTGAACACCACTTTTAATGAACATCATATTTTAGCGGTTACGCAAGCCTTGGCTGAATATCGGCAAGGGCAAAACATTGATGGTCCATTGTATCTTGGTAAAGATACTCATGCGCTTTCTGAGGCGGCTTTTCAAACCGTATTGAGTGTTTTGGTGGCTAATGGTGTTCGTGTTCGAATTCAACAAGCGGGTGGTTATACACCAACGCCTGTTATTTCACATGCAGTATTGACGCACAATCAAACCCAACAAGACATCAGTGATGGTATTGTCATTACGCCTTCTCATAATCCTCCTGAAGATGGTGGGATTAAGTACAACTCAACAAAAGGCGGCCCGGCAGATAAAGAGATCACAGATTGGGTGGCAAACCGTGCCAACGAGTTATTAGCGAATTGTCTTCAAGGGGTAAAACACGTAACGCTAGAAGAAGTGACGCAATCGAATTTGATCGAATCATTTGATTATATTGAGCACTATGTCAGTGATTTGGAGAATGTGATTGATATGGACGCCATTGCCAAAGCGAAGATTCGCATTGGTGTCGATCCGATGGGTGGATCCGGTATTCATTACTGGAAACCCATTGCTGATCGGTATGGATTAGATATTACTGTGGTCAACACGGAAGTGGATCCGACGTTTCGATTTGTGCCATTGGATAAAGATGGTCGTATTCGTATGGACTGTTCATCGCCTTATTCGATGCAATCCTTACTCAAGTTGAAAGACGATTTTGACATTGCGGTTGGCAATGACCCTGATTACGATCGCCATGGCATTGTCTGTGCCAAATCCGGCTTGATGAATCCAAATGCTTATCTGGCGGTTGCCATCGAGTATTTGTCAGAACATCGTCCACTTTGGCCTGCTGATACCATGTTCGGTAAAACCCTTGTCTCGAGCGGCATGATTGACCGTGTGGTAAATGGCTTAGGCAAACAATTGTGTGAAGTGCCTGTTGGTTTCAAATGGTACGTAGAAGGCATGTACCAAGGCTCTATGGGGTTTGGTGGCGAAGAAAGTGCTGGTGCGTCTTTTTTACGTAAAGATGCCAGTGTTTGGACAACCGACAAAGACGGCATCATTATGGCGCTGCTCGCTGCTGAAATATTGGCAATAACAGGTAAGGATCCGCAAAGGTTATACGAAGAACAAGTGGCGCGATTTGGTAAGCCATTTTACAAACGTATAGACGTTGCGGCGACGCCTGCTCAGAAGCGTTTATTGGGTGCTTTACAGGCGGATAATGTGACGCAAACAGAACTGGCAGGGGAGAAAATTGAATCGATTCTAACCCACGCTCCGGGAAATCAAGCCGCCATTGGTGGATTAAAAGTGTCTACCGCGAATGGATGGTTCGCGGCGCGTCCATCCGGTACGGAAAATGTCTATAAAATTTATCTGGAAAGTTTTGTTTCCGAAGCGCATTTATTAGCACTTGAAGTAGAAGCGAAAGCCTTAGTCGATTCAGTGCTGTCTTAAATGAATATAAGAACGTCGCAGCCATTAAGGAGAAGCCAGCGATAAGCTGGCTTTTTTATGTCAAAGCTCAGTCAGGCGGGTGAGCCATTTATTGAGAGAAAACCCCAAGGTGTTACTTAGTTTTTGCGCCATGGTTTTAAGCTCTTTGGCAGTATGATCTGGCTTTTGCTTGCCGGCTAAGATCACCCAATTACCGCTTCCTGTGTCCAACGCACTGACGGAACGGAAATGTTCTTTCAGGCATTGTGTGAAATCGTCATTGTGCTTTTGATCTATCCAGCAGTTGAGAACAAGCCAGCCTGTTTCTTTTATGTTTTTGGCACAGTTTTCAATAAAGCTAGGCGCAAGAACATGAATGTCCATACCGTGAGTGTTGTAGATGTCTGTCATTAACAGATCGACTTTTTTGTCGAGTCCTTGTTCAACATGGTCAATGGCATTGTCTAAGGTTAGCTGAATGCGTTTGCCTCTTGGCAGTTTAAAAAAAAGCTCCGCGGCATCCAAAACGTCTGCCCTTAATTCAACGGCGCTAATTTGCACACTGGGCACAGCGTGATACAAAGCATGAATCAAGGTGCCACCACCTAGACCTAAAATGCATACTCGCTTGGGCTGACAAAATAATAAAGCGAGCATCATGGCTTGAGTGTATTCGTGCTGCAATACGTGCGGCGTAGATAAGCGAATACGACTTTGTTCGTCGCCATCAGCAAAAGACAAAATCCGATATTGTCCATCATCAAAGACGCGAATCGGACCGAATTCATCGGCGGCATCATACAATAAGTTATGTTGGCTCATGGAGATCCTTGTTGAGTATGGTGCCTTACTCTAACTTCGATCTGAGTTTAGGTCTGAAGAAAGGGCGCAATACAAATAAATAGAGTGGGGGATTCTAACAAAAAAACCATTAGGATAATCTGTCTATGTGCCATTGTGAGTATAATGCATATATTCTTTTTATGAATCGACTTTGGTTAGGCTGTTTGTGTCATTAATTCAATCCATCAATCTTAATTTTTTAGGTGCGTCTAAACTTAACCAAACGTATCAGTTGGACATTTATCGTGGCGATTTAGAACACGCAAAAGCGCCAGGAAACAAGTGGCATAAGTTGCGCCATCATTTAAAAGCTGCGGAACAACAAAATGCCAAATACATTGGCTCTTTAGGTGGGCCTTATTCAAATCATTTGCATGCCTTGGCGGCCAGTTTAGCAGATCGAGATGAACAGGCTATTCTGCTAGTGCGAGGCGAGTTACAGGCTGGCTTAACGCCAACGTTACAAGACGCAGTTGCAGACGGAGCTGAACTCTGGCCGAGTCAACGTTCGGATTTTCGCTTGGGCTTGGAAGCGGATGTGGTAAAACACATTTCACAGCTTTATCCAGCTATTTATTGGGTTCCTGAAGGGGGCGGTGGTGTATTAGGTGCAGAAGGTTGTGCGGATTGGGCCAATACTATTGGAGCAATATCTGGTCAGTACTCCGCTTGGGCTATTGCGGCAGGTACGGGAACCACAGCAGCGGGCATTTTATCAAGTGAGGCCTGCCCGAAACTCGAGGTGTTTAGCGCCCTAAAAGGGATGGCTCAACAGCGTGTTGAGATTATTAGCTTGGCGGCTAATATTGCAAAACAAGAAGACGACTTACAACATATTAGTGATCGTCTAGGGTTTCATGATGACGCACATCTGGGCGGTTATGCTAAGCTTCCATTGGAATTAACGATGTTTTTAAAAGCCTTTTTTGAGGCAAATCCCTATGTTGAATTAGACCCGGTTTATACGTCAAAAGTGTTCTTTAGTCTTTGGCATAAAATGAAAAATGGTGCTTGGCCGCATGCTAAAACGCTGATGATTCATACTGGAGGAATGCAGGGTTGGCGTGGCTATGCTTCGCACCAAACTCCGTTTTGAATGAAAAAAAATCAAACAGCGTTTGATATTAGCCTTCGCTCATAGCGAATATAGTCTGCTTCATGTTAAAGTGGCGCAAATTATGTAAGACTCCAATAGCGATCGCAGTGAGTTCATTTGTATACATTGAAAGCAGGAAAGAGAAGGACGCATGAGTCTTTTTAAACGTATTGGCATTATTGCTCGATTAGACAAACCGCAAATTTTAGACACCGTGAAGAAGTTAATGGATTATCTTCAGGATAAAGAGGTGCAACCTGTTCTCGAAAGCCAATTGGCGGCGATGATGCCTGGCATCAAAGTAGCGCAAGCCCCACTTAAAGAGTTGGGTGATCATTGTGATATGGTCATGGTCGTAGGTGGCGACGGTAGTTTCTTAGGTGCTGCCCGTGCAATTTGTAACTATGATATTCCAGTACTGGGGATTAACCGTGGTACTTTGGGCTTTTTGACCGACATTTCTCCTCAACATCTACAAGAAGAATTAGACCCTATTTTGGCGGGTGAGTATCATGAAGAAAAACGCTTTATGATAGAGGCTAAGATTAAACGACAAAATCGACCAAGTGGTGATGGCATCGCGTTAAACGATTTGGTTTTGCACCCAGGTAAATCGGCTCGAATGATACGTTTTGATCTTTTTATTGATGACCAGTTTGTGATGAATCAAAAGTCCGATGGTTTGATTGTGGCCACGCCAACAGGATCAACGGCGTATGCTTTATCCGCTGGTGGACCAATCATGTTACCGAAATTGGATGCCTTGGTGCTGGTTCCTATGCACCCACATACCTTAAGTAATCGTCCTATTGTGATTGATGCTAATGCGAAAATTCGAATTGTGGTATGTGAATCCAATTTGACCTATCCAAGCGTAAGTTGTGATGGGCAATTGAATATCACAGCGGCACCGGGTGACGAGATTCATATTACTAAAAAGCAGGGTGGCATTCGTCTTATTCACCCAAAGGCTCATGACTTCTACAATGTTTGTCGTGATAAGCTTGGGTGGCAGTCAAGTTATCGTCCTTAATCTGATAGATTAAGCTGGTATTGTCTAAAAAAGGTATCTTTTTAGAATTTCATGTATTTTGTATATCGCTTTGACACGACAGAAGAACCGCAATTACTGGCTAATGCTTTATGGCATCATAAAGTAGCTCATCAAATTGTTGAGAATCAAGGGGCAAGAGAGTTATGGCTGCTGGACGCCAGTCAACAGGCCACAGTTCAACAATTAATTTTGATTTGGAAAGAAGATCCATCCCTGTTACAAAATTCTCATGTCAATCAGGCTACCGAACGAAAATCACCAAGCAACTTAATGATGCAGGCCAAACAATCACCTTTAACTGTGATGGTATTGCTGATCAGCTTTGTTGTTGCCGTTGTGACCGAATTAGGAGCCAACCTTTCTTTAGTCAGTCTGTTTACCATTAGTCCATTCGATGTGACGAACGGTCATATTTATTTTATGAATTTATCCGATGTTATGGCGAAAGCTGAATATTGGCGTGTGTTAACGCCAGCTTTTTTACATTTTAGTGTGGTTCATATTGTATTTAATTGCCTATGGGTATGGGATATTGGCCGTAAGTTAGAAGTGCTGGTCGGTAAACTTGTGTGGCTGTTGACGGTGCTGATTACCGCAATATTAAGTAACGTTTTACAATTCTATTTCAGTGGATATCCAATTTTTGGCGGTTTGTCTGGTGTGGTATATGGTTTGATCGGTTTTGCTTGGCTATTGCCGATTGTTCGTTCACATTACCCTGTTTTGATCAGTAAGGGCTTAATGGTCTTTTTCATGATTTGGTTGGGCGTGGGCTACACGTCATTGCCTGAAACACTGGGGTTAGGCAATATCGCTAACACAGCACATACAATCGGTTTGCTCTCAGGGTTGGCGCTTTGTGTGTGCTTTGGGGTATTTGATGCATTTTTTGGTAAACAGATTAAAGCCGATTAAATGCTTGAGCTGATTCGGTTTAAAGAGAGAAAACATGAACTTTAAAGAAATGATCGACAATATGTCACCGGAAGTCTACGCCAGCCTGAAACAAGCCGTAGAGCTTGGCAAGTGGCCAAATGGCGTACGCTTAACGGAAGAACAAAAAGAATTATGCTTGCAAGCGGTAATTACCTACGACTACACCAATAAGTCTGAAGAAAAACGCGTGGGTTTCATTGATACACAAGTTCACCAGGGCTGTGACAGCAAACAATCGACCAATGAACATGAAACCATAAAATGGGTGGATAATTCAGCAGAAGGCAAGTCCTAATGCTGCAAGGTCAAATTCGTAAGATGAAGGTTGAAGCCATCGATGGCAAGGTGCAATACCAACTTAATCTGGACGATCAAAGCCAGCAGATGAATGATCTTTTGGGGCAAAGAATTCGTTTGGACTTTAGCGGTGATATTCATTGCATTCACTGTCACAAAAAGACCAAGAAATCGTTTAGTCAGGGCTATTGTTTTAATTGTTTTCGTAAACTTGCGGCTTGCGATACGTGCATCATGAGTCCGGAGAAATGCCATTTCCATTTGGGTACTTGCCGTGAGCCTGAGTGGGCAGAGCAATTTTGCATGCAAAGCCATTATGTTTATCTTGCCAATTCTTCTGCATTAAAAATCGGTATCACTCGTGGCGATCAGCTGCCAATCCGTTGGATTGACCAGGGGGCAACCCAAGCTAGACCGATTTTTCGCGTTGAAAATCGTCGTTTATCCGGTCTAGTGGAAACCTTATTTAAATCTGAAGTGGCGGATAAAACCAACTGGCGTAATATGCTAAAAGGTTCGGATCTGGTGTTGGATCTTGAGGCTGAACAAGAACGCTTGATTGGTCAGTTATACGAGGGGTTAGACTCACTGCAGCAAGAGTTTGGCCTACAAGCCATTACCGATTTGTCGGATCAGAATGAAACCCACGAATTTACCTATCCAGTGTTGGAATACCCCACTAAGATCACCAGTCTAAATGCAGAGAAAACACCCGTCATTGAAGGGGTGTTAATGGGCATCAAAGGCCAATATTTGATTCTCGATACTGGTGTCATCAATTTACGCAAATACACAGGTTACCAAGCCAGTTTAAGTTTCTAGGAGAGTGATTATGAAAGAGAGTCAACCGTCAGCGATTTACCTGAAAGACTACAAAGTCCCTCCGTTTCTGATCGATAAAACAGAATTAACCTTTGAGTTAGACGAAGCCACGACGGTGGTAACGTCTAAATTGCACATGCGACGCAATCCAGACTCGAAAGAAAATACCGCTCCACTGGTACTTGATGGTGGCGAAGAGGTAAAGTTGGTTGCGGTAGCCATGGACGATTATGTCTTGCCGTCTGGTGAATATCAGCTGGTGGACAATCAGCTAATAATCACCGCCACGGCGGACCGTTTTGTACTGACTTGCGAAACCTTAATTGAACCGCAAAACAATACTCGATTAGAAGGTTTATATCGTTCTTCTTCTATGTTCTGCACTCAGTGTGAGGCAGAAGGTTTCCGTCACATTACCTATTACCTTGATCGCCCTGATGTGATGTCGGTATTCACCACAAGAATCATTGCCGACGCTGAAAAATACCCTGTGATGTTGTCTAACGGTAATGAAATTGCTCGTGAAACTCTGGATGATGGCAAAACGTCCGTTGTCTGGCATGACCCATTCCCAAAACCGGCGTACTTGTTTGCTCTGGTGGCGGGCAACTTGGAAGTGAAAAACGACACCTTTGTGACGCAGAGTCAGCGTGAAGTGAAATTGCAGATTTTCACCGAAGCCCACAATATCGATAAAGTCGATTACGCGATGGAAGCCTTAAAGCGATCCATGCGTTGGGATGAAGAGGTTTATGGTCGAGAGTATGACTTAGATATCTTTATGATTGTCGCGGTGGATGACTTCAATATGGGGGCAATGGAAAATAAAGGTTTGAATATCTTTAACTCCTCTTGCTTGCTAGCCAGCCCAGAAACGACAACGGATGATACTTATTTACGTGTTGAAGCCATTGTTGCCCATGAATACTTCCACAATTGGTCTGGCAACCGTGTTACTTGTCGTGACTGGTTTCAATTAAGTTTGAAAGAAGGCTTTACCGTATTCCGTGATCAGAGTTTTTCGGCGGATATGCATTCTGACACAGTCAAACGTGTGGAAGATGTGTCCTTCTTGAAAACCGCTCAGTTTGCTGAAGACGCAGGTCCAATGGCGCACCCAGTGCGTCCGGCTTCCTTTATTGAAATCTCCAACTTTTATACCTTAACTGTGTATGAAAAGGGCGCCGAGATTGTGCGCATGATTCATACCTTGTTAGGCGCTGAGAAGTTCCGCAAAGGGTCGGATTTGTATTTTGAGCGCCACGACGGCCAAGCCGTGACTTGCGATGACTTTGTGGCCGCTATGCAAGAAGCTTCCGGAGTGGATCTGACGCAATTTAAACGTTGGTACTCTCAAGCTGGCACACCACAGATTCGTGTCGTCGATGAATACGATGAACAAGGTCAAACCTATCGTCTAACCTTACAGCAAGAAACACCAGCCACCCCTGGCCAACCAACTAAGTTGCCTTTGCATATTCCCGTGCGTGTTGGCTTGATTGATCAATCAGGTAATGCGCTTTCAGCCTCCTTCAATGGCGATTCGTCCGACGAGCATTTATTGGAATTGACAGAAGCCGAGCAGGTATTTGAATTCACGCAAGTTGCAACCAAGCCTGTGCCTTCTTTGCTAAGAGGGTTCTCTGCGCCAGTGAAGCTGTCTTACGACTATTCTTCTGCGGATTTGCTGTTGTTGTTGTCCGCTGATCAAGACGGTTTTAATCGTTGGAACGCTGGCCAACAGTTAGCGGTGAATGAGCTTAATACCTTAATTGAACAAGCGATCGCTGGAGAAGCTCTGTCTCTAACCTCAAACTTAGTGGAAGGTTTCAAAGCGCTATTACAAAACGATAATTTAGACCCTGCGATGGTGGCTTTGATCTTGAATCTGCCAAGTCAGGCTTATTTGTCAGAGTTGGCTCAGGTAATTCATCCTAATGCCATTAAACAAGCTCGCCAGTATTTGAAAAAACAGATAGCGGAGTCTTTGCAAACTGAATTTGCTCAAGCTTATCAGCAACATCAGGTTACGGGTCCATATCAGGCGGAAGCAAAAGACATTGCCAGTCGTTCATTGAAAAACCTTGCTTTGTCTTATTGGTTGGAAAGTGGTGCTGAGACAGCGAAACAGTCCGTTGTTGACCAGTTTGAATCGGCAGATAATATGACGGATCAGTTTGCCGCGTTATCCATTGCCGTCCACAACGGTCATGATAAAGCGGACAATCTGCTCGATGCTTTCTATCAGCAATGGCAGAATGAACCTTTGGTCGTGAATAAATGGTTAATGCTAAGCGCCAGTCGCGAGCAGGAAAAGGCCGTTGATAGTATGAAAACACTAATGAAACACGACGCGTTTGACCTTAAAAATCCAAATAAAGTGCGTTCTCTTTTGGGTGGGTTTGGTCAAAATATTTCCGCGTTTCATCATGTTGACGGCAGCGGTTACCAATTCTTAGCCGATCAAATATTGGTATTGGATAAGCGTAATCCGCAAATTGCTTCTCGTCTTTGCACGCCATTAACACGCTGGAAGAAAATGGCGCCAGAATTACGTGTTAAAATGAAAGCAGAACTAGAGCGTATTATGGCCGATGACTTATCGAAAGATGTGTATGAAGTGATTTCAAAAAGCCTCGCTTAACACAACTGGATACAGCCAGTAAGTTGGCTTTTATCGGCTTTAACTTACTGGCTTTTTTATACTTTTTGTAATAATTTTCTTTACGGCTTTTTTGCATTCTATACTTAAATCTGGCATAAGGTTTAACTACCTTGGGATTAAGGAGCGAATGATGAAAGCACGTACGGCGTTATGGGTTCCCGTTGCAGTTGGCTTATTGTTATCGGCATGCAGTAACCAAAGTACCAGCACAAGTGACCAAAGCAGTAGCGAAGAATCGCCATTAGACACGGAACTGTCTACAGACACAGCGGCCCCTATTCAAGCAACCCCAGCTTCAACTCAGTCCGATTCAGAAATTCTTCGTCTTAACCAAGCGTTAGCAGATAACGAAGTGGAACTTCAGCGACTGGCCAGTTTACTAGACGACAAAGACCGCCAAATTGCGCAATTGCAGTCATCAACGAGTAATGCAGAAGTCTTGCTTGATCTAGAAAATGAAAAAACACAACGTGATGCGTTGGAAGCTCGATATCAAGCTTTACAGCTTGAAAACAATCAGCTAAAAGACAAAATTCAACAATTAAGCTCAGAAAATACCACTCTCCATGAACAGTTGGCGCAACTGGCCAGTCAATCTAGTCAAAGTGAGCAATGGCAACAAAACTACCAATTGGTTTTGGATGAAAAACAAAGCTTACAGCAACAAGTAGCGCAACTACGTCAGCAAAACAGTATTTTAGCCAGACAATTGGCTGACGCCCGTGAAGAGCATCAGTTACTAAGAGAACAGTATAATCAATTATCTATGGCACCATCTGAATCCAATGCCTTGGAGCAAGCGCAAGCCAAGCAAATCTTTTCTTTACAGAACAGCATTAGAGATTACCAAGCCACAATACATCGCCAGCAAATGGCCCTAAAAGAATATCGATCCCAGATGATTACACTAGAAGGCGCTATTGATGATCATGCCGATATGGAAGCACGATGGTTGGCAATGGACCAAAAATTGGCAACGGCACAAGTAAACAATGCCCGCTTAGCTCAGCAATTAGCTAACGCTCAAGCAAGTCTGAATGAGAAGAATCAAAAAGTGTCAGATCTTAATCAGGCTTTAGTAAAACTCAAAAACGATCTTGGTATATTAGAAAACGATACCATTTCTTTACAAGCGGAAAGTCACTCGATGGATTCGCAGTTGGTATCTAGTATCCAAACGGTGAATTGGCAACTACCAAATGAAATGGCTTTAAACGATACGTTTGAGATATTAGTAACGGCCACCGTGGCTCAGCCTGTATTAGGACAGAGTTATGAGGCTGAATTGATTACCGACAGTGAAATTCAAATGATTAGTAATGCTAAAGTCAAAGCCAATGTAGAAGGTGGTCAGCTGCAATGGCGTTGGCGATTAGCGGGCTTGAATGAAAAGCCAGAGGCGGAACTTAACCTTTTAATTCGTCAGCAAATGAGTTTTAAAAATCAGACTATCCAAAGGTTGGTGTATCAAGATAACCAGAGTCTAGCGTTAATTAATACCAACCTATTTGAAAAATACGGTTACTGGACCATCGCCATCTTGCTTGGCCTACTTGGCGGTTTCCTAATCGGTCGTATTGGTAAAGGAAAAGCATCAGAACAAATTAGCTAACCTAGAAATAACGTTGTGTAAATCGAAGCCAACTCTTATCTGAGAGTTGGCTTTTTTTAAGCCTAGTGTTGCTGTAATGCTGAGAATTCTAGTGGTATTTTTGAAAATTAGTGGATGTGGCGTTGTCCTCTTTAATTTTTTATGTAAAATAGTGTAAATTAAAGTAAGAAATATGGATTTTTAGGTGCAAAAACGGATTTTTGTTACTTGGTTATGCGCATTGTATGCGTCATGCCTTTCTAGTTTTTCCCATT
>NZ_JSEE01000021.1 GCF_001625355.1 Marinomonas sp. TW1
TGAGCCATGATCAAACTCTTCAGTTAAAAAGCTTGCTCACTCAAATTCGAAACACTCACAATTTTACTTAATAAAGCGAATTGACGTGTTTGACTCTCGTAAGACTTCAATTTCTTTTTTGAAGCCCTAGCGAGCGCCCACACAAATTATCTGATTATCTATTTTAAAGAGCGTTGCCGTTACACTTAAGCCACTTCGTTTCTCTTAGAGAGTGAAGCCCTGTCCGTGTCAGCGAGGGCGTATATTAAGGATCTACAGATTTAGTGCAACTGTTTTTTTCGTTTTTTTGATGTTTTGGTTAAGTTTTATTGTATAGGCATTCTAAAACACCAAAATCGTATAAAAAACAAACAAAAATAAGCCTTTAACAAGAAAAAGCCACTCTAAATCTCTCTAGAGTGGCTCCTGTTCAATAGACGATCCTAATAATAGGCGCCTTTACTCTGCAGTTTGTGCTTGCAGGCTTTCAAGTTGTGCTTGAAGCTCGTCATACTTAGCGCTAAGTGCCGCTTCTTTTTCAATTGGTGTTGCCGCTTCATTCAGGTCAACAGTTGAATCTACTTCAGCGCCCATGCTTTCCAATTGTGATGCAATGGCATCCACTCGAGACTGTGCTTCAGCTAAAGCATCTTCATTTGCAAACGCAGCTGTTGAAAGTGCAGCGGCAGTAAATAGTGTTAGAGCTGATTTAGTGAATGTCTTCATAACGTAATCTCCATTTGTTGGTAAATTTTCAAGACCTAGTTTAGGGCTCGATCAGGAACTATCTCGTTCCATGGGAGTGATACTAGACAAGACAAATTCATAAAAAAAGCACCCAGCACTGGCTTCCCAGTTTGATCCAGAAAGCCCACAATCAACTTGCACTTCATCTCATAACGTAAAGAGAAGTAAGGGAATTTTGACAGTACCTACCCTCAATAGACAATTTACTGAAACAAGGACTCAAACCGCTTATTTTATTGACGATGAATTGACCATACTTCGCCACCATCGTCAGCAAACTGCAACGGCATGAGACACTTCCATCTTTTTGTTTGTGATATCCACTTTGTACGCTAAGACTTCCACACCTTTTGACACCGCCAACTCAAATACATCGGCATACGCCGGGTCGATATGTCGAGCAGGTGATACTTGATCAATCCCCGTATGACTGACACAAAAAAATAACACCGCCCGATGACCCTGCTCCACCATCGCAATCAGTTCGTTCAAATGCTTTCGTCCTCTTTCTGTCACAGCATCAGGAAAATACCCTTTGCCATCTTCTTCTAGTAAGGTGACGTTTTTCACTTCTACATAACACTTCTCGCCATCCATGCTGGTTAATAGCCAGTCGATACGGCTCTTCTCGCCATACTTCACTTCCGCTTTTTGCTCTGAGTAACCAGAGAGCTCTGCCACAACCCCTTTAGCAATGGCCTCACCTACCAGCTTGTTCGGTAATCCTGTATTGATACAAGCAAGATGCGTCTCATCGACCTCGACTAATTCCCAAGTATAAGCCAGCTTACGCTTTGGATTATCACTCTTAGATAGCCAAACACGAGCATTGTCCTGCTGGCATCGCTTCATTGACCCCGTGTTAGGACAATGCGCTACCACGACATCACCATTTGGCAACTGAACATCTGACAAGAAGCGCTTATAACGCTTAAGTAAACGCCCTTCTATTAAGGTCGTAGGAAACTCCATCGACTACCTCTACTATTGTATTCATCGCACAAACAAAAACGGCCCTCTTTATAATAAGAGAGCCGTTTCATTAAACCACTAACTTGGCCAGATCATTCCCACTCAATGGTTGCTGGCGGCTTAGACGACACATCGTAAGTCACACGGGAGATGTGTTCGATCTCATTGATGATGCGACCAGAAACCGTTTCTAGCAATTCGTATGGCAAGTGAGCCCAACGCGCTGTCATAAAGTCGATGGTTTCAACCGCACGAAGCGCTACCACGTATTCGTAACGACGACCGTCGCCTACCACACCAACCGATTTAACAGGCAAGAAGACGGCAAAGGCTTGGCTGGTTTTATCGTACCAACCAGAGCGACGTAGCTCTTCAATGAAGATAGCGTCCGCGCGACGAAGAATATCGGCGTATTCTTTTTTCACTTCGCCCAAGATGCGAACACCAAGACCTGGCCCTGGGAATGGATGACGGTAAACCATGTCATACGGCAGACCTAACTCTAGACCCAACTTACGCACTTCGTCTTTAAACAATTCACGTAGTGGTTCTACCAAAGCCATTTTCATATCATCAGGCAAGCCACCCACATTATGGTGGGACTTGATAACATGCGCTTTGCCTGTTTTAGATGCTGCAGATTCGATTACATCAGGGTAAATCGTACCCTGCGCAAGGAAATCAATACCGTCTAATTTAGATGACTCTTCATCGAAGATTTCAATAAAAGTATTACCAATGATCTTACGTTTTTTCTCAGGATCATTTTCGCTAGCCAGCTTACCAAGGAATAGATCTTCTGCGTCAACACGGATAACTTTCACACCCATGTTATCTGCGAACATCTTCATCACTTGATCGCCTTCGTTCAAACGAAGCAAGCCATTATCTACAAATACGCAAGTTAACTGATCGCCAATCGCTTTATGAAGCAAGGCAGCAACAACTGAGGAATCCACACCACCAGACAAGGCCAATAGCACTTTACGATCACCCACTTGCGCCTGCATACGTTCGATAGCGTCTTGTGCAATATTCGCTGGTGTCCACAGAGTGTCACAACCACAGATATCCACAACAAAACGAGACAGAATACGACCACCTTGTAACGTGTGCGTTACTTCTGGGTGGAACTGAACACCGTAGAATTTCTTCGTTTCGTTCGCCATTGCCGCAATAGGACAGCTGTCCGTCGACGCCATCAAAGTAAAGTCTTCTGGCATCGCAACCACTTTGTCACCATGACTCATCCATACGTCCAATAAGGCAATGCCATTATTCGCCACATGGTCTTGAATATCATCAAACAGAGACGGGCCATCGTGTTTACGAATCTGTGCGTAACCAAATTCACGTATTTCAGAACCTTGAACTTTACCGCCCAATTGCTCTGCCATGGTCTGCATACCGTAACAGATACCAAATACTGGCACGCCTAGATTGAAAACCGCTTCAGGAGCACGCGGCGAGCCCGGCTCAGGCACAGATTCAGGGCCACCAGCCAAGATGACACCTTTTGGATCAAAGTCGATTACTTCTTGATCTGTCATATCAAAAGCACGAACTTCACAGTAAACACCGATTTCACGGACTCGACGCGCAATCAGCTGCGTATATTGAGAACCAAAATCAAGAATAAGAATTTTATGAGCGTGAATATCTTGCGACATGGTTAGCCATTCCTCTCACTCTAGCCAAAAGAGCCAATCTTTTATCTAGAAGTCATCAATTAAAAAATGAAAGCAGTAAATAAAGATGGGGCGTGTTGTACGCCCCATCTTAACCAGCCATTATCAGCGATTTAACCCGCGTGATAATTCGGCGCCTCTTTGGTGATGGTCACATCATGAACATGACTCTCACGCATACCTGCGCCAGTAATTTTCGAGAACTGTGTCTTGGTTCGCATTGTCTCGATATCAGCAGAACCTGTGTAGCCCATGGAAGAGCGAACACCGCCCATCAATTGGTGAACCACGGCCACCATTGGCCCTTTAGAAGGCACACGACCCTCGATGCCTTCTGGCACCAACTTCTCAACACTACTAGAGTCTTGGAAGTAACGGTCACTTGAACCTTGAGATTGTGACATGGCACCCAATGAGCCCATACCACGGTAAGCTTTAAATGAACGCCCTTGGAACAAGACCACTTCACCTGGTGCTTCGTCGGTACCTGCCAACAAACCACCCACCATGATCACGCTTGCGCCTGCCGCAATGGCTTTGGCAATGTCACCAGAGAAACGTACGCCGCCGTCTGCAACCACTGGAATACCACGAGGGTTCATGGCTTCAGCAACGTTAGCCACCGCACTGATCTGTGGCACACCCACACCCGCAACGATACGCGTTGTACAAATAGAACCTGGGCCAATACCCACTTTCACACCGTCAGCACCCGCATCAGCCAGGGCAATCGCCGCTTCCGCTGTGGCAATGTTGCCACCGATTACTTGAATGTGTGGGTAGTTTTCTTTTACCCAACGAACGCGATCAATCACGCCTTTAGAATGACCATGCGCGGTATCAACAACCACAATATCCACACCAGCGTCAGACAAGGCTTTTACTCGTTCTTCCGTATCCGCGCCTGTACCAACAGCCGCACCAACACGCAAACGACCCTGCTCGTCTTTACAAGCATTTGGGTAAGTCGTCGCTTTGTTGAAGTCCGTTACTGTGACCATGCCGCGTAGTTCGAATTGATCATTGACGATCAAAACTTTCTCGATACGGTTTTCATGTAATAGTTTACGAATAGAACCAGAAGATGCGCCTTCCAAAGCCGTCACCAAACGCTCTTTCGGCGTCATAATATCAGCAACGGTTTTTTCGAAGTCTTTAACGAAGCGAACATCACGGCTGGTGACGATGCCAACAAGGTCAGAACCTTGCACAACAGGCACACTTGAAATGCTGTTTGCTGACGTTAATGCCATCAGCTCATTGACTGTGGCTTCTGGATTAATGGTAACCAGATCACGAACAATGCCGCTTTCGAATTTTTTTACCTTGCGAACTTCGCGAGCTTGTTCTTCAATGGTCAAGTTTTTGTGCACAATGCCAATGCCACCTTCTTGAGCCAATGCAATTGCCATACGGTGTTCAGTCACCGTATCCATTGCGGAAGACGTAAGCGGAATATTTAATTCGATGTCTTTAGTGATCTTGGTTTTAAGGCTAACATCCTTAGGTAAAACTTCGGAATAGCCGGGGATGAGCAATACGTCGTCAAACGTTAAAGCTTCTTGCACGATTCGTAACATAATGGGGAGTTTCCAATGCCAACAAGGGTGTTAAGATGGCAAGTAATTCTACTCCAATAGTTGCTGTCGGTAAATCAAAACCACGAGAGATTGATGAAAAATTTTACAACAACGAGTTCACAAGAAACCGCTTTTACCGTCTCACAACTCAATCGACAGATCCAACAACTTTTAGAAGCCAGTTTGCCGTGGATTTTAGTCGAAGGTGAAATTTCTAATCTGGCAAAACCCGGCTCAGGTCATTGGTACTTTTCCCTGAAAGACGATCGTGCTCAGATTCGTTGCGCCATGTTCAAAAGCAAGAATCTCGCCGTGCGTTTCCGCCCTAAAGATGGCGACCTCGTTCGCTTACGTGCTCGGGTAACCTTCTATGGCCCCAGAGGCGATTGCCAACTGAGCGTAGAAAGCATGGAATCCGCTGGTGAAGGCGCTTTGCAACAAGCGTTCGAAAGATTAAAAGGGCAATTACAGCTAGAAGGTTTGTTCGACGCCAAACACAAACAAACGTTGCCAACCCGACCAGAACGCGTTGCCATCATCACTTCACCAGTAGGTGCTGCTATCCGCGACATGATCATAGCCTTCCGTCGTCGCTTTCCATTAACCGAGCTGACTATTTTGCCTTCGTTGGTACAAGGTCAAGACGCGGCAACCAACCTACTGAAACAACTAAACCGTGCCGACGCCAGTGGACACTTTGATGCCATCATCCTCGGTCGAGGCGGTGGCTCGCTGGAAGACTTATGGAGTTTTAACGACGAAGCATTAGCCAGAGCCATTTTTAATGCGCAAACACCAATCGTATCTGCAGTGGGTCACGAAACCGATTTCACCATTGCCGATTTCGTCGCTGATGTTCGTGCCGCCACACCAACGGCAGCCGCTGAGTTACTTAGCCCAGATAAAGCCCATCTGATTCGTCAGATTGAGCAACACACAAAACAACTCACTTCACGTTTGTCACAAAAACTGGAGCAGAGCCACCAGCAACTCGATTTTCTGATCAAACGTATTCGCCATCCAAAAGAACGCATTGAGCAACAGCAGCGCCAGCTATCACAGTTGCAAAAACAACTAAAACAAGCGATAGACAAAAAGCTAACACAGCAGCAAGTACTTACTAACAATATTCATCAAAGACTGCTTAACCAAAGCCCAAACAGAACCTTAGTTCAACACAAAGCCAAAATTAACGACTTGAATACCCGCTTGAGCCTTGCCCTACGCAATAACCTTACCAGCAAACAAACTCACTTTGCCCGCATCATAGACAAGCTCCATCTAGTCAGTCCGCTCAACACCTTATCGCGCGGTTACGCGATTGCCAGTAAAGACGAACAGGTGATTCGCTCTATTAAGGATGTTAAAAAAGGCGAAGCAATAAACGTGCGTGTTCAGGATGGGGAAATGACCTGTACCGTCGACATAACAAAAACCACATCAGCTTAAACAAAGTGAAACGTTCTGATCTCAAGTGCACCTAAAATGGTCAATCAAGCTTTCTAATAAAGGCAAAGTTGTCTTAAAAAATGAATAATTGTGCAAAACCTAGGGACTTCATAGTATCGATAATTGACATAATGACTAAATAAACTGTGGAGTCCCCTCATGTCCGATACTTACTCAGACACAACAGCACCCGTGGACAAACCAGCCGACAAAAAACTGGTTAAGCTGATCGTGGCATCATCCATTGGTAATGCTTTGGAATGGTTCGATCTGATCGTTTACGCTTTCTTTGCTCGCACCATCTCTAAACTCTTCTTTCCAACGGATAACGAAACCTTATCTCTGATGTTGGCATTGTTCACATTCGCCATGTCGTATCTAATTCGCCCATTAGGTGCCATCGTGATCGGCAGCTATGCTGATAAAGTGGGCCGTAAGGCTGCCATGCTATTAACTATTTGGCTAATGATGGCAGGGACTTTCCTAATTGCCGTCATGCCAACCTATGAAGCAATTGGTTTACTGGCTCCGTTCGGTATTTTGCTGGCACGCTTACTACAAGGTTTTTCTGCCGGTGGTGAGTTCGGTAGCGCCACGGCGATGTTGGTGGAGCATTACCCAGAGCGTAAAGGCTTCATTTCCAGCTTTATGTTTGCCAGTCAGGGCCTCAGTGGCTTACTGGGCGCAGGCTTTGGCTTACTTTTAACGACGGCATTAACAACAGATCAATTAGAAAGTTGGGGCTGGAGAGTTCCATTTTTATTCGGATTATTGATTGGCCCAGTGGGATTGTATATTCGTCGGCACATAGAAGAAGCGAGTGAATTTAAAGAAACAGAACAAGCCAAAGTGCCATTATTTGAATTATTCGACAACAATAAAAGCGCCATCCTTTGCAATATAGGCGCGATGGTACTGTCTACCTCTGTGACTTACTCCATCATTTTCATGCCAACCTACGCGACCAAATATCTAGGGCTAAGCAACTCCATTGGTTATGGAGGCACGTTAATCAGTTATACCGTCTTGACTTTATTAACGCCTTTTATTGGTATCTTATCCGATCGAATGGGCCGTACTCGTTTGATGATGATCGCAGGTTTGTTGTTCTTCCTGACGGTTTACCCTGCTTTCGTATTACTGTCAAACAACGCTACCTTGCTGATGCTGGCAAGTGTGTTGTTCTGGTTAAGTATTCTCAAAGCCATGTATTTTGGCGGTTTACCTGCACTCATGTCAGAACTGTTCCCAACTAAGGTACGTGCCACTGGCATGGCATTAAGTTACAACATCAGTACCACCCTATTTGGTAGCTTCACTCCCTTTTTATTAGTATGGGTCATCAGCGCTACGGACGATTTATTAGCGCCAAGCTATTACCTACTGTTTACCTGCGTTGTCAGTCTGTTCTCTCTCATTGCGATTCGTAAACGCTTTAGCATTGGCTAAACATCTCTTGAAACAACAAAGCCGTGCCCAGCACGGCTTTTTATTAGCAACGCTCCCGACCTAACATGACGGCCTGCAACCATTCCCAGACAAGCAGGCTAATGATTCTACGCTTCACCATAAAAAAATCCTCATAGGGCGGCAAGCCGAATGAGGATCAAAAACTAAAGCACGCCTGACAAGGCAAATGCTTTAGGAGGACAACAGATTAAAAATGGGCGCACATCTTTTTCACAATAAAAAATTGGCGCCAACCAAAGCCAATAAAAGAGCAAACAATCGCTTTAACATAACAGGAGGCAGTTGATGAGCCAGTTTCGCGCCCAGACGAGCAAAGAAAAAACTGGTCAAAGCAATGCCGAATAACGCAGGTAAATACACAAAACCCATGCTGTATTGCGGTAACGTCGCTTTCTGCCAGCCCATGTACATAAAAGACAAGGCACCAGAAAACGCAATCGGCAACCCACAAGCGGCGGACGTCGCAACCGCTTTTTTAATGTCCACCCCTTTCCAAGTTAAAAAAGGCACCATTAACGAGCCACCACCAATCCCAAAAATAGCCGATGCCCAACCAATGACGCCACCAGAAATGGTCATCACGGGTTTCGACAAAGAGGAGGCTTGACCAGCAGGACGCCAACCAGAGAACATTTGTAGTGACATAAGCACAGCAAAAACACCAATGATTTTTTGCAAGTAGTCGCCTGGAATATAAGCCGCTGTCACACCGCCAAACGCACTACCAAACAAGATCCCAGTGCCAAGCCATGTTACTTTTGGCCACAGCACAGCTTGCTGTTTATGATGAGCTAAGACCGAATTAATCGAAGTAAACAAGATCGCCGCCAATGAAGTGCCCACCGCTAAATGAGTCAGCACATCATGAGCAACACCTTGCGCCGTAAAGCTAAACACTAAGACAGGAACGATGACCAACCCACCGCCGATACCAAACAATCCTGCCAATACGCCTGAACAGGCTCCCAGCAGCAAATACATTAAGAAGTCCATTGCTGCCCCTATCGCGCTGCAGGCCAGTGTTCACCCAAATCCCAGAAAAGACCAGCGGCCGCCGCCAAACCTTGCTCAGCCACACTGACTAACAAATGCTCATCAGGTGCATGCTGTTTACAAGAAGGATAAGAGTGAGGCATCCATACCGTTGGCAGGGCCAACACATCGGCAAAACAATGATTTGGTATGGTTCCGCCTAAATTCGGCAGTACCGTGACATTTTCATTCAAAGACAGCGCCATGGAAGATTGAACAAAGTTCACCCAAGGATGACTTGGGTCTAAACGCGTGGCGTTATACCCACCTTCATACAGGACGTCGATGTCATCAAAGCCTTGCTCAGCCAAATACGTTGATAAGTTGGTCACCAAGTTTTGCCAATCCGTGCCAGGGACTAAACGTAAGTGACATACCGCCTCAGCCACATCAGGAATCGCCCCAATCGGCTTATGAATATCCCCCGCGCCCAACGCGATCACTTCCAATGTGTTACAACCAAATAACCTTTCCCCAACAGACAGTGCCGTTTCACCCCAATTAGCATTTAACTCTGGGTCACCGGGATATCCCCCCACAGGCAAAGACTGCATCATTTTTGCCGTTACCCCTTCAGGTTGTGGTGCTCGCAAACAGTCAGGGATGAGCCGACCATGAGGAGTAACCAGCGTAGCTAAAGCATGCTGTAAACGAATCGCCGTATTGGTAATTATGCCCCCCCAGTTACCAGAGTGACGCGCCCCATTAGCGGTATCACAACGTAAACGGAATTGGCACACGCCACGAGAACCTAAGAAAATCGTTGGCGTTTTAGCATTTAAGCGAGGGCCATCAGAAGCCAAAAAAATATCGGCACCCAATGCTTCTTTGTGCTCTTCACAAAACCGCTCTAATCCTTTTGATCCAACCTCTTCACTCATTTCAAACAGCACTTTTAGGTTGTAACCTAATGTTCCTTCGCGAGCGGCTAGAACAGCCTCCAAGGCCATTAGGTTAATGGTATGCTGCCCTTTATTGTCTGCCGTGCCACGACCGAACAGTTGATCGCCATGCTGAGTTAACTGCCAAGGATGAGTGCCTTCTTGCCATTGTTCAGCTTGACCATTAGTAACATCACCATGCCCATACGTTAATAAAGTTGGTAAAGCAGGATCTTCAATACGCTGACCAATCAATAGAGGAGGACCACCTGCAATAGGGTTATCAAAGATCTCACAAACAAAGCCCATACTCTTTAAGTAGGGTAATATTTCTTGGCTAAGGTAATTCGCCAATTCATCCATCGCATTAGGATTCTGACTTTCAGATTGATAAGCCACACGACGCGATAACGTCTCAAAAAAACGGCCATTTTCTATATTTTGAACGGCATATTGAAGGGCTGACTGGCGCTCTTCAGAGGATGAATGCTGCATGTTTTCTCCTAAATGGTCGATTTATCTATTGGCTTTAGCTTAAGATGGTGATTGACTTACCACAATTATCAATTACGCAACCAATTATTCGATTTTGTAGAAAGCTAATGCATGAAATTCCACTAAAGTATTTCCACTCTGTGGCGAAAACCGGTTCTCTCTCCGCCGCTTCTGAAGAGTTGCATGTCGCCGTATCAGCCATAAGTCGTCAAATCACCCAATTAGAAGAACGTCTACAGCTTAGTTTATTTGAACGCAAAGCCCGTGGTATGACCCTAACTCCAGCAGGTGAAGTGCTATACACCTACTCATTACGAAATACCTTGGAACTGAAAAACGTATTAGCTGAAATGCGCGGAGTGACAAGCATTCAGCAACAATCCATCGCCATTGCCTGCCCTGAAGGCATGGCATGGGATTTCCTACCGAATACCATGACCCAATTTCGCCAGACCTATCCTAGCGCATTGTTTTCACTGCAAGTCGTCGAGTCAGCGAAAGCCACTCAGCTGGTGAAAGAAGGGAAAGTAGACATCGCGCTAACGTTTAGCTTACAGCCTGAACAAGGCGTCGAGGTCGCTTTACAAGTCCCCTCGCCAATTCATGCCTTACTGCCCACGTCTCATCCTTTGGCAAGCAAAGCCATCTTGAGCTTGAAAGACTTAAGCGAGTACCCATTAGCCCTCCCTGAATCAGGCACAACGCTCAGCTACCTGTTTGACATTGCCTGTCACCTTGAGGGTATTAATATCATCCCCACTCTCAACAGTAATGCGATGGGAGCCATCTATAGCTTTGTCGCTACCAGCTCAGATGCCATTGCTCTATGTGGCAAGCTCAGTGTTGAACGTCGTGCTCAACATGACGGCTTATGTACACGGCCTATTCAAGCGGACTCTCTCGAACAACGCAGCCTGCAATTACAAGTGATGTCACGTCGCAAACAGCCGACGCTGGTTCAATATTTTTTGGACTTTCTGAGCCAGAAACTCAATCAACAAGCCGGTTAAAAAATGATGAGTTGTTAAAACGACTAAGGCAATGAGTTAGGTTGTGCTGGATTAGACTGAGTTAGAAACAAGCAACACGCTTGCTTCAGCGCCAGCGCGAGAAGTCGCTCTCTGTATTTTTGTTTCTTTAATCACACCCTGAGTTTTTCACCTAGAAGAACATTGCGTACAAATATAAGTACAAGTACAATAATCAGTACTTATCTTAAGGAGTCTATTATGGATACGTTAAGTTATTCTGCATTCAGAACAAACCTTGCCAGCACGCTCGACAAGGTAAACGACGATCACAAACCCGTGATCATCACTCGCCAAGGTGGAAAGCCCGCGGTATTAATAAGCTTAGAAGACTTTCAAGCGTATGAAGAAACCGCCTATCTTATGGCCAGCCCCAAAAATGCATCTCGTTTAAATGACGCCATTGCCGAAGTGGAAGCAGGTCAAACACAGATAAAAGAATTGATTGAAGAATGATTTTATCTTGGGCTGAGAACGCATGGAGCGATTACCTTTATTGGCAACAAAAAGATAAAAAAATACTGAAACGGATCAACACTCTCATCAAAGATGTGACCCGCCAACCTTTTGAAGGCCTAGGTGACCCAGAACCTTTAAAGCACAACTGGTCAGGCTATTGGTCAAGACGAATCGATAGAGAGCATCGATTGGTTTACAGCGTCCATGGCAATACTCTCTACATTGTTCAGTGTCGTTATCATTACTGAGTGACAACCGACATTAGGAAGTACTAATTATAGGGGATTGAAGCAGTGAAATTATACAAATACACAACACTTGATACTGCAGTTAAAATCATTGAAGGTAAATCAATTCATTTTGCTCGAATGTCTGATTTTAACGACCCATTTGAGGGACCATTTCCAGAAGCACCAGAAGGATTAGAGAATTCAGAAAAATCGTTCCACTCTTGGAACCTTAGACAAGACATAGATGAAAACTTTGTCATTTTGTCGTTAACACGAACTCCATTAAACCTACTTATGTGGTCCCATTATGGTAACGCCCATTCTGGCTGTGTTGTTGAAATAGACACGGAAAAAGCTGGATTCGATAGTTCAGATTTATGCTCAGTTCCTGCAGATTATGGAGATGTTATTTATACAACATCTCAACCAAACTATAAAAGCGTTCAACAAATAATAGATTCTAAAATTGTACCATATCGCACTTTTTCACCTGAAAATTATTTAGCAGCTAAAGCTGCATTTCTAAATAAACACACATCATGGGCTTATGAAGAAGAAGTCCGTATAGTTAAATATCTCCCAGTGCCAAAAGATGAAAAGCGTGGTCACCATGAGAGCTCAGGGAAATGGGACTTGATATTGAAAAATGATTATGAATATAAACGCCATAATAAATCAGTGATTAGACAAGCTGATTTTATGAACTTATTTCATCTCCCTCCCAATTGTATAACTAGAGTCATTACTGGAAGTAAATTGATTAGCATGAGTGTCGCCCCAGACTGGAGAGATCTCTATAAAAGCGATCCCAGCTTCAACAACATTCTGCATGTCAAAACAATACAGAGTCATAATATACAAGTAGATAAAGCAACTGCTATGACCACTGATAGGACAATTGCTATTATGTCTAGTGAAAAATACTGATTTATTCCAATAATAAGAACAACTTACAAACCATATCGCTCTATTTTCTTGATTAGCCCTTGTCGTGAGATACCAAGCTGCTTTGCGGCTTGAGTTCGGTTGTCTTGGCAAGTTTCTAGCGCTTGATGAATCAGTCGGATTTCAAGTTCTCTGACTTGTTCATCTAATGTTGCGCCGCTGATCGATAACGGAATGGAAGCGCTGGAGCGTTGCATATTTGGGTACAAGAGCTGAATGTCATCCATGGAGATCATGCCTTCAGGGCAAATAGATGCTACGCTTTCAAGGGCATTTTTGAGTTCCCTTACGTTACCGGGCCACGCTTGGTCGCGAAACCATTGCACAGCGTCAGGACTCAGCTGTAAATTCTTGGCTTGCTGACTTTGCAAACGAGATAAAAAAGCTTGCAGCAAAACCGGCACGTCCTCTAACCGCTCAACAAGAGATTGCGTTTCAATGTTCACACCCTTGATCCGATAATACAGGTCTTCTCGGAAGCTACCCTCACGAACTTTCTCCAATAAATCCGCATTGGTTGCTGAAATAACACGAATATCAATATGCTTTTGCTCTCGCCCGCCAACCGCAAAGAAGGTGCCTTCTTGCAACACTCGTAGCAGTTTCACCTGCATCGGCAACGGCATTTCACCGATTTCGTCCAAGAACAAGGTGCCGCCATCCGCCAAACTCAGCAAACCCACTTTGTCTTTTTCCGCCCCCGTAAACGCGCCTTTCACATAACCAAACAACTCACTTTCTAATAATTCGGCCGGAATCGCGCCACAATGAACAGACACAAACGACTGATTCGCTCGATGGCTCAAGTCATGCAAGGTGCGCGAAATCACTTCTTTACCCGTCCCCGATGGCCCTGTAACCAAGACGCGTACATCGGTTGGCGCAATCCGTTCAATGAGCGCTCTGACTTTTTGCGCGCCGATCGATTGCCCAATGTAAGCCGCCGCGCCCTCAATTTGCTTACGATTTTCTTTCAGGGTCGCCACTTCTTTTTCTAACGTGGTTTTGGTAATCGCTCGTCGCACCACTACGGCCAACATATCAGGATCAATCGGCTTGGCAATAAAGTCCCATGCACCAAGTTCAATCGCTTTTAATGCTAAATCCCGATCCGCATGGCCCGTGATAATAATGACAGGGCGACCCGCGAAATCGTCCATGGCATCAAGCGTTACTTGCGGGTCAAAATGCGGCGGCATGGACAAGTCTAATAGCACCAAGTCTGCATCAAACGACACTAATGCACTTCGGGCTTCATCTAAACCGCCCGCCGTTTTTACATGATAATCTTGATTCGCTAACCAACGACTCGCCAATTCACGAAACGCGGGTTCGTCGTCGACTAAGAGAATTTTATGTTGTGTCATGGGAGTCTTTTCCTGTAGGTGCCTGTTGCGGCAAGATCAATTCAAAGGTGACGGGCCAATCCGAATGTTGTCTATGATGAATTTCACCGCCATGTGCATCAACAATACGACGCACAATGGCGAGCCCTAAACCACTACCGCCTGCCCGCTTAGTCACAAAAGGTTGGAATAACACGTCTCCTTGTAACGGTTCATCAATGCTTGGGCCATTGTTATGTACCTGAATCATCACCTTGCTGGAATCCGCTTGCGCGCCCTCTTCAATACGGGCTTCAATAACAAGCTTAGCGTTCGCTTGGTTACGCAAAAACGCCACCGCGTTATCGATGAGATTGATAAAGACTTGCTGCAAGCGCTGCGAATCCGCTTCCAGCTCAATGTCGTCATCTATGTTGAGCTGACAGTGAACACCGTCTAACTGAGCTTGTGATAAAACCGTCGTCACTAAGGCGTTCAGTGGCACCTTGCTCCTTTGTAACGTCAGCCCCCCCGAATACACCAACATGTCGCTGACCAAACGATCCGCTCGTTGTAATTGGGTTTGAATGTGTTGTCGTGTTTCAGCAGGCGCATCGTAGGCGGCCATGGCAATAATGTTCAATGGGTTCCGTAACTCATGAGCCATCGCGGCTGATAGGCTTCCCAATTCAACAAGATGCTGTTGATCTAGGCGTTTTCGCTCAGCTTTTGCCAAGGCTAAGGAATGCTCTAATAAACCACAGCTGGTTGAGAGCAATGAGCCAAAGACTTCAGCGGTTAGTCGCATACCAGGACTAGCATCTTCCCAACCTAATAAAACAAAACGCCAGTCCGACGCCACTTTATAAACCTGTATTGCCAACCTAGCCTTGCTCTGTGAAGACGATTCCTGCGAATTCTGTTCATCCTCGATAACCAGCTGAATGTGAATACTTTGGCGGATCTGTTTTGCTAGTAAGCGCTCACCAATGCTGATCAAATGAGGCCAGCTTTGCGCTTCTTTTAATTGACTTGACCAGGTTTCCAATACCGCTTCATTCAGTTGTGTACCAGGATAAATAAGACGTGAAATGGCTCGATTTAGTGGCTGGTAAATCACAGCGGCAACCAACAACATCAGCAAAGAATATAACCACAATTGCCAACTTGGTACATTCGCTAACGCCTGTAAACCTATACGTCCAGACACCACGCTGATTACCGCGATGACACAGAGAATCACCAACATCATGGCAACCCAAAGCAAGGCCCGATTGGCAAACGCATTCACCGATAAAATTTGATAACGCACCACGGCGTAGACCAACAACAACAAATAGGTCGGCAGCAGTAACATAGGGTAAGGAAACCAGCTAATACCAAAGGAAGGAAACACAAAACTTGTCGCTAGCAGCAAGCCCCAAGCACCGACCCCAAACATGGCTAAGATAGAGCGCTTTTTATTACCGGAATGACAATACCAACCAAATAACAAAACACCATGGGCCAACATGCCAATCAATACGGTATAAGCAAGATTCCAAGTACCTGCCTCGGTAAAAATGAAGAACGAACGTGTGTCTAACGTACTAATGGCATCGCCCGCTTCCATCCACCAGCTTTGTAACACCACCGCAAGACTGGTGAGATAAAACCAAGGTATCACTTGCAGTAATCGATCTAACATGACCTCATGCACCGAACCGGAATTCACAAATCGAATGGCAAAGTGCAGAAAGAAAGTTGGCATAAGAGGATTCGCCAAAATGATATAAATCCCGATCTGTTCATAACCTTGAAACAGCACAACATGACCAAAACACCATATCGCCATCATAATGGCAAAACCGGCCAAGGCCTGTAAATCACCCTGTTTACGAGCGCGCCATAACAACCAAGCCGCCACCAGCACACCACACACACTGGAAATCAGCATGGCCACTTCAAACATGAGAGAAAGGGTCAAATCGTAAACCTCGTTTACACCTAAAGAGATAAAAATCGTAAACCTATTTTACACTTCGTGCAAAATTAAAAAATAATCCTTTAAAATCATAAGCTTAAATATAATCAAAAACTGGCCCACGGATTGCTATCTAAAAGACAATCAAATTGATCTATCTCAATCTTTTTCGCATTAATGGGGCACACACAATGAATACTGTTTTTTTCATGACCGAAATCATCGCACTTTTTAGCATTGTAGGTTTGGCACTCTTGCCTCTGGCTTTACAGCAAATACGTACGCGAAGCGTTAAGAGAAACGCCTAATTTTCACCAATATCTCTTAACACTGACTTACACCTAAGGGAGCCATTATGGACCTCGACGTCGCCATCTTATCTCGCATACAGTTTGCTTTTACGGTGAGCTTTCACATTATTTTCCCCAGCATCACCATAGGTTTGGCGACGCTGATCACCATTTGGGAAGGCTTATGGCTTAAAACGCACAACCCTTATTACTTACAGCTGGCCAAGTTTTGGATCAAACCCTTTGCGATTACCTTTGGCATGGGCGTGGTGTCTGGCATTGTTTTGTCCTATGAATTTGGTACTAACTTCTCCAAATTCTCGGAAATTACCGGTGCGGTGCTTGGGCCATTGATGGCTTACGAAGTACTGACCGCGTTCTTCATGGAAGCTGGTTTCCTTGGGGTCATGCTGTTCGGCTGGCAACGAGTGGGTCGAAAATTGCACTTCTTCGCGACACTCACCGTGATGGTAGGTACTTGGATTTCAGCCTTTTGGATCATTGTGGCGAATTCTTGGATGCAAACACCAACAGGCTACAAGATCATCGACGGCAAGTTTGAAGTCGAAAGCTGGATATCAGTGATCTTCAACCCATCTATGCCGTATCGCCTTACTCATATGGTGGTGGCGTCACTCATTACCGCGACTTTCGTGGTGGCTGGTATTAGCGCTTATTATTTGTTGAAAAAGAAAAACATTCCTTTTGCGAAAAAAGGTCTGTCCATGTGTATGTGGTTTGCCTTGGTGTTAACGCCTCTGCAAGCTTGGATTGGTGATATGCACGGTTTGAACGTAAGAGAACATCAGCCAACTAAATTGGCGGCGATGGAAGGCATTTGGCCAGCAGAAGAAGAAAACGTTCCCTTATTGTTATTCGCCATGCCAAATATGGAAAGCGAGTCGAACGATTATGAAGTCGGTATTCCAAACCTAGGTAGCTTGATCCTGACTCACTCTTGGGATGGCGCTGTGCAAGGCCTAAAAGCGGTACCACCAGAAGACAGACCGAACGTGCCATTAGTGTTTTGGTCTTTCCGTGTCATGGTCGGTATTGGGTTCGGCATGATCGGCATCGCGTTACTCGCCCTGTTATTACGTCGTAAAGGTCGCTTGTATGAAAACAAAGCCTTCCTGTCTCTTGTAACATTATTTACCCCTATGGGTGTCATAGCGGTGTTAGCTGGTTGGTATGTGGTGGAAATCGGTCGTCAACCTTGGATTGTCTACAACCTTGTTAGAACATCCGAGATTGTATCGCCGCTTCCTGCAGAACGCGTGCTCTTTACCTTAACCATGTTTGTCATCATTTACAGTTTGCTCATTGGCGTTTACCTCTATTTCATGCGCAAGCTGATTAAGAAAGGGCCACCATCAATGGAAACATTAGAGCAGCAACTGATTGGTATGAAAGCACCGGGCTACGCATTGGCTTGGGTGAAGTCGCTAAAAACGAAAGAACAGCAATCGACTGAACCGAAAACAAAAGATCAACCAACAATAGAGCAAGGAGATAAATGATGGATTTGGCTCTTTTCTACTTCCTTGTCTTAGGCTTTGCCATCTTTATGTACGTGTTACTCGATGGCTTCGACCTAGGGATTGGCATTCTCTACCCTTGGTTTAACCAAGAGGGCGAGCGCGACCATTTAATGCGTTCTATTTCACACGTTTGGGATGGCAACGAAACCTGGTTGGTGTTTGGTGGTGTGGTGTTGTTTGCGGCGTTTCCAGCCGCCTATGCTGGCATTACCTCAACCTTTTACTTGCCTATCATGCTCATGCTGTTTGCGTTGATCTTTCGAGGCGTGGCGTTTGAGTATCGCTTTAAGTCCGATACCTCTCGACCTTATTGGGATTTCGCTTTTAGCGCGGGGTCTGCCATCGCGGCATTTTGCCAAGGCATGCTGCTAGGCTCAATCGTTCAAGGCGCACCCGTCGGTGTCGACAGCTTATCCAGCCTGCATTGGTTAACGCCTTTCTCTATATTAACTGGTTTTGCAGTCATGGCGGGGTATGCTCTATTAGCCGCTTGTTATTTGTTTATGAAAAGTCGTGGACGCATTCAAAAGCACGCCGCGAAACTCGGCAAACAACTCTTGTTGATCACTATTTTAGCCATGATAATCGTGAGTTTATGGACAGTAACGAGCCAAGTAGACATTCGTCAACGGTGGTTTTCTGGTTTGAATTTTTTGTGGCTATCGCCCTTACCTATCATCACCTTGGTGGTCGCGGTTTTGGCTTGGAAAGATCTGAACAGTCACGCTACCGGAACCCTTCATCATGAAGGTCGACCTTTTTGGTATGCCGCTACCCTATTTTTACTGGGCTTTGCTGGTCTTGTCGTCGGTTTGTTTCCATATTTGATACCAAGACAACTCACCTTTATGGAAGCCGCATCGCCAGACAGCAGCTTACTCTTCTTGCTGCCCGGTATTTGCATCTTCGTACCATTAATTTGTGCTTATACCTTATGGGGTTATCGTGTTTTTTCTGGCAAGGTGGAAGATTATCAGGAGGGTTACTAATGCCATTAAAAAACCTGAAAGACAAAATCGCCAAACTCAAATCGTGGCAATGGTTTTTGCTCTTCTACCTAGTCGGGTTTGTGACCTTAGTCAGTGTCTCATATGGCATTAAACTACTGATGACTGGGTTGCCTTAAACAGCCAAAATCATCATAAGAACGGTTGAAAAAACGCACATTTCATTCAGATAAATGGGCGTTTTTTTATGTCGTTTACTTAATACCCTTAACTATTAAGCGTTGGCTTTCATGGCGTTGGGCTTTGTTTGCAGGCTTGCTTTCAACAACAACCCTGCAAACAATACAATACCGATGGTACGAGCGCCCATTATTGCGATAGACGTATCCGTTGCGGACGCAGGCCAAGCAATTAATACCGCTGCGACCACATAGCCTAACCGAGTAGGCCAAGATAAGTTCTCACGTAACCAACCAGAAAAGCCGATACTCATTGAGGTGGTTGCCAAGGTCGCAAACGAGATCGCCGCGATAACACTGGCTGTTGTTCCGATCAACAACACTCCCGGCATGGTGACAAACAAGAACGGCACCAAGAGTTTCACAAAACCCAAGCGCATGGACTCAATCGCCGTCTCATTAGGATCTGCTCCAGAAATAGTAGAAGCGGCATAGGCGGCTAACGCAACAGGAGGCGTTATTGCTGACACCAAACCAAAGTAGAAAATAAACATATGTGCTGACAAGGTTTCCATGCCTAATTGCGTCATCGCAGGCGCAACCAATACTGCGAGCAATAAATACGCCGCCGATGTCGGTAACCCCATCCCTAAAACAAAAGAGGCCAATGCGGTCAGCAACAATACAGCCCACAAATTACCGTCGCCCAGCTCAATGATCAAACCTGACAACATCAAGCCCATGCCAGTAAGATTCAATATGCCGATAATCACCCCTGCGGCAGCCACGGCAGCCACGATTGGTAACGTGGAAGACAAGGTGTCTTTACAAGCAGCGATAAGCTCTAGTGCATTTATACGAGTGGCTTTTTTCCAAGGACATACTAACAAACCAGCGAGAATCCCCATAACAGCCGCTTGAGTCGGCGACTTGCCTGAAATCATCAGACCGATCAAAACCACCAATGGAAGCAAAAGATAACTCTTCGTTCTGAGCGTTCTTAGTAACAACTGTAAGCCCGCTTCTGTGTCTCTTGCTAAGTTAAGACGTCCAGCTTCAAGGCGGACCGAAATCATCAAGGCTAAAATATACAAAAGCGCGGGAACCAAGGCCGCCATTGCAACTTCGGCATAAGGAATCCCAATCATTTCCGCCATCAGGAAAGCCGCAGCGCCCATAACTGGCGGCATAATCTGCCCCGCCGAAGACGCGGCCGCTTCAATCGCACCAGCCAATTTTGCGCTGTAACCCACACGTTTCATCAATGGAATGGTAAAGGTACCTGTGGTCACTACGTTCGCGACAGCACTACCATTAAGCGAACCAAGCAAGGCACTAGACAAAGCCGCAGACAGACCTGGGCCACCTTGCACGCGCCCCGTCAAACCACGGGCTAAATCAACAAAAACCTCACCCGTACCAATCTTAGTTAAAATGGCTCCAAACAAACCAAATAGGAAAATATACTCAACGGCGACGCCCATTGGCACACCATAAACGCCTTCCGTCGATAACATCAGGGTTGAGGTTAAACGGCTAATGTCATAGCCACCGTGGCCGTATTTTCCGGGAATCAAATAGCCAAAGTACGCATAGAGAAAAGCCAGCGCCATTAAGATAATCAACGCCCGGCCTACCGCGATACGAACAAAGGCAAACACCACCACAATGAGAGCAATAAAGACAAACCTATCTTGCTCAATTGACATAGCACCACGCATGACAATATCAATGTAGTAATGCCACAAGTAAGGCCCTGGAATTAACGCCAATAGAGCCAATAGATAAAACGCTCCACGACCCGCGACACTTTTGTATTTCAGTGCATAAAACAGCATGGCTGCGGCTGCGACTAAAGAGAAAAACGACGATCTCAATAGCAGCGCGGTGATGCCACCATAATACGCGCCGTAAAGTACAAGACCCGCGATTCCAGCGGCGATCACACTAAACAATAAAGAGACTGCTAGACGTTCCTTACCACCAGCGAATTTTGATTCAAGGAGCAAGCTTTGAAAGCCATTGCTGGAACCTGAGTTCAACATAATGACGCTCCTATTTGCCACTTACTTCGTCATAATATTTTTTCGCACCTGGATGCAAGGCAACAGGAGTATGCCTTGCAGTGTCTAATGATATTGCTTTTGCCTGCGGGTGAATCTTACCTAACTCATCTAGATTCGAAAAAATGGTTTTGGTGATGCCATAAATCTTACTCTGATCCTCTTTACCACTCGTAAACAAGATCGCCGGATCATTAATCATCACCACTTGTTTCGTCTGATCTGGATAGGTTCCGACAGGTAAGGAGTAAGCTTGATAGAAGGGGTACTTCTGGATCAAATGATCTAACTTCTCAACACTTGCAGACAAGAGTTTCATGTCTGTTTGCGAATCAAGATCAATCAAGGAGGAAGTTGGTGCACCCGCGAGTACAACCGTTGCATCTACTTGGCCGTTAACCAAGGCTTTGACACCTTCATTATAAGAAAGGAAGCGCGGAGTAATGTCCTCAAAGACACCGTATTCTTGTAGTAAACGTGTGGCTAATACAGCCGCATTACTGCCCGGAGGGCCCATACTGACACGCTTACCTTTTAACTGCTCAAAAGAATCAACGCCATTGCCGGAGATCGTCGCCACTTGCAGTACAGCAGGATATAAATACGCAATACCGGCAACATCCAATGGACCGCTCACTTTAAATGGGCCTTCACCACTCTGAGCTTCAAAGAGAGTAGAGGAAGAAGACAACCCAAGTGTCATCTGACCTGCTGCAACACGATGGTTGTTCTCAACGGAGGCACCCGTTACTTCCGCTCGTGCGGTGGTGTTCCCCATGTGCTTGTTCAGCGTCTCAGAAATACCTGCGCCAATCACATAGAATAAACCGCCCGTTCCACCCGTTCCGATCGAGACACGCTCAGCGGCAACAACAGAAGTCGACGCCAGAGTGGCACACAAAGCACTTGCTACAAAGATTTTTCTCAACATGGGATTCTCCATTGTTATTTTTGTTGTTTGCATTAGCACTTTAATCAACAAACCTTTCATGAACCTTTCATAGCTAGCAACAACACAATGAATTCTATTTTTTTCGATTCAATACTGGCTGGATAGCATCACGCCATTCTGAGTAAATAAGCCTTTTTTTCGCATCGTCGGTTTGAATCAGCAATTCGAGTCCTAAAGGAATTGGACGAAAAATGCCATGCGGTAACTTACTCAGCTCATCACGACTAAATGGGCCTTCAACCTTTGTACTTATTGGCGTAAGAGCGGATTGATTCGCCAGTATATGCTGCCCTTCTGGAGATAATAAAAGGTCGATAAAACGTTTCGCCAAGGTCACTTGTTGAGCATCACGAGGAATGAATGCCGTGCGCATAATGATCGTCGTATAATCCGTCGGCATGATGGTTTTTATCCATGAATACTTTTGTGTCCATTGATAGGAATAAGCACCAACCAGATTATAAGCGATGAAAATTTGGCCTTTCAAAAGCCCGTCGAGCATAGATGCCGTGTCTGTATAAAGCTGAGCTTGATGCGTTCCAAACGCTTCTAACAATCGCCCATAACTGCGAGATTGCTGTCCATCATAGGCCCACGCTAAATACCCTAAACCTGACTGCTGGATATCAAACAAACCAATTTTATCGTCTAGAAGATGATTCTTACTGCGGATCAAATTCAATAACTGTTCGCGACTCTGCGGCAATGCTTCCCCAGCTAAAATATCTGTGTTTATCGCCGTCACGATGGGTTCGTAAGTAAAGCCAAACAACTCACTTCGCCAATGTGAATCCTTAGGGACATGACTAAGCTCTGGCGAATCATAAGCCAAGGCGTAGCCATCATTTGCTAACTTAAACTGCAGGTCCATGGCTGGGCTAAGCATCACGTCCGGTCGAGTATTCGGCTCTGAAAGAAATTGCTCATAGAGATCACGAGTATTCGATTCGATATAGTGTATCGCTACATTCGGGTATGTCTCTTGATATGCCTGAAACAAAGGTGAGATTACCCGATGATTTACAGCACCATAAACCGTGAGCACTTCGCCTTCCAAGTTTGGTTGTTTATTCAAACTTGGAAAAATAATAGACGTTCCTGATTGTGCCGCACCAGCCAATACCATGTGACTAAACAAGATTAAACAAAGCCCCAGTAGACAACTAACTCTCATAAGAAAGCCCTTTTTGTTGGGGAAAAATCACTTCTACAATCAATCCGGTTGGCTGGTTGTCTTTTAAATGAAATCTAGCATCATGGTGCTCTGCGACGTCTCTGGCAATGGATAAACCAATTCCGGAACCAGAGGCAAAATTATCAGGACTACGATAGAAATACTCGAAAATGTGTTCTTTATCTTTATCTGGAACACCAACACCTTGATCTCGAATTTGTAACCTAATCGAAGCATCAGGCCGCTCGTTTATCGCCATTAGCTCAACTTCCACAACACTGCCCTTCGGACTGTATTTAATGGCATTTTCAATGATATTTTGCAGCATCTGTTTTAGTGCAAATTCATCACCGTTAATCGTCACCTGGATGTCGCCTAAATATTCAATTTCAACCTGTCGCTCTAGTGCCCACACCACCAGCTCGCGACAAGTCTCTTTGATCACATGGTCCAATGACACAGGGCTAAAAGGATGACTCTGATAACGATGAGTCAAGGTTGCACGACTAAGAAGCTGATTGACCGTACCCGTCAATACATTGCTGCTTTCTAAAATATGTTGCAGTTGTTTTTGACGCAGCGTTTCATCGGTTTCATCTATCGCATTTTGCGCCTGCGAATTCAGACCAGCCAAAGGCGTTCGTATCTGATGAGCGGCTTCTGCGGTGAAACGTTGTAAACGGCTTAAGGTATTATCCAACTGAGCCATAAAGTAATTAATGCTCTTTAATAAAGGCGCTATTTCGCTGGGCACCTTGGCTTCCAACGGCGATAATTCTTGGGGAGAGCGTTCGGTAATCGCTTGTTTGATCGCTTGTAATGGCTGCAATATTCGCCAAATAACGAAAAGCAATAAGAGCAAAGTAATAACGAAAAATAAGGCCACAAACTGTAGTGCCATTTGGCTGACTTCCGTCGCAGCTGCACGGCGTGCGTCCAATGTTTGCCCGACGATTATAAACACATCGTTTACACTGTCCGCTTCTAACAAACGCTTCCCTAACGCAACGAAACGCACCTTTTCACCGTGATACATGGTTTCATAATAAATGGGGATGAACTTTTCTTTTTCACTGGATTGCTGAAGTAACTGGGTAAATGGAATATTGGGAAGGTCTTTATAGCCTGTTAGCACCTGATACTGCCCATTCATAATGGCATAAAACGCACGATCAGAGGCAGACAACGCTAAGGTTTCAAAAGCAGAAACGGGCAAATCAATAAAAACTTGCGTGTCTAAAATAGTGATGTTTTCAGCCATCTGCAAAGCGGAACCATATAAAAGCCTGTCATAAGACTCTTTTGCCGCTTTATTTGCATAAATGTGTGCGCCCCAAAGAGCCACAACGTTAATGACGATCAGCACCGTCGCAACCATTAGGATCAATTGCCGACGAATCGATGTGGTCGCCTTAGTCATGATGTTTTTCCAACAAATAACCTAAGCCGCGAATGGTTCTGATATTAATGTCGCTGTCTTGCAACGATTTCCGTAGGCGTGCTACGTAGATCTCAATCACACTTGGATTTGGGTTTTCATTAAAATTATAAATATGTTCAATCAAGGCCTCTTTGCTTAACACCCGCCCAGTGTGGCTGATAAACACCTCTAATAAACGAAACTCTCGTTGTTTTAGGTCAATTAGATTACCGTCAACGGTTACCGAACATGCTTGAAGATCTAAACTGACATTGCCGTATTCTATAGTGTTTTGCGCTTGTCCTTGGCTACGACGCAATAAAGCACGACAACGAGCCTCAAGCTCGCCAAAGTCCACTGGCTTCGTCATATAGTCATCAGCACCTAAATCCAATAATTCAATACGATCTTTAATTCCGTCACGCGCAGTTAACACAATCACAGGCGTATTAGAGTGCTTTTTGCGCAGATTCTGTAAAATTTGATGGCCTGTCATATCCGGTAAATTTAGATCTAATAAAATAAGGTCGTATTCTTGCAAGGCCAACATCTGATTTGCCTGTAAACCGGTCTGGGCAAGATCAAGACCATGCCCCATTCGACTAATTCTTTGGCTAATGGCTTCGCCTAAAATACGGTCATCTTCTACTACTAAAATACGCATAATACTGATGCTCTTGTGACGTCTTTATTTTTATAAGGCAAATTGAATGTGTGTGACATTCGGCTTCTTGCTCGGAACTCTGTCAATTTAGCCTATATTCCGGTGTGAAAGAATGGGGTATCTCTTCTATCAATACATAAAATGGAAAATGAATACGGTGCCTTTTGCCATTCAAGAAAGCACTCCCAATCTGTGTCCTTCATTCTTCCTTGATCTGTCCATGTGCAAGCGTATCGAAAACACGTAAAGTGGTTGGCTTACTTTTCGCCTCACCATGGTACGATTAAGGGAACAACATGATTCGCAAAGATATGTTTTTGGCGTTGATTATTATCATCGCTTGGGGCTTTAACTTTATCGTCATGCGTTGGGGGTTAGATGAACTCACACCGATGATGTTAGGCGGATTGCGTTTCCTCGTCATCGGTATGATTGGCTGTTTCTTTTTTTCTCGCCCCAACACGCCACTGCTTTGGTGTATTGGTTATGCTTTGTCATTGAACTTCGGACAATTTGCGTTTTTATTCAGCGCCATGTCATTTGGTATGCCTGCAGGGCTTGCATCTTTGGTCCTGCAATCTCAGGCCATTTTCACACTGCTGTTCGCTATTTTATTGTTGAAAGAAACCGTTCGCCCCTACCAAGTACTTGCGATTGGCATTGCGATTGGTGGTTTAGCGGTGATCGGATTAGACAATGAAGACTCCACCATGACGGCCCTTGGCTTTGGCTTGACCTTAGCCGCGGGATCCAGCTGGGCGCTGGGCAATATATTCACCAAAATCATCAGTCGAAAAGGTTACGATGCCAATTTAAACCTGATTGTTTGGTCTAGCTGGGTGCCGCCAGTGCCTTTCTTTATCTGTGCATATTTCATCGATGGCAGCGATGTTATGTGGAGCAATATCGTCAATCTGAATCTAAAAACCATTGCGACGCTGGCGTATTTATCGCTGTTTGCAACCTTAGCGGGTTATGGTCTATGGAGTTATTTACTGTCTCGTTACCCTGCGGCAACCGTGGCACCGTTAACCTTAGGCGTACCCGTTGTCGGCCTCACCTCAGCGGAGATTTTCCTGTCTGAAACCGTCAGTATGATGCAATGGATGGGGATTTTAATTGTACTGCTTGGATTAATGCTCAATACATTCGGTGGCCGCTGGCTCAAGAAAGTTAACCAGCGCGCCACTTAACGATCACCTTGAAATGAACGTCTAATCTTTTCGATCTTGTTGCTCGTCGATTTTATCCGCCAAGCGAGCGACTTGAGCCTGCAATTCGGCTATTTGTGTCACCAAAGCCTGATGATGGTTTTCCTGGTTCTCGTGCTCTTCTTGCGCGGTTTCCCGAGTCATTACATCCAACACCACACCCACCATCATGTTTAAGAACACAAAGGCCATTAGGAAGATAAAGACAATATAGAAGATCCAGCTGAATGGGTACACAGTCATCGTCTCGTACATCACATCTGTCCAGTCTTCGAACGTCGCAACGCGGAACAAGGTCAACATGGAAATCGCAATATCACCCCATAAATCTTCATTCACTTGATGGAAGAAAATGGAACCAACCGCAGCAAAAATATAAAAGATAATAAACATCAGCAAGGCAATGTAGCCCATTTTCGGAATGGCTTTTAATAAGGCATTAATCAAAAAGCGTAAATCCGGAATGATGGAAACCAAACGTAAAACACGAAATACACGCAATAGACGCGCTACCAAGATCATTTCCGTATCAGATACGGGGACTAAACTGCCCACCACAATTATGGTATCAAAAATGTTCCAAGGGTCACGGAAAAAGCGTTTCTTATCGTCGCATGCAATAAAACGCAAACTGATCTCAACGAGGAAAAAAACGGTAATAAAGGCATCTAAATAATTGATGGCCGCTTCTACACCATAGGGTAACGAATAGGTTTTCGCCCCAACCGTTAATGCCGCAACAATAATAATACTGATGATAAAACCTTGAAACCAAACACTGCGTTCAACGCGTTTCATCAAAGCTAGCCAGTTACTTGAACGACTCATTCCCATGACAATTTCACCTAATAATCAATCTTATGTACCCGCTTCAAAGACAGGCGCAGTCATATTAAGTTCATATCATTAGGATTTAAAGCAGAAATAAGCGCTCACACGAGCAAATTAGGTCCGTTTAACACGAACGACTTTCATGATTTCAACGGGGATACCAGCCACAATCTCCTGTGCCGGATAGTAGGTCAAGTTGACACGAGCACCGCGCAAGGTTCGATATTTCCCTTGGCGTTTAAAGCGAAATGGCACGTCATAACCTTCAATCATCAGAGTATGGAGAATCCAATCTTCCTGTGATCGTTGCACATGGGACTTCACTTTTAAGGTATCAGACTGTACAAGCTCTCCGTGACTCTTTAACAAGGTTTCAGGATCGGATTTCACTTGAGCCTCCTTACGATAAGCTGAAAGCCTCTAAGTATGACACAAAACCAACTCAAGCATAAAAAATTGAACGTTTTTTAGCCAAATGCGCTGTTTTTTCTTATTTCAGCTTATCTTCTGTAGTGGGCTCTTCTGTTAAAGCACATAAAACAACACGCATGGCACAATCGCTAAGCTCATTAAATTACTGATTAATACGATCGACGCCACTTTATGGGGTTCTTGTTGGTATAACTCAGCCACCATATAATTCAAAACCGCAGGCGGTAGACATGCGAACAGGAGTAAATAACCAAAGTATTCCTCTGACACGCCCACTGTTGCTTGCCATACAAAAGCCACAATCAATCCACTCAATGGGCATAAAAAACCACTAATGACCCCTAATCGCCACTGGCTAAAATCAACACTGGTCATGCGTACACCCAATGCAAACAACATTAATGGGATGGCAATTTGCCCTAGCATATCCACTGTAACCTTCATGGCAGGCATAACTTGCCAACCTTGTAGGCTCCAAACTAGGCCTAACATGGTCGCAATGATCATCGGCATTTTCAGTATATTGAGCGGATTGGATCTTGGATTCAGGAGGTATATGCCCACGGTAAAATGCAGTAAGTTTTCGGTTAGAAATAGCACCACGGCAATTGGCAAAGCAGACTCACCGAAGGCCAATAAAATCAGCGGAATTCCTAAGTTACCACTGTTATTAAACATCATTGGTGGCACTAAGGTTTTTGGCGACACGTTTAACCACTTACACAACGGCCACACCAATAACCCTGAACCGAGTACCACCACGGCTGCCGCCAGCATCAAATCTAAATAGAGAGCAATATGAAACTCTTTGGAAGCCATAACAGAGAAGATGAGCGCCGGTGCAAACACGCTGATGTTAAGGCGATTAGCGACCGTCATATCCGTTGGACGGACTCGCGCATACAGAAAAGCAATGACAACAATACAGGTCAGAGGAAAGACCGTATTAAATATTTGCGTAACGACAGATGAGGAGTCCATTTTTTGCCCTTTATGATGAAGAACAATAGCTTACTATTGTTACATGGAAAGGCCAATCAGGTCGTAAGCTAGTTTTTCTCGACCAATACCGCTGGGATCAAAATAAACCGTTGAGGAACGTCTTTACCGGCTAACAAGTCCATGCCAATTTCAATGGCGGTCTCAGCCATTTGCACTGGTCGCTGAACCGCTGTCGCAATCCAAGGATTGCCTGGCTGCTTAATCAGATCTTCAGCGAAAGGGGCCCCATCGACCGAGGCCAATACAAATTCATCACGCTGAGCTTGTTTTGCCGCCCTGAGTGCCCCCAGAGCAGTTGGGTCATTAATAGTAAATACCGCATCAATATGATCGTACTCTTCCATTAGATAAGTCATGGCTTCCATTCCGCCCTCTACACTGCCCGTACCATTCATGCGGTCACTGAGCAGACGAATATTAGGGTACTTATTCAAGGCGGATTTACACCCCGCCACACGCTCAATCACAGACGACACTAACACGCCATTGATGATCACAAAATTGCCTTGATAACCGGTTTTCTTCGCTAGCCTTTCACATGCAATCACACCGGCTTGAACATTGTCCGTTGTGATGGTGGCATCCGCGCCATCGGCATTCACATCCACCGCAATGACTTTGATCCCCGCACGCTGAGCCTTAGCGACAACCGGCGCCACCTTGTACTCATCGGCGGCGGTTAACACAATTAAATCCACATCTTGTTCAATGAAATCGTTGAGTTGCTCTATCTGTCTTTGCCAATCATAAGCATCGGAACGAATCAGCATTTTAACCGGACCGTTCGCCAAAGCTTGAGCTTTGCTGGTTGCGGAATCCACTAACTTAACAAAGTAAGGGTTACCTAAATCCGCCACACTAATGCCGATGGATCTAAGAGGTTGTGGTTCAGAAGATTGAGACGAAATAGGTAAGGCTAAGGTCGCACAAAGCAACACAGCTATACCACTAGGCAGTACACGACGCACCATCCAGCTTGTACGCAGCCGCACAAAACCACAGCGAATAAGATTGATGATTGCTTTCATGAAATGCCCTCTAACATGGCAGATAAAATAAGCCCCTATTTTGCCTTACTCACCATAAGAACAAAACAGAGGCTTAATGTTAATCTGGCACGCTTTTACCTTATGTCCTTTGTCATCACGAAATCACGCCAAAGCCAATGAGGCCAAATTAAGCCGCACTCTCGGATTCATCGACTTCCATAGCCCCAGTCATAATCGCAACGGCATCCGACATGGAATGTGATTCGGGTGTCACCACCGCAGTGCGTTTGCCCAAACGGTGAATATGAATACGGTCCGCGACTTCAAACACATGAGGCATGTTATGACTGATCAGGATAATCGGTAAACCACGGTCTCGTACCTCTTTGATCAAATTGAGTACGCGGCGTGATTCTTTAACACCCAGCGCTGCCGTCGGCTCATCCATGATCACCACCTTGCTACCAAACAACGCGGATCGAGCTACCGCGACACCTTGACGCTGGCCACCCGATAGTGACTCAACCGCTTGGCTGATATTTTGAATGGTCATCAAACCTAGCTCGGCCATTTTTTCTCGGGCGCGCTTTTCCATTTCTTTCTTATCCAGCATGCGAAACACTGACCCCAAGATGCCTGGTTTACGCAACTCACGACCAAGAAAAAGGTTGTCGGCAATATTCAACGCAGGTGACACGGCTAAGTTCTGATAAACCGTTTCGATACCCAGAGCTCTGGCTTCCATCGGCGAATTGAAATGCACTGGTTTACCATCCAAGAAAATTTCCCCTTCATCTGGGGTGAGAGCCCCTGACAAGGCTTTGATCAAAGACGATTTGCCCGCACCGTTGTCCCCAATGACGGCCAGAATTTCACCAGGATAAAGTTCAAAATCCGCATGATCGATTGCAGTGACACTGCCGTAGCGTTTCACTAAGTTTTTCGTTTGCAAAACCGGTGTTTGGTTGTAATCGACTGTCATTATGCTGTCCCTCTTCGAATCCACTGATCGACACCAACGGCGACGATGATCAAGATACCCACGGTGAATTCTTGCCATAAAACATCCACACCAGCGAGCGCCAATCCGTTACGAAACACACCAACAACTAATGCTCCGATCAGCGTACCGTAAATAGAGCCTCGCCCACCAAATAAACTACAGCCACCAATCACCACGGCGGTAATACTGTCTAAGTTAGTGGTATAACCTGCCTGTGGACTGACCGATCCGATACGACCAATTAATACCCAAGCGCCAATCGCACACACAACACCCGCTAAGATGTATACAGATAATAAAATACGGTCCGTGCGAATACCGGCTAATTTCGCCGCGACTGGATCATCTCCGGTGGCATATACATGACGTCCCCAAGAGGTCCAATTTAAGGCATACCAAATGACAAAAAACAGTGCCAACATCAGCAGAGAACCATAAGTTAATCTGGCACCGAAAACGTTAACCGTCTCGCCTAACCACTGTAATAAAGGCGCCGCAGCACTGATGTCTTGTGAACGAATGGTTTCACTTTTGGAGTACCAAAGATTCAACGCAAAAAACACATTCCAAGAACCCAAGGTGGCAATGAATGGCGGCAATTTCATACGAGTAATCAGCAAACCATTGATAAATCCAGTAACGGCACCCACACCAATACCAATCAATAATGCCAACCAGGCTTCAAAGCCATAGTCCATTGCCATCCGTCCCATCACCACAGACGACAACACCATAATGGCACCAACTGAGAGGTCGATACCCGCGGTTAAAATAATTAGGGTTTGTGCAACACCAATCACACCAATGATGGTCACTTGCTGCAAAATCAGTGACAAGTTAAATGGGTGTAAGAAGCGGCCGCCAATGATCATACTAAAGGCCACAATAGCAAGGATCAGTACAATGCTTGGTGCGGCAACAGGATAATGATGCAGAAACTTTTTAAAACGCTCTAATAAGGTTGCACGATGTTCGAAACTGGCGACATACGTTTGCGCTTGATCCGCCACCTTATCGTGCTCAAGCACAGGCGATGAGGGTTTTGTGTCGGTTGAACTCATAGACTACTCCAGACAGGAAAACAGCCGTTAGCCCATGACGGCTAACGGCAAAAGCGGGCACCTTCTTTTTGCCCAACTACCATTGAAACGGGGTTAGCCCCAGCACATACTCAAACCCGTTTTCGAGCTGATTGATTGCACGCCTTTGACTGGTTCATCTGTAATAAGCTGAACCCCTGTATCGAAGAAGTCCAAGCCATCAGAAGCGGTTGGACGTGAGCCCGACTTAGCGAACTCAACAATCGCAGTCACCCCTTCAGAGGCCATTTTTAGAGGGAATTGCATGGAGGTTGCGCCAATCACGCCATCACGGATGTTACTTACACCAGGGCAACCGCCATCGACAGAAACAATCAGCACGTCTTTTTCCAGACCGAATGATTTCAACGCTTCATAAGCACCAGCGGCAGCTGGTTCGTTGATGGTGTATACCAAATTCACTTCAGGGTCTTTTTGAAGTAGGTTTTCCATCGCTCGGCGACCACCTTCTTCTGACCCTTGAGTCACATCATTACCAACAATACGAGAATCCGTTTCATCACCATTACGACGCGGGTCTTTTAGATCAATACCAAAGCCCTTTAAGAAACCTTGGTCACGCGCTACATCAACAGTAATTTGACTGCTATTCAAATCTAATAAAGCAATTTTCGCGTCTTTGGCCTTATCGCCCATTTTCGCTTTTGCCCACATACCAATCATTTCACCGGCTTTAAAATTATCAGTGGCAAACGTCATGTCCGCGGCACTCGCAGGGCTTAAAGGCGTATCCAAAGCGATGACCAACAAACCGGCATCACGAGCTTTTTGAATAGCAGGGACAATGCCAGAAGTATCACTTGGCGTGATCAATATGCCTTTCGCACCCGCTGAAATTAAATTCTCAACAGCTTGTACTTGGGTTTCATTGTCGCCGTCGTAACGGCCAGCAAAAGTACGCAATTCCACACCAAGCTCTTGTGCTTTGGCTTGTGCGCCTTCTTTCATTTTAACGAAGAATGGGTTGGTATTGGTTTTGGTGATCAAACCTATGATAGGGGTTTCGGCTACCGCTACGCTGGATAAGCTGGTTGCAGCGATCAAGCACGCCAATTTCTTAGCAGAAAATTGCTTCATGAATTTCATTGTTCTGTAACTCCAATCTTTTGTTTTTATTATTGGCATTGATGCCACTCAGGAACCTTTGATTCCTTGCCAATAATATGAAGTGTAAAAACTAACGAATAATTTCAATTTTCAATTTTTATTGTAATATTTGTAATATTTCATTGACTGATCTGAAAGATTTTCTCTAACTCTTTGATTGTAAAGGGTTTAGAAATAAACAAATCATTACTTTTTAGATGATATTTTTGTTCTAACTCATCTTTTGGCAGACCAGACATTAATAAAATATCCCCTTGGAAAGCATGTTCTTGCTCTTTTATGTGATGCGCTAACGCCACGCCATTCATCGTGCCCGATAAATTCACATCTGACACGATGGCTTCAGGTAAAATCGCTTTCTGTAGTGCCATTAGCACGGTTTCAGCGCAATCAAACGTCTGCACGATGAGTCCCATTTTTTCCAATTGCTCGCGCATCACTCGACACACTTCTTCATCATCTTCCACTAGCCAAACTAAACTCTGTTCTAGTAGACGGATTCTTGCCACCTGCGGCTCTATGGTTTGATCAGCAATCGCCACAGGCTGCAATTGTTGCGGTAGAAATAAACACACTCGAGTCCACTTACCAGGTTCCGAGGTGACTTTAATTTCACCACCGCTTTGCTTTACGAAGCCGTAAATCATACTCAAACCTAAACCACTGCCCTTGCCCACCGGCTTAGTGGTAAAAAAGGGTTCAAAGATACGACCTATTACGTCTTCGGAAATCCCCTCGCCCGAGTCTTCGACACGAATACGGATAGCAGGCGTATCACTATCTGGCAAAGTGCATGTTTTGGTCGAAAAGGCCAAACGCCCGCCGTCCGGCATGGCACTGGCACTGTTTAAGGCCAGATTTAAAAGTGCATTTTCAAGTTGCGATGGGTCTATCAAACTGAACACATTGGGGCATTGCAACTCACGGTCGACCTGAATATGAGATCCAACACTGTACTCCACCAGATCCAACATACCTTCAATCAAATCATCCACAGCAATCGACACAGGAAAGAGTTGCTGACGCCGGCTGAATGCCAATAACCGCTGTACCAAATTACTGCTTTTCTCTGCCACCACCAAGGCTCTGTCTATGTACCTTGCCTGATCAGCCGATTGTGGTTGAGAATCGGACAACATTTGTAAATTGCCCATGATCGCCGCCAGAAGATTGTTAAAATCGTGGGCAACGCCGCCTGTCAATTGGCCAAGCATCTCCATCTTCTGAGCCTGTCTTAACTGGCTTTCCACACTTTTACGCTCTGTTAAATCCGTATACAGGGTCACAAAACCACCTTCCGGCATAGGCTTAGAGCGAAATTCAATAATCTTGCCGGAATCAAAATGACGTTCAAAACTTTGCACTTTGAGATGACGTGACTGGTTCACTTCATCCATATGTACTTGCTGGTTTTCTAGGTTAAGGTTTTTATGCTCCCCGCGATTGATCAGGTTTTGCACCTCATTGATCGGCATACCAATGTGCAAATCGTCATCGGATAAATCAAATAACTTTTGATAGCCTAGGTTCCAAGCCACCAGCTGACCTTTGGCTGAGAACACACTCAAACCATCATTCATATTGTCAAAAATGGTTTCGAGCAAATGCTTCTGCTCTGATAACTCGGCCGTCACCTCTATGCGTCGCAAGGCATCTTGGCGAAAAACATCAAAGGTATCCGCCAAGGTGCCAATTTCATCATTGCGGCGAATCAAAGCCCGCTTAGAATCCACTTTTCCTAAAGACAATTGTTCCATGTTGTTGGTCACCACACCTAAGTCTTTGGTCATACGCTGGCTGTACCAATAAAGTCGTGCCAGACCTAACAATAGAAACAGTGAAATCCCAATGATCCAATTTTGCCCAGTGGCCACAAAAGACGAAACATCCTGACGCTGACGACTCACTTTTTTCTGTAAACCGCCCACAAAATCACTCACTTGCTGACTCAGCTGCTCGGACTTTGCCCGAATAGCAATAAGCAGGTAATTCTTCCTTTCCTGTATATCATTTAAGCGTTGATGAGCCCGCAATAAATCTTGTGTAATGCGCGTCACATCCGCACCTTGCTGAGACAGTTTCAAGGTATTGGCAATGCGCTCGGGCAACAAGCTGGGCGCTTCTAATAATTGCAATAACCAAGTTAACCCCTGTTGATTGGAGATATCGACCCTGTTGGTAGAGGGCAATAACTGACGAATACGAAACTGCTGCGCTAAGCCGTCTTCTCGTAGATACAGCTCTTCTCTGACTAAAGCAACCAACTCCTCTAAGGTCGCCTGTAAGTCATCTAAGCGCTTATCTATGTCCACCTGAAACTCTGAATCCATCAAGCTATCAGCGACGCCACGTAACTCAACAATACGACGATGAATTCGTTCAGATTCCGTTTGCAGTTGAAAAGGACGCCCAGAACCTGCGGTATAAGGCGCAATCGCAGCTAGCTGAGCCACGCCCTCCGCTAAGGTGAGCGAGGTACTAATTTCCGGAAGGGTCTCAGATTCAAATTCAGATAAAGTGGCTTCACTGACTCGCATGGATTGCCAACCTATGCCTATCATGAAAAAAGCCACCACACTGATGGCCAACATAGACAAAGAGGCTTTTTGACGGATACTGACAAAGCGCATCAGCTGGCTCGCACTGGGCCTTGAAAGAAATACCCAAGACCACGTTGTGTTTTAATAAATTCAGGGGTTTTCGGGTTGGATTCGATTTTACGTCTAAGGCGCAAAATCAACACATCGACGGTACGATCAAACACCTCGGTTTCTAACCCTCGACTTTGTTCAATCAATTGCTCACGAGTGAAAATTCGATCTGGGTGACGTGCCAGCACTTCCAGCAAAGAGAATTCCCCCAACGTCAAAGTGACCAATTTGCCCTCTTGATCTTGTAACAAACGCGCAGTGAGATCCAATACCCATGAACCAAAACGCAAACATTCATGATCTTGATTAACCGCATGAACGTCGGCGGGAGGCGCTTGAAAAGAACGACGCAATAAAGCATGAATACGAGCGGTCAACTCACGCAAGTTGAAGGGCTTCATCATGTAATCATCCGCGGCCAGTTCTAATCCCAGAATCCGATCGGTTTCATCTCCCTTCCCAGTGAGCATCATGATGGGCATGACAAAGCGCTCACGAACCTCACGCGCTAAATTCAGACCATCTTCTTCTTTCAAGTACAAATCCATTAATACCAAATCGACCGTTTCCGCTTCTAAATGCGCCCACATTTGACGGCCATCTTCGGCTTCTCTCACTTGATAGCCTTTCTGTGATAACGCATCACACAATAGTTGACGAATATCTTGGTCATCATCAACCACCAATAAGGTTTTTTTACTTGGCTCTGTCATTGTATTGATTAGGATCCGTTGTCATTATTGTTTGATGCACAATTGCCTCACGGCACCGCTGCAGTACTGTTATCATGTTAAAGTTAATAGAAGATTAACAGAAGGAAAAGCATCTTGCCCCAGATGAAACACATTAAGCTCAGCTTTTTGCATCCTCCTCGCGACCTAGAGTGTGCTTTAGAAGACACTATTCTCACAACCTTATTGGCTCAACAAGTGCCCATTAGACACGCCTGTGACAACGGCGTCTGCGGCATTTGTTTAACAAGGCTGTTAACAGGAGAAATAGACTATGGCACGAAAACACCACGAGGCCTCACCACCAAAGAGCAGGCAGAAGGTTATTTTTTACCCTGTATCGCTACCTGTCAAACAGACATTAGCATTGCACAACCTAAAGTTAAGCTTCGTTAATAAGCTAATCTAACATCCGCCATACTAACATTGCCCATTTTTCTCGCCTTACTTTCCGCGCCATCCCTGTTTCATTGATCTCGCTTTATATCGTTTAAACACGTCTCTTAACGCTATTTATATTTATTTTGCACATAGTTGCAAAATGTCATCTTTTTGACATAGAAGGTCTCTATCTTAGGTTTCAACATTCGTTTTTTGAACTTGAGTATGACATGACCGAGATATCCCATTCGCCCCATTTATCACCACTGCAAAAATGGCGACATCGACTTGTGATCGCAAAATGCGACCCGACTTTATTGATTGGTCTGGGACTATTATTTGTTTTCGCTTGGTTAATTGCAGCCCCCATCATCAATATCCTGTTTGAAGTCTTCACCGTCCAAACTGGTGATGAAATGCGCACTGGCAGTGACGCAGGTCAAATGACGGGGTACTACCTAGAACGCGTCTTCGCCTCGCGAATGTCTTCTATTATTTTCTGGAAGCCTTTATGGAATACCTTACTGGTTTCCATTACCTCAATGCTGCTTTCCATGGTCATTGGTTCCATTTTGGCTTGGCTGCTCGTACGCACCAATCTCATGGGACGTCGCTGGTTATCAACTGCCTTGATCATCCCTTTTATGCTCCCGGCTTGGACCTTTGCTTTGGCATGGACCACTCTGTTTAAAAACGCCACGATTGGTGGTCAGCCGGGGTGGGCCGAAGCCATGGGCTATCAGTTACCGGATTGGGTGTCCTATGGGGCTTTTCCAACCATCGTTATTATGACGCTCAACTACATTCCGTTCGTAATCTTATTAGTCGGCAATGCCTTAAGACGCCTAGACAGCCAATTAGAAGAAGCCGGACAAATGCTCGGAGCCAGTCGAGGCAGAGTGGCCCTATCGATTGTTTTCCCCTTAATGCGTCCGGCATTGATGTCATCGGCCTTATTGATTTTTGCCGACGCCATTGGTGAATTCTCCGTCCCCTACGTGCTTGGTCTACCGGTGCAATTTGATACTCTCGCCACCTCACTGTACCGCGCCATAGGCACCCAACAAAATGGTGTGGCGGCGGTGTTTGCTGGCGTCATTTTAGTGGTCGGTATTGCCACCTTAGCACTGGATACTTGGATGATGCGCGAAGCCAGACGCTTTGCTATTATCGGCTCAAAAGGGGCCATGGAACGTCGTCAATCACTCGGCTGGCTACAGTGGCCTGCCACCCTATTGGCATTAATCATGGTCTTTATTGGTGTCATTGCACCATTGGGCGCACTGGCATTATCAACCGTCATGCATTTGCCAGGTCGCTTCGAACTGTCAAACTTTACTTTAGATTATTGGATCGGCACCAACCTAGACACGGTGGCATTACGCAACGGTATTCTCTTGTCATCCGAGTTTTGGAACGCCGCTTGGAGCTCCATCAGCATAGTCGGCAGTGCCTCTATCTGCGCTGGAATTCTAGGGCTACTCACCGGCTATATTGTGTTGCGCTCACCTTTAAAATTTGTCTCCGTATCATTGCGCCAAATCACCTTTTTCCCTTATTTGGTACCCGGCATTGCCTTTGCAGCGGCTTTTCTCACCTTATTCGCCGTCCCTCATGGCCCTATTCCAGCGCTATACGGTACACCGATTATCCTCTTCCTTGCGTTAATCGCTGACCAAATGCCGTTTGCCAGTCGAGCAGGCATTTCCGCCATGACACAACTTGGCAGTGACGTGGAAGACAGTGCACGAGTCGCTGGCGCAGGCTGGTTACGACGTATGTTCTCTATCATTCTGCCCATTCAACGTAATGCCTTAGTGACGGCCGTTTTAATGCCTTTTATTTCCGGTATTAAAGGCGTCAGTCTGTTCATTATCCTGGCGGTGCCTGCGACCGACGTACTTACGACGTTCTCAATCCGTCTTATTGATTTCAACTACACCCAAGCCGCTAATGCTGTCGTCTTGATGATTGCCTTGATTGCCCTATTCGGCACCATCCTCATCAATCGCCTCACTGGGACAGGCTTAGCTCAAGGTCTGGAGAGCTAATACTATGTCAAATATTACTTTAAACAATATTTCGAAATACTACACCAAGGGTCATCCACCGGCAGTAGATCAGGTGTCTATGGAGATTCAAGATGGCGCGTTTATGTGTGTACTGGGACCTTCTGGCTGTGGAAAATCTACGATACTGCGCATGATTGCAGGGCTAGAACACCTAACCGATGGCGAAATTGTGGCGGATGGCAGAGTCCTAGATAACGTCGCGAAAGGCCTCTTTATTCCGGCGGAAAAGCGCCATATTGGGTTGGTTTTCCAATCTTATGCCTTATGGCCTCATATGACGGTCACACGCAATATTGAGTTTGGTTTGCGCTTAAAAGGGTTGCCTGCCCACGAACGTAAAAAACTCGTTGCTGAGATGATCACGATGCTCAAGATAGAAGGGCTAGAAGACCGCTACCCGGCGCAACTATCTGGCGGTCAACAACAACGTGTTGCCCTAGCACGAACCCTTGCCATGAACCCAGGCATCTTGTTATTAGATGAGCCCTTATCCAACCTCGACGCATCACTTCGACTGTCCATGCGTGCTGAGTTAACACGCCTGCATCAGGAGTTCGGTACCACCATTGTCTTCGTAACGCATGATCAGTGGGAAGCCATGACCTTGGCGACTCAGATCGCGGTTATGAACAAGGGCACACTCCAGCAAATCGGCACACCGGATGACATTTACGAACGCCCTGCTAATCGTTTTGTGGCGGAATTTATTGGTAACCCACCCATTAATATGATCTCGGCAGAGACCAAACCAGCACAGCAATTAATGCAGCAAGCTGGCTTTTCAACGTCACTCACTGAAGGCGCGTTACTTGGCTTGCGCCCAGAAGGTTTGCTACTGAGTAAAGAGGCTTCACTGTCCGGTGTTCCTGTGACAATAAGCGACATATTACCAACTGGCGGTGCTTGGATCATTGAACTCACTATGGCCCAAGATGACACGAGCACCATGCCTTCTCACCTAGTTCATACCACCCAAATACCACCACGTTGGCAACGTGGAGAACAAGCCTATTTGAATGTTGCCAGCCATGCGATGCATTTATTCGACACCGATGGCAAACGTAAACCCTTAACCTTAACCCTAACCCCTAAGGCTAAGACCTACCGCACTGCTGCGGACCGAATTTCGCCTGTTTTTAATCAACCCAAAATTGAGGACATCTCATGATTCGCAACATCCCTAGCCTACTATTAGTCGGCACGCTTGCTTCGACGTCAGCCATCGCGGACGATTTCGATCTTAATGCCTTAATCAAAGCGGCAAAGTCAGAACCTGCGCTTTCTGTCTACGATTCGACCGGTAAAATCAAAAAACAGGCGGCGGCGTTTGCTAAAAAATACGGCATTGAAACCACAGGCACCAAGATCAAAGCCGGTGCCAGCATCAAAATGGTACTAAGCGAAACCAAAGCCAATAACGTCAAATCTGACGTGGTAATTATTTCAGATGTGCCTGCAGCCGACGCGCAATTACTGGCAACGGGTTATACCTACAGCTATTTACCAAAAGACATGCAAACTAAGATCCCTGCTCCGTTTAGTGACCCTTTGGTGGTTTCCAACTCGCCCGTTGTGTGGTCTTACAACACCGCGCTAAACGACAGCTGCCCGGTCGATAACATTTGGGCTCTGACCGACCCTAAGTGGAAAGGTCATGTCACCATGCCGGACCCTCTTAACAAATCCATGTACACGGATTTCTTCAACCAATTTGCTATGCACCATGACAAGGTGATTGCCGACGCTTATCAAGCTCACTATGGAAAGCCCCTAAAAACGGATCTAGATAGTGCCACAGCGGCCTTCGTCGTGGCGCTGGCAAAAAACCAGCCACTACTGACCAATTCTGACGGTGATGTCGCCTCCGCAGTAGGCGCACCAGACACCAAAGAAAACTTCATTGGCATCATGTCTTCAGCGAAATATCGTGAAAACAAAAATGGCATGAAATTGGGCATCTGCGCGTCAATGCAACCCATGGTTGGCCTGCTTTACCCTAAATTCATGATGATCACCAAAGGGACAGATAGCCCTAATGCCGCTAAGTTATTTGTGCATTACATGTTGACCAGTGAAGGTTTTAACCCTCAAGCCATCGACGGCAAAATTTCCACCAATGTGGACAATGAGATCCCATCTGTCGAGCCTTCTGGCGTCGCGGCGTACCTTGATCAACTGATGAAATACAACCCAGCGACGGCACAACAGGACTGGGCAAGCCGCCAAGATTGGCAAGATCTTTGGGCGCTGGCACGTGCCGGACAACTGTAAACACTGTTAAGAAACGATGAGCCCACGTTCATCTAGCATCACCTGTAAGGCACAGGCCAATGATTGAGCCTGTGTCAACTTTATAAAGGATTACCTTGAACACATTTAACGATATCGAACAACGCGCCAATTTTTTAAAAGAATTGATTCAAAAAGCCTCTGCACGAGCACTAGAAGGCTACTTAAATCGGGCCGCCGGTGTCTATGATCTAAAAGGCCACCAAGACTTTCTAACCGAAACAGACTTAGCCGTGGAAAGTCTCATTCGTAACGAAATAGCACACCATTTTCCTGACGATGCCATTCTAGGTGAAGAAGGTGGCGGCACACCAGGACCGGCCACTTGGGTCATCGACCCCATCGATGGTACCGCTAACTTTGCTCGTGGCATTCCCCATTTTTGCGTGATTGTCTGTTTTTGCCTCGACGGTGAAGCTCAGCTGGCGGCCATTGCCCAACCGGTTTCACAAGAACGGTACTTTGCCCAGCGCGGTCGAGGTGTCACGAAGAACGACCAACCCATTTCGGTTGCCACCACGCCCGATATGACTCAAGCCCATGTTGAGCTTGGTTGGTCAACCAGAATACCCACTCAAGCGTATTTGGCGGCACAAGAGACTTTGCTGTCACAAGGTGCCAGCATTCGCCGAGGCGGCTCTGGTGGACTGGCCTTAGCTTGGGTAGCTGAAGGGCGAACCGATGCGTATCTGGAACCCTCTATGAACAGTTGGGACTGCATTGCCGGTATGTTGATGGTCGAAGAAGCGGGTGGGCAAGTCGGTACTTGGCCAAACCGCTTATCTCACCTATTAGAAACCGGCCCCGTGCTCGCTTGCGCCCCCACCATCGCGAAACAGGTACAGCAAGTTAACTTTCCAAATTTAACGTTAAAGGATCCATCATGACCACTTCAAACGCCCTAGATATAAAACAAATTTTTCGTGAGGCCGACGCACAACGAGCCCCTCTTCATCTAATCCATAAAAACTTTCTTGGCCGTAACATCGACCTTTATATTGGCAATAAACAGGCCGCTTCCGACCCTGAGTTATTAAGCCAGCATGGCATTGGTACTGTGTTTAATTGCGCCGTCAATCTGGACATTAACCTAGTCACCAAACAAGACCCTGTCAGCAAGGCCTTACCTTTTGGCTGGTCACCCGTTCGTTACTACAAACTAGGGATTGTCGATGGTCCAGGCAACCCTTACCCAATGATGCTGGCAGGTTATTATCAATTGCGCAGTTTGATTGACCAAGAACTGCCAAAGAAAGAAAGCTACCCGTGGAACGAAACTGGTAATATACTGATCAATTGTCGCGGTGGACGCAGCCGTTCAGTGACGTTAACGGCGCTTTTGCTGCATTTGGATGAAACGGAAACTTATCCCAGTTTAGAAGCCGCCATCGCTCACATACGTGAAACCAGACAATTGATTAAAGAAGAATGGCCCGAAGCACCCAAACAAGTATTGGTCGATGCTGCTCATTGGGCCGCAGAACAAGTGAAACGTTTGCAGCCATATTTGCCCAAAGAGAGCTCGTGAATGCCCCTAAACAAAAGCCCTGAAAAAAGTCGTGCCACCTCGGCTGCCGAAGTCGCTCGTCTGGCTGGCGTATCTCGTTCAGCCGTTTCTCGGACCTTTACCGACGGCGCCAGCGTCTCTGCCAAAACCAGAGAAAAAGTGCTGGCCGCTGCGGCGGAACTGAATTATCACGTCAACCATTTAGCCCGCAGCATTTCGAAAGAACAAAGTCGTCCCGTTTGCCTACTGGCCGCCAATTTAGACAAGCCCTACCACAACCTGTTGCTCGACGCCCTCACTAAGCAACTACAGCAAGACGGACGTATGGTGATGGTGATCAACGCCAGTTCGGAGCCCAGCAGTGCCGATGACGCCATGCGTCGCGCTCTGCATTATCGAGCATCCGCCAGTGTGGTTATGTCGGGAACCCCTCCACAAGAACTGGTTCAAACCTGTGTCGACTCAGGTCAAAAAGTCATCATGATCAACTGTAATGATGAAGTCGAAAACGCCCACCACATTCAAATCGACTATGCCGATGCCATGCAACAAGCCGTTACACTGTTCCAACAAGCAGGTTGCCAAACGCTTTCCTTGGTTAGCTCGAACAAGGGCACGCCTAGTCTGTTAGCCCGAGAACACTTTTTTATTAGCGCGGCTCAGGCCAAAGGATTCGAAGTGACGATCTGGCGAGGTGATAACACCAACTACGAAGATGGACAACAGGCAGCCCAAGCCTTATTGCCCAACCACCAGCCTAACCATGCCTATTTTTGCATTACCGATTTAGTCGCCTGCGGCTTTATGGATACCGCCCGACATCAATTCAATCTTTCGATCCCTGATGACATAAGCATTCTTGGCTTTGACGATATTCCTCAATCCGCCTGGCAGGCCTATCAACTCACCACCTTTGCTCAGCCTTATCAAGGCATTGCTCACCGAGTCAGCGATATTTTGGGCGAACGTGAAGACGCCGATTTAACCTCACGATTGGCCGCCATCCCAAAGCGACGTAATAGTATTCGCTAAGCGTAATTAAACCGATTTATCTGAATTTAAAAGCTCTCTTCGAACGATGTCGGCACCGGTGCTTAACGCCTTTAGCTTAGCCCTTGCTACGGATCGAGATAACGGTGCCATGCCACAATTGGTACAAGGATAAAGTTTATCGGCATCGACAAACTGAAGAGCGTTTCGTAACGTATTGGCAACCTCTTCAGGGGTTTCAATGGTGTCGGTTGCCACATCAATGGCACCAACCATGACTTTTTTGCCACGAATCAGTGCCAGTAAATCCATTGGTACATGTGAGTTATGGCACTCCAATGAGATAATATCGATGTTCGATTGCTGTAACCTAGGGAAAGCCTCTTCATATTGTCGCCACTCTGACCCTAATGTCTTTTTCCAATCAGTATTGGCTTTGATGCCATAGCCATAACAAATGTGCACCGCCGTTTCGCATTTTAGCCCTTCAATGGCTCTTTCTAATGTCGCCACGCCCCATTCATTGACCTCATCAAAAAACACATTAAAGGCTGGCTCATCAAACTGAATAATATCAACGCCAGCGGCCTCAAGCTCTTTGGCTTCTTGATTGAGGATTTTGGCAAATTCCCAAGCAAGTTTTTCACGGCTTTTATAATGATCATCATACAGTGTATCAATCATCGTCATCGGGCCAGGCAAAGCCCATTTAATCGGCTGTTTGGTTTGCTGACGTAAAAACTTAGCGTCATCAACAAAAACCGACTTTTGACGACTCACTGGTCCAACCACGGTCGGCACGCTGGCATCATAACGATCACGAATTCGAACCGTTTGACGTTTTTCAAAATCAACACCATTAAGGTGCTCTATGAAAGTGGTGACAAAATGTTGGCGTGTTTGCTCGCCGTCACTGACAATATCAATGCCCGCCAGCTGCTGCTCTTGTAATGACACGCACAGAGCATCGAGTTTGCCCTCAATTAATGACTCATCTTGTAGCTTCCAAGGTGACCAGAGTGTCTCAGGTTCAGCTAACCAAGCAGGTTTTGGTAAGCTGCCAGCAGTGGACGTAGGGAGTAATATTTTTTTCGTGTCTGTGTTCATAATAAAAGCGGCCGTATTGTAGACGTAAATTTAAAACCAGATTATTGAGCCAACCATTGGGCAAGTTCTGTCTGATAAGGTTTGATGAAGTGCTCCTCCGCAAACTTGCCTTGTTCATTGGCTAATTGACTTCGTTCTTCTCGGTCATACACTATCTGAGTAACTGAATGGTCTGCGTTGTTCAGGTTGGGTTGATAGCATTTCCCCGCCACCGAATTCGCATTATAAATTTCAGGACGATAGATTTTCTGGAAGGTTTCCATGGTGCTAATGGTGCTGATCAGTTCAAGATGCGTGTAGTCATTCAGCAGATCACCAAAGAAATAAAAAGCCAAAGGAGCAACGCTGTTTGGCGGCATGAAATAGCGCACCTGCAGACCCATCTGCTTAAAATACTGTTCCGTCAAGGAAGCCTCATTGGCTAAGTATTCCGTCCCCAAAATAGGATGCTGGTTATCCGTTTGACGATACACTTTACTGTCCGACACGCTCAGGCAGATCACCGGCGGTTTATTAAAATGCGCCTTGTAATCACTTGAATTCACAAAGCACTGAAAGAGCTTGCCATGCAGCTCACCAAAATTCTTCGGAATACTAAATTGGGGCTGATGCTTATTGTGCTCCAATAGCCAGACACTAAAGTCATAATCACGCACATAAGAAGAAAAATTATTGCCGACAATGCCTTGGATACGTTTATTCGTCTGGTGATCAAAAATGGTCGTTTTCAGTATTTCAATCGCCGGAAAAGCGTGTCCATTATTGGCAATGTCCATATCAACCGAGACAATGTCTAACTCAACAGCATAACGATCGCCATTAGGATTATCCCAATGTGCTAACGCATTAAAGCGATTATTCACCATCTTTAACGCATTACGTAAGTTCGCTTGACGGCGCTCACCTCTTGCCAAATTCGCAAAATTCGTCGTGACTCGAGTGCTGTCAGAAGGCTGATAATTTTCATCGAGACATTCGCTGTTAATCGTAAAAATAATGTCTTTACTCATGGTGATCGAATCCTGTTTTGTATTTTGCTTAATGGCCTCATTAAGCATCCATTGCGATGTTGTTTAATCTCAGAACAAGACGCATCTTATACCTGCACAACAACTTGAGTAAAATTAATTAAATTTAGAAACGCGTGAAATATTTTAATACAAAAGATTTTCATTCTTCTGCTCAGAAGATGCCTTCACCCCCTAGCTGAAAAGCAACGTAAAAATCGCTATGATGTGGCCACCATTACAAAGGTTCTAACATGACATCTTCTTTACCCATTCACGCCATTCTGCCGGACTTATTGCAAACCTTAGCCGAGCAAGATCAAGCTATTTTGGAAGCGGCTCCCGGTGCCGGCAAAACCACAGTAGTGCCGATTGCTTTAATGAATGAAACTTGGCGGAAAGGACGTAAAATCATCATGTTGGAGCCCCGTCGTTTGGCCGCGAAAGCCGCTGCCAAACGTCTAGCGGACAGCTTGCAAGAACCCCTTGGTAAACGCATTGGTTATCGTATCCGTCACGACACCAAAGAAAGCAAAGACACACAAGTTTTAGTGGTGACTGAAGGCGTTCTCACTCGCATGTTGCAGGACGATCCCTCTTTAAGTGACATTGCTCTGGTTATTTTCGACGAATTTCACGAAAGAAACCTCCACTCTGATCTGGCCTTTGCTTTGTGCCTGCAAACCCGCGAACTCTATCGTGATGAGGCCCCTCTCAAGCTTCTGGTGATGTCTGCCACTTTAGACACCCCGCTTCTCGAACAACGCCTTGGCTGCTCAACCCTAAGCAGTGCTGGGCGCAGTTACCCAGTAGAGGTGATATATGACAATAAAGCGCTGAAAATCGCCGAAGTCACTGATGAAGTCAGCCGCTTAGTCCTACGCGCATACCGCCAACAAAGCGGCAATATTCTGGTGTTTCTGCCAGGGCAAAAAGAAATCCGCCAAGTTCATCAGAGTTTGAACAAAGAACTAAAAGACCAAGTCCATTTATCTATCTTGCCTTTATATGGAGATTTAAGCCTACAGGAGCAGGAAAAAGTCATTTCCCCGACCAATGAGCCTGAACGCAAAATAGTCTTAGCCACGGCCATTGCACAAACCAGCTTAACCATTGAGGGCATTCGTGTCGTGGTCGACAGCGGACTGAGCCGTGAAGCCAGATTTGATGCCAATACCGCCACCACTCGCTTGCACACTCGAAGAGCCACCCAAGCGGAAACCATTCAACGTGCCGGTCGTGCTGGGCGCACCCAGGCTGGGGTTTGTTATCGTTGGTGGAGCGAAGAGCAACAACATAGATTGGCGGCCCAAGCTCAACCACAAATTGAATGCTTGGAACTCAGTTCCTTGACCTTAAATCTAGCCCAATGGGGCATTCAAGACAGGTTAGAACTCGACTGGATCTCGCCACCACCAGAAGGCCATTTCCAGCAATCATTAGATACCTTGCGCCAATTACACGCTATTGAGGCAGAGGCGCTAACGCTCACCGCCCATGGCGAACACATGAGTCAACTCAACCTAGAGCCGCGCTTGGCGCACCTGCTACTCTTAGCGAAACAATGGGGGCACAGCGACCTAGCTTGCCAAGCATGCGCATTACTTAGCGAAGGCGACCCTATGTCCAACCTAGGCAGCGACTTTACCATGCGTCTACAGTGGCTGACTCAGAGCGACACGAAGCTGACCGCTCACAAGCCAAAACATTTTTACCAACAATCAATTAAACAATGGCGTCATCGCTGCGCTTCAATAAACGTGTCTACTCGAACGAAAAACATCAGTGAAGAGGACGCATTAGGTTTGCTCTTGGCCGCGGCGTTTTTTGATCGCATCGCACAGCGCCAAGGCGACGCTAAAGGGAAGTCTGATCAAAAAGTACGCTACAAACTGGCCAATGGTCGTCTCGCCAACTTGGACAAAACCGATAGCAATGCGCAATCCGACTATCTAGTGGCGCTCGACATTGGCGGGCATCAAGGCCATGAAGAGGACCAAATTTACTTGTCTCAGCCTCTAAACTTAGCGGCTTTGGCTGAGCATCAGCCTTCCCTATTGCAAGAGAGAAGCCACCTTGCTTGGTCGAAAAAAGACGCTCGTTTGATCAGTGAACAACAAATATGGATTGGCAAACTCTGTGTGCAACGCCAAGCGTCATCACAACTTCCTGCAGAGGCCGTCACCACCGCCGTTTGCCAATACATCAAACAAGCAGGACTGGCGGTGTTACCCTGGCACCAAGACTGTGATCAACTGAGAGCCAGAATCCACTTTGCCGCCCAACATGATCATCAAGCCGAGTGGCCAAATTTGAGCGATGAAGTATTATTGCAAACATTGCAGGAATGGCTCGCGCCCTATTTAGCGAACGTGACGACACAACATGCACTGGATAAGCTGGATCTCAAAAGCATTTTATTAAACACCTTAGACTGGCAACAACAAAACCGCCTCCAGAAGATGGTTCCAGAACGCCTCGCCGTGGCATCAGGCCATCAGCATAAAATTGATTATCAACAATCGCCTCCTAAGCTCAGCGTGAAGCTGCAAGAAGCCTTTGGCATGACACACACACCGCAAGTATTAGGACAAAACCTCACCTTAGAATTACTGTCCCCTGGCCAAAGGCCTTTGGCTGTGACACACGATCTGCCTTTCTTTTGGCAAAACGCTTACCCAGAGATTAAAAAGGAAATGCGCGGTCGTTACCCTAAGCACCCTTGGCCTGACGATCCTTTAGCGGCCCAAGCCACAGCCAAGACGAATCGCGCTTTACGACGTTCGTAATGAGGCCAGAGCTCGTTCGGTCATCATTTGACTGAACGGCGTGTTCTTGATGTGATCTGGGCTCCAACCCAGAATAAAGCGATGAAAATCAGCCCACGCAAGCTCAAACAAAGATCGCCATTCCGCTTCAACCTTAGAGGCAAAATCGGGCGATTCACCTTGTGCAACTAAGCAGCGCGTTAACTCGGCAAAATAGTGCTCTAACAAAAAAGCGAAATGGTCTGTCAAACTGACTTCCTCCAAACAACTGCCAAGAAAATACGCCACATCTTGCACGCCAATTCCTTGCCCCGTGTATTGAAAGTCTACCGCCGCCACTTCTGAACCTGACGCCGAAAAGCAAAAGTTCGCCACCTTAGCATCACCATGTATTAAGGTCTGAAAATTCGCCTTTCTTAATGTTTCATCTATCACGCTGGCCTGACGTTTTAACTCGCCTTCCGCCATGGCTTGCCATTCATCTGGGCGAGTTTCCAGATGCCAATAACTGCCTCGCGCCCACAACCCCTTATCGTCCACCCGTTCGTCATTGTTAGCCATTCCGGTTGAAATGAAAGTACTGTGAAAGCTCGCTAACCAATCTAAAACAGGCAAACAAGCGGACCAAGTCAGCTGATGATGACGATGGCTAAAACCCGATGTATCCAAGTCCTCCAGTAACAGCAATATTTCAGTATCGGACTCCTGCACGGCATAACATTCCGCCACTCGCGCCGCGTCTAACAGACGAGGCGCCCAATGGCGATACCACCTTGCTTCCACCTGATAAGAGATTTGTTTACGTTGATGGGACAAGTCTGATTGCCAGCCTCGCGGATGCGCCATGACTTGATCTAAACGAATCGATTTCACAATCACCGAAGTAAGATTGTCCTGCGCCCCAGACACTTGGTAGCGCACAATCTCACCATAGCCACTCCACAAGGATTGGATTACCTCAGCACGCACGACAGACTTAGCCGCCAAGCTGCGCTTAACAAATATTTCTGGGGACATAAAACGCCTCAAGCACCTATCTTACGCGGAACCAACCAATAACCAATCAATCATCGTCCTGCATGGGAATCGAACTGGCACCAGAACAAAGTATCGACAGCCGTTGCGCAATACTCAGCCTTTCCGACTCAGTTAACGACACAGACGCATTATCGGGATGAAAAGCATATTCCTCCTTCACACCATCAAACTTAATCTTGCCAAGAATCAGACCTTGCTGACTGATGCAGTCCAAATCTTGCTGCGCCGGAAAGAACAAAACCATTCGCCGTACCCTATTCATTTTCGTCAAAGAGCCATGATATTAAAATCAGACACTCCCGTGATCAACCTATCCTTGTGAATAAGCTAGGGGCACTAGAACGTAAGTTTCATAAGTTGAGAAGGAAACAGATCGAAAGAAGGTGAAAACAGAACGGCTTTCACCTGTAATTAAAGCCATTGTTCAGATTTAGAGAGATAGGGGGTCATAAGGCCCGAATAATTGACAGTTTGTGATGTAACACTACCAAGATTTTTTCATCGTTTTGAAGGAACCATTGTTTGGACCTGCATTACTAACATCGTCTTGTATTTTCTTTAATTGGGTATCAGAAAGCTTGGATTTTGCATCAACAAAAGCTTGATAGAAATGCTCTACCTGAGTAGCAAGATACGATGGGACAGACTCAATTTCACTTAGTTTTATTTTACTTCTTCCCTCAAGCTGCGTTCCTACCCAAGCATCATCTTCATTAGGAACTATTTCGAAAACTATAATACTGAAAGGTATCTGAATATATAAAATAAAACGCTCCCAGTTATCCCAAATTCTCGGCTCTGCAGTGACACTTCTTTCATAATGATGCCAAGGAACTTGAGGTAACCCTAACTTAGTTAGAACTTCCTTAGTACAAGGGATTACATGTGTTTTGAACTTAGAAAAGCTTCCTGTTTCAATAGCGTCTTTAATTTCATCAAGTAAAGATGGAAATTGTAGAAACTCCTCATCTGTATATTGATGATCTCTAGGGAAGTAAACAGCATCAGCTAACGAACGCCATGCAATGATATAAATACACTTAATTATGCTGGGAGTTATATCCAACTCCTCTGGGCATAGACTCCTGTAATTTGCCACCTTTGAGAAATACTCTTTCTTGAAGAGTTCTTCCACTTTTGCGAACTTCCCTTCACAAACAGAACACAAAAGAGCAGATTTCTGGCCATCTTGGACCCTAAGGTTCGGATTATCAGCACTCCTCATAACTTTCGTGGCCGATGTCATTTTAATCCATTCAAACACGAATGAAGGTATGATATGAGAGTTTTCAATAGCTTCTTCTTTCAAGCAATATTTGCAGTTTTCCACAATACTTCCTGTATTACATAACGCCGCGTACTACGGCAAATTTGGAGCGCAGCGGAAAATTTTTCCGACAGCAGCGTCTTGTTAGGCATTTTCTGGCCTCTTAGCCCAGAATGCGTTTTCAAAGTAACCCAGCTCCTTTTGTATTCCAGTTACTTGTTCTTCAAAATCATCATTCCACTCTGGGATGTCTACATAAACAATATCATGAGAGTAGCCAACCTCTGATGGCCCCAGCTTATCTCTCGATATACCAACTACAATTTTGACATCAGGGACACGACCTCTTACCACTAAACACCTTAAACCTAGCTCTTGGACTCTAGCTTCTCGATCACTACTTGGCCCTACATGGAATACAAATGCCGTGTTTTTGTGCGCCAATAATACTCTTGCAGCAATTTTTAACTCTGGTTTCTGTAAAAACTCAGAAAAGGCATCGACTAGATCTGCTCTATGACCACGCGGCTGGAGGGCCATTTGAACAAGAGCCAGCTGATTATCAGTGACCTGATTTGTGCCATATTCAAACATTCCATCAGTAAGAAGGTCACTAACAAAATGCTCGATCAGCTTGTCCCAAAAATATGAATCCTTATAGGACTTCTGGATAGCTTTATAATCATCAGAGTCTACGAACCCTCGAAAAACCGTATTATCTATTATTAGTAACTCAGCTTCTTCGTAAGGGAGTGAATGATTATTTAATAAATAGATTGCCAATAAGTCTTCGATCCCACCCTCGTTGAAAACTATATTGGCTCTGTTTATTAGAGCCTCAACTTCGTTCAGAAAACCAACGAAATCCGTGATCGTATCCAGCAGGCCAAAAATTGCTCCAAGGCTAAACTCATCGCAAACATGTACGATTCCATAACCCAGATCTCCTGACTTTGTGGGTATTCTTCGCTGAGCTCCAAGTGATACAGATACACGGTGTACAATTCGATCTTCTTTTGGCGGCAATTCGACCTTTCGGCCATCGTGCCTCGTGAACTCTACTGAAGAGTCTAGCCACCTTTCAGCACCCCATATTTGAGAAGCCGATTTATCTATTGCTGCCTTAGTCCACCTCTTCCAGCCCGCTTCATCCCCTGTATCTTTGTACTTAATATCCTTCACAGAAATAATAACGATATGGTTTCCGCAGACGATTAAACAATCACAGAGCTCTTTTCCTTTCTTCCCAATTGGATTTGGATGAGTCCAAAGATTAAGAAAAGCTCTCTCACTAATAGAGTTCACAAATTTTTCTGATTCGGTCAATCCCTCGGACATGTAATCCTCTCTGCGTGATGCTTAACATTTTTAATAGTGCGCATGCGTGTTGACGCTGATGGGATATTTTTCAAAACTATTTAATACATTGAAATGGTTTAAGTTTTTCACCTTCCCCGAAAAAGTGAGCGATCAAAACGAGCGTGCGCGTTTGTACTTTTTACCTTGCGCGTTATTTCGGTAACAAATTTTCTATCTGTTTGATACTAGTACAGTATTTGATCGGGTAAAAGAACAAAACGGGCTAGGCTAACAAAATAAGCAAGCCTTGCAGTTAATGTGATTGGATAAAGGTTGCTGAACTAACCCCATCCCTTCCCCTTGAAGACATAAGGGGAAGGAACAAAGAGACTTGCTTTGTCGACAAAACATCATATCGGATAGCTTGAGCCCATCTGACATGCATGTAACTAGATGAGCAAGATCCCAAGCAGCGTAAGCCGCTGACGACGGCAGTGACGCAAGGCGTCGCTGGTTGGGATCGTGTTGTGTGTGAGGATTTCAGAGGTTGGGATTTAACGACGACCAACATTTACGCCAGACGTAAAAAAGCCCTGATAGGATAACCTATCAGGGCTTCTTAATTTAAAGCTTGACGATATTTATGCCCTTTGGGTACACATGGGATCCCCCACACTACCATCGGCATGGCGAGCGCCTGCGGCGAATAAAGAGTCACTGCTGAGTTCGAGGTGGGATTAGGTGGTTCAACGACCTAATTAACATCAAGTCCATGTTGATGTTGCTATAGACGTAAAAAAGCCCTGACAGGATAACCTATCAGGGCTTCTTAATTTAAAGCTTGACGACGACCTACTCTCACATGGGATCCCCCACACTACCATCGGCGATGGCGCTTTTCACTGCTGAGTTCGG
>NZ_JSEE01000022.1 GCF_001625355.1 Marinomonas sp. TW1
TGAGCCATGATCAAACTCTTCAGTTAAAAAGCTTGCTCACTCAAATTCGAAACACTCACAATTTTACTTAATAAAGCGAATTGACGTGTTTGACTCTCGTAAGACTTCAATTTCTTTTTTGAAGCCCTAGCGAGCGCCCACACAAATTATCTGATTATCTATTTTAAAGAGCGTTGCCGTTACACTTAAGCTGCTTCGTTTCTCTTAGAGAGTGAAGCCCTGTCCGTGTCAGCGAGGGCGTATATTAAGGATCTACAGATTTTTAGCAAGTACTTTCTTCCAGTTTTTTGAAAAATACTTTCTCCCTGTTTCTTTAACCTTTTCACTCCCCCCAAGGATGGGCAAAGGGTTGTGCTTTTATCGACTGAATTAAACGGCATTCTTCTTGCGATAAATCCTCTGCCACCCCTTTAACGGCACTGCGCAATGACTCCATACGCTTTACCGACATCGTGTTCCCCTCTAGCTCCGATCGTAAGATTTCAATTTGCGCTAATGCAATTCTTTGCGTTGATTCATCAAGCTGACTGGCATGGGCACAGAGTGTTGCAATACACACTAGGGTCTCTATGCGCTTGCCTAATTGCTGTAATGGCAATTGCGCTTGCGTCAACTCCAACTGATAAGTGGCACTCATTTTAAAATAATGCCAACGACATTGTCGAAGTTGATATTCTGCAAACCTTAGATGCGATGTTAATGGTGACGGTATACTCTTGTACCGTTTCATCAATCGACTAGGCAGCCACTGTACGCAACGATCAATCAGGCTCGACACCGTATTTCGAGTTACCCAACCTAAAAGGCGCCAGAATCCCGTATTCATTATTAGAGATAACAGAAGGTTAGATATTCTTATTGGCGACTTGATAAAGCGACCTAAAGAGAGCTTTAAAATACGTTTTTCCTTAGCAACTGGTCGACCATTTTTATCCGTGTTTGCCCGTTGCAAAAGATTTAACAGCCCAGCCATGTAGTTTTCAGTGAACGACTTCGTTAAGTCCCTTACCATTCCCAGCCGGATCAGATCATCTTCCCCCTCAACAATACCAAAAGCATGTGCTGTCGCCCTAATATCTGAAATACGAGAACCTTTATCCAAACTGCGCCCACCCATAACTCGTTCACAGGCAATTAAAGAGCCCAATAAATAATGAGCACTGGCCGATTTAGTAACGTCTCTTAATCCAGCCAGATCTACTTTGTTCTGATCTTGCGCCAAGGCTAGGTGCGATAAAGCTTGTGCGGTAAGCGCGCCCCCCAGTATTTTTGCCAACGCCAAGCGAGGCAGTTCATGCTTGATGACCTTCCCCCCTACCCCTTCCCGTTGAATCGCATAATGTACAGCATCAGCCGCCATCATTCGTTGAAACCCTGCGGCTTGTGCCGCCAACATACAACGTCCCATTCTTAAACAGTAAAACAATACTTCAACGCCATTGCCTAAAATTTCCTGTTCATAAGGGATAGGGTAATTTTTAAAATGAATTCTTGAGTTAATATTTTGTTGAAATGCACTCACATTGGAGCTTTGGCAATGAAAAGAGAATTCACCATCGATGTCGGCTTCAGGTAACTCAGTAACAAACAACGCCAACTCTTTGCTGTCTTTACCCTTCCGTGCCACGATCGCCATCAGACCACCATGTGTAGCACTGGTAATGTAGAGTTTATTGCATTCGCCTTCTGCAAAGAGACGCCAGCAAGCATTCTCTTCATCCTTTTCCACATAAGCCTTAACCCGTTTGGCATTCACCCCAACCCCGACCTCAGTCAAAGCAAAGGCAATAAGTTGTCCACCACTAATAACGGGCAAATATTTGTTTTTTTGCGCTTCTGTGCCATAACCAAGCAAGGCGCTGGAACCTATGGTTAATTGCCCAGAAATTTCAACCGATAAAGCCCCTAAACCATTAGCAGCAAAGTTTTCCATTAAACATGCAAACTCACTGTAACGTTTACCTTGTCCGCCATATTGAATTGGCACAGTAAACCCATACCCTCCTTCTTTGGCCACTGCCTTACGCAATGCAGAAGTTATTTTTCCATCTTCACCAAAGGCCTCGCCCTGCTGCAAACAAGACAATCCGGACTGCAGTATAGAAGAAGCTTCAGAAGTCACTGACTGTTTCATATTGTCGACACCCGAAATCAGCTCTTCGATATCAGGTTGAGGACCGTAAATCATACGTTCAATTAAACTGGATCGAGTGGTTGCAAGATGTCGACCCGCAGCATCTGCCGCTTGCTCTAAAGCGGCAACGTCTTCTGCTTGAGCAAGGTCGCCCGCGGCTTTTAAGGCTTGTGCAGAAATCGAGGTAGGAGATTCATGAGCCATACAATATTCCTCAATAAAGTGATTAAGGAAAAGGTACGCGAGGAAAAGATATTGAGGAATAGCACAAGATGCCGATCATTAATGCAAATAGTGCCAACCTATTTATTTATGCACAGAAACAAAAAACTAAACCCGAGCATGTAACGCTCTATAGTCAGTTGGACTCAACCCAGTCCAGCGCCGAAACGCTCGCGCAAACACCGCCGCATCGGAGAAGCCAACTTTTTCAGCGACCGCCGCGATGGAAATCCCCTCTTGCGATAACCAGTAGCTCGCTCGATCTTGACGCATAAGATCTTTAACCTGTTGAAAAGATGTGCCCTCTTTTTCTAACTTACGAATCAAGGTTCGTCGGGACATATGCAAGCTCTTAGCCGCCTCATCAATATCAGGAAAACCGGTACCAAACGAACGATTAAGTAAGGCTCGCAGGTCACTAGCCACGCTAATCTCTCCCGGCTGCTTCAAAAATAATTCAATTGGACAACGCTTCATGTAGGCTTTTAAAGCATCTAAACTTTGCACATTCTGTCGAGCTAAATAAGATTGACTAAAAACCAATTTCAAGGCGTCTTGATTGAACAGACGCTTGCAAGGATAAAGCTTGGCATAATCATGTTGCTGTGGTTCCGCATATGGAAAATGCACCGCCACTAAAGGAATACGCTCTTGAATCAACCAAGAAGCATAACTGTGCCAAGCCAATAAGGTCATATCTGAAAACAAGTGAGACTCATCCAAACTTGTATCCGCCAACTTAAACGCTAATACAGCCGTATTATCCACCTCACTCAGTGTCATTTCATAAGCGTCAGACACCATATTGTAGAAGCGACACGCCAGTTGCAGAACTTTACCCAAGGTCGCCTCATGTACGGTGGCACGCCCCATCATAAAAAAAGCCCCAGCCGGTAAAGGCGAGCTGGCTAACCCCATGGCCTCGTCTTGCAACAAATCCCAAATCCCCTCCACAATACCTGCCAGCTTCTCGATTTCAATTTCAACATACAAATCTTCGATAACACCTGGGTCCAAATTGGCACGTTTAAAAAGCGAGTCCGCGTCCAAGCCTTTCTCTCGTGCTAACCGATATAAACGGCCTATATAATGATTTGGGGTGGTTAAGGTTTGTCTATCGTGAGACATAGCATTTCCTGTGTCGCAATCAATTCCATACTCTGTATACACCATTCATCCCGAACGGGCACTGATAAAACAAAAAAAGGCGCCGTAGCACCTTTTATAACATCACACATTAAGCCCGATTACAGGGTGAACAAATGGTGCTTTTTCTTACCCAATTTCACTAGGAAGAATTTGCCGTAGTAACCTTTTTCAGATGAAAACATGTCCGCTGCTGACATGTTATCGTCCATGCCCTTTGCCTCGCCATTTACAAATACTGAGTTACGCTGCAATGCGTCTTTTACCTGCTTACCTGAAGCGGCTAGACCCGCTTCTGCCAATAAGCTAGTCAGAGGCGTTCCCGCAAGATTAGCCTCAGCAAGAGAACTGCTTGGCAGACCATCTAATTGAATTTGCTCTAGATCTTGTTCACTTAACTGATCCGCTTCACCACTAAACAATGCTTGAGTAATTCGCTCAGCGGCGGCCAAACCGTCTTCACCATGAACTAAGCGCGTTGCTTCGCGAGCCAAAATAGACTGCGCCTGTGGTTTGCCCGTACTGTCTTTATCCGCTTGCTCAATCGCATCAATTTCTTCCATACCAAGGAAAGTAAAGTATTTAAGAAATTTATAAACATCCGCATCCGCTGTGTTCATCCAAAATTGGTAGAAAGCATATTGCGATGTTTTCTTAGGATCCAGCCAGACGGCACCCGATTCTGTTTTACCAAATTTAGTCCCATCTGACTTCGTCACCAAAGGCACGGTCATACCAAAGGCTTGCGATTTATTCTGACGACGAGAAAGGTCTATACCACCAACGATGTTACCCCACTGATCACTGCCGCCAATTTGAATGGTACAGTCGTACTCGCGATTTAACTCAGCGAAATCCATACCTTGCAACAAAGCATAAGAAAACTCGGTAAACGAAATGCCAGCGCCTTCACGATTCAAACGTTGCTGCACAGACTCTTTGTTGATCATGGCGTTTACTGAGAAGTGCTTACCAATATCACGTAGGAAGTCGAGCACATTCATGTTGCCCGCCCAATCTAGGTTATTTACCACGCGAGCAGGATTGGAAACATCATCAAATTTTACAAACTGACTCACCTGCCCACGAATTTTCTCAGCCCAACCAGCCACAACATCAGAGGTATTTAGCTGACGCTCTGCCGCTTTAAAGCTCGGATCACCAATCAATCCTGTGGCACCGCCGACTAAAGCAATCGGGTTGTGGCCAGCATCTTGAAATCGTTTCAACACCAACAAAGGCACTAAGTGACCTAGATGCAAACTATCAGCCGTAGGATCAAAGCCACAATAAAGCGTACGACTGCCACCCGCCAAATGAGATTTCAGCTCGTCTTCTGAGGTCATCTGCGCGATCAAACCACGAGCTTGCAAGTCGGTTAAAAGGTCGTTACTGCTTACTGTCATTTTATAGATCCACTTCTTATAGAGTTAATTTCGTCAAAGCATTCAATTATAAAAGTAATATTGGTACGATTACAGAGCTTTAACAAAGAATTTTAGGTACATATTTTGATTAAACTGATACCCACTAAGCATCTACTTCTTATTGCTGTGGTATGCGTCATGCTAGCCATTGTCCTGATTGCAATTCCTGCAGATGAGGCTACTGACGAAACAACCATTTCTATCCATGCCAACTTACAGGTGATAGACCAATCGCAAGTTATGTTAAATGAGTTGCAAGAATTAACGCCCAAAAGCAACATCATGCCTTCTATTTCAAGCTCTGGCATTGTTTCTGGTTACGATGTACCAACACCTGATAACCTCGTCAAAAAGAACAGCGCCCCAACCTTTAAAGACCATTCCGTCATCGTTAAGTCCGGTGACTCTTTATCGAAAGTACTCTCTAGTAGAGGCATTTCACCACAAGATATCTACAAGGTCTCACAGGCTGACAAGAAGCAGAAGTCATTAGTTCGAATGTTGCCTGGCCAAACATTAAACTTCACCACCAACGAAAAAAGCGGTGAGCTAACAAAATTGACACTCATTCAAAACCGTTTAGACAGCGTTATATTTGAACGAGAGGAAAATAAGTTCACTCGCACAACAGAATCTAGAACCCCTGAAATCGTTCAAACCTATAAAGAAGCAGAGATCAATAATTCACTGTTTGTTGATGGTCTTAAAGCTGGCATTAGTGAACCACTCATTATCGAGATTGCTAATATCTTTGGTTGGGATATCGACTTTGCCTTGGACATCCGTAAGGGCGACAGCCTAAGCGTATTGTATGAAGAGAAGTTCTTGGACGGTGAAAAAATTGGCAATGGCAACATCATTGCCGCACAGTTCATTAACAATGGACGAACCTTTCAAGCCATTCGTTTCCAAACGAAAAAAGGCGCCCATTATTACACCCCTGATGGGTTAGCAATGCGCAAAGCGTTCATCCGAACACCAGTCGACTTTTCACGCATCTCTTCGAAATTCAACCCCAATCGATTGCATCCAATCTTTAAAACTAGCCGCCCACACCGAGGCGTTGATTACGCCGCTTCCAGTGGCACTCCTGTAAAAGCAGCAGGAGACGGTAAAATTTCCTTTGCGGGCAAACAGAACGGTTATGGTAATGTCGTCATCATTGACCATGGACGAGGCTACCAAACTCTGTATGCTCATTTACGAGGTTTTGCTCGAGGTACCAAACGTGGCGCTCGCGTAAAACAGGGCAAGATCATTGCCTATGTTGGTCAAACCGGTTGGGCGACTGGGCCACACTTACATTATGAATTTCGCATTAATGGCGTTCACAAGAACCCAGTGACAGTGAAACTGCCCAACGATGACCCTATGCCGAAAAGCGATTTGAAAAAATACTTACCTTACGCACAACAGGTAGTCGCCACGTTAACCAACTCTCATTCACCTGCGTTTGCTCGAAAATTAGCGGCATTGAAGCGGTAACATAAAATAAAGACATAAAAAAAGCAGCCTAAGCTGCTTTTTTTATGTCTTATCGAAACAGGCTTAAACCGCGCTGTTAACGAACTCAATCAGTTGAGACTTAGAAACAGCGCCAACTTTTGTTGCGACTACTTCACCACCTTTAACGATGATCAAAGTTGGAATACCACGTACATTGTACTTAGGTGCCGTTTCAGTGTTTTCGTCAACATTCAACTTAACCACTTTCAACTTACCAGCAAACTCATCAGCCACATCTTCTAAAACTGGCGCGATCATTTTACATGGGCCACACCAAGGAGCCCAAAAATCAACAAGAACTGGCACGTCTGAGCTCAACACTTCTTCAGCGAATTGAGCATCCGTAATTTGGCTAATATTTTCACTCATAAAAAATTCCTTAAAATCTATATTGTTCAATGAATGAGGCTAGTGTAACACTAAATCACTGGGGTAAAAATCGATTCTCTTTAATTCCACAATAGAAAAACACTATTGCGTAAGGGCTTGAATAGCCGAAGGTAATTCCAATAGAGAGTGAATTTCCGCATGAGAACGAGCACCCCAATCCTCTCCCCAACGACGCGCACCATGACGATTAAACCAGATGCTTCGAGCTCCTGCATTTGCTGCCCCAAGCACATCATCAACTGGATGATCGCCAATATGAATCAAACTTTCTGCCGCCACACCGGCTTGATTAGCAGCATATTGAAAGAGTTCAGGAGCAGGCTTCGCCACGCCATGTTGATCTGCACGTACCGCAAATTCGAAATAGCGTCCTAATCCAACATAAGGATGGAATACATCGGCATTACCATTGGTGATGACCGCTAGTCGATAATCCTGATGCAATTCCGCTAACACATCGCTCACATGTGGAAACAAGTCTACTTTTTGACGCCACTCACAAAAATGCACTAACGCCGCTTGAGCAACCATATTGGCTTCCTCTGTTGGCAAGCCAAATGCTTTTAATGCGCGTTGATAAATAGACAATCGCAAACGCGTTAGGTCTGCGATCAGGGTTGGCTCTTGCGCTAAAATTTGCTGTCGTATGGCCTGCTGACCATCACTGCCATACTGCAAGTAAAAACCAGGAAAGCGCTCTTCAAACCAAGACTCCATCGCGTACTCAGCACGGACAATCACTGGCGAGACATCCCACAATGTATTGTCCAAATCAAAGGTTATGAGTACCGTCATGGTGTCAGCCTTAATAAAATGGCACTTAATAGATCCGCTAAATGCTGTAAGAAAAAGGTGCCTTTTTCTTGGTCAAAAGTGGTGGCTTTATCTGAACCTAAGATCAACAAACCTCGCTTTTCGATATCGCCACCAGCACGAGATAACAGAGGCAGTACCGCAACAGAGTTCACCTGCCCCGCCTCTTCAGCAAACAAATAGGCCATTTCTTTTTCAGGTAAGATGCCACAAAAACACTCTTCTAAGTTCATCGTAAAAGGCATCAAGCCTTGATCAACATCCAGATTATGACATTTGATTGAACTGTCTTGATGATCGCCAAATAGAATCAAGGTATGGAAAGCGACTTCAAAATCGTCCCTCACCATATCATCAACGGCCACCGCTAAATCGTCGAGCGAACGGCAATTCAACCCTGCCAAGATCAAGCGACGGCTTTTCTGCATGGTCGATTCATTTTCGCGAGCCACATCGACTAAGCGTTCAAATTGACCACGATACTCCGCCGTCGATTTTCTTAAATGATTGACCTGATATTCCAATAAGGAAATCGCACGGCCATTAACAGGATGAGGAATCGTAAGATCATCCAACACATCTGCATTGCGCACAAAAAAATCCGGCGTATTGGATAAATATTGAATGATTTCCTCTTCGCTCATACCGCCTCTATAGGTAAATTTGACCTTCAAACACTTTTTCAGCCGGACCTGTCATAAGAATCGGTTCGCCTTCACCAGCCCATTCAATATGCAAATCACCACCCCGTAAATGCGCTGTCACTTTAGGTGCCAGCCAACCTTGCTTGATACCTGCTACAACGGCCGCACAGGCGCCAGTACCACAAGCTTGCGTTTCACCAACGCCACGCTCAAACACTCGCAAGTTAATTTCAGATGAATTAACCACTTGCATAAAGCCCACATTAACCTTATTTGGAAAACGCTCATGAGACTCGATTTTAGCCCCTAGACTCTGTACCTGTTCATCCTGCAAAGTATCGACTTTTAACACCGCATGAGGGTTACCGACAGAAACTGGCGTAATCTGATAATCCTCACCATCAACCGTTAGCGGGTATAAACCGTCGTTAAGCTCCGCAGAAAAAGGCAGATCCGCCGGAACGAAGCTAGGCGCTCCCATATCCACGGTGACAAGTCCATTGTCCATCACTCTAAGTTGAATGGCACCACGCTTGGTTTCAACATTAATGACGCGTTTATGAGTCAGTTCGCGATCCAATACAAACTTAGCGAAACAACGCGCACCATTGCCACAATGCTCTACTTCACTGCCGTCTGAATTATAAATTCGGTATCGAAAGTCCATGTCTGGATTAGAAGGTGGCTCAACAACCAACAGTTGGTCAAAACCAATTCCCCAGTTACGGTCACTTAAACGCTCGATTTGTGATTTATTAAAAAACACCTTACGAGAAACCGCATCTACCACCACAAAATCGTTGCCGAGACCGTGCATTTTTGTAAACTTCAATAACACAACAACCTCCTCAGTCTGGCAGAACTTGTTCGCCAACCAACTGATGTTCAATGGTTTCACGTGCGCGTATCAAATAAGCTTTATCACCATCCACCATCACTTCTGCAGCACGATTTCGACTGTTGTAATTCGATGCCATGGTAAAACCATAAGCACCCGCAGAGCGAACAGCCAATAAATCTCCCGCCTGAATATCCAGTTCACGATCCTTACCTAAGAAGTCACCCGTTTCACATACTGGGCCGACTAAATCGTATACACGCTTACCTTCCGTTGTTGGCTGCTGAGAAACTGGCACAATGTCCATCCAAGCGCTGTATAGGGAAGGACGAATCAAATCGTTCATCGCGCCATCAATGATGGCAAAGTTTTTATGATCATTACATTTCAGGAATTCCACCTGAGTCAACATCACGCCAGCATTGGCAGCAATGGAACGGCCAGGCTCAAACGCCAACGTCACGTCCATGCCTTTGACTTTTTCTAACAGTAATTTAGCGTAGTCAGCTGGTTTTGGTGGCACTTCATCACGGTAACGAACACCAAGACCACCACCTAAATCCAAATGCTTGATTTTAATCCCCACGGCGGCCAATTCTTCCAGCAATCCAACTAAACGATCAAACGTATCCAAGAAAGGTTTTAACTCAGTCAATTGCGAGCCGATATGACAATCTACGCCCATCACATCCAGATTCGGTAAGTCATTGGCGATTTGATAAATACGAACCGCCTCTTTGATGTCGATACCGAATTTATTTTCTTTAAGGCCAGTGGAAATATAAGGGTGAGTCTTCGCATCGACATCAGGATTCACGCGTAAGGAAATCGGAGCTTGTTTGCCCATTTCACCAGCGACCTTGTCTAAGCGATACAATTCCGCTTCGGACTCAACATTGAAACAGTGAATACCCACTTCCAAAGCACGACGCATTTCGACTTCTTGCTTACCCAAACCAGAGAACATGACCTTAGCAGGATCGCCTCCGGCTTTTAATACTCGCTCTAGTTCTCCAACAGACACGATATCGAAGCCTGCTCCTAAACGTGCTAAAACATTCAAAATCGCAATATTTGAACAAGCTTTAACGGCATAACAAATCAGCGTAGGATGAGCCGCAAATGCTTCGGCATAATCCATATAATGGCGTTCAAACATCGCTCGTGAATAAACATAGCAAGGGGTACCAAATTGTTCGGCAACATCAGACAAGGCAACGCCTTCTGCATGTAAAGTCTGATTTGAATAAGCAAATAAATCCAAAGGGGAATCCTCAATTTTGTGACGATGTAAGTTGTGACGGCAGATTATTCTCAGGCAAATAAAGCGCACCTTTATTACCACAAGCAACTATGAGTCCGGTCAAAATAAAAATTGCTAGCCACTTAGACATCGTCATATCTCTTCATTTTTTAATGATGCTAGTATACCTTGCCAATCATGGGTTTCCCAACCCTAGCGCACGAAATAGCTGGATATTCTTTACCCTAAAGAAAAACAGAGAAAGCTTGAATTTACCCATAAGAACACCAAGATAAAGACAGTCATTTTCACCAGAGGTTAGCTTACAAAGCAGAATGAAGAACAAAATCCTACCATGGAGCATCGCATTAGGTTGCGCCATTGTTCTACACATACTGTTACTGGAATGGTCGGCACCAGCAAACTGGTTAAGCGATCGGGCGAATGTGACTCACCCTGAGCTTTTTATTCTCAAGACAAATGCTTCTCCTCAATCATTGGCAACGGACAGTCGACCATTGGAAAGCTCGGTCAGCGATGAACAACAAAACACATCAAACGACGTCAACCGCAAACAGCCCACTGACGTCATTACGAGCAACAAAGACGCCCAAATAGAAGCACCTGAAATGCCCTCTTCGGAGTTTAACCATCAAACCGATTGGCCGACAGAGCAGTCATCTCAGCTTGTCGAAGACCTACATGCGAAATCGCCACTGCTAGAATTAAGTCCCCCTTCATCAAGCCAAGACGACAGCGAGACTGATGGAATCTTCTCCCCAACGCTAAGGGCCAAAATAGAAAAAGCCAAACAAGATCAAGAAGCCTATTTAAAAGGACAACAAGAAGAGACCGCCTACCCTATCACTGAAGATGCCGATGGCACAAAATACGTCAATATTGAAGGCGTCTGTTGGCGCATACCTGAACCAGGAAGCGATACAGCTTGGGCGATTGTTTTTGCTGGCTGCAATGGCCAAAAGGAAACCTTCCATTTCGAACTAAACATTGCTCCGAGTACCTTCTTAGGCCCTGACGGTGCCTTCCCTCTTGCTGAGTAACGACCGATCTTGCGCTTTAATTACCCCAAAAAAAACGACGACCCTAGGTCGTCGTTTATCTTCAACAATGTCAGTAATGCTGTTCGATTATCGAGCGACTAACTCTGATTTCGCGCGCTCTACAGCACTTAACACTTGCGCAGGCGCGGTCCCACCAATGTGATCACGTGCTGCCACAGAACCTTCTAATGTCAGTACATCAAACACATCTTGCTCGATCATATCGCCGAATGACTGCAGTTCTTCCAAGGTCATCTCAGACAAGTCCTTGCCTTCTTTCACACCATACCCAACCGCTTTACCAACAATTTCATGAGCATCGCGGAATGCCACACCATGGCGAACCAAGTAGTCAGCCAAATCGGTGGCCGTTGAGAAGCCACGACGCGCCGCTTCATACATGTGCTCTTTACGAGATTCGATCGCCGGAATCATGTCAGCAAACGCACGCAAAGACCCTTTTAATGTATCAACAGTATCAAACAGAGGTTCTTTGTCTTCTTGATTGTCCTTGTTATAAGCCAAACACTGAGACTTCATTAAGGTAAGCAGTCCCATTAAGTGACCATAAACTCGACCCGTTTTACCACGCACTAATTCTGGTACATCCGGATTTTTCTTCTGCGGCATAATGGAAGAACCGGTACAAAAGCGATCTGGCAAATAAATAAAATTGAACTGAGCTGAGGCCCACATCACCATTTCTTCAGCCCAACGGGACAAGTGCATCATGATAATGGACGCTGCAGACGTAAACTCGATGGCAAAATCACGGTCACTGACGGAATCCAAGGAATTATAAGTCGGACGCTCAAACCCCAACAGCTCTGCTGTCATATTGCGATCAATTGGGTACGTTGTTCCAGCCAATGCGGCCGCGCCAAGCGGCAAAATATTGATACGCTTACGGCAATCCACAAGACGCTCGTAATCACGCTGCATCATTTCATACCAAGCCATTAGATGGTGCCCAAACGTCACAGGTTGCGCCGTTTGCAAATGCGTAAAGCCAGGCATAATGGTGTCGGCTTCTTTTTCCGCCAGACTTAAAATACCTTGTTGCAAGCGTGTCACTTCTTCTAATAAAAAGTCCACTTCATCACGCATGTAAAGGCGAATATCCGTTGCAACTTGGTCATTACGAGAACGACCTGTGTGCAGTTTTTTACCCGTAATACCGATTTTTTGAGTCAGACGTGCTTCAATGTTCATATGAACGTCTTCTAGCTCAATTGACCACTCAAACTCACCTCGAGCGATTTCCTCTTCAATTTCAGTCAAGCCCTGAATAATCTGATCACGCTCTTCTTCTGTTAGTACACCAATACTGGCCAACATTTTGCCATGGGCAATGGACCCTTGAATGTCTTGTTTCGCCATTCTTTGATCAAACTCAACAGAAGCCGTAAAACGCGCAACAAAAGCATCAACAGGCTCAGAAAAGCGACCACCCCATTGCTGGTTTGTGGTTTTATTTGTATCCGTCATTCGGTTAGTTCCTACACTGGGTTCATTTTGCTGCAAAGAGTACCTTATGCGCCTTCACTTATAAAGTATTGAAAGATGACGAAGGAGGGCTTAACGAGTATCATGAGCAACAAATTTTAAGGATTTTCATCGGTCCGCAACGCACTAGGAGACACAGTGAAAGATAAAATTGTGATCGCAACTCGAGAAAGCCAACTCGCTCTTTGGCAAGCCAACAACGTCAAAGCTCAACTCGAAAGCCTGTACCCTGATTTAACCGTGGAACTGCTCGGCATGACCACCAAAGGCGATCAAATTTTAGATTCTCCATTATCCAAAATCGGTGGCAAAGGATTATTTGTCAAAGAACTGGAAGCGGCACTACTGGATGGACGAGCGGACATCGCTGTTCATTCCATGAAAGACGTACCAATGGCCTTTCCAGAAGGCTTAGGTCTCGCCGTCATTTGCGAGCGTGAAGACCCTAGTGATGCTTTCGTGTCTAATCAATACGCCACCTTAGACGATCTTCCTGCTGGAGCGGTTGTCGGCACCTCCAGTTTGCGTCGTTCTTGCCAGCTAAAAATGCAGCGCCCTGACCTTATCATTAAGGATTTACGCGGTAACGTTAACACTCGTTTGAGAAAAATGGACGAGGGAGAATATGACGCCATTATCTTGGCAACCGCAGGCCTACTTCGCCTTGAAATGTCAGATCGGATTCGTCAAAAAATACCAGCGGAAGTGAGCCTCCCTGCTGGCGGACAAGGTGCCATGGGAATTGAGTGTCGAGCGGATGATCACCCTACGTTTGACTTACTTGCGCCACTACAGCACGAGGAAACCACCTATCGAGTCACCGCTGAACGCGCCTTAAACGAACGATTAAATGGCGGTTGCCAAGCACCAATCGCTTGTTTTGCGATTCTTCAGCAAGATGAAATTTGGTTACGAGGATTAGTAGGAAGTCCTGATGGCAAAACGATGATCCAAAGTGACATCCGAGGACACAAAGACGACGCCAAAAAATTGGGAGTAACCTTGGCCGAAGAGCTACTTGCTCGTGGTGCCAACACCATACTTGATGCCATTTATCAATAAATTAAGGCCCTTTAGCCGTGCCCAATCATAACATTCTGATTACACGTCCAGAACCTGAAAACCAGCTAAGCTGTGAGCGAGTCTTTGCTCATGGCTGGCAAGCCACCTCCTTACCGATGCTGAGCATAGAAGCGGTTAATGACCCACAAAAAATCGCCGCAATACGCTCACAAGTTTTTAATATCGACGAGTTTAACTACGTCATTTTCGTCAGCAAGAACGCTGCGAGATTAGCCTGTGAATGGCTTGATCAATGTTGGCCCATGCTACCTGTCGGCATCAACTGGATCGGTATTGGTCAAGGCACTACTCAAACCCTGATAGACGAAGGCGTCCCCGCTATTGCGAATCCGGGCCATACAACAGAGGCGTTATTGGCTTGGCTTAAGCCAGTTAAAATGCGTGATCAAAAAATCCTCATCGTTCGTGGGCATGGTGGTCGACCAGAACTCGCACAACAACTGGAAGACAGAGGCGCAAAAGTCAGTTATCTTTCTCTTTACGAAAGAAAAAAACCTCTGTATCACGCTCAAACTTTCTTCATGCTGCCCGATATTAATTTAATATGGGCCACCAGTGGTGAAGGGTTAACACATCTTTCAGAGTATGCGCTGCAACATAAACCGGAATGGCAGTCTCTGCCTATTTTTACGCCCAGCGAAAGAGTCAATCAATTGGCATTAAAATTAGGTTGGAAAAAGGCGATATGTGCTCATGGTGCGGATGACACAAGCCTAATCAACGCGACGGAAATTCATACAGGACATTAGAATGACTGATAACAACAAGCACGAATCCAATGACACTAGCCTCGCAAAGAGTCCAGAGCGAGACACACCCTCTACCGAAAGTACTGCTAAGGTCACTCGTTCTGATTCTGCCACTCCTGCCAATAGCAACGAGAGCAATCATCGTCTCAACATGACGTTGACGTCGGTCTCTCTATGCGTCTCTTTCATTGCGATCGCCACCAGCGGCTGGCTATATTATCAGTCGACCATCAGCCCTATCGCTCAAAACATTCAGCAACTGAACACACAACAAGCAACGCTTACAGCTGAATTACAGACCAGTCAAATCAGCAAGAGCCAACTCGAGCAAGTGGCAAAAGAAGTCATCCGAGCTCAACAATCCGCTCAGCAAGAAACCACCAAGCTAGTACAAAAACAGATTGAGCAAAGCAACAAAATACAATCCTTAGAAGCCAAGTTACAGCGCTTAAACAATACCACCAAAGAAGATTGGAAACTGGCCGAAGCAGAATACCTGATCCGCCTTGCTAACCAGAGATTATTGCTTGAAGCCGACGCCAAAGGGGCCATCTCATTATTAAGCAATGCCGATGACATTTTAAAAGAACAGCAAGACCCAATTACCTTTGATACTCGCAAGGCTTTAGCAAAAGACATTCAAGCCCTGAGTGCAACCAGCCAATTTGATCTGGAAGGCAAATATCTACAACTCACTGCCCTGCACGACAGTATTATAACCCTGCCACAAAGAGAGCCTTCAAAAGAATGGCAGACAAGCCAGCAAAATACCGATTCCGAAGATTCAACCACCACAAGTCGCATTGAGTCAGAGTTACAAAGTTTCTGGCAATCATTACGCTCACTAGTGGTGATTAACTATCAGCACAAACCAATCAAAGCGTTATTACCGCCAGCAGAATATCAAGAACTAACAACGGGCTTACAGTTACAGCTGGATGTGGCACAGGTCGCCTTAATGAAGGGCGAGGCAATCATTTATCAACAAGCTTTATCCCGTGTCGCTACGGCCATCACAGAGCACTTTGACACACAGTCAAAACTCGTCACCTCTTTCCTTGCTAGCTTGACCGAATTGCAACAGATCGATCCATCACCGACCTTGCCTTTGCCAAGATCGTCTTTATTAGCCATGAAAAACCTAATGAAAGATTGGAATCAGCGCTTACCGAATGATAACGGTGTTGACCAAGCAAGCACAGATCCACAATCCCGTGCTGAAAACAGTACTGAAAAAATGAACCAAGAAGAAGTAAACGCCACGGATGATGCTCGCTCTCAAGGAGACAACTCATGAGAAAGCTACTCTTTCTACTGGTGATCATGATGGCAGCTGGAGGTGTCTTAGGGCTCCTTATGCGTCAGGACTCTGGCTATGTGCTTATTGAGTTCAATGGCGTCACAATCGAAACCAGTCTTTGGGTATTGTTAGCCGCGATGATCGTCACGTTATTTGTGATGAGCTGGGTTAAACGCATTTTGTTTATCACCCTCAGACCAAGTAATTCCATTGCGAAAGTTACTGGCAACCTAGCCCAAAAGAGAGCGTCACGTAACACCATCCGAGGTCTTTTGGAATTAGTCGGCGGCAATTGGAATCGTGCCGAAAAATTGCTGACCAACAGTGCTGACCGCGTACCTTATCCACTCATTAACTATATTGGCGCAGCCTATGCCGCCAGCGAACAAGAAGAACATGAACGCTCTAAATCTCTTCTTCGTTCCGCTCACAAATCAACACCTGAAGCCGAGTTTGCAATTGGTTTCGCACAAAGCCAACTGCAAATCAAACAAGAGCATTATGAAGGTGCACTGGCGTCATTGTTGCGACTTCACAAACTGAAACCCAAGCACCGTCAAGTTGTCAAAATGTTGGTGTCCGTTTACACCAAACTGAAAGATTGGGATGCTTTATTAGCGTTAACCCCAACACTTAAAAAAGACGGCATTTTTGATGAAGACAATATGCTCGAATTAGAGCGCAATGCATTCTTAGCCTTGTTAGATAAAATAAAATTCCGTAATAAATTAGGACAGAACAGCAAGGAACTGGTTGCCGAAGTAGAATCTTTATGGAATAAGCTAGACACCCTCTCACAAGACGATCGTATGCGTCAGCTTTATGCACAAACCTTAATTCACTTTGGCGATGACACCAAAGCCGAACATTTTATTCGTCAGAGTCTAAACCAAAAATGGTCAGAAAAACTCGTCTATGAATACGCTAACATTCAACAAGGTAATGTAAAAAAACGCCTAACAAACTGTGAAGGTTGGCTAAAGAAAGAACCTGCCAGCGCAAACTTATATCTAGTGGCGGGGCGTTTAAGTCAAACCATGATGTTATGGGGTAAGGCGAAAGACTATTATGAACAAGCCCTCTCTCTCGATGGACAAAGCGAGGCCTTGGCAGAGTTAAGCCGCTTACTTGATGCCATGGGCGACAGTAAGGCCAGTCAAAACTTGATGATGATTAACCTAAATCAAGCCAGCAATCAATTAAAGCCTCTACCTTTACCCTCACCTCATTAAGCAAAAAAAGAAGCTGCCTTTGGGCAGCTTCTTTTTTTGCGTTTCAGATCAAATGGATCAAAACTATTTAAATCGCACCACTAACTCGTGCATATCGTCTGCCACGCTTTGTAACAAACGAATACTGTCACTGGAGAGTTGCGATTTCTCCGAGCTTTGCTCAGCCAAATCAGAAATACGGACAACTTGGCGGTTAATGTCTTCCGACACTTGTGCTTGCTCTTCTACTGCAGCAGACATTTGAATCGACATGTCAGTAATATTCGATACAGAAGCCACAATTTCCTCAAAAGCCCGTGCCATTTCAACAATCTTTTGCAAACCTTGCTCGGCATCCGACTTACCCTGATGAGCCACTTTTACTGAGTTTCCAGCGCCTGCCCTTAAGGTTTCGATGATCTTATGAATATCTTGAGTGGAACCCTGTGTACGCATTGCTAACTGACGGACCTCATCAGCAACCACCGCAAAGCCTCGACCATGCTCTCCGGCACGAGCCGCCTCAATTGCTGCATTAAGCGCCAATAAATTCGTTTGCTCAGCAATTTGATCAATCACCTGAGCCACATCGGCAATTTTTTCCGAATGCTGGGCTAAGTCCTGAACAGTCGCACTGATCTCATTCACTGTTTCGCTGAGGTCTTGAATTGAAGCTTGTGCATCCGTAATGATCACCTGACCAGATTGCGCCGAATGAAGCGAGGATTTCGCACTGTCGGCCGTCACTTGAACATGGTGCGCCACATCATTAATGGTCGATGTCATTTCTTGCATAGCGGTGGCCACATCCTGCGTCTCATGTTGCTGGCTCGCCATTCCTTTAGTCGTTTCCATGCTAAAAGAAAGTCCCACCCTTGATTGCTCAGAAACTTTAGATGACTCATCTTCAAAGCGTGTTAGCACCGCGTCAATACGAGACATCATACTCTTTGCCCCAACTTCCAACTGCGCAATAGAAAGCGCTTGATCTGAATAGGTAACGGCCGCTAGAGGATGCATAAAAGCAGCAGGCAATCGGCTTTTTAGTTGTTGATTCAAATTGACTTGATAACGCCAAAATAAAACATTTGCTAACAAACTGGCTAACAACAATAACCCCAAACCAAGGTAGAGATTTTGCAACGCAGACAGTAAGGACACAGCCACTAAAACTAGGGGCAAAAGAAGCTGCCAAGATTGCCATGTCTTAGGAATGACCTGCTTTCCTTGGCAGATCGCTTTATATTGTTTCTCAGCTCGAGTCACGTCTTCACGTTTCGGTACCGTTCGAACGGACTCATACCCAACAACCTTGCCATTTTCGGTCACTGGTGTGACATAGGCATCCACCCAATAGAAGTCGCCATTTTTACAGCGGTTTTTCACCAAGCCCATCCAAGCTTTACCCTGTTTAAGGGTTTGCCACATCACCTCAAATGCCTCTTTCGGCATGTCAGGGTGACGAACCAAATTATGAGGACTGCCAATCAGTTCTTCTTTTTCAAAACCACTTACTTGAATAAAAGCGTCATTACAATGAAGAATATTACCCTTTAGATCCGTTGTGGAAACCAGCTTTACACTCGGATCAAAACGCTTTTCTTGATCCGTTACTGGGGTGTTGTTGCGCATAACATTATCCTTAATCAATTTACAATCATTTCCGTCACCCTAGACACGTCCTAAGGTGACGCGAGGATATCAAATCCATAAACAATGAATTAAGAATTACTTTAGTAAGTTTTTATGTAGCCAGCGAGTAACGACAGGCAACAGATATGTAGGGATTTGTAATGCACCGGCTAAGGGTAAAAAGGCAGGTCCTAAAAGGACTCCTGCCACACTGTAGGTTAGCAAGACATTGCGATTTCCTGAGGTTATCGCCGCCGTTAAGGCAATTTCGACTCCTTGCTTACGAAACACCAAAAACGTGGTCACAAAAAACGCCATGCACAATACCACCGCAATGATGAAGTAGCGCAACGCCATCATAGGGTCAGCATCAAACATCAAACGAAAGCTCCCCACTAAGCCCAAAGGAAAAGCAAACACGAGCAATATGGTATAAGGGGAAATCTTTAACAATAGGCGATTTAGAGGCTCTGTGGGGCAATAAGCATGAGCCAAAAATGAGAACACCATAGGACCAAAAATAAAAATAATAAGACGGGCAAAGTAACTCACCCAATCAAGGCCACCTTCATTCAAAGGCGCACTCAATAACGCCACACTGACCGTAATAGGCAAGAGCAAAGTCGTTGCAATGGTCATGGCCATGGCTTCAATATTATCAAAGCCCAATGCTTTGACGATGGCTGGCGTAGCAAACAAAGAGCCAGTCGCTGCGACCGCTAGTATCGCCAGCAACAAATCAGCCGTTAATGAAAACATCCAACCTAAAAGCGTCGCTAACCCCATAAAAAAGAACGCGTGTAAAGCGGCATATCGCCAAACACGAGCCTGACTTAATCGCTTCAGTAATTCGCTCTGCTTCATGCCAAGCAGTGTTAACGTCATTAAGCTAAATAACACCAGAGGTAAATAAGGAAAAACAGCTAGAGAGAGAGATGGGAAGACAAACCCCATTAAAGCAAACAAAAACATAAAAGGAAGAGAATGGCGAACCAAGAAGGACAACATGACGGCACCTTAGTTAGGCAGCCCTAGATAAAATTCGTCCGTAAGTGCGATTATTTTTCCGAGCCACAATATCGTTTATTATTTTCAGGCAATTCAGCCATTTCTAATGGCCAGTCTTCACGAGCACGGTCGAACTTTTCACGTAGAGCAATCAACTCAGCACGCTTTTCAACCGGCCATCGACTTTCATTAGAACGCTGATTTACTCTCGGGAATAGTATCAGATTATCATTCATAAATTATCTCTATTAATGCATTGTCTGGATATCTATCGACACTCTATGGATAATCTTTAGAAAACGCAAACTCGACGTAGATGAGAATATTATGAAATGTTTAATCTCCCCAGCAAAAACGCTGGACCTAACCTCTGAACCAAGCTTTACACTTTCTAGCTTGCCGCAACTCACGCAAGAGTCTCAATTATTAATCAAGACGTTATCCGACTATTCGCCAGCGGACATCGCCAATTTAATGAAACTCAGCGATAAACTGGCAACCCTCAACGTCTCACGTTACCAGGCGTGGCAAGAAAACCACACCAGTGACAATAGCCGACCAGCCATTTATACCTTTATGGGCGATGTGTATACCGGCTTAGATGCCTACTCCCTAAGCGAAGAAGACCTGCAGTATGCACAACAAAACTTAAGAATTTTAAGTGGCCTATATGGCCTATTAAGACCGCTTGATCTCATGCAAGCTTACCGTCTTGAAATGGGCACCAAACTCACTAATCCTCGTGGCTCTAATCTTTATCAGTTTTGGGGAGACATTATTGTCGACAAGCTCAACCAAGAACTGGATGAAAATGAGCTGTTGGTTAACTTAGCATCCAATGAGTATTTTAAAGCCGTCAATAAGAAAAAACTGTCTACGACACTGGTTAGCCCTAACTTCTTAGACGAGAAAAACGGTCAATTTAAAGTCATCAGTTTCTACGCCAAAAAAGCACGTGGCTTAATGACTCGATACTTAATTGAAAACCGCTGTCAGACATTAGAAGAGTTAAAAGCATTTGATCTGGCTGGCTATCGTTATGATGCTGATCGTTCCACCTCCGACATCCCTGTGTTTATCCGCCCGGAAAGCGCACAACCAAATAAGTAAACGCAGTAAGAAATGACCTCAGTGATACTCAAAACAAATTCAATAGCCTGAGTATCACTGAGAAGTCCTTTATGAAGGATCAGGGCGAGACAAACACCCCATTGTCACACGGTCATTACCGCCAAAATCCTGAACACTTTGAACGTCATGGAAACCCGCAGCCATCAACAAACTACGGACAGCTTCCGCTTGGTCATAGCCATGCTCAAACATAAGATGGCCGTCTTGCTTCAAAAAGGCTGGGGCTTGTTCAATGATGTGCTCAATATCGGCCAAGCCGTGGTTTTCAGCCACCAGCGCTGTCTTCGGCTCAAAACGCACATCGCCGACAGACAAATGATGGTCTTCAGGATCGATATAAGGCGGGTTTGATACAATCAAATCAAATTTACTCGATTCTGATAACTGCTCAAACCAGCGACTCTGCACAAAACGCGCATTGCTAATGTGATGGCTGGCGGCATTTCGCTTAGCCAACGCCACAGCATCCGCTATGAGATCGACACCAAGCACGTCTGAATCACGACATTCAGTCGCCAATGCCAAGGCGATCGCTCCAGTGCCTGTGCCTAAATCCAGTATTTGTTTACCTTTAGGAACACCCAATACCGTCAGTGCCGCTTCGACTAAACATTCCGTATCCGCTCGAGGAATTAACGTGCAAGGTGATACTTCTAGATCTAAGGTCCAAAATGCTTGCTTACCTAAAATATAGGCAATGGGCTCACCCTGCTCTCGGCGCTTAAGAAGTACATCGAACTGAGTCTGCTCGTTATCCGTTAATATCTTTTCTGGCCAAGAGTAAAAGTAAGACGTTGCCACATTTAGCACTTGCGCCAATAACAATTGAGCATCAAGCAATGCGGTGTCAGACATAAAACGAAGGCGCTCTGCGGCGCCTTGTAAGGATTCATCTATACGCATAGGCGAAATCAATGATCACCACTTAAAGTAGCAAGCTGTTCTGCTTGGAACTCATTCACCAAAGGATTGATCAGAACGTCCAAGTCGCCTGTCACAATTTCGTCTAGTTTATACAAGGTCAAATTAATTCGATGATCTGTCACTCGACCTTGAGGGTAGTTGTAAGTTCGAATTCGTTCTGAACGGTCACCACTTCCCACCAAAGACTTACGTGCTTCGGATTGCTCACTGGCCGCCTTTTCTTGCTCAGCAGCCAACAAACGAGACGCTAATAAAGACATGGCTTTAGCTCGGTTCTTATGTTGCGAACGCTCATCCTGACACTCCACCACAACACCGGTTGGAATGTGTGTAATACGAATCGCAGAATCAGTTTTGTTAACGTGCTGACCACCGGCACCGGATGCACGGAAGGTATCCACGCGCAAATCAGCCTTATTAATATCAATGCCTTCCACCTCATCCATTTCAGGCATGATGGCAACCGTACAAGCAGATGTGTGAATACGTCCCTGAGATTCGGTCGCAGGCACACGCTGTACACGGTGAGCCCCTGATTCAAACTTCAACTTAGAATAGGCACCATCACCAACAATACGAGCAATGACTTCTTTATAGCCACCATGTTCGCCCTCACTGGCACTGACGATTTCGACTTTCCAACGCTGGGTTTCTGCGTAACGAGAATACATGCGGAACAAATCACCAGAGAAGATAGAGGCTTCATCACCGCCTGTTCCGGCACGAACCTCAAGAAAAACGTTACGTGAGTCATTCGGGTCTTTTGGTAACAAGAGTTTCTGCAAAGTTAGCTGCAAGGCTTCTTGCTGCTCCTGACCGGCTTTCATTTCTTCTACACCCATTTCTTTGATGTCTGGGTCAGAGTCGGTCATCATCAGCTCAGCTTCTTCAATGTTTTCCACTACCTGCTGATACTCATTAAAACACTGCACTACCGGCTCAAGTTCCGCGTACTCTTTTGAATAGGAGCGGAATAAATCTTGATCCATGATCACGTCGGCTTCACTTAACAAAGCGGCCAATTCCTCATAGCGTTCTGCCAAGCTTTCTAGTTTTAACTTAATCGATTCTTTCATTTTTAATTATCTTTTTCTTCATTAATGCCGAGCACATCTGCGGCAATGGTTAATGCTTCTTGGTCGGCTTCACTACCAGCCTCCCGTAAATAACGGGTCGGAGCATGAATCAGCTTGTTCATCAAACCATGAGCAAGTTTATTCATAACTTGCTCTGGGGATTGACCACTTTCTAAACTTTTTAAGGCCTTTTCTAACTCAGCCTGTTTGGTCATTTCAGCAGATTGGCGAAAGCTGACAATTAAATCCGATACTTTTCTGGAGTCCAGCGCTTTACGATAAGACTCAACCCCTTGCTCAATCAACGTCTCGGCGGCTTTGGCGGCATCTTGCCGCGCCCTGACATTTTCTTCGATAACAGAATGCAGATCATCGACCGTATAAAGATAAGCATCTTTCACGTCTTCGACTTCTGGTTCTATGTCACGAGGGACCGCAATGTCCACCAGCAACATTGGCGAATGACGTCGTTGTGCCGTCGCGCGTTCAACCATGCCTTTACCAATGATCGGCAACTGACTGGCCGTTGATGAGATAACGATATCAGCTTGTGACAAATAGTCTCCAAGCTCACCAAGCATGATGGCTTCGGCATTCAGCTCATTAGCAAGGGCTTCGGCTCTTGCTAGGGTGCGGTTGGCGACAATAATTCGTTTGACACCATTTTCTTTTAAATGACGCGCCACTAATTCAATGGTTTGCCCCGCGCCAATCAGTAACGCCGTGCTGCGTCGAATGTCAGCAAAAATCCGTTGCGCCAAACTAACGGCGGCAAACGCAATCGACACAGGGTTTTCACCAATAGCGGTGTCCGTTCTAACCCGTTTTGCCACTGAAAAGGTACGCTGAAATAATGATTCGAGTTCTGGGCCAATGCATTCGCCTTCTTGAGAGACAGCGTATGCCGATTTCACTTGCCCAAGAATCTGCGGTTCACCCAATATCAATGAATCCAACCCAGACGCCACTCGCATAATATGACGAACACTGTCATCCGCTACATGGGTGTAGCAATATTGTTTCAGGTCAGCCAAGTCAATATTGTGATATTGCCCTAACCAGTCCACCACATCTTGTGCTTTGTCTGAATCTTCAACCGAACAATACAACTCGGTGCGATTACAGGTCGACACAATAACGGCTTCTTGCGCTCGCTTCTCTGCCACCAGAGAAGATAACGCTTCAATCATTTTCTCTGGCGCAAACGCCACCCGCTCGCGTATCGAAACAGGAGCAGTTTTATGATTGACACCTACGGTAATTAGCGGCATTCAGGACTCTTCTCAAAAATCGAGATATTAAGATAACGACAGGACAATACCGTCTCTACATGACTCTTTACATAAAGAAGACACATTATACGAGAAATTCGCTTTTTTTCGCACCCCAAAAAGTCAATAAAAGTAATAGGATTAGTTTATAGTTAGCACAAGTGCTCTGGTGAGCTCTGACAATCAAGTTCACCATGGATACTATAAGTGGCTTAAAACGATATTGTTAAGGAATTTCATGCTATTTGGTTTTACCCCATCATCGGCTCAACGCTCAACGACATCGAACATTCGAGCCAAGTGGTGGCTAGTGCCTTTATGCTTGCCCTTTTTATTTGCTTGCAGCCAAACTCGTCCACCAGAAATCATGGCACCTCAAGAAGCAAACCATAATCAAACACAAAGCCATGAAGAAAGCCAAATCAGCGATTTGTTAAAAGCAGAATTCACCTTACAACGAGAAGGCCCAAATAAAGCTTACGACAATTTTTATAGCCTTGCTCAAGAGTCAAAAGACCCGGACTTTATTGAGCGACTGGTTCGTATAGCCGTCGCCTCTAGGAACAAAGTATACATTGAGCAAAGTGCTGACTTATGGCGTTCTGTTGAACCAACATCAGAGCAAGCCTATTCACTCGCCATGCAAGTATACGCGCAAGGGGAACGGCCTAATGACATTGCCAAGCTGCTTGATACAGCCACGCTAAATCATGTTCCCTTACGTTTTTTTCCGTTATACCTTGAAGACAACGTTCGTAACAGTCAGGTGATTGATACATTAGAAACCGCCATTACAGTAGCCTCCCCCTTGACTCAAAAAAATCAGTTCATACGCTTGAGCCAGGCCCACTTATGGCTACTATCAGGCCAATATGAACAAGCTCGTCAACTGGCAAAAACCCTAATAGAAGAACCAAACACCGAGAAAAGCGAAGCCTTATACTTGATCTTGGCGTTCAGCGAAAAAAATCAAAATCAATCAGAAAAAGCCATTTCAACCCTCAAAACGGCGAATCAGGCTTATCCAAAAAGCGTCAACATTCTAAGTCCATTATTAAGCTTACTGGTCGAAAACAAACAAGCTAAAACAGCCATTAAGCTGTTAGACAATTCCGCCCTTAGCGAAGACGACAAACTTCAAGCCTGTCTCAACTTAGCTCGCTCACTACTAGAATACAAACTGCCAGAGTTGGCCTTTAATGTGCTTAACGACCTGCCTCAGCAACAAAGAGGCTTCCACAATCAAATACACTATTTGCAGGCCATTGCGCTGGCGGAATTAGACCGCCAAGACGATGCCATTAAGAAAATGAATCAAGTTCATGGAACCTTACAAAGTAGTGCGACCAATCAAATTGCCTTATGGCTTTATGAGCAAGGCAGACAAAAAGACATCAATAATTTAGTGCTCACTCGAACCAATCGCGAATACCTGCCAGAGCAAGTCACAACCATCAGCCAGCTTCATCAAGAAAAGGGTCAACCTATGTTGGCCTATGATCTGTTAACAAAAGCCGTCGATCTTTTCCCAGAATCAAACGATTTACGCTATCAGAAATCTTTGTTTGCCGAACACTTAGGCTACTGGGACATTACGCTTGAAGAACTCAATACCTTAATAGCAAAACACCCGGATAATGCTCAGTATCTAAATGCACTGGGGTATACTCTATTGACTCGTACTGACCAGCTAGATGAGGCTATGACGTATATCGAAAAAGCCTATGAACTATCTGACGATGACCCAGCCATCATAGACAGCCTTGGATGGGGGATGTTTTTGAAGGGCGAATACGAGCAATCTTCTTATTACCTAGAAAAAGCTTGGTCCATTTTACAAGATGCCGAAATTGCAGCTCACTATGGTGAATCTCTATGGCGTCAACGTCATTACGATCAGGCTATTAGCATTTGGGAAACGGCCTTAAAACAATCGCCAAACGCCACCATTTTATTAGACACGATCCAGCGCCTTTCACCGTCGCTGCTTGAAAATCACCAACAGGATGAAAATTCATGATGTACCGATTGACCAGTCTGCTGACCTTGAGTCTTATTCTTGCAGCCTGTAGCACTCAACCGCAAGGCCCTATCGTGCCACCACCACAAAGCGTGAGTGCCATCACGCAGTGGGAAACTTCCGGTCGAGTCGGAATACGTACCCCCGACGATGCCATTTCCGGTAATTTTAATTGGCACCACACCCCCACTACTTTTTCGTTAAACATTGTTGGTCCATTTGGTCAAGGGGCGACCAAACTCAGTCAGAACCAAGACGACACAGTAACATTAACCTATGAAGACAAAACCATCACAGGCCAAGACCCAAGTCAGCTGCTATACAACGAACTAGGGTGGGACTTTCCCATCCAACAAGTGACATACTGGATTCGAGGAATGGCATACCCAGAGACAAACGCGAACATTGAACTGGATGAGGAACAGCGCCTCAAGTCGATCGAACAAGATGGCTGGCTGGTGAACTATACTCGTTTCACTGACGTCGATGGATTAGAACTACCACAAAAAATCCAAGTCTCTAAACCGCCCTTCAAGGTCAACCTAATTATCAATCAATGGACCATTCAGTAAGTACTATGCAACTACCATCCCCTGCAAAACTTAATCTCTTTTTACACATCACAGGACAAAGAGACGATGGCTACCATGAACTGCAAACCATTTTTCAGTTCATCGATTTATGTGACACCTTAACCTTTGATCTAAATACCCTCGACGAAGTGACCATCATTCCTGCCATACCTGGATTACCGCCTTTCGACAATTTGATATACAAAGCGGCTCAACAGTTGCGACCTTATCGAAAACATTCCAACTGGGGTGCCAACATTCATCTTGAGAAATGCCTCCCCATGGGCGGCGGCATCGGTGGAGGCAGTTCCAATGCGGCGACCACTTTGCTGGCTCTGAATGAATTGTGGGAATGCGGATTATCTCATCGACAGCTGGCAGACATTGGCGTCACATTGGGCGCCGATGTACCGGTTTTTGTCATGGGGTTTGCGGCCTTCGCAGAAGGGGTTGGTGAGAAGCTACAAGCGGTTCAACCACCCACACCCTATTATTTGCTTTTAAAACCCAATTGCCATGTGACAACTGGTCAAATTTTTACCGATAAACATTTGACAAGAGACACCCCTCCCATCAAAATATCGCACGCCTTGAAGCTGGGTGGGCACAATGATTGCTTGGATGTAGTCAGAAAGCACAATCCCGAAGTCGATGAAGCGTATTTATGGCTGAAAAACCATGGCGATGCGAAATTAACTGGGACTGGAGCTTGCCTCTTTATTGCCTTTGATAATCAGCAGGATGCAGAGCGAGTAAAACGATTAGTACCATCAAAATGGCAAGCTTGGGTTTGTCTTGGATGCAATCAATCTCCTACTCATGAAGCGCTAAACCAGTGGATTAAGCAACACAAAGACAAATAGTCATTTTTTTGTCAGACCAGTCTATTAGATCGCTATGAAAAACAAAGGGTATACACAGTGTCCAAGTTGATGGTTTTTACCGGTAATGCAAACCCTGAACTCGCTCGCAGGGTGGTACGCCGCCTAGGACTACCCATCGGTAACGCAACCGTTGGTAAGTTTAGTGACGGTGAGATTACGGTTGAGATCAATGAAAATGTACGCGGTAAAGACGTATTTATTATTCAGTCTACCTGCGCACCAAGCAACGACAATCTAATGGAACTGATTGTGATGGCAGACGCTTTGCGCCGAGCTTCTGCGACACGTGTGACGGCGGTTATCCCATATTTTGGATACGCTCGCCAAGATCGTCGCGTACGCTCTGCACGCGTCCCGATTACAGCAAAAGTGGTCGCTGACATGATTTCTGCCGTCGGCATAAACCGAGTACTGACAGTAGACCTGCATGCAGACCAGATTCAGGGCTTTTTTGACATCCCTGTGGATAATGTCTACGCCACACCATTACTGCTAGACGACTTACAACGTCAAGGCCATGAAAATATCACTGTCGTTTCACCTGATGTGGGCGGTGTGGTTAGGGCAAGAGCCTTCGCCAAATTATTAGAAGACGCGGATTTAGCCATCATCGACAAACGTCGTCCGCGCGCCAACGAAGCACAAATCATGCATTTGATTGGTGACGTTGAAGGCAAAACATGCGTTCTAGTGGACGACATGTGTGATACCGGCGGCACCTTGTGTGCGGCTGCCAAAGCGCTAAAAGAGCATGGCGCTGCTAAAGTATTGGCTTACTGCACTCACCCGGTTTTATCCGGCAAAGCCATTGAAAACATTAAGAATTCTGTGCTTGATGAATTGGTTGTCACAGACACCATTCCATTAACACAAGAGGCGCTTAACTGCCCTCAAATTCGTCAATTGTCGATGTCTGACATTATGGCGGAGGCTGTTCGTCGCGTTTGCAACGAAGAGTCAATCAGTGCCATGTTTGGGGCCTAAAACCAAACATTTACGCTCGGAACGGGTCGCAGTTTTGGGCACAAACTTTGATTATTATTAGGAAAATATCATGTCATTATCTATTAATGCCGTAGCACGCTCTGAAGAAGGTAAAGGTGCGAGCCGCCGCCTTCGTAACCAAGGTCTAGTACCTGCTGTCATTTATGGTGGCGATGCTGAGCCAGCGTCTATCTCTCTAAAAGACAACGAACTTCTTAAAGCCGTTTCTACACCTGGCTTTTTGACATCTATTGTTGAAGTAAACGTTGATGGCAACGCTCAAAAAGTACTTGTTAAAGCATTACAACGTCACCCAGCAACGGGCAACGTTATGCACATGGACCTACAGCGCGTACAAGAAGATGCAGTGATCACAACTCGTGTTCCTCTAAGCTTCATCAATGCCGCTCAAAGTGACGGTGTTGCTAAGCAAGGTGGTCGTTTGACTATCGAAGCTAAGCTTGCTGAAGTTCGTTGCCTACCAGCAAATCTACCTGAAGTATTGGAAGTGGATATTGCGAAAGGTCAACTTGGTGACATCTTCCACCTATCTGACGTTATTGCGCCAGAAGGCGTTGAGTTGATTTCTTTGCTGAAAGGCGAAGATCACGACCAACCAATCGCTCGTATTGGTAAAGCTAAACGCTAAGCATTGAAGGCAGTATTGTGGCAAGTTTCAAATTATTAGTCGGCTTGGGAAATCCAGGCAGCGAATACGAGAATACTCGCCATAATGCTGGCGCTCAATGGATTGAGACACTGGCTCGTCAGAGCCAGTGTCTTCTTCGTTTAGAAAAGAAGTTTTTTGGTCAATTCGGAAAAGTTTCTATAGCTGGTGAAGAGTGTTATTTATTGATTCCCACCACCTATATGAATTTAAGCGGTAAAGCGGTTCAAGCCGTCTGCCAATTTTATAAAATCCCTCCTGAAGAAGTCTTAGTCATTCATGACGAACTGGACATTCCACCTGGCTCAGTGAAGCTAAAAAAAGGTGGCGGTCATGGTGGCCACAATGGTTTAAAAGACATCATTGCAAAACTGGGCAATAACCGAGAGTTTGGGCGTTTACGAATCGGTATCGGTCACCCTGGCCATGCCAGTCAAGTAGCTAATTACGTACTAAAGAAAGCCGCGCCGGTAGAATACGCTAAAATTGAACAAACTATTGACGAATCATTGCGCTATGTAAATGACATTGTTTCAGGCAATTTAAATGCCGTAATGAACCAACTGCATAGCTTCAAAGCATAAACACACATATATTAGGAATTTCATTATGGGCTTTAACTGCGGCATCGTAGGTCTACCTAACGTTGGTAAATCCACTCTATTTAATGCATTAACCAAAGCGGGTATTGGCGCTGAAAACTTCCCGTTTTGCACCATTGAACCGAATGCTGGTGTCGTGGCCATGCCTGACCCACGACTCGATGCACTGGCTGACATTGTTAAGCCGGAAAAAGTGCTAGCGACGACAATGGAATTTGTAGACATTGCCGGCCTAGTAGAAGGCGCTTCCAAAGGCGAAGGCCTAGGCAATAAATTTCTTGCAAACATTCGCGAAACGGATGCCATTGCGCACGTTGTTCGTTGCTTCGAAGACGACAATGTGATTCACGTTGCCAATCATGTAAACCCTAAAGCCGATATTGAAGTCATCAACCTAGAGTTGATTTTCGCCGATCTTGAATCCATCGAAAAGCAAATCATGCGTACCGCGAAAAATGCCAAAAGCGGCAACAAAGACGCCATTGCGCACAAGGCCTTTTTAGAATCAGTTAAATTGCATTTGGAAGACGGTAAGCCTGTTCGCGTTATGGAATTGAGCGATGATCAGGCAAAAGAAATTAAGCAACTTCATTTATTGACCACCAAACCCACCATGTACATTGCCAACGTGTCAGAAGACGGCTTTGAAAACAATCCACACCTCGATGTGGTCAAAGAAATTGCGGCAGAAGAAGGCGCGATGGTAGTGCCGATTTGCAACCAGTTAGAAGCTGAGATCTCTGAGCTTGATGCCGAAGAGATGCAAGACTTTCTGGACGAGATGGGCATGAAAGAACCCGGCCTTGATCGTGTTATCCGCGCCGGTTACGAACTACTAGGCCTACAGACCTACTTCACAGCAGGTGTAAAGGAAGTTCGAGCTTGGACAGTAAAACAGGGTGCAACAGGGCCTCAAGCCGCTGGTGTGATCCATACGGACTTTGAGAAAGGCTTTATCCGTGCCGAAGTGGTTAGCTATGACGATTTCATTCAATATAAAGGTGAGAGCGGTGCAAAAGAAGCGGGGAAATGGCGTTTAGAAGGTAAAGATTACATCGTAAAAGATGGCGATGTGATGCATTTCCGTTTTAATGTTTGATTAATTGGAAAACATTAAAGAAAACACTTGACCCATGAATGGGTTATATGAATAATATCGCGCCACAGAGACAGAGTATCTTCTTAGACGTTTTGTTTCTGTGTTGTCTGTTGGGGTATAGCCAAGCGGTAAGGCAACGGGTTTTGATCCCGTCATGCGTTGGTTCGAATCCAGCTACCCCAGCCAACAGACAAGCGGCTATGTAGCTCAGTTGGTTAGAGCACATCACTCATAATGATGGGGTCACTAGTTCGAATCTAGTCATAGCCACCAACTTTTAAATAGAGTATTGGGGTATAGCCAAGCGGTAAGGCAACGGGTTTTGATCCCGTCATGCGTTGGTTCGAATCCAGCTACCCCAGCCACTCTTATTTTAAAGGCTATGTAGCTCAGTTGGTTAGAGCACATCACTCATAATGATGGGGTCACTAGTTCGAATCTAGTCATAGCCACCACGAAAGACACACAATTTATTGGGGTATAGCCAAGCGGTAAGGCAACGGGTTTTGATCCCGTCATGCGTTGGTTCGAATCCAGCTACCCCAGCCATCTTTGTTACTCGAATACCTCCCTCTATACAAAGCGTGCAATATTTTTACTGGATTTTACCCCACTAAAATTTATAATTAGGTTTAACCGTCTAACAAGATATGGATACTGATTATGAAATCTGCACTTTTACTTTCCACCGCTTTGCTAGCAAGCGCAGCACAAGCTGATGTTTTAGGACTGACAGCTGAAGCTGGCTCTTACGTAACAAATGACGGTGAAGACTTTAACTCATACTTTGGTGTGGCCGTTGAGCACCCAATTCCAGTTATCCCGAACTTCCGTTTGCAAAGCCAAAGCCTTGAAGGCAAAGTTGGTAGCACGACTGTCGACACGTCTTATAATGACTACACGCTTTATTATGAATTTCTAGACGGTCTTCTTTGGCTGGATCTAGATGCCGGTATTACCTTGCGCAGTATCGATGGCTCTATTGGCTCAACGGATGTGAGTGATTCATACCCTCTAGGCTATGCATCGGCTTATGTTACTTTCCCAGGTACCAGCCTATCAGTCGGCGCGGAATACAAAACTGGCGGCGGCAGCGATGCTGACATCACAGACACCACGTTTAAAATTAAATACCAAGCTCTTTACTTTGGCGGCCTAGAAGCAGGTTATCGCAAAGTAGAAGAAGACATTGACGATATTGATGGCTCCGCTTTTGACATCAAGTTCACTGGCGTCTTCATTGGTGCATTCCTCGACTTCTAATCGTCACAACAGCTTAAACTAAGCCGTTTTAACGGATCATGACGTTGATATAAAAAATCCCCAACATCAAAGATGCTGGGGATTTTTTTACGCCAACGAAAAATTACCCCTTGGTAAAGACGATGTCACTGCCCTTCACATCCGCCAAGATCTGATCTCCCGTCACAAACTGTCCAGAAAGCAGCTCATTTGCCAATGGATTTTCAACCCACTGCTGAATCGCACGTTTCAATGGTCGCGCTCCATATACAGGATCATAACCCACTTCCGCAAGGCGCTCCTGAGCCGCGTCACTCATAGTAAGGGTCATGCCCATTTCTTCCAACCTATCATTCAAATGAGCCAGCTGGATGGCGGCAATCCCTTTAATTTGTGAACGCATCAATGGGTGGAAAACAACCGTTTCATCAATCCGGTTAATAAATTCAGGACGAAAATGCGTCCCAACCACCGACATCACTTTAGCTTTGATCTCATCGTATTGATCATCAGACTGATACTCTTGAATCAAATCTGATCCCAAGTTCGACGTCATGACGATGACGGTATTCCGAAAGTCCACTGTACGACCCTGTCCATCCGTCAGACGCCCATCGTCTAATACTTGTAACAAGATATTAAACACATCCGGATGAGCCTTCTCAACCTCATCAAGCAACAACACAGAATATGGTCGACGTCTAACCGCTTCCGTTAGGTAGCCTCCTTCTTCATAGCCAACATACCCTGGTGGCGCGCCAATCAAGCGAGCCACAGAATGCTTCTCCATGAACTCTGACATATCCACTCGCACCATCGCTTGCTCAGTATCAAATAAGAACTTCGCCAAGGATTTGCACAATTCGGTCTTACCAACACCAGTGGGGCCTAAAAAGAGAAAAGAACCATTTGGCTTGTTAGGATCAGCTAAACCAGAACGAGACCTTCTCACCGCATTAGAGACCGCTGAAACCGCTTCATTTTGCCCCATAACCGACTGATGCAAGGCTTCTTCCATACGTAACAGTTTATCACGCTCACCCTCCAGCATTTTATCCACTGGAATCCCTGTCCAGCGAGAAACCACGGTAGCGATCTCTTCTTCTGATACATGTCGCTTCAAGAGTCGAGTTTCTGTGTTCTCTTCCTCTTGACCGGCTTTTTCAATTTCCGCTTCTAACATTGGAATGACACCGTATTGCAACTCAGACATTTTCGCCAAATTACCATTACGACGCGCTTCTTCCATTTCATGCCTGACGCCTTCCAGCTCTTCTTTCAGCTTTTGCGCTCCATGCACCGCCGCTTTCTCTGCGTTCCAAATCTCTTCCAAATCAGAAAACGCTTTTTGTAAGCGATCTATTTCACTCTCTAATTCATCCAAACGCAGTTTAGATGCCTTATCTTTCTCTTTTTTAAGCGCTTCTTTTTCAATTTTTAATTGGATGAGTCGACGCTCTAATCGATCCATGTCTTCTGGTTTAGAGTCCATTTCCATACGAATGCGACTGGCGGCCTCATCGATTAGATCAATGGCCTTATCTGGAAGTTGTCGGTCCGTAATGTAACGCTGAGATAATTTCGCCGATGCGATAATGGCGGAATCGGTAATATCAACACCATGGTGCACCTCATAACGCTCTTTTAAACCTCGTAAAATGGCGATGGAATCCAGCACACTTGGCTCATCCACCAACACTTTTTGAAAACGTCTTTCGAGGGCAGCGTCTTTCTCAATGTATTGACGATACTCATCCAGTGTCGTCGCACCAACACAATGAAGCTCACCTCTTGCCAATGCCGGTTTCAACATATTGCCGGCATCCATTGAACCTTCGGATTTACCTGCACCAACCATGGTATGAATCTCATCAATGAATAAGATTACCTGCCCTTCTTGTTTAGACAGCTCATTCAATAAAGCTTTTAACCTTTCTTCAAACTCGCCTCGATATTTGGCTCCGGCGATTAACGCCCCCATATCAAGAGACAAAACACGCTTTTTCTTTAATCCTTCTGGCACTTCACCATTGATAATACGCTGAGCCAACCCTTCCACAATGGCGGTTTTACCCACACCTGGCTCGCCAATTAATACCGGATTATTCTTACGGCGACGCTGCAAAACCTGTATCGTACGACGAATTTCATCATCGCGACCTATGACTGGATCCAATCGTCCCTCAGCCGCCCTTGCGGTCAAATCAACCGTGTATTTATCTAGAGCCTGACGACTCTCCTCAGCATCAGGATCATTAACGGAATCGCCACCACGAATACTGTCTACCACACTAATAATATCCGCTTTGGTAACCCCAGTATCTTTTAGACTTTTCGCTAAATCATCTTTGCCATCAAACATGGCCAACAACACCAATTCAGAAGAAATGTATTGGTCTTTACGCTTTTGCGCTTCTTTATCAGCCAAATTCAATAGACGTCCCAGTTCAGGAGACATCTGTACATTGCCATCGTGATCCTGAACCTTTGGTAGGCGATTCAGTAATTCATTTAAACCTTCACGGAATTTAGCGACAGGAATGCCCGCCTGTTGAAGGATTGGACGAACGCCACCACCCTGCTGATCAATCAGAGCGATCATTAAATGCAAAGGCTCAATGTAAGAATGGTCTTGCCCGAGCGCTACGGACTGAGCGTCAGACAGAGCCAACTGTAATTTACTTGTTAATCGATCAATACGCATAACCTGACATCCTTTAAATAAATAAGGCCAAATAGTTCATTTAAGGACTTAATGGTTACCAAATAACACTTTTCAAGATATGGGTGTCATTTTTTTGACACTCATCAATAAAATGTCATTTTTATGCCTCAATCCATACAACGGAAGCCATTCGCCCTGTCTGACCATCACGTCGATAAGAGAAGAATCGCTCTTCGTCAGTATAGGTACAATAGTCGCCACCATATATACGCTCAACCCCAGCCAGTTCTAGACGCTGTCGGGCCAAGGCATACAAATCCGCCAACCACTTCCCTTCTGAAATCACCTTAAACGCCACATGCGCACTCACGTCCCGAGCACAAAAAGCCTCATATACCTCTTGCCCCACTTCAAAGGCACTCGGCCCAATTGCCGGCCCCAACCAAGCCATTACTTGTTTAGGCTCATCAAACTCAGCAAGTGTGGACTCCAAAACACCAGCGCACAAACCGCGCCAGCCAGCATGCGCCACCGCCACCTGCTGACCAGCTAAATCACAAAAAAAGACAGGGAGACAGTCTGCCGTCAATACTGCGCACACTTGCCCTATTGATTTAGAATACGCCGCATCTGCCGAATCAATTTGTTCATTCGTCGGCAAGGACACCACCTCAGTTCCATGAACCTGATTCAACCAAACCACATTTTCAGGCATGTTTATTTGCCGAGCAAACTGACCTCGATTGGTTGCCACAGCTTGCGGCTCATCACCAACATGCCCACCTAAATTTAAAGTATTCAGTGGTGGCCGACTAACCCCGCCCTTTCGAGTGGAAACAAACCCTTTAACGGTAGACGGTGCTGGCCAATTAGGCTTGATATAAGAAGCCTCTGACATAAAAAAACTCCCTTCATGTCATAATAAAAAAGCAGCCTAAGCTGCTTTATTTTAATAGTATTCCGAGTCCTCACTGCCAGATTCCTGCATGTCCTGCTTTAGGGCATCCAACAAGTGTTGCATATCATCTGGTAGATCGATCTCCCACTCCATCCACTCACCTGTCGTAGGATGAGCCAGCTCTAGTTTTTTGGCATGCAGAGCCTGACGACGGAAGTTTCTTAACGCTTCTTGTAACTCAGGCGAGCAAGCCTTAGGCATTTTTAAGCGACCACCGTATTGCGGGTCACCCACTAAAGGATATTGAATGTGAGCCATGTGAACACGAATTTGGTGCGTGCGACCTGTCTCCAACTTCAAACGAATATGGGTATGATTTTTATAACGATTGACCAGACGATAATGTGTCACAGCATCTTTGCCATTAACAGGTTCGACCGCTTGCTTTTGACGGTTATGAGGATGACGCCCAATCGGCTCATCTACAATCCCACCCCCCGTCATTTCACCAATGCTAATGGCTTCATATTCTCGCCCCATGCTGCGCTCCTGAAGCTGAGCAACCAAATCCGTTTGCGCCACAAGGGTTTTAGCAACCACCATTAATCCCGTAGTTTCTTTATCGAGACGGTGAACGATCCCTGCTCTTGGTACGTGCGCTGTTTCTGGCGCATGATGCAGTATCGCATTCATTAAAGTACCATCACGATTACCGACCGCGGGATGCACCACCAAACCAGCAGGCTTATTGATGATCATAATATCTTCATCTTCATAAACGATATCAAGATCCATTTCCTGCGCCTGATGCTCTTCTTGCGCTTCAATCTCAACATTCAGACTGATGGTTTCACCACCAAATAGCTTTTCTTTTGCTTTTATAGGTTGACCATCCACTAGGATGACCCCTTCTTTTATCCAAGCCTGAATACGAGAACGAGAATAGTCACTAAATAAATCTGTAGCGATCTGATCAAATCGACTTCCGCCCAAATCAAACGGAACTTGGGCTTCTTTTACTATGCGCTCTGCCATACAATACACTTTAACTAATTGTTTTCAGTCCATCCCAATGTAAATATGATGTCTGAAAGTGAATAAAAATGTGTAGCAACTTGCACCGAGTTAGGATTCGCAATATAACGCTACAAACGCCAAACAAGGCCAATCAACTACATCAAGGTTTTGATTATACATGGGATTTTACCACTCATTACTCCGATTCACAGGAATAGTCGGTTTTTCTTTATTGACTGTCGCCTGTTCTAGCCAAAAAGTACAAGAACCCGATCTTCCAGAACGTGTTTATTACGACAAAGCACAGCAAGCTTTGTCTGAAAACCTCCCTTCTACTGCCATTAAACATTTAAAAGATTTGGATTCACGCTACCCTTTTGGAAAATTTAGTACGCGTGCAGAGTTAGACTTGATCTATGCCCAAATCGAAGCAGGGGAATTTATTGCGGCCCATGCGACGGCCGAACGCTTTATCAAAAATCATCCAGATAATGATTCAATTGACTATGCCTACTACATGAGAGCCTTGGCAACGTACAAAGGCGCGGAAAGTTTACTTTCACGTTATTTGGGCATGGATCCAAGCGAGCGCGATTCAAAAGAACTCACCAAAGCCTTTAATGAATTAGCTGACTTTTCTGCTCGTTACCCGAAAAGCCAGTATGCACCTGATGCAAAAGCCAGAATGTACTTTTTAAGAGAAATGGTCGCCCGTCATGAGTTGCAAGTAGCGCATTATTACATGAAACGAAAGGCGCCTGTCTCTGCCTTACGCCGTGGACAAGAAGTGTTACAGCACTACCCTAGCACAAATTCTGTCGAAGAGGCGTTAGCGGTTACTATCCAAGCCTATCAAGACCTATCACAGGAAAAGTTAGCAAAACTAAACTTTAATATATTAAAATCCAACTTCCCAACCTCTAAATATATAGATAGTCAAGGAGAATTCATTCGATTTAAACTACCAAGTGATGCAGAACCTGGCTTTTGGTACTGGGTTTCATTTGGTTTAATTGATTAAAAAGTATTGCCCTATTGGCAAAATGGAAACACAACATCTGCTTGACCATTTTGCCAAGAAGGTAATTTCTTCATAATGACATCGTTAAAAAAATCATCATTAACAAACGAATCTAGCCATAATTTTAAATTATCGTATTCTGACGTTTCAAACCAATTCTTATCGACATTAGAGAATTGCCTAATAAAGGGAAAAATAGCGATATCAGCTAGACTCATATCATCCCCTAATAAATATTTATGTAAACTTAACCGATTGTTCAAACGTTTCATGAACACTTCTGCCCTCTGCCGATACTCTAGCTCGGTTTTATCGGGATAACGATCAGCATACTTATAACGGTCTAACCAATATTTAAACTGATTATCGTTATAAGAAATCCAAGTATTTATTTTAGTCTGTCGAACACCAGGGCTAGGCCAAAGCAATTCAGCCAACTCCTTTCGAGCAGTCTGCTTCAAAGCCCAGAGCATAATATCCATACTTTCAGGATAACGCTCCCCCTGCTCATCGATCATTTGAGGGACCGTTGTTCTACCTCCCAACGCCAATAAAGCAGAAGGCTTTGACTTTAGATCAACTTCTCGAAGAAGCACATCACAGCCAAGTAACGCCAATACATAGCGAGCCCTAATAGCATAAGGACAACGTCTAAAGGAATACAAAATAGGCATGGAAGAATACACCAATTAATCAAAAAAAAACCATGTTGCCTAAAGCATCCCATTAGAATGTCTTAGGCAACATGGTTTCGTATTTTATAATGACAAATTATGTCAATTATACAATCGTAACGTTTTCTGCTTGAGGGCCTTTTTGACCTTGAGTTACCTCAAAAGTTACTTGTTGTCCTTCAAGCAAAGTTTTACGGCCTGTACCATTGATCGCTCTGAAATGAACAAACACATCAGCACCACCTTCACGCTCAATAAAACCAAAACCCTTCTCGTCGTTAAACCATTTAACAACACCAGAAACTAACTGATCTGACATAATAACCTCGTTATTATAAATAATATCCATTAAATAAAATCGATTGTTCCATAATTTTAAGAAACAACTTAATGTTAAGTTTACATAAGATAATATTTACCTTAATAAAATTAACAATCAACAGATAATATGATGTTCAAAAAAAAATAGAAAGCCATTCGAATATAAGTATTGTTAAAAAAAGTAAACTTTCTTCATAGCTCTTGTCAATGTGCCTAGCACCTTACTCAAACCTCTCTCCTCAAGAGCAGAACAACCAACCCATTTTAGGGCAGCAAAAAAATAAGCACCAAATTGACGCATAATTGGAATGAGTATTGCATATAAATAGCCTGAATGAAGAATTTGTGATTGTTTTGGCCCCATAAAGCCTCAAGATAATGCAAAACAACAACAACAAAGCCCATTTTAGGGCAAAATGACACACAGGAGATACTTGTGACCCCCTTAAACAGTGCAGTTGAAACTTTGATTTCCAGCTCGAATACACTTTTTATACTCCTCGGCGCCATTATGGTGTTTGCTATGCATGCAGGTTTCGCTTTTTTAGAAGTGGGAACCGTGCGCCATAAAAACCAAGTAAACGCTCTCGTAAAAATCATGACCGACTTCGCGATATCTGCACTAGTCTATTTCTTTGTTGGTTATCAAATTGCTTATGGAGTAAGTTTTTTTGACAGTGCCAGCGTCTTATCAGAGAACAATGGTTATGCGCTAGTCAAATTCTTCTTTTTGATGACTTTCGCCGCAGCCATTCCCGCTATTATCTCAGGAGGCGTTGCTGAACGCGCTAAGTTTTACCCCATGCTAATTTCAGCCGCCGTTATTGTTGGTATTGCTTATCCTTTTTTTGAAGGCTTAATCTGGAACGGTAACTACGGCTTTCAGGCATGGCTTGAGCAATCATTCGGTGCTCCTTTCCATGACTTTGCAGGATCAGTAGTTGTTCACGCTTTTGGTGGCTGGGTAGCCCTAGCAGCGATTCTCCTATTAGGCACACGAAATGGTCGTTTTAAGCAGGGTAAATTGGTCGCCTTTGCACCTTCTAATATTCCCTTCCTTGCTTTAGGGGCTTGGATTTTATGCATAGGCTGGTTTGGCTTTAATGTTATGTCAGCACAAACATTAGATGGCATCAGTGGTTTAGTGGCTGTTAACTCATTGATGGCAATGGTCGGCGGCACATTGGCGGCGATGATTTTTGGTAAAAATGACCCAGGGTTTATACACAATGGTCCTTTAGCTGGCCTTGTGGCGATTTGTGCAGGCTCTGATATCATGCACCCTATCGGTGCATTGGCAACAGGTGTGGTTGCTGGCGCCATCTTCACCTTCCTGTTTACCTTTATTCAACAGAAACTCAAGCACACAGATGATGTTTTAGGGGTATGGCCTTTACACGGAGTATGTGGACTTTGGGGTGGCATCGCTGCCGGCATTTTTGGCCTTGAACAATTTGGCGGCTTAGGTGGCGTAAGCTTTTATGCACAAGTTATCGGTAGCCTTCTTGGCGCTATAGTAGCCTTGATCAGTGGATTGATCGTTTATGGCGTCATTAAATCCATCAGTGGCTTACGTTTATCAGAGGAAGATGAATTTAACGGAGCTGACCTTGCGATTCACAAGATAGGTTCAATAGGCAAAGAATAATATCAAACACTGAACACAAACAACGAAGAAGTAAAAAGCCAAATCATTGGCTTTTTACTTCTTCTCTCTCCAACAAAGCTCGCTATACTAAGCTTTTTTTGGCGAGTAAATTGTATGAAACTGTGGCTTATAACCCACTCAGAAGAACTGAAGAAAAGTACTGGCACCGGCAAATTAGTTAAGGAAGCCCTGAAACAAGATTGTGAAATCATAGAATGGTCAAGAGTTGAGCCACATCCTGAAGTCTTAGCACTCGATAAACAAAACACTTTATTAGTTTACCCAATCAATCAAGCCCAAGAACCAACTCAAGCGATGATTAACCCACCCGTCAAGCACCTCATCATCATTGATGGAACATGGCAGCAGGCTCGAAAAATATACAATCGTTCTCCCTATCTGCATGACTTCGCTCATCATGAAATTCTGAATATTCAATCAACATACAGCAAACGCCGCAACCAAAAACAAACAGGATTATGTACGGCAGAAGTGGCGATTCATCTACTAACAGAACATAAACACCCAGCCGCAACAAAACTACAACAAGCGTATGATGATTTTAACCAGTAACTCGAACCCTGACGTCACCTACCCCTTCAATCCAGGCAAACATTTCGTCACCTTTTATCACTGGCCCTACATTTTCAGGCGTTCCCGTCATGATTAAGTCTCCAGGGCGTAATTCATATACCTCTGATAATTTGCAAATAACCTCTTCAATGGACCAAGTTAAATGATCAACAGTGCTTAACTGCTTAACATCACCATTTACTTTTAGTCCGATCTCAGCTTTACACACCTTAGCAGTTAATTCTTGACTTTTTAATACGATAGGGCTGATGGGAGCAGACTCATCAAACGACTTCCCCACTTCCCAAGGTCGTCCTTTCTTTTTCGCTTGAGCTTGAAGGTCTCGGCGTGTCATGTCTAACCCTACGGCATAACCTAAGATAGCGTCTTTAGCCTCTTTAATAGACAACTGACTCCCCCCTTTCGCAAGCGCCACCACAAGCTCTACTTCATACTCCAGCTGGGACGTAGCTAACGGATAAAGAATCGAAGATTCCTCAGAAAAAGCGATTGGCATAACGCAAGTAGCGTCTTTTTTAAAAAAGAAAGGCGGATCACGATCAGGATCATCCCCCATTTCCCTTGAATGAGCCGCATAATTACGGCCAATACAAAACACTCGACCCACTGGAAAAAAACGCTCATCACCTTCAATAGGCAAACTAACTTGTTGTTGCACAGGCACGATATACTTCACACTACACACCTTAATTTTATTAAAAATGACCTGTCTTAAGCCAAATAAAGCACTCACCATCCACTCGCCAATCCTTGGGCGAAAAGCTAGGCTCTCGAAACCAAACACCTGCAGACAATGTATGTTCTCCATAGTTCGCTTGTCCAGATATCACAAAAACCTCAACCGCTTTAGACAAAGCCAATGTGGTTAATGTATTTTCACCTAACATTCGAATTAGATACACCCTTTCTTCACCATATTGATACAAAGGCAATATTGATGAATCCTTTTGATTCCAAATATTAGCAGCATCTAAAGAAACCCGATTCAAATCAGACGGGTGAAATTGATGCAATTTCACCAACAGCAAACACCCCTCACCACTATGAGGTGCATGACTGGTACCAGGAGGATTACGAAAGTAACTACCAGCCTTGAAGTCGCCAGTTTCGTCAGAGAATACACCACTCAGCACAAGAATTTCTTCTCCTAGAGGATGAGGGTGAGGACGAAAAACCGATTTGGGCTGATATTGCACTATGCTAGTCGCGTGACCTCTTTCCGCTTCCTCGCGTGCCAGAGGCTTCCTAAACACACCTGTCATAGGGCTACCAATCCATTCTTCTTGATTCGTATCTATAACGACTGTTTGAGCAAAATCCATATTGAGCATAAGCAACAACCAACTGAACAAAATACATTCAGTTTAACGGTTAGCTTAAATTGCAATCAAGTAAATCCGTAAAAGAATCAACTTATTTAGGCATAAAAAAAGGCACCAAATGTTGCCACTTGGTGCCTAAAACGTTCCAACAATCCGCCTACAAGAGAAGAAATATGGAACCTTGAATGATCGTATTTAACATAAGGCTCCCACCTTCAAACCATCAGGAAGAAGCCTTAGAGTAAATAAAATCAAATATTTATGATTTTAGAAACCGTAGTAAACGCCAACAGCTGTTTTAGTGTCTGTGTCGCTGTTAGAAGCATTTTCAAAGCTACCCACTTCACCGTATACATATACGTTAGACGCAAGGCTGTATGTCACACCTGCACCGTATTCGTTGAAATCATCACCAGCATCTGGAGAAATAGACTGTACAGAAGCGTAGATATCACCAGCACCGTAACCGTAACGTGCAGCTAGACCAACGACATCTTGAGCATCAGAAGTCGTTTCAAATTTAGCAGTGACATTCAGATTAGATTGAAGCTCGTAACTAGCAGACAAACCAACTGTTTCTTCAACATCTGTGTAATTTCCGTTTTGATCGTAACCTAGAGCAACGGTCAAAGCGCCAGTAGAGTATTTAACAACACCAGTTACACTTGAACCATCTTCAGTCTGAAGATCATCAGCTCCTGCAGTCGGAATTGTTTCTCCATCACCTGTCACCTGTGTAGAAAGCTGAACTTCAAAACCGTTCATAGATGGAGAAAAGAAAGCAATAGTATCACCCTCTTCTGTTGTCGTTGCATTAGTAAAACTTAGGTTTTCGAACTGATCAACAGAATCTTGGATAGCATTGTTGTAGATACTGTCAAACGTACCTACTTGCACTTTACCAAATCCACCTTTCAAGCCAACAAAAGCCTGATCCAGACCAACACTCACATCACCACTTTTTTCGTCTGCATCCGCTTCAAGTTCATATTTGAAGAAAGCAGTTAGATCATCATTAATTAATGTTTCGCCTTTGAAACCAAATGTAGAACCATTGTCAGCGAACTCAGATCCAGCATCAGATCCAGCATCTTTGTCAGTTAGTGCGTACTGGATGTTACCGTAAACATCAACGGTTGAACCTTCAGCTGCATGAACAGATACAGACGCAAGGGCTGCACTAGATACAGCAATAGCAATAATCGATTTTTTCATTCTCGTTTTCCCTTTAATGTGTACATAGTTTCTTGTAGGCGCTTGATACGTGCAAGCAACAATAAAACAATCTAAAGATTCTGCAGAAATTAACAATACTACACGCATTAATTGCATAACCAATCCATTAATCGTGCATATTTCATGACATCTGTTATTAAAAAAGGAAGGATAGAAAAAAAGAATATCTTAAAAAAGCTTTAAAATCATATAGTTAAAAACAAAAAGGACGGTAAATATGGAGATAATAAGGAGTGAAAGTTAGATGGAAGGCAGTAGAATTGGAAGATAAGTGTAAAATCTTAATAAAATTAGTCGATAAACAATCAAAAATAGACAACCAAGGCTTTACTCAAGCAAAACCTTGGCTGGAATTACCACATTAAATCATCAGGAATTTGGAAATCCGCATAAGGATCATCATCAACTGTTTCAACTCTGTTATTACAAACCAGAATATAACTGTCATCACGTTCACTGATCTTTACTGCGGCAGGCTCTGGAATAATTTCATATTGACCATCTAACTTCGCGATTGCCAACCGACCACCACTCAAATCATTGTGCATGTTCTGACTGATGTAAATTTGCTTAACTTTTTTGTTATCAGTGAAATGATAAGCAATGTCACCATCTTCTTTAACAATACGATTTTGTAAAATTATCTGCCGGATTTGACCATGAATGGCTTTATTTTCAATGTCTTTTTGACGTTGTAAGTTTAGCTGACGATCTTTTTCAAGCTTCTCATCTCTTTGTTTCTTCAACTCAGCAGCACGCTTATCTTTTTCATCATCAACGGCTTTGCCGTTTTTCACCTTTTGCTTCTGCTGTAATTTCTCAGCCTTAATTTTCTTGGCTTTCTTCTTATCAACAATACCAGCGCCTAAAAGCTGCTCTTGTAATGATTTAACGGCCATCAGAACCTCCTTTAGAGAAAATCATACACATAACCAATCATCATTTAGATTTAATTGGAAAATCAAAATTTAGATACAAAAAAAGCGACTCGAAAGTCGCTTTTGTCAATCTAATACTAGATCAAATCTCTTAAAACGCTACCTTATAAAGGTGTTACGTTTTGAGCTTCAGGGCCTTTTTTACCTTGAGCTACTTGGAATTCAACTTTTTGGCCTTCAGCCAAAGTTTTGAAACCAGAACTGTTGATAGCAGAGAAATGAACAAATACATCAGGACCTTGATCCTGAGTGATGAAACCGAAACCTTTAGTTTCGTTGAAGAATTTTACTGTACCAGTAACTACGTCAGACATGTCTGTTTATCCTGTAGGTTAAGTTAATTTACACGGAAAAATTTCCGTTATAGTGCTAAAAAAACTCGGTATTACTTATGACTTAACAGGATCGAACATACTTAACGTAGTATTCGCAACTCTGGACATAAATATTGCCAACTCTTTTAAACGAAATTGATTGTAGTCTTCTTTTAACACCAGGGTCAATCAAGTTTTGAACAAATTTGCACCTATTTGTAAAACAACTGCTCTTTTCTGAGGCAAAGCCCTCTATTACAGCCTTTAAATCAATAAATCCTAGTAACTATTTCCTCATAGCAACAAAATGACAGACCAGATCACTATTTAATGAAATTATTAAGTTTGATACGCGGCACCAAAGAGATGCACTTAATACTGCACCAGTGCCTTAGAAAAATATTTGATAGGAATTGATCATTTTCTTACCGACGTAGAAGAATCTAACCCTCAATACAGACTAAACGCCATCGTAAAATTTTAATCGTTACATCTCCTAACATCACAACCTTCGGCTGTGCGTAGACAAACACAATTGTCTGATAGTAACTTAATAAGCGATTAAAGCTAAATTAGAAAGATTGTTGTGGCATCCTTTAGACATCATCAAATGTCGCTGACGACGACTGTGACGCAAGGCTTAAACATCAAGTAGTGTGGTTGGTTGAGCACAGTGGGACTTTTAAGGAGGTCTGACCCTGCACACTTGATACGAGAGGCTCTTGTTTTGCCGTATCTTTTTAGAGAGCTGCTGACGCGTCGAGCTGGCGAGACAAGCACAAGCAAATAGAAGCACAAGAAACGACTTCTCGTAGGAGGGATAGAGCCCGATTTGTGGTTTGCCTCACTTATCGGTTAATGTGAATGCTTTGAGGTTGCTGGACTAACCCCATCCCTTCCCCTTGAAGACATAAGGGGAAGGAACAAGAGACTTGGTTTGTCGACAAAACATCATATCGGATAGCTTGAGCCCATCTGACATGCATGTGACTAGATGAGCAAGATCCCAAGCAGCGTAAGCCGCTGACGACGGCAGTGACGCAAGGCGTCGCTGGTTGGGATCGTGTTGTGTGTGAGGGTTTCAGAGGTTGGGATTTCTGAGGATATGATTTAACGATGACCAACATTTACGCCAGACGTAAAAAAGCCCTGATAGGATAACCTATCAGGGCTTCTTAATTAGATCTTGATAACGACCTACTCTCACATGCTTTCCTTTCATCATAAGGCCCACACGACCATCGGCGATGGCGAGCGCCTGCGGCGAATAAAGAGCCACTGCTGAGTTCGAGGTGGGATTAGGTGGTTCAACGACCTAATTAACATCAAGTCCATGTTGACGTTTCTACAGACGAAAAAAAGCCCTGACAGGATAACCTATCAGGGCTTCTTAATTTAAAGCTTGACGACGACCTACTCTCACATGGGATCCCCCACACTACCATCGGCGATGGCGCTTTTCACTGCTGAGTTCGGGATGGGATCAGGTGGTTCAACGCCTCTATGATCGTCAAGCAATTCGGTTTGCGTATCGTTCTGGTATGAGCT
>NZ_JSEE01000023.1 GCF_001625355.1 Marinomonas sp. TW1
GTCTGGGGTGTGTAATTTGTTTTTAGAGCGAAAGAAAGCGAGGCCTAGTCGGCCTCGCATGGTAAAGCAATCAAAGACGAGATATCCGGTATCTCGTAATACTGTTCCGCTTAAGTGAACAGCGTTAACTCATTGGAGTCCATTTTTCATCGATCTAAGCACTGACTAGTGTTTAGTGTCACCCGGATTAGGAATAAAATTAATCACCATTTCTTCTGCTTGTGGTGCACTGGCATGAGGCTGATTAACGCGAGTCACTAATTCTGGCGCTTGCGCCTGTACCTTAGTGGATTGCTCATCCTGATAACCGCAAGCAACACATTCTCTGTGCTGCTTCTCTGCGTCGTCATCACGCCAAGCGCGAATCTTATCCATCTCATTGCAACGTGGGCAAACCGCGCCAGCAATAAAGCGTTTTACTGTCATGTTATGTCCTCATCAAAGCCACCGAAATGAACGCTAGGGCGGCTTAATGCTGCCTTATTTAAGATTATGCGGCTATGCCACTGTGTCTTAACAATGCATCGGTGCTTGGTTCACGACCACGGAAGGCCGCAAATAATTCGGCAGCCGGTCGCGAACCACCATTCGCCAATATGGTATCACGGAAGTGCGCGCCCGTATCTTGGTTAAAAATGCCATCTTCTTCAAATTTCGAAAACGCATCCGCCGACAAGACTTCGGCCCACTTGTAGCTGTAGTAGCCCGCAGCATAACCACCCGCAAAGATATGCGAGAAACTGTTCTGGAAGCGGTTAAATTCAGGCGGAATGACCACAGCGACCGCATCACGAACTTGATCTAATATTGACTGAACCGAAACGCCGGCCTGATATTCTTTGTGCAATTTGAAATCAAACAATGAAAACTCCAACTGACGTACCATTTGCATGGCCGATTGGAAGTTTTTCGCCGCCAGCATTTTATCTAACAGATCCTGTGGTAACGGTTCACCAGTTTCGTGATGACCGGCAATGTAGGCCAGTGCTTCTGGTTCATAACACCAGTTTTCCATAAACTGACTGGGTAACTCTACCGCATCCCACGCTACGCCATTAATACCCGATACGGCCGATTCTTCGACCTGGGTCAGCATGTGATGCAAACCGTGACCAAACTCATGGAACAAGGTGGTCACCTCGTCATGGGTTAACAAGGCCGCTTGCTCGCCAATTGGCGGCGTAAAGTTACACACCAAGTAGGCAACCGGTAATTGCAAACGCGCATCGCTCAGACGACGGCGAGTTCGACAAGCGTCCATCCAAGCACCACCACGTTTGCCTTCACGAGCATAAGGGTCTAGATAGAAACGAGCAATGTCGGTTCCTGCTTTGCTGATGGTGAAAAGTTTGACGTCTTGATGATAACGGTCAAAATCTTGCTCTTCACGAATGTCCACGGCGAACAAAGTTTGTGCCACGTGAAACAATCCAGACAAGACTTTGTTCATGGGAAAGTAAGGACGCAGCGCTTCTTGAGAAATACTGTACTTATGCTGACGCAGTTTTTCTGCGTAATACATCATATCCCAAGCGTTTAACGCCTCCACGCCACTCTCTTCTTTAGCAAAGGCTTGTAGGTTCGCCAGATCCTGTTCTGCAGCAGGTTTAGATTTTTCCGCCAAGTCTTCCAAGAAGTCGATCACTTGCTGACCATTGTCCGCCATCTTAGTCGCAACCGACAGTTCCGCGTAATTTTCAAAGTCTAATATTTTTGCCATCTCGTGACGCAGAGCGAGAATTTCATCAATCAGAGGCGCGTTATCAAAGCTAGCATCTGCTTGATCAGACGCCCGAGTCGCAAACGCACGGTACATCTCTTCACGTAAGGCTGCGTTGTCTGAATAACTCATTACAGGCAAGTAAGAAGGGAAATCCAAGGTAAACAACCAACCCTCTTGTTCTTTTGCCTGTGCCATTTGTTTGGCTTGCGCTAACGCCGACTCTGGCAACCCAGCCAACTCACCTTCGTCGGTAATCAATTTACTCCAGGCTTGGGTGGCATCTAATACATGTTCACTAAACTGACTACTCAGCTCAGACAAACGCTGGCTGATTTCACCATAGCGTTGCTTCGCTTCGCCTTCTAGACCAACACCAGACAATTCAAAGTCTCGTACAGCTTGTTTCAATGTCTCTTGTTGGGCGACGGATAAATTTACCGCATCTGGACTTTCTGCTAAGGATTTATAAGCTTGATATAGGGCTTTGTTTTGCCCCAATTCTGTGTAGTACTGAGTCAATTTAGGTAGGCAAGCATTGTAGGCCGCACGCAATTCAGGAGTATTTTGCACCGCATTCAAATGGCTGATCGGTGACCAAAAATTATTCAAATCGTCATCCAACTGATCCAACGGCAATACCAGACTTTCCCAACTCGGGTTTTGGTTCGCTTCCACACAGGCATCAATTTGTTCTTTGTTGTGCGCTAAAATCGCGTCTAGATCCCGTTCTATACGAGACACTTCCACACCAGAGAAGTTCGGTAAACTCGTCGCATCCCACACGGATTGAGACATATCATGGTATCCTTTTAACAATGTAATTAGGCCTTCGACTGAGGGAGAACGTCCTCTTTCAGCGATAAGGTACAAATAAAACTAATGCTTAATAAGATAGGTAGTCTTTTGCTTTTTTCAATGCATAGAAGACGATTGCCTTAATAGTTACCTTGATTATGCAAGTTATGTACGTAGGAGTGAGCAAATGGTGATGAAATCTTTTCGTGGCAATACGCCACAATTAGGTGAGCGAGTTTGGGTTGATGACCATGCCGTGGTCATTGGTGATGTGATCATTGGCGACGACAGTTCAGTTTGGCCTTTGGTGGCCATCCGAGGGGATATGCACCGTATTCGTATTGGTAAGCGCACCAGCATTCAGGATAACTCATGCCTTCATATCACCCACGCCAGCACTTATAAACCCGAAGGTCACCCGCTCACCATTGGTGATGACGTCACCGTCGGTCATATGGCTATGTTACATGGCTGTACCATTGGCAGCCGAGTCTTGGTCGGCATGGGCACCACGATTCTGGATGGCGCCATTATTGAAGATGAAGTCATTATTGGCGCAGGTTCTCTAGTACCGCCGGGGAAGGTCTTGGAGTCTGGATTTATGTATATGGGCTCACCTGTGAAACAAATCCGCCCTCTTAAGGTCAAAGAAATTGAGTACTTTCAATACGCTGGCCTAAACTACGTTAAATTAAAAGACGAATACTTGGCCGAAGCGAAACAAGCTGCAAAATAAAGCGATTGATAAATCTGCTAAACTTGTAAGAAATGTGAATTAACCACGTCTAATAGCTACGGAAAAGAGGTTGAAATGATTGAGGCAAACCCTTCGTTAAGTGCATCTGAGGCGCCAAATGCGGCCTTGTTTTATGATCAGGAGTTCATGGAATCTCTACGTAGCCAAATGGTGAAGTTCGCTACATTACAGGTTCAAGATGCCCAGTTAGCAGAGGACGCCGTGCAAGAAGCCATGCTGTCTGCCTACCAAAATATTGACAAATTTGGTCGTCAGGCCGCATTGAAAACTTGGGTGTTTTCGATTCTAAAAAATAAGCTCATTGACTTGTTACGGAAAGAAAAACGCACCACAGTCGCCAGTCAGCTAGAGAACGGACCTAATTTGCAAGGTGATGCGCTTATGGATCATTTATTCAAAGAAAATGGTCACTGGCAAAAAAGTGAGCGTCCGCAGAAATGGGATGATCCTGATCATGGCGTGGAAAACGAGCACTTTTGGCGGGTATTCGATGCTTGTCTGACGGCTTTGCCAGAAAAGTATGGTCGATTTTTTATGATGCGTGAATTTTTAGAAATGGCCACACCAGAAATTTGTCACAACGAAGACATCAGTGTCTCCAGTCTCAATGTCACCTTATACCGTGCCCGTTTGCGCTTGCGTGAATGTTTAGAAGATAACTGGTATCAGGCAAAGGAGTCTGGATCATGATGAATTGCAAAGAGGCCACACAACTTTTATCGGAAAAACTCGACAGACCATTGGATACGAAAGAAAAAGTCATGCTGGGAGTTCATACTGCTATGTGTTCATCTTGCAAACAGTTTGGCAGGCAGATGGAAGACATTCGCAGCCTTGCTAAACAATACTCAAAAGGTAAGCAAACAGAAGAAAAAAAATAATTTTGTGTTTCGAGTGTAAGAAATAAAAAGCCGTCTACGTCAAAACACTGTAACCCAAAGACATGTGTCTTTTTAACAACAAACTATGAGGCTCTAACAATGAAAAATTCAACTGCTACATTATCTGTTGCGCTAGGTACAGCCATTGCTCTTTCTGCTGTAGCGATGCCAGCTCAAGCGGCGAGTAAAGAAAAATGCTACGGCGTGGCATTGGCAGGTCAAAATGACTGTGCAGCAGGTCCTGGTACTTCTTGTGCAGGCACCTCTAAAACAGACTACCAATCAAATGCTTGGAAGCTAGTTCCAGCAGGTACTTGTAATGATATGGAATCTAAAACCTCCTCAACAGGCCATGGTCAATTAAAAGCATTTTAATCGACGTTATTTATCATGACCACTTCGTTGCTAAACGAGACTCAAGCAAAACAAGAAGAGCAATTTTCCGCTTCTTGTTTTGTGTCTCACTCTGGCGTCAGTCTCAAGCCCGCCTATTATCAGACCATTTTAGAAAATCGCCCAACGACAGGCTTTTTTGAAATACATGCTGAAAACTATCTTAGCCAAGGTGGCCCTGCGGCCTATTTTTTACGCCAAATCCGTCAACATTACGACATGACTATCCATGGCGTTGGTCTATCAATTGGTGGTGAAAACCACCTCGATATTGAGCATCTAAACAAAGTCGCACAACTTGTCGAAGAGATTCAACCAGCCTATTTTTCTGAACACCTAGCTTGGTCGACTCATGACCAACACTTTTATAACGATTTACTGCCCATTCGTTATGACAAAGACAGTTTAGATCGAGTTTGTCAGCACATAGACCAAGTTCAGACTCAAATGAAGCAACCGATTTTAATAGAAAACCCGTCGGCCTATTTGACGTTTGCTGACAGCGACTTCAGCGAAACCGATTTCCTTAGGGAAATGGTAAAACGCACTGGCTGTGGTCTATTACTGGACATTAATAATGTCGAAGTATCGTGTTTTAATCAGGGCAAAAAAGCGATCGATTATCTTGAAAATTTCCCATTAGAAGCCGTTAAGCAGATTCATTTGGCCGGTCATACATTGGACGACAACCCTGTCGTTGCTTTAAAAATAGACAGCCATGATGAAGCGGTTAGCCAAGACGTTTGGTCCTTGTATCAATATACCTTACAACGACTCGGTGATTGCCCTACACTCATCGAGCGAGATGGCAATTTACCCGAATTGGTGGAATTGCTAGCGGAAGCAGAATTTGCCGATCGCATTCGACATGCGGTAAAACAGGGAGGGCTGGTGAATGCATCGTGATTTTATCCAAGCCTTACTTTCACAGGACAAGAGCCTTCTCTACCCTCTACTCAAAGGCGAAGCAACAGAGAAAGCCGTACGTTTTCAAGTCTATCAAAATAATATGGTGGTATCGCTACAGGATGCCTTGGCGGATATTTTCCCAATCACTCAACGACTCGTTGGTGAGACTTTTTTTCGCGCCATGGCTCGGGAGTTTTTACTTCAGCAGCCCCCTACGTCGCCGATCATCAGTGAGTATGGTGCACACTTTTCAGATTTTATTAGACACTTCGAGCCAGCTCAAAGTGTCGGCTTTCTGCCGGATGTGGCCAGCTTAGAATACCAATTACTGCAACTCACCCACGCCGCTGAAGTCAATACATTAGATCACCAGTCCATTGCGACAACCTTTGATAAAACACCAGACCCAAGCCAGCTGCTGATTGAACTCACCCCAAACTGCCAGCTTTTACACGCCCCTTTCGCGATTGGCTCTTTAATGCTTGCGAATCAACAGAATGTCTCAAGTGATCACATTGATATCAACGAAAGTGAGTACATACTTCTTCACAAACACTTTTTATACGCTAAGCTTAGTGTTATCTCATTTGATCAAGCCTGTTTTATCAAGGCCTTACAACAAGGCACAACTTTAGCGAACGCCGTCCCTGAATCAGACGACTTTGATCTCGGTGGCAGCCTAGCCAAACTCATTGAATGGAAACTCATTCGCAATATTGCTCTGATGACTGACTAAGAGAAACCACGCTATGCTATCGAGATTATTTAACATGGTTGAGACAACCTTAAAGAACATCCCAGAATCGCTGATTCTATTCATCGCGCGCTTTTCCTTGGCAGCGGTCTTCTGGTTATCGGCCCAAACAAAAATAGATGGCTTTGCGGTTAACTTTCTCACCATGCAATTTCAACTCGGGTGGCCACAGATCACCGATACAACCTATTTCTTATTCGAACATGAGTACGCTTTGCCATTGTTACCGCCAGTCTTTGCGGCGATAACAGCAACCCTAGCGGAACACGTGCTCGCCGTGTTGGTTCTGATCGGCTTCCTAACCCGCTATGCGGCACTCGGGTTGGCTTTGATGACCTTGGTGATTCAACTCTTTGTGTATCCAGATGCCTATGCCACACATGGTACTTGGCTCGCTATTAGCCTGTTATTGATGCGCCAAGGGGCTGGTAAGTTTTCACTTGATCAACTTAGACGCCCGATATAAACCGCTTACACAGTGCTATTTGGACGCCTTATCAGTGAGTCTTAGGCTAAGCTTTTTAATGTTTTCTTGTAGAATGCAAAGGCCTCTGTTGCTCCCTTAACGGCTTCCATCTCTTGCTCTTCTGTCAGATTCAAGGCATCAAGTTGAGCAACAAATTTACGCCAATGTGGTGCTCGTCCTTCGGGATGTGCCGCTAAATGTTTAGCACCGTGCTCCGCATCAAAGTTGAGTTTCTGCGTTTCTTTATATAGAAAAGCAGCGCCAATATTGGAACCTTCGGCACAATACAACCATCCAATCGCTTGGAATAGATTAGGCACAGTCGCAATTTGATCAGGCGAAACATTGGCTTCCATTTGCAAGTCTTTTAGATCGGACTCTACCGCTGACAATCTAGGCAAATCGGCTAAACCAGGAAACCATTCTTGCAAATCGTCATTTTGATAAAAAGGCGCAACACTTAAATGGAATATGTGTTGAAGACGCAGAAATTTTGCATAGTTTGCGTTGTTCAAAAAAGGCTCAGATTGCATCACAAGTTGATCAACACTGTCGTGATTGGTTCTGGTTGAGTATTTCAGTTTTTTGGCAAAGCTTAAGGTTTCTGCTTCTTCTTGAATGGTTTTCATTTTACACCTCATTCGTGTTTGAATATCTTCAAATGATAAAAACGACGCCATCAAAAAGCCATGATCTTTATATTAAGAAAAACTCACAATTCTTTATCGGTATTAAGTCGGCTTGGACGCGACCAGACTAAAATAAAGCTAATGGAAATACCAAACAAAGCAAAAGCCACAAGATATAGATTAATGTCACTGTAAAGTAAGAAGAAAACGCATAACAGCATACTAATAGATGAAAATATCTTGTTATTAAGTGATATCACTTTTCCATTCTTCCAGTTATGTAAAACAGGTCCCGTCAATCGGTTGGTATGTAAAAAAGCATGAATTCTAGGAGAGCCTTTTGCCGAAGACCAAGCGCATAATAAAACAAATTCCGTGGCCGGAAAGCCTGGAGTAATGACACCAAAAATCGCTAGCCCTAAACTCACGACAGCAATGATTTGGTAAATGAAATTTTTACTTTTTTCCAACACTTTTCCCATTCATCCTTATTATTCGTAATCCACACCAACTTCATCAGACAAAGTTTGATCCAAAACGATAGAGTGATAAAGCAAACGATTAATCGACATTGATTCCAATATTTTACTGCCAAGCAAACCACTGTTCATAACCAAGTCATCACTGTAACGACACAACTGAACCACTAAAAAAGAAGCATTATTAACATCAGGGTTTTCTTCCGGCATCTGGCCAATATATTGATTGTCATTGCTCTGATTCGTACAGATACCGTCTTTTCCACCCCGTTGTATGGGTAACCAATCCATTGACCTGTCTACATTCACTTTAGACACAATCAGCTCATATTCTCCATTAAGAGGGTATTCGACAACCTGTTCCACTAAATGATCAAAGCTTTCCACCTTCCATTCCTGTTGATTGACAAGAATAGAAGCCACATTATGTGAGACTTGCTCCATGACCCCTCTCATGCGATTTATGTTGTATAAGTCTGCACTGATGAGCACCACACCAATCAAAATCGGAAGGCACAATGCAAACTCGGTCAATGTATTCCCGCGCTCACATTTAAAAAAACTCGAACTCATTAGGCGGAATCCCCGACAAGATCACCTAGTACGTAGCGATATTCATGCTGGAATGAGTCACCCAGACCAAAGAAATTAGGTAGGGGAGTGATAAATTCTTCATTTAGATACACGCTAAAATTCAGTATAGGCAAAGAATAATAATTATTATCTGACGCCCTTAGTTCAGCGAATTCGTTTAAATTCGAAAACTGTTGTAACTCGATATAAATATTGTCTGGCAAAATCACACCATACGAATTTTTAATAATGTCATCACTCACAATTTGTTTAATTTCATCTTCACTCAGGGTATTAAATGAAGCATCCGCTCTAAAATTTTGAACACTTTTTTCAATCGACACATCGACTAGGGTAATCACCAAAGCAATCCGAGCCAATTCGAAAAACATCATTAATATAAACAAGATAACTGGAAATATAAGCGCAACTTCAATTGAAACAACCGCGTTTCTGCTCTTTATGAAATGTAAAATCGCCCCCATTATTCGTCACCTCTCAATTCAAGAGGCGTGTTCGTCAATGAAAAAATTTCGGCCTCGATAGGCATACCATTTTCAACACGATGACGAGATGACGAATATCGCTCTAATATTTTTTCAGTATTTTCTTGAGCAAGTGCTTCTAATAAAAGCCCTCTTGCCATGTCTTCACGATGATAAAAAACATATACCAGAGCTAAATTAAGTCGAGTTGAAATGGCCATGTCATCGTATTTTGTTCTTAACAAACTAATGGCTTTCTGATATTCCCCCAGAGACAGCCATGTTAATGCCAAATTATTCACGACCAATTCACTGGAAGGAGACAGTTCTATCGCTTTTTGAAGATACGTTAAGGCCTCAGGAAAATCCCCCTGCATATTTAAAAGTACCCCCATACCATTCAATGCGACTACGCTATTTGGATTCGTTTGAAGCGCGCATTGAAAGTGGGTGGCTGCTTGTTCAAACTGAGACAAGGTCAAATATGATCGCCCCAAACCAACACAAATAGCCTGTTGCTGTTCCGACGTCATGTCATCATTTAACGCCTGTTCAGCGCGTTTGAACAATGCCAGTGACTCATTTGCTGATAAAACGGACGCTGATAAACTGGCATACTCAAGAATAAACGCACCTTCCAATTGACCTTTCTCATCCATGTTTTGATACACTTCGTGAGCCGCTTTATAACGCCCATTATCTCTCAATAAATGCGCTAGCTTTAACGCCTCTTCAGCATCGTCAGCTTCATAATCCGCCTTTTCTAATACAGGTACACCGTCTTTTGTCACTTGGCTTGTGCAACCAGTTAATACCAATAACAAAAGTGTTGCGACCAACCAGATGGGGCATGTCTGTTTTTTATCCTTTATCAATAACATGGTTAACTTCCTAGCATACGGATAATACGAATCATGGCTGGTGTACCCATCATGGCAATCACAGGAGGTAAAATAAACACCATTAATGGCACACTCAATTGCGCAGGCAACTTCCCTGCTTTCTCTTCCAATTCCAACACCAAATTTTTTCGGCTTTCGACAGAAATAGTACGCAAAGCCTGAGACAAAGGCGTGCCGTAACGTTCTGCTTGGATCAAGGTTGATACCATCGCAGCCACATTATCAACCCCACAACGATCCGCCAGATTTTTAAGTGCTTGTGTTCTATCACTGATAATCTGTAATTCAGCATAGGTATAACCTATTTCTTCCGCTAACTCAGGCGATGAAAAAGCCAACTCTTTGGAAACCGTTTTAAAAATACGCCCCAAAGGTAAACCCGCTTCAGCACAGATCACCATTAAATCCAAGGCATCCGGCAAACTAGACGACAGCCTTCCGCCACGGCTTGTTGCCCGCATTTTTAACCAGATTTCAGCGCCTATCGAAGACAAAAACAGAATAATCAAACTGCCAGCTAATCCACTTAACGTCAGCCTATCGCCCTTTTCCAATACCAAGAACACGAACCCTATGGATAACAAAAGCCCTAATGCAAGCTTGCCAAAAGTATAAAGTCCTAACGATTGCGAGTGTCGTAACCCTGCCATTAATAATAATTTTTTAGTCGCAAAACGATCACTTTCTGTACCAGCCAATTCACGTCCAATGCGATCTAGTGGATGCAAATATTTACGCCACCAAGAAGCCTCATTTTCCTCAATCAGCAGAGAAACTTGATGTGTCGCTATGGACTCTTTATCTCGGTATGACGACAACCTTTCAGTCAAAGTTTTTGACTTGGTTCGAAGGTATAACGCCAACAAAATCATGCCAATAGCACAAAGAAACAAACCCAATGCGACGGGCAAAATCATGTCATCTTTCATCGAATCACCCGCTTGATCATAAAGTGCGTAATTGCCAACCCTGTCACAACGCTACCAAATGCATAAATCAAAACACTGTTGCCGGTAGGGTCATTCAACAAAAAATTAAAATCTTTTGGTGAATTCAGGTACATATACGCTAATGATAACGGTGCCAACATCGCCACAATGACAGCGGACGCTCTCACTTCTGAGGTTTTTGCACGGACTTTCAAGGACAATTCCTGTCGCTCTCGCAGGGTTTCCGAGAGACGTTCCAACGTGTCACTCAGCCTTCCACCCGCTTCTTGGTTAATCACCAGAATCACCGCAAAAAACCGATATTCATTTAACGGCACTCGAACCGCTGAATCTTGCATTGCTTGACGCAAAGGCACACCTAAAGCAAGCCACTGATCAATTAATACAAACTCTTTCGCCAATGGCCCAGGTAAGTTGTTAGCCACTAAACTGAATGCATTAGTGACGGGGACACCTGCTTTGACGACACGAACAATTGAATCTATGGCTTGTGGAAGGTTTTGCTTAAATTCTTTTAAATGCTTCACCATCGCATTGCGATACAGCAGGAATACTAAGGCGATAAAAAAAACAAAAAATAGCACTATGCTTAGCCTGAAAGGTGATTGGCTACTTTTCCCCAAGGTAATGGCCAACAGCAAACAAGGAGACGCCAACAATATGGCTCTAGAGCGCCACTTTTCTTGCCAACCAAGTAAGGAAAAGTCCAACCATATGCGCTTTACTCCACCACCGAGAAATGGCAGATCAAACCAAGGCGACTCAACATCGTCTCGTTTCATACTCTGTTGGCTTTCAACAGCAAGTCGCTCATTGCTATTCAGCTGCTGCTTTAACGTGGCTAGAAAAGCCTCACTTTGCTTGGCCTGCTGTCGTTTTTGGACGCCAAAGTACATGAGCATAAATGCACTCATGATGAGAAAAAAAATTATAAAAGGGAGCAGATCATGCAGACTCATTTACTCAAAATCCTCAAAATAATGAGAATGAGTGGCATAGAAATTCGGTCTTTGCCCAGAGGAAACGAAGTCACCGATGATTTTACCCGATGAATCTATGCTGTCTGTTCGGAACCCAAACAATTCTTGAGTTTGAATAACGTCATCTTCCATGCCGCAAATTTCCGTCACAGACACAATTCGACGAGAGCCATCCCGCATTCTTTCTACTTGAACAACAAGATCGACAGCACTCGCAATTTGTCGACGAATGGCTTCTTGCGGTAATTGCATACCAGCCATCATGACCATATTTTCCAATCGCATTATGGCATCTCTTGGGGTATTCGCATGCACGGTACACAATGAACCATCATGTCCTGTGTTCATGGCTTGCAGCATGTCAAAGCTTTCGCCACCACGGACCTCACCTAAAATGATACGATCTGGACGCATTCGTAACGCATTCCGCACCAAGTCTCGCTGATCTACCTTACCAGTACCCTCCGCACTGACAGGACGGGTCTCCAAACGAACCACATGGATCTGTTGCAACTGAAGTTCTGCCGCATCCTCAATGGTAATAATACGGTCATCACCACTAATTTCTTGCGAAAAGGCATTGAGAAGGGTGGTTTTACCTGCCCCCGTCCCACCAGAAATAACAATGTTTAATTTACCTTGCATGGCTCTTCGCAGCACTTTAACCATATCTGCTGATAAAGCATTGCCCGCTTGCAATACTTCCAAAGACATATTGCGGCGCATGAATTTTCGTATTGAAATGGAAGTGCCATCAATGGCAAGAGGGTGAGTAATAATATTAACTCGACTGCCATCAGCCAGACGCGCATCTACCATGGGTTGGGTTTCATCGATTCGACGCCCCACCGCCGCGGCAATGCGCTGCGCAATATTTAAGACATGTTCTTCATCTATAAATCGAATGCTTGATAGTTCAAGCTTGCCATAGCGCTCAATGAATACTTGACCAGCCCCATTTACCAAAATGTCGTTTACCGAATCATCGGCTAATAATGGCTCAATGGGGCCAATTCCGATCATTTCATGAAACATCTCTCGACAAATACTTTGCTCATCATCGAGTGACAGCTGCAAGCGGTTGTGGTCACAAATACCTCGAATAATCGATTCAATTTGCTGGTTAAGTTGTTCATGGCTTAACGCGGCCGCTTTTACAGGGTCTATTTGCTCGTAAAGCTGCTGACGAATCAAACGTTTATTTTGAAAATTTAAGGCTTCCGAATCATCGACTAGTTTAGGGCGAGTTGCCTTCCCCCCACTAACATCAGACAGATTATCGGACGGAGAACGATCCAATTTCACCGAATCCGTTTGTTTGACTTTCAACGTGGGCTTGATAATCACAATCGCGCTCCCCTGAAACCCAACGCTTTACGAGGATTGTTGGACTTAAGTTTAGTCAACATTTTGCGTAAAGGTGACACCGTCTGCTCTTGTGGCTCTTTGCCACACGTCATATCAGCTAGATTCAACAAACTTCGCGTTAGCTCAGGGAACGCATCAAACGATAAGCGGCCTTGCAATAAACTCTTACTTAAACCACCACCGACAAAAGGCAACTGAACATCAATTTTACGTCCAACAAACTCCTCGAAAGACGACTGAGTAATAACATCCATATTTTGTTGGCGACAAGCATTACGCACCAACAAAATGCGCTGGCCATTTGATTCATCCCCTATTTCATTCAAGATTCTCAAGGTATTTCGAGCATCCGTGACCGTTAGATCTACTAGAATAATTCGAGCTTGGCTGTGTTTTAATACTTCCAACGAACCATGTGGCTGAGAAGAGGGTAAATCCCATACCACCTGACTAAACATACGGCATAACTCGCCCCCCATAAGCAATAATGGGTCGCCATCTTGAAGATCTTTTGCTTGATAACTTGGTGATTGAGCCAGCAAACTCAAGCGTTCATCGATTACCGTAATAGATCGTTCTAATAAACGTGTATCGATCTTGTCTGCGTTTAGAACACGGTCTAATCCCGAGCCGCCTTTGGCTCCCAACATCAAGTCTAAACAACCATTTCGACGATCAAAATCCACTAATGCCGTTTTCAAATGACGTTGCTCAGAAAGCAATCTCCCTAAGGCATAAGCAACCAATGAGGTCCCTACGCCACCAGACGCGCCAGTCACGGAGACCGTACGCCCGACACTCAGCAATTCACTGTCACTGCCTTGTTGTACTTTCTGAATAATGGAAGCAAACATGTCTAGAGGTATGGGTTTCACTAAGTAATCAAACACCCCCATAGCAAGCAAGGTCCGATACTGGTCGATATTCTGATTTGAGCCCACAACAATTAGCTTGCAGCTTGGTCCGATTAACGCCAAAAGCTCGGCCACCGCAACCAGAGGGGCATGGTCACCATCTAAATCGACAAAAAACAAATCAGGAATAGGGTGGCTTTTACACCACTCTTGAGCGGCCAACACACCACCAGAATGCACTACGTCATCAGCATATCCCAACCTAATCAAACGGTCGGAAACAGTGGGGATGTCACTTTTTTCTGCGGCAAAGAAAACGATCGAAGATACAGTCTCAGTTTGCTTTATTTTCTCACTCATTGTGCCTCTCCAAGCTTAATCTTCATCGAAATCAATGTCTAAAAGTGGCGTCACATCAGACTCGTGATAACGAGTGACAGACTCAACCGCATAAATACCATCAGCCTTATCAAGCGCTCTACCACGCATCAAATCACGTGGGTCGGCCACCATTTGAGCTAGATTGGCACGATTGGCACAGCCAAGCGTCCCAATGGCTTCAAACGGCTTCACAGACCAAGTTTGTTGCTGAATACTGCAGTCTTTAACCACCACAATCATCGCTTCAGAGGTGAGAGACAAATCCCATTTCTTTTGTTTTTCTTCTTCTGACTTAGTCGCCGATTTAACCGCTTGATATTGAATAGGTAAAATCGCTAATTTTTCTTGCTGAACACCTGATGACAACAAAGACTTTTTCAACTGCAAAGCAAATTCATAGCCTTTGTCTGTATAAGGTTGGAGCTTAATTTCTTGATTGGATAAGCGCCCTTGATTGCGCAATAACGCGTTCACGCCATCAAGAGCTGTTTTTTGCAAACTGCCATTTTCTTGCAGTTGTAATGAAATAGAAGAAACCGTTGGTTTTACAACGAATGCGGGTGTACCTGTTTCCGCTTCTGCGGCCCCATTACGCAATCGATGAACGGTATGGTCACAGCCGCTTAAAAGGAGTAAACACACCATACTTAGAGAAAAAATACGCATACTAACGCTCCCCTTAATCAATATAAATAACCAGCCGATGCCAAAGGAGGTAAATGCCCTTCGATCGTACTGATTCCTTGTGCTGGAGATTGGAAATTACTCGCTGAACTGGGGGCAACAATATAAGCCGTTGCAATGATGACTAACTCGGTTTCTTCCTTTTCATTTCTCTCAGATTCAAACAAACGCCCCAGCCCAGGAATACTGCGTAACCCTGGCACACCTGTGACGGTTTGATTCACACTGCTTCTTAACATTCCCGCCAAAGCAAAACTTTGCCCACTGGCCAGTTCAACGGTCGTATCAGCGCGGCGAACTTTAAAGGCTGGCACAGTTAATCCACTCAGCTCAACGGCCCCTTCATCCGTCAGGTCACTGACTTCTGGAGCAATGTGCAAACTAATGCGGTTCGGTGAAAGTAACGTGGGGGTCATGCGCATAATGACGCCATACTGCTTGTATTCAATCGTCACGTTATTATTGGTCAAAATCACAATAGGAACTTCGCCACCAACAGCAAAGCCAGCGGTTTCACCTGACATAGCCGTTAAATTTGGCTCCGCTAAGATACTCGCCATACCATCATTGGATAGCGCAGACAGTACCCCACCCACATTGCCAATAGTGCCTCCCAAAACCCCATTGACAATACCGCTACCATCAAACACACCGGTTGAGGCATCAAAAAGACTACTACTGTTACGAATAAACCCTGTGTTGTTGTCAAATAAAGCGTCCCAACTAAACCCTAAGCTGTGACTTAAACTGCGCGAAACCTCTACGATTCTGACGCTAATATTTACTTGAGAAGACAAGGCCACTTTGAGTTGATTCACAATTCTAAGACCTTGACCAGGCGCCCCGCCTTGACCACTTGCCGACGTACTGCCTCCAAGATAAGACTCAACACTGCTAATCACCTGTTTGGCTTGTTGGGGAGTTTGAACGACCCCACGAACAATCAAACCTTTATCGGTTGCGGGTCCGATTTGAACATCCGTACCAGGCACTTCTTCGGCGATTTGTCGAGTTAAGCCAGCCAAATCGTATCCCGACATCAGTGTCACGGCGATAATCACGTCGTTGTTTTCGTCCAACGCATATAAGGTGGTTTCCCCTGGAGCTTTTGCAAACACAAATACGTTATCAGGAGAAGGCATCTGAAAACTGGCCACGGCTGGATTCGCAATCAACACTTTCGAAGCGGCTTTCGGTAAATTCAGCAAAGTCCCTTGATTGATATTCAATTTGACTTGACCATTTACTTTAACCTCTTCAAATGAAGAGGGGGTTAGTTCAGTGTCTTGAGCAACCTGAGATTCAGCGTAAGCGGCATAACTGAACGTTGACTTAACGCTGAAAACGACGAACAAAGTTAAAAAATAATATCTGGAAAACATCAAAAAAATTCCATTGTAAAATTTACTAAGCAACCAATGAATTATCATTAATTCATAAATTCGGTGGTTGCCTGAGACTCACCTCGAAACATCATGACCGAGGTCGTTTCAGCACTTTTTTTCGGTTTGAAACTGTCGTAGATATCCGTGACTTGACCTAATGTGGTCACACTGTCTTGGCTTTCTTCCGCTACCCCATCGCCTGCTGAAAGCGGCTGACCTTGGACACTTCTTAAAGCCAATTGCAACACACCGATCTCTCTTGCCACCGTTAGACGCTCAACATCTTTCGGCAACACTTCCAGCGTTACCGTCTCATAGGATTTACGTTGCTTCGCTTCTGGCTTTTGTTTCTTGTTTTTATCACGAACAAAAGTTTCAACCATGTCGTTCAGTGCTAACACGCGAACATTTCGCAACAAGGTTTGCGACGCTAGCTTTGGCAGTTCAATTGTCGCCAGAGGATTGCTGCCTGAACCCTGTTCATAGTCTCGCTTTAAACTCAGAATCACATCAACACGATCACCACCCGCAACCAAACCTGCATTACTTGTTACAACATCGGCTGGTATGGCAACGGCTCGCATACCAGGCTTTAGCACGGAAGCGATAAAGCCTGGCTCACCCGGAGAAACAAGCAAATCACTCTCCAAGACCGTGCCCGCAAGAATGGGCTGGGTCACAGTCGCACCATAAAGTTGGCTCTTTTCATCCACCCCTTTTAGAAAAAAAGTATTCTCTGAATACGCTTTTTCTGCTTGTTGCCATTCAAGGGAAGAGGCATCCATGAAATCCCCAGGTTTCAACGCTTTAGACGCGACTAGGACAGACCGATAAGATGGCTTGGGTGGCACGACCTCTTTCACGACTTTCGGTGGCAACGGTGGCTCAGGCGTGAGAAGAGCACTGCCAAGAAGCGCCCCGCCCAATGCAAAAACCAACGCACCAGACACAAAAAAAACAGACGAAGCTTTCATTCAATATTTACTCTCTGCATTAACGAAACAAAGGGCTAAGGAGTATAAAAACAGCCCCTCCAGATATGGCAAGCCCATATGGCAACCCTTTCACACCTTCATGAGATAACGCGATCGGCGCAGAAATTCTCAACCCAGGAAATCGCTCTGATAGTTGTAAAATGACCCGCGCTCCAGCCAGCTCTATCAGAGAAACTAAAGGTAAAAACAGAGCCAGCACACCACCAGCTAACGCGGTGACAACGAGAAAAGACAGCTGCTGATCGAACCCAACCCATAAGCACAAAGTCGACATTAACTTAACGTCGCCCGCCCCCATTTGTCCTACTAGAAATAAGCAAAAGCCGATCAGCAATACTCCTAAAGCCCCTAGACTGCTGTATCCAAAATCCGCCAATAACAGCAATCTATTCTCGTCTGACAACATTAACGATAGCGCCGCCAAAATTAGCCAAAGTACCAGCAAGATTAAGATCAAAATATTGTGGATACGACGGTAAAATAAATCTGAAAAAATGACCCACAAGGAGGTCAATACCAGAACGGTAGGCATCGCTGAATCAAACATGGTGATCGTAAATACCTATTCTGAACCTGGGTTGTTGGTATTTGTAATCTGATCAGCAATCGAAGAAAAACGTTCTTTTAAAGCCGTTACAAAAACACCATCTGAACCAAAGATGACACCAATTGCGGCCGCCATAGCCGCTGCTAGAATGCCGTATTCAATAGCGGTTACACCACGCTCATCTGACAAAAAACGTTTTATGCTCGATTTCATTACTTCCTCTCAATATCGCCATTAGGGTTATACCTTAGTTGGCACATATTAAGATTGATTCTCATTAGCGAAACAATAGGCAAAGCATTAAGAATGCTTAATGCTTTGCTACTGGCTCTCTTTGCATGGCGATTGGTAGGATGGACTCATTCATTTAATGGTCGAAATAGAAATGGCAACAATATGTTTAAACTTAAAAAAACGCCTTAATTAAAAAACATTACTATCTAAAATTCAAAGTTGGCTGATTTTTCTCAATTCTAGATAGTAATAGTTATCATTATAATTTAAAATCCGCTCTATTGTGTTCTAACCAATAAATTCAAACCTTGCTGAGATTAAGACTATGCGTATTCTGATTGTTGAAGATGATGCCTCTGTTAGTCATTGGATTAGCAGTAAACTGCACGTATCAGGACATTCATGTAAGTTAGTTGATAATGGAGAAGATGCGCTTAAATTCATCAAAAACGAAGTGTTTGATGTGATCTTGCTGGATCGCATTATTCCCAAAATTGATGGTATTCAATTGCTAGGGCTACTAGCAGGTGATCCGCATCCTCCCGTTTTAATCTTATCGGCAAACGATCAAACTTCTGACCGCATTGAAGGCCTTAGAGCTGGTGCAGATGATTACCTAGGCAAACCATTTGATTTTGCGGAATTGTTACTTCGCCTAGAACGGCTTTACTGCCGTAGCAAGCAAGTCGCTTCCAGTAACTTTATAAAAATCAAAGACATGATTATTAATCTAGAACGTCATGAAGTCACTCGATCTGGACATCGCATCGATCTAACAAACAAAGAATTCAAGCTGCTTTATGTATTAGCGGAACACCCTGGTCAAACCGTCACCCGTAGCATGCTGCTTGAAAAAGCCTGGGGTTACCATTTCGATCCCCAGACCAATGTCCTAGATGTCCACTTATCAAAACTTAGAAATAAGTTAGATGGCGGGTCTAAAAATCCCATCATTCGAACCATACGATCCGTCGGATACGCATTAGGGTAAACCGTGTTTATTAAACCATTACTTCACAGTAGTAGCTTCCGACAAGCTGCTACCATTGCTTTTCTCTGTTTACTTATTTCCTCAGCTGCCATCTTCATTTGCGACCATGTGCTCAATAACATCATGAAAAGCCATGTTCGTGGAATGATTTTTGAAAACCTTGAAAATCAGAAGCTCAAAGGGCTTTTTAATAGCAGTCAATTATTAGCTGATCAGCTTGCTGCGGACTATCAAATAGACACTCGAAAAGACCATTTTTCTTTTATTTTAAATAATAAGGATCAGATCATTTATGGTCAAAAAGAAATCCTAAACCAAGATCAAATTGCAGCCTTAAGTTATAACAGGTCAATTGCCCCCAAAATTTTATCGCTAAAAAGTCAGCACAGTGAATTATTCGGCTTACTCGCCCCACTCGCCGATGGCGGCATCTATTTCAATGCCTACAACATCCAGCCTATGCTGCAACAAACGCGCATCATTCCCCTAATGACAGGGGCGGGGTTACTGGCCATACAACTGTCCATCTTACTCATTAGCTTACCTTTTAGTCTGCATAATTTATTTCGTGTAAATCACATTATCGAAGCCTTAGAGCAATACGCTAAAGGCAAACACGAAGTGAGGGTCAACTATAAAAATAATGGAGATGAATTTGGGCAACTTGCCAAAGAAATTAACCTTGTATTAAGCCGAACACAAAAATTGATGGAAGAAGTTCGAAATATTACCAGTCATGTTGCCCACGAACTGAGGACACCACTAACTCGTCTTCAGCATAAGCTCATCAATGTTTCTGAAAAATTGGATCACAAAGAACTGCAAGAACTTGAGGAGGCCATACAAGAAACCGAACAAATACAGCGGCTTTTCCGTTCGATTATGCGTCTATCCGAAGTTGAAACCGGACAAGTTAGCCACCAGAAAAATAGAATAAATGCGTACGAAATACTCAACGAAGCCTATGAATATTATCTGCCCTTAGCGGAAAGTCTTGATGTGCAATTAAGAATACGGGCAAACAAGAAACATCATTTTTATGCGGATAAAATCCTCATATTCCAAGCCATTGCCAATCTATTAGATAATGCTCTTAAATATGCCCCTGAAAGCAACATCATTACACTGAGCATCGAATCGAGCTTAGGGAACACGCTTATAAAAGTGACGGATCAAGGCAAAGGGGTTGCCGAAAAGGACCAATCCTTTGTCACACAACGCTTTAAACGACTTACTAGTAAACAAGAAATCTTTGGACACGGTTTGGGACTCACCTTAGTACAAGCGATTACAGCACTGCACAATGGCGAATTAAAACTAGTCAATAACCACCCTGGGCTTAGCGTTTGTATTTCGCTTAATGCTAATGAATTAAATTAGAAAGAAGACTCTCGAACCAAAACCGACATTGCCCTTTTTAACACTTTACTCATGAAGCTTTCTGCCTTGGCGTCGATGTACACTTCACCTCGTAAAACAACCCCAGTTGCCGTAATCTTGCTGTCCATTGGTGTTAGAAAAGCTCGATAAACGGCTTCTTCTGCAATCGGGACTTGATCATTTTGGGCCATACTGGCGGCCACCCTCCCACCATATACAGAGGCTAATTCAGGCGCTGAGGTCAATTTCGTTGAGGCAATATTTTCAATATGCTCCAAGGTTAATGCTTGTTTAGGGTACGACAAACTTTCAGGCACAAAATACGCCATAGAATGCACATCAATTCGACTCACATCACTTTCCTTGATGTAGGCTTCTACGGTATTAGAATGGGGGCTCACCATCACCCCGAGCCGCTCTCCTGCCGCCAACCAATCGCCCTCTCGAAACCGATCAGCATGAGAAATCATCGTGCCATCAAAGGGCGCCTTAAGTGTTAAGGCCATTAACTGCTGCTGAATGACTTCCAACCTCTGCTGTGCTGCTAAACGCTCTTCACGAATCGCATTTAAACTGGCAGAAGCCTGCTCATTAAACGGGTTCACATCCGCTTGTTTTTGCAGGCGAGCAAGCCGTAAATTCAGTCTGTCGGTTTCTTGGTTTAACTCTGGTGATACAAATTCAAACAACGCCTGACCTTTCACCACTTTCTGTTGTTTTCCAACCAATGAATAGCGCAGTTGAGCATTCGCTGGAACATACATATTAACTTGCTGAGAGGCTCGTATCACAGCCGGTGCACTAATTTGACCTTGCCATGGATAACAGAAGACAAACAGCATCAAAGCGCACAATAAAACACTGCCAATCGAACGTTTATTCCAACTCATTTCCTTTCTCATTTGATACCAAACTCTTAACTCTCTAAAAACAGGAAACACAATAAACACCAACATTTCCACTATGAATAGAAAAATCCCCAACAACTTAAACGCAAAGTGGTAAACCATCAACGCGATACCAATGTATAAAAAAAATCGATACAGCCAAGTAATCAAGGTATAAGCAATCAATATGCGTCGCTTCGTTGCTGAGAACACTTCAGGAGGGCGATGCTGAAAAGAAAAAATCCACTCTCGGATCTGCCAGCGAGTGTAGTCGAAGGCTCTTGCCTGTAAGTTCGCAATGCCCAGCACATCAGACAAAAGAAAGTAGCCATCAAAGCGAATAAAGGGACTTAAATTAATCAACAAGGATAGCATCCAAGTGGTGGTTCCCAGCATAAACGCTAGGCTTTTGCCTATGCCTTCCGGCATAAAATTCCACAGCAGTAAAGCCCATGCACCGACGATCAATTCCACTATGACCCCAGCAGCTCCAATCAGTACCCTCTGACGTTTCTTTTTTAATCGCCAAGCGCTAGAAGTATCCGTATACAAAACAGGCCATAGTACTAACAAGGCAACCCCCATGGTAGCCACGTTTCCGCCATAATATTTGCAGGTATAAGCATGCCCTAACTCATGCAAAGATTTGGTGAAAAATAGCGCCATCACGAGAGCCAACATGCCTTCAACGGAGAAGAAGTGCATATAGGTGTGAGTAAACGACTGCCATTGTCGACTGACCAAGAACAGTCCCAACACCGCAGCGAACAGTGAAAGGAGCAGAAAAAACTGACTAAAAAAGAACCGTACGAAAGGCAAACTTTTTTCTAGAAACACATCAGGACGGCATAAAGGAATACGAAAAAACAAATAATGGCGTAACAACCAACGAACGGGGCTTAACCCATCGGCATTGGTCTCGGACGGCGATGAAACATGGTTGTTTAACAAACGATGACGTTTCAAAAAGTCATAGAAGACCTTCACATCATCCGTTGAAACAAAGAGGGTTAATTGCTGACAAATATCAGAAGCAATCACTTGGGCATTTTTAAACGACCAACGCGCCAATACTTCCATCTCAAACCAATCTAAACGATAAAACCGCCCACTGACTGGATCTTCCAATGTCCACGTTGGCGCTCCAAATGCATCCGCAGGCCCTTCAAAGAGCCTAAGATCTTCTCTTAATGATGCCCATTCAGACGAGTTCAATTCTAGCATTATGGCTTACCAACCAAGCCAGATGCGCAGTTTTGCCAAGGGTTTTCTAAACACATAAAAAAACAATGACGTCGGTTCACCATAAAGTTTGGCCAAGCCTTTTTTACCTAGTCTAAGAGCGGCATTTTCATCTATAAATGTTGCTTTCAGGTGCAAGGCGTATTGCCCATCCGCTGTTGGCTTGGCTTGATAATCAATATTACGAATTTCAGCCTGAATCGGAGCACTGGGATCACTGTTCAAAAAGTATTTCAAGCTTGACCCCTTAGAGATTTCGATCATATCTTCCAGTGGCAAACGCACTTCAAGTTCAATCTTATTAGGGTCTGCAATCGTCATCAACGGCTCGCCTAGAGTCATTGGTTTACCAAGCCAATCACCCGCATCATCAAAAATGGCCACACCATCATGTGGCGCTCTGAATTCAGTACGTTTAAGCTGCTTTCGTAAGTAGTCTATGTCCGATTTTGCTTGTGCCAATCTTCCTTCTAGGATGGCTAACATGGCTTTTCTTTGCTCATCTATGAAAGATTGCTGTTGAGCCATCCTTAATTCTGCACGCGTCAACACATAAGTTTGATTTGCGGTTTCCAATTCTTGCATTAAGGCTCGGGCATCCAATTTAGCCACCAGATCCCCCTGCTCAATCATGTCATTTGGTCTCACTAATAATTCACTAATGACACCATCGATCGGCGCTCTTAATACGCTCGGTTGCTGTGGCACAATGTCGGCCGGCGCGATAACAGATTGTCGCATAGGAAAAGACAAGACGCCGATGCTCACACACACTCCCAGTAGCCACCACATAGCAGTAGACCGTCGGTGTCTTTTGGTTTTTTTTCGATTACGTAACCCCAACCAGGCATGACCATAAGCTTCTAAAAGAAAACCGAGCAATTTTTTGTCTCTTAAACTCAAAGGAGCAGACCTAGATAACAATATAATGCCCAGCAAATGCCCTTCTGCAGAAAGAATCGGCAACCAAATTAATGGGGAAGAAAAGTACGTTGAAAATTGTTTCGCGTCATCGGAGCTTAAATCCGTCAGCTCAATAGTATGAATCCTAAGGGCGTTGTCCGCGTTTACCATGTTAGACAGTAAGCGATTCAACCAACTACAAAAAGGCGCATTAGAATCAATATCAACTAAGCCAGAAGCACCCTCTAATTTTTTTGTATTCATCATCCACAATAAGCTTTGCTGAAAGGGTACGAGCAAATGCATATCATTCAGACAAGTAAACTGCCACTCTTGTAAACTATTCGCCGCTCGAGCTTTTTGTTCTAATTGCAGCACAATCAGAAGAGATTCCTCTACGGTTAATCCTTTTTGTTTTGGCTCATTCTCATTGGCAGTCATTCTTCATTACCAGTAATCGACGCCCATTGAGATGACGAAAAATAAGCATTCCCACTCATCCCTGGTATCAGATCGCTTTTAGGCGCCGTTACGATTTCACCAAAAACAGTAAAAGACTGACTCAATGGATCAATAACCGCACCTAGGCGTGTTACTTTCGCGTTATAGTATTGCTTCGTTTCATCCAGCTTAACTTGAAAAGTATGACCAATTTTAATGTCGCTAATCCAGCGTGATGGCACCATTAAAACCACTTCATATTCATGACGATTATATACTTCAAGGATTGGCTCTCCCTCTGAAACAAACTCACCTTGTTGAACTAAACGTTTTACCACACGACCATCAAATGGCGCATATATAGCACAGCGTTCAACCATAACCTCTCCAATACGTCGCTCCGCTTGTGCCATTAGTACATCCGATTCGGCCTGATTCACTTCCATGACACTAATTGACTGCAAACTATCTAAGCGCTTTGCAACAAGACGTTTTTGTTCCGTCGCTTCTTCGGCCGCTTGCGCATAATCCAGCTTGGCTTTATAAATGTCACAGTCAAACGCCACTAACGCTTGTCCCTTCTTAAAACTTTGCCCTTCTCGTGACGTCAGACGTTTAATACGCCCAGAAAGCTGACTGGAAAGCACCAGTCGATCTTTGGCATTCAACTGCACTCTGATATTGGGCTGAGAAGAGACCATTTCTAACTTGTCTTCACTACTAGCCAGAGAAGGAGTAGTGCTTAACACTCCACTTAAAATGGCACCGATTATTAATAAAAAACGCCGTCTCACTTGATTCAATCTCATGGTTGTACGTAATTCGTATAATCAATGATGGTCGTTTCTTGTAAGGAATCCCCTGTTGACAGCATGACAAGCTGAGGCTTAATCGCCTCATGATCTTGCGGCCCTGCCGCCTGTTTTTTATCATAATCAGACATACTGCCAACATTTTTACTTAACACATCACGTGAAGCGATGATGTCCGTCGTCATATGCCCCTGCTGGAGAAATTTATCTTGTTGGGCAATGGAAGCTGACAAATTCTCAACACTGACGCCTGAAACCGATTTCGGCAATGGATCCAGACCAGCCGCCTTATATATGGCACCATAAGCACTTTGCATCATGGCGAAACTTCGGTCACGGTTGCGTTTAGCCAACACGCTTTCAGTTGCTACTCTGACTCGATCAACCAAAGATTGTGTGTTGTTTTGATACGCGCCTGTACTCTGCTCTAGAATGGCTTGGTGAATTTTTGAAAGTTCCGCCGCTCGCTGAAATTGGGTATCCACTTGCTTATATTGCTGCCATGCAAGGTTTACTTGAGTCAGTACTGCCATTCTCAAAGCTTGGCGACGTAAATCGGCAATATTTTCTTTGGCTTCGGCCACCGCTTTCACATCCGAGTAAGAAAAGGCACTGAGAAGATTCCAACTTACTTGGACACCTGCATCCGCCCAATCATTGTTCAACGAATAACTATTGCTATTATAATGAGCACCAACAAACAAGGACGCTCCAGGTAGCAAACGCATTAATGAAGATCGAGTCTCTAACACAGCATTTCTGGCGCGATAGGCCTCTTCATTAATTTCTGGTCGATTAACCATAGAGAGCATTTCTAAGTCTTCAAGCTGATAACGCAATGTCAAAGGCGCTTCATCTTGCGAAGCGAGCTCATACTGAGTCGCTGGGGGTAAATTCATTAAACTGGCCAAATTGGATTTAGCCGTTGCCAAATCGCCCTCCAGCGTTTCCAAGCGGCTAATCATTTCCAATAAGCTTTTCTGATATTGCAACGATTCTAATGGTGAAATCAGACGCTCTTCTGCCGTTTTCTTGGACGTGTTTAATGCACTATATGCGTCTTTCAATGTGGATTTCACTAGGGGTTGCAACTCTTGTGCAGTAACGGCTTCCCAATAGGCTCCCCGAACCTTTTGAATGATATCGGCAACCACACTTCGACGCCTTTCCTCGGCGGCCAGTACATTATTGGCCTGAGCTTTTGAACCAAAATAACCAATTCCAAAGTCCAAAACATTCCAAGAAACCGTTAAATCAGCCGATGAAGACTGCTTATCTTGACTGGTTGAAGAAACCAAGGATTCGGAGCCAGTCGCAATGGATTTACTCGAGGATGCCGCTTCATTGCTCCTCGCTTTCCAACCGGCACTCGCAGCAACGCTCGGCAGCATATCAAAGCTTTGTAAGCCTAAAATATTATCTTGAGCCAATTTTTCCATTAGCGCGAGACGTTCTTTAAGATTGTACTTAACCGCTCTCGCCATCGCCTCCTCAAGACTAATAGGTTTCGTAATGGGCTCTTGATTTTCAAACATAGCCTGCCTGTCTGCATCAACCAACGCCATTTTCTGTTCAAACGTAATGGGGGTTGGTGTAACAGAACAAGCGGTAAGCCCCAATAACATTGCACTTGCAACCGCCGTACGATGAAATGCGGTATACCCCATAAAGTTGCTTTTTATACTCACGTTATAACCCTTTTAATTCAGTCATTACTATTCTTATGATGCCGTGGTTAAATCACGTAACAACAGCTTGTTTATCTCCAAAACACTTAGAGCACTTGCTTCATTCACTCGCTCAGAAAAAGATTCCGCGTTCACCTGAGCATCATTTGTGGCGTCCAACGTTATCTCTACAGGGATAACAATCGTTTCACCATTTTCATCGACGGCCATAACACGTAGTTGAAGCTGATCTATATCACCAAGTAAAGACCGATCTAAACTCAAGCGCCCCGTCTCAATGTCATACTCCACGCCTTCTGGTAAACTAATGCCATCCGCAGACATCACCGCCAGAATCGCCTTTTCCTCTACTGACATCACACTGTCTAATAAAGAAATTTGAATGCTGTTTATACCCTCTTGCCAGACGATGGAAGTCGATCGAGAAGCTTGCAGTGATACGCTAGGTTCCGGCTGAGTCGAGGGAAAGTTACTTTGAAATGAGCGTTCAACAGAAGAGAGAGCTGGGGTAAACCCATTCGGGTTAGACAATAATGCGCTATCAGACACATCCGCAGAACGCGTCTGGGAAGCATTGGCAAAAAACTGCATGGCCGCCACCGTATTATCATCTATTGCCTCAGCGACATCATCTTGAGACCCCTCAATATTGACCGTCTCTGGCAAACTATTCACCAACCACCCCATCTCTAGCTGAGCACTTTGTCCTTTGCTATCCGTGACTTGTAGTACCAGCGTAAATGAGCCAGATTCTGTCGCTCTGCCAACAATACTTAAGCTGTCAGAATGAAACTGTAATCCCGTTGGCAAACCACTTATTTGCCAAGTCAAAACATCCTCTATCGCATCTGAAAATAAGTCACGAGGAAGATGAATATTCACTTGCTCTGTTTCCATTATATTGGGCAATTGATAGCTGCCCGACACTTGCGGCGGAAGGTTTTCAGCACTATTTAGGACAATTTCAATCGGCTCGCCCGACGCGCCCCCATCATTAATGGACAAGGTAAAGGTCAACGCGCCTACCGACGTTAATGTTGCATTTTCAAACGTAATGCTTCTCGCTAGGGCATTAACCTGATCTTGAGTCAATTCGGATGTCACGCTAATAGAAAGCGCGCCACCTTCACTGACAAACTGCCCGACAACCTCTCCTTGATACAAGAGATTACTCCCATCCTGGGAAAAGCCGCTGTCAGTTGCCAACCCAAACTGATCCGTCACATCGAGTGTCGAACGGGACAGACTCAAATTCAAACCAGAATAGTTATCTAAAACAGACATCTCTTCATCGAAAATAGTCAGTTCCGGTTCTAGCACCACCGCCTCAAAGCCAATTTCGTACAATGACGCTTCTCGACCAGTGGCATCATAAATCGCAAGTGAATCACCTTGTAGGAAAACATACCCTTCATCAGAAACAGAAAGATACTCACCCTCTGAAGAGGCTCCTGTCATGACACCAAATAACGACAGTGCCCCATTTTCGCCAATGATATAGCGATGCAAACTCCCATCAGACGCTAAAACAAATAATTTTCCACTATCCGCAGACACCACCACATCAGATAGGTTTTCAACACTGACGACGTCATTATTAATGACGTCAAACGATTGACTGTCTGCATCATAAGAATAGGTATAAATGCTGGTATCATTCACCACATAGACATACTGCCCGTCATCTGTCGCAGCCACATGCGTTATTGAGTTCAATACAGCATTATTGCCAGCCGAATCTTCGCTGCCATTACGGATGTAGGCTTTCCATGCTAGGCCTGACTCTTCTTGTTCAAACACAATGAGTGTGGGTGTGCTGAACTTAGTTGTGACAAATACATAATCGCCAGATACGCTAAGGCCGGTAGGTTGCCATAAATAAGGTTCGTTCCAGGCACTGCCTATGCTTTGCTCGTATGTTAATTCACCTGTGGCCGCATTTAGACGCATTTCACTCAAATCGGTGCTGGTAATAAAATACAAGTGGTCTCCATCTTCAGACAGCACCATGTCTTGGATGCCGCTCACTTTGCCACCATTCGTATCATAATCACTGACGATCACTTGCAGATTGGATAAAACCTTGTCTTCAGATAAAGCGTAAACAGAGATCATATCGCCGTCATTAGCCAATAAATACAGGCTTTTTCCATCTGCACTGGTGATCATTTTATCCACTGAATTCACGCCATCCACAGACGCGAGGGTAGTTTGATACTCCCATTCCTGAGCATCATCACTGAGAGTGAAAACGGCAATATTTCCGCTACTATCCGCCAAATAAAATACATTTCCGTCGCGAGAAACACTGGAAGCACTTACATCATCAAGACCTTCCGCTAAATGAAATACCTCGACCAGAGACATATCACCAGCGGCAATAAATGGATCCTTGCTCACCTCTGGCGCATCATTAACGGCTGTAATAATAATTTGCGTCATAAATACATTTGACGTCAGCCCAAATTGATCCGACAAAGTAACAGAGACATTTACCAAAGGAACTGGCGTTTCGCTGCTATTATTGTATTGAATTTGATTGAGAACATTTTGCACGTCTTCCGTGGTTGGTATGGCACCATTATCTTCTGTAAAATTGATGGTTAAAACGCCATCTATATTCGATACTGTAGCGATCTCCACACCATCTTTGGTTAAAGACGAACCATTTAAAGACAAGCCATTAGCCGCCTCGAAGGAGAAATGGTCATTTGAAGTAACAGCCGAAAAAGAAACGGTTAATTGTGCGCCATGGTAATTACCTGCCCCTTCGTTATACGCATCCATTTGTGAATCCGTCACAACGGCATTAGGAAAGATTCCCGTCCCTAGCTCATTTTCTGTATAAGCGACCTGATTCGACTGACTGTCTATCACGGGGGCAATATTAGTTTCTGCAGCCGCCGCCAAAGTAATATTCGTCGTATCAGTGTAATGCGTTGTATTTTCCCCAACGTCAGACACACTGGTGTACTCCACCACGCTTAGACTAACAGTTCGTTCACCACTGACTTCATCGCCAAAATATTTATAACCAATGCTATCAATGACATCAGCAGCATTCTCAGCAGAATCCATTAAATACAACGTCACGGTAACAACGCCATTCTCTTCTGACACCGCATAGGATGTTCCGTCGACTGTGCTCAACGTACCAGAAAAAGCCGCTAAGCTAATCTTGCCATTACCAACTTTTATCACGTCATCTTCTGTAGCATCGGTAATGGATAGCTTAACTTGCCAAATCGCCTGATCTAACTCTGTGGTTTCTATCGAGGTATCATGAAACAAATTCGTGTAATCACCACCTACTGGGAAAGTGATCTCATTGGTGGTTGTGGTAATGACAGCGGGATTATTAATGCCGACCAAATTGACGGTGACACTGATCGCGGTTTCATTGCCATCACCATCATTTACTCGAATGGAAAAACTTGGATTTTCCCCATTCGCAAGCGGGTCATTACTGGTATTTGAATAAGTAATTTGACGCAATACTTGCTGCGCTATTAATTGAGTAGTAGGGGCGACAAACGTCACGGTTAACACATCATCGACTACCGAAAAAGTCGCAATTTCACTTCCATCTTTTAAGATTTTTCCATTTTCAAGCGTTAAACCATTATTCTCTTGAAAACCATATTCATCTTCTTCCAACGCCCCCGTTTCACCTTCTTCTGATGTTTCAGACTCACGAGCAACGGTATAGCTGGCGCCTTCATAATCCTCTAACGCATCCAGCTCTGAATCACTGATCAAACCCGTTGGTAATAATAAGGTCCCTGATTCATTTTCAGTATAAGAAACGGCTGGCACATCGAAACGAAAAGATAAAATGCCATTATCCACCACAACAAATAATGTTGTGTGATCAGCACTTAGGTAAGCATGGCTGATGCTTGAGAACCTAACCCCAAGATCATTACTGAAAGCATCTATGGTTTGAACAAGTGTCAATTCTGAATTGTCATCTTGCAAGAAAACATCGATGTCTTCTCCCATAACAAAGACACCCGTTCCATCTTCTGACACCAAAATGGTTCTTGCTTCATCGGACACGGAATACGTACTCGATAACGTCAATTCACCAACATCATTGTAAGTCATGACCAGTAAGCTAGAGCCATCATTGTTATTAAGAGCGTATACGGTTTGGCCATCTGCGGAAATTTGGACTGAGTTAATAAAATACAACTCATCTTCTCCAGCCACCGAATTGACATAACTTAATGTGCCATCATCGGCCACCGAAAACTGAGTCACAATGCTTGACTCACCACTGCTTCCTACAATCAAAGTCGTGCCATCGGCACTGATTGCAATACTGTTCGTACCAGAGAGTCCAGACACACCATCCGTTTCATTGCTGTATTGCGCAACCAAAGAAAGCGTCCCATCCTCTTCTTTTGACAGTACTAAAACCTGATCACCTCCCGAGACATATAAATAGCCATTGGAAGCTTGTATATCAGACACGAAATCAGAAATGCCATCGATACCAAAGCCGCTGATCTCTGTACTGCCTAAGTGTGTCAGCTCGCCCGTCTCCGCATTGCGACCAAACACCACAAGACTATTGTCACCTTCACCAAAGACATAAAGGTAGTTTTGATCTGACGACATAGAAATCAACGTTGCGCCAGCCAAACCTTCGTTCTCTATCGTTAGATCGTTTGAGCGCGTCTCTGCGTTATAGGTCGATGTGTAGTTATAATAAGTTTTCACTAAGGTTAATGAACCATCATCTTCGACTCCAAATACACTTAACACTGAGGACGCTTCTCCCCATGCACTGGAGTTACTGCTGACGGCATAAACAAATTTACCATCTTCAGAAACAGACACATCTTCTGCTGCCGCAAGTGCATAAGCATTATTGTTTGAGTCATAATCATTTGTCTTGTCGACATACTCAATGGAGGTTGACTCGACCTCTAAAGTGGCTGCGCCTGCAGCATCGAACATCACTCTCGGCTCAAGGACGCTGGAAAGTAATGAACGAGATGGTTTAGCAAACAACATAGGAATACTCCTGCTCATTGAGTCTTTTATCTGGCCCTTCATCATTTAATTAAGCGCACGTAATAATTTTGTCGAATTTCTTCTGCGATCTCTTCTAGCGAATCACTTATTTGACCTCGTCCTTCGGTAAAATTGGATGCATCGGCAAAATACAGACCGCCGTCACCGTTAGTGCACTCTCTCAATCCTGGACCGGCAATATTGGCAAATAATGTACGACCAAACTCTTTAGGGTCACCAGGTCGAACTCCAATGAAGAAAAATTTAATGTTCCTATTTTTAAAACTTCGGCAGATGTCGTGGAAACGTTGAGCAGCAAAGCTTTTTGCTGCATTCGTCCCTGTCGAACCAGTAAACTGGTTAGGATTAAAGTTGTATGAGTCTGTATCAAACCAATCGCCAGTGGTTTTTGCCAACATCACAATCACTTTCAAATTACTTTTGTCTTTACTAAAGTCGAGTGGTAACTCTGTATCTCCCCAACCTGCATTACCTCTCATACCCGGAGACAGAGCCTGCCCAGCCCAACCCATAGCAATGGCATAGTTCACATTAAATCTGGCCGTCATTTCATCAAGGCGAGCATCGATAGCATCTAAATCATTCGTCAAAGGTAATAGCGCGGCACTAGGGCAGCCTATATCAGCCACAATCCAACGAGGACCTTCAACCAGCACGCTTGGCCAAAGATCTGGGTGTGGTCCAACCCAAGTAATCGGGTCGGCACCTGGACTGCCGTTTTCAGGCAAATCATTTCGATAATAGACTCCGAATTGATTGGTAGGGGATTGATTCCAAAAGAAGTTTTCACCCGCTCCCAACCCTCGATACATACACAGCAGATTGGCCACTCGATCTGGAAAGCGAGGGTCCGCCATACTGCGTACTTGCCCCGTTCTAAATAAGCTGCGTAATTCCGGTGGGTTTAAAGCTCCAGGCGAAGCCCATCTTGATATACGATCAGGGTCGTTTTCATCAAACACATTGACGGCCTGACTATATGGCACGAGAGAAAGCCAAACCCGTTGAGCCCTTTCAGCATCGTCAGAGTCTTCACCAAAGAGGTTACGGGCAAAATTCTTCCCCGCAGTACGTAAGGCAGATAACTCAGAATCGTTTTCTAACAAAGTATTTGGCAGCATTAACGCGACTTCGGTTGGAATAGACACCACCTCAACCGTTGATGAAATGATCTGATCTTCGGCTTGTGCGCCTAGCAAATCAGACTGAACATTTAAAGTGACACTCACCGTATAAGTGGGATGATCATCAATCGAGCCTTGCGTTACCGTGATGGACGATTCTTGAACTTGATCAATGAGTCCTGAATCCATACCCAGATTATTGAGAACATAACCTTGGGCAATGGCATCAAGATCGGTTTCTTCATCATTTTCATTGCGTAACTGTATCTGTCCAATGGCTAATGCGGCGGCGTCCGTGGCGCGTTTTACCTGACTACTTGTATTCACCATCCGAGTTGTATCAAGGGCAAAGGAAACCGCAACCAGTGCTCCAACCAATGCCAGAACAATAAAGGGTAATGCCGCACCCGATTCACTTTTTAAAAAAGAGCCAAACGCTTTTTGAGTGGTTGACACAAAGGAACTTGAACAGCAGTTTCTCATCAAAAACTAAACTCTCATGGATTATTTGAAATAACGCCGTGAGAGATTAATAAAGATGATAACTATTCGCAATAAAATGATCGGTTGGCTTTATTAATAATCATTAATATTTATCAGGCCTAAAAAAACCTCTCCAATCAGACGATCAAAGAGGCTTCATAACAGCAAGATTTTCGTTTAGCTCAACTCTATTTTGCTCATTAAACCTTAAAGTAGGAAAGGGATCGTTTCTGAGATTCCGCAAGTTCAGACAACTCATGAGAGGCTTGTAGCGCCTCATTAATGGACGTCATATTTTGGCTCACAGATTGATAGGTTTGATCTGTAATACGAGCAATGTCTTCTGTCACACTTAATTGCTCATGAGAGGCCGCGGCCACCAAGGTATTAACATCTGAAATGGACTGTACGGCCTGTGAAATGTCCTCAAAAGACTCTTTCACTTGCGTTGCCAAACCAACAGATTCTTGAATCAGCTCAACATTGCTCCCCATGTTGTTATTGGCGCGCTCAGATTGCGACTGAAGCTTTTCGATGATTTCTTGAATGTTCACTGTTGATTCTTGAGTTTTCGATGCCAGATTACGCACTTCATCAGCGACAACCGCAAAACCTCGACCTTGCTCACCCGCCCGAGCCGCTTCAATCGCCGCATTCAATGCCAGCAAATTAGTTTGCTCAGAAATACCACTGATAACTTCCGTCACCGTACCAATCTCAATGGCAAATTGACGTAATTCCTCAACCAGTTGCGCCGTCTCTGAGAAAGAAGCGTTAATGCGATCCGTCAGCTCAATGTTTCTGTCCAGAGTCAGCTTACCACTGGCCGCATTTTCTTGTGCGCGTTTCGCCTCATCTTCTGCGACAACCGCTTTTTCACTGACTTCTTGTGAAGCCGAATTTAGCTCTTTTAGCGAGGAAGTAATCTGCTCAATTTGGGACAGTTCCTGTTGTGCATTGGACTGTGTCCCTTCCATCACCGAATTGAGTTGCAAAGAAGCCGAAGCAACGTTTTCTGAAATCCCATGAGACGTTTTGATCAAGTGAGAAAGCTGTTCAGACAGATCCACAAAGGACTGGTAAATACCGGTTTCTTTGCCGGTTTTAGCAAAACGCTGAGTCAGATCCCCTTTCGCCATCACTTCAATTAACTCCGCGATGTCTTGCGGTGTACCGCCCACAGGTTTGAGCACCAGTTTATTGATCACCACATACAAAATACCCAAGGCAAGCAATATACTGATCACCCCTAGCATCAACGCAAAGATCAGCTGTTTATTGGCCGCCGCGTAAATGTTGTCGTCCTCAGCCAACACGACAAACTGCCAACCCACCGTATCCAGCTCACCCCAGAACCCCGTCAAAGACACATCACGATCAAAGTTTTTCACAAATATGGTGTAGTTCAGTTCGCGGTTATCTTTCCCCAAACCTTTATAATATGGTTGTAATTCAAACAGGTTCTTACCGATGTCATCAGGATTAGGCGACACCAATAAAGTACCGTCAGACGTGTATAAGTACATGCCAGCGCGCTCGGCATACTGTTCCAATACTGCGCTTAACAATACCGTCGAAACGACGGCAAAACTGTCGTTTACTTTTTGCACCATTGCCACGATTTCATTGCCCGTTAATTGTGATTTAAACGGTTTAGAAACAAATTCGGTCTGACCATCACGAAAGATCGCGTTGTAAAAAGAACGATTGAGTGCCTTAGCATTGAAGTTGAATTTTTTCCCCTCAGGACCACCGTATAACTCGCCTTCTTTGTTTAAAATGGCAATAGAGTCTGTGATACCTTGTTGGGAACGAGTGAGTGCGTCCAGTTGGGACAACGCATGGTCGGATAGGTGATCGGACTCAATATCATCATAATTGAGTTCGATCGAGGTGAGCATTTTTTGATAACCCTTAATACGAGCGGTTAACTCGGCGGAAATCGTTTCATTCTGCGCCTTTAATATGGCCTTATTTAAGGTCACAGACTCACTTCTAAAAGAAGCGTAGTTAATGGCTGTAAACAAGCCAACAATGACCACAATAATGGCACCCAGCGTACCAAAAATTTGTTTTTGAAACCTATTCATAGACCCAGATACCTTCTGCTTTAAACACCCACAAAAAGAAACGTCAAACGACTGACAGATTCTTTAAGGCCATTGTCGTCACACACAACAATGGTCACCCTCTCAAGTTATACTAGAAACCCAGTATCAGCATAAGTAAAAATCTGTAAGCGATCAGTACCTAGGTCAATCAATTCGTATTTTTAGCCTTATCTGTCTTTTAAGATAAAGCTCGATGTCACCTCGTAAGTTTGTTCCGCTGCTCCTGACAGATCTCCCGTTAAGGCACCCAGCTTATTCGATGTCGAATCGTTGTTCGCCGATACTCTCACTATTTGCTCTACATGCTGTGCAATGCCTGTCGCTTCTTGCGCCTGCTTAGCAACCAACTCGGCCAGCCCTTCCAAACGTTGCTTAGCCATTTTGGCATCTACTTCGAGCTGACTGAGTGGCGTCACCACGTTTTCTATCTGCTTCACACCTAAACGCATTTTCTCCTGCCCTTGCGACATTTCCACAGAAATTTGTGTGGATAACGAACTGATCTGCGTAATGATGGTGTCAATTGAGCTGGTGACTTCTGCGGTATTATTGGCAAGGTTACGTACTTCATCCGCCACCACCGCAAAACCGCGACCACTTTCACCGGCACGAGCGGCTTCAATCGACGCATTCAGAGCCAGCAAGTTTGTTTGTTCTGCAATATCACGGATACTGTTCACAAACCCTGTTACCTGAGCCGAGCTTTCGTTCAATTTGGCAACCGAGCGAGCAGTCTCTTCAATATAAGCGGCCACATCCGTGATGTCTGTCGACGCTTGCGTAATGATACTTTTACCCTGTTTAGCAAGATCGTGAGCAGACTCCGCTTGCTGGCGCGATGCACTGGCATGTTCCACCATAATGCCCGCACCCTCAGACAAAACACTCACGGCAGTTTGAATATCCGCGGCCATGTCCATTTGTGAGGATGACCCCTGTTGCACATCGTTAACACTGCCGCGAATGTCATCCACCGCGAGCACAACAGTTTTGGCGCTGGAATCAATTTTACGCACCAAATCCGCCAAACTGGTTCGCATGCGATTCAAACTGGTCACCAAATGACCCAGTTCGCCAGAATACGTTTGAGTAAATTCGTTAGATAAGTCGCCGTGAGCCACTTTATCAAGGAAAGCAATAATATGGTTAAGAGGGGTTACTATACTGCGGGTAATGAGAGTCGACATCACGCCCCCAACCAACAAAGCCACTAACCCTAAACCAATCATAAGATAGATCGCCAACTCAGAATCCGCTAACACACTTTGTTGTCGTGACTGCATTTCACTGCGCTGTCGCTCTGCCAGAGTATCGGCCTCATTTAAAAAGGTCTGTAATTGCGTGCGAGTATTGCCCGCCATCAAAGCTTTCGCTTGCGCCAGCTCGCCAAACTCAAGCGCTTCAACCGTTTCTTGTAGAGCGTTTTGATAAATGACCTTTTGCTCTTTCAAAGCGGCAATCAATGTCATATTTTGCTTTGTTCGAACCAGCCCAGCCATGATCTCTAAGTTGTTATCAAGACTTTTATTCCGAGCATCTATCTCTTGATAGATAGCAACTCGCGCATCTCTCTCTTCTAAAACGAACAACAACAAAAGTCGGCTCGCCAAACTTTCCGCATCCAAGTTCAGCTCACCACTGAGCTCAACCAACGCCGCATTTTCATCAACAATACTACGAATATTGCCGGACAAGGCTTGAAAGCGTGTCACAGACAAAAGTACAACAAGCGTAAGCAAAGCCAGCAACACCAAGAAACTGGTTCTCAGTCTTCCTTTAATGGTCGCAAATCCCAGCATTAAAACGTCTCCTAACAGAATACCCAATATGACGACAAGACCACGGCTAGTCGGTTTTAAGATTAGACGTTGATCGGAGAATTTTCTTACAAAAAAGGCAATCTATTTAAAATTGCCTTCAAAAAAATGATTTTGCTTTAACGTAAACGCCTGAAAGGAAGAGTATAAGCAATCAAAAACAACAAAGCAGCACAAACCACGACACTTGGCCCCGTCGGTGTGAGGTTGCCACAATAAAACGGATAAAATAATTAAGAGGCATACTGAGCCTCATAATCAACTGGCGCTACGTAATCTAAAAATGCATGACGCCGCTTTCGGTTATAAAATACTTCAATGTATTCAAA
>NZ_JSEE01000024.1 GCF_001625355.1 Marinomonas sp. TW1
CGAACTCAGCAGTGAAAAGCGCCATCGCCGATGGTAGTGTGGGGGATCCCATGTGAGAGTAGGTCGTCGTCAAGCTTTAAATTAAGAAGCCCTGATAGGTTATCCTGTCAGGGCTTTTTTACGTCTGAAATAAGTGAGACAAATCACAAATCGGGGTCTAACCCTCCTACGAGAAGTCGTTTCTTATGCTTTTATTTACTTGTGCCTGTCTCGCTAGCTCGACGCGTCAGCAGCTCTCTAAAAAGATACGGCAAAACAAGAGCCTCTCGTATCAAGTGTGCAGGGTCAGACCTCCTTAAAAGTTCCACTGCGCTCAACCAACCACACCACTTGATGTTTAAGCCTTGCGACGTTGTGTTTTGTCACCAAACCAAGTCTCTTGTTCCTTCCCCTTATGTCTTCAAGGGGAAGGTGAGGATGGGGTTAGTCCAGCAACCTCAATTCAATCACATTAACTGCAAGACTCGGTTATTTTGTTAGCCTAGCCCGTTTTGTTCTTTTACCCAATCAATTACGGTACTAGTCACATGCATAAGTCAGATGGGCTCAAGCTATCCGATATGATGTTTTGTCGACAAACCAAGTCTCTTTGTTCCTTCCCCTTATGTTTTCAAGGGGAAGGTTAGGATGGGGTTAGTCCAGCAACCTCTATCCAATCGTATTAACTGCAAGACTCGGTTATTTTGTTAGACTAGCCCGTTTTGTCCTTTTACCTGACCAAATACTGTACTAGTATCAGACGGATAGAAAATTCGTTACCGAAATAACGTGCAATGTGAACATTACAAACACGCACACTTTTTTTGATTACTCGATTTTTCAGGGATGATAAAAAACTTGATGAATTTCAATGTGTTATATGGTTTCGAAAAATATCCCATCAGCGTAAACGCGCATGCGCACTATTAAAAATGTTCTGTTCCAGAACGTCCCGGAAATGATAAATTTTTCGGGACTGTTTGGATGAAACGTAAATAGCTCAACTGGGGCTGGATTTATTCGGTTGAGCATGCTTTTTGCGCCCCTCTTATTGATATAAAAAGGGAGTGTTTACCCCGTCGTCCACTAAAACTGGAATTGGTGGCACATTCCATACTGTAGGCATGTTTGTTGATGACAGATGCTGACCTGCAGCAGTACCTGGGTATACTGCTCCGCCAATACCACTAACCACGAATGAGAGGGCTAAGGTGGAGATATTTTGATACCTATATACCGCGGCTTCGTGAGGTAGTGTTAGACGCATGCATTCTATAGGACCGACCATTACCGCTCCTGGTGGAAGTGGTACCACAGCACCGGGTCCACCTACCACAACTAGTGCAGGGGGTACTGCACTAGTTGTGATGCCTCCCGCTGTTATCGCTGGGCCGTGGTACCAAAATGAACCAGCTAAAAAATCAGCGTCAACATTGATTCCTATTGCAGAGTTTACCCCTCCATCGCCCGCGCGAAGGTTGTCGGGGCAACTATTTAAAATCGAGAGTAAATTACCAGCGCTTTGTGTGAAATTTGCACGCTCAGCAGCGATAGCCATGCCTACCGCTGCTGGGGCGTTAAATAGAGCAACAAGATTGTTTCGAGCTGCTGCCATCGCAACCGTTTCAGGATTAGGCGCAGGGGTAACAAACAAAGCTGAACATAAACCGTGAAGTCTATTGATGTGCCCAGCCATGGCTATATTGCCTCGATTCGCGAGTATATCGTTTAAAATATTGCAAAGATCATTTTGAATTGCTTCAAATGAAATAATGTGACAGCGATGTTGATTTGCTCCTAGGATAATGGCCTGTGCGGCGGGACGCCAGGCTGGGCGAATTGGATCAATTTGAAATTGTGAAGCACCGTTAAGTGGGTTTGCGTGGCAGCCTATAGACATCTGAACCTCCTAAAAAATATGAGTAGCAAGTGTATACAATTGCTTATTACCGGAACTCGGGGGAATGTTGGTAAAATTCGGAGGGGGTATGGAAAATGGATCAGTGTTATTTAGTAATTAAGTTTGCTGGAAAGCGATATGCAAGTATCACAGACGGTTAGTTATTTCCTCCTTAAAAATCGTTCTGTTAGAAGTGTTCATTTCCAAGAGAAATAGCATTGAAACATAACAAAGCGCTTAAACGGAACTAAAACAGTGGGTTGTGTTTCGCTTCGTTCCACATTTAACCTACAATTTTAGTCCGCTTAGCGCGGCGTTGAACTAAGCCGCTTGGAGGAGCGACAGAAAAGAGTAAGCACTAAAAAACTCATCAGGTCATAAGGACTGAGGTAATCGCTTGCCTTGCTTGTTAAATCGCGTTACAAAAGAGCAAACGGCGATCAAAGACGATCTGAAGCGGCATAGTCCAAGCAGGCTTTGGTATTCAGCGAGTTATTTAACAGGGAAGTCCCACCATGAAGAAAGCAAATCCCCTATATAGATAACGCAGCCGTTCAACAACGGGTTATAGCCGCAGCTACGCTGCTGTATAACCCTTAATTGTTATGGCACAAAGGGAAGTACAGTGAATGAGTTAAAATTTTCGCCTGATATCAATGGAATTGAACAAATAGATTTCAGACCGTACATGCTAGAGAATGCTTATGATTACTATAAAATTTGTACTTCTTCCCCTCATCAAAGAATGGGAATTCAAGCGGTGGTGTGTGCTTTAAGTATTGAAATTATACTTAAAAGTTTCCACACGTCGGTAAAAAGCAATAAAGGTCAACTTAATGAAACTTATGAGTTTGAAAAGAGAAAGGTTTTGCCTAAAGGTGCAAATGCACATGACCTAATGGTTTTGTATGAAGCATTACCTGAAAAAATCCAGCATTATCTCTTTAATTCATTAGACCTTAAAACACTATCTACAAATAAAGATCTCTTCACGCAAAGCCGATATTCTTATGAGCAGAATGCTAACAGGTCTCACAATGATAGGGTTATAAAGCTAGCCGCTAGCCTAATTTGTAAGATGGTTTATTTATATCGAAATTTTGGTTGTGAAGATCCTTTTATAAAACTCTTTGATATAGAAGCTTTGTATTTTTGTGAGGTACAGTCATATGTATTGTGCAAGGTGCCATAACTAAGTCGTAAACACGGGCAAAAAACAGTTGGCTTTGTTCTTGCTTCACAAATTTTAGCCGTTTACAACGGCGTTGAGGCTGTAGAATTACTCTTCTTTAAGAAAAACAGTCTGTTTAATGGGGTCGAAATTCATTACCTAATGCCTTAAAACCTCTTAGAATTGATCTCAGGAGCTCGTTTTTTAGCTGAACTTAGCTGTTCGAGTAATTCTACAGCCTCGTTATTCCTCACCAGTAACATCCATCATCGCTATATTCAAAGCCAGACGGAAATCTAAATCACTTTCTCCATCTGGCTTCAAATCTTTAAAAATCGCTCAAAATTCACCCCAGCAAATGTTCCGCTAAGGTGTTTCCTTGGTACTCTTCACGAAACCAGCCTTGTTCTACTAAGGCGGGAATGACTTTTTCAAAGAATAATTGTGCCGATTGTATGTGTCCACCGGGTATGGCGATGAAGCCATCTGCAGCACCGGCTGATACGCGTTCGATAATGCTGTCTACTGCGTCTTGTGCTGTTCCGATGACTAACCAGTGGGACGAGCCACAGACTTCTGGACGCTGCAGGAAGCTATACACACTAGGCCTTTCTCGGATGATGTATTGACGCATGAGGTTGCTGTGGGTTCGGCTGCGTACCGGTCTATCGAATTCTGTGAGGTCGGCTTCTGTCAAAATGTCACCGTTGTTATAGTGTCTCAAGTCGAGGCCAATGGCTTCTTCAATGTAGGCATAGCGCTTTTCAAGGTCTGAGTCTGCATGGGTTTCTTGGTAGACTTGTGCTGCTGCTTCGCGAGTTTCTGCAAGGTATAAGCTTAACCCAGGTAATACTTTGAGTGCGTTGGGGTCTCGACCCTGTTTGGCCGCTCTTTGTATTAAGTCATTTCTCAGTTCTATGCCGGCTTCTAGATCGGGCGTCGCCGCAAAGACAGCGTTGGCGACTGAGGCGGCAAAGGCACGTCCTTCATTAGAGGCGCCAGCTTGAAACAAGGGGATGTCACCAAATGGGGTGGTTGGTGTGCTAAGTGGCCCAGTAATGTTGAAGTATTCGCCAGTGTGTTGAATCGGGTGTATTTGTTCAACGTCAGCAAACTGTGGCGTCTCTTTGTCTAGTTTCAGGCTGCTGTTTGGGTAGCTTTGCCAGAGTTTCTGAACCACCTCTAGATGTTCTTGTGCTTTTTGATAACGTTGCTTTGATGGTAATAGTTGGTTTTCACCAAAGTTTTGCTGTCCGTCAATGGCGGTGACTAGGTTCCAGCCAGCACGTCCTTGACTCAGCCAATGTAAGGATTGCAGTTGTCTGGCAACCACATAAGGCGGTAAAAAGGTGGTAGAAGCGGTGGCAACCAAACCTATGTGCTGTGTTTGGCTGGCGATAGCAGACAGGAGGATAAAGGGGTCTAGGTTGCTAAAGCCTGGTTCTGTGTTGAGAGGCTCTGTTTTGAGAAAGAGGGTGTCTGGACGGAAGACAAAGTCCAGTTTTGCGTGTTCGGCTTGGCGAGCAAGATCAAGATAAGGTTGGAGGTTGAATAGTTGTTCGACTTGGCTGTCGTCGCGCCGCCAGCCGTTACCACTTAACCAGCCCATAACCAGTGCTAGGCCAATATGTAGGTTTGTTTGACTCATAATGTCTACTATCGACCTCATACTGCCTTATGAGGTCGACTCCTTGGTAAAGTGTTAGAATTGGTAACGAAGAGTGGCTTTTACTGAGCGTTCAGCGCCTGGAATATTAAATTGCCCAGCGTCGCCAACCCGTGCGTAGTATCGTTCATTGAACAGATTATCAATGTTAATTTGGGCGTTTAACTGAGGCGTAAATTGATAAGATGCCATGGCATTCACCACTTCATAGGCGCTGGCGTCTGCGCCAGAATCATTTTCAATTTTGCTTAAGGTATTCAAACCTAAACCAAGGTTGAGTTTGTCATTGACTTGGTAGTTGCCCCATAGGTTGAACATGTGTTCAGGCATGTAGCTGATCAGTACATCGTAAGAGCTTTCTTCGATGATGTCGGTATCAATGTAGCTGTAACCGGCAATGATCTTAAATTCAGGCGTTACTTGGCCAATCACTTCGACTTCGGCGCCTTGCATGCGTCGCTTGCCAGTGGCAATGAATTCACGAGAGGCGTTGACTCCCCAAGCGTTTTTGTCATCGATTTGGTATAGGCTGAAACGAGCCTGAAGAGCATCGTTAAGGTAGCTTGCTTTGATGCCTGCTTCTATTTGTTTTCCTTCGCGAGGGTCGAGGACATCGCCATTGCCGTCAACGTATTCTTGAGGGACATACAGTTCAGAGGCACTGGCGTATAGGCTGTGGGCATCGTCTAGGTCATAGACAACGCCACCGTACCAGATGGCTTTGTTGTCACTACGAGTCGTGACGGAGTCCGTCAGCTTATTGGTATTGGTCATGTCCCATTGGCTTGCACGGGCGCCAAGGATAACAGCCAAAGCGCTGATTGGACGCAATGTTAATTTGCCGTATAACCCTGTTTCTTCTCGTTCTACATTGCTGTAACCGCTGGCACCATTGGTTGCCAGAATATCGTAGTAGGCGATGCTGCTTAGGTCGGCAACTGAATAGCTGGTGCCAGCACGGGATTTGTATTCTTTTCTATCATCTTCAAAGTTTTTGTAATCAGCGCCCACGACAAATTCGGAGATATTTCCTAACCACTTGAATGGCTGGCTGTAGCTGGCGTCCGCCACTAAGGCTTTTTGTTCCACATCGCCAGCATACGGCAACATGGTAATGGTATCGCTTGAACTAATGGCTGATCCTGCATACATGTAGTTCCAGTCACTGGCGTTTTCACGGTAACGCATACCGACTTTGCCATAGCCGCCATTATCAAAGTAATGGGTTAAATCAGCGAAGAAATCATCACTTTCCATGCTGAAGCTGTTCCAGCTCGGGGCATAATAGTCGTGATTTGGTAGGCTTAATAAATGGCCGTCTGCATCCAGTGGTAAGCCATTGTTTGGTGTGACATCGCGGGCTTGATGAAGATAGCCCAATCCTAAAGTGGTGTCGTCGTTTAAGTCGATATCGACGGCCGCATAAACGGTTTCGTGATGCTCTGCTTTGTCAGTTTCTTCAGGCGTTTCACCAAAGCCGTTGATGACTAAGCGACCACGGATGCTGCCGTCTTCGTTAAGAGGTGAGCCAATATCTAGACCCGCTCCATACTCTTCGTTGGAACCAAGGCTGGCTTCTGCCGTGCCTTGAAATTCATCCGTACCGCGCTTTCTAACCAGATTAATAATGCCGCCCATTTCGCCACTGGCATCAAACAACCCTGAAGGACCTCGCATAATTTCAATGCGGTCAAACGCCGCTAGGTTTGGCATGGTACCGAGTCGACTTTCCATTTGTGCGGGTAGGCCGTCAACGTTGTATTCAGAATATTTATAGCCTCGTGCAATAACAGAAGAGCGGCCTCGCTCGTTCGGAAGCATACGTAGACCAGGAGTGTTGATGGCGATTTCTTCTAGGGTGTCCGCATTTTGATCTTCAATACTTTGGTCGGTCACCACGCTGATGGATTGAGGAATATCACGCAACGTGGCCGGCGTTTTACTGCCTACAGTGGCGCCATCGACAGTATAGGAATCGGATTCCTCGGAGGCCTCCTCTTGGTAAAGTTGATTGCCTTCCACTGTCAGCGTGGAAAGACGTACTTGGTTTTCAGCCCAACTGGGCGAGCTGAATAGCAGACAGGAGAAAAGCGTGCTAAAGGCAAACTTAGGGTATTTTGACATTGGAAATCCTTGTATAATTTTTTCTCATTGCTAATGAGAAGGGTTATCGTTTACATTTATTATATGACAACCGACTTTTTGCCTTGTGTTGAATACTTGCCAATCTATTCGGAAAACATGCCAACGTCTTCAGAGAGGGAATGAGAGTGCTCTATACTGCGCCACAGCATGATAATGATTCTTATGATGATCAGACCATTCGTGATTATTACTCGGGACAATATCGATTTGATTCGTTAAAAAGTGGTGTTGCTATTCACGGAGGACGCAACACTTATCTGCGGAGCATCGATGATACCGCACAGATAAAACCACAAATTTCTTTTATTTTTTTGATAAAAGGCGACTTACAGTTTTCATTGGGTAAGCAAGATTATTGTTTTACCGCAGGTGAGCAGGGCCGTTGCATTATGCTGAGCCTGAATGACTCGATTCGTTTTCGCCGCGTGACTTTTGCGGGTCAGTCTCATGAAAAAGTGGTATTGCGCGGCATGGAGCGCTGGTTTGCTGATACGAATGCGTCTCTTACCTTATCTAAGGCTGTCTATCGTCAAGCGGTTAGAGATTGGCCGTTAACCGCTAACATGCGTCAAGGTTGTGAGGCGTGGTTGGCGGATGCAAACGACAAAGACCCTCTTCATAAAGATATGCTTGGCATGAAGTTGTTAAACATAAGTTGGCAGCACTTTATTCAGTTAGAGTTGGGGCAGGTGTCGGAATTGGAATTGCGCTTACAAACCTTACTGGAGCAAGGGGTGTTTGATGTACAGCAGATGGCGGATGCTTTGCACATGAGTACAAGGACTTTACAGCGAAGAGCGGTCGAACAGTTAGGTAAACCATTAGGGGCTTGGGTGACGGAACATCGGCTGATGCGTGCCAAACAGCTTATGGTAGAAGAGAAGAAATCCATTGCGGAAGCGGCTTGGCTGGTTGGTTATCAGCACTCATCAAGTTTTATTCATGCGTTTCGTCGAGCTTATGGCATAACGCCAAAAATATTTATTGAAGGTTATCAAACACACGAATAATTTATGGGTGATATAGGTTTCTTTATGTTGAGAAAACACGCACTACTAAGTCTGGTTCTTATATTGCTTAGTGCTCTAATTCGTGTCCAAGCCGCTGACCTGAGTGCTTTTCCTAATACGGGAAATTTACCTTCTCATCCGCAACGTATTATTGCTTTTCCCGCAGGGGTGGTAGACAGCTTGGATGCACTTGGCGTCAAGTTGCTGGGCATGCCGGATGGTATTCATCTTAATTATATCAAGCAAACACAGGCTAAAACGGTTGGAACTCTGTTTAATGCAGACCTTGAAGCGATTCATAAATTGCAGCCCGATATGGTGATGGTTGGAACACGTTCCGCGAAGCAATTCACATCGGTCGCTGAGGTTGCTCCGACCATTGATTTGTCATTGCCACGAGGTAATACCTTTCAATCTGCTTTGTCACGTTTTGATGTGCTGGCCAAATTGGTCGACAAAACGGCTCAGGCGCAACCCATAAAACAAGAGTTACTTACCTTGAGGGATGACGTTAAGGCTCTGGTTAATCCAGATGAGCGCATTATGGTGGTGATGGTCATTGGTCGTTCATTGAACATGTTGACTGAAAAAACACGCATTGATTGGTTTCATTCAGAGTTGGGTATGACCTTAGTGGAGGATGACAGTAAACAGTTAGGGGAGTTAGCGCCCATTTCTTTTGAATACATCTTGGCGCAAAACCCGGATTGGTTAATCGTGATGGATCGCGATGATGCGGTTGGCAAGCCGTCTTCAAATGCTCAGCAGCAAATGAATAACCCTCTAGTCAACGCCACTATGGCTGCTAAAAGAGGGAAAATTGTGTATTTAGATGGTGTCGGAACCTTGAATGCCGTTGGTGGTGTACAAGGTTTAAAAAGCACACTGCAGCAGCTAGAGCGTGCTTTTAGCGCCTCTGCTCGTTTTTAAATTGGTTGATGAATGAGTGATGGAAGATGTTAAAAAATACTAGGATTGAAATTCCTCTTAAACCACGTTCCGCTAGGGTTGTAAGGATAATGGATCTCTCGCCAACGTTAAGACGCGTTAGACTACAAGGGCCTGAATTAGAGGGCTTTGGCTTCCATCCTTTGGCTCCTGAAGCGCATGTAAAACTGTTTTTTCCACCTACACCAGATGATTTACGCATGCCTGAGGTGTTGGAAAATGGTTCGGCCGATTGGCAGGGCGCGTCAGAAGGGCGTTTTTCCCCTTTTCGTGATTACACTATCCGAGCTTTTGATGAGCAGCAATTAACCTTGGATATTGATTTTGTCTTACACGATGAGGGGGTAGGTGGGCCTTGGGCTAAGCAGGCAAAAATCGGTGATATATTAGGTATCTTTGGCCCTAGATCGGTTAAGTTGCCGCCGACCAATGCCTCAAACTATGTCTTTTTTGTGGATGAAACCAGCTTGCCAGCCTTCGCAAGATGGTTAGAGATTTTACCAAATGAGGCGCGTATTGATGCGTGGATAGAAGTGGCCAGTGTGGACAGTGAAATTCCTCTCTCTCATGGTGATAATACAAACCTGAATTGGTTATATCGAGATTCAGAAGATGATCAGCTTTATGGTGCGCTGCTGTATCACGCATTAGAAACTTTGCCGATTCTTTCTCTAGGGGACGCCACTTGGTTATGGGCCGCAACGGAAGCTCATGTTATTGCGAAAATGAAACGACGCTTGATCACCTTGAACTCCCTTATTAGTCCTGCTCATATTGATTTAGTCGCTTATTGGAAGACGGCTTCATTAGGCGAACAGAAAGTTTGATACGGTTATCTTTGGAACAGTATGAAGCCATTTAGTTATGGGCTGTTGGCATCGGTCTTTTTATTGATCCTTGGTGCTTTTAGTTTATTCGTTGGCGCTTATTCCATCTCGATAATGGACATTTGGCGACAGCCGGAAGTCTCTAATGTCATGATATCGAGTCGAATACCAAGAACCCTAGCGGTGTTAATTGTAGGCAGCATTTTAGGCATCGTCGGCTGCTTGTCGCAATCGGCGATGAATAATGTGTTTGCTGAACCCACTACCTTAGGCACACCGCAAGGCATCGCGCTAGGATTATTGCTCTGTAGTGTCCTGTTTCCCGAAATAGGGTTGCTGGGAAAAATGCTACTTGGTGCCGGTATGGGCTTATTTAGCTTATTGGTATTTTTCGCATTATTGCAGAAGCTGACTTTATCGGATCCACTGCAACTGCCTTTAATCGGTTTGGTTTACAGTGCCATTCTGGGGGCAGGTGTGACCTTTTTAGCCTTTGAGTTTGATCGCATGCAGATGCTAACCGTGTGGTTGAATGGTGATTTCGCGACCATAATTCAGGGGCGCTATGAACTACTGTGGGGGGCTCTGATTATTGGCGTGATGGCTTATTGGATGGCAAATCAGTTCAGTATGTTAGGTATGGGGGAAGATCTGGCCAGAACGTTAGGAGTGCCTTATCGTGCGTTAGTTTTTATTGCTTTGGCTATGATTGCGTTGGCTACCTCATTGGTGGTTGCAACCGTGGGCATGATCAGCTTTTTAGGACTCGTTATCCCTAATATTGTGAGGCAATACTGTGGTGATAATTTGAAACAGAGCTTGCCATGGTGTGCATGGATGGGCGCTAGTTCATTACTGCTTTGTGATGTCATTGGTCGTTTACTGACTCATCCATTAGAAGTGCCCGCTAACTTGGTGTTTGCTGTATTCGCTGGGACGGTTTTTTTAGTGATGTTATGGCGAGGCGATCGACGTGCACTCTAATCGATTTCAGGAACGTGTGTTACAAGGCATCTTTAGTGTTTGGCTATTGTCTTCTTTCTTGTTTATTACTTTGGGGTTAACTCCTGAGGATCATTTCTTTCTAATGCTGCGTTTTGAGAAATGGCTGGCACTGAATGCCGTTGGTGTGGCTGTGGCGGTATCCACTTATGTTTTTCAAACCTTGACGCATAGTCGCATTTTGACACCATCGATTATGGGGTTGGATGCCATTTACTTATTGATTAGTCTGGTTCTTATCTCGGCGTTCGGCACGGTACAGTACTTAGCCATTGATGCGATGCATTTGTTTTTGGTTAATAACGTGGTGATGATTGGCTTTGCTCTGTTTATTTTTGGCGGTTTGATTCTGCGTTTCCATCAAGATATGAATCGATTGTTGTTGATTGGCATTGTGCTTGGTTTGCTGGTGCAAGCGGCGAATGAGTTTCTCGGTCGCATGATTTCACCTGAAGACTTTGTCGTTTTTCAAGGCGCGGCTTTTGCTCGATTCGATCAGCTTGACCGACAGGTGCTTTGGGTGGCTTTGGTGTTATTAGCTGGTTGTTTGTGTTTGCTTTGGCGCTTTCATTCCGTATTGGATATCTTCCGTTTGGGACGTAGCCATGTGATCAATTTGGGCATTGCCTATGTACCTATGACCTGCTTATTTTTAATGTTAGTCGCGGTGTTGGTCAGTATCTCAACCGCCCTGGTCGGGCCGATTTTATTTTTTGGCTTGTTGGTTGTCGCCCTGGTTCAACAGTGTTTTCCTGCTGGTCACTCAGGTTATCACTTATTAATGGTGGCGATGGTGGGAGCGTTGATTTTGGTTGCGGGTCAGACTTTCTTTGAGCATGTCTTAGCCATGAAGGCCACATTAAGTGTGGTGATTGAAGTCATTGGTGGAAGTGTATTTTTTATGCTGTTAGTAAAGCGAGGTCGACAATGATTCAGATCCAGAATGTGGGGTTTAAGCGAGCAGACAAGACCATATTAGAAGCGACTCAGCTTTCATTAGAAGCCAGGCAAAGCATCGCCTTGATTGGTCCAAATGGCGCAGGTAAATCGACCTTGTTATCCCTTATGGCACGTTTATTACCCTTGCAAACGGGTCAGATTCTTTTCGATCATCTCGATATTTCGACCACACCAAGTCAGGTTATGGCTAAGAAGGTGGGCATCTTAGAGCAACACAGCCATTTTATGAGCCGACTGACGGTACAGGATTTATTACTCTACGCGAGGTATCCATATCACAGAGGACGGCCGAAATCAGACGATTATGACGTCGTTGAGAAAATGCTGGCGTATTTTGAACTATCAAAATTACGCGCTACTTTTTTAGATGAATTGTCAGGTGGGCAACGTCAGATGGCATTGGTGGCCATGGTGTTTTGCCAAGGAACAGACTACATCCTACTGGATGAGCCGTTAAACAATTTGGATATGTATCATGCTCGACATTTGATGACGACATTGCGCCGTGCCATTGTTGATTGGAACAAAACCATCGTTATTGTGTTGCATGATATTAATTATGCCAGCTTGTATGCAGATCATATCGTTGCGCTAAAACAAGGGGCAATATTATTTCAAGGCGCCCCAAGCGAGGTGCTAACGTCTGATAATGTTCAGGCGCTTTATGGTGTGGAGGTGGACATCATTGAACACCAAGGTAAACGGCTGAGTTTGCATTTTTAAAAAATAGACTCTAGGCCTTTTTTTCTTGAATGTATTTATTATAGTTTTTAGTTTTAGATGAAAAGTTTATCTTAGTTAAGATGGTTCCCAATATATCGACTTTGAGCATGTCAAATTGATTAATTGTATCTATTAATTCTTTCTTCCTAGTATGACCAGACTTTACAATGATAATTACCCCATCGGACAGCTTTGATACACTTTCAGCATCAGAAAAGATTTGAGCTGGAGGTGTTTCGATGATGATTCTGTCATAATATTTTTTTAGATGATCTAAGGACAGCTTCATCATTGGTGATGAAAGTAAATAGTTTGGCTTTTCTAAAAAGGTACCAACACCTAAAACATCAAATCCCTCTTTATAGTTCTGGGTTATGGCTTGAGAAAATTTGCTTTTTTTCATGATGATGTCAGATAGCCCTGGCTTATTTTTAGGGATATTTAAAATATTTGTAATAGATTGTCTTCTGAAATCAATATCAATAAGTAATGTCTTTTCAACTTCAGATAATGCTTTGGCAAGGTGTAAAGCGGTTGTTGATTTTCCTTCTTTTGCATTTGACGATGCAATAGAGATAACTTTTTTGTCTTTGTAGATCGACCTAAGTTGAGTTCGTAGTCGATAAAGAGACTCTAAATAAATTTTATCAGTAGAAAAACGAAAGGAATTGGGCGTGTTGAGTGAGGATGGCGTCTTTGGTAATGAGGTTAATACAGGAAGTTGACTTGTGTTTTCTAAAGATGATTTGTTGTAAATTTTTTGGTCTAATAGTCCAAAAAATAGACTAATGAATAAACTGAAAATCACCCCTGCAAAGAGGATTAAAATAGATTTAATGTATCGGTTGTTGTTCTTTTTAACGTCTATTAGCAAAGCGTAATCAAGCACTCTAGCGACTTCATTTTTAATTTTACTAATACTTTGACTTTCTTGAAATCGCTTCAAAGTCATATTGTAGAGGTTTCGATAGCTTTCTACTTCTCTTAGCTTATCAAGATAAATATCTTCTGAATGACTGAGTTCTTTTAATTCTATTTTTATTTCATTTAATGATGATTTTAATGATTTCAATTTTTTCTTTTCGACTTCAAATATAGATTTTTTGATGTTTAATTGGTTTTCTATCTGATTGATTAGTTTTTCCTTTTCATTTTCTAGATTTTCATTGAGAATTTTATAATTAGGGTGTTTTGGACCATATTTAAAACTTGCTTCAAGTAGTTTTGCTTCAGAAGATGATATTAACCCTTTAGTTCTTTCAATTTCATTTGTTGTATCAATCAATGGGGAGTCTAAAATAATATTAGGGTCTTGTGTTGCTTTGATTTTTTCAAAATATATTTCATCTATATCTAATTTTTCTTTTAGTTTCTTAATGTCATGAGATAAGGTATTAAGTTCATCTTCTTTTAACCCCATCATTATTTTTATGTCTGGTGACTCATCGTCTCCTGATAATTTTTTAAGTTCACTCTCTGATCTTAATATATCATTCTTTATATTTCTTAATTCGCTAGATAGCCAACTTAAAGTTTTTTCTTCACGTAGATCAACTTCTCTATCCTTATATTGGATATAACTGTTTGCAATCGTGTTTGCGATGTTTTTTGATAGTTCTGCATTATAAGAAGTGATTGATATGGTAATAAAACCTCCCGCTTCTGAATAGGAGATAGCAAGCATGTCTTGGAGTTTTTTAGTTGTAAGTATTTCAATATGACTTTCCTCAAATGCATCTTTACTAAGAGGATTCTTAATTTTTGATAAAGTTGAATGGACAATGGAAAGTGCCGGTATAATGTATTCTGGTATGTGGTTTTTTGATCTTTTTTCAAGAATCTCTTCATTTAATTTTAAGATATCCACAACATTAGACAGTAGTTTTCTAGATTTTATGAGTTCGAGTTCAGAGCCGAAACTGTTGGAACGTCCTGATCCAAAAGAAAGCTCATCAAGAATTGAACCGCCCTTTTTTTTGTTTAGATTGACTTGAATATTAACGGAGGAGGTGTATGTCTCAGGTGTCTCATAATATACGTATGAGGAAATAAGTGATGTAATAATGATAAGGATGATGAAAATCCATTTCTTGTTATTTATGATTGAGAATATTTCAGTTAAATCGATCTCATCATTGCTTTTATCTTGCTCTCTCATACTAAAAAAAACTTCTCTCAATAATTAATATATCACCAGGGTATATGTAGCTTTCGCCTGTAACCTTTGCTTTTTTACCACTGGTTTTTTTTATGTACCAGTCAGAGCTAGAGGCTCTATCAGTTAAACCTCCTGCTAGTGCAATGCTCATCGAAACAGTGATATTAGGCTGATAGGGAAAACCGCCCGGTTTTTTTACTTGACCATTTATATAAAATGGTCTGTATTCAATAATGGAAACATGAACTTCAGGGTTTATGAAGTATCCATCTTTTAGCTTGTTAGTAATTAAGTTAGATATCTCTTTGGTTGTTTTTTTTGATACATCAACATCGCCGATAAAAGGGAATTTTACCGTTTCAGAAGTATCTATTTTAGTTGTTATACTTACCTCTTTATCATCGTAAAGATGTATTTTAATGATGTCGCCCGCTCTAATGATATATTCGTCTTTAGCGGTTATTTGACTACTTAATAACAAAATGATTGTGATGATGGATGTTTTAATCATAGGTTTCTCTCAAAACTATAACCAAAGGAAAGAGACAGCGACCAGTCTTTTCTTGACGTGAATTCTTTTCTTTCATAAGCGGCAGAAAAAAGATAGTTTCTGTATTTATTTTTAATTTTTAGCTGAGTTTTCTTTTCTTTTTCAACAATGTTTTCAATGGTGCTTGTTATTGAGTTTTTTTGTGCGGACAGAGATATTGTATGGTTTGAGCTTCTGATGTGTTTCCACTCAATTGAGTAGCCACTCTCTTTGTTTTGTGTCTGATTTAACTTCGTGGTTGGTTTTTGTGTACTGGACGTTTTAAAAATAAACTGGCTGTGAGGAAGCGGTGACCATCTGAGGACACCATTCCAATAATTCGTTTTTAGATTAGAACGGCTTAGATCTAAACTTTTATTTTCCTCACCATAAGAAATTGATAGATCGGAAATAAACGAAATTGGCCAGGTTAGCCCTAACGCTGATATGGAAATGTTAGTATTTTTTGATTGGTCAATAGCATCAGGATACTCTTGTCTTATTTTTCCGTACTGATAAAAGATTTTTTTATCTTCTAGCCATTGATAACCTAACTTAAAAGAGCGTGATTCTTCTTGTAGATTTGCATTAAGCGCTAATATGTCATCTGATCCATATTGTTTTTTATTAAAGGCATTTTCAGCTGAAAAATATAAGCTTTTTTGACCAGGCTGGGAAAATACGTACCTTGCATGAACACCACGATCATCAAATGAACTAAGAGTGTCGTCAATATTTTCGGGTTCAGAAGTGAGTCCGGTTCCGCGTTGCTCATCCTCTTGTTTTATATAGCCATTAAGAAAAAAGCTATTAGAAGGAGTAGGTGACCAAAAAGAATGTATCTTTAGTGCTTGGCTTTGGGCTTCGTCTGTTGCTATTTCTGGTGAATATAGACTGTATCCATATGAACCTTGAACGCCATATGTACGGCCTAAAATACTACTTTGGATGTTAAAACTAGGTTGATAATAAAGAGTTGATTGCTGGTAGGAATAAGCTCGATGGCCTGCTTGTAAATTCGCCTCAATACCTGAGTTTCCCATAGAATAGCCTAAATCTTCTGCAGAAACGGAAGAAGGGGAAAGGACCATTTTCGAAACTAGACCAACTAACGTAATGCGTCCCAGCTGTAACATCATGGTGTATTTCCCTACCTGGAGTTTGCGACATGATCATAAATAAATAAGAAACAAAAAATTACAAAAAGATACAATCTAATATATTTTCTTTTTGTTGATAATGCAAACTTTTAGTAAGTTTGAGTGATTTATAGAATTGCTTGCTATTTTGAAGTGAATTTTTTGATTTTTAAATCAATGGTTTAAATGGCAGTTTTGAAGTGACTAAGGTTTCTATAAATGATAGTTGTTCATAATTTTAAGATACTTTAGTACTAATTTAGCGTTTTCTGTGGAAGTGAAAAATTGAATGGCGATATGTGTTTTGTCGTTGGTAACGGCCTTTTACACAAGGCCATTACCAATTATGGCTTAATTTATATGAGATCAAACAGCAATGCTTTGCAGCGCGATTGGCTTAATTTTGTGAAGTTTATTGCTTCGAGACTTTGAATTTTCGCACCATCCCCTGCTGTCATTGTAGTGTCATCGTTTAAGCTCAGTTCTCCTTCAATTAAGTGAATATAGTAGCGGCGTTTGAGATCAACTTGCCAAGTTAATTGTGTTTGCTCTGATAGGATGAGTTGATGTAAGCGCATGTCTTGTTTGATGGCTAAGGTACCATTTTGACCATCCGGTGTGATGATATCTGTTAAACCTTCCTCTTCACCAAAGGCTTTTTGTTGGTAACCAGGTTCGCCACCTAAATGATTAGGTTGAATCCAAATCTGCAAGAATTTCAATGTTTCATTTTTTGAGGCATTGAATTCGCTGTGATAGATCCCTTTACCTGCCGACATTAGTTGGTATTCACCTGCTGGCAAGGTTTCGACATTGCCTGTGCTGTCTTTGTGGGCAATGGTGCCTTGCAATACCAGACTAAGGATTTCCATGTCTTTGTGGCCATGAGTTTCAAATCCAGCACTTGGACTGACGGTATCATCGTTGATGACTCTAAGGTGAGAAAATCCCATATGTTGAGGGTCAAAATAGCTACCAAATGAAAAGCTATGGTAGCTGTTGAGCCAGCCAAAGTTAGCATGGCCGCGATCATTTGCTGAGCGTAACTGAATCATAATCTGTCTCCTAAGTATGCTGTAGAGAAGCCTCTACGAGAATGCGATCAGTTTAGAAGAGGCTAAAAAGAAAGAAAATCGGAAGCTTTTGAGCTAGTATTTCAAAAAAATTGAACAAAAGGTGAAGCATGGCTCATGCGGTTACATTAGAAGCATTGCGAGTGATTGACGCGATTCATCAGCTTGGCAGTTTCTCTGCCGCCGCCGATGCTTTGTTTAAAGTACCATCGGCTCTAACTTATACGGTGAAAAAGTTAGAAGATGATCTTGGGGTTTCTTTGTTTGATCGCTCGCGCCAAAGAGCGGTACTGACGACGGCGGGTCACATGGTGTTGGAGCAAGGACGAAGCATTTTAGACGCGGCGACGCGGTTAGAAGATTCTATTAAGCAACTTGAATCTGGTTGGGAGCCAAAGCTTAGAATCGCTCGGGATACGGCGATATTGTCCGCACCTCTTATGAGTGTATTGGGCCGTTTTCTCGATCAAAATCGACCTGTCGAGTTGAGTCTATCTGAAGAAGCGGTAGGCGGGGCTTGGGACGCTCTGCAGGATGGCAGGGCGGATTTGGTAATAGGAGCAACCGGAGAATTACCAAAGGGACAAGTACAGATTCGTCCGTTAGGTGAATTAGAGTTTGTGTTCGCTGTGTCGCCGACGCACCCATTAGCCTTGCTGGATGGTAGGATCACCGCACAGCATTTGCGCCAATATCCGGCCATTGTTGTGGCAGACAGTTCAAAAATTTTGCCCGCTCGCAGTAGTGGCTTGTTTGAAGCGCGGCAAGTGGTGCGTGTGGATTCGATGCAAAGCAAGATTGAGGCGCAATGTTTGGGGTTAGGTGTGGGTTATTTACCTAGACACAGAATCCAAGAAGAACTCAATAATGGTCGTTTAGTGGTTCGTCAGTGCGAATTACCAAGACCGAATCAAATGGCGTATTTAGCGTGGCGCAATGAGCAGCCAGGGCGTGGCCTTGCTTGGTTTGTTGAGCAGTTAATGCTGCAAGATTGGCAGTTAGTTCCCAGTATATCGGTTGAATCCTAATCTAATAATATTAAGGGGTATGTGTGTTTTCCATTTCGCTTTCAATTCTACCTGTTTTTGCTTTGCTGATGGCGGGTGCTTTGTGCCAACGTTTACGTTTTCCTGCTGATGGTTTTTGGGGCAGTGTTGATAAATTAACCTACTGGGTTTTGTTCCCTGCCTTACTGTTTAATAAAACTTCTCAAATCGATTTTTCTAATGACATGCTGCCTAAATACACCATCATTCTTCTGTTGGCATTGGCAATCTCGGCCGTGTTTGTGTTTATTTGCACTGGTTTGGCAAAAACACCCGCCCCCATTGCTTCATCCATGTTGCAGGCTGGAATACGCTTTAATACGTTTATTGTGTTGGCGTTAGCCGCCAGCGTATATGGCGACGATGGGCTGGCCTTAGCGGTTTTAGGAGCCTCCGTTTTGATACCTTCCATTAATGTGTTTCTAGTGGTGTCCATGATGCTAATGCATGGGCCTAGATCGAGTAGTGGGCGAGTAAATTCCTTGCCTCGTTTATTGAGCGGAGCGCTTATTCGTAACCCTTTAATTGTGGCGATTGTGGTTGGCAGCAGTTTGAATCTATTGGGGTGGACGCCGATGGTATTTATTTCTGATGTGGTTTCTATGCTTTCTCAAGCGGCTTTACCCATGGTGTTATTGGCGGTTGGGGCCAGTGTTCGTTTAGAGGCGATACGCTCAGTAGGCATGACATTTGTGTTGTCTTCTATTGCTCGCTTTCTCATCTTTCCTCTAAGTATTCTAGGGGCTTGCTGGTGGTTTAATTTAACGGGATTGCCTGCTTTGGTCGCGGTTTTGTTCGGTTTTGTGCCAACAGCAACCTCGGCTTATGCGTTGGCTCGGCAATTAGGTGGGGATGCAGAAAGAATGGCGGCTTATATTACGATGCAAACTATCTTGTCGATAATCAGTTTGCCAATTTGTATTTGGTTAAGTCAGCTTTATTTCAGTTAGATAAGAATAAAGAACAACATATTATTGGCAGGGAGTGGTAGTAAATAAAAAAGCCAGCGCACCTTTTTAGGGCGAGCTGGCGTTTGAAAATGGTTTATCTTAAGACTCAGTAGGGTCTTTATAGATATTTTGATAGCAGAAGTTGGTTGCCTCAACGAAACCATCGACGCTACCACAGTCAAAACGTTTGCCTTTGAACTTATACGCTAAAACACAGCCTTCTTTTGCCTGTTGCATAATGGCGTCTGTAATTTGCACTTCACCGTTACGACCTGGTGGCGTGTTGCGAATTTTATCAAAGATATCGGGCGTAAGAATGTAGCGGCCAATAATAGCAAGGTTAGATGGCGCGTCTTCTTTCGCTGGTTTTTCAACCATGTCCGTCACTCGGAAAAGCCCTTCCATCATGGATTCGCCTTTAATTACGCCGTATTTGTGCACTTCGTCTTCAGGTACTTCTTCAATCGCGACAATAGTGCAACGGAATTGGTTGTAGAGTTTGACCATTTGCGCCATGACACCGTCGTCTTCACCGAAGCAAAGGTCGTCTGCTAAGACAACGCCGAAGGCTTCGTCACCGATTAAAGGTTCACCAGTCAAAATGGCATGACCTAGGCCTAACATGTTGTTTTGACGAGTAAAAGAGAAGTTAACATTGTCGATAAGGTGACGAATGCCTTCAAGGTATTTTTCTTTGCTAGAGCCTGAGATTTGGTGTTCCAACTCATAACTGATATCAAAGTGATCAGCAATGGCTCGTTTGCCTCGACCGGTAACAAAAGTCACATTGTTAAGGCCTGCTGCTGTTGCTTCTTCCACACCGTATTGCACTAGAGGTTTGTTAACAATAGGGAGCATTTCTTTGGGCATGGACTTGGTGGCTGGCAAAAAACGGGTGCCGTAGCCTGCAACAGGGAATAGACATTTGCGTATCATAGTTTTTCCTTAAAATGGCTGTGTAAAGTGGCTGTCCAAACGTGGGCATAGCCAGCCTGTTTCTCTAATGGCCTTTAGTATAGGACATCTTGTGTGACAGTTTTTATCACCTTAGTTAAGCGATCCAATATTGGGGCGTTAAGTTTGTACCAATGCCAATAAAGTGGCAAGGCGATTTTGTCACTTGGAAACAGGGAAATCAGCTGCCCGTTTTCTAACTGTTGTTTAACTTGGACACTAGGGACTAAAGCACAGACTGTGCCACCCATGACAAGTTCGACAAAACCGTGGGAAGACGGGTACCAATGACTGTTGTTGACATCGGCTTTTATCTTTAGACACTCTGTTTGATAACGTTCCCATAATTCGTCATTTTCGTTATAGACTAGAGAAGGAGAGTTCGCGACGGAGTGGACACTGATGTCACCCTTAAGATAGTGATCAATAAAAGATTGGGTCGCGACCAGTTCGTAACTCATATATCCCAAAAAGCACACATCACCACCCGCGACAGGCGTACCAATTTGACTTAAACAAGCCACCACTTGGCCACTCTGTAGCATGCTGCGAGTTTGTAATTGGTCAGCCGCTTTGATGTGTAGTTTGGTGGTACTGATGTTAGCAAATTCTTGCATCACCTGAATAAACCAGGTGGCAAGCACGTCATTGTTAGTCGCAATATTGAGTGGTTGGTGACTGACTTCTCCTTGAATGCTTTCCTGTAAGACCTCTTCCAGCAGACTCACCTTGTTTATATGAGCAAGAAGCTTTTCTCCTAAAGGGGTTGCCATCACCGGTCTGGCGCGAATCAGTAACGGACGACCGTATTCCAACTCTAGGCGTTTAATGTTTTGCGATACCGCTGACTGGGTAATGTGAAGTGCCGTTGCCGCCTTGTCAAAGCTCTGAAATTTAACCACCGCTTGTAAGCTGACGAGTGCTTTATAATCGAACATAAGTTTTACTAATGTAGTTTTAATTTAATTAATTTTAATTTATAGCTCTCTTTGCATAAGATCAAGCCAATTATTAGGAGGTGAGCTTATGTTGGCTTTAATGAGTGGTGCAATCACATGCGGTGGTTTGATTATTGCGGTGGGGGCGCAGAACAGTTTTCTATTAGAGCAAGCGCTAAAACGTCATTATGCGTTTCCCTTGGCATTATTATTTATTGTCAGTGATGCGATTTCCATGATGTTAGGAGCATTTGGACTTGGGTTGTTGTTACAAACGCATGATTGGTTATTGACGATCTCTCGTTGGGGCGGTGTTGCATTTTTGGCTTGGTTTGCTTACGGGAAATGGCGAGCGTCTTTTTTGGAAGAGCATTTAATTTTGGAACTGTATACTAAAAAACTCGCTCTTTGGCCTCTGTTAATGATGGCCTTAGCCGTAACTTGGTTAAACCCACATTTTTATTTAGATACCATGATTTTAATTGGCAGTTTGGCCAACCAGTGGCAAGCCGAAAAATGGCAGTTTGTCATTGGCGGGATATTGGCATCCATTGTATGGTTTTTATCTTTGGCGTTGGTTGGACGTTTATGTGCCGCCCTGCTGGAGAAAGCGAGCTTTTGGCGTTGGTTTAATCGCATCAATGCGTTGTTGATCTGGTTTATTGCTTTTCAAATTGCCACCCAGCCTCTCTAAGGAGGGTGGCTTATAAGGGGCTGATTAGAGTTTGATCTCCACCTCGTGGCTTTTCTCTTCGGTCTGAATGGAAGAGTCGGCCTCGACTAGCATCTCTGCGGTGGCAACAGACGACACGGTCAGAGCCACTGGAATTTGATCCCCTTGATCTTCGATAACCATCGCAGGTTGCGCATTAATTCGGTACAAAGCGACGAGAATGACAAAAATGTTCATGAAAGACACGAACCAGAAAAGCGCGTTTAAGCTGATCCAGTCCATCAAGATAGCAGCCACTAAAGGACCAATCATTCCGCCAACGCCATTGAGCAAGATAATGCCGCTACTGGCGGATAAAATTTGTTCAGGTCTAAGCTGATCATTAATGTGTGACGATGCCAGTGAATACATGGGAAAGATAAAGGCACCAATCATAAACATCCCGACCATCATGATGATCTGGTTATCCATGTTATAGCCAAACGGCACAATAAGTGCGGTTACGCCACCGACAATGGCCACCCACAAAATGGTTACCCGTCGATCTTGGCGGTCTGATAATAAGCCAATTGGCCATTGTAATAACATGCCGCCTATGTAGCTGGCCCCCGTAAACAGGGATATTTGGATGATGTTCATGCCGATACTTTTGGCATACAACGCCCCTAAGCTGAGCATAGCACCTGATGTGATACCGGCAATAGTGACCCCTGTCACACCAAGTGGTGCGGTTCGGACTAAGCCCATGATGTTGAGTTTTTCTGGAATATCAATGGTTGGCGATGGTGTTCTGACCAATAATAACGGTACCAAAGCCAAAGAAATCAGTACGGACGTTAAGATAAAAAGTCCGTAACCACCAGGCGAAGCAATGTTCAGCAGTGCTTGACCTAAAGTCTGACAGGCCCAAATTTCAATAATATAAATGGAGAATAAACGACCGCGAGTGGTATTGGTGGAAATCTCATTTAGCCAGCTTTCGGTAACAATAAATAAGGCGGCGTAGCATAACCCAGTACACATGCGCATAAAGATCCAAAACCAAGGATTAACCAACACGGACTGCATTAAGATGGTAATGGAAGCCAGGGAAGCCACGGCCGCAAACACTCGAATGTGGCCAACGTTCTTGATCCAGTTTGGCACTATCAAGGAACCCACAATGAAGCCTAAATAATAGGCCGACATAATTAACCCTGTGGCGGACGTATTGAACTCTTCAATGGACGCACGGATACCGATAAGCGAGCTTTGCAGGGCGCTGGCTATGGTTAAAATGGCAATGCCAAAGAGTAAGCTCCAGATAGGCAGCAGGGTTTGCTTTAACATGTCATGTCCTTGTTCATTTCACTGGAAAATCTGAAAAAAGCAGCTGGTTAATATTTCGGCAGACTATACCGATAGATTTTCTGAATGCAATGCTTATTCTTTGTCTGTAAACGGTTTTTTTGATCTGCTTGAAAAGTACTATAAAAGCGAGGGAAGTGTGAAGACTCAATATAAAAAAGCGAACCAATTTGGTTCGCTTTTAGGGGAGATTAGAGGCTTTCGTCTCGTCCGAAATGCTTACCTAGTAAGGCATGATAGAAGTTATGATCCTGTAACACGCCAAGACATTGATCTCCTTCCATGAGAATCATAAATTGGTCGGCGTGATAACGAATTTCAACCGCTTCTCGCATGGCAATGTTTGCTGGCACAAGGAAAACAGCGTCTTTTGGTGTGTTGGCTAAAATGGTCTCAGGCGTCCAATCCACGGTCGCCATTTCACCATTGCTATTATGAGCTTTGATTAGCTTGCCGTTATCCAATTCTATCCAAGCGTTATCAGTGACCATGATACGGCCATCTTTTACCGCTAATTGATCAATTGGTGTCATCAAAGAGCGGCCACGAAGTACATTGAGTGGGTTAGTGTGCGCAACAAACTTCTCAACGTATTCTGTTGCTGGATTCAAGACGATTTGTTCCGGCGTATCTTCTTGAATAATACGAGCCGATTCCATGATGGCGATTTTAGTGCCGATCTTAAGCGCTTCGTCTAGATCATGGCTGACAAAAATAATGGTTTTATTTAGACGCTTCTGAAGTTCGATTAACTCGTCTTGTAGCTGAGCGCGAATTAAAGGGTCTAGTGCCGAAAAAGGTTCATCCATTAGGAGTACGTCTGTGTCCATGACAAAAGCACGTGCCAAACCAACGCGTTGACGCATACCACCGGATAGCTCGTCAGGCTTTTTATCGGCCCACTGGTCCAAGCTCACCATCTTCAATTGTTCACGAGCTTTTTGGAGACGTTGCTCTTTTGGCATGCCTTGCATTTCGAGTCCGAAAGCCACGTTCTCTAGTACGGTAAGCCAAGGCATCAGCGCAAAACTTTGGAACACCATAGAGACACGATGAGTACGCATATGACGTAACGTGGTCTCGTCACACTTTGCCATGTCAATCATCTTATCGCCATCTCTGACTAGGCAGCGACCACGGGCGATTTTATTTAAGCCATTCACGGCTCGAAGAAGTGTCGACTTACCTGAGCCTGATAGGCCCATCAGTACACAGATTTCACCTTCATTAACTTCGATGTTGGCATTTTGCACACCAACGACATCGCCTGACATGCCTAGAATTTCATCACGGCTGTGACCTTTGTCCATTAAGGGTAAGGTTTTTTCTTGATTGTCGCCGAAAACAATGTCGACATTTTCAATGGATACAACAGTCATGAATTAAACCTCGTTCTTAACGGATGGGGTTTTACAGATACGGTCTAGAATGATGGCCACTAGTACAATGGCAACACCGGCTTCAAAACCTTGGGAGATGTTTACAGTATTCAATGCGCGAACGACAGGCTTACCGAGTCCATCTGCGCCAACTAGAGCCGCAATGACCACCATGGAAAGGGACAGCATGATGCATTGAGTTACCCCTGCCATAATGCTTGGCATGGCCGCTGGTAGCTCAACTTTGTAAAGCAGTTTGGATTTGGTACAACCGAAGGCTAAGCCGGCTTCTAACAACTCGTTTGGTACCTTGCTGACACCAAGGTAAGTCAGACGAATCGGTGCGGCAATAGCAAATATAATGGTTGAGATCAGGCCAGGTACGTAGCCTAAGCCAAATAAAATAAGGGTTGGGATAAGGTAAACAAAGGTTGGAATGGTTTGCATTAAATCCAATATAGGGCGCAATAAAGTATAAAGCCAAGGTCGATGCGCAGCTGCGATGCCAATCGGCACACCGATGAGGACACTTATGGCGGTGGCGGAAACAACCAGTACTAACGTTTGAATGGTCTCAACCCAATAGCCCATATTAATAATTAATAACAACGCCGCGGCAATGAAAACCAGTAGGCCGATACTGCGATGAAGAAACCAAGCGCCTACTAATACAACGCCAATGACGACTAACGGATGAAGCCACTCAATGGCATCAACCATAGAAATAATCATCGTTTCTAGTGTGATTGAAACCAGGTCAAAAAAAACGGAAGCCGCATCAACTAGCCAATCGACAAAGTTTTCCATCCAAGCGCCAAGAGGAATTTTATTATCCGTCAGCCAATTCATATAAGTGTTCTCCCGAAGATTAAATAAGACATGCTATGCCATAAAGTTACGGCATAGCATGTTGTAGTATTACTATGAGGGTATTAAAGCCCTAGGTGTGCTTTAACCGCACTTAGGCCATTGCTACCAGAGGTAGTCTTAACGCCTTCTAACCAAGCATCAAGTACACCAGGGTTCGCTTTTAACCAGTCACGAGCCGCTACATTAGGCTTTTTGCCATCGTCAAGAATGGCACCCATGACTTCGTTTTCCATTGGCAATGAGAATTTCAAATTAGTCAGCAATTTACCAACATTTGGGCATTCTTCTATGTAGCCTTTGCGGATATTGGTGTGCACGTTCGCACCGCCGAAATTAGGACCGAAATAGTCATCGCCACCGGCTAGGTATTCCATATCGAAGTTGGCGTTCATTGGGTGTGGTGCCCAACCTAGAAACACAATCCACTTACCACGGCGAGTGTTACGGCTAACTTGTGACAGCATGCCAGCTTCACTTGATTCGACTAATTGGAAATCGCCAAGGGCAAAGGCATTTGAATCGATCATGTCTTGAATGATGCGGTTACCGTCGTTGCCCGGTTCAATACCGTAGATACGACCAGAGAAATCTTTACGGTGTTTAGCAATGGCCGCAAAGTCCGTTACCCCTGCGTCATAAGCGTTTTTGCTAACCGCTAAGGTATATTTTGCACCTTTTAGGTTTGGACCAAGGTCTTCAACCGTGCCGGCCTTTAGGTAAGGTTCGATATCGGCCTGCATGGTTGGCATCCAGTTACCTAGGAAAACATCAATGTCACCGTTGGCAAGTGAAGTGTAAGTGACTGGAACAGAAAGCAATTGCGTTTTGGATTTGTATCCTAAGCCTTCTACCACTTCGCTAGTAATGGCGGTTGTTGCTGTGATATCAGTCCAACCTACGTCAGAAAAACGTACCGTTGAGCAGCTTGCTGCCATGGTGAAGCCTGACACACTAGCCAAACTAATAGCGATCGCGGTTTTTGTTGCTTTGTTTAACATACCTTACCCTCTCTTTTGTGATAATCAAAAATTGATTAGTGCCATACTGTCATTGCAATATAACGCTTTCTACCTTGCTCCATGGTGTATTATTCGACCATTTTTAGCATTTACTTTTATTTAATGTGGACGATAGCCTCTATCAGGCATGACCAAATCTAAGTAATCTTGTATGAGTTTAGCTGATGTTTCTTTATGGATACCGCCAGCCAAAGACCCTTGTAACCACATACCGTCAATCATCGCCGCTACAGTGCAAGCCACATTACGAGCTTGTGCTACAGGAAATTCCGTTCTTAATACATGCACCAAAGCGCTTTGAAGGCGCTTAGAGTAAACACGTTGTAAACGAAACAGTGATGGAGTGTGCATGGCTGATGCCCAAAAGCCCATCCAAGTTTTGACGACTTGAGGGTGGGTTTGAGATTGACTAAAACCAGCTTTAACTATAGCCATCACTTTATCTTTAGCGGGTTTATCTTTCGATTTCATGACTTCGTCAGATAAAACTTCAAAAAATTCACGTATCAGGCTTTTCATGGTTTCTTCGAACAGACCGTCTTTGCCACCAAAGTAATGGTTAATAATAGCCGGTGAGACACCTGCCTTTTTGCCAATAACACTGACGGTAGCACCAGAAAAGCCATATTTATCAATGGCTTTAATAGCGGCCTCGATGAGCTGAGGCTTACGTATCTCGGGCATTCCTACTTTGGGCATTGATGAACCTTTTTATTAAACAGCTGTTTAACGAAAACTATACTAGGCCGATTGTGCAATTTAGGTCAACCCTTGACAATTCTAAATATTAGTTCTCTAACTAATTTAACTATTTGATTTAATTGTAAAAAATATCATTTCAAAATTTTTTCAAGTCTTTTTTGTGAAGTCTTATGTCGGTTTGGGATAAAAAATAAGCAAATTTTTGCATTTATTGGTCAAACTTCCCTGAGAAGCGTGTGATTTCGTTGGAATATTTTGATCGCGGCTTCATTTAGAAGGGGGTAAAAAAGAGGGTCGTACGATACTCACAAGTTCTCGTTATTTATCAATGAACTGGGTATGATGAAGATTAAACTGATGAGTGGAGCTTTGCCTGATGGATGTATCTTCTTCTGTATTTGACCGTGTATTTGACCGTGTGATTGATCGTTCTGAAATGAGTAGTGATAAGTGGGCAAAATACCCTGAACAAGTGATTCCAATGTGGGTGGCGGACATGGATTTTGATGCGCCTGAGTGCATCAAAGCCGCGCTTAAAGAGCGAGTTGAGCAAGGGGTGTTCGGTTATACTCATACCCCGAAGGCTTTAGTTCTGGCCATTCAGAACCATCTTAAGACTCGTTATGCTTGGTCCATTTCTGGTGGTCATTTAGTGCATTTGCCTGGATTAGTTTGTGCTCTACATTTAAGTGTTCAAATCTTTTCTGAAAAAGGTGATGGCATCGTCGTGCCTGGGCCTGTGTATTATCATTTGACGAAAGCGCCAGAGCTTGCAGGCCGTGAACTGCATACCATCGACATGGTATTACAGGACGATCGTTGGTTGCCTGATATGCAAGCTTTTGAAGCGGCATGTGCTCTGCAAAACAGTAAGATGGTGCTGTTATGCAACCCTCATAATCCTGGTGGTACGGTATTTCGCCGTGAAGAATTGCTCGCCATGCACTCGATTGCTGAGAAATACGATTTATTGGTGGTCAGTGATGAAATTCATTGTGATCTTATCTTAGAAGAGTTGCCTCACATTCCTTTTGCTAGTTTAAATGAGGATGCGGCTCAACGTACGATCACGTTAATGGCACCAAGTAAAACCTTTAACATCGCGGGACTAGGTTATGCGTTTGCGGTGATAGAAAATGCCCAGTTGCGACAAACATTTAAACAAGCTCGAGCGGGCTTAGTTGCTTCTCCAAATATGTTAGGTCTAACCGCAGCCACATCTGCTTATGAAGATGGGCAACAGTGGCATCGGAGCTTGTTGGAGTATTTGCGTCACAACCGCGATTACTTGGCTCAGCGTTTGGCTAATACACCTCTGAAGATGAACCACTTAGAAGGAACCTATCTTGCTTGGATTGATGCCTCTGACTTACCTGTTGAAGATCCATATGAATTTTTTTTAAACGCTGGCGTAGGTGTTTCATCGGGTAAGGACTTCGGCAACGCCTCATTTGTTAGGCTAAACTTTGGTTGTCCGATGAGTCTTCTTCAGCAAGCTTTAGATCGTATTGAAGCGGCCTTAGCGAAGGTTGTTTGATACGTAGAAGAGGTGCGGCTTGTTATGAGATGGGCATGTTTGTATTGATGATCATGTCATCGTGCCCGTTTTAAGGAACTTATAACGCGAGTGTCAGTCCTATTTTATTGTGCATCGCAGGAGTGCGATTCACTCATTCATGATGGTCTTTGGCATAGAGGGATACACTGCTTTAAGTATCAACTTGTTTGTGTGCTAAATGATTGATTTTTCTGTTCGTTTTGGTTTTTTTGCGATCATTTTTTTAGGCTTAATTGGTTGGCAATGGTGGCAACCGAGAAGTGCCTTATTATTGTGGCGTAAACGTTGGCCTCACAATTTATCCTTGTTAGTTTTAGGGGCGATTTGCGTTCGCCTTATTCAACCCCTTCTGTTGTCCTTTGTTGCTGTATTCAGCAATGAGACTGGATTATTCTCTCAATTGGCTTGGCCTACTTGGCTGACGATTTTATTCAGTATTGTTTGTCTGGATGGTTTGATCTATTGGCAACATAGGCTGTTTCACCGAATCCCTTGGCTGTGGCGGATTCATCGCGTTCACCATTCCGATCCTGAGTTAGACGTGAGCTCGGCCGTACGTTTCCATCCTATTGAAATCATTTTATCTTTGGTGATTAAAGCGACTGCCATTTATCTGTTGGGAATTCCTGTTATTGCGGTTTTGCTGTTTGATATTTTACTGAACGCTTCAGCCATGTTTAATCACACTAATGCTCGCTTACCGCGTCAAGTGGAATCCATCGTCCGGCGGGTTCTCGTGACACCAGACATGCATCGAATTCATCATTCGCGTCGAGACGAAGAAGCAAACCGCAATTTTGGTTTTTTTCTGAGTATTTGGGATGGACTATTTGCGACTAAATGTCAGCAAGCGCTTGGAGGAGATGCGGCTATTCGCATTGGCTTGCCTAATACTAAAACATACCAACCTAATTCATTTAAAGCGCTATTAATCATGCCCTTTAAATTGGTCATTCGTAAACAAAAGTAGGGAAGATTATGAGCTACCATGAAATTAATTTTATTGAAATGCGTGTTATTGGTTGCCTCATCGAGAAAGCCATTACGACACCAGAATACTATCCGCTGAGTCTTAATTCATTACAAACCGCGTGTAACCAAAAGTCCAACCGTGAGCCTGTGATGAACTTGTCAGAACATGAAGTCCAGGACGCAGTGGACTCTTTAGTTGAGCGTGGATTGATCACCGAAGTGGCTGGTGGACACAGTCGAGTGAGCAAATATCAACATCGATTCTGTAATACTGAGTTTTCGGACCTGAAATTGAATGCAGCACAAACCGCCGTGATTTGTCTGCTGTTTTTACGAGGGCCACAAACACCGGGTGAGCTGCGTTCTCGGAGTGGGCGTTTACATGATTTTGAATCGAGAGAAGAGGTAGAAGCGGCTCTGGAAGCACTGAAAAACATGGTAGGAGGACCTTATGTTGAGGTCTTACCTAAGCAAGCGGGTAAGCGGGAGGCACGTTTTCAAGAGTGTTTTTGCATGGACTCTGAGCGAGTTGTCGCGGTCTCATCTAAAGAGGATTCATATCCCTTGAGTAATGCGTCTCTTGAAAGCAGAGTCAATGAATTGGAGTCTCAGGTATTAAGCTTGATGGCGCGAATTCAAGCGTTAGAAAATGCCAGTGGACTATAATGACCTTTAGGGTCAAACTTAGGGCATTTTTACAGCTCGGTTGTTTCGTCTGAAATGACCGCATTTGGTTAGGTTAAGGGGGAAGCGATGAAGACATTACGCTGGGGCATTATCGGTACAGGGCAAATCGCCAATGCATTTGCGAGTGATTTCCGTTATGTGAAGTCGGGAGAGCTTAGGGCAGTCGCTTCAAGAAATAAAGCGTCTGCAGATGCTTTTTCGGCGAAATATGACATAGAACTGGCGTTTGTGGATTACTTCTCTTTGATCAATAGCCATGAAGTCGATGTGATTTATATTGCCACCCCACATGTACATCACTATGACCTAGCAAAAGCTTGTATTTTAGCGGGTAAAGCGGTCTTGTGTGAGAAGCCTTTCACTCTAAATGAAGCCCAAGCGAGCGAACTTTATGAGTTGGCAGAACGACATGAAGTGTTTGTGATGGAGGCTATGTGGACACGTTTTAATCCTGTGATCGAGCAAGTATTAGAATGGGTTGAAGAAGGTGAAATCGGCCATTTGCAAAGCATTCAGGCGAGTTTCAATTTTGTCGCACCAACGGATCGGAATCACAGATTAATGAATCTTGAACTGGGTGGCGGAGCTTTGTTGGATGTGGGCATTTATCCTGTCTTTTTAGCTCAGTTGTTCTTTGGAAAGCCGGATTTTGTTCAGAATCAAGCCGTCATTGGTGACACGGATGTGGATGTATTTGAGCAAATTTTATTGGGGTGGGAAAACGGGCAGCTGGCTTCCTTAGAAGCGTCCTTGATTTCTTGTCACCCGAATCGAGCGATTTTATCTGGCACAAAAGGTTATATTGAAATTGACTCTGAATGGTTCTGTGCAAAGTCGTGTCGCATAGTGGATGAGGCTAAAAATGAACGCGCCGTTGAATTTGATTTCCCTGGTATGGGCTATCAATTTGAAGTCGATGAGGTTAACCGTTGTCTGGAAGAAGGTCTGCTACAAAGCCCCAATCATAGCTGGCAAGACAGTTTGGCATTATTAGCAACGCTTGATGAAGTACGTCAGGACATGGGCTTGTATTACCCCGGAGAAGAACAACCGTCTCATGAGGATCTAGAGCACCATCATCATGAGCATAGCCATCACAAGCATTAAATTAGGTTGAGTTGATAATAAAAAGCCTCGTTACCAAACCTTGGTAATGAACTGACCCCATAAAGTTGGACTCTGTTCTAAGCGGCTTTCAAGGCCTGATTTCGATACGCTATCGGACTCAGGCCTTTTAGTTTCTGCTTAATTCGATCGTTGTTGTAATACTCGATGTATTCCTTGATTGCTTCAATCAGCTCATCAGCATTGTTAAACTTTTTGTTATGGTACATTT
>NZ_JSEE01000025.1 GCF_001625355.1 Marinomonas sp. TW1
GTAGCTGAGAACTTTTTCGGCATCCTAAAAACAGAAATGTACCATAACAAAAAGTTTAACAATGCTGATGAGCTGATTGAAGCAATCAAGGAATACATCGAGTATTACAACAACGATCGAATTAAGCAGAAACTAAAAGGCCTGAGTCCGATAGCGTATCGGAATCAGGCCTTGTAAAGCCGCTTAGAACAGAGTCCAACTTTATGGGGTCAGTTCATCATTATTTATCGCCTTTTTATTGGTTACTGTCCGGAATACACAATGCTGGTAATTTGAGTTGATCTTTCTAACCTAAGGAAATCAAGGTTATGACATTTTCGTCAATTTTTCTTGGATGCGATTTAAAATGCCTTGGGAGTCAAGCCCAACACGTTTTAGCATTGCGCTATGGCTGGCATGTTCTTCATATTGGTCTGGAAGACCAAGGTGCAATGTGGGTACCAGAATGTTATTAGCTAATAGAAATTCACTGATTGCAGATCCAGCGCCGCCCATAATGGCGTTTTCTTCCACCGTTACAATCAGTTTAGCGTCTTTATTTTCCAACAAGACTTGTTCGTCTAGGGGTTTCACAAAGCGCATATCTAATAACGTGGCGTCCAGTTTCTCGGCGGCTTGCAGAGCATCATAAGTAGGTCGACCAAAGCTGCAAATTACAATGCCTGAGTGACCTGTTCGTAAACGTCTAGATTTGCCTATTTCAAGGCTTGAAAGTGTTTTGTCTATGGTAACGCCTGGGCCATTACCACGAGGGTAACGGACGGCCGCTGGTCCTTGGTATAAATACCCTGTGTGTAACATTTTACGGCATTCGTCTTCGTCAGACGGTGCCATGACGATCATATTAGGGATGCAGCGTAAGTAACTTAAATCGTAAACGCCAGCATGGGTTGGACCATCTTCTCCGACTAAGCCTGCGCGATCGATGGCAAATAAAACATCAAGGTTTTGCAATGCTACGTCGTGAATTAACTGATCATAGCCACGCTGTAAGAAGGTTGAGTAAATAGCGACGACAGGTTTGATGCCATCACATGCCATGCCGGCAGCCAGTGTTACCGCATGTTGTTCTGCAATGGCCACATCAAAGTAACGATCCGGAAAGCGCTCAGCAAATTCAATAAGATCAGAACCTTCTTTCATAGCAGGTGTGATGGCCGCTAATTTGGTGTCTTGTTCAGCGGCATCGCATACCCATTGTCCAAAAATGTTGCAGTATTTGGGCTGTTTATTCTGTGGTTTAGCGGGTACTGGGTCAGGTTCAATTTTGTTAATGGCGTGATAGCCAATGGGGTCACCTTCTGCTGGTTCAAAGCCTTTGCCTTTTTTCGTGATGACATGAAGGAATTGAGGGCCTTCACGGTCTTTAAGGTTGGCAATGGTAGTGAGTAAGTGCTCAATATCATGACCATCAATTGGGCCAATGTAGTTGAAACCTAACTCTTCGAACATCATGCCAGGAGAGACCATGCCTTTCATGTGTTCTTCGGCTTTACGCGCCAATTCTAATGCAGAAGGCAGTCCCGAAAAGACTTTTTGACCACCTTTACGAATACTGTCATAGGTTTTACTTGCCCAAATTCTGGCAAAGTAACTCGACAAAGCACCAACCGGCTTGGAGATGGACATTTCATTATCATTAAGAATGACCAGCATATCGGCTTTGACGTGGCCGGCATGATTGAGAGCTTCAAAAGCCATACCAGCAGACATAGCACCATCACCAATTACAGCAACCGATTTACGGCCAGTATTAAACTGTCGTGCCGCCAGAGCCATACCCAGTGCGGCACCGATTGAGGTGCTTGAGTGTCCGACGCCAAAAGTATCAAATGGGCTTTCTTCACGTTTCGGGAAACCTGAAATGCCGTCTTCTTGGCGAATCTTTAGTAAGGCTTCTCGTCGTCCTGTGAGGATTTTATGCGGATAAGCTTGATGACCAACATCCCAAACAATGCGATCTTCTGGAGTGTTATAGATGTAGTGAAGGGCAACGGTTAATTCCACCACCCCCAATCCTGCGCCAAAGTGTCCACCCGTTTGACCGACACTGTATAGCATAAATTCTCGTAATTCGCGGACAAGGCTAGGCAGTTGCTCTTTATTAAAGGCGCGCAAGTCTTCAGGTGAATTGACTTGGTCTAGTAACGGCGTAACAGGTCGCGCTGTAGGTATCTCTTCAAACATGGGCACAGGTTTGGTCACATATTGTTAATCGAAAAAGGCGGATAAGTATATCAGTGGTTGCGACCAATAATATAGTTAGCAAGCTCAACTAATGGTTGTGCAGGGTCACCAAATGGCTTAATTGCCTCTAATGCTTGTTGGTGAAGTGTGTTTGCGAACTCTTGAGCACCTTTGAGGCCAAGTAGTTTAGGATAAGTCGGCTTATTTGCCGCTTCGTCAGAAAACTGGTTTTTACCAAGCGTATCTGTGTCACTGGTAATGTCAATAATGTCATCTTGTACTTGGAAGGCGAGCCCAATCGCACTGGCATAGCGATCGAGTAGTGCTAATTTATCATGGTCGAGCATCCCTACGCTGATGGCACCCATTCGCACACTGGCACGAATTAGCGCGCCGGTTTTGTGCTGATGCATTTGCTGGAGTGCTTGTTGGTCAATATCATGACCGACATTCGCCAAATCAATCATTTGTCCCGTTACCATGCCGTGTCGACCAGATGCATGAATAAGTTCTTGAATTAATTGAAGTTGCAAGCTAGCGTTGGTATGTTGTGATTGACTGAGTAGTTCGAAAGCAAATGTTTGCAGGGCGTCACCAGCGAGAATGGCGGTCGCTTCATTGTATTGAATGTGACAGGTGGGTTTGCCACGGCGTAAATCATCATCGTCCATCGCTGGCAAGTCATCATGAATGAGTGAATAGGCATGAATAGATTCGATGGCCGCTGCGCAAGCATCGGTGAGTTCGCCAATATCACTAAATAAGCTGGCCGTCGCATAGGTCAACATAGGGCGGACACGTTTGCCGCCATTGAAAAGGCTGTAGGCCATGGCCTCTTGAAGATGTTTAGCCGGCACATATTGGTCTAAATTTTGCGTGAGGTAATGATCAACTCGACGGCGGGAAAATTGTGAAAAATCGTCTAGGGTCACGAATTAGATTCCGGGTCAAAAGTTTCTAAATGCTCACCATCTTGCTTTTCAAGCAGTATCTGAACTTTTTGTTCAGCTTGGGTGAGAACGGATTGACATTCTTGACTTAGTTTAACACCTTTCTCGAAAGCTTTTAGCGCTTCTTCCAGAGAAAGCTGATTTGACTCAAGTTGAGCGACTAGGGTATCTAATTCGCCAAGGTTTTCTTCGAAGTGACGGACACTGTTTTTACGTGACATGTTAGTTACTCTTTATAAAACCTACGTTTTTTAACAGAAAAAAGCTTACTGTTCGAGTCAGAATTGATGAAAATTACAAAAATCATGCAAGAAGTTGCGATGATGGGTCAGTCTTTCGTATAGAATCACCAGATGTTTTAGTGAGAAAAACGCTTTTTGTTAGGAGACGTATGTGGATATCGCAACGTTAATAGGACTAGTTGGTTCTTTTTTAGTTGTTATTGCTGCCATTTTTGTTGGTGGCTCAGCAGGAATGTTTATCGATGTAGCATCCACCCTGATTGTATTGGTTGGTTCAACCTTTGTGGTGCTCATGCAATATCCACTTGCACAATTTCTCGGTGCGGGTAAGGTCGCGGCTAAGGCCTTTATGTTCAAAAGTGTCCCGTTAGATACCTTGATCGACGAAGTATATGGTTTAGCCGATGAAGCCCGAAAGGGAGGACTGCTGTCTTTAGAAGGTAAAGAAGTGAGTCATCCCTTTTTGTCTAAAGGCATTCAAATGCTGGTGGATGGCCATGATGGCAATGTGGTCAAAAGTCAGCTCAGTAAAGAAATGAATCAGTCTTATTACCGACACACCAAAGGGGCCAAAGTATTTAAGGCGTTTGGTGATGTGGGCCCCGCGATGGGGATGATTGGTACTTTGGTTGGTCTGGTTCAGATGTTGGCCAACATGGATGATCCTAAAGCCATTGGTCCTGCCATGGCGGTTGCTCTTCTAACCACTCTTTATGGCGCTATGCTAGCCAACATGGTGTGTTTACCGATTCAAGCTAAATTGATGACTCGTGCTGATGAAGAGTTGCTTTGTCAAAAAATGATTATGGATGCGCTGTTGGCGATTCAATCAGGGCAAAATCCACGTATTCTGGATGGTGCACTGAAAACCTACATTGCCGAAAGTAAGCGCGCTGAGCGCGAGTAAAATTAAAGTTGTTAGCGGATTATCCACATGAGTGATCAAGAAGAACAAGATTGCCCTGAATGCGAAGAAGGCCTGCCCGCCTACATGGGGACCTTTGCGGACTTAATGTCCTTGTTGATGTGTTTCTTCGTACTCTTGCTTTCGTTTGCTGAAATGGATGTCATTAAATTCAAGCAAATTGCCGGTTCATTAAAAGTGGCATTCGGTGTTCAGCGTGAAATTAAAGCCGATGCGATTCCGATGGGAACCTCGGTTATTGCACAAGAATTTAGTCCAGCGAAACCTGAGCCAACGCCAATTAATGAGGTTCGTCAAAAGGTCGATAGCACGCCTGAAAATACATTAGAAGTGCTTTGTAAGCCAGATACGGCGGAATTGAAAGAGCGTCAGGAGTCTGGTTCGCCATCCCCAGTCACGTTTGTCGATAAATCTCAAGCAGATATCGAGCGAGAAAAGAAAATTCAAGAGACAGAAGGCGATGCGCAACAGATTGCTTCCGTACTGAGAGAAGAGATCTCTAAGGGAACCGTTGAGATTGAAACCAAAGAAGAAACCATCACCATACGTATTAAAGACCAAGGATCGTTTGAGTCTGGTTCAGCAGAACTTAATTATGATTTCATTCCAGTCATTGATTTGATTCGTGATGTATTGGTGGGGATTCAAGGTACTATTTCTGTGGAAGGTCATACCGATAATTTGCCCATTCAAAGTCGGCAATTTCGTTCTAACTGGCAGTTGTCGGCGGCACGGGCGATTTCAGTGGCTGAAGAGCTTTTTTCTACAGGTCAGCTTAGCCAGAATCGTTTTTCTGTTACAGGTTTTGCGGATACGCGTCCTTTGGTGCCGAATGATTCTGCTTTCCATCGAGCAACAAACCGTCGTGTGGAAATTGTCATTAAACAGAATGATGTTCGCCCTCAAATGCGCGACACCATAGATGATATTCCAACGGATGGGGTGATTGAATTTGATCAAACCGTTTTAGATGATCTGGCACCAGATGAAATATTTTAATAAGTGGTGTTTCTAAAGGGAGCTTAAGCTCCCTTTTTTATTGTTTATTCGTTTGATAGTGCTGAGATTTTTGTGTTTTTTTGCTATGGTTTGCGCAAAGAAATTTGAGGAAGAAGACAAATGCGAGTAGCCGTCATTGGCGCCTCTGGGCGCATGGGTAAAAACTTAGTAATGGCCATTTCAGACATGCAAGGCGTGTCTCTTGGTGCTGCTATCCTAAAGCCTGGTAGCAGTTTATTAGGTGCGGATGCTGGTGAAATAGCCGGTATTGGTAAGTTAGGTGTGGCTGCGGTGGCCAGTTTAGCCGATTGTGTTAACGACTTCGATGTTTTGATCGACTTTACGACACCCGCTTTAACGCTTCAAAATGCGGCGTTTTGTGCACAACATGCGAAAGCCATCGTCGTCGGAACAACCGGTTTAAGTGACGATGAAAAAGCTCAGCTTGAAAGCTTTGCTAAGCAATCCCCTGTCGTTTTTGCGCCGAACATGAGTGTTGGTGTGAACCTAACCTTGAAATTGCTTGCGACAGCGGCTGAGATCTTGGGGGATGATTATGATGTTGAGATCGTCGAAGCACATCATCGCCATAAAGTGGATTCCCCTTCTGGAACGGCTTTGCGCATGGGCGAAGTGGTCGCGGACGCGTTGGGTCGAGACTTGAAAGAATGTGCCGTGTATGGGCGTGAAGGTCAGATTGGGCCAAGAACACAAAAAGAGATTGGTTTTGAAACCATTCGTGCGGGCGATGTGGTCGGTGAACACAGTGTTTGGTTTGCGACGGAAGGTGAGCGTATTGAGATTGTTCACAAAGCCAGCAGTCGAATGACCTTTGCAAAAGGCGCGGTACGAGCCGCAAGTTGGCTGGAAGGTAAGAGCGCTGGCATGTATGACATGCAAGATGTGTTGAATTTAAAGTAATCCAACTCTGTATTTAGCGTAAAAAAGCCATCTTGCTTGCAAGATGGCTTTTTTATTGTTTGAAATAATTCGACCGCTGACTACTGAGCGTCTGGAGAGTTGATCACTAACAATGGCGCAGCATCAAGAGATTCTGCATCCATCATCATGGCAATACGTTGCAACGAAGACAGTACTTGAGTCTGTTCCCAGCCTTCCAACGCATCAAATTCATTGATGAATTTTTCGTGTAATAAAGGCGGCGTTGTTTCAAGGACTTGCATGCCTAAATCGGTCAAGCGTGCATTGACTATGCGCTTGTCCTTCTGACCTCTGACACGTTCCACATATTTGCGGTCTTCTAAGCGATTCAGAATCGTTGTCACGGTCGCTTGGCTAAGAGAGACACTGTCTGAAATGCGTCGAACGGTAACATCGCCGAGTTCTTCAATAGAGCGTAAGACCATAATTTGAGGGATCGTTAGTCCACATGCTTTTACGACACGCTTAGATTGTAAATCCGTCGCGCGGATAATGCGTCTTAGGTGAACGAGAACATCGTGAAGGTGTTGTGGTGTCGACATAACAATTTCGGGCCCAGAAAAATTAGCGGATTATAGAGGGTTGGCAGTCCCAGTGAAAGCCAAGTTTAAATTTATTACAGCTCAAAGTATAGAAGTTGAGTTGGAATTGCGAAAGAAAAGAATTGTAATGGCAATGAGGGGCGAATTAAAAGGGCTATTTAAGCCCTTTTAATGCATCAAATGCGGCAATGGCTGCCAGTCTGGCTGGTTTATAATCAAGAACTGGCATTGGATACTGACATTCTTGTCTTTGCTGGGGAGTCGGGTTATGAATCGACTTATTGTCTAACGCGGCTAATTCTGGCACAAAGCGACGGATGAAATCACCATGCTTGTCATAGGTTTCGGACTGCCTTGTGGGATTGAATACTCTAAAGTAGGGGGCCGCATCACAACCGGTTGAAGCGCTCCATTGCCAGCCGCCATTATTGGCCGCAAATTCTCCATCGATCAACTTGCTCATAAAATACGCTTCCCCATGGCGCCAGTCAGCGAACATCAGCTTGCAGAAAAAGCTGGCGGTAATCATTCGCAAACGATTGTGCATCCAACCGGTTTGATTAAGTTGTCGCATGGCGGCATCGACAATTGGAAAGCCAGTTTGGCCTTGTTGCCAAGCGTCAATCTCGGCTTGACTGTGTCGCCAAATCAGAGCATTGGTTTCAGGTTTAAAAGGGAACCCTTTTGATAGTGCGGGAAAATGCATCATCAACTGGCGATAAAAGTCACGCCATGCAAGTTCTTTTAACCAGATGCTGTCTTGCCATGATTTGTCTTCCTGACTGCAAGTGTAATGGATCGCTTCTAGGCATTGTCTGGGGCCCAAAGCCCCAAGCGCCAAATAAGGCGATAAGGTGCTGGTTGCAGGCAGGGCCGGATAATCCCGATCCTCATTATAATGTCTTTCTTTATGATGACAGAATTGCCATAACCGTTGTCGAGCGATGGTTTGGTCGGCAGGCCACAGATCCTCCCTATATGGGGTATTTAGGTGAGCAGGTAAGGCAATGTCTGACAATGGACTGGACTGGGCAGACGGCGCGGGCAGTGGTGTAGGGTCTTGTTGGGATAACAGGGTGAGCCAGCGTTTGAAGTAAGGGGTGAAAACTTTAAAAGGGGTTTGCTGTTGGCTCAACACAGGGTTTGCCACCATGAGATCCGAGTCCTCAATATGGCAGACGATATCATTCTGGACTAAGAGTGAATGTACTGCTTGATCGCGTTTTCGTTCATCAATTGGTAGTTCTTCGTTAAACCAGAGGTGTTGAATCTGGTGTTGGGCGCAGACGTTATGAATTGCGGTGGGTAAAGAAGAAAATCGGTCTTCTATGATAAAATGAACGGGAATACCGAGCTCTGCAAGAGACTTGCAGAGCGTTTGCATTAATCCAAACCTTAGACCTGTTTTAGCATCTGATTCGTTGTGTTCTTGCCATTGCGCCTCGGTCACTGTTAACAGCACCGCAATAGGACCTTGTTGAGACGCATGGTAAAGAGCAGGGTTATCTTCCCATCTCAAATCATTTCGAAGCCATACTAGGTGTTCAATTTTCATATTTTGTGTGGCTCTCTTTTAGACGGTGTTACGAATCCCAAGCGGACTTGGATAAGGAGTGAAGTAACTCTGCTGCTTGATGTATTCACTGCCATGGTGTTTTAAGTAGTGATGCAGCAATGTCATTGGTGTGACTAAATTCACTTCGCCTCGTCGATATTGTTCTACGACATCCAGAATGTCTTTGCGTATTGAAACGTCGACCGCATTCTTCAAATATCCCACTAAGTGCATTAGGACATTGCAATGATTCTTGCGCTTTGCAGGCTTGGATAGGCAAGTCATGAGTATTTTGAAATACGCTTCTTTTAACGTTTTGGTTGGTCTTGGGTCGTTACCTGACAGCAGTCTACCTAGCTCACGGTAGATAGGCTGAGAATGCGCCATAACAAGATATTTATAACGACTGTGAAACTCTATTAAGTCTTTCATTTTAGGTTCTTCTGGAACGCTATGACGAAAATCATGATGCGTGAAGACACGCAGCAAGAAGTTTTCCCTTAGGTTCGGATCATTTAAGCGACCATCTTCTTCTACTGGCAGTAATGGGTAGCGTTCCATTAATGCCTTGGTGAACAGGCCGGCGGTACGTTGCATGTGCGGATGCCCGTTTTCCTGATACACCTTAATTCGCTCCATACCGCAGCTAGGTGAGTTCTTCATCACAATATAACCATCTAGATGCGCTAAGGTATCAAGATAGTCAGCACTCCCTGAACGGAATCGATCGGTTAAATCTTCCCCAGTTTTCTTGGTAAAGGTCATGATTGGATCGTTTGGATCCCCTTCTAAGCGCAAGGTTGGTCGTGGTGTTCCGAAGCCTGCCGCGATTTCTGGACAGAATTTTTGATAATCGAAGTAATTGCTCAACACATTGTCGCAGTAATTTGAGTGGCTATGGCCGCCATTGAAGCGAACATTGTCCCCAAGTAGGCAAGCACTAATACCCACTGGAATTTTATGCTCTAACTGGTCTGGAGTGTATTTTGAATGAGGCATGTTTATCTCCTTAAAGCTCTGTTTGTAGGCTTGCTGGGTTATTTATGATCCAATCCGTTAGTGTCAATGCACTGATAAGAGCACCTTCTGCGTCTCCTTGACACAACCAATCTGCAGCTAGACCCACTTGATGTTCGGGGGCCCAAGCGTAAGTTTTGTTACCACGGTTTTCAGTGTAACGACTAAAAAACCAGCGATGGGGATCACCATGTTGTCGTACCCTTTGTTCGGTGTGTTCAGCAAACGCCTGTTGAAGCGCTTGCGCTACCCATTGCTTGTCTTGATCAAGGTGTTGAGCCGTCCACTCAGGCGAAGCTTGAATGACCCAACGATCAACTTCTGCGCCTTCTCTACCCGGTTTGTAGTTGTCTTTAATCATGCGTTGGATGGGCGAATCTTTCAGCTCAATGATGGCTTTTAAGTCGCTTGGTTGAGTTTCTAACCACATTGCCCACTGCGATTGATATTGTTTGCAGGCTTGATTCGCTCTCAGCAGTAAAACGGCGAGATCAGAATGTGTTGCTAATAGCATGGCCGCTTGATGAGCTGGGGTGGCAATGATGACCTTAGTGGCTTTAACACAGGCTTGATATTGATCATTTCGTAATAACCAGATCAACTGGCCATCTGCGTCAGTGAAGCGATCCATTTGTAGTACTTTGGTTGAGGTGATGAATGGGACTTGATCAAGCCAGTGGCGAGTAAGGCTGCTCATTCTTGGTGTGCCCACAAAGCCAGGTATTTGTTTGCTGCTTATTTGTTTCCACTGTGCTGCAACACCATTTTTAACTAAGTTTTTAAACAGGGCTTTTGTTTCTGGGTGACTGGCAAAAATGTACGGCGCGCCTAATTCACAACTGCTGGTGTCACTAATTCGTTTACTGCCTGCACGACCACCGGAACCACGGCTTTTATCAATCACACAAACGGAGAGTCCTGCAGAAGACAACTGTTTTGCACACAAGCTACCAGCCAGTCCTGCACCAATAATGGCCACATCGAAGGTTGGAATGTCTTGTTGTTTCGCGGTTGAAGTCGTCATGTTTTTTTGCCTCTGCAAATTGCTTTCTTATACAATATATAACTTTGTACAAGAAAATCAACAAACTTGTACAAAAAAATATTTGTATAGTTTTTATGGGTGTTTTAAGTTTAGACCACTATGGTTAGATTGCCTCAGGGAAGTGCTAGGAAATCGGAATAAAGACAGTAATGAATGATTGGAAACAGCTATGAAAGACGCAAAACAAGACTTTTCTGAAAAACAGCAACAAGACAATGAGTTGGCAGCGGTGTCTGCCACTAACTTATTCCCAATTCGAGAGTTGTCCCTAAAAACCGGGGTGAACTCTGTTACCTTGCGAGCTTGGGAAAGACGGTACGGTTTATTGAAGCCAAAACGCACGGGGAAAGGTCATCGACTCTATGATCAGGCCGATGTCGTGCGAGTTGAGGCCATTATGAAGTGGATTCAGCAAGGCGTAGCGGTGAGTAAAGTACGAGCATTGCTTGATCAGTCTAATGAGCAAGAGAGTATGGCCGTTGGTGTCCAGTCAGACAACGAATGGCAGCAATGGCGTGAGGATTTAGTCGCGGCAGCAAATCAATATCAAGAAAGTAAGATAGAGCAACTTTATCAACAAATTTTTTCTCAATATCCAGCTGAAATCGCGGTGCGAGACTGGCTAATGCCAAGTTTGGAAATGATTCCTAAGGGAGCGGAGTTGGCCTTTACAGAATCCGTCTTATTGGCGTGTTTGAGTAATCGGATAAGCAGTATGAAAGTACAACAAAAAGCCGCTGATAAAGAAGTGTTGATTACAGGCTTGTCTTGTCAGCGATTATTGTCTGCTTATGTCGCCGCTGCCATGTTGTTAGATAAAGGCGTTCGTTGTCAGTTAATCATGACGCCACAGCATTACGAAGATTGGCGCGCATTAGTTCAGCACTTAAAAGTGGATGCGGTGCTGGCGTTTTGTGAAAACGAATTGGCCAATCGAGTCGAGGATGTATTAGATAATATGCTCGAATGGCAGACGACAACGGTGGCTGTCGGGGCCAGTTTTTGGTTGGCGGCGAATGACTTATCAAAAATCAAAGTCGGCCAAGTGAGTGTGATGTCTGACAGTGTAGAGGGGATAAAGGCTTGTATTGATGAGCTAAATAGATAGTTACTGGATAGCAATCAAAAAAACTATCAGCCTTATCTATATTATAAATTTTAACAATATTTAATTCTTCTCTAATATCAATATTAAATAAAGAGGGGGATAAAATATGACTAAAACAATCACTTTTGCGGTAATGCACTTTTCCATTGCGTTTGCTGTGGCGTATTTAATTACTGGAAGCTTTTTGGTGGGAGGCTTGGTGGCGATTGTTGAGCCTGCAATTAATACCGTTGCTTTTTACTTTCATGAAAAAATTTGGATTAAGTTATCCAAATCGGATGCCACAATGGAGATGAAAGAATCCATTCGAAACGCTGGTGAAAGTTATGCACTACGTTCCATTTAGATGCCATTTTTTAAGCATAAAAAATGCCGCTGTCTTTTCAGATCAGCGGCATTTTTTTGATCAAGCGACCTGCTTAGCTAAGCGGGTTGATCAAGAAGTATAGAACGATGGCAACAGCAATGGGTGCTGTAAACTTCATAGAGATGTTCCAAAGTTTGAAAACCCCATCAGAAAGTTGCAATTCATCCTGTGCAAATTTGTCTTTAACAACCCAACCAGCAAACAGTGAAATCAAGATACCACCAAGAGGTAGCATGATGTTAGCTGTGATGTAATCTAGGAAGTCAAAGGTGTTTTTGCCGAAGAAAGTGACATCAGACAGGAAGTTGAATGAACCTAGGCAAGCAATACCCAAGCCCCAAACGACGATACCTAGTCCGATAGCGGCGGTTAGGCGCTTCAGTTTGAATTTCTCTACCAAGAAAGCCACGGTTGGCTCTAGTAATGAGATAGCGGATGTCCAAGCAGCCACACCAACCAATACAAAGAACAACGTACCGAACAACTGACCAAATGGCATTTGACCAAAAGCAACAGGCAAAGAAATAAACATCAAGCCTGGGCCCGCACCTGGGTCCATGTTATTTGCAAAAATGATTGGGAAGATTGCAAGACCGGCAACCAAGGCTACCAAAGTATCCAAAGCACCGATGGTCAAAACAGTTTTGCCAATTGACGCTTTTTGTGTCATGTAAGAACCGTAGGCCATGATGGTACCCATACCCAAAGATAGGGTGAAGAATGAGTGACCTAGTGCGATCAGAGCTGAGTTCCAAGTCAAGGCGCTGAAATCGAAGTGGAACATGAAGTTCCAGCCGTCACCGAAGCTGCCAGTTGTCATTGCGTAACCAAGCAGGATAAGCAGTAGAACAAACAGAGCAGGCATCATGATGCGTGTTACGGTTTCGATACCTTTGTTGACACCTGCAGCAACCACTACCACAGTCATGATGCTGAACAGAGTGTGCCACAACAACAAGGTTGTCGGATCTTCAAGTAAGCCACCAAACGCTGCACCAGCTTGTTCAGATGTCACACCCAGCATTTCGCCTGTTAGCATGATTTTGATGTAATGCAGTACCCAGCCACCCACGACAGAGTAGAAAGAGAAGATCAAAACGCCAGACAACATGCCCATTAAGCCAATGATGCTCCAAGACTTAGAGCCAGCAGATTCGTCTGCTAGGTCTGTCAGTGCATTAATTGGGTTTTTACGAGCGCGACGACCGATAAACACTTCGGCCATCATAATTGGAATACCTACTAATAAAATACAAGCTAGGTAAACCAGTACGAAGGCGCCACCACCGTTTTCGCCAGTGATGTAAGGGAATTTCCAAATGTTACCCAGACCTACAGCTGAGCCTGTTGCCGCTAGAATGAAAATCCATCGGCTAGCCCAAGAGCCTTGGATTGATGTTTTATTATTCATATTTATCTCTAGTTAGTTGAAACCGTAAAACGAGATCGAAGTGAAGACTTTAAGAGCCTTGGTAAGTGCGTGTTTTGACTTAGGTGGCGTCTTATTAATCATGCTTATCTTCGATTAGGGGGCGGATTTTCCGAATTTTAGTACCTATTTGCAACATAAAATGCGCTTTTCTTGTCACTTTGTTTATTTTTTGTCCCTTTATTGTGCGCCATGGCGTTTTTCTCTGGGTGCTTAAAAAGTATAGATAATTAGACATCTAATTATCTATAGACTATAAAATCATTCTATGTATAATGTTTAGACATCAAATCAATTCCCTTAAAAACACAATAAAAGCCGTTTTTCATGGCTTTTAAGATTTTTTACGTCTAATTTTTAGGGATTGATTATGGCAATTAATTTGATGTCAAAATAAATGGAGAAGGGTTATGTCAATCAATAAGATTGTGTTCAAAAAGCCTGTGCCAGAAGATGGTGCAAACTTATATGATCTGGTCAAAAAATGCCCACCTTTGGACGGCAACTCAGTTTATTGCAACCTTCTACAAACATCGCATTTTGCAGAGACCTGTGTTGCGGCAAAGCGTAATGACTCTCAAGAGTTGGTTGGCTTCGTGTCAGGGTATGTCTTACCGAATGACCCGAGTACCTTATTTATTTGGCAAGTGGCGGTCAGTGAATCAGCTCGTGGGGAAGGTTTAGCGAAAAAAATGATCGTGAACTTATTAACGCGAGAGTCTTGTTCTGACGTCAAATTTATCCATACGACCATTACTAAATCGAATCAAGCTTCTTGGGCACTATTTAGAAGCTTATCTAAACAACTGGAGACCGATTTAAAAGAGTCGATCCAGTTTGATCAAGAGTTGCATTTTAACGGTCAACATGACACCGAATTTTTGGTTGAGATTGGTCCAATGCGTCGCTGATTTAGCGACCCTGCACACTGTTTATATTTTGAAGAAAAAGGAAGCTTACTATGAAAATTTTTGATGAGATTGAATCCGAAGTACAGTCCTACGCTCGTTCATTTCCACGTGTATTTCATCGTGCACTAGGGGCTCACTTATTTGATCAGGAAGGCAATAAGTATTTAGACTTTCTGGCGGGCGCTGGCACATTGAATTATGGCCACAACAATCCGATTTTTAAGAAGAAGCTCGTTGAGTACATCCTAGAAGATGGCATTACTCATGGTCTTGATATGCACACTAAAGCGAAAGGTGAGTTTTTACAAAGCTTCAAAGAGCATATTTTGGAGCCTCGTGGTTTAGAGTATGTCATGCAGTTCACCGGCCCAACTGGAACCAACGCTGTCGAAGCGGCTTTGAAGCTAGCGCGAAATGTGACGGGGCGCGAAAACATTGTGAGTTTCACCAACGGTTTTCATGGTTGTAGTTTAGGAGCGTTATCCGTTACGGGTAATTCCCATCACCGCGGTGCCGCAGGGACCAACCTTGGCGCAGGGGTGTCAACGGTTCCTTTTGATGGTTACTTGGGAGAAGGCATTGAAACGACGGAATACTTAGACAAAGTCTTTTCTGATTCCAGTAGCGGTGTGGATATTCCGGCCGCTGTAATTGTTGAAACGGTTCAGGGGGAAGGTGGGATTAATGCCGCGAGCTTTACTTGGCTGCAAAATCTAGAAGCCGTGTGTAAAAAACACGATGTGTTGTTAATCATCGATGATATCCAAGCCGGTTGCGGTCGTACTGGTACCTTCTTTAGTTTTGAAGATGCCGGTATTAAGCCTGATATTGTGACTATGTCAAAATCCTTGAGCGGTTATGGTTTGCCATTTGCCGTGGTATTGATGCGCCCAGAATTGGATGAATGGAAGCCGGGGGAACATAACGGAACATTTCGTGGTAACAATTTGGCCTTTGTGACGGCAAAAGAAGCCATTGAAACCTATTGGAAAGATGATGCCTTTGAAAAAGAAATCAAACGTAAAGGTGAGTACATCCATCAACGTACACAAGCCATTGTGAATGAGTTCGGAGAAGGTAACTTCACCTTGCATGGTCGAGGCATGATGCGTGGTATTAACTGTGTGAGTGGCGAGCTAGCCAGCAAAATTACCAAGAAATGCTTCCAGCATGGCTTGATGATTGAAACATCCGGTGCGGACGATCAGGTGGTTAAGTTTTTATGTCCGTTGATCATCAGTGATCAAGATCTAAAAGAAGGCATTGATATTCTTGAAAAATCCATTCGCGAGATTTGTGCGAAAGAAGAGGATATGCCAGAAGCCAAAAGCTATTTTGATGAAAATTACGATATTGCCGTATAAGTCGTGATGTGACTTATTGCATTGCTATTGGATGAATAACAGATTTTAAGAGGATTTTATGTTTGCACGTGATTTAGCACAATGTGAAAAAACTGAGCGTCGAGTCGTGTCTCCTGATGGTAATTGGGAAAGTACGCGTTTGATTCTAAAAGAAGACAACATGGGTTTTTCTTTCCACATTACGACTATCTATGAAGGCAAAGACTTCGATATGCATTACCAGAATCATTTGGAATCTGTGTACTGTATTTCCGGTGAAGGTGAGGTTGAGAGCCGAGAAACAGGTCAAAAACACACCATTAAACCCGGCGTTGTGTATGTGTTAGACAAGCATGATCCACATACGTTACGTGCTTTTAAAGAGTTGAAGCTGGCTTGTGTGTTTAATCCACCCATCACAGGCAACGAAGTGCATAACTCAGAAGGGGCCTACGAACTGTTGGATTAGGCGGAAAAAGTAGGGCGGCAGCTAAAATTGATATCAAAAAGTGCTTAAAATTTTTACAGCCTTATGACAATATAGCGGCAATTTTTCACTTTGATCATTTTGGGTGCTTTCGCCCCAACACAATATTGGATTTGTAATGGGACAACATACAGTTGAGAAAATCGGCGGTACGTCCATGAGTGACTACTGTTCGGTTAGAGATAATATTATTTTTAAACCGGCACAAGCGGGTAATTTTTACAACCGCATCTTTGTGGTATCGGCTTACGGTGGCATGACAGATAAGCTGTTAGAGCATAAAAAAACGGGTGATGCCGGTGTGTATGCCTTGTTTGCGCAAGAGCGTAAACAAAATCATTGGTTTCCTGCTCTACAGGAAGTTCGTCAAGCCATGATGGCAATCAACCATGAATTGTTTGATGCTGGGGATTTACGAGATCAGGCTGATGCGTTTCTTGGCAACCGTTTGCAAGAAGCACAAGAGTGTTTGGAAGACTTGCATCGTCTATGTCAGCATGGTCATTTCTCAATCAGTGAGCATTTGGCAACCGTACGTGAAATGTTGGCCAGTATTGGTGAAGCACACAGTGCTTGGAACACGGCTCACTTGTTACAACGAGATGGCGTGAATGCGGTATTTGTTGATTTGACGGGGTGGAACAGTCCTGTTCATATGTCCTTGGACGAGCGTATTTTAGACGCCTTTAAAGACATCGATCTAAGCAAAGAGCTGCCTATTACAACCGGTTATGCACACAGTGAAACAGGTTTAATGTCGACCTTTGACCGTGGTTACAGTGAAATGACGTTCAGTCGCATTGCTGTGTTGACCAAGGCGCATGAAGCGGTGATTCATAAAGAATTCCATTTGAGCAGTGCCGATCCTCGTTTGGTGGGTGAAAGCAATGCGGTGCCAATTGGCCGAACAAACTACGATGTAGCAGACCAGTTAGCAAATCTAGGAATGGAAGCGATTCATCCTAAAGCCGCGAAAGGCTTGCGTCAAAGCGGCATTTCATTGCGTGTTAAAAATACCTTTGAACCAGAACATACTGGTACATTAATAACCGGTGACTACGTCAGCGATGCGCCTTGTGTCGAGATTATTGCTGGTTGTCGAGGTGTGTTCGCCGTTGAATTGTTTGATCAAGATATGGCCGGTGACATTGATGAATTTGATGGGTCTATTTTAAAGGTATTGAATCAATTCAATGCGCACATTATTGCTAAAGACATTAACGCCAATACCATTACGCATTATTTAGCGATTAACCTAAAAACACTAAAACGTGTTATGAAGGTGTTGAGTGAACGCTTTGCTGACGCTGAAATTACTCAGCGTAAAGTCGCGATCGTATCGGCTATTGGCAGTGATATGAAAACCACGGGTATGCTCGCGAAAGCGGTAAAAGCCATTGCTGAGCAAGAAGTGAACGTGTTAGCAATGCACCAATCCATGCGTCAGGTTGACATGCAGTTTGTGATTGACGAAGAAGATTATGAAAAGGCGATTTGTAGCCTGCATAAAGAATTGGTTGAAGTGCATAACCATGGTCGAGCAATTTGCTTAGCTTCTTAATCAGTTGAAGCACTAACGCTCTGAAACATCAAAACCCAACGGCCTAGGCCGTTGGGTTTTTTATTGCCTAAATGTTATGTTTCTTCATCGTGATGAATGGTAGATGACACTTGATTAAGGGCTTCTGCCGAAACCGCGCGACTCACATAGAAACCTTGACCAAAATTACATTGGAAGTCGGCAAGCATTTGCCATTGTTGTCTTATTTCAATGCCTTCAGCTAATACCTTAATATTGAGCTTGTGTGCCATCGCAATAATGGCTTCGATAATGTTGCGGTCATTTTCGTCTTCGGTAATGTCTCGGACAAAATGACGATCAATTTTTAATAAATCCACAGGCAAATTTTTCAGTTGAGCAAGAGATGAGTAACCTGTGCCGAAATCGTCAATCGCGATGCAGATCCCCATTTTTTTAAGCGTTTGAAGTAACGTCTTCGCTAATTGTATGTCTTCAAGAATGTCCGTTTCAGTAATTTCAAAACCGAGCTGTCGAGCGGGAACTTGATACTGAATTAAGAGCTTTTCCACATGACGAACAAAATATGGGTCAGCTAATTGTTGAGAGGCAAGATTGATGTGCAATAAGATATCGGGCAATCCTGTTCTCTTCCGCTCGGCTAAATAGGCAATGCCAGTCTCGATAACCCAATGGCCAAGTTCAACGATTTGGCCTGTTTTTTCTGCTACAGGAATGAACTCATTTGGAAAAATCAGGCCTTTTTCAGGGTGATTCCAACGTACTAACGCCTCGGCACCAATGACGTCATTGGTTTGTAAGTCAAATTGAGGTTGGTAATACAGCACGAATTCTTGATTTTTTAGGGCCTGAGACAGATCGTCTTCGGCTTTAATCTTATTATAGGTATTGATCTTCATACTTTCCGTATACAGGGAAAATTGGTTTTTACCCAATTGTTTAGCATGATAAAGCGCCATGTCTGCGTTTTGCATTATGGTAACCAAGTCATAGCCATGCTCTGGAATCATGGCAATACCAAGGCTGGTGCTGAGGGTAAATTCTCGTTGATTGAACTTGATCGGGTTGTGTACGCTTTGCAAAATTTTGGTAGCAAAGGCTTCGGCTTCTTCTGTGCTTTTAATATTCCCTAATAGAATGCCGAACTCATCACCGCCTAAGCGCACCACTTGGTCTGACAGACCTTTAAGGGCATTTAGACGCTCGGCAATAATGACGAGAACCTGATCACCTATGTCGTGACCAACCGTATCGTTAATGCGCTTAAAGTTGTCTAGATCGAAATAGATAAAAGCAGAAATACGGCTTCGCAACTGATTCTTATAAAGAGTATTGGGTAAGTTGTCGTGTAAATGCCGACGATTAGGAAGGCTAGTTAGCGGGTCTCGATAGGCTAGGTCTTCCAGAGCCGCTGTTTTTTCTTTTACCAGCTTGCTCAATTTTAAAGGTTGTATGAGTAGTGCATACAGTGCAATTGACAGTAATAGACCGATAATGAGGCTAACGCTATAACCTTTAAAACGGTTGGAATTCAGTTCATCGGTAATGTTTTGACTGATGGTCAGAGTCCAAGTGCCGACGGGCAAAACCAACTGACTAGATGACTTTAAACCGCCTAATGGAACGGAGGAAGAAGACAGTACAACGCGTTCTTCTTTGTCATTGTGTGGTCGCCATAATTCGTATTGATAGCCGTCTTGTTCGAGCTCTTTCAATTGTGTTGCCGCGATTAAATTGTCTAAATACACAAGGGAAGACGCAAAGCCCCAAAAAGCTTCATTGTCTTGACCTTGATTTAAATAAATTGGCACTCGGGTAATAATGGCGACACCGCCTTGAACCAGCGGCACGGGGCCAATTGCGATCATCTTTTTAGTGGCAATCGATTGCTTAGTTGCTTCATGGAATCGAGTGGTGTTGATAATGTCCAAGCCAATGGCTTCCTCATTACCGGCGCGAGGATAGATTTTCTCGATGATGCCATTGGGTGCTAACTGGATGTTTTCAATACCGCCAATGGATTCAATCAGTCTGTTAGCATAGCTATCAAACCAAGGTGAACTGCCATTATGCAGTTCCACTTCATAAGACATGATTTTAGCGGAAGTAAAGGCTGAAGCAAGACGGCGTTCCAAGGCGGAAGCCTGTGAGCGAGATAAGCCATTGAGAATGGATGACTTCTGGTGGACGATCGAGTTACTAGCGGACTGAGTCCAGTGGCAGCCGAGAAAAAAAATGAAGCAAAATGCCAGGGATGCAATCCCAAGGGCTAATGGCTGCTTAAGTCGAGCTTGTTTCAAAAAATTGTCCTATTTCCTTGAGGATTAGCTGGAAATCATATTATGTCTAGTATGACGCGTCCGCTTCTTTTTGTTAATAAATGTATGCCGCGGCTGGGCGTTTGGGAAGTGAAATAAAAAAGCCAGCCATATCAATACTATGGCTGGCTTTTTGGGATACAAATAAAGCGTGGTTAAGCGAAAGCGAGAACCATACCAGCGACGGCAATGACGCTACCAGTAATGCGATTGATGATAGGGGCCTGAATACTCGCTACAACGGTACCAAATGCAATACCTACCGTGTGCAGCAGAATAGTGGCTGTCGCGAATCCTGCAGCATAAACGGCGCCGTTAGCATTTAGAGGCATTTCTAAACCGTGAGCAGCGCCATGGAATAGGGCGAAGAAACCAGCAATCAATGCGCAACTTAGCAATGAAAATTTTGCACTGGCAAGTAATAGCGCCCCCATAAATAAGACGGATAAGACAATGCCTTGTTCAATAAAGGGAACCTGAATACCACCGACGGCAAGACCACCTCCGATTAGCATGGTGGTGACAAACGCGGCTGGAACCGCCCAAATTGCACGACCACCTAAGGTTGTAGCCCAAATACCAACCGCAACCATGGCTAATAAATGATCCAGTCCACCAAGCGGATGAAGAAAGCCTGTTATAAAACTATTTGTGTGTTCATGCCCTGGGTGAGCAAAAGCAAGAGCGGGTATGGTGGCCATCACAGCCAATACGATTTTAAGCGCGTTTTGACGCATAATCTCATCTCCTAAAAAATCATCGAATACCATCAAAAATGGCAAAATAAGGCCACCGCTCTTGCGGCTGGAACTGAGAATGATTCTAACACAGCTATCAAGAAGATGGATTGAATCTAATAAAAGAAGACTTGGGTTTTATTCAGTTTGATGAGGGAAGAATCAGAAAGGCTTGTCTAGCGATAAATCGTTACCAGCTATAAGGGCTTTGGTTGAATCTGGCAAGGGGTCAGCCTCTGCTATTTATTAACTTTTGTCATCATTATGCAAGGTTGTAAATAAACATTTTGGTACTCGGCTTAACGTTGACTTGTCTCATTATTCGCTGAAAGTCTGGGAATTTCCTCTGACCCGTTGAGCGCCATGTGATAAAGTGGCGCCTATTATGAATCCATACAAAGCCGAGTGGCTCTGCTTTGTTGTTTCTCAAGATAGGATAAGCTCGTGTCAGATACCCAAACGATTCAGATCAAACAGTTAGAAAAACTTCGTACAGCTTGGCAACCCGCGGTTGAGTTTCTTTTTGGGGAAGCGGTACCAGAAGCACACTTTTCAGGCTTTGAAATTGGTGAAGAGGTGGCGAAGCCCGTTGCTGTCTTTGATGAGAATACGCCTTATCAGTACAAAATACAGATTCCGGCGCGCAGTTTTACCAATCAGGTCATTTTGCTGGCTGATGTCTTACAGGAAATGGTCAAAGGTCTTTGGCCGATGGAAAAAGACGCCAGTCGTACCAATTTATGTGAAGGTGTCGCGGTATTTGGTGCCATTACAGGCATTAAACAAGTGTTCGGAGAAGAGAGTGTTGATTCTTATCTGAATGCTTTAAAAGAACAGGCGTTTACCTATTACGATGCTTTTTCCTATGTGGCCATTTTATTGGCAGATGATCCTCAGGCGATAAAAAAACTGCGTGACATTCAGCCATTCTTGTACAAAGTGGAAAAAGCGGATTTTGACCAAGCGGGGCTCGAAGTCGAGCGTAAAATGAGAGACATCCTGTTGTTAACCTTTCGTGGCTAATCATCTGCATGAAGCATAAAAAAGGCCGCAATTGCGGCCTTTTTTAATGTGTTGCTGTTATTTGGCTTTGGCCTGCAATTCTTGTAACTCTTCGCTAAACCAAATTTTACGCTTGAAGCGAGGGTTTTTCGAAGACATGTCGATCTTGTAAGGATTGGCTTCTTGATGATCAGGCAGACCAAGAATGTTGCATAATTCTTGAGCCAACCATTTCTCGACTTTAAGTACCACCATCTTTTTACGTAGGCGACCTTGTTCATCACGATTCAAAATAGTGGGCAGCGTATTTAATGTCAGAATCTCTCCTAACGCTGGGTGTGCCATGCGCTCGCGACCCTCATCACTGGCATAGAAGTGAGATACTGCAAATACCATACGTTGCGGATTAATCTGTTGTAAGAATTGGCAGGATTTCACAACGGTTGAACCGGTACGAACCATGTCGTCAAACAGAATAATACTGGCACCATCGAGGCCGTCAAACGTGTGTTCACTTTCTTTGTGTAAGGTGATTTCCACTTTACGCTCAGCGGTGCGTTCTTTGTCCAGCATGATGAATTTGGCTTTACTTAGGCCAAGACGATTAAACATTTCTTTGACGAAATCACGAGCCCCTTTATCTGGCGCACAAAGCACTAGACCTTCACCGTCTTTGCCATAATGTAGGATGTCTGAATTTAGTAAATAATGAGCGTAGATTTCATAAGGGATCAGGTTATGGAAGTCGCCAGCAAAGACTTCATTGAAGATTTTCTGCACAGAATCGGAGTGGTTGTGAATCGTCATCACGGTATCAACGCCCGAAAGTTTTAGTAACTGTGCATATAACTTAGCAGTAAAGGGTTGGCCGTCGAATTTTTTAATGTCTTGGATATCACGTTCGAAACTGGTTTCCCCTAAGCCTTTGCTCGGACCACGGTCTTGAGCACTGTAGAATAAGTCGGGTTCCACCAGAATGACTCGTTCGGCTCCATTTTCTTTCGCTGCTCTGGCAATGATCATATTCGCCATGGCCAGTTCTTGACGGCTTTTGATGTGGCTGCCAGTACTAACAATCACCACGGATTTACCGTTTAACTTTTGGCCAATGTTTTGAAAGTCTTGCTCGTCTGAAATGAAGCGAGGACAGAACTCTGAGTTCATGAACTGTTTCATACTGATGAGGTCAGCAATGTCATCAAATTGGCCCATGGCATAGGCAATATCAATAGCAAATGGATTGTCAGATGAGTTACTAACAATTACGACATTAGTTGACTGACTGGTCGACAAAGTCATGAAAGATCCTTAACTAAGGGGTAGGGGAAATTTGCGCCAATTTTAATACTTGTTGACGCGTTTCGATAGGGCAAATGATGGATAAATTCCATTTTTCACAAAGATGTGGGTTTGCTTCTCATCTGGCGAAATGAATAGACCAGATGAGAAGGAGGTTGAAAGGTTGAATGATTAGCTTTGTTGGCAGTGCTGATAACAGCTTGGTGACCTTGGGCAGACGGAACCGCGTGAGCAGATCAATCTTGCCTCATTGTCGATACCACGTTCAACCCAATTAATGTTGAGAATACGAGCCACACTCAGCAAGTCTTTTTTGATGCTCTTGGGGATTTGTGATGAACCACTGTTTGCGACACAAGCTTGCTTGAGATCATTAGCAATACTCAATGCATCTTTTCCTTGCGCGGCAATGGCCGGATTAAGATCAATGCCCGAACAGAGTACGTGGCTTTTGCCGGCTAAGTCTTCCACTTTGACAGATTCACAGGCATAAATTCGTGCTTCATCGCCCACATTGAGAATGGAAATTTGCGCTGAGGTGCCCGTAAAATTTTCATTTATCATGCGAAATACCGCCCAGTGCTGGCAGGGGTCTTCCACTAGACTCATGTTTCCCCAAGGCAAAGGTATGCCATTGCCACGATAGACCGCCTTGAGTTTACCAGGAGCATAAGCATCAAAGTAATGCCAGTGAGGATAGGGCGAAGCGGCGGTCATGCGACGCATAGCAACAGATTCTGATACCCCCGCCAGTTTCGCTGTATTGATTTCATAACCATTGCGATCTAATAACTGTCTAAAGGGAACTTTAGGGCACAATAACGCGCCGGCAAAAAAGCTGCACTCAAAGTCACGCCACGCTAATAGAATGTCTTGTGCATCCATGCCAGAGGTTTGTATCTTGGCATTTTTATTTTGTAACGGTGTAATCTCATTACGACCAGTTACCAAGACATTTTTCATACCATCTTTATCGTGTAAAACCGCATGACCTATGTGCACTGCCAAATTGTATTTCAAACGTTGGGTCTGGTTTTTCATAATTTGGTTGATGTAAATGGTGCTTGGTGGATCGAAGAACGAAGTAACCACATGGTGTTCATCAATCCCCATACTTTCCAGTACGGAAAGGGGCGTTTTACGAAACCATTTAATTTGCATGCCCATTTGTTTCGTAATGGCGATTAATTCATCAATGCTCAGAGGTAAGCGTTTTAGCCCAACTTCTTCAGCGGCTCTTTCTAAATCAGGAAAGTGATTTTGGTGGTGTTCTTGGTGTGCTCGAATGAGCAGGTGTGCGAATTGACGGCCGCTGGTGCCTGTTTGAGACAGCATTTCAGGGATAGCGATTTGTAAAATTTCATTTGAAAACAAAAAATTGGGTTCGAGGGCCATACCGCTTATACCACCACCTGATCCTTTTGATGGGGTGATGGCATCTTCTTCCGGAATATCGTCCAGAAACCAACTGACGGTTTTTTGAAAAACTTCCGCAATGACTTCCAAAACCTCTTCGCTAGGTACTCGCTTGCCTCTTTCTATCATCGACAAATAAGAAACAGATGGGGCGGATTCAGGGTCAATTTTGATGCAACGGGACGATAAGTCCTCCATCGTCAAACGGTTACGTTTCCTGAGATTACGGATTTTTGTGCCAAGGAAATGGGCTTTTCGATTTAAGCTATTTTTATTTTTCATTTTTGTAAAATTTACACTGTGTAATTCTTATTGTGAAATTTTAGATTAGTCCGGCATAGACTATAAATCAAGCAAGTGATTAGGCATTTGTGAAACCACATTGACTGAATGTGGCTTGATGAAGATAAGAATAAAGGTAACCAACATGACTATGCCGCAACCCAAAAATAATAGTGTGATACAGCCCGACTTTAGTCGCTTCATCAACGAAGAAGTATTGCCATTGCACAACATGGATGCCAATCAATTTTGGCAGGATTTTTCGCAATTGATTGAAGCCCTGTCTCCGATTAATCGCCAACTTTTGGCAAAACGCGACAGCTTACAACAACAAATTGATGACTGGCACATGGCACGCAAAGGCCAGCCAATGGACATCAATGAGTACGAAGCTTTCCTAAGAGAAATAGGCTACTTGGTAGAAGAGGGTGAGGATTTCACTATTACGACTACTAATGTGGACGATGAGATCGCTCAGTTAGCTGGTCCACAATTAGTTGTGCCAGTGAAGAATGCACGTTTTGCTTTGAATGCCGCCAATGCCCGTTGGGGCAGTTTGTACGATGCCTTTTACGGTACCGATGTGATTCCGAAGAGTAATGGTTTAGAGACGGATAAGGGGTACAACTCAGTTCGTGGTGACGCGGTGATTACCAAAGCCAAAGCCTTCTTAGATGAGGTGTTTCCATTAGAAAATGGCTCTCACCAAGATGTGTCTAGTTATGTCGTTTACTACCACCATTTGTTGGCATTTTTTGAAGATGGCAGTCAATCCGGCTTGAAACAAGCTTGTCAGCTGGTGGCGGTCAATGGTCAACGTAGTGAGCCGGAAGCCATTTTGTTGCGCAATCATGGCTTACATGTGGAAATCCAATTTGATCGCAATGGCGTTAATGGTGTGAAAGACAAAGCGAACATTAACGACATCCTCATCGAGTCCGCCTTGAGCACCATTATTGACTGCGAAGATTCCGTTGCGGCGGTAGACACAGAAGACAAAATTGAGGTGTACCGTAATTGGCTTGGCCTAATGCAAGGCACGTTAGAAGCCAGCTTCAAAAAAGACGGTGACATGCAAACTCGCCGCCTGAATCCAGATAAGTTTTTTACTGATCTGGATGGTCAAGCGTATCCATTGCACGGTCGTTCATTGCTCTTAATACGCAACGTTGGTCATCTAATGGAATGCGATCTCATGCAGGATGGCTTAGGTAACTTCGTGCCAGAAGGCATTGTGGATGCGGTTGTGACCTCTTTGATTGCTGCTTTAGATTTGAAGAAAACGGAAGGGTTACGCAACAGTCGTACCGGCAGTATCTACATTGTAAAACCAAAAATGCATGGCCCCGAGGAAGTGGCGTTTAGCTGCGAGTTGTTTGCCCGTGTTGAAGACATGCTGGGCTTAGCCAGAAACACGCTGAAAATCGGCATCATGGATGAAGAGCGTCGCACGACCCTTAATCTTAAAGAGTGTATTCGTGCCGCTAAAGAAAGAGTGGTGTTTATTAATACCGGCTTTTTAGACAGAACCGGAGACGAGATTCATACCAGCATGCAAGCTGGGGCTTTTTTACCGAAAGAACAAATCAAATCTCAAGCTTGGATTCAAGCTTACGAGAACCGCAATGTGGAAATCGGTTTGGCATGTGGTTTACCTGGTCGAGCGCAAATTGGTAAGGGCATGTGGGCCATGCCTGATGAAATGGCCGCCATGATGGAAGCCAAAGTGACACACCCGAAATCCGGTGCGAATACGGCTTGGGTACCGTCACCTACTGCAGCCACTTTGCACGCTTTGCATTATCACCAAATCGATGTGTTTGCTCGTCACGAAAGAGTCAAGCAACGTGCCCCAGCCAGTCTTAAAGACTTGCTCACGGTGCCTTTGATTCCTGACAACCTAACCTTGTCTGAGCATGTCATTGAACGAGAAGTGGACAACAACATTCAAGGCTTGTTGGGCTACGTTGTGCGCTGGGTTGAAGACGGTGTGGGCTGTTCCAAAGTGCCAGACATTAACAATGTTGGATTGATGGAAGACAGAGCGACCTTGCGCATTTCCAGCCAGCACCTAGCAAATTGGCTGCTGCACGGAATTTGTAGCAGAGCGCAAATTGAAGAATCGATGCAGCGTATGGCTAGGGTTGTGGATGAGCAAAACCAAGAAACACCGGGATACCGTCCTATGTCTGAGCAGGGAGCAAACAGTCAGGCCTTTAAGGCCGCGCAAGATTTGATATTCAAAGGCGTGATTCAAGCCAATGGCTACACCGAGCCTTTGCTCCACGCCTACCGAATAAAAGTAAAGCAAGCGTGAATGTCACGAGTGCATAACCCAATTTAACACCATGAAGAGCGAGAAATACTATGCAAACTTATAAAAATAAAATGCAACAAGCGAGTCAACTCATTGGTCAGCAAGGTTCAGCTTGGGCAGGTATGAACCCAGAATACGTAGCTCGTATGCAGTTACAAAACCGTTTTAATACGGGCTTGGACATTGCGAAATACACGGCAAAGATCATGCGTGAAGACATGGCAAGTTATGATCAAGACCAAGCTAACTACACGCAATCTTTGGGGTGCTGGCATGGTTTTATCGGTCAACAAAAAATGATTTCGATTAAGAAACATTTTGGCACGACTCGAAGTCGTTACTTGTACCTTTCAGGTTGGATGGTCGCGGCCATGCGTTCTGAGTTTGGTCCTTTGCCAGATCAGTCTATGCATGAAAAAACCTCGGTTCCTGCTTTGATCGAAGAGCTGTATACCTTTTTAAAACAAGCCGATGCTCGTGAAATGCAGCATCTATTTAAAGAGCTTGATGGCGCTCGTCAGGCCGGTGATCAAATACGTGAACAAGCGGCACAAGAAAGCATTGATCATTTTGAAACCCATGTGGTGCCAATCATTGCTGACATTGATGCAGGCTTTGGTAACGAAGAAGCGACGTATTTGTTAGCTAAAAAAATGATTGAAGCCGGAGCTTGCTGCATTCAAATTGAAAACCAAGTATCTGATGCGAAGCAATGTGGTCACCAAGACGGTAAAGTGACCGTGCCTCATGAAGACTTTCTCGCGAAGATCAATGCTGTGCGTTACGCCTTCCTAGAGTTGGGAGTGGATGACGGTGTGATTGTCGCTCGTACTGACTCACTGGGCGCAGGCTTAACGCAGAAAATTCCTGTATCGCAATCGGCTGGTGATTTGGCAGAGCAATACAGTGCTTTTATTGATGGTGAAGAAGTAACATCGTTAGAGCAAATGCAATCTGGCGATATGCTATTGAAGCAAGGAGATACCTGCATTAAACCCACTCGTCTGGCGAATGGTCTGGTGCGCTTCAAGCCTGATACCGGAGCGGATCGTGTGGTATTGGATTGCATTACTTCCTTGCAACACGGCGCAGACCTATTGTGGATCGAAACGGAGAAACCACACATTGGTCAAATTGCTGAGCTGGTAAACCGTATTCGTGACGCGGTGCCAAATGCGAAGTTGGTGTACAACAACAGCCCATCTTTTAACTGGACCTTAAATTTCCGTCAGCAAGTATTTGATGCTTGGCAAGACGCGGGTAAAGATACCAGTGGATATGAACGTGATCGTTTGATGTCACAAGAGTACGATGGTACCGCCTTATCTGATGAAGCGGACGAGCGTATTCGTAACTTCCAGCGCGATGCTGCGGCTCAAGCTGGGATTTTCCATCATTTGATTACCTTACCTACTTACCATACAGCGGCATTGTCTACCGATAATCTGGCAAAAGATTACTTTGGTGAGCAGGGTATGTTGGGCTATGTAAAAGAAGTACAACGTAAAGAAATTCGTGAGGGTCTAGCTTGTGTGAAACACCAAGACATGTCTGGTTCTAATATTGGTGATGATCATAAAGAGTATTTCTCTGGCGACAACGCCCTGAAAGCGTCTGGTAAAGATAACACCATGAACCAGTTTGCTGCCATTTAAACCATGAGAGAAAGGCAAAAAGCCCAGCGTGTTCCCCCGCTGGGCTTTTTGTTGTCTTGCAACCGTCATGAAAGTGTCATCGCCATTTTTTAAGCTGACCAAGCATTTAAATACAAACAAAAGGGATCGGCAGTAATGATAAGTAGAATTTGGTTGGCAGGCATGGTGTCAGTGGTTGTTTTGAGTGGGTGTTTTAGTCAGGCACCATTTTCAGGAAAGGGTGATACTCAATTCGTTGATGGCTTTCCTAAACAGGGGAGTGCTTTACCATATTCAGTGCTTCGTGATGATCTTAAAGATGGTAAATCTGGACAAACATTTGAAATACGTAATGGCGGCTTTGGTTCGGCCATGACGGCTCACCCAAGCATTCGTAATCAGTTTTATGCCCTAACAGACCGTGGTCCAAATGCGAATTACACGGGGGATTATGGCAAAGGGAAAACCTTCCCAGTGGCCGATTATACGCCACGTATTGGTTTATTTGCCGTATCTGAAGTTGGTCAAGTGACTCTGCTTAACAATATTTTATTGAAGCGTCCTGACGGTCAATTGATTTCAGGTTTACCGAATACTTCTGCGCTTGGTGGTACAGGTGAAACGCCTTACCACGCGAATGGGCAGCCGGTCTTAGAAGACGATTCAAAAGCTTATAACGCACAAACTCACAAACTAACCCAATTAAATTGGATGATTACGGTTTAGATGGAGAAGGGTTAGTGGCGTTAAAAGACGGTACTTTCTGGGTCAGCGATGAGTATGGACCACATATGGTTCACTATGATGCTAATGGTGTTGAAATCGGCCGTATTAATGCATTTAAGATGGATTCCCGTAACACCTTTAATCTCCCTGCTGTCTTCCAGCATCGTCGTGCCAACCGAGGCATGGAAGGGTTGGCAATCACCCCAGATGAGCAAACATTGGTTGGCATTATGCAATCAACCATGCGCAACCCTGATAAAGCGGCTCAAAAGGGCGACCTGACACGCATTGTGACGGTGAATCTACAGACAGGTAAGACAGAGCAATACTTGTATCGTCAGGAAAAAAATGAAAACTCTAATTCAGAGATTGAACTGACCCCCAATAGTTGGACATTCCAATTACTGGGGGTCTTTTTATGTCCAAATATCACAGAGCATTTAAACTGTCTTTAGCCAAGTTATCTCAACACCAAGGCTCAAGATCCATTGCCCGAA
>NZ_JSEE01000026.1 GCF_001625355.1 Marinomonas sp. TW1
CAAGATTTATTCCACCGATGCGATAGCATTGAATGTGCAAGGTAACATCATCAATGAAGATGGCGCTCTGGTACATGCGGATACTGATCTTACCTTGGATGCTGAGGGCAACCTCACCAACACAAATTCCACGATTGAAGCTTTAAATCAGGTCGACATTAAGAGTCAGAACCTCACCAGCTCGGGGACAATTCTGGCACAAGATGGAAGTTTAACAATAGACACCAACCAAGTTACCAACCAAGGTGCTTTGGCGGGTAAAGGCATCACGATTAATGCCACCGAACTAAACAACAGTTCGGTTAACGCCAAGATCTACTCCACCGATGCGATAGCATTGAATGTGCAAGGCAACATTAGCAATGAAAATGGCGCTTTGGTTCATGCGGATACATCGATTGATTTAAATGCTTTTGGTGATGTAATTAACACAGGAAGTGTGATGGAAGCGGTTAATGATATTTCACTTCTGAGTCAAGATTTCAGCAACGACGCTAACAGTGCCTTGCTGGCGCAGAATGGCACACTCAGCATCGCGATAGGTAAACCAGATGAAAACAATGAACAAATAATGACAGGGCCGTTAACCAATAAGGGGGTGTTAACGGGCAAAGAGGTCGAGTTGACGGCAACGGCCATTCACAATGACACCAGCGACAGCCAGATTAGCGCTACGGGCGATGTGACCATAATAGCCTCTCAGGGTGAGGTGCGTAACACCCATGGTGCCAGCATTCGTGCCAATGACCTATTAATCATAGAGGCGGCGACGGACCTGATCAATAACGACAGCCAGATTGAATCCGGTCACGATATCCGTTTGTCCAGTCAAAACATAGAAAATACCGCAGAAGCTTTGATTCGTGCCAACGACAGCATAACTATGGACTGGCGCGGTACCTTAACCAATGACAATGCCAAAATCGAAGCACAAAACAATATACAAACCACGCAAGCCACCCAAAGTACAGAGGGAGAAGATAATGTTGAGAACCCTCGCTCAGGCAGCCTGACTAACCAAAGTAGCGGCTACATTACGGCACTTAATGGCAACTTGGATTTGACCTTAGGAAGCCTGACCAACTACGGATCCATTGGTGCCAATCAGGTGTATTTGAATACCAGTAATCTGTTAAACAATGGTAGCAGTGGCGCCATTGTAGCTAATGAACATCTGGATCTGTATTCCACAGGCAATATCAATAACAAATCAGGTGCCGTGCTTTACAGTTTAGGCAGTGGCCATTTAGAAACAGAAAATACTTTAACGAATAGCTCGGCAAGAATAGAAACCGTCAGGGACTTAACTGTTAACGCGCAAACAATATTGAATAAAAAGAATCGTTTTCGCTATCAATTTGAAACGCATGACTTAGAAACTTCATCATATGCTCCGGGATTTTGGGGAGGTTTTTTAGTTCCTGAATATAATGGTTTGTTTTCTATCACAACGACAACCCCTTACATAGTGGAAGACAGCGAGCAGGCATATTTAATGACTCAAGGGAATCTGACCTTAAAAGGAAATATTGATAATCAGTATTCTACAATTAGTGCGATTGGAGATCTTGATTTTGATGTGAATAAATATGAACTTACTAGTTTAAGCCTAGAAAAAACCGTACATTACAAGCAGTTTTTATTTATATTTGATCCATGTGGTGGTCCTGAATTGCAAATGGGGATATGTCATCGTATGAGTGAATCTGAGCTTCAAGATTATGTTGATTCACAACGTATTCCAGATATTATTATAAAAACCCCAGTTGCTTTAGCCACTTCAACTTTTACTTCTAACGGCAACATTACAGGTCAAGCTAAGAGCGTTTCCAGCATAGGTTCTGCGGATTCAGTCTCATTGGCTTCTGTTAATGGTGATCTAGACGCGACCTTGTCTGACTCTGAACAAAACCTTGCTGCTTCTGGTATAGGTGCGTCGCAGTTGGTGGGCTCAAACGACGAGACAGTAAATACCTCTGAACAGCCACAAGTCGTTGCTGATTCTAACGAAACGACAATCAATACTTCTGAACAGCCACAAGTCGTTGCTGATTCTAACGAAACGACAATCAATACTTCTGAACAGCCACAAGTCGTTGCTGATTCTAACGAAACGACAATCAATACTTCTGAACAGCCACAAGTCGTTGCTGATTCTAACGAAACGACAATCAATACTTCTGATCAGCCACAAGTCACAACTGGTTCTAACGATGCGACAATAAACACTTCTGATCAGCCGCAAGTCACTGCTGATTCTAATGAAGCGACCATAAATACTTCTGAGCAGCCGCAAGTCACAACTGGTTCTAACGAAACGACAATCAATACTTCTGAACAGCCGCAAGTCACTGCTGACTATAATGAAACGACAATCAATACACCTGATCAGCCACAAGTCACAACTGGTTCTAACGATGCGACAATAAACACTTCTGAACAGCCACAAGTCGTTGCTGATTCTAACGAAACGACAATCAATACTTCTGAACAGCCACAAGTCGTTGCTGATTCTAATGAAACGACAATCAATACTTCTGGTCAGCCACAAGTCACAACTGGTTCTAACGATGCGACAATAAACACTTCTGAGCAACCGCAAGTCGCTGCTGATTCTAACGATGCGACAATAAACACTTCTGAGCAGCCGCAAGTAACGAATTCTAATGATTCGTCACTTGGTAACATTAATTTGGAAACGGTGAAATCCCGCCGTGACGCCATTTTTAATGACCTTAATGTAGACTCTTTTGTACAGAGTGCGCTTTATACCTCTTCCGAAAATCCTGATTCTGATTACCTAATACAAACCAACCCCTTGTTCACCAATTACAAAAATTTTGTCTCATCTGACTACATGCTCAACAAAATGGTCGGTGATGATCAAGGCCGAACCGGGAAAACGGCCTCACGTCTGGGCGATGGTTTTTTAGAACAAAATCTGGTGCGTGAGCAAATCTTATCCTACACCGGTTTCCAAACTTTGCCCGATCAAGTGGACATAGAATCCGCCTACGCGACCTTGATGGACAATGCCTTAGAGGAATACACAGACTTACAATTAAGCGTGGGCATTGAGCTCACTGATAAACAAGTGGCGCAACTTAAACAACCGATCGTATGGATGGTCTCTGAGACGGTGCAGACGGATTCAGGACCTCAAGAAGCTTTGGTGCCGAAGGTATACTTTTCCAATACTTCTGATATGACCTTAAGACCAGATGGAGCCTTGATTGCTGCAACTAATATAGACATCCAAGTGGACGGTGATCTTGTTAATTCAGGCGCTATTGTCGCGCGTTCTGATCTATCTCTCAGTGGTGAGAATATTAGCAATAGCGGTAACATGATGGCAGGAAATAATGCCAGTCTAAATGCCTCCAGCGATATTGGTAACTCGGGGAGTATACAAGTCAATGGCGCTCTCAATTTGGTGGCGGGCGGCAACATTACCAGTGAAACCCAGAATCAAACCATTAGTACTCAGTCTGGGATCTTTTCCAACACGCAAACCTTGTTAGGAGAAACGGCGTCATTACAAGGCGGGACTGTCAACTTAGTGGCGGGCAATGATATTAGCCTCATTGGCAGTGAGGTGAGTGCCAATGATCAGATTTTTGCTCAAGCAGGCAATGATTTTACCCTTGCTAGTTTAGAGGTAACAAATAGCAGTGATATTGGAGGGCATTACAATTCTCAGAATTCGACCACGAATCATCTGACCAATTCATTATCGGCCAACTCGATTCAATTGAGCGCGGGTAACAACTTTATTAGTGGCGCTTCTGCAATCAGCGCTTTAGATCAGCTAAGTATCCATGCTGCAAATGATTTAACCTTGAGCAGCGTCGAAAACACAACCGAATCCAGTGCTCGTAGAAGAAATGCTTCTTCTGTTACTCATCAGGTGAACAGCTTAGCAGCCAGTCAGATTCAACTCAGCACGGGCAATACCTTTACCAGCCAAGGTGCTCAACTGGCGGCGGATAACGATTTGATTTTATCCGCCAACAATATCGACCTCTTAGCTGTCAAAGACATCAAAGACGCCTACAGCTTTGTGGGCGGCGGTGGCAACTCCACCGAAAAACGCACTCATAACGAAAGTATCACAGGCACCGACTTGAGCGCCGGCGGTGCCTTGACTCTGGTGAGTCAGAACGACATTTTCTCCAAAGGCTCCACTTTAAGCAGTGGCGAGGATCTGACCTTAGCGGCGGGGGGCGATGTGATCTTGACCACAGAAACCGCGCATAATTCGTCTTATCAGCAAGTGAAAAAGAAAAAGAAAAAATTATTTGGTACAAAAAGATCCACGACCACGACGACGTCTGAAAGCCTGATTAATCAAGGTACGAACCTGACGTCGGGCGGTGATCTTACTATTGCATCAGGTGTTGATATTCTCTTGGAGGGTAGCAAAGCTAACGCCGAAGGCGACATCAGCGTGCAAGCGGCGGGTGACATTGAACTGCTCAGTGCCGTGGACCAAAGCTCTCAACGCTACCAGAAACAGAAAAAAGGCACCTTTAAAGTCAAAGCCAAAGATAAGGGCTCTATCAAACAAACGGCGGTCACCAGTGATTTGGTGGGTGGTGGCAACATCAGCCTAGACAGTGGCAGCAACATCACCCTAGAAGGCGCCACCTTGGCGGCTAATGACACCTTATCCATCGGCACTGACGCCGTAACACAAAACGCCAACGGCCAATACGTCAACGACAAAGGGGAATTAGCGGGTAATGTTACCGTCACCACTCAGGCATTAGAAAGCAGTGAGTGGAGTGAATCTTCCTCCAGCTTCCGAGGCGTGTTTAAAGACCTTGCCAAAGGCCTTGCTGTGGTGGCGTCTGTGGGCACGGCAGGCTTAGTGCATGGAGAAATCAAGGTGGGTGAATCGGATGCCACCCGTACCGATACGCTAACGCAACACACCACCCAATTATCCTCAACCGACTTAAATCTCACCGCGCAGCAAGACCTGACCCTCATTGGCGCGCAAGTCGCGGTGAGCGACACTGCCAACTTAACAGCGCAGAATGTCACCATCGATGCAGCGCAAGAGCGCACCGTGACCAGCACCTCGCATACTGACCAGACTGTTTCAGGGGAGGGCGCCAGTTTCTCTTCGGAAAAAGGAGAATTGACACTAGCCAGCATTACGGAAACCGACCACACCGAGCGTACCACCACCACGGCGAATACTTGGGCTGGGTCGAGCTTACAAGCGGGTAACTTGAATATCAAAGCTGTCAAAAATGTGGCCATCATTGCCAGTGATGTGTCGGTGCAAAATGACGCGAGCATTGAAGGCGAGAATGTACTCATTGGTGGTCGCGAAGACACCTATGACACCACAAATGACAGCATCACCAAAACCAAGACCTTAACAGTGGGTGTGAAAAACGCCTATGCCGATACCTACCTTGCCGTGCGTGCTTTGGATCAAGCCAAAGATGCCGTCAAAGATGCCAAAGCGGCCTATGATGACGCCAAGCAAAAAGTGGCCGACGGTAAGCTTCCGAAAAGCGATTTGGACTTCTACAAAGCCAACTTAGCCGTGGCGACTGCCAACGTCGCCAATGCTACTACGGCAGCTTATAATTCGAGTGCGGCTGCCGCGGCGACAGCCGCCAGTGGAGGAACCGGTTTTTACGCCACAGCGGGCGTGACTACGCAAACCGACACCACCTCAACCACCACTAGTCAAGGTCAATGGCAAGGGGCTAACATTCAGGTAGGTGGTAATACCAGTCTGACCAGTGACAACAACTTGAATGTCGAAGGGTCTGTCATTGCGACGGCTGGGCAACTTGCGCTGAATGCCGATAATATCAATATCACCGCAGGCCAAAATACCTACAGCGAAGACACAGAAAGCCACAGTGAAGGGGCCAGTGTCAGTGCCAGTATGAAAGCTGACAGTACCGCTTTTAGTGGCAGTGTTAATGCAAGTCGGAGCCAAAGCCAATATGCCAGCACAAACTATGTTAACAGTCAGCTAAGTGCCGGCAGCGTGGTCAGTAACAGTGACACACTTACTATCAAAGGTGGCAACCTTAACGGACAGAATATTGACATCACCACTGACCAACTGGTTATAGAAAGCCTGCAAGATACCTCAAGTGGCAGTAATTCTAGTGTAGGCATGAACCTAAGCGCTTCTTTAGGCAATAATGACGCAGGCTGGAAAGATGTAATGGGCAGCAGTGGTCAAGCGCCATCCCCCTCGACCAATAACGGAAGTGCTGCGGGTAACCTTGCTTCTACTGAGTCGACAACACCAAGCTCATCGACCGGTGTGAGTGGTTTTGGTGGCAATATTGCTGTTGGTCAGTCAGAAAGCGCTTGGGTTGCTCAACAAAGCGGTATTAGTGGTGGTCAAGTCACTATTAAGGCAAAAGACACAACCATAACCGGTGGTGTGATTGCTGCGGTGGATAGCAATGGTCAAACGACAGATCAATTAACCCTAACTACTCAGAGTCTCAGCATCTCCGATCTTGAGGACACTTCCAGCAACAAAAACCTAGGCTTGGGTTATTCCGTGAGTGGCTTAGGCCAAGACGCGTCTAATTCAGGTAAAGATTCGTCTACCTCGACTTACAGTGCTTCTTTTAATGGTGCGGAAAAAGAACAAACCACCAAAGCCACCATAGGCCTTGGTAACGTCACCGTCGGCGGCACCAACATCGACGAACAAGCGCAATTCGCAGACCTTAACCGAGACATTACCAACAGCCAAGAAATCACCAAAGACGTAGAGCGTGGTGGTTTAGATGCCAACCTCACGGTGGACAACCGTATGTTGTCAAAAACGGGTTGGGAGGACATCGCCAATGACATAAGCGCGACCCATGATGCTGTGGCCTCGGGAGTGGATTATGTGGCCGATGAAATTGCCGTGCTGGGTAATGATTTGCCGGAGGAGTATCGCGGTCAGTTAGGTGAGACAGGGGAAGAGCTTGTTGACGATTGGATTCGTGCCGATTACACCGATGAACAAATAGCAGAAGCGCTTGAACGAGACAAAGTCCAAGAAAGCTTAGCCAATTTAGAATCCATTAAAGGCAAGTCACAAGAAGATTTCTTGGCCGAAGTCAATCAACAAGAGCAAAATCAAGCAACCGAAACATCGACACAAAGTGATATATCTGTAAAGGATGGAGAAGTTCGCTTAGGCCTCTTAGAAATTACCGACTCTAATAATAGTCCAACTGCTCTGGCGGTGGGAACGGATGCGCTGGGTAAACTCAACCAAGAGGTGCAGGCATTAGCGGAAGACAATCCAGTCCTATCAAACATGTTGTCTTATGGTATGGATGCGGTTGGTGGGCCTGTAAAAGCAGCAGTTGGCATACTCGTTGATGAAGGCTTTTCGGCGGTTGCTGGTGATGAGTTAGCCCAGGTTGGTGAAGCCGTCACCTCGTATGTGGGCGCTAAGATCCAAAACGTGGACGTGGACGAATACCGTGAACTTCGCACAGATGAACAAAATGATACGGCGCTTTATAACAGCCTAGAATCAGGTGAATCGATGATCAACACCGACGACGGTGTAGGAATGGTAGCGACCATCTTGGGTGTTGATCTGGGTAGAAGGTCTGTTAAATCGGCAACGAGCCATGATAGTGGTGATGGGGCAGTTTCTTCTGGTAGTATGGGGGATGGTGTTGGTTCTGCGACAACAAATATAAATGCAGCTAGATTAAATAATCAATTAACATCAGAGGAAATTACAAGCCACCATGCTTGGGATAAGCATAGAGATGAGTTTCCTGAGCTTAATTCAAAGCAAGAATTTCAACAGCATATTGAAAGTGTTATAAATAATTCGACTAGCGTTCGTTATACATCTGATGGAAGAACAATTTATTTAGATAGTAAGACTAAGACGGTTGTTATAAGAGATGCGACTAATTCAGAGAGCCCTGGAACAGCTTGGCGTCCTTCTGGCGATTGGGATACATATATTAAAAATGCTGAAAAGTTTGGTGATATACCAAAGGTAACATCTCCCCAAGCAACTACTCCTCAATTAGACTTACCCAAAAAAGGTTTAGAGGTTGATTAATGAAGATAACTAATTTGACAGAAGAACATATAGATTTTGTGTCAGAGGATCGGGATTTATGGATTCTTCGGGCATGTTTGAGAGAATGTGCTTATGGGTTTAAGTATGAAGAAATTAAAGTTGGTAATGAAGATTTACCGAGCCAGAATTCTTTGTCTGAGCTTTGTGAAAAAATTAGCATAGGTTTATCCAAAAGACCTAGTTCTTATATTGGTTTTTAACAATGGTTGATATAGTTCGATTTTCAGAAGTTGAGTTGGCTTGGTCTCTCTCTCAGAGTGAGTTGGATATATCAATTGCCGCAATGAAAACAGTGGCTTCAAAGTTAAGTGATGCTGAATTATCGTCAAAAATTGGGTGTGATAGGAAGAAGTTAGCTTCTTTGATAGGTTACTTGGAGTTGGTTAAGTGGAGAGCTTATGGATCCGAGGAGCTTGATAATAGCTTAGCCCCATATATAAAAATACCACAATGAATTGAAATTAATAATTGGGGGCAGAGTCTGAGGGATCCCCAAGAATTATCAATAAATAACAATAATTTAGAGCCTATAAGGAACATTCATGGCTTTTGGTGATCAATAATTTCGCCAAAAACAACTAAACACCTAGAGCCATGAACGGGACGACTATTCTGAACAAAATCATCTCCATTGTCAGCCCAAAAGAATTTATCAAGACACCCAGCCTAAAATATTCATATTTTCAATAAGTTAAGAATCTCATTGGTGGGCGTGAAGACATCTATGACAACTCTCCCCACAGAAATATGACACCATCACCAAGACCAAGACCCTCACGGTAGGGGTGAAAAATGCTTATGGAATCTTATTAGGACAGGCACCTTAAGTTCTTAATAGAATTTAACAAGACACCCACCTTAAGTTCTTAATATTTTCAAAATAGAATTTAACAAGACACCCACCTTAAGTTCTTAATATTTTCAATAAGTTAGAATCCTTTACTTCTTCCAAGGCTCAATCCAGCGATTGAGCTTTTTGGTTCTTCCTGAAAAAGCCCAAACCACCAAAGCCACCATCGGCCTTGGTAACGTCACCGTGGGCAACAGCAATCTAGACGAACAAGCGCAATTCGCCAACCTCAACCGAGACGTCGCCAACAGCCAAGAAATCACCAAAGACATAGCACTGCGTAACACACTGCGTAACAAGTCACCCACCTCTCAAAGCCAGTTATATCGAGGGATTTGATTTTTTGCTTGATTAAAATTCAAAATGCTGTACATAATTACAGTGTATTTTCTCAAGGAGGAGTTTGTCATGCCAAGAGCGAGAAGTCAGCAAATTAGTCTACAAGATACGCCTTACTATCATTGCATTTCACGTTGTGTACGTAGAGCATTTTTGTGTGGTGAAGATCCTGTCTCGGGTAAAAGCTTTGACCACCGTCGTGGCTGGGTCGAAGAGCGTTTATTATTCCTAGCCAGTGTCTTTGCTATTGATATATGTGCTTATGCAGTCATGAGTAACCACCTGCATGTGGTATTGCATATAAACGCAGAAAAAGCGGCGAAATGGTCTACATTAGAGGTCTTAAAAAGGTGGCATAAACTGCATAAAGGCACCTTGTTTACTCAACAATATGCACGAGGCGAACCTTTACCTGAGTTCGCTATGGCATTGGTTGAATCGTCAGTCGAGATTTTTAAAACTCGCCTTATGGATATTAGCTGGCTCATGAGGGAATTGAATGAACCAATTGCTCGCCAAGCGAACTTTGAAGATAAATGCACAGGGAGGTTTTGGGAAGGGCGCTTTAAGTCTCAAGCTTTGCTTGATGAAGCCGCGCTGGCCGCTTGTATGGCCTATGTTGATCTCAACCCGTTAAGAGCAAAAATCAGTCAAACGCCAGAAGACTCAGAATTTACCAGTGTTAAAAAGCGGGTTGTCGCCGCAAAGCATCAAAAACAACCGAAATCGCTTTATCCTTTTGTCGGTAACCCCAGAGAAAACATGCCTGATGGTTTGCCTTTCAAACTGACTGATTATCTTGAGTTGGTAGATATGACAGGGCGTATCATTCGAGAAGACAAACGGGGGTCAATAGACGCCTCTTTACTACCAATACTTCAACGGCTCAATACTTCCTCAGAAAATTGGCTGTGTATTGCGACTGAATTTGGGACAAGAACGGGCAGTGTCGTGGGCAATGAGCACTCAATAGCGCATTACTGCGAATCAAACCGTCGACAGCGAAAGCCATATATCGGCAAAGCGTCAAATTGCTTGCCCAATAAGCTGCTTCAATCTCTTTTCCTATCAAGCTAGCGGCACGCTAGTGGCTTTTCTTCGTCATCAATTTGGCTAAAAGTACATTTCCTCTCTGTCTTTTCTCTTTTGTTTAGATGAAGCGGCCTAAAAAGTGGTTTTCGAATTCATTTTTACTGTCTAAATATGGATTGTCCCTTTCTGGTGTAATTGAATTTTAAAATGGGTGTCTTGGTTGTCTTCCCAATCTCACGGTGGACAACCGTATGTTGTCAAAAACGGGTTGGGAGGACATCGCCAATGACATAAGCGCGACCCATGATGCTGTGGCCTCGGGAGTGGATTATGTGGCTGATGAAATTGCCGTGCTGGGTAATGACTTGCCGGAGGAATTAAGAGGTCGTTTGGGCGAGACAGGTGAGGACGTTGTTGATGCTTGGATTAGAGCGGACTTCTCCGATGAAGAAATAGCAGAAGCGCTTGAAAGAGAAGGAATCCAAGACAGCTTAGCCAATTTAGAATCCATTAAAGGCAAGTCACAAGAAGATTTCTTGGCCGAAGTCAATCAACAAGAGCAAAATCAAGCAACCGAAACATCGGCGCAAAAGGTGATAAGTGACGAGGATGGAAGCCATTTCTTAGACCCCGTCGAGATCAGCTCTAATGGTCCAACGGCACTGGCGGTGGGAACGGATGCGCTGGGCAAACTCAACCAAGAGGCACAGGCATTAGCGGAAGAAAATCCAGTCCTATCAAGCATGTTATCTTATGGTATTGATGCGGTTGGTGGGCCTGTAAAAGCAGCAGTTGGCATACTCGTTGATGAAGGCTTGTCGGCGGTTGCTGGTGATGAGTTAGCCCAGGTTGGTGAAGCCGTCACCTCGTATGTGGGCGCTAAGATCCAAAACGTGGACGTGGACGAATACCGTGAACTTCGCACAGATGAACAAAATGATACGGCGCTTTATAACAGCCTAGAATCAGGTGAATCGATGATCAACACCGATGACGGTGTGGGAGCGATTGCGACTATAATAGGCGTTGATCTCGGCAGAAAAGGAGTAAACTTAGGAGATAAAAAAGCATCGAGTGATGGTGGTGATGACGCGGATTCTTCTGGTAGTATTGGAAGTGGTAGTGGCTCAGAGGGTAGTACTCCTCCAAAAGTGACTGCTGAAGCGGAAGTTGATGGTGTTAAGTTCAATGACACTAACCAAGGCTCACGACCACCGGAATTAGCAGACCCCAATAAACCAACGCTTATTGCTGATGACATTCAGATCAAAATTGATAAGAACCCTGATAAACCATTCCCTAATGGCAATATGGCGACAGCCCATGCTGAAGTTGGTGCGATTCAACAGGCTTTTGATGCAGGTACAACGCAAGGAAAGAATATGACCATGACAGTAGAAGGAATGGAAGTTTGTGGTTATTGCCGTTCAGATCTTAGAAAAGCTGCTGATAAAGCAGGTTTGAACTCATTAACTATATACGAAGCCAAATCTGGAAAAACTCTAACTTGGACAAGAAGGGAAGATGGTTCAATGGGTAAGCTGAAAGAAACTAAACCTGAAGGGGATCAAAAATGATTGAGTTTTGTTTGTCTTCATCTTTGTTGGAGTCTAAAAGTGTTTATACTCCTCAATTCCAAGATGTAACTGGTGTACTTTCAAAATTACAGGGTGAAGATTGTACTGTAAGCCTTTCTATACCAGACTCTCCAGATGTTGGTGCAGACTTCTTACAGGTAAGAGCAGATTCCGGTAATTTCTTTGTGAGTATGAATTATCACTTAAATGAAGATGATGAAGAGGTTCGCACCTTGTTTTTCAAAGAAAAAAAAGGATTGCCTCAAATTGAAATACTTGGTGATTACTGGGATCCTCAGTTAGTGACAGATGATCTTGATTTAGTGATTCGCATCTTCAAAGAATTTTACGAAACAGGCAACGTATCACAAGATATTCTTTCCGACGTATGGCGTTAAAAATACACGGTACTTACAAGAAGCGGATGCAAGTGATTTACAGAGTGTAGCTAGTCGTGATGCTGACGCGATGGTTGATAATGCAAAAGTTTTGTCTCCAGAGAATGTGCCAGCCCTTCAAAATGCATGCAACAATGTTAAATGTATTACTAATGATCAGTATGATGATTTTTTAAGAAATCAATTGGATGAATAATTATATGTACCCCGCCGTAATAGCTTATTAGGACAGGCACCTTAAGAACTCAGTGTTTCCAAGGCTTCTAGCGTTTTCTCGATTCAGAACCTGAAAGAGACAAAAAACGCGGTTAGTGAGGCGAAAAGTGCTTACAACGATGCCAGCACTTATTAGGACAGGCACCTTAAGAACTCAGTGTTTCCAAGGCTTCTAGCGTTTTCTTGACCATATTTAAATACACTGTATATAATTACAGTATTTTTTTTCTCAAGGAAGAGAGGTTGGATATGCCAAGGTCTAGGGAAGCTCAAGTCAGTTTACAAGACACCCCTTATTACCATTGTGTGGCTCGCTGTGTACGGCGAGCTTTTTTGTGCGGTGATGATCCTGTTACAGGAAATAGTTATGAACATCGTCGTGGTTGTGTTGCATGTGAATACAGAAAAAGCGAAATCATGGTCAACATTAGAAGTATTACAGCGTTGGCACGCATTACACAAAGGGACAATATTTACTCAACGCTATATAAAAGGGGAGGACTTGCCAA
>NZ_JSEE01000027.1 GCF_001625355.1 Marinomonas sp. TW1
TTCGGGCAATGGATCTTGAGCCTTGGTGTTGAGATAACTTGGCTAAAGACAGTTTAAATGCTCTGTGATATTTGGACATAAAAAGACCCCCAGTAATTGGAATGTCCAACTATTGGGGGTCAGTTCAATGGGGTTTCTCATCTGGCTTTTTTGTTTATGAGTGTTTTAATCTTCTTTAGTTTCTAAATCTTCTTCTTTCTCTGCTTTGATAATTCGTTCAAATTCTTTTTCAGTGTTTCTTAGTTTTTCGATGTTAACTGAATCTGATGTGCTAATGGCTCTTTTTAATAATATGGATGCTGTTTTTTCTTTTCCTCTATTAAAATCAAGAAGTGACCGATAATAAAGTGCCATGCTTTTATTCTTTATGCTTTTATAGTGCTGGATGTACGCTCTCCAAACAATTCTCTTTTGGTAAAGGTAGTTTGCTTTAATAGAATTGGGTTTTTGATTGTTTAATTGTGCATTGAGTGAGGAAAAATATATGTTATCTGGTGCTAAGTTGAGTTCTTTATCCAAAATTTCTATGGCTTGAGTATTTTCCTTTAAAGAAGCATAACTTAAAGCAAGCAGGTAATGAGTATAACGATTATGTGTCTGAACTTGCTCTAGATAGTGAATGGCACGATCAGGAGCTTGTACTAAATACGCAAATAAGGCTTTCGCAAAATGACTTGGATCACTGTTATGGATATGCTGAGACAAATACTGATAAGGCTGATCTTCCAGACCGGCTCTGTAGGCGAGTAAGCTGGCTCTGAAAAACTCAAAATCTCGGCCATCTCGCTGATTCAAAATACTCTCTTTTGTGTCCGTACTGAAGGAATCAGACATTCGTGTATCAGGTGACGGATGGGTAGATAAAAATTCTAGCTTAGGACGGCCCAATGCTTTTTTGAAAAAGGCTTGAAAAAGCTGAGTCATACCATCAGGGTTAATGTCTGCTTTAATAAGGTATTCTCGGCCACGACGATCCGCTTCTTGTTCTTGATTGCGGCTGTATGTGAGCGTGTTTTCGGCTTGATTGGCGATGCCGCCCAACCATAAGGCTGTTGTCGCATCCGAACCGGCTCCTGCTAGTGCCGCCGCGATACCCGCGCCAAGCATCACCAAGGTTTTTTGCAATTCTTCGCTCGAGTTCTGACGTTGCCTTTCATAATGTTGTAAGTCTAAATGGGCCAATTCATGTGCGAGTAAACCAAGCAGCATGTCTTCATTGGTAATGACTTCCATGATATCTGAATACAGAAACATGTGATTACCAGGAATGACAAAAGCATTGCTTTGAGAGCTGTTTAGAAAGGTTATTTCGACGGTTTTGTTATACAAATCCGTTTGCGGTAATAAGATGGATAAGGTGTCTTTGAAATAGTCATAAGCTGGGGGGAAGTCAATGAGCGCACGGCTACCATTGAGCTTTCGAAACCAGTACTGGCCTAAAACATAGGATGGATTTGACAGTGTTCTCTCGTCTTTATTGGCTTCTAGGTCCGGAATGCTAGCATGGCTAAAATGGGGGACGGAAAGAGAAAAAACCAAGGTGATGAATGTCAATTTGGTTGTAACGACGGAAAATAGTCTCATAATAAGGCGGTCAAATAAGCAGATAAAAAATGTATGATCGAACACAGTCGTCAGTATGACGTAATCTTAGATGCAAGAGAAGATCGGTGTCCAATGCCTTTACTTAAGGTAAAGTTAGCGTTGAGCAAGATGCAGTCAGGTCAAGTTTTGAGTGTGACAACCTGTGATTCAGGATCTTTGAAAGACATACCTCAATACCTAGACCTCCAAGGTCATTCACTGCTGTCCCTATCAGACGTTAAGAATGAGTTTTGTTTCATTATTCAAAAGGATTCAATAAACACGCCATGTTAAAAATTGTTGATGGGTTAATTAAGCGTTATTTCTCCAATGAAGAAGTGGTGGTATTTCTATTATTATTGCTTGGTTGTGTCGCTGTTCTAGCATTTTGGGGAGGCATCTTAGCGCCAGTATTGATTGCCATTGTTTTGGCTTTTCTGTTACAAGGTTTGGTTGAGCGTTTGCAGCGTATGGGCTTGGGCCACACCTCTTCGGTATTAGCGGTGTTTATTGGTTTTATGACCAGTTGCGTGGTTTTTATCAGTGTTATGGTGCCGATTATCTGGCGTCAAGCCGACCGTTTTTTTAAAGATGCACCAAGAATGTTCACTGACCTCAGAGACGTTGTGCAACGTTTTGCAGAAGGCCATAGTGAAATAGTGAGTCAAACCGCCATTGATGAGGTGATTAATTCTTTGGCAAATGAATCAACGAATTTAGGTCAATGGATTGTTTCTTTCTCTATTGCCAGCATTCCTTCTTTGTTTTCCTTAGTCATCTATTTGGTGCTTGTGCCGTTGGTTATTTTCTTTTTGCTTAAAGATCAAAGGTCTATTCTGACGTATCTGACGTCTTGGTTGCCAAAAGAAAGAAAAATGATGCGCCGCATTTCACATGAAATGAATGATCAAATAGCGAATTACATTCGTGGAAAATTCATTGAGATGTTAGTGGTTGGTGTGGTGACTTATTTAGTCTTCCTGATGTTTGGACTCAGGTACGCAGAATTACTTGCCTTATTGGTTGGTTTGTCTGTGCTGATCCCATACATAGGGGCGGCAGCGGTTACCATTCCGGTTGTACTCGTGGCGTTTTATCAATTTGGCGCACAAAACGAATTTATCTATGTCGTTGTTGCCTATTTAGTTGTTCAAGCCTTAGATGGCAATGTGTTGGTGCCGCTGTTGTTTTCGGAAGCCGTTAACTTGCATCCGTTGGCAATCATTATTGCCGTGTTGCTTTTTGGTGGCATTTGGGGATTCTGGGGAATCTTTTTTGCCATTCCGTTGGCGACACTGGTGAAAGCCATTATTAATGCTTGGCCAGGGGAAGAGGATTTACTTGACCAACCAACGGCCGAGTAATCGTTCCATAGGCTATGAAGGCGGTATTACTCAATTAAATCGGCTATGAGAATGCTGTAAGCAGGTAAGATAATTACCCCAGCTTCAATCTTTCCAGCGGATAAGCTATTGGGCAATTTGATGGATTCTAATTCATATTGGCATGGGTGTTGAAACTCGTCTTGGCCGCTATTAATGGCAATGAAATAGCTCTGGTCTTGATGTCGTCGAGTGAAAATCAGTCTATGTTGGTCATTGTATAAAAATACAATATCTCCTATTTGTAATGCCATGTTGCCTTTTCTGAAGGCTAAGAAGTCTCGATAAGCGTTCAAACACGAGTTTGGATCATCTTCTTGTTTGCTGACGGCAAGAGGGAAGTGTTGAGTGGCAACCGGTAACCAAATGGATGGATGTTGACTGAACCCCGCTTGGTCGTTTGTGTCCCAAGGCATAGGCGTGCGGCAGCCATCTCGCCCTTTGAATTCCGGCCAAAAGGCAATGCCAAAAGGGTCAACCAGTTGTTCGTACGTTAATTCCGCTTCTGTTAATGCCAGCTCTTCTCCTTGATACAAACAAACACTGCCACGCAGGGTAAGCAGCATCAGCATGTAAATTTTGCTCTTGGCTAAATTGTCTTGATTGTTGCCCCAGCGTGTCGCTACTCGCTCCACGTCATGATTGCCAATCGACCAGCACGGCCAGCCGTCGCCCAGCCCTTTTTCTATCGTTTCCATGGTGTCACGTATGTGTTGCATACTGTTATCGTGAGTCAATAGATCAAACGAATAGCACATATGCAGTTTGTCGTCGCCTTGTGTGTAATCTGCCATGGTTTTGAGGGAAAAATCACAGCCCACTTCACCAACGGTCGTGGTGCCTGGGTATTGATCAAGTAGGTTTCTCAAACGCTGTAAAAAAACGATATTTTCAGGCCGAGATTTGTCGTATAAGTGAAGTTGATAGGCGTAGGGGTTGTCTAGCCGAACACCAATACTGCCTTCTACTACGTTTTCTTTTGGTGGGTTATTTCTCAGTTCCAAATCGTGAAAATAGTAATTTGCTGTGTCCAAACGAAAGCCATCTACGCCACGCTTTAACCAAAATTCCACTGTGTCTAATAACGCATCGACAACATCAGGATGGTGGAAATTTAAATCGGGTTGGCTGTCGAGGAAGTTATGTAAATAATACTGCCGACGTCGACTGTCCCAGTGCCACGCTGGCCCGCCAAATACCGATAACCAATTGTTCGGCACGGTACCATCAGCTTGAGCATCGGCCCAGACGTACCAGTCAGCTTTATGGTTATCATGGCTTTGCCTCGATTCTTTAAACCAAGGGTGTTGATCCGAAGAATGATTGAGTACCTGATCTATGATGACCTTTAATCCCTTTTCATGGGCGGTCTGAATTAACTGATCGAAGTCGTTTAGATCGCCAAAAATAGGGTCCACATCACAGTAGTTTGACACGTCATAACCAAAATCTTTCATTGGTGAAGTGAAAAAGGGTGACAGCCAGATGGCGTCTACACCTAAGTTGGCAATGTAGTCCATTTTTTGTGTCACGCCGGCGAGGTCGCCAATGCCGTCATTATTGGCATCAAAAAAGCTGCGAGGATACACCTGATAAATAACGGCACCGCGCCACCATGCTTGATTGGTTGTCATGTCGAGTTCCTTCGTTGGTTGAGCATAAACGTTTTGGCAAGATTGTGCGGATTGTTATTATTAGTTGAATCGTGCTTTTTTATGATATTTCCAGCATACTCAAAGAAATCGATTTTTGCATAATAATGATTACCAATGGATGTAATCTTTGGAGCTATGATGTTTTCACCAAAGGCTCGGTCAGTGGCTTGGCCATTGTTTTTCTTCTACTTTTTCTTTTGTTGTTTAATTGGTGTGATGATGCCCTACATTTCGGTTTATTATAAATCGATTGGTTTATCTGCGTCTGAAATCGGTCGACTCATGTCAACTTTTACCTTATCAGGCATCGTCATTCCGCATTTTTGGGGTTGGTTAACGGCGAAAATAGGCTTGCCAAAGCGGATTCTACAATGTGCTGTTCTTGGCTGTTTTATCGCCGTTTTGCCTTTTAATTGGAATAAAGAGTTTGAAAGTCTCTGGTTGCTGACCTGTTGTATGGCGTTGTTCTACTCCGCCTTACTGCCCATGACAGATTCTCTCGCTGTACGCAGTATTCGTCGTCTGGACGTACCTTATACACGCTTGAGAGTGGGTGGGTCGATTGGCTATGTGGTTGCCGTCGCTGCCGGCGGCTTTTTGATAGGGCAGTTTGGTGCTTGGGTCGTCATACCTACCATGTGCGTTTTTCTCGCATTAGCCGTGGTCACCATTTTCTTTGTCAAAGAGCAGGAATACGAAGCCAGCAATCATAAAGAGCAGGTGTCGTTTACTTCGTTGTTAAAAGAGCCTGAGTCTTTGTTGTTTTTTGGTTTGGCATTTTTGGCCTTCATGGCGCATGCCCCTTTCAATGTCTTTTTTGCGGTCCACCTGTCAAATTTTGGTTACAGCGGTGAGGCCATTGGTTTGTTGATGGCATTTGGTGTGATCATTGAAATCGTCCTGTTTTTGTTTTTCGGCAATACTGTTAAACGATTTGATGTCGTGCATTTGGTTATGCTGTGTTTCGTTTGTGGTGTGATTCGTTGGCTTCTCGTTGGCTGGTTTACTTCAAATGTGTGGATTTTAATGTTCACACAAATGCTTCACTGTATAACGTTTGCACTGTTTCATATGGTATCCATCGAGCAAATTAGACGTTTGTTTCCAGAGCGTTATGCTGGACAAGGCCAGGCAATGTACAGTGCTTTTGCCATAGGTTTAGGTGGTGGCCTAGGCATGGTGGTGACTGGCTACCTTTGGGAATGGGCTGGCGGTGCTTGGGCGTTTACCGCCGCCGCTATGGTGAGCGGACTCGCCTTGATGATCTTGATCGTCAGTCAGAAAGATAGATAAGTTTTAATATTAAACAGGTCTCAATGTGAGGCCTGTTTTAACAAAGAGATAAACGCATTGGCCGCTCGGCTCAGTGTTTTATGCTTATGATGTAACACTCCCAATTTCCTCTCTACATTGAGTTCCGGGAAATTTAATACTGTCAGCCTATCATCTACTAGCGTGGAGGGCAGTAAAGACCAGCCCCAGCCAATGCTCACTAACATTGCTAAGGTTTCTAGGTTATTGGTGTTCATGCGAACTTGTGGTTTCAGGCCTTGCTTACCGAATACCTGTTCAGCTATTTGCCGTGTGAAGGTGTTTTTATTGGGTAATACACAAGGGTATTGAGCGAGGTCCACCAAACTTATTTTATCTAAATGTGACAAAGGATGATCTTTACTGACCACACAGGTTAAAGGGTCTGACCAAATTGGAATGGATTCCAATAAATTGTTTTCTTTATTTGATAAGGTAATGACAGCCAGTTCAGCGTGACCTTTTAGCACGTGCTGATAGGCTTCTTCTGATTGAGTAAATTCAATTTCTAATTGCGCACTAGGATAGTCTTGTTGGAAACGTTTCAGTGAGTCTGGTAGTCGATGTAAGCCTACGTGATGACTGGTTGACAGTCGAAGCTCACCACTCACGTCCTGCATTTGTAGTGTCATGCTGCGTTTGATGTCTTCAAGGTCTTCTGCCATTTTTTTGGCTTTAGGCAATAAACGCATACCGGCTTCTGTTAATTGTACCTGCCTACCAATGCGATCAAATAGTTTCACGCCAAGGTTAGATTCCAATGCGGCAATGCGTTTACTGATCGCCGGTTGGGTGACAAATAAACGCGTTGCGGCATCCGAAAAGGAGTGTGTTTCTGCGACTTTTATAAAGGTGAGTAACTCGGCAATATCAAGCATTCCAAAAAATAATCCAAAACATGAAAAATATGAATTTGAGTAATTTAAGCCAAAGTTTTAGGATAGCGCAATAAGATTTTTAGGAGAGAACTTATGGCTGGTAAAACCCTTTACGACAAATTGTGGGATGACCACCTTGTCCAACAGCGAGATGATGGTAGTGCATTGATTTATATCGACTTGCAGCTACTGCACGAAGTGACATCACCACAGGCATTTGAAGGCTTGCGTTTGGCGGGTCGTAAACCATGGCGTATCTCAGCCAGTTTGGCAACACCGGATCATAATGTGCCGACAACCAAACATGAGCGTATTTCAGGTGTGGATGGTATCGAAGACCCAGTGTCAAAGATCCAAGTAACGACACTGGATGAAAATTGTAACGAATTTGGTATTACTGAATTCAACATGAAAGACATTCGCCAAGGTATTGTGCACGTTGTTGGGCCAGAGCAAGGTGCTACTTTACCGGGTATGACAGTAGTATGTGGTGATTCCCATACATCGACACACGGCGCTTTTGGGGCGTTGGCCCATGGTATCGGGACGTCTGAAGTTGAACATGTGTTGGCGACTCAGTGCTTGGTGCAAAAGAAAAGCCGTAATATGTTGGTTCGCGTTGACGGTGAATTGTCACCTTGGGTATCCGCGAAAGACGTAGTGCTTGCTATTATTGGAGCGATTGGCACCGCTGGCGGCACAGGTTATGCCATTGAGTTTGGCGGTACAGGAATTCAGTCTTTGTCGATGGAAGGTCGTATGACCGTTTGTAATATGGCCATTGAAGCTGGGGCTCGTGTTGGCTTAATCGCAGTCGATGATACAACAATCGAATACGTGAAAAATCGTCCTTATGCGCCAAAAGGTGAGCATTGGGATATGGCGGTGGCAGCATGGCAAGATTTAGTGTCAGACAAAGATGCCCAGTTTGATGAAGTGGTGGTAATCAAATCGGAAGACATTAAACCTCAAGTAACTTGGGGAACGTCTCCAGAAATGGTTATTGCGATTGATGAAGCGATCCCGCGTGCTGAAGACCAAGTGGATCCGGTGAAAAAAGAAGGTTATGCCCGAGCTTGGAAATACATGGGGCTAGAAGGAAAAACAACTTTGGCCGATGTGACCTTGGATCGTGTGTTTATCGGTTCTTGTACAAACTCTCGTATAGAAGATTTGCGTATCGCTGCACAAGTCGTGAAAGGGCGTAAAGTCGCTTCTAGCTTGAAACAAGCGATTGTTGTACCAGGTTCTGGCTTAGTGAAAGCGCAGGCAGAAAAAGAAGGTTTGCACGAAATTTTCGAAGCGGCGGGGCTGGAATGGCGAGAGCCTGGTTGTTCAATGTGTTTGGCGATGAACGCAGACAAATTAGGCAACGGCGAACATTGTGCCTCTACCTCTAATCGTAACTTCGAAGGTCGACAAGGTTTTGGTGGACGCACACATTTAGTGAGCCCTGCCATGGCGGCCGCGGCTGCGATAGCGGGTCATTTTGTTGATGTTAGCGAATTTGTAAAACACTAGGAGAGAATATGCGTCCCTTTACAAAACATACAGGTTTGGCGGCTCCTTTGGATTTGGCAAACATTGACACTGATATGATCATTCCGAAACAGTTCTTGAAGTCCATTAAGCGTACAGGTTTCGGTAAAAATTTATTTGATGAATTACGCTATGAAGACGAAGGGCAGCCAGACCAATCCTGTGAAGGTCGTCCTTTGCGTCACGATTTTGTTTTAAATCAATCTAGATATGCTGGTGCGAGTGTCTTGCTGGCTCGTCAGAATTTTGGTTGTGGATCAAGCCGCGAGCATGCGCCTTGGGCGCTGGATGATTACGGATTTCGTTCTATTATAGCGCCAAGCTTTGCGGATATTTTTTACAATAACTGCTTTAAGAATGGTTTGTTGCCCATTGTTTTGGATGCAGAAGACGTTGATCAGCTGTTTGCCGAAGTGGATGCGCAAGAAGGCGCTCAAATTGACGTCGATCTTGAAAACCAAACAGTGACTTCGCCTTCTGGGGCTAAATTTGAATTTTCGGTCGATCAATTTCGTAAACATTGTTTGTTGAATGGTTTGGATGATATTGGTCTGACACTACAGCAGGAAGAGAGCATTCGCCGTTATGAAGATAAGCGAATGAATGCCGCTCCTTGGTTATTTTTAAGCCGTGAACAGTAATTCAAGTAATAAGGATTCGTAATGACAAAAAAAGTATTGGTCTTGCCAGGTGACGGCATTGGTCCAGAAATCGTTGAGCAAGCTGTTCGTGTTTTAGATGCTGTTAATGACACTTTTTCATTGGGTATTGAGCATGAAAGTGCTTTGGTGGGCGGTTCAGCATACGATGAAACTGGATCACCTTTACCTGAAGCGACATTAGCAAAAGCGAAGGCGGCTGATGCCATTCTACTAGGGGCCGTTGGCGGACCTAAGTGGGACGGTTTAGATATGGCTGTGCGTCCAGAAAAAGGTCTATTAGGCTTGCGTTCTAATTTAGAACTTTTCTCTAATTTGCGTCCTGCTATTTTATACCCACAATTGGCTGACGCTTCTAGCTTGAAGCCTGAGATTGTAGCGGGTTTGGATATCTTGATCGTGCGTGAGTTAACCGGTGGTATTTATTTTGGCCAACCACGTGGTATCCGCACTTTAGAGAATGGTGAACGTGAAGGTTTTAATACTTACGTTTACAGTGAGTCTGAAATTCGCCGTATTGCTCGCTCGGCATTTGACGCCGCTCGTCAACGCGGTAAGCGCGTGTGCTCAATCGATAAATCTAACGTGCTTGAAGTGACCGTATTGTGGAAAGAAGTCATGGAAGAAGTGGCTAAAGAGTATCCTGATGTCGAATTAACGCATATGTTAGTTGATAATGCTGCTATGCAGTTGGTTAGGGCGCCAAAACAGTTTGATGTAATGGTTACTGGCAACATGTTTGGTGATATCCTTTCTGATGCTGCTGCCATGTTGACGGGTTCGATCGGTATGTTACCGTCTGCTTCTCTTAATGCAGAAGGTCGAGGTATGTATGAGCCATGTCATGGTTCGGCACCCGATATTGCTGGACAGGGCATTGCTAATCCATTGGCAACGATTTTGTCCGTTGCTATGATGTTGCGCTATTCATTGGCGGCCAAATCCGCCGCGGATGCGATTGAAGCAGCCGTTAGTAAAGTGCTTGATCAAGGCTTGAGAACATCAGACATTACGTCTGAAGGTTGCACAACTGTAAGTACGCAAGCCATGGGCGATGCGGTACTGGCAGCATTAAAAGCTTAACGATAAAGCGTTAGGCATTCATTCGGGATATTGCTCTTGGTATGAGTGACCCCACAAAAAAAGGTAGAAAACCATGTCAAAAAACACTGTAGGTTTAGTCGGTTGGCGCGGAATGGTTGGTTCCGTACTGATGCAACGTATGTTGGCTGAAAATGATTTTGATCACATTGATCCAGTTTTTTTCACCACGTCACAAACGGGGCAGAAAGGGCCAGAAATTGGTAAAGATATTCCATTGCTTCAGGATGCAAAAGACATTGAGTCTTTGAAGAAAATGGACATTATTATCACCTGTCAGGGTGGTGACTATACCAAGGAGATTTACCCTCAGTTGCGCAATGCTGGTTGGAAAGGTTACTGGATTGATGCGGCTTCTTCGTTACGTATGGACAAAGATGCCATCATTGTATTGGATCCGGTAAACCAAAATGTCATCAAGCAAGGTTTGCAAGATGGCGTAAAAACCTTTGTCGGTGGTAACTGTACTGTCAGTTTGATGTTATTGGCCCTCGGAGGCCTGTTTGAGAAGGGTCATATCGAGTGGATGACATCCATGACCTATCAGGCGGCTTCTGGCGGCGGTGCTCGCCACATGCGCGAGTTGATCAATCAAATGGGGATGTTACAAGGTACCGTTGCCAGTGAGTTAGCTGACCCAGCGAGTGCCATCCTAGACATTGATCGTAAAGTTGCAGAAAAGATGCGTTCCGCCGATATGCCAGTGGACCAATTTGGTGTGCCATTGGCGGGCAGTTTGATACCTTACATCGATGCACAGTTAGATAACGGTCAGAGTCGTGAAGAGTGGAAGGCCCAAGCTGAGACGAATAAAATTCTTGGCAATACGTCAAATATTATTCCAGTAGACGGTTTGTGCGTTCGTATCGGTGCCATGCGTTGTCATAGCCAGGCTTTTACCATTAAGCTTAATCAGGACATTCCTGTCGCGGATATTGAAGGGTTGTTGGCTGAGCACAATGATTGGGTTCGTGTTGTGCCAAATGACAAGCAAGCGACGATGGAGCAATTAACACCGACGGTTGCAACCGGGACATTGGATATTCCAGTGGGTCGTATTCGCAAACTGAATATGGGCCCTGAATACATCAGCGCTTTCTCTGTAGGTGACCAGTTATTGTGGGGGGCGGCTGAGCCACTGCGTCGCATGCTGCGTATCTTGCTTGACAACTAGTTCTGCACAATGATTACGAAAAGCACAGCTTTTGAGCTGTGCTTTTTTTTGCCTATTAGTTTTGCTCTAGCATCCTTTCATTAAAATTAAATTACATAAATTTGTGGTGACTTAGGCTTGTCCTGCTAAACTGAAATGATAGCGTTAGAAACTGTTCTCTTAAAGGCATAGAGGATTTGCCGCAGATGAACATTCACCCTTTGTCTACATGATCTTGAGCAAGTATTTACATTATTGGGATTGAAATTAGATGCAATCATCCCTAGATTAATAATAGGAAGGCAAGAGGAGGATTGATAATAAACAAACTAAACGTCTGACTAAAACAGAAGGAAAATGCTATATGTATACATTGAATATAAGCGGTCACCATGTCCAATCTGGTGAAGAAGTACAACAAGTAGTCAAAGAAAAAATGGATCACTTGGGTCGAATCAACAATCAGATAACCAGCATCAAAGTGATTTTAAATACTGAAAAGCATGAGATCCATGAACTTATTGTAGAAGCCAGTGTTCATATTCCTGGTCATGACTTATTTGCAACCGTTAAGACAGATAAGCAACTTAAACCTGCCCTAGACCTTTTAGTTGGTAAATTGGAAAAACAGTTAATTAAACACAAAGCGAAACACTCTGGCCGACAGCATCACATCAATGCTAAGGACGTAGAGAGTCATACAGAAAGGCAAATGCAAGCCGAATTTGACGAGCTCGTGGAACGAGAAGTAATTTAATTAACCCATTCACATCAGACTGAGCCTCGCTTTTGCGGGGCTTTTTAATGCCTCTTTGATGGGCTTCGCCTCATCCTTAGAGGTCTCCTTCAGGTTTCTTTATTAAGGTGGATAGAATACCGCCTATGATCATAATATGGTGAGAAATAATGATGGAGTAATGCACTGTTAACGTGAACGTTAATGAATTCGATTTTGCGCTTGTGACATAACAAAAAAGCCGATACTGAACTGACCCCCAATAGTTGGACATTCCAATTACTGGGGGTCTTTTTATGTCCAAATATCACAGAGCATTTAAACTGTCTTTAGCCAAGTTATCTCAACACCAAGGCTCAAGATCCATTGCCCG
>NZ_JSEE01000028.1 GCF_001625355.1 Marinomonas sp. TW1
GCGAATCGCTTCCAACTTAAACTCTTTGGTATAGGTATTATAAGGTTTACGTTTTGTTGTCATAAGAACACTCCTAAAGGACTTATTGTCCCTGATTAAAAATGTCCGTTAAACTGTAGCAGGTTCACTCTGACCCCAATTGTTTAATGAGGGATAATGGGATCAGTGGGCATGATGGAAGGGGCAGATTCTTCTTATATACAGTTGATAAAAAAGCCCTTTAGGAAATCAAGGGCTTCGAAGAATTAAGCATTTTCGTTTATGCAGTTATCGCCTCAGAGTGCCACTTCATTGAATGTTTGCTCAGGCCTAGAGTTATCCCAGATTTAATTTCCGACTGTACCAGAGATGATGTATTAACAAATCTAATCTGAGTTAATGCCGATTTGCCTTCATTTATGATTAGGTTTCCGAAGAGTGCGTTACTAAAAGAGCTACTAAGTACGCGCACTCCCTCAAAATCAAATACTGTGGAATTTTTTTCCTGTAGTGAAGGTAAAACACAATCTTTCAAGAAAGTTAATGCTTTCGTACCGTCCCCGCAGACGATACCAAAGATCTCCTGCATTTTATAAGTTTTCATTTTGACACCCCACTATTCAAATAAGCTATCTAAGTCTTCTTGTTGAAATTCTTCATTGAGAGGTAATATTTCTCTTTTTATTTCTTCAAGTAATTCTCCAAAAGACTCTAGCTGGTCTCTATTGAATGATAAATGAACAAAAGTTCCAAGTGTTTTTTGTTTAATTTTAGTCGCTTTTGTAGAGGATACTAACCCATTTCCTGAAATAATTGTGTAGTTTCCACCTGCACGTTTAGCTAACATTGTGAGAAAGGTGAGGCCAACTCCAGCATTATCCGGCAAATCTCCATATGCCGATGCATTATTGTTAGAAGATGATAGTTTACTCGATACTTCACCTTCTAAAGCTAGCCTTATGGCGTCAACATCATTCTTGATTTGGGAAGAGTACCCAGATTTACTTTCAATGAAGCTATTTCTAATCCCAATTCCATCATCAAATATAGCTAATTTCGCCATTCCTTTCTTTTCATAGAACTGAGAAACAACGGCCCCTTTACCTTTAGAATGTTGCTGAATATTTTTAATTAGTTCACTTACTGAGTAAGCAATTGCTTCAAAGGCTCCCTCTTCGGGAGGCTGATCAGTAAAAAAAATGTCTTGAGTACTTGTCTCACCGATAACGGCTTCTGCAATCGCTTCACTTAAATTGTCAGCAAGACCAGACGCTTGGTTTTCAATTCGTGCTACCGGATGAAATCGACCTTTAGGGCTGTGACGATTGAAGTCCTCAGACATATTGATCCCAAGATAATTAAAGAAATCAATGCGTTGCAAATATCCACAACACTGAGAATGGGCAGTATTAATATCAATAGAAACTTCAACTCCCTGAGCTTGCCATTGAACAATTCGGCTAATTAAAAAGGTTAGAGGACCTATTTCAATAAAAGTTAGTTCATTCAGGTCTAATGCAATTGATTTGCATTTTGGCTGTTCAAGCAATTTATTTGCTAACGTCTCTAAATCTTTGTCAGTGACATAGCCTGGTATAACTATGTGTCCATCTGATTTCATTAATTTTTTCCTTAGTTAAAAATTTGACCAAAAGCAAGCACAACGTCAATGCTTACTTTCCTCTTTCCTCTTTCCTCTTTCCTCTTTCCTCTTTCCTCTTTCTTTTTAATTAATGCGCCTCATCCCAGTTATCCCCCACGCCTGCTTCAACCAATAAAGGCACGTCAATCTGGCTACTATTCTGCATGATGTCGACGATTTTTTCTTGTGCTGCGTCTAGGTCTTTTTCGGCGACTTCGAAGATGAGTTCATCGTGTACTTGCATGATCATTTTCACGTCTAGGTCGGTGTCAGCCAGCCAATCGTGCATCTTGATCATGGCGCGTTTGATGATGTCGGCGGCGGAGCCTTGCATCGGTGCGTTGATGGCGGTACGTTCGGCAGCTTGGCGCATCATGGCGTTTTTCGCTTTGAGGTCAGGCAAGTACAAACGACGGCCATAGATGGTTTCCACAAAGCCTTTTTCTTTGGCGTTTTCACGAGTGTTGTCCATGTAGGTGCGCACGCCAGGGTAACGTTCAAAGTAACGCTGTACGTATTTCTGCGCTTCTGGGCGGCCAATGCCAAGTTGTTTTGCTAAGCCGAAGGCGGACATGCCGTAAATCAAACCAAAGTTGATGGCTTTAGCACGGCGGCGTTGCTCTGTGGTGACGTCTTCAGGCGTGGTCTCAAATACTTCTGCAGCGGTGGCCCTGTGCACGTCGGCATTGTTCGCAAATGCGTCCAGCAAGCCTTTGTCCTGTGACAAGTGAGCCATAATGCGCAGTTCGATTTGCGAATAGTCGGCCGCGACCAGTTTGTAGCCTTGTGGTGCGACAAAGGCTTGGCGAATACGACGGCCTTCGGCGCTACGAATTGGAATGTTCTGTAAGTTCGGATCGGAAGAGGACAAACGCCCTGTAGCCGTTACCGCTTGATGATAGGAGGTATGAATGCGACCCGTTTTTTGGATCATTTCTGGCAGTTTGTCTGTGTAAGTCGACTTCAGTTTCGACAAACTACGGTGTTCCATGATGATGCGAGGCAGCTCATATTTTTCGGCCAGTTCTTGCAAAATCGGTTCCGCGGTGGAAGGTTGCCCTTTTGGTGTCTTCTTGATGATGGGCAATTCCAGCTTTTCAAACAAGATGACTTGTAACTGTTTCGGTGAGCTTAAGTTAAAGCTCTCCCCTGCTTCTTCATGGGCTTTGATTTCCAGTTCCTGCAGTTTGGCAGCGATTTCGCTGCTTTGCGCATGCAATAGTTCTGGGTCAATCAGTGCGCCGGTTTGCTCCATTTTTGCTAATACTGGCACCAGCGGGCATTCGATGTCGTTGAAAATGCTGATCAGTTCAGGCGTCTTTTCTAATTGTGGCCAAATAGCTTGATGCAAACGTAGCGTAATATCTGCGTCTTCAGCGGCATAAAAAGCCGCTTGCTCTAAGTCGATTTGATTGAAGGTCTTTTGCTTCGCGCCTTTGCCGGCAATGTCTTCGAAGCTGACGCATTTATGGTCGAGGAATTTCTCCGCTAAACTGCCCATGTCATGACGAGAGCTGACCGAGTTAAAGACGTAAGACTCCAACATGGTGTCGTAAACAATACCACGTAGGGTTATGCCGTAATTGTTCAGTACATTGGCGTCATATTTTAGATGCTGGCCTACTTTCGCTGCTGTTTCGTCTTCTAGCCAAGGTTTAAGCTGCGCTAATACCCAATCGCGATCCAGTTGCTCTGGCGCGCCTTCATAGTCGTGAGCCAGTGGGATGTAGGCGGCTTTGCCTGCTTCCAAAGAAAAAGACACACCCACCAGTTCCGCCACCATATAATTTAAGCTGGTGGTTTCCGTATCAAAGGCCACTAAGTCAGCTTGTTGGATTTGTTCAAACCAAGCCGTGAAGCTCGCTTGATCCAAGATGGTCCCGTATTGCACTTCAATATCAGATTTGCTGGCTGTGGCTTGTCCATCCAAGTTACCAACGGTGTCATCTGGGCCGTTCACGCTTGGCGCTTTGTCCAAATCTTTTATCCAGGTTTTGAATTCCAGCTTAGTGAACCATTCACGTAGCGTTGCTTTGTCGGCTTCGCCATTTTTCAATTCTTGTGGTTTGAAGGGCAGTTCCACGTCACATTTGATGGTCGCCAAGGTGTAAGACAGCTCAGCCATCTCTTTGTTGTCTTCCATTTTTTGCTTCATGGTTTTGGAACCACGGAAGCCCAAAGCGGCAATGTCGTCTAGACGTGTGTAAATCTCTTTGATGCTGCCTAAGCCTTGTAGCAAGGCTAAGGCGGTTTTTTCGCCAACGCCTGGTACGCCCGGAATATTATCAACTTTGTCGCCCATGAGAGCGAGATAATCGATGATGAGTTCGGGTGGAATGCCGAATTTGTCTTTGACACCTTGGATGTCCATGACGGTGTTGTTCATGGTGTTTACCAGCGTGACTCTCTCGGTGACCAGTTGTGCCATGTCTTTATCGCCTGTGGAGACAATGACGTCGCGTCCGGCCTCGCCCACTTGTTTGGCGATGGTGCCGATCACGTCGTCGGCTTCTACGCCATCGATGATAACGAGTGGCAAGCCCATGGCTTCGACCATGCGGTGAATCGGTTCGATTTGCGGGCGAAGATCGTCCGGCATGGGGGGGCGCTGTGCTTTGTATTCACTGTAGATTTCATCGCGGAAGGTTTTACCCTTGGCGTCGAAGATGATCACCATGGGGGAATCAGGATAGGTTTTGATGAGACTGCGGATCATACTGATCACACCGCGCGTGGCGTTGGTCGGGTGGCCGTCGCTGGTGTGCATCGGTGGAATCGCGTGGAAAGCTCGGTAAAGATAAGACGAGCCGTCTACCAAAATCATTGGGGGTGTTTGTTGTAATGAATCCGTAGCCAAAATGAAACCTCTATAAGAAATGGCAAAGTTGGCTCTATTCTAAGCGGTTGCGATTGTTTTTACATCAAAAGGCGAATTAATCTGTGCGTTGTTATTCTGCTGAAAGGGAAGGTTCTTCGGCTAGGGCGTCTGAGTATAAGACAACTTGGTCGCGGCCATTGGCTTTGGCAAAATACACGGCTTTGTCTGCTTCTTCGACCATGGCAATGAAGTGTTGAGCTTGGTCGACTTGAGAGACGCCAATGCTGGCAGTGACTTTTCCTATGTCTTTGTAAGGTTGTTGGCTAATAGTACTTCTAAATTTTTCGCCAATTGAGGACATGCTATCAGTACTGGGGTTGACGATGACGACAATAAATTCTTCGCCGCCCCAACGGGCTAGGCTGCAATCGTCGAAATAAGCGGTACGAAGACGCGAAGCAAATTCGACTAATACATGATCGCCCGTCGCATGGCCAAACCTATCATTGACACTTTTAAAGTGGTCAATATCGATGAGCAGTACACTTATATTAGTATTAGGGGCTAGGTCGTTTAACCAACTCTTTAAGCCTCGTCTATTATAAACATCCGTTAAAAAGTCTCGGTCAGCCTCTTGTCTGGAATGTTGTAAATCCACGTTGATTTTATCCATATGGCTTCTGACACTACGTTGATAAGGGATAATAAGCAGTATCAATAAGCTGGCTGGACCGAATAGAAACAAGAGATCATAGCCACGGGGGGTTTGCAATTCTTCTGGGTGTGTTGCTAAAAGCAGTAATACTGGGACCGCGTTCAGAGTCCAGGTCAAAATGACGAACTTATTGAGCTTCTCGGGTAGCATTAGCATAATCAGTGTCGTGGTTAAAATGACCATGCCGGAAATAGGTGGAAACATTTCAATAAACAGCCACTCACTTTGCCAAGCCCCGATCGTGAAATATAAGGTATTTGGTACGGAGGTGAGCAGCAGAATGGCGCCATATGCATTAATCACTTGGCTAATTCTTTTTCTGGGGTTTTTATACAAATAAGCAAAAAGTATTAGGTGAAGTAGAGCGATAATACCGGGTTGAAAGGCATGAAGCACAAATGGTGTCGAATAAATATTGAATAAAACAGTATAAATGACGCCACTCAAGATAGTCACAGTCAGCAGTCGATAGGTGGCTGGAATCAAAATTTTTGCTTGGTCATTTCTGTCGTTTATCAAAATCAGATGCCTTACTTGCTTTGTTATGCACAAAGTATACACATTCTGGGGTCAGGTTTCGTTGTCTCTTTGTGAAAAATTGTCCTTGTTCTTTGGTATTACGTAATGGAAAAAGGTGTAATAAACGACGTATTTCCACGGAACGAATTGACCTTTCCTTGCTTATTGTGGAGCATAGGCGTTTTCTTATTCGCGTCATCGTATTGATAATAAATAGGTAGTACAACTTGGCTGTTTACACATCCCTTTCTGAATCTGACATGCGGGCCTTAGTGGCTGATTATTATTTAGGCGAGCTGGTCTCATTCCAAGGCATTTCTGGTGGCGTTGAGAATACAAATTACTTTTTAACCACCACCACTGGGAAGTATGTTTTAACCTTATTTGAGGAATTTGAGTACGATGAAGTGCCGTATTTTTTGGATGTGGTCGCGCATTTGAAACACAAAGGATTTAATGTGCCTGCGGCACTAATTGATATTCACGGTGAACGCTTGAGAATGGTTAAAGAGCGTCCGGCGATTATTGTGGATTGCTTTCCGGGTGAGGGTTTGGAACAAACCTCCGTCGAGAGTTGTCGTCAAATGGGCGCAGCCTTGGCCAAATTGCACCTAGCTGGCGAGGATTTTTCAGATCATCGGGAAAGTCACCGAGGCATGGCTTGGTGGCATGCCACCAGCGAAGCGATTTTACCTGAGTTGGAGCCACAACAAGCGGCGTTACTGACCTCACAAATTGCTGAATTTGATGCCTTTATCGCCGAACATGATGATTTACCGAAAACCACCATTCATGGGGATTTGTTTTTTAACAACACTTTGTTTGACGGCGATGCATTATCAGCCATTATCGATTTTTACAATGCGTGTTATTCATGGGTTATGTATGATTTAGCCATTGTTGTAAATGATTGGTGTTCAGACACTGAGACCGGTGAGTTGGATATGGCTAAGTATCGCGCATTGTTAAAGGCCTATCTTTACGAGAGAGAACCAAGTGCTGATGAGATCAAAGCTTGGCCCTATATGTTGCGAATTGCGGCCGTGCGGTTTTGGCTTTCTCGTTTAGAAGCGTGGCACGGTGCGAAGGATGATCCTGAACGTCTTGCTCAACAACATGACCCGCGTGAGTTACAGCGTATTTTAGAAGCTAGGTTACGTTATACACCAGCCTTGATGGAGTTCTGATGTTTCGATTTATTCTTGCTGCCATTTTAGGTTTGACGACCTTGCAAGCCTTGGCTCATCCGCATGTTTGGGTGGATTCTCAATATCGTGTCAAAGTGGACGCGACCAGTATTGATCAATTAGAAGCGACTTGGAGTTTGGACTTATTTACTTCTACAAGCTTGATTGCTGAATATGATATTGACGCCAATGGTGAGCTAGAAGGGCAAGAGAAGCTCGATATGCTGGAAGTGCTTAAGAGCTTTGAAACTTATGGTTACTTCATCAAAATGAAGCGTGATGGTGCAGACTTTGTGCCTGATGAAGTGCAGGTCATGGATGTGCGTATACGTGATCAAATGTTATGGATTCGCATGGCCATACATTTGCCTGAAGCGGTGAACTTGGAAACGTCGACTTTGAGTTTAGCGTTTGGCGATGATGAGTTGTATTTTGCTATGGAGCCTGTGGAAGAAGGTTTGGTTCGTTTGACGGGGCGTTACGCCGAAATTTGTACGCCTGCGGAACGCGAAGCCGAAGAAACGTCTGTTGCCTTCTGGGTTGATTTAACCTGCAAACCTTAATCATGTCTTTGGAATAACGTCTATGTTAGAGCACTTTCAATGGTTACCTTTCTTATTGGCCATTAGCGTATTAACCATGAGTCCTGGTGTCGATACTATCCTAGTGATGCGTAATGCTGCGTTGGGTGGCTGGCGTTTAGGCTTTCTTACCAGCTTGGGTATTTGCATGGGGTTGTTCGCCCATGCCACTGTGTCTGCGCTAGGTTTGTCGGTGATATTGCTTGGCTCAGCCGGTTTGTTCACGGCGTTTAAATTGCTGGGTGCGGCCTATCTTGTTTATCTCGGCGTTCAGGCCCTCCGTAGTGCGGCGAATCCTGTTGGCTTGAGTTTTAGCACCAAGGGTAACCAGTCGGTCAATGCTTGGGGAAGTTTCCGTCAAGGCATCTTATCCAATGTGTTGAACCCGAAACCCATTATTTTTTACATGGCATTTTTACCGCAGTTTATTGATCCAACCCATTCCGCCTTGGCTCAATCTCTGTTTATGGCTTCCCTTCACTTTATCATAGCGATGGTGTGGCAAATGTTTCTTGCGTTGATGATTCATAAAGCGCGAGTTTGGCTGGCGCGACCAAAAGTGGCGCAAGTTATGGATGGCTTAACTGGTGTATTACTGGTGAGCTTTGGTGTAAAACTCGCATTAAGCCAACGCTAATCGTGTGGTGTAATGCTTTTTGGTAAGGCGATCGATGAGTCTACTCATTTCTACTTGGATTAAGTTCTTTTTCCTGTTTGCCCCTTTTTTTGTGCTATCGATGTTTCTTGCATTAACACGCGGCGAAACGGCGGCCTCCCGCAAACAAGTTGCTAACAAGGCGATTATTGCGGCGGTTGTCATTGCCTTGGTGTTACTGTTTTTTGGTAGCAGCTTGTTTGCCGTGCTGGGCATAACCTTGGATTCGTTTCGAATTGGTTCCGGCATTTTGTTGTTTATGTCGGCGTTGAGTTTGGTGCGTGACGGTACGCGAAATCATGCCGTGGGCATGCCCAGCGAAGAGCGTGACGATGTTTCTGTTGTGCCGCTTGCTGTGCCGACCATTATTGGTCCGGCCACCATAGGGACCATCTTGGTGTATGGTGCTGAGCTGCAAGGATGGGATTTGGTGATCGGCATTTGTGGCTTGTTGTTGGCGCTTGGTTCGTTGGCAGTGATTTTGTATTCCGGTTCCTTGATCGAGAAAATGCTTGGCCGTACTGGTTTAAATGTCCTATCTAAAATCACCGGTCTGATCTTAGCGGCAATGGCTGCACAGATTTTCATGAGTGGTGTGACGGGCTTTTTGACGCCCCTGCTATCTCAATAAAGTCACATAATGTGGTGATTTTGCGCAACGACTTCTCCTGAGGTTAGACTTGTTATACCATAACAAAATCAGTCTAACCTTTAGTGAGTGCCAGTATGGCGAAGAATGTGGTCATCGTCTTTTTATCTTTCTTCTGTTTTATCTCACCTTTGTATGCAGCGGATTTCTCCCTGTATCAGGATTTTATTCAGTGGGTTATTTCACAACAGGCGAATTTTCACCGTGAATTGGTGTCATTAGTGCGCGCCATAAGTAAAGGTGGCAGCCTTGCTTTGTTGTGGAGTTTGGTCTCAGTAAGCTTTTTATACGGTGTGTTTCATGCGGCGGGCCCAGGGCATGGCAAAGCGGTCATTTCATCCTATATGTTAGCCAGTCGCGCTTCTATGCGAAAAGGCATTGTTATTGCCTTTTTATGTGCTGCCGTACAAGGCTTCATGGCAGTTGCTTTGATTCTGGTATTAGGGCAGATCTTTTCCTTAGCGGGACGCGCTATGCAGATTTCTCGCTTTTTTGAGATCGCCAGTTTTGCGGCGGTTGGCTTAATTGGTGTGTGGATTTTATCGCGCTTATTGCGTGGTAAATCTGGCTGTGGTCATGATCATTCAAAAGACCATCTTCACCACGACCACGACCACGACCACGACCACGACCACGGTCATCATGCGTGCTGTGACCAGCATGATGAAACGGAAAGTAAAGTGGCGAAGCGAGGAGTCTGGGCGATGATTTTAGCGGTTGGCATTCGTCCTTGCACCGGCGCTGTTTTGGTGCTGCTTTTCTCAATGAGTGCTGGGATTTTTCAGTGGGGCTTAGCGGCCACCTTTGCGATGTCTTTGGGGACTGCGATCACGGTGTCAGGACTTGCTGCGGTGAGTGTATTGGTTCGAGACACCGGTTTTATGTTGAGCCGTGGGCAAAGTGTTTGGCGGCAACGAGTGTCAAGGGGCTTTGGTTTTGCAGCTGCCTTGGCGTTGATTCTCATTAGTAGCTCAATGATTTGGAGTTATTTGAGCAATGCGAGCAGGGCATTTTGATGAGCGAAGAAAACGCACATAACCATAATGATTGTATCGATACGGCCTTGGCCACGGCTGAGACCTTATGTTTGGCGCAAGGGCAACGACTCACGAAAGTTCGTCGTCGTGCTTTAGAGCTGATTTGGGAAAGTCATCGTCCATTAGGTGCTTATCAGTTGTTGGCGAAGTTGGCGGAAGAAGGGTTTAACTCTGCGCCACCAACGGTTTATCGAGCATTGGATTTTTTATTGAATGCTGGACTGATTCACAAAGTGGAATCGATGAATGCGTATTTGGGTTGCGCGCATGCCGATAAAGAACACAAAGGCTATTTTTTGATATGCGATGAATGTCACAACGTGATGGAGTTTGATTACCAAGACATACACGCTTCCTTGGTTGCTAAAGCCGCTCAACATGGTTTTGAATTAAGATCGGAAACCATTGAGTTAACAGGCTTATGTGCTGATTGTCGTGGTATGGCTGCAGAGGTTCGAGCATGAGTAAGTGTTTGGTTGAGTTTGATAAAATCGGCATCGCATTTGATGGACGAGCGCTCTTAGACAGCATCAATATGACCATCCATGAAGGGGAAATCGTGACCTTGATTGGCCCCAATGGCAGTGGTAAAAGTACGCTGATCCGCACTTTATTAGGGTTACAGACGGCGACAACAGGTCGTGTTATTCGTCATGAAAGCTTACGAATTGGCTATATGCCGCAGAAATTGCATGTTGATCCGACCTTGCCTCTCACGGTGAAGCACTTTCTTGCCTTAGTGCGTGGGGTAAATAAAAAAGCCATCGAGCCAACGTTGAACAAACTGGGTATTGCTCATTTACTGAATTCTCAGGTTCATGTGTTGTCTGGTGGCGAGACCCAACGCGTATTATTGGCGCGAGCTTTGTTGAATCGACCGAATTTATTGGTGTTGGATGAGCCTGTGCAAGGCGTCGATGTGAATGGCCAGGTCGAGCTTTACAACTTGATTGAAGGCATTCGTGATGAGCTTGGCTGTGGTGTGTTGATGGTGTCTCATGACCTTCATTTGGTGATGGCGAAAACCGATACCGTCGTCTGTATTAATCAGCACGTGTGTTGTTCTGGTTCGCCACAGCATGTGACTGGACATCCTGCTTATCAGGCTTTGTTTGGTGTGCCTGGTGCCGATGAGTCCATTGCTATTTATTCTCACCAGCATGACCACGTACACGATGAGCATGGGGATATTCTTGCGCAAGACGAGCACACACATTGCCATCATTAATAACTGAACGAACAGTGCTTCCTGTCGATTGGAGAGATAAAAAAACATGCTAGATCTTTTATTTAGAGCCTTGATCGGAGGCTTAGGTGTGGCTTCGGTCGCCGGTCCTCTTGGGGCGTTTGTGGTGTGGCGTCGCATGGCTTACTTTGGCGACACTCTGGCGCACTCTGCTTTGCTAGGCGTGGCACTTGGTTTGCTTTTGGAGATCAACCTTAATCTCGCCATTATTGTGTTGTGTGTGGGGCTTGCCGCGGTCTTGGTGACCTTGCAGAAAAAGCACATTATTGCCACGGACACCTTATTGGGTATCTTGGCGCACTCCTCTTTATCACTTGGCTTAGTTGCCGTGAGCTTTTTAGACGATGTTCGCATTGATTTAATGGCGTATTTATTTGGTGATTTACTGGCCATTAGTCAGCTGGATGTGTATTGGATTTATGCTGGTGGTTTGGCAGTGATTGCTTTGTTGGTGGTCTTTTGGAAGCCTTTGTTGGCGGTGACGGTAAACGAAGAGCTGGCGAAAGTAGAAGGTTATCCTGTCGAATCCATCCGTTTACTATTAATGCTATTAGTGGCCTTAGTGATTGCGGTCGCCATGAAAATCGTTGGTGTTCTTTTGATTACGTCATTGATGATTATTCCCGCTGCGACGGCAAGAAAACTGTCGAAAACACCAGTGCAAATGGCCTTTATTGCCAGTGTTATTGGTTGTCTCGCTGTGTGTGGTGGACTTTGGAGCTCATATCGTTGGGACACACTGAACCTGCTACAGTTTAACGGACATTTTTAATCAGGGACAATAAGTCCTTTAGGAGTGTTCTTATGACAACAAAACGTAAACCTTATAATACCTATACCAAAGAGTTTAAGTTGGAAGCGATTCGC
>NZ_JSEE01000029.1 GCF_001625355.1 Marinomonas sp. TW1
GCGAATCGCTTCCAACTTAAACTCTTTGGTATAGGTATTATAAGGTTTACGTTTTGTTGTCATAAGAACACTCCTAAAGGACTTATTGTCCCTGATTAAAAATGTCCGTTAAACTGTAGCAGGTTCAGGGTGACCCCAATTATTACAATTATTTCCTTGTTAATTTTATTATTTTTTCTCAAATATGCGAACAACAAACCCAATAAAATATATGGCGGCGGTAAATATAAAAATAAAGGGTAATTGCTTCATAGGTAAACAAACAAAAATCAACACATCCATCCCAGTACTATGATCTGTTTTCCCTATATAAAAAACCCAAACAGCCATAACACAGCAAGATATTAAAGATGCAAAATTTACTAACCAACTTTTTACGTTAGAAAACCTGAGAAAAACAACTCCAGCTATTCTTATAATATAGGGTGATATAAACCACGAGTTAAAAATAATCCATTCCATTTCAAATTATTCATATTAAAATTCAAATTTACTATATCCTATATAATAAAGCGACGTCACACAAAGACCATATAAGAATAAAAATAAATATTTTGTTTTAATAAACTCACTGTATACCATTAATCTATATTCTCCTGTTGTGGATATGACAGTATCAAGCTTTCCGCTTCCTTAAGCATTTCATCAGCAACATTTTTTACCTTATCAACTTTATTTTTTTCTTCAATGGTGAGTCCACCAACGGTGACATTGCCAAGGTCGATTATGGCTTTGGTAGTTTGAACTTTTCAAGAGAAATGCAAAAAGGCTCAATTACAGGATTGGGCCTTGGAAGAAGTTAAAGATTTTTCTAGCTTATTGAAAAAATGAATATTTTAGGATGGGGGGATTACTAAATTCTATTCACCTTATACTCAACCGTTTCGTAACGTGAATTAAAGTAATATTTACCTTCCTCTATTATCTATAATTATAATTATTTTTCTAAAATAAGAGATGAGTAGAATACTCGTAATAATAAGAAATTGACATGAACTTAAGCTTAATAAAACCAGCCCTTCCCAACCACGCTCAGGCCGATCAAAATATAATATTACTGAATAAGAGCATACAATAAAACATATTAAATTAACAATGATATTTTTTATACTTGAGAAACTGGAATATGCCGAAAAAAATATACTTAAAATATATGGAGAGATATATACAACATTAACAAACACCCAAAAAAAAGTTATTTTTTCTTTTCCAAACCCATACTCAAAATATGCAAGATAGTAAAATACAATTATTAACAAACAATAAATCAATGGTAATAAAAAATTCAATCTATTCTGAATTATTTTCATCATGACACGGTTACCTTTTAAATTTTTCTGATTCTGGACTTTCTAAATCTGGAGTTGGACCGAAAGCTGGAACATAGTTTGGGTATCCAGGTAATAATACTCTTTCATTAACTAATGACGGTTCCTGACCAGCTTTAATCTGAGCATCATAATAATATGAATTACTGTTATATATTTTATTTTTTCCAGAACAATCTAACATTGCACAGCGCAATGTCTTTCCAAAACTTGGGTAATCTTTCCATACATCTGAATCCGTCATATCTTGATAATAAACATCCATCAAGCTATCTTCTAGATTAAAATCATCTTTTTTATCACCGTGCAATGAATAATTACCTTCTTTTATAGCTGCTAATGTTTTGATTTCTTTCTCTTCTTTAAGATTAGGCTCAGCCACATATTTTCCGTCAACCAAATACTTACCATTAACGACAGGAACAAGCTTATTGTTATTTTCTCCCGTTTCAGAGTCTGTTAGATCAATATTAAGTGCCTCAAATATATAACCTACTCCTTGTCCCTCAATCTCTACAGGTTCCCCAAATTTCTTTTTATCCTCATCAGAAAAGTCATTTGAGTTATCTCTTACAATGACAGATGCAGCATGCTCAAACATAGTTGATGCAACACTTCTACTTATATCAAGCTGCCTGTGATCCACTTCCGCATTGCCCACTTTGTTGGCATTAAGGGTGCCTTGCTGAACGCTGTAACTGGCCACTTGTCGTTGGTTGAAATTACTGCCTCCGGTGCTGTCTAAGTCACCTCCAGCCGCTTGGTTAATACGATCCGCCAATTGCGCACCAAAGGCATCACCCAAGGCTTCTTGGGTGCTTTCACTGTTAGTGAAGAAAATCCCTTGGCCTTGCCCTTGGAAATCCTGTGTTTCCAAGACTTCATGGCCCAAGGTATCAATTTGGCTGGTTTTGCTTTCCCCATTCACGTCAAGATACATCTTGCCCGCTTCGCTACTATTGGCATCGACTACCACGCCACCTTTGACGTCGCTAAGCAATGTATCGGCTAATGAGCTACTGGTGGTTGCTTTACCATCGTAGAGATTGATTTCACTTAGCTCTAACCCAAATTTATCCTGTGCAAGATGGCCTAATGCCACCACAGCTTGGTTATACTCTTCTTCATTTTCGCTCTTCAGACCTGCAAGAATTTCTTTATTCTCAGGGTTACGTAACAAGTCGTTTTTCAGCTGTGTGCCCTTGGCATTGTTGGCAAGGGTTTGTCCATAATCGAAGAATCCCAGATCCTCGTCTTCGTTCACCCTAGATACCGCACGGCCTATGTCTTCACCATGTTCATAGGTATCGGTAACATCATTCGCAATCTGCTGACGACCCGATGCCGTCAACATACGGTTGTCCACCGTGAGGTTGGCGTCTAAGCCTCCGCGCTCAACATCTTTGGTGATTTCTTGGCTGTTGGTAATGTCTCGGTTAAGATCTGCGAATTGCGCTTGTTCGTCTATATTGCTGCCACCCACGGTGACATCGCCAAGGCCGATGGTGGTTTTGGTGGTTTGGGCTTTTTCATAGCCATCAAAGTTGGCCCCAATGTTAGTGGTATCGCCACCGGCAGACAGACTGATGCCGAGGTTTTTGCTCTCGTCTATGTCTTTTATATCCGACACGCTTAAGGTGTCGGTGGTGAGGGTCATTTGGCCATTGTCTTCACCTTGTGCATTGGTCGATGCCAATACCGCACCCGTTAAGCTGGTATCCTTGGCGGTGATGTTGACTTGACCACCCGTGATGCCACTTTGTTGTGCTACCCAAGCTCGTTCAGCTTCGCTTTGGCTGGCGTTCACTCCCACATTATTGATGCCATCGCCACCGGCACCCATGTTGCCACCTAGGCTTTTGCTGTTACTGCTGGAAGTGTCTTGTATACTGGTCACCACAAGCTGATCTGTGGTGATGTCAATGCTGTCCGCATCCAGATTACCGCCTTCAATGGTCAGGTTATCACTGTCACTGACAAGACTACCGGCCACCAGTTGGCTATTGATGTGTGTCACGCTCTGGCTGTCACTGCTGCTCTGGTTGGCGTTGACACCACCACTTAAAGACGTCGTATCAGCTTTCATACTAACGCTTACACTGGCACCTTCACTGTGACTTTCAGTCTTTTCGGTATAAGTGTTTTTACCCGCAGTGATATTGATGTTTTGGGCATTCAGCGCAAGTTGCCCAGCCGTCGCAATAACAGATCCTTCGACATTCAAGTTGTTGTCACTGGTCAGACTGGTATTACCACCTACCTGAATGTTAGCCCCTTGCCATTGACCTTGACTAGTGGTGGTTGAGGTGGTGTCGGTTTGCGTAGTCACGCCCGCCGTGGCGTAAAAGCCCGTTCCTCCACTGGTAGTAGCTGCTGCTGCGGCTGCGGCTCCCGATGCAGCAACCGCTGTCGTGGCGCTGGCCACGTTGGCAGTCGCCACGGCGAGGTTGGCTTTGTAGAAGTCCAAATCGCTTTTCGGAAGCTTACCATCGGCGACTTTTTGTTTGGCGTCTTCGTAGGCGGCTTCAGCGTCTTTCACCGCGTCTTTGGCTTGATCTAAAGCACGTACCGCAAGGTAGGTATCCGCATAAGCGTTTTTCACACCCACTGTTAAGGTTTTGGTTTTGGTGATGCTGTCATTTGTGGTGTCTGTGGTGTCTTCACGACCACCGATCAGCACGTTCTCGCCTTCTATGTTGGCATCATTTTGCACCGTCACATCACTGCCAATGATAGCCACGTTTTTGTTGGCTTGGATGTTTAGGTTGCTTGCTTGTAAGCTCGACCCAGCCCAAGTATTGGCGGCAGTAGTAGTACGCTCAGTGCGATCAGTTTCCGTAATGCTGGCTAGTGTTAATTCCCCTTTTTCAGAAGAGAAGCTGGCGCCCTCACCAGAGACGGTTTGATCCGTATGAGAAGTGGTGGTTACACTATGTTCTTGCGCCGCATCGATGGTGACATTTTGTGCTGTTAAGTTGGCTGTGTCGCTCAGCGCCACTTGTGCGCCGATCAGGGCTAGGTCTTGCTGTGCGGTGAGGTTAAGGTTACTGGCAGCCAAGGTGGTGGTTTGTTGCGTTAGAGTATCGGTGCGGGTGGCATCCGACTCACCCACCTTGATTTCCCCATGAATAAGTCCAGCAGTGGCCGTTGAAGCAATAACAGCAATACCTTTCACAAGATCCTTAAAGATACCGCGGAAACTTGAGGAAGATTCACTCCACTCGCTGCTTTCTAATGCCTGAGTGGTGACGGTGACATTACCCGCTAATTCCCCTTTGTCGTTGACGTATTGGCCATTGGCGTTTTGTGTGACCGCATCGGTGCCAATCGTCAAGGTGTCGTTGGCCGCTAAGGTAGCGCCTTCTAAGGTAATGTTGCTGCCACTGTCTAGGCTGATGTTGCCACCGCCGACCAAATCACTGGTCACCGCGGTTTGCTTAATAGAGCCCTTATCTTTGGCTTTGACTTTAAAGGTGCCTTTTTTCTGTTTCTGGTAACGCTGTGACGTTTGGTCCACGGCGCTGAGCAGTTGGATGTCCCCACCTGCTTGCAAGCTGATGTTGCCTTCGGCGTTAGCTTTGCTACCCTCCAAGAGAATATCAACACCTGATGCAATAGTAAGATCACCGCCCGACGTCAGGTTCGTACCTTGATTAATCAGACTCTCAGACGTCGTCGTGGTCGTGGAACGCTTGGAGCCAAACAGGCCCGATTTTTTCTTCTTCACTTGTTTATAAGAGGAGTTATGCGCCGTTTCTGTGGTCAAGACCACATCACCGCCCGCAGCTAACGCAATGCCCTCACCACCATTCAACGTGGATCCTTTGGAAAAGATGTCGTTCTGACTCACTAGAGTCAACGTACCGCCAGCACTCAACTCAGTACCTGTGATGCTTTCGTTATGACTACGCTTTTCTGTGGAATTACCGCCGCCACCCACAAAGCTGTAGGCGTCTTTGGTGTCTTTGACAGCTAAGAGGTCGATATTGTTGGCGGATAAAATCAGATCGTTATCCGCCGTCAGCTGAGCACCTTGACTGGTAATGGTATTGCCCGCGCTGAGTTGGAGGCTGTTGGCCGATAAGGTACTTATTTGATGCGTTGTACTGGACTTATTAAAATTATTGCCTGCTTTATTACTATTTGTCACCGCGAGACTGGCGACCGTAAAATCATTACCCGCTTGAGCAAAAATCTGATCATCGGCACTCACCTCACTGCCAATTAGGCTAATGTCATTACCCGCCACTAAATTGATAGTGGCGCCTTGTAATGTCGCTGTTTCTCCCACCAAGGTTTGTGTACTAGCAAAGGTACCCGATGACGTTTCAATCGTTTGACTCTGGGTCTCACTGGTAATGTTGCCGCCCGCCACCAAATTGAGAGCGCCATTAGCTTGCATACTCCCCGAGTTACTAATATCGCTAGAGGCATTTAGACTGACATTGTTTCCTGCCGTCATGTTACCGCTATTGCTAATATTCTCGCCACTGATAGATAAATCAGAGCGAGCGACAATAGCGCCTGAATTAACAAGATCACTATCCACTTGGATGTCTATATTAGTTGCAGCAATCAAGGATCCATCTGGTCTTAAGGTCATATCGGAAGTATTGGAAAAATATACCTTCGGCACCAAAGCTTCTTGAGGGCCTAAATCCGTCTGCACAGTCTCAGAGACCATCCATACGATCGGTTGTTTAAGTTGCGCCGCTTGTTTATCAGTGAGTTCAATGCCCACGCTTAATTGTAAGTCTGTGTATTCCTCTAAGGCATTGTCCATCAAGGTCTCGTAGGCGGATTCTATGTCCACTTGATCGGGCAAAGTTTGGAAACCGGTGTAGGATAAGATTTGCTCACGCACCAGATTTTGCTCTAAAAAGCCATCGCCCAGACGCGAGGCCGTTTTCCCGGTTCGGCCTTGATCATCACCGACCATTTTTTTGAGCATGTAGTCAGATGAGACAAAATTTTTGTAATTGGTGAACAAGGGGTTGGTTTGTATTAGGTAATCAGAATCAGGATTTTCGGAAGGGGTATAAAGCGCACTCTGTACAAAAGAGTCCACATTAAGGTCATTAAAAATGGCGTCACGGCGGGATTTGACAAGGTTTAGATCAACGTTATTCACCGCTGGTTCATCTTGATTACCTGTCATTTTTACCTGTAATGAATCAGATGTCCTAGACAATTTCATCTGATTCATTTCTGTCGTGTTTGCATCCAATTCCGTTTGAACAATAGATTTGCCATCTAACTTAGCCGTGTTTGTATCCAATTCCATTTGAACAAGGGAGGTGTCATTTGAGCTGGTAATGTTTGCATCCAATTCCGTTTGAACAAGAGATCCGTCATTTGAAGTGGTAGTATTTTCATCTAATTCCGTTTGAGCAAGAGAGGTGTCATTTGAGTTGGTAGTGTTTGCATCCAATTCCGTTTGAGCAAGAGAGGTGTCATTTGAGTTGGTAGTGTTTGCATCCAATTCCGTTTGAACAAGAGATGTGTCATTTGAGTTGGTAGTGTTTGCATCTAATTCCGTTTGGGCAAGAGAGGTGTCATTTGAGTTGGTAGTGTTTGCATCCAATTCCGTTTGAACAAAAGATGTGTCATCTGACTCTGTCGTGTTTACATCCAATTCCGTTTGAGCAAAGGAGGTGTCATTTGAATTAGTAGTGTTTGCATCCAATTCCGTTTGAGCAAGGGAGGTGTCATTTGAATTGGTAGTGTTTGCATCCAATTCTGTTTGAACAAGAGAGGTGTCATTTGAATTGGTAGTGTTTGCATCCAATTCCGTTTGAACAAGGGAGGTGTCATTTGAATTGGTAGTGTTTGCATCCAATTCCGTTTGAGAAAGAGTTTTGTCATCTGAATCATCGATTGAGGCAGCAATAACTTCATCCACCGCCCCAACATTTGACACATTTCCAGCTTTACCTTTTATGTTTCCTCCAGCAGTAAAGGTGGCGGAAGCCAATGTTATAAATTCTTCTTGTGTATTATTTTCATAAGAAACATGTACATCATAACCAGATGAAGATGATCTTTGATACATATCAGTCTTCTTAATAATCTCCTCTGTTTTTTTTATGCCAAAATAACTTACGTTGTTAAGATTATCTGTTGCGTAGATTAAATCCCCCACTGAACTTATAGTTGAATATACATTATCAATCAAACCCTTTAAATACATATTACCAGAAGTCAATATATAAGACTCCTCACTATCATAATCAACAATTGGAGTAGAAATCATTTCAGTATAATCTCTATAGAACTCATCGACCAAATCAACAACATACTCTTGAAAGTGAATACTATATTCGTTTACAATTACATTATTATAAACAGAAAACACTTTCTTTTTATTTATTAATTGATTGACATCAATATTCAAATCTCCAATAGTCTCAATTGTTGCGGAGCTGTTAAGCAAAGTACCATTTGTCTTAAAGCTAGCCGTACCAAGGCTATACAACACCCCACCATTTTCATTATTAAGATTACTATCCGCCTCTATTTTCAAATTAGTTCGCCCTAAAATAATGCTATCACCCCCACTATTTTTCAAAAAATTTGTTTTTATATCGACATAATTTCCCGATATCCCCCCTGTATTCGTCACATTATTCGATGCATAAATACCTAAGGTACCTTTTTTTGTCGAAATCACGCTGCCCGCTTCATTCTCTACTGTTTGAGCGATGATATTAATCTCATTTGCAGACTCAACATTAGAACCGATGTTATAAAAATTCTTTTTTGTATCAATAGTTAATAAATCATTCGCTTTAATATTCGCGCCGTTTTCATTTATAAAGTCATTATCTATTTTCAAAAAAAGGTGATCAGTTGATAACAATTCACTGTTGACAGTATTATTTAAAAGTGAGGTGACATTAATTTCTACACCATGACCCAAAAGTCGCCCCTGATTATCTAAATGGTCTGTTTCTATCTTTAATGACTGATTTTGAGCTAAGACTGAACCAGAATTCACAAAATGATGACTGTTAACCTTAATGCCTTGAACAGCCTCGATATCACTATTCGAATTCGTGAGTTTACCTTCCACATCGAAGGTTAATTTTTTTCCAGCATGAATTAAGGCTCCCTCTTTATTGATCACATCACTTGTGATATTGAAATCGAGTTTATCTGTTGAATAGACTTTACCGTTAACCGTGCTATTGCTCAGTTCGGTGGCATCAATCCTGATGCCCTTAGCCGCTACAGAACCTTGGTTATCTAGCTGATTCGTTTGAATGATTAAAGCGCCATCTTGCGCTAAAATCGTCCCCGAGCTGGTGAAATTCTGACTCTTGATGTCGACCTGATTTAAAGCTTCAATCGTGGAATCTGTGTTAGTGAGATTGCCCTCGGTATTTAAAGTCAGATCGGAATCCGCATGCACTAGAGCACCATCTTCATTAGTGACGTTACCTTGCACATTCAGTGCTATCGCATCGGTTGAATAGATTTTACCACTCGACGTGCTATTACTCAGTTCGGTGGCATCAATCGTAATGCCTTTACCCGCCAAGGTTCCTTGGTTATCCACCTTGTTGGTTTGAATAGTTAAGGCACCATCTTGTGCCAAGACGGTGCCTGTATTCGCGACATTATTCGCTTTGATATCGATGATGTTTAATGCTTCAATCGTGGATTCTGTGTTAGTGAGGTAGCCCTCGGCATCTAAGGTCAGATCAGTATCCGCATGAACCAAAGCGCCATCTTCATTGATGATGTTCCCTTGTACATTCAGCGCGATTGCATCGGTAGAATAGATCTTGGCTTTCGCTGAACTGTTGCTCAATTCGATGGCATCAATCGTAATGCCTTTACCCGCCAAGGTTCCTTGATTATCCACCTTGTTGGTTTGAATGGTTAAAGTGCCGTCTTGCGCCAATACCGTACCGGAGCTCGCGACATTATTCGCTTTGATGTCGATAGTATTTAAAGCTTCTATTGTGGAATCTGTATTGGTGAGATTTCCCTCAGTATCTAAGGTCAAGTCGGAATCCGCATGAACCAACGCGCCATCTTCATTAGTGATGTTGCCTTGTACATTCAACGCGATTGCATCGGTGGAATACATCTTGGCGTTAGCTGAACTGTTGCTCAGTTCGGTGGCATCAATCGTAATGCCTTTACCTGCCAAGGAACCTTGGTTATCCACTTTGTTGGTTTGAATGGTTAAGGTGCCGTCTTGTGCCA
>NZ_JSEE01000003.1 GCF_001625355.1 Marinomonas sp. TW1
TTTGAATACATTGAAGTATTTTATAACCGAAAGCGGCGTCATGCATTTTTAGATTACGTAGCGCCAGTTGATTATGAGGCTCAGTATGCCTCTTAATTATTTTATCCGTTTTATTGTGGCAACCTCATGTATTTGAATTCTGCATGTGAACAGTTCGATAGAGCTCTTGAAATATCAATAGAAGATGTTATGTGGCCAGGATTTATTAATTATAATAAAGCTAGAACATTGTATTTCTTGAGTTTATTATCTGAATCAAAAGAAAGTTGGGTTAGAGTAATGGATGATGCCATTGCGTCTCGATCTAGACAAAACCGACTTATCGATGAGGTTTTAACAGAAAGTCAGGCAGGTAAATCAGATGTTATTGATACACACTTAAGGCAGTTTTTTCTTTATCAAGAAGAGCTTGCTCGTGTGATGAAATTAAACCTAATGCTCTCTAACAGAAAAAATGAAAATAAGATTTTCTCCATGTTGTATAGAGGTACAGATATAGAAAACTTGCAGAAAGAAGATTTTATAAAATTGTTTGTAAATGTCGACAGTTTTCCAATGATTCGCTCTTATCAAGAAAAAATTATTGAAACTCTTGCTGTGGATAGAAGTTTTTCTAACTAAAAGAGTCAGAGTGAAATTATCCTTACCAGATCATTGGAGATTTCCTCAAATATCTGGGGAGGATTTAGAATGGTAAGTCATGCTCAAAGTTGATAGAACTTAACTCTAATATTACCCAGTGCCCAGGATACGAATCTCAGTGATTTAGGGTAAAATCATACTTAATTTTACTCTGACCCTTTAGATTTTACTTTAGATTTTAAGAAAGTATGATAAAAGATTCGAGTTAAAGTGATGCTTTCGCTTAGGATTAGTTAATGATCAGAACGTCAATGAAATCAAGGAGGATGAATGGGACTTACGATTAATATCATAAATTTTCTAGTGCTGATAATCCCTCCAATTGGTATATGGCTCTATCTGAGACCAAAAAGAAAAAAAATCTTGGCTCGTCATGTTACTACGAGGACTGAAAAAGCTCATCAAAATTTAGATTTGAGAGATTGGAGCAATCATTCCACCCAGTTATTTGCTAAATGTTTATTCCCAATTATTATAACTACAAACCTAATCTCAATATGGACGACAATGATGGACACAAAAGAGCAAGATATTATTAACTTAAAGTCTCAAATATCGACTTTAGCGGAAAATCACCACGATAGAATTAAGTTTATTGAAGAATACCTTTTCCCTCCGGAGGGCCCTACAGGACCAACTATTTTTCAAAGAATGGATTCAATGGAAAAAAGCAGGGATGACTTAGAGACATTAATGCTCAGAGTTACTAATCCGAATCCTGAGCTTAACAGACAGATGGAAAATCTAAAGCAGGAAATTATTTCGCTTAGAAAAGAAATGGATTCTCTCAAGCTTCGTTTAGGCCGTTCTCAACAATCAGGTTATTCTTCTAGTTCGATGTAATTGGAATAATCAGGCTCATAATCCTAGCCAATAAATATGGGCTTTTGATGTCTTTTGCATTTCGTTTAGCGATAGCCCTGTGCTTGTAGCGAAAATAAGTGAGCATATTGACCCTGTTGGGCAAGTAGATCTTCATGGGTGCCACGTTCTTTGATTTGGCCTTGACCCATGACGATGATCTCGTGGGCGAGGCGAACCGTAGAGAAACGATGGGATATTAAAATCGCCATCTTGTCTTTGGTGTGCTCTTGGAAATGCTGGAATATATTGGCTTCTGCTTGGGCATCCATGGCCGCGGTGGGCTCATCGAGAACCAGTATATCGGCTTCTTCGCGCATAAACGCGCGAGCTAGGGCGACTTTTTGCCATTGGCCACCAGACAGTTCTTGTCCATCTTTGAACCAGCGGCCCAGTTGCGTGTTATAGCCGCTTTCTAATTGGTCGATAAAGTCGGTGGCTTTGCCTAGTTCAGCGGCTTTTTGCCAGCCTGCTTGATCGTTGAAACGGTCATTGTCGCCTGCCCCTATGTTTTCACCGACAATGAATTGGTAGCGTACGAAGTCTTGGAATATCACACCAACCCGTTTTAATAGGGTGGTTTCGTCCCATTCAAGCAAATCTAAGCCATCGAGCAAAATTCGCCCTTCAGTCGGGTTATAAAGACGAGTAAGTAGCTTAATTAAGGTGGTTTTCCCTGAACCATTTTCCCCGACAATGGCGAGGCTATGTCCAGGTCTAATATGCAGATTGATTGCCGATAGGGCGGGTTTTGTACTGCCGGGGTATTGAAAGCTGACATTCTCGAAGCGAATGCCATCGTTGGGCTTTGGGCCGACCAGTAGACCTTGTTGCGATGAGGGCGTTTCTTGTTCCAAATATTCATACAAGTTAGACAGGTAAAGATTGTCTTCGTACATGCCGCTAATCGAGGTTAACGAAGCGGATACCGAGCTTTGCCCTTGTTTGAACAGCAACAGGTACATGGTCATCTGTCCCAGTGTAATGGCACCGATAATCGTGTCGCTGACGATCCAGCCGTAAGCACCGTAGAACACCAGAGTGCTGATGATGCCTAGAGCAAACCCCCAGCTTTCACGACGTAGAATTAAACGCTTACTTTCTTTAAATAGCTTGAGAAAAATTTCCGCGTAACGCTGTAAGAAGCGCTCGCCTAATTGGTAGAGTCGTACTTCTTTGATGTTGTCTTCCCTAGATAATAGGGTTTCCAAATAATTTTGCTGACGAACCTCTGGGGAGCGCCAGCGGAACATGATGAAGGCATCCCCTGAAAATTTGGCTTCAGCCACAAAAGCGGGTAACGCGCCGAGCACTAATAACCCTAAGGCCCAAGGAGAGAATTGCCATAATAAAACCGCAAAGCTTGTAAGAGAGATGGCGTTTTGGATAAGAGCGAAAGTTTTATTGACCAGCGCGAGTGGACGACTAGAGGCTTCGCGACGGGCGCGAACCAGCTTGTCGTAAAATTCGGAATCCTCAAAGTGTGAGAGTGTTAATGTCTGGGCTTTCTGCAGAATTAGCATGTTGACCTTTTGCCCTAGTAAACCTTGTAATATGGCCTGTTGAGCAGTGATCGAGCGTTGGGCAGCAGCAATGATTAAAACCAAAATGCCTTCTACGACAACATAGTTAAGTGCGGTTTGATAATGCAGAATTTGATCTTGCTGGTACATTGCCATGGCGGCGACCACCGCATCGACAATTAACTGCCCCACATAGGCCATCGCTGCAGGGACAACACCCGCAATCAAGGTGGCTATTGCCAAGCCAATGGTTAGCGCTGGAGAGGTTTGCCACACTAATTCAATAGCGCGACGACTGTAGCGAAACACACCTAACATGTTCTTATCGACGGTATTTTTAGGTGCGGCAGCGGGCTTCATTGTTTGTCCTAGCGTTAATGAGTGCCGATATTATAAGGTATTTTTCGTGGTCTTTAGGCATTTAAATCATCGTCCTTTACTGTCCAAAATTCCTGTTTTCTGTCCTTTTGAGCTTATCCTTATATTAATCATTAGGGTCAGAGCTAAATTAAATGCTAACTTCAAAGGCACAGGTGGTTCTTCAATAATAGGGTATTCCGCCAAGCGAATTTAACTGACTTATGATGCCAAATTATTATGCGTAAATCCGATAAGAAACTCGATAATCAAATCCGTATCGCCCTTACTGATGTGTGTGAATCGGCGTTGAAAAGTCTTAATGGCTTTGAGTGGTTAACCCACAGTGTGAATTATGATCGCTTTCCTGAGAGTTTGAAGGTGGTTTGTGTGTTTGATACCAATGAGCATCTTGAGGCGTTTAAAACGTCGCCATTGTGCGGCCAACTTGAGCAGCAAATCCATGCTGAGTTTAATGCTTTGGGCCTTAAGGTTAGGAATGTCCAAAGGCATGTGTCGTATGATACGGAAGAAAATTGTGTCCAATCTCATGATGGAAACTGGGCGAAAAGACTGCAAGGTTAGCGATGTGCATTATCGTTGGCGCTTGCGAGTAGACGATAAAGACAGGTAAGGATAGGTGTGTAAAATGGCAAATTTGAAGGCAGTGGAAATAAAGTCATTCGTTCCTGCTAAGGACTTTGAATGCTCTAAGCGTTTTTATCAGTTTATTGGTTTTGAAATGGCGTCTGAATTTGAAGGCATCGCTTATTTTAAATCTGGCGTTTGTTCGTTTTTGCTCCAAGACTTTTATGAAGCGGTTCATTGTAATAATTTTATGATGCATCTTTTGGTGGAAGATGCTCAAAGTTGGTACGAGCATATCCTAGCGCTGAATCTTGTTGATGAGTTTGGTGTTACGGTGACGGAGCTTATCGAACAACCTTGGGGAATGCTCGAATTTTGTCTCACTGACCCGAGTGGCGTTTTGTGGCGCATCGCCCAGAATAAATAGTGCAATCGCTCTCGTCAGTGGGGAAGCAACCGTTAGACCTCATTATTCTGTACTTTAGCGCACGACTGATGGCTTCTTGAGAGGCGTCAGCGGCCAAATGATAAGGGATTTTATGACAATTAAAGCCATACTTTTTGATCATGATGGGACCATAGTAGATTCAGAACAGGCGCATTTTGAGATGTGGAGGGACGTGCTTCGAGAGTATGATATTGAGTTAACTCTTGAGGACTATACGAACCAATATGCTGGTATTCCAACCACGTCAAATGCGGTCACAATGGTTAAACATTACGCTATAGCGGCTAAGCCTTCAGAGCTTGTGTTGGCCAAGTCTGCAGCGACCAATCGATATTTATCGGAACACGCTTTCCCTCTTATGGCAGGGGCGATGGATTCAGTGCGTTTTTTCCATGAGCAAGGTTTTAAAATTGGCATTGTCACCGGTGCTGGTAGAGAAGGGGTCGATGTCACGCTTAAATGTCATGAATTTCATGAATACGTCTCCGTTGTTGTTTCGGGTGATGATGTCATCAATAGTAAACCTGCGCCTGATTGTTATTTATTAGCCGCAGAGAAATTAGGTCTTCAGCCTTCAGAATGCTTGGCGATTGAAGACACCTATAATGGCAGTGTGGCGGCAATTGATGCAGGTATTGAGTGTGTTGGTGTCTCCACATCAAGTCGGGTAAGAGATTTATTTGTAGGAACAATTCATAAATGCCGTAATCTCAATGCCGCGACACAGTGGATCGCTGAATTTATCGAGAGTAAATCCGCTCGCAATCACTATCAGTAGGACAAGGAATCGTCGTAATTTACCACTGAAAAAGTAAGCGTTGGCTTATGTTAGGGTCAGTTCGTAACTCTGTTTTAATGCATCAGCGTCTTCCATCCTGTTCTCAATGAAACACCAGCCGCCATAGAATCCCGATGCCCAGCACAAAGAAGACCAATCCACATAGCAAGTCTATGTAGCGGCTTACCCGGCGGAGGGCTTTTTGGCTAGCGGGTTTGGTGAGTAGCCAAGCTAAGGCGCTGAACCAACCAAGAGACAATCCCCAAATAATGACTAAGGCGGAACCTTTGCCAGCCCATGACATGCTGGCTGGTATTAAGCTGGATATGAGGCTGATGAAGAACACCAATGCTTTTGGGTTGAATAGGTTGGTTAAGAAGCCTTTTGAAAAAGCCTGATGTTTTTGCGTGAGCAGGGCTTTCCCATCAGGGTCACTCAGCTCGGTGGTTTGTTGCCAATTTCGCCATGTGCCAATGAGTGCCGTGCTTCCCAAGTACAACAGGTAGCTGCCTCCTATTCCCTGCAATAGACGATATAAGGTGGGTTGCTGATGCACCAGCAAGCTGATGCCGGTAATGCTAAGAACGGCGTGAGTTAAGATGCCTAATGACAAGCCAAGGGCAATGTAAAAACCGGTTTGGCGACCATAACGGGACGCGTTTTGTACCACGAGGGCAAAGTCGGGTCCTGGGCTGATTAAAGCAACAAAATGCACTAGTGCTAAGGTGAATAAGAGGGATACTTCGTTCATTCTGTTTTCTACTGTTTGTGATAGGAAGAAGTGTATTATCGCCAATCTTTTTGGATTGAGCTTGTAAAATACTGACGCTTAACGAATTTGTGAAGGGGGAAGGCCAAAGCTGTGTTTAAAGGCTTTGCTAAAGTGAGCTTGATCGTAGAAGCCGACTTGGTGTGCCACGTCCGTGCCGGGGATCTTGGCTTTTAATAGTTTCATGGCCTGCTCAAGGCGCAAGCGAGTAAACCAAGCGTAAGGTGTCATGCCCACTTTGGCTTTAAACTGGCGTTGTAATTGACTCTGACTGAGGTCACACAAGTCGGCCAGTTGTGGTAGAGAAACCGGTTCGGCCAGATGGGCCAGTAAAAATTCCCGCAATCGTTCTAGATCACTTTTTCCTAAGGCGTATGTTGGTCTGATGCGGTTTTGACCGTAACGTTCGATCAAGGGCGAGAAGCCGTCGTAGGGCAAACAGTCACGGGCTAGCTGGCTGATGTTTTCATCACACAGGGCCACATAAGCTTGGTTGAGTGAGTGGAATACCGCAGGGTCTTGAATGACATTGTGAGGAAAGGCCAATTGGCTATGGGGCGATCCTGTGATGTTTAGGTCGTGAAACCAGTGTGGCTCTACTGAAAAGACCTGTGTTTTATAACCGGACGCTTCTAGTGCACGACCATCATGTAGGACATCCGGCGGCATGATGACAATGTCGCCCGGCCCAACACGCTGACGCTCACCTTGTGACGCAAAGGCTTGTTGACCTTCTGTAATGAGCCCAAAGTGATAATCAAGGTGGTAATGGCGGTCAAATTCGAAGGATTGATAATGTCCGCTGATTAAACTCACGCCAGGGTCAGACGATGTGAAGTGTTGTACTTTGTCCATGTTGGTGCTTTATCCAAGACGCTACTGTGATTTATGAAGGTGCTGTTATTGGTGAAGGTCGTGCCTCAGTCGTTGATTTCATTGATTAGCTTAATGTAGGAATGGTTTGTTGTCTTGTAAAAAACTGACACTCTCAGGGAAAAGGTCTAACGTTAAAGTCACTGATTGCTGCTTCATAAGGAGAAGGTTATGTTCCGCATTGAAAAACAAGGTGAAAACCATTTACACATTGAGTTTGATGGCCAGATGGATTCAGGGCAAATGGAAGTAGCGTTAAATGAGTTTATTCTCTTGGCGAAAGGGATTGAAAAAGGCACAATGTTGTATGAGATAGCGGCCTTTCATATGCCGTCGTTTAGTGCCATTGGCATTAAATTATCGAAATTACCTACCCTGTTTGGTTTGGTCGGTCAGTTTCGTAAAGCCGCGGTGCTGACTGATGAAAAATGGCTGCAGAAAGTCAGTGAGATTGAAGGACTGTTGATTCCAGGCCTCGACATTAAAGCTTTCCCACTGGCTGACAAAGCGGCCGCCGAGGCATGGCTGGCGGCGGAATCCTAGCAAGCCCTTACATGGGTTCGAACACTGAGCCTAAGCTTGGCACGAACAGTTTATTGTACATGCGGCTGGCGTAGTCGTCGGTCATGGAGGCCATGTAGTCGCAAATGATGCGCTGGCCGCTTTCCCCTTGATCACAACTTTTTTGCCATTCACGAGCGATTTCTCTGGGCAACAATCTGGCCGGATCGGCACTGTAAGCTTCGAACATTTCTAACAGCATCTGTTGGCCTTTGTAGACCAACATTTGCACTTCTGGGCGTTGAATAATGTGTTGCATCTCAAACTGCTTGAGTAGGGCCAAGGCTTGTCGTTGGCCCTCCGGTAAGCCCACATGATAACGCAATAATGGGTGTTCGAAATTCGGGTTTTCCACCACCTGACAAGAGGTAATAAACCAGCTGACTAAATTGCCAATGGCTTCTTTGCGTAAATGGCTTTGACGGCTAAACAGCTGAGTTCGTAAGGTGTTGAGGTGGTCTTTCAAGAAAGGAGAGGCGAGCGCCGACAGTTTCGGCTCCAAATGCTCTTGCCACATGTCTTTGGTGACCATACCGAGCACAATGGCGTCTTCTAGGTCGTGTACGCCGTATGCAATGTCATCCGCCAAATCCATAATGCTGGTATCGAAACTGGCGTGTAAGGCTTTTCCATGTGCTTCAGGTGAGCTGCGATGAACACCCTGTAAGGCGGTTTTGTCGGCGTGGCGGAAGGGTTCAATGATCCATTCCAGTAGTGCTTTTTCCTCTTCGTAAACGCATTTTGGTGGGGCCCAATTCGCGGCTTTGAATTGGCGGAAATTGTTCGGCTTTTCTGGGTATTGGCCAACCACTTGATTGTGTCGTACTGGGTATTTTAGTATGCCGAGCAAAGCGCGACGGGTCACGTCCATACCGTAATTTTCTGAGTAGGAGCCACGTTTACCAAGGATGCGTAATGATTGCGCATTACCTTCAAAACCACCGTGATCCAGCATCGTATAATTGAGTGCAATTTCGCCACCGTGACCAAAGGGTGGGTGGCCAATGTCATGACTTAGGCAGACAGTTTCAATCAGTGCGTCGTCTGCTAGCCAAGGCTGAAAGTCGGCATCGGCAGCGGCGCTAAACTTGAGGTGATGAACAATGCCGTTGCCAATTTGCGCGACTTCTAGAGAATGGGTAAGGCGAGTGCGGCTGTAGTCGTTTTGACGTATCGCTAGAATTTGGGTTTTGGATTGCAAACGACGAAACGCCGCGCTGTGAATAATGCGCGCTCTGTCCCTTTGATACGGGGTTCGATAATCATTGTCGCGGGATTCTTTATGGCCAGATTGTCTTTCTTGCCAAGGTAACATCTCATTGTTTGCCACTGTCATGTTTTTTATCTATTAAGGTAAAGAAACCTCAATCTTTCATGAAAACACGATATAGGTCAATGTTCGTTAAAAAAGCCTTGGGCATAATGGAGCTTATTATAAGGAATCTTTATGCTTAATACTCAACACTTAATGACATACAAAGCCTTGGTGGAGACAGGAAGCTTTACGCTCACTGCTAAGCAATTGGGTTTGACGCAACCAGCGATCAGTCAGCATATTCAAAAGCTGGAGAAAGAATTGGGTGAAACATTACTGATACGTCATGGACGTCGAATTGAACTGACCCAAGCAGGTAAAGTGTTACTCAAACACATAGACCAACTCGAAGGCTGTTACCGCGACTTTATGACCTCGTGGGAAAGAGTGGCCGAACACGCCCATTAAGGACGGTTGGTAAGGTGTCTCGATAGGGTCTGGTAAAGGCCGTATAAAATACCTGCTGTCACTCCCCAAATTCGGATGTCTTGGTAATAGACTTCAAAATAGCCACGCGATATGGAATCCAGTTTACGCTGTTTGAACGCATAGTTTTGCGGCGTCAGTAAGTGACGTAACGGAACCCAGTGGACGGATTTGACCTCTTCTTCACATAAGCTCAGTTCACTTCGGCGTGTCATCTCAGCCACAATCGGCTTAATGCAGAAACCTGATAAAGTACAATACTCCCCAAGTTCTCCTAGTAAATCGAAGCAATCTGGCGCTAAGCCAACTTCTTCTAAGGTTTCTCGCAGTGCTGTGTACTGGATACTGGCGTCATCTGGGTCGTGTTTACCACCTGGAAATGCGATCTGACCTGGGTGGTTGCGCATGTGAAGGGCACGTTGAGTCAGCAACACATACAGTTCGCCGTCTTCTGGTGCTTGCCAGATCGGAATCAATACGGCCGCAGAACGGTAATCTAATTCATAACCCTGCGGAAACATCTCTTCGTCTGGGTTATGGATACTCTGCCGATAAGGTGTTTTGTCTAAGGCGGCACGAATGTCATCTAAACTAAGGTCAATTGGGGGAGCATTCAAAAACTGCTCTATGTCTGACATGGTAAGACCTACTTCAAAAAATCTCTTTCTAGAGTATGGGTTAATTTGCCTACTTTGGTAAAGGTTTCTTGGTACTCTTCTTCACATTTTGAATCGGCAACCAAACCGCCACCAGCCCAACAATGTAATTTACCCTGATCGGCCACCAAGGTGCGAATAGTGATACTGGAGTCCATTTGACCATTGCTGCTGAAGTAAACAATGGAACCACAATAAGCGGAACGTTGATGAGGTTCCAGTTCATCAATGACTTCCATGGCACGAATTTTAGGGGCGCCTGTGATCGAGCCACCAGGGAAACTTTGCTGGAACACGTGAATGTTGTGTTCGGCTTTGTCGATACGACCTTCCACCGTGGACACCAGATGATGCACGTTAGCGTAACTTTCCAAGGCGAATAACTTAGGTACTTTAATGCTGCCAGTTAAACAGGTGCGACCTAAATCATTGCGCAGTAAATCGACAATCATGAGGTTTTCGGCGCGGTCTTTTTCTGACGACAACAGGGTCTCGGCGTTGGCTTGATCTTCTTTAGGGGTCTCCCCTCGGGCAATGGTGCCTTTAATGGGTTTGGATTCGACTCGACCTTGATCACATAACAGAAAGCGTTCTGGCGAATGACTCAGTATGCTTTGTTGCGCAGAGAATTCTAAGTAAGCGGAGAAAGGCGTGGGACAGACTTGGCGAAGCGCTTGATAAGCGGTAAACGTGTCGCCTTGATACTGAGCAGTAAAGCGTTGTGCTAAATTGACTTGATAACAGTCGCCCGCTTGGATGTAGTCCTGTACCTTGGCAAACTTGTTGGCGTAGTCTTCGGCGGTCATGTTGGAGGTAAAGGCTGAGGTCAGCTCGAAAGCGTGTTTTGCCAATAAATCATGATGTACTAAGACATCATCCGCTGCACTGGTAAAACGGTTGATCAATTGACTGATGTCCTCTTCGTGACACCAAGGTGTGTAGATCAGCTCGGTTTTTTGCGTCTGATGATGAGTAACAACCGCCCAGCCGTAAAGCCCCATGTTGAATGTGTCGAGTTGGATGTCATGGCTGACGCTGTCCGGCAGCTGCTCGACGTAATGACCACTTTCGTAACCGTAATAGCCCAATAGTCCACCCGTAAAAGGTAAGTCCTTAGGGGCTGATTGCGCCCAGCTTTCTTGGCAAATACGTGACATTAACTCCTTTAGTAAGGCCATCGGGTTTTGTTGTTTGGATAAGGTGTACAAAGGTGTTTCTGTCCACTGGATAACCTTGCTTTGATCCGCTTGTTGATGATTGCCATGAATGCGGGCAAGGGGATTGGCCACCAAAATATCAAATCGCGTGTCGCTGAAATGTTCGTGGTTGCTGTCCAGTAAGGCTGGGTAAGGTAAATCTCGAACGGCGGCGTAAAAAGCGAGTAAATTGGACTGATAAGGAAGATTTATCCGTTTGATTTCTGACATTTTGTCTTATTACCTAGTAAAATGTTACCGCAGATGGAATAGCGAATATTGTATTCCTTTAATAAGGGTCCTCACAGGTTAATTACAAGTGTCTGACGTTTTTTTTCTTTCTTTGCCCAATGCACGTATTGCGTATCGCTTACACGAAAACCCTAATGCCACTTCGGATGCCGCTTGTTTAATGTTGCATGGTGCGGGTGTGGCTGGCGATATTACCTTTTCTCCTATGTTGCCTTATTTGACGCCTTGGCGTTGGCTGCTGATTCCTGATTTAAAAGGAATGGGGGATTCTTTTCATGGGGATGGGGAAGAAAAGGCCGTATCGATTGCGGATTTGACCGCTGACGTGATGGCATTGCTGGATCATCTAAACTGGACTCAGTTTGATTTGGTGGCGTATTCCCTGGGCGGTTTAGTGGCGCTGAATTTAAATTTTCAACGTCATCAAGCGGGTCAATCGCCAGTGAAAATGGCCTTGTTAGAACCAGCGTCGCTGGATCGACAAGACCTCAGTCATTTAAAGGAGGTACGCCAAAAGTATCGTCGTGCCTCGCAATTGATTCGTGAAACGGGGGATGTGGAACTGGGGGTTGCCTGCTTTATGGACGGTGTGTCGCCCAATCGCCGTAAGCACCCTGTGGCAGAAGCCACCACGCAATCCCGTTTGGCACATCGACCGTTTGGTTTTGCCTATGCATTGGATGCGGTCACTGACTTTGTTGAACAGGCGGCCCATAATCCACATGTTCGTTATGCCATGATAGAAGCGTCACCGGAAGTCTTCTTGTTCTCTGGTGAATTGAGTCATGAGGCATTAAAACAGCATTATGAGTTATTAAGCGAACGCAATGCCGCATGGCAACACACAGTGATGAGTGCCTGTGATCACTCATTGCCCTTTCAAAAGCCGAGGCAAATTGCCAAGCATTTGAATAAGTGGTTTGCCTCGTCTTAAGCTTACGCTAGGATAGATTGGTGAGCAGGAAGCTCACCCATAAAACAATAGAACAAGGAGGCGTTCTATGGTCCAGCAATATGGTTATTCCTTATTGGAGCTGTTGTGCGTGTTGGCAATTCTGAGCTTATTGGCGCACCTTGGCTCGTCCCACTTCCTCTCTGTTAATCAAGATCTAGAAAATCAACGGACGCTCAAAACAGAAGTCGCGCGTTTAGCCAATGGCTTAACTCAAGCACGTCAATTGGCGGTGGCCAGTGGTCGACTCAGTTACCTTTGTGGCGGGGTTCGACATTGTACTGGGGATTGGTCAACGGGGTTTCGTGTGTATCAACATAGTGAATCGGGTCAGGCTGAAAAAACGTTCACTAGTATCTCATTTGCCTCGAGCTTATTGGTCGCTTGGCGAGGCTTTCCGGCTCAGAAAACACAAATTGAGTATCAGCTTAATGGCTTATCCGGCTATCAAAACGGTACGTTTGTGTTTTGTTTAGGGCGTTGGAAAATGGCGTTGGTGCTCAATCAAAGTGGTCGATTTTATGTGTCGTCTTTGCAGTCTTTGCCACAGTCAGCGCCATTGAGTGTGGAAGACTGCACATGAAAAAGTCATTGCAAATAAGGCCGTTGAAGACTCATCAAGGTGGCTGGGTGTTGCTGGAAGTTTCACTCTGCTTGGTCGTCATTGGTGTCATTTTGTGGGCCATCATGCAGCAAAATGAGGCTCAGTGGCACAGTTTGTCTTTGAGTGATGCGCAGATCAAGGCTGAACGAAATCGTCAGAAAGCACAACGGATGGCGCATTTATTAGGGCAGGATGTTGGTTTTTTAGTCGATGACGTAGAGACAGTCGATCCGGTTATTGATTATCCAGATTGCTTGGTTTGTACTCAGCAGAACCTTCAGCAATGGTTTAAAGCCAGTCTGTTGCCTGTTACGCCTTTATTGGAGTCAGCGAAATAATGGGGTCTCGTATGGCGTTAATGGGCGGCATTTTATTTGAATTGCTCATCGCTTGTGCGGTGTTGGGACTCTGCTTACCTTTTATGATGAACGCCTTGCGGGACAGGCAAGCTGAGCAATGGAAGCATCAGGCTTATCAACAAGGGCAAACCCTTCAATCCGCCATTGATGCGCATTTTCGTTCTCAGTGGCAACGTTTGCTGCCAGCGCAATGTCATCAGCACAGTGCCATGTCTCTTACCATTGAAAGCGCAGCGAATTCCCCCGCTCGCCTGTCTGCTCGTTCTTTGGTTTCTGGTTCGGATTGGTTGCTGGCAAGGGATCATGGTTTGTGCCGTGGTGCGATAGAGGTGACCGAAAACCCGTTGACGGTGGCACTGGATTGCCATTGGAAAGTGGGGGATCAAGCGCGCTTCAGTAGTTGTGATGGGAGTGTTTTGGGACACGTCGTGGGGATTTCTAGCCAAGGTGCGCAAGTCGCCTTTAGCACAGATGACGTGCTTGGGCTGTCTGGTGTGATTGCCAGTGAAGACGGTTTTTATTGGTATTTGGCGGAAGGGAAAACGGGACAAGGTGCGTTATGGCGCTCCCCTGAGGTCAGTGGTAATGCGTTAGAACTATGGGATGGCATCGAGCGTTTATCGATTTTCCCCTTGTTGGATCAGGATCAAAATGGTTTCGTCGACACCTTAGACACCCGTTACGGCCATTATGATTTGCAACATGTTCGTGCCTTGTGGGTGGAATATCAATATCGCCTCGGGGATTGTCATCCAGATCTAGCCGAAGCTGTGCCACAAGCTTATCTTTCTATGCGAGGAGAGGAGTGGCAATATCACCGTCCTTGTCAGCAAGTGGGCAATCAGATTATTGAGTTACAAGGAGGGGGCCTGTGAATCCGCTGGCCTTGCATCAGCCCACCTTAGCGGGTTGGTTAGGCTTGCCAGTGCTGGTATTGCTGTTGGTTGTCGCCAGTATGTCGATGGCGTTTCAAGACAGGTTGCTGGCGCAATACCAGTGGCGTGGTCAATTGCAAGCGGTGGCAGATGAGCAGTCCGTGTGGCAAGACTTTATACGCTTGCTGGTGGGCGCCCCTGAGTTTTCGCAAGCAAGTGACTCTCACTGTCTTGGCTTTTGTCCGTTGCAACAAGACAACGCTAGCCTAGAACAAATAGAATGGCGTAGCGAGGGGCGAACGGTGTTGTATCAATGGCATCGATATGAAAGAGACGATGGTATGGAATTCCATCGTCTCTGTGCTTCCATTAATCAACAAAGCTACCATTGCTGGTGGTGGCAAAATCGAATCCTGCGGCACCAAGGTTGGCTTACTCTGCTTGATTGAACGCTCTTAAGTGTTCAGCGCTGCAAAAAGCTCGTGCTTTTTGGTCATGTATAGCATGAGAACGAGGAACATAAGTCTGGCACTGTTGGCAACGAACCATGCTTTCTTGTTCTGTGGATGGTGACTCTGATGACGACTTTTTGTGCTTAGTCGGTGCTTTTTTTCCTTTCAAAATGACAAATTGGCGGTATAACCACCAGCCAATAAAGAAAATCGCAACAAAAACGATCAAACGGACGATCATATACTTTACCTAAGTTGGCTAATTCCAGACAATAAAGGGCATATTCTAACAGAGTTGATGAGATAGCAACGGTATGACATTAAGAATTGCAATGGCCCAACTGGATATGTTGGTCGGCGATATTAGCAAGAACACCCAATCTGTGATTGATGCGGCCCTCAAAGCCCGTGATCAAGAGCAGGCTGATGTCGTGGTTTTTCCCGAATTAACATTGACGGGCTATCCCCCAGAAGACTTATTACTGCGCCCTAGTTTAGAACCGCGTATTGAATCGGCCTTGGCGAAAATTCAAGCTGAGGTAACGGGTATTTATTTAGTATTAGGTTACCCAAGACGCATTGATGGTGAGTTGTTTAACTGCGCTGGGGTTATTTATCAGGGTCAGATGTTGGTTGAGTACGCCAAGCAGAAGTTGCCGAATTTCCTCGTATTCGATGACAAACGTTACTTTAGCGAAGGCCGTGACGCCGGTTTGGTCAACATTAAAGGCGTTAAGGTGGGGCTGAGTATTTGTGAAGACATCTGGCACCCAGAACCCATAGCGCAAGCCAAAGCCGCTGGTGCTGAACTGATCCTAAACCTAAATGCATCGCCGTACCACATTGAAAAAATGGGCGAGCGCGAAACCTTGCTGCATAAGCGTGCGACGGAAACCACCTTGCCGATTGTCTACGTAAATTACATGGGCGCGCAGGATGAATTGGTTTACGAAGGTGGCTCGTTTGTGGTCAATGCGAAAGGCGAAAAAGTCATGCAAGCGCCTTGGTTTGAGTCTGGATTGTACTGTACTGACTTTATCGTGAATGACGGCCAAAGTCATAAGGTTGAGCCGGTGTCCGCGATCATTGCTCCGGCTTTGAGTGAAGAGGCCAGTGTGTATCAGGCGATGGTGCTGGGGCTGCGTGATTACATTGAGAAGAACCGTTTTAAAGGCATTGTTTTAGGCTTGAGTGGTGGTATAGATTCCGCTTTGTCTTTGGCTGTCGCGGTGGATGCCATTGGCGCTGATCGTGTACAAGCGGTGATGATGCCATACACCTATACGTCGTCTATTAGTCTTGAAGATGCGGAAGAAGAAGCCAACTTATTGGGTGTGAAATACAGTGTGTTGCCGATTGAATCCATGGTGTCGGCGTTTAATGATGTCTTAGCGCCAGAATTTGAAGGTTACGACAAAGACACCACGGAAGAAAACCTGCAAGCGCGTACTCGCGGTGTGACGCTGATGGCGATTTCCAATAAAAAGGGCTACATGGTTTTGACCACCGGCAATAAGAGTGAAATGGCGGTAGGTTACGCCACTTTGTACGGTGACATGGTAGGCGGTTATTCGGTGTTAAAAGACGTGTTTAAAACCCTAGTTTTTAAACTTTGTCGCTACCGAAACACCTTAGGTTATGTGATTCCTGAGCGCGTCATTACGCGTCCACCATCCGCAGAATTGGCGCCTGATCAGAAGGATGAGGATTCCTTACCAAGCTACGACATTCTTGATCAGATCTTGCATATGTACATTGAGCAAGACATGAGTGCCGAAGCCATTTTAGCAACGCATCAGTTTGATCGAGATACGGTGTATCGTGTTTTACGTTTGGTGGATGTCAATGAATACAAGCGTCGCCAAGCGCCAACAGGTGTGCGTATTACTGCCCGTGGCTTTGGTCGTGATCGTCGATACCCCATTACTAATGGCTGGCATATTGGCGAGTAATCTCTCGCTTGATAGCCTCGTTTAATGGGTTTGATAAGATAGAACGAAGGAAAGAACAACGCACTTTAAAAGGGGATAATAAAGGGCGTTGTTCTTAAGTTTCTATTGCTAGAAGGTTAATAACTAGAAAGTGTAATTAAAGCGTAGACGAGTGGCCAAAACTTTATCGTTCACTCCTGCTGCTACATCGTCTGCGGTTGAATAAGACGCCGCTAATGTCATTGAAGCATTATCGATATCAAACACCGGCATGGTATAGGCCGTGTACAGGGTGGTGACGGAAGGATCGTTAGCACCATCATCAACATTAGACGTAATGATCCCAAGACCAAAATTGTCGTAGGTCATGTTGGCTGTCATAGAGCTGACTTCTTCGTCTGTGTTGTCATCTTCCATTTGAGTGACGGCAAGATTGACGTTGGCACCAGACACATCAAAATTAGCCGCTAATGCGAAACCTGATTGACTCACATTGGATCCGTTCGTTAGCTCGTAGTCAACACTTTCGTAGCCCGCTGTAATAGTGGCAGATCCTGCTTTGAACGTAATGATAGGACGAATGCCGGCGATGCTAGTAGTGTTGTCACCAGTGGCATTGTCAGAATTACCCGCTCCATATATGGTTCCCAATTCAAATTGAACGGCTTCGCTGGCATTCATATGAATGGCGATTTGACCACCGTCATCACTGGTTCGACCACGCACTTTTTTGGCTTCGTAAACAGACACACCACCTGCGTTTTCAACGACGACGTCTTTGCCTTTAGGGAAGAGGTTAGTGGCTTCAAAGCGGCCCAATTGCACGTCGATATTGGCGTTACCTATTTTTAGGTAAGCATCGGCAATGCCAGATGTGCCATTGACTTTCAATTCAATCGTACCTTTACCTTCAATAAAGTTATCACCGGAAGTGTGTTTGCCATAGCTATTCAACTCGACACGACCTGTTTGCAAATAGGTGGTATCACCTACTTCCTTATCGATTACATCAGTATTTAATTCGAAGTTTGCGTCAAATGAAGGGGCCGCAACCACACCGGCAGATAATAAGCTGCTGAAGAGGGCGGAATATAGAATGCGTTTTTTCATAATGATAAAGCCTATATTGTTTTTTTTATGTATTAGGTGGACCTTTTAGGAAATCTGATGATTTCTGTTATTATTATTGCCAAATAAGTTGTTTTATTACAATATCATTTTTGCACATTTTGTTCTTAATTTGTTCTTAATTTGCTGTATTCTTATATCTATCATTACTATATATAATATCTTTAAGATATTGATTTAAAAGAATTTATTTTATTTTTTCTGTGTTTTCTCATCTTTTTTCTTGATCTGTCTATGATATTTTGAAAAAAGTGATTTTAAATGAAATTGATTTTTTATATTTGATTAGAGAGTTGTTTTTTCATTGTTTTTTTAATGTTTCTTAAGATTTACTTTTTTCCTTAATATAGACTTAATGAACTTTGTTAAGTTATTTTTAAGTGTTTTTCGATTATTTTAGATTGCTGATATAAGATTTTTTAAGTTGTTTTTAAGCTGGTTTTTATGAGTTTGGTGGATGATTTTTCCTTTATAAAATCTGGTTTTATATGGAGTGTCGAATGGGGGATTCTAGTGCGCAGTGCAGTATTTACGTTATATAGTGGGATTAAAGGCGAATTGTCCTTCTTTAAATACGCCTTCTAGGAGCATAGGGAGGACGCATTTTCATTGACCGACAATCGATTGTTGATTGCTTATCGTCATATTCTAATCATTTGGTGCCTGTCACATTGCTATTCGCTTAAGTGCGTTTTATTGTGGGGGAGCCACGATTTTAATGGACTTTGGTGCGACGTTTTGAAGCCGCAGCAAGCAAAAAAGGTACCTGAAGATGAAAACAATTGGCTTGTTGGGCGGTATGAGCTGGGAATCGACTGCTAGCTATTACTCGGCGTTGAATCAGGGAATAAAAAATGCCTTAGGGGGGTTGCATTCCGCGAAGATCAATATGGTCAGTGTGGATTTTGCAGAGATTGAACAACTTCAGCATGCTGGTGACTGGCAAGCAACGGCGGAAATTTTGAGTCAAGCCGCGCTTTCAGTAGAGGCATCTGGTGCGGATGGGCTGTTAATTTGTACTAACACCATGCATAAGGTGGCGGATAAAATTCAAGCTGCTATTCATATTCCAGTGCTTCATATTGCCGATGCAACAGGTCAGCTGCTGCAAGCTAACGGCATTACCAAAGTGGGTTTATTAGGCACGCGTTTTACGATGGCGGAAGACTTTTACAAGGTACGTCTGACGGATCAATTTGCCATGCAAGTCATGGTGCCAAATGAATCACAACAGGCCATTATTCATCATGTCATCTACGATGAATTGTGTCGTGGCGAGATCCGCTCAGTATCTCGCCAGCAGTATCTGGAGATTATTGACGATCTACATCAGCAAGGGGCGCAAGCGGTGATTTTAGGGTGTACTGAAATTGCGCTTCTGGTGAAGCAGACTGACACTAACGTGCCACTTTATGATACCACTAGCATTCATGCGCAACGCGCTGTGCAGTGGATGCTGTCATGACCCATTAAATCTGGAGGGATAGAAAGATGACTACACCCTGTGTGCTGCTCGCTTGTCAATGTGGCTCGGTAGAAGGTCAGTTAACCTTAGATGACACCACGCGCTTTCACTTGGTGTGCTATTGTTGTGATTGTCAGGCTTATGCTCAACAGCTTCAGCAAGCTGACACCCTGTTAGATGAACATGGGGGAACTGAGCTAGTGCAAACGTATCCCGCTAATATGCAGATCACCCAAGGTCATCAACACATTGCTTGTATGCAACTATCGGAAAAGGGGATTTATCGATGGTATACACGCTGTTGCCATACCCCGATCGGTAATACTGTCCGTTCAGCGAAATTGCCTTTTGTGGGGATTCCAGTGGCTTTTATGCGGTTTGAATCGGCCACTCAAAAAAAGCAATTACTTGGACCGATCGCCTTTAAGGTATTTGCAAAATACGGCCAAGGTCAGATGCCAGAAGAGGCTTATGCTAAGGTGCCATTTGTTTTTCTGCGTCAGACTGTTGGCTTTCTCTTAAACGGCTTTTGGTTTAACAAGCATCGCCCATCGCCCTTTTTTCGTGATGGAAGCCCTGTCAGTACACCACAAGTTGGCAAAACACTTTGATAGCGTTGCTTGCCATTAAATAATGGCTAAGACTAGAGGGAATTTATGCAACAGATTGAATCGATTGACGCTTTGGAAGCTCATTATGGTAAGCCCATAGAAAGAGCTTTATGGAAAGAAATTCCTTACTTGAACCCGCATTACCAAGCTTTTATTGAGAAGTCGACGTTTGTGATTCTGGCGACTCATGGTGAAAATGGACTGGATTGCTCTCCACGGGGTGATCCGGCGGGCTTCGTGCGAGTGGTCAATGAACATTGCATTCAACTCCCCGATCGGCGAGGCAATAATCGTCTTGATTCTCTGCGCAATATCATTCATAACCCTAAGGTGGGGCTGATTTTTTTGGTGCCGAATGTGGGGGAAACCATTCGTGTTAGTGGCACCGCACAGATTCTGGTCGATCAGGCGCTGTGTGACTCTTTCGCCATGCAAGGTAAGGCGGCCAGTTCGGTGATTTCCATACAGGTAGAAAAAGCCTATTTTCAATGTCAAAAAGCCATTGCACGATCAGGGTTATGGCAAGCTGAGCACTATATTGACCGTTCGGAACTGCCAACGGCAGGAGAAATGGCGAAGGTTTTTGCCGATAGGCAAAATATAGAATTCAGTGCTGAAGAATACGACAAGAATTACCCTGATCATATGCAGAAAACGATGTATTAATATTCAAGGAGAATGCTGTGATCGATGCGATTTCTTTATTAACTATTGGTTTTGCTTTCTTTGTAGTGGCCGTTTCTCCAGGCCCTGCGACGCTCTCTAATGCCACCATTGCCATGAGTAAAGGGCGTAAAGTGGCGCTGGTGTATGGCTGTGGGTTGTCGTCTGGCATGTTCTTATGGGGGCTGGTGGCGGTCAGTGGTATGGGGGCCATCCTGCAAAGCTCTGTGTATGTTCTGATGGTGCTGAAAGTGTTAGGCGGATTGTATTTATTACGCTTGGCGTATGTGTCTTTTAAGGCGTCTTTGACCGTCGATGGTCAACAAAGTGTGGAACAAATTCAAGCCAGCAGTTACCGCAAGTGGTTTATGCGTGGTTTTATACTGAATTCTTCCAATCCAAAAACCGTGGTGGCTTGGATGGCCGCGCTGTCTATGGGCATGCAAGGTCATAACGATCTGATGTCGTTAGTGTTGGCGTTGTTGACTTGCATGTTAGTCGGTTACCTTGTCAACATCCTGTATTCGCTGGTGTTTTCGATTCAAGGTATTATGGGAATGTATCAAAAGTGTCGTCGTTGGGTAGAACGAGCAACGGCTGGCATGTTTGCTTTAGCGGGTTTAGGTTTACTCAAATCCGCTGTTAATAGAAGTTAAGGAAAAGTATGTCTAAGAAAGTTTATTGTATCGCACAATTTCTCCCTAAGCCGGGTCAAGAAAAGGCGTTGTTTAAGGTGCTACAGTCTTTGGAACCGAATACTTTGCGTGAGGATGGTTGTATTGCGTATCGAGTGACTCGACACCTGACCAGCCCGTTTGCTGAAGGTAAGAGTTTTCCGATTGCCTTTAATGAAATTTGGCAGGACATGGCGAGCTTTGAAGCCCATTGTCAACGCAACGAAATCAGTGACTTTTTCGCCACTTACTGTCAAGCAGAAGATGGCTTAGCCGCCGATTGGAATGTGTGTATTTATACGGATGAGCCAGAGGATTTTGATGCCCCTGTATTGGACTAGGGGTCAATGAAAATTGAGTGTTTAGCGTTTTAAGGCAAATGACGAGGTATTTATGGACATGGTTAAATGGGCTGAAAAACTCATGTCTATGGATGAACAAAGTTGGAGTAGGCACGCCAACCCTTGGAGTGTCTATTCGCGTTTTTCCATTATGCCAATGTTGAGTTTGGCCATTTGGTCGAGAGAATGGGTAGGTTATCATTGCCTTGTTTTTATCCTACTCTGTGTGCTTTGGGTCTGGCTAAACCCACGGCTATTTTCGCCTCCGAAAGATCACAATAATTGGGCCTCCAAAGGTACGTTCGGTGAACGGCTGTATTTAGATCGAGCAAACCAGTCTCTCCCTGCCCATCATTTGGTTATGGCAAAAGCCTTACAGTGGGGGTCTGCGATTGGCCTAGTTTTCTTTATTTACGGCTTATGGGTGCTAGACATTTGGGTTGTCATACTCGGCAATGTTTGGGTGATGGTTTTTAAAGCTTGGTTTGTTGATCGTATGGTGTGGTTATACCAAGACGTAAAGGCGAATAAGCAATAGATTCGCCTTATTTCAGTGTCACTTAAGTGTATAATAGTCCGCTCCGATAAGTTACCCCCTAGAATGACAGCGATTTTTTATGTTCAATTCCTCAATTCGATTAAATAAATACATCAGTGATAGCGGTATGTGCTCGCGTCGTGAAGCGGACCGTTTTATTGAGCAAGGCAACGTGTTTATCAATGGTAAACGTGCCAAGGTTGGGGATCAGGTTGCTCCAGGTGACACGGTGCGTGTGAACGGTCAAGTGATTGAGCCACAAGATGCCGAAGATTTTGTTTTTATTGTATTGAATAAACCGGTGGGCATTGTCAGTACTACGGAGAGCAGTGAACGCAATAACATTGTCGACTTTGTCAGTCACGGCGTGCGTATTTTTCCCATTGGTCGTTTAGACAAAGACTCACAAGGATTAATCTTTCTGACCAATAATGGCGATTTGGTCAATAAGGTATTACGAGCGGGTAATAACCATGAGAAAGAATATTTGGTGACGGTGAATAAACCCATTACCGAGAGCTTTATTTCTGGCTTGGCTGGTGGTGTGCCTATCTTAGGGACCATGACCAAAAAATGCCCGGTGGTTAAAGTGGCGCCGAATGTGTTTAACATCACCCTTGTTCAGGGGCTAAATCGACAAATTCGTCGTATGTGTGAGCACTTTGGCTATGAAGTGACTAAGCTCGAACGTACTCGCATTATGAACGTCAATTTAAAAGGCTTGCCGGTAGGTGAGTGGCGAGATTTAACGCAAAAAGAGCTGTCTGTTTTATTGCAAGCCATAGAGACGTCTTCTTCCGAAGCCAATCCATCGACTAAGCGTTCTCGTCCAAGCAATAAAAAAAGTACCAGCAGTCATGCGGCTAAGAAAAACACCGCCAAAACGCCTTATTCCTCAAAGCCAAATACCAAATATCCTCGTGGTGACGGTAAGAAACCGAGTCCTTCTGGTAAAGGTAAAGATAAGCGACCTTTTGGTGACCCAAATAAGCCAGTTAAGGGGCGTAAGCCAAGCGGTAATAAAACGCAGCCGAATAAGCCACAAGGCAAATCAACCCCAACAGGTAAGCCGACTGGTAAGCGTCCAGTGCGAGGCAAAGGCCCTCGTTAGACTTAATTCACTTTCGTGCATGCCATGATTGTTTGTTAAGTCCTTTTGCTTTTGTGTCCTTAATCTTCGAATTGCTCGTCAACTGTGAATTCTTCATGGTTGTTGAGGCGGGAGGTTTGTCTGCGTTCTCCGTGTTATTTAAGATAGGGGTTGGCGGGTTGAGGTAAAAACGCCGCTATCTGCTTGTGTGTTTATGTCGCCTGAAGGTCCAAATTCAGGAGGTCGTATTGGCACTAGCCCAATGGCACACAGGTAAGAATAAAAAGAACGCTGCGGTGTTCTTTTTTTGTCTTGGTCAATTTGTTTAGATAGTAAGAAGAATTGATCTGGGAAGCATTTTTGTTATGGAATGGGACATCAAATTTGTGTTTAGCTGCATGGCGATCATGCTGACTTTAGTGGCTTTTTTACCCTATTTATTTTCGATTATCCGAGGTCAAACTCGACCCCATGTGTTTACTTGGGTGATTTGGGGGCTGACCACCTTGATTGTTTTCTTTGCTCAGTATGAGGCTCGAGCCGGTTGGGGCGCTTGGCCGATTGGCATATCTGGGGGAATGACGATTTTAGTGGCCGTGGCAGCTTACTGCAAACGGGCTGATGCCAGTATTCATGCTATGGATTGGGTATTTCTCTTAGCGGCTTTATCTTCTCTGCCATTTTGGTATGTTATGTCTGATCCCATGTGGGCGGTGATTTTATTAACCACCGTTGATATGTTAGGTTTTGGGCCAACGTTACGCAAAGCCTACACCTTTCCTGATCAGGAAAATGCGACGTTTTTTGTTTTATTTATTCTACGCAATACCCTTGTATTATTGGCTTTAGAAGAATATTCAATCGCCACTGCGTTGTTTCCCTTTGCTGTGAATATAGGGTGCTTTGCATTACTCTTTTTGGTTGTATTTCGACGCTATCAGCTTCGTACCTTCCTTAAACAATAAGGACAGTTATATGTATACAGATGAAGATCTTGATTCTGCGGTTAAACAGGGTGTTTTATCGCCGCAATCCGTGATGTCATTTCGCGAATTTATTGCGAGCTCCCGAAAAACCTCTGTGGTTGATGAGGAAAACTTTCGCTTAGTGGGCGGGTTTAACGATATTTTTGTGGTGATTGCCTGCGCATTATTACTCTTCTCATCCTTGTGGGTTTTGCAGTTGTTCAATCCAATTGTCGCTCATTTGGTGTTTGTTATCCTCGCTTGGTGGCTAGGAGACATCTTTATTGCGAAACGTAAAATGGCTTTGCCTGCGATTTTCCTCCTGCTCAGTTTTGTGGGTGGGAGCTTTATGTTGAGTCAGGCCATTTTTGCAGGTCAGCTGTTCGCTGAAGTTATCTCTACATCGGTGTCGTTGGTTGCGGCTTACGGGCATTGGCGACGTTTTAATGTGCCGATGACCATCGCGGTGGCAACCGCCGCAGGCATGGCCATAGTGGCTTCGGCCATTATGGCTTTTCTCCCTGAAAATGGTCTGATGGTGATGTCGACTTTGTTTGTTTTTGGGGTGTTGTGTTTTGCCTTTGCCATGTATTGGGACGCTCAGGATACTCAACGTATTACTCGGAAATCGGATGTGGCGTTTTGGTTGCATATGTTGTCAGCGCCGTTAATTATTCACCCTGTTTTTTCGACATTGGGGATTCTCGACGGCAATGAGAGCCTTCTTAATATGGTGTTTATTGTGCTCTTGTATCTGCTCATGACATTAATTTCTATTACGGTAGACCGTCGCGCGTTTATGGTGTCTTCTTTGTTTTATGTGATTTATGCATTGCAGGCGTTGTTTGCTAGCTTCGGCAATGTGGCGGACAGCATTGCTATGACGGGTGTGGTCATGGGGAGCATATTGCTCTTGTTGTCGGTTTATTGGCAAACGTCTCGACGTTTTATTGTGTCTCACTTACCTTTGACGTTAAGTCGGTATCTTCCGGCCATAAAAACACAATAAATTAGGACGTATTATTACAGTTTTATACAGGCTTACAGAGAAAAAATGGCTAGTATAATGAAATGAAAGTGAGTTGAAAATTACGTATTAATCACATTATTTTTAGGGACGAAAAAATGCTGAAGGTACCGAGTACAGCGGCAATAAACCAATTAATGGCGAATGCTTATTTTACCGATTGTTTTACTTATCACACTATGAATAAAGGGCAGTCGGCCATGCAGGTGTGGTTAGACATGGTGAAGAAAACCCCTCGATGGGTAGAGCTATTAATGTGGCTTCGCAATCGAGTTGTGATCTTGTTTGGGCTAAAAAATTTGGGCTTTATTGGCGATGTCATACCAGCGAAACAAGCGTGTGATTATCTAATTGGTGATCAAGTGGGCATTTTCAAAGTCCTGTCTAGCCAAGAACAAGAAGTGATTTTGGAAGATAAAGACAAACATTTGGATGTGAAGTTGTCTTTGTTTTTAGAACCCGAAGGCGATTTGCTTAAACTGTATGTCACCACTGTCGTGCATGTGAAGAATCGTTTCGGCAAGGTTTATATGTTCTTTGTGGCACCCGTTCATAAAAAGATCGTGCCGGCGACCTTAGCTCGTTTGGATGCTGTGTCATAACTAATCGACCTAGGTTGATCAAGAATATGAATGAATTCGCTATTTTTGTATATCTTAGATAGCTTGCATTGTGGGTGGGGTATCGTGTTTGATACCCCTTTTTTATCCTTTGAGCACTTTTTTCTTTTGAATACTAAGAGCTGTTAGCCATCTTTATGTTTGCCTTGTATGAGTCAAAAAATGTTTTCTGAGCAGGTCACGGTTTGTGAGCAGTGTGATCAGGTGAATCCCATGCCTGATTTGCAAAGTGGTGAGCGTCTACGCTGTACTCATTGTGATCATATTCTGGTCAGTGTTCATTCTTATGCCCCTCGGCGTATTTTGTCTTTTGGCTTGTCCTGCGTATTGATGTTGCTGTTAGCCATCAGTTTCCCCTTTTTGAGTTTTGCGACAAATGGGGTTGAAAGAAGTGTGACGCTGATTGATACCCTGACGGTTTTATTAGGACAAGGTTATTTGATTTTGGGGGCCGTGATCAGTTTGGCGCTGTTTGTTTTTCCCTTGGTGTATTTGAGCTCTATCTTGTTTTTGGTATTAAGCTTCCGTCATTCCAATGTGTTCAATAAAGCGCAGCGTTACTGTGTAAGATGGTTATTGGTGGTGCAGCCTTGGTTGATGGTGGATGTGTTTTTAGTTGGTATTCTTGTGGCCTTGGTAAAGGTTAACAGCTTGGCGGACATTGAGTTAGGGCTGTCGTTTTGGGCTTTTTGTGGTTACGTGTTGTTGTTATTAAAAACTGTTTCCTTAGTCGATAAACGTTGGTTGTGGCATCAAGTGGCTGGCGCCGCGATGAATCCTACTGTTGATATGGGCAATGCGCAGTCACAAGGGCTGATTGGTTGTCACTTTTGTGGGGCTGTCTTGTCCGATGATCATCAGCATTGTCAACGCTGTGGACATTCAATTTATACTCGGCGACCACGTAGCTTATCCACTACGTTGGCGTTGTTGATTGCAGCCTTGGTTATGTATATTCCCGCTAACGTGTTTCCGATCATGCAAACTACGTTTCTCGGTAACACGGAACCTTCCACCATTATGGGGGGCGTATTTCTGCTTTGGTCACTGGAATCCTATCCTGTTGCATTGGTGATTTTTGTGGCCAGTGTGGTCATTCCATTGGCGAAAATAGCGGCGTTATTTTGGTTAATTTGGCAATGCTATTTTCCTAGTCGCCATCTGACCAAACAGAAAATGAAACTGTATAGATTGACAGAATTGGTTGGTCGCTGGTCCATGATCGATGTGTTTGTGGTAGCGGTGTTAACCAGCATGGTACAAATGGGGAATCTAATGGCCATTTACCCAGGCCCAGCGGTATTGTCTTTTACTTCTGTGATCATACTAACCATGTTAGCCGCCATGTCGTTTGACCCAAGATTACTTTGGGACAGAGACCGGTATGAAAATGATGTATATAACAAGGGAGCAAAGCGTGAGCGATGATCTGAATCCAGTCGAGAATATGCGCAAGGTACGTTTTAATTCAATTTGGCTGGTGCCACTGATTGCTTTGATGGTGGCCGCTTGGATGTTGTATCAAAATTGGTCTAGTCAGGGGCCTTTGATTACCTTGGTGGCTGCCAACGCAGACGGTTTAGAAGTCGGTAAAACCAAGCTCAAATCCCGTAACGTGGATGTGGGTAGGGTGATTGATATCCGTTTAAGTGATGACTATGAAAATGCCGTGATTCAGGTTCGAATGAACCAAGATACGGATCAAATGCTTAAGCAAGATGCGCAGTTTTGGGTAGTAAAACCACGCATAGGTAAAGAAGGGGTGAGTGGTTTAGGTACCTTGTTGTCCGGAGCTTATATAGACATGACACCGGGGGAAAAAGGACAAATTCAAACTCGTTTTACGATTTTAGATCAGCCGCCTTTGGCCACGGAAAATGAGGGCATTCGAGTGAACTTGGTGAGTCTAAAAGGGGCCTCTCTCGATGTTGGTGCACCAGTGCATTTTCGTGGTTATGAAGTCGGCTACATCGAGAAGGTGGACTTTGATGCCAAGCGAAAAGCCATCACTTATCAATTGGTCATTCGCTCGCCTTATGACGCTTTGGTGAACTCAGCGGTGCAATTTTGGGTAACCCCAGGTGTGTCGTTTAAGAGTTCCGCCAGTGGCTTCGAGTTTAGTTTAGATTCCTTGGAAACCTTCCTCTCGGGAGGGATTTCTTTTGCTTTGCCAGATGGCAGGCCCGCAGGTGATGCCGTAGCCGATCAGTCTGAATTTCAATTGTTTGACTCGAAAGAAAGTGCTGATAATCAAGTTTACGATGAGTTCATAGAATATGTGTTTTTGTTTGATGCGAATCTGAGTGGCTTATATCCTGGCGCTGCCGTTGAGTTTCGAGGGGTTCGCATTGGTACTGTTATGGAAGTGCCTTTTAGTGGTATTTCCATGACGTCCTTATCTAAGTTGGATACACCTGTCATACCAGTGTTGGCTCGCATTGAGCCGCAGCGCTTAAATACCCCTGATATGCCCGATGTGATGTCATTGTCCCAATGGGACGCTATGTTAGACGATCGTATGGACAAAGGGTTACGGGCGTCTCTGGTGATTGGGAATTATTTGAATGCCGCCAAGGTCATTAGTTTGGACTTTATGGACACCCCTTCGCCGATCCGCTGGCGGGAATTTGAGGGCTATGATGTGTTCCCTACGGCCCCCAATTCACTTGCTAACATCGAGTCTAAAATCAGCTTGATGCTCGACAACCTAGCGCAAGTCCCCTTGCAGAAAACCTTTAAGCAATTGGGGCATACTATGTCGGAAGTGGATACGACGTTACAACGTTTACAACAAGTCAGTGACAGTGTCAGAAAATTGATGGATCAGTCGGAGACGCAACAAATCCCTGGTGATTTATCCGCTGCCATTCGAACCTTGAATCAAACGTTGGAAACCTATCAAGCCGATGGTTTGATCGGACAGCCATTACGTCAGAATTTGGTGTCATTAGACAGGGCCTTAAATGAGTTGCAACCTTTATTAAGGCAATTGAGAGAAAATCCGAATCGACTGATTTTTGATAGTAAACCCAAAGTAGAAATACAGCCCAGAGCGGCGAAATAATGAAAAGGTTAAAGCTGTTTATGTTAGTAAGAATGATGGTCTTGGGTTTGATTACGGCAGTATTGGTGGGGTGTGCGAGTTCGACACCCCCCAGCTATGAATACCTTTTAGTCGACAGTTCAAGCGACGAAGTAAACGTCATAGCAACGGCACCAATGCAGATCCAAATGATGCCGGTCGAGGTCGCAAATTATTTGTCTGGTAACGAGATCGTATTGGTATCAAAGACGGGTGGGGTGCATCGTTCGCAAAGTCATTTGTGGGCGGAAGCTTTAGCACCACAATTAACCCGATTAACTCAACAGCGTCTGGAGAAGACTCTGAATAACATTTCCTGGTACTCCAGACAGCGTTTACCAAGTTATGCCATTGCCCAACTAAACATCGAGGTGGATCGTTTCTATGCGGATCTGCAGGGCGGAGTGAACATTACGGGGCGCTGGCAATTGATTTCTGCGGAAGGAGAAATACTGAATACTCAGGTGTTTGATGTGACCGATTATCTTCGTTCTGACGGCTATGCCACCTTAACTCAAACGCTGGCCAGTAACTGGATTAATCAGGTAGTGGACCCCATGGCAAAACAGATTGCCGAAGAGTTAAATACGCCATAACAGCATAAAAGAGTAGGCTAAAAGCACGTGATTTAGCCTACTTTACTGAAATTAAGATGTGTGATTTTGAGTGTATTCTTTAATGGCAAGAATGTGTTCAGGCCCAATACCGCAACAACCGCCGATCAAACTGGCGCCTTTGCTTTGCCACTGTTGAACCCAAGTTAGGTAGGCTGGTGGTGTAAGGTCTTCACGCAACTCATCTAAGCCATCATTCGCCGTAGCATCTTTGGGTGTGGGGGGGAAGGCGTTGGCATAAGCGCCGATCTTGATGTTATTTTCGCCCATTTCACTCAATAGCCTTTGCGTTAATTCAATGGCTTCACCAATGATTTCCGGTTGGCTGCAATTAAACAAAATGGCATCAATTCCCCGTTTTTGCATGGCTTTCACGGCGTCGACGACGGTTTCGCCAGAACGCAGTAAGGGTTCTGCGGTTTGTTCAGAATCTTCTAGTGTAAAAGATACCCAAATTGGCTTTTGAGCCGTGTCGATTTGTTCGATTAAAGTGATGACACGGTTGGATTCGTCAATGACACATTGGGTTTCTAGTAGCCATAGGTCGGCGAATGGGGCCAGCTCTTCGATAATCGGTGTGGCGATGTCAGTGACGCGATCGGCTTGGTACAGGTCGGCACGGTAAGAGCCAAATAAAGGTGCCACAGAAGCGGCTACTTGTACTTCATGGTCTGCTTCATCGGCAGCGTCACGGGCAAGTTTGCCAGACAAGTGAGTCAGTTCACGGACACGTTGCTGAAACACGTCTTCACCTATGTGAAAAGGCACAAGAGAATAACTGTTCGTGGTGATAACCTGAGAACCGCTATTAATAAAAGATTGGTGTACCGTCTTGACGGTTTCGGGGGCTTCCATTAATGCGAGGGCAGACCATTCTGGCTGTTTAAAGGGGGCGCCAAGACGCGCAAGTTCACGGCCCATGCCACCATCTAGAATGGTAATGTCGGTCATAAATAATCCTAGTCTGAAGTTGTGTATGTGGCGATTTTAGACCGATTTTCTAACTTATCAATAGTTAATCTGTGATGAAATCGTGATAAGAAAAGGTTCCTTGTAATTGTTTTGAAATTAAAATTTAATAAAGAGCCAAAGGCGTTTTGAAGGAAGATAAAATGTTACCGATCTGGAAAGGACTTGGTTGGCTTGCTCCGGTCATTTTTATTGCCGCCTTTGTGGATGTTCAAATGCTGGTGGATGGCGTGATGGGGGAGGATTTTTACCAACAAAATCGCTGGGTAAAACTCTTTTCTGTGGCGGCGGTTGCTTTGCTCGTCGCTGCCATTGGTTTGTGGCTTAATGTGCGCGATCGAATATGGCGAGTCCATTCGGAAACCGGTAAGAAAACACGCCCCTCAGCTCATACCTTTCTGTTTCTTCCAATTGAAGTCTGGGCGGTTATCGTGCCTTGTGTGTTTTTAGCGAACGATTATGTTCAGCAAGAACAAGCAAGCAAGACATTAGCGTATCTTGAAACACCGCGAGCGAATGACATTTACTCAGTCGACTTTTCGAAAATTTTCCAGAATGAAGATCCGATATACAAGTACGGCACCATGATGGTTGTTACCGTAGAAAACAATCAGGTGCTTCTCAAAAGTAGCTCTCATGCTTACGATGGCAAGCGAGGCGTGCGCAAAGATTTGAAACAGGGGACGGCCGCAGACGCGTCTTACTACAATAACCAAGTCATTCAAATGAGTATTCGAGAGTTACTCGGTCATTATAAAGACGGCACCTTGTTTGCTGTTTATCGAGAGTGATGATGGCGTCGAAAGCGTCGTCAACCATACCGTTTCAAACCATGCCGTTTTCAAACCATGCCGTTTTCAAACCATGCCGTTTTCAAACAAGGTCAATCCGCCAATAAGATGAATCCGTACACAAGAACCATGTTAGAGCGAAGGGGACTGAGCTGCTAGAAAGCGTTTCATGCTTTCCATGACATTCGCAGGGTTGGTCATGTGTAGGCAGTGTCCCTTACTTTCTATGATGTCTAATTGGTTATTGGGGATTTCGTTTGCCATGAAGTTTGCGACGTTTAAGTTCACCAATAAATCGTCTGAACACTGTAAAATTAAGCTGGGGCGATTGATGTGTTTTAACAGGTGGCGGTTGTCAGAGTAAAAACAGGCTTTGGCGAAGGGTAAAGAGAAGGTCACATCCGTTGCACAGAAACTGTTTAGAAGCTCCCAAACCATCGATTCTTGATCATCTGCTTGAGAGGCTTCATCCGGTAACTCACTGCCCATAACGACCGGGGCGAGATATTGTCCCCAACCGAGATAATCTTGACTCATTAGGCCAATCAAGCCTTCTAGGTCTTGCATATCAAAACCGCCTGAATAGCTGTCATCTATATTGATAAAGCAGGGGGATGGACACACCATGATGTGATGAGAAATCAGATCGGGCCGTTGTTGATTAAGAATCCAACCAATGGTCGCACTGATGGAGTGGCCAACAAAGATGCAGTCTTGAAGGTCAAACGCATCGCAAATTTCAATGATGTCCTGAGCATAACCATCTAAGCAGTGGTAACGATCTGCTTGGTACGCTCGACAGTCAGATGAACCACAACCAACATAATCAAATAACACAATTTTGTAGTGTGGCGTTAATTGAGGGAGAAGAAAGCGCCACATGGTTTGATTACAGCCAAAGCCGTGAGCCATTATCATGGTCTTTTGGCCTTCCCCCAGAATTTTAACGTTATTGCGTTTACTTATTTCGGTTTGATCAAGAATCATCTTATGGTTACCCGACACAGCGTAAGATCCTTCTTAGTCATAAATGGTTGTCGTTTGAATAGAATCCTAATATAGCGTCAATCTAATACACTTAACCAGTCGAATCAGTGACTTATTGCTTATTTAGGGTAATAAAAAAGACCTTGCGGTCTTTTTTATTTGAGCTTGTTTCTTGGAGCATTAGTTAGTTGTCGGTTTTATGTTGTGCCGCTTCAATGCTTCTTTGAATCAAAGGTGAAATGGTTAGACCTTGTACTATGATGGAGAAAATGACCACCACGTAGGTGATGATGACGATTAAGTCATGTAGATCAAACCCTTCAATCATAATCTCTTCGGAAGGGATCGCCGCCGCCATGGCTAAGGCAAGGCCACCTCGAAGTCCGCCCCAAGTTAGAATTTTAACTGAGTGCTTATCGTAATGACGGAAGCGCTTGAAGACTAAATAAGGGCTGCCCACACTGATAAAACGCGCGAATAACACCACAGGGATCATGACTAAACCAAGCCCAATCACTTCCCACGAGAACGGCATGGTGACAATGAGCATGCCGATAATAAGGAACAGTAAGGCGTTTAAAAAGCTGTCTGTCGCGTGCCAAAAATCTTTCACATAGCGAGTGCCGTCTGGGCCTCGACGTTTTATGGCTTTTTGACGAGTAATGTTACCCAACAAAATACCGCTGGTGACCATTGCCAACGCACCGGATATTTCCCAAATGTTTGCTAAGGCAAAGCCAGCGGATGGAATGGTTAAGGTGACCAGCAAGCGAATATTAATGTCTTTGCAATTAATGATGACAAAATGGCCAACGACCGCAATGGCCAAGCCAAATACAATGCCGCCAATGGCATCCACTAGAAAGAGCTCTGCCACATCTGCAAAATGCGCTTCCGTTCCATAAAAGGCAATCGAAAAAATGGTGGTGAAGATGACCAAACCCACCCCATCATTAAACAGTGATTCCCCTTCGACCTGAATGGAAATACCTTGTGGCGCACTCATTTGCTTGATGATGGCGAGTACTGCAATCGGGTCCGTTGGGCTGATGAGTGCGCCGAACAACAAGCAATAAATCAGCGGAACGGGGAAGCCTAATAGGCCAAAAATATAGAAGCTTAAGTAACCCACAATCAAGGTGGAAACCAAGGTGGAAAAGAGGACCAGAATGGTAATTTCCCAGCGTTGTTTGCGCAGCGCCGTTAGGTCAATTTCCAATGCCCCCGCAAAAAGAAGGAAACCTAACATGCCTTTGAGAAGCAGCTGATTAAAATCTATTCCCGCCACCACTTGGGTAATGAACAAGGCGGTTTGGTCGCCAAGCATTTTTACCGCTAGGATCAAAAGTAGTGAAATAACCACTGAGCCTGTGGTGATGGCAATGGTGGTTTGCATTTTTAAGACATATTGGTTCGTAAAAGCGATAAAAACCGCTAAAGCCGAAAGAAAACAAATGAGATACCAAGCGTTCATTTGAGAACCTTATTTTTATCAATAGTTTTGAAGACAAGAATAGACGCATAGAGGAATGCTAGGCTGGTTATGTTAGCCCTTGGGATCAGTCGTGTCACGAAAATCACGGCGTAAAACTGATCTTAATCTAATTAAGTGCGGATTAAGGCAAAAATGTAGTAATTTACTTTCAAAACTTAACCAAATGGTTGGTTATAGGTGAAGCGAAATCATAAGCTCTGTATAATGCAGCGCAATATCACTTTGTGACCGTTTTTAGGAGTAACTCTCAATGGCAACACCTTCGCAGCATGATTTGCGTAATGATTTTCGTAAGCTACTACAAAGTGGCAAATGTTATTACACAGCTTCCACTTTTGACCCTATGTCCGCGCGCATCGCGGAAGACTTAGGTTTTGAAGTGGGCATCTTAGGTGGTTCGGTTGCCTCGCTACAAGTATTAGCCGCACCGGATTTTGCTTTGATTACGTTGAGTGAGTTTACTGAGCAAGCAACACGTATTGGTCGTGTGGCACGTCTGCCTATTATTGCGGATGCTGACCATGGTTATGGTAATGCATTAAACGTGATTCGTACGATTGTTGAGTTAGAGCGTGCTGGTGTGGCGGCGTTGACCATTGAAGATACCTTATTGCCTGCGAAATACGGCCATAAATCAACGGATTTGATTCCAGTCGAAGAAGCCGTGGGCAAATTGAAAGCGGCATTAGATGCTCGAATAGACCCTGCTATGAGCATCATTGCACGTACCAATGCCGGTCAGTTAACCACAGAACAAACCATTGAGCGCGTGAAAGCGTATCAAGCAGTGGGTGTGGACGGCATCTGTATGGTGGGTATTCGTGACTTTGCTCACCTAGAAGAGATTACTCAGCATATTGATATTCCTGTCATGCTGGTGGCTTACGGAAACCCTGAATTGGCAGACAGAGATCGTCTTGCGGCCAATGGGGTACGCATTGTGGTAAATGGACACGCTGCCTATTTCGCTGCGATCAAGGCCACTTATGACTGTCTTCGTGAGCAACGTGGTATTGCGGAAGGTAAATTGAATGCTTCTGAACTTTCCACTCGTTACTCAACATTGGACGAAAACCGCGTTTGGGCCAACAAATACATGGACGTTCAAGAGTAATCGACCTGCCGTTCGTCGGAACGGTTAACGACTCTGAGATATGAGAAAGCCTGCAAATTTGCAGGCTTTTGCGTTTCTGGTCGCTTAGTTCATTGAGCGTACTTGGCGAGCTTAAATTAAGTTAATCGCTTCCATGGCTGCTTTTATCGTGGCTTTAGTGCTGTCTTGTAACGCAACAATAGGTAGACGGCACTCTTCCGTACACAAACCAAGCAAAGACATCGCGTATTTTGGGCCCGCTGGGTTTGGTTCAATGAATAATGCACTGTGTAATGCGAACAGTTTGTCTTGTAATTGCGCCGCTTCGACAAATTGACCTTGGCGACATAAAGCGTGCAGTTCTGCTACCAATTTCGGAGCAATGTTTGAGGTGACCGAAATGCAGCCATTACCACCGCCAATATTGTACGCCACGCTGGTGACATCATCGCCGCTTAGGTAATTGAAGGTTTTGTTGATCAGAGCACGTTCACGAATTGGACGAGTTAAATCGCCAGTGGCATCTTTCACGCCGATGATTCTAGGCAGTTCTGCCAATTTAGCCATGGTGTCTACATCCAGCCCGACGATCGAACGTGGTGGAATGTTGTAGAGGATAATGGGCAATTGGCTGTTGTCATGAACGTATTTGAAATGCTCGTATAGCCCGGCTTGATTCGGACGGTTGTAGTAACCTGCCACATGAAGTGTTGCATCCGCACCAGCTTGATACGCATAGTCAGAGTAAGTGACGGCTTCCACTGGGTTGTTAGAACCTGCGCCAGCTAAGACTGGAACCGCTTTATTGGCTTCTTGTACGGTGATTTCAATAACACGCTTGTGTTCATGCTCGCTTAACGTAGGGGACTCACCTGTGGTACCCACTGGCACTAAGCCATTGATACCTTGGTCTATCTGCCAACGAACAATTTTTCGTAACGCTTCTTCGTCTAATCGACCATCACGAAATGGGGTAATTAAAGCCGTAATTGCACCGTGAAACATGTTTTTGCCTCGTTTGTGCCGGTTGGCATTCTTGCTGAGAGTATTTGCTGCTTGAGCGAAGGGAGATACCGTCAGCGGGAATGCTGCCGGGTAATAATGAAATCTTAAATACGCACGTCAGCATCGCAAAGCTTGTATGCTTTACGTTTATCGCCGTTGCGTTTATTCAAGACAGTTAGGTTCATAAGATAAAATAGATCGCTTTGTAAAAAGTCATTTTATCCTGACGTTTTTTGAGAAAAAGGTCAACACGATTTTTTAGTTTTTGAATTCAAAATGAACGTCGTTTTTTCACCATGGCTTGGTTAGAATACGGTTTTAAAATAACAATCGATGTAAAAGGTGAAGAAATGGATTTAGCCAGTTGGTTATCTTTGGTGGTGATTTGTGTCATGGGCGCCTTATCGCCAGGCCCGAGTTTGGCTGTTATTCTCCGCATTTCGGTTTCTCAATCTGCTTGGCACGGCGCATTGGCCGCGATTACTCATGGCTTAGGCATTGGCTTTTGGGCCTTTTTAACCTTACAAGGTTTGGCGGTGTTGATGCAGCGCTATCAAGAGGTTTTCTCTGTCTTAACGGTTTTAGGGGGATTGTATCTTGCTTGGTTGGGAATCAAGGCTTGGCGTTACGCTGGTATGTCGAGTGATGACACTATTGAGCCTGCTGCTTCGTCTTATTTTGGCGCCGCCCGGGATGGCTTATTGATTGCCTTAATGAATCCGAAAGCTGCCCTGTTTTTCCTCGCGTTATTTAGCCAAGTGATTCCTCATGAAATGACCGGCATGATCAAATTCCAGCTTTGGTCTACTGTGGTGTTTATTGACAGTATTTGGTATGTGATTGTGGCGTTGTTATTGGCTGGCGGTCCCGTGCTGGCATGGTTAAAGCGTCATATTATCTGGGTTGACCGTGGCATGGGCAGTCTATTGATTTTGTTGGGTGTGAAAGTGGTATCGGGGATTTTCTAAGCGATTGTTAGATGATGCCAGTGCCGTTAAGGCAGAATAAACGCTCAGTTCATCCTGTGATGACTGAGCGTTTTACTAAGTAGAAAAGGTTATTTACTCTGGAAAATAAAGTCCGCATTCTCTAGTAGTTTTTTGCTCCATAGCTCATAAGCTTTTGGTGCCAGATGCAGACGATCCCCTTCGAACAAGTTTTCTCTTATCTGATTTTTCTTATCCAACAAAGTAGAAAACAAATCAACGTATTGAGTATTTGGACGGGTTTTCGCTAAACGCTCAATTTGTCGGTTGGTTTGTTCAACCACATCGCGCATTTTTTCACGAGTCGGACTGCATTTTATACTAATCAGTGTTACTGGAATGCCCGCCAGATAACGATCGACTTTTTGTAACAGCTCGATGTAGAGTTCAATCACTCGATTGCTATCACAGTGGTTGCCGATGTCGTTGTCGCCAGCATAAATGACCAATGAACGAGGCTTGTGAGGCAACACAATACGTTCAAAGTAATAGACACAGGCTTCTAAGGTTGCTCCGCCAAAACCGAGATTAATGCCGTCTTTGTCACGAAATTGTTCTTCAAATTCATGCCATAAACGCATAGTGGAGGAGCCATAGAAAGCCACAGGCTGCTCTGTATACTCTTGATGAGAAAGATGGAATTCCAGCTGACGAACGTCTGACTCAAATTCCACATCAATTTGATTCAGGCTCATCACATTGGAGCGGTAGCCACTTTTGGCACTGAAAATGGGGTACTGTCTGATTTCCTGTGATAATTCAATCGCTTCGTTGACATAGCCTTTGTATTCTTGCTGATACTCAACCAAGAACGCATTCAATGCTGCTTTGTCAGTATAGTCTACTCGGCTCGACAGTTTGAACGCCGGTTTGATGACCACGGTATAAATATTGTGGTCGGCACGTTTATCAAAGTTTGCCACGGCAATAGGGACGATCCAAGGTTCATCTTCTCCCATGGAACCCGCAATTTCAAAGGCATGAGGCAACAAGGCTCCAGGTGAATGTTGGGTATTAAAGCTTTGTCCTTCTGGTGAAATCATCAATGGGAAATTTTGTTTTAGTGTGCTTTGAGACGCTTGAATAAAGTCATCGTATTCTGGTGTCTCGCGACGTAAACCTTCCCAGCTGCTGATAAAGATATTGCCGAATTTTTCATAGAAGTCATCTCGCCAAAATTCGCTGTCTTTACTGCGGCGAACCACGCGTTGACCTGAAATACCATACTCATTGTCAATGACCATAGAACCAATGAACTGAGCGTCCATGGAAAAACGAAAGCCATTTGGTAGTCGGTTGGTTGGGGAGCCAAGTAAATGGTTGTAGATGAAAATAGAACCGGCTTTTTTCGGCAGGTTTTCCAGCCCTTTAATTACGTAAGGGACTTGCTGGAAAGCTTGCTTAAAATACTCAGTGCCAAAACGTCTGGCGTCTAGGGCTGGAGTGTCCATGGGTAAGCTATTGATGCCGTCATAGGCCGTTTGCAACTGGCGATAGAAGGCATTTTCTCGCTGTAAGTCTTTTAGAATGTCCAAACACATACCGGAAATGGTTCTTTCTAAGACACTGCCAAAATGCAGGCACTTGTACATGATGCCAAATGCTTCGTCCGTAGTAATGGCGCTTTTTAGTAATTCGCTGACTTTGTAAAGTGGTGAACTGACCGGTAAGAGTGCGGCATTTTGTTCAATAACATTACTGACCGCGAGCACTTCATCATTGGCAATTTGTGACAAATAGCGCATTCGAGCCGCGAGCAAATGAGCGCCAACGAGCCAGATCAGACGATACATGTATTTCACTGAGAACTTTTCGTTCTCTTTGAACAGGGTCATTAAATCATCTTGTTTGATGTATAAAACACTGCTGTCTCTTGAGGAAATAATGGAAGTACGATTTTTCAATTGCGCATTCGGCGTTGACCAAGCTAATACGGTGCCCGCTCTTGAAATAGAGCGAGTGGTAATGATGTCACCAGAATCGGTTTGATAACTGACGACCACCTTCCCCTTGATCAAAAAGTAGAGGCCATCCGATGGTTGATCTTGCTGACATAGGATGTCTCCTTGATGAGCGAGCAAAATAGTGGATTTCTTGGCCAAGGCATGAATGTCGGCTTGAGTGAAAGTGTCACAAAATGGTGCGTAGTTCAGCAGGCTAATGGCGTCTTTTAAGGCGTGGGTTTGTGTTTCGGCCTGAACTAACGGACGGGTTTCTTCAAACGCAAGGGACTCATTGGAAAAGAAGGGGCGAGTCTGATTTTGAATATTGGTCAATACCGGTAACGATTCTTGATAGACAAATTGCAAAAAAGCATTGGCAAAAGGCAGGTTGCTGTCCAATAGCTTTTGTAATTTGACTAAAGGCCACACCAAGAGTTTAGAGGACTTGGTGGCTGTAAAAGTGGTTGCGTATCGAGATGGATGGCGAAAGGCCGACCAGCCAATAGGTGATAGGTGTTGGCTGATGGTGCCGACGTTATAGGATTTTCCTGAGTCTTGTAAGGGCACAGAAATAGCCACTTCACCGGATAATAGAAAATAAATATTTTGTCCAATTTCGAACTGTTTGGCTAAGACATCACCGGTCTTTAAGTTTTTGATACTGGCCAGATCCACAAGAGATGAATGCAATTCTGGATTTAAATCGGCCATGAATGGGAAAGCGCTTAATTGTTTTGTCACGTCCATTATTATTACCTCTAATCAGTATTGCCCTAATCAGGACGTTTAATCGTCATGGTCTCGCCTAACAAGGCATAATCATTGCCACCCAGTCTTGTGAGTGGGTTGAGCGATTGACTATTTACATAAGTACGGTCGCCTTTTTGCTGAATCACTTCGTCTTCAACGTATAGGTTTAAAATTTCTAGATACACGGCTTCAAAATTGCTTCCCGCCAAGCGGTGCACATCGAACAGGCGACAATGAAAGGCGACTTTCGCGGCCTTTATACGAGGCAAAGTCGGTGTAAACTCGATCAGCTCTAAGCCTGTCTTCGACACTTCAGATTCGCCGTAAGAAAGGTTAGCCGCACTGTCGTTGACTTGGTTTACTAGTTCGCCACTGGGAATATGCAAAACACATTCCTTTTCACGGAGTAAATTACGCTTGGTGTCTTTTAATGTTTCTGGGTTTTTGTTGCCAATTGAGACCACCAACAACGCTGGATCAGATGAAAGAGAAGTAAAATACGAAAACGGGGCGAGGTTAAAAGAACTGTCTTCATTCTTGGTCATGATCCAAGCAATGGGTCTGGGTATCACAGTTTGGGTGATCAGGTGGTAACGTTCCGTGCCACTAAGTTGATCAAACGGATAATGCATAACGCTCCCCAAGATGGTGAATGGTATTTTGTTAAATTACTACAAAACCCCGTTGCTTGTGAATCGTTGCATAAAAACTTAACAAAAATCTTTATGAATCTCCCCGTCAAGTGGATCGAACTTGACGGGTGTTTGATGGATGAGTAAGGAATATTAATAGAGTTCAATAATACTGTTGAACGCGATAACGACTCGATCTTTTTCACCAAAGTAAGGCAGGGCAGAATGTTTTAAGTAAGACGGGAATAAGACAATCTGGCCTTCTACTGGCGTGAAATCCCACACTCCATGTTGACCTAGATACGCGGTGCCTGGATCAGCATAATGTTCGGCATTGACGCGAGGATCGTAGAAACGATTGACACCGCCCACGTTCGACTGAGCCGCCTCACCTGGGTCGACGTAATAGATACCACACCAAGAGCAGTTTGGATGTGAGTGAGCATCATGGTAGCCGCCGTTGCCCGTTACGTGATACCAAGATTCAATGATATGAGCATTCGCTTCTGCATCCTCAGGCCAATAGGCTTGGTTTAAGCCACTTGCCACTTCTAATATTAACTCTTCAAGTTGGCGTTTGGTTTCCATCAAGGTGGCATCTTGCTGATCAAGGAAGTCCAATTGGCTTTCGTGCAATGCGTGTTTCGCAGAAGGCGCCACTAAGCTGTCGATGGCGGTCTGTTGCTGTGCTTTTTGCTGATAAATCAGTGCCATCAAGTCGTCTTTCAGAAATTCATGGTCTGGCATTTGCGTAACAAACAAGGGCGTTGTCCAGACATCCAGTTGTTCGATGCTGTGTTCCGCGATGGGCTCTATTGAAAAATCGGTGGAATTCATTGATTCGTATCTTATCCAAAAGTTAATGCAGGGCATCATATCAGGGTAACAAAATAAAGGAAGCAGTGGTTGTTCCATTACAGTGTGTCTTTATACCATTATTGATAGGCCGCACTTCAGTTTGCGTGGGTTAAAACTGAGGCGGTAAGTCCAATTCCGTCATGGTGGGTTTGTAACCGCAAAACATCATGACTAGGTTTCTAAGGCCGATTTCAAGGTCGGGGCCATCCAATCCTTTGACACTTTTATCCATCAAAGCTAGGTAGTTTTGCATGTAAGGCAAGGTGACTTGGTTGTGTCGAGACATGGCGCTTTCATAAAATGGAATACGTTTGTCCCATATTCTTTGACTTTGACAGGCTTGACGTAAACTGCTGGATGCCATGGCTTGTAATAAGCTGACTAAGGTATTGGTCTCGCGGTTAATCAGCCAAAGAATGATGTTGCTTTCAATGCCTTCGGCTAAGAGTTGATTCAGGCAATGTAAGGCTTCTTTGGTTTTTCCCATTAGCAAGCGATCACTTAAATCATAAATCGAGTAGCGACTGCTGTCCGTAACGGAATCAATGACTTTTTCCGCATCGATTTTCGCGCCTGCGCCATGCATCAAGGCAAGTTTTTCAATTTCCTGTGATAGGGCCAAAAGGTTACCTTCACCGCGTTCACAGAGAATGGCGGCGGCATCACGGGATAAGGATAAATCAATGGCTTGTGCTCTTTGTTGAACCCACGCCGGTAGACGATTACCGTCAATCGGCCAGATCTGTACAAATACACCTTGTGATTCAAGTTGTGTAAACCACTTGGCTTTTTGAGTACGCGCGTCCACTTTGGGTAAGGTCAGCAAAATCACATTGTCTTGGCTTAAAGATTGGCTCAATTGGGCTAAGGCTTTGCTGTGTTTTTCTGCCATTTTGTCGATTTGGATATCGAATAAACGACGACTAGAAAACAGGGATAGGCTTTGGCTTTCCAAAATAACATCTTGCCAATCAAACTGCGCGTCGGCGACAAACCTTAGGCGTTCTTCAATTTGATGATGTTGCGCGGCTTTGCGAATGCTGTCAGCGGCTTCTTGGCACAACAACACCTCATCCCCTGAAATAATATAAATTGGGGCAAGGTTTTTGTGTACTTGAGCGGCAAGCTGATCGGCACGAACTTTCATAGCGTTTGTATGCTGTCTCGCTGGTTACAGCGGAGCGTATCCTAGGTCGTACATAAGTTGTTTTGCCAAGTCAGTATACATGTCTTTCATCTGTGCTTGGTTGTAAGACAATTTGGCGCTTTCTTCCGCATCTTGGTTCACTAGGGTCTTATTGGTACTGATGTTACGAGGACCATATAAAGACTTGCCATCTGCTTGGCGAATGAAATAGTCACCAGCAAGTCGACGTTGGATTTGAGACACATCGTTGGAACTATTGCGCGCCAATTCCGTATCGGAAATACTGAGTTTGTTGATTTTTAATTCTAATGTATCAGCACTGGCTTGAGAGGCATCTAGGATAATGACACCTTGCTGAGAAAGAATCAGACGCAACGCACGATCAAAATCTTCTGAGCCACTTTGGGAAGATAAGGTCAGTACTTTGAGTCTATCGGGAATTTGCACGGAGCCTACCAGATGGAAACCACAGGCCACTAAACTCATAGCAAAGAAGGCAAGTAAGAAGAGACGAGTAGTGTGTTTGAAAGCGACTGTCATATCCATGATCTCTGTGCGAGTGAAGAAAATAGGGATGGCCACAGGCCATCCCCGTTGCATTGCTTAGTTTGCTACAATGTTGACCAAACGACCGGGTACCACGATGACTTTGCGTACCGTTTTACCTTCAAGGAATTTGACGACATTAGGGTGCGCTAAGGCTTCTGCCTCAATGGTTTTGTTATCGGCACTGGCTGAAACGGTTAATTCTGCGCGTTTTTTCCCTAGCACTTGAACCACGATCGTTAACTCGTCTTTTACCAAAGCGGCTTCGTCTAGAGAAGGCCAAGGGGTATCAACGATGTTGTCCGTGTTGCCTAGGTCCATCCAAAGTTGGTGGGCGATGTGCGGCACAATAGGAGACAACAATAACACCGTGGTTTCTAAGGCTTCACGCTCAACCGCTAGGCCAAGTTCAGAGGTATCCTCGAACTTGCTGATGTCATTACACAATTCCATCACAGCGGCAATGGCGGTGTTGAACGTTTGACGACGTTCGATGTCGTCGGTGACTTTTTGAATGGTTTCATGAGTCTTACGACGCAAGGCTTTTTGCGCACCGTTAAGAGCGTCGATGTTCAATTCACCAACTTTACCCGCGTTAACATGACGAAGTGACAAGGCCCACAAACGGCGTAAGAAGCGTGATGCACCGTCCACACCCGCATCATTCCACTCTAGGGACTGCTCTGGTGGCGCACTGAACATGATGAACAAACGCACTGTGTCAGCGCCGTATTTTTCGATCATTTCTTGCGGGTCAACCGTGTTGCCTTTGGACTTAGACATCTTGGTACCGTCTTTATTCACCATACCTTGTGTCAACAGACGTTTAAATGGTTCGTCAGAGTTCACAAGACCTGCATCACGTAGCAACTTATGGAAGAAGCGAGAGTAAAGTAGGTGAAGTATCGCGTGCTCTACACCGCCCACATACTGGTCAACCGGTAACCAATAATTGGCTTCTTCCGTTAACATGGCGTCAGTGGCATCTGGGCAGCAGTAACGAGCGAAGTACCAAGACGATTCCATGAAGGTATCAAAGGTATCGGTTTCGCGTTCGGCTTCTTCACCATTAAACATAATGGCAGAGAAATCAGGGTTGTTTTTGATTGGCGAGTTCACACCGTCCATGACCACGTCAGTTGGCAGTTCAACGGGCAATTGGTCCGCTGGAACAGGCACAACAGAACCGTCTTTTAAGTTAATGGTTGGGATCGGTGTTCCCCAATAACGTTGACGGCTGACGCCCCAGTCGCGTAGACGGTAATTCACTTTTACTTCACCTAAGTTGCGCTCTGTCATCCAAGCGGCAATGGCATCAAACGCTTCTTTAAAAGCTAAGCCATCAAATTCGCCGGAGTTACAAAGGATGCCTTTATTGGTGTAAGCCTCTGTTTCGATGTTGATGGTTTCATCGCCAGCAGGTTGAATCACTTGCTTGATCGGCAAATCGTATTTTTTCGCGAATTCGAAATCACGCTGATCGTGAGCCGGAACCGACATCACGGCACCAGAACCGTATTCCATCAACACGAAGTTAGCAGCAAACACGGGAACGGCTTCACCAGTGATGGGGTGAATGGCTTTAAATCCGGTGTCTATGCCTTTTTTATCCACAGTGGCCATGTCGGCTTCAGTGGTCGACATCAACTTGCTTTCCGCAATGAAGTTAGCCAGTTCAGGGTTACTTTCAGCGGCTTCTAAAGACAATGGGTGTTGTGTGGCAACCGCCACATAAGTGACGCCCATAATGGTATCTGGGCGTGTGGTGTAAACCGACAATCGATCTGCTTTGCCTTCGACTTCGAAGCTGAATTCTAGACCTTCAGAACGGCCGATCCAGTTACGTTGCATGGCTTTTACTTTTTCTGGCCAGTCGTCTAACTGATCCAAATCATTCAGCAACTCTTCAGCGTAATCGGTAATGCGGATGAACCACTGAGAGATTTCTTTTTTCTCTACTGTGGTGCCACAACGCCAGCAGCCGCCATCTTCCACTTGCTCATTGGCTAAGACGGTTTGATCGTGAGGACACCAGTTAACCGCCGCGGTTTTTTTGTAGGCTAAGCCTTTTTCGATTAGCTGAGTAAAGAACCATTGTTCCCATTTGTAGTATTCTGGGGTACAGGTTGCGATTTCGCGATCCCAGTCATAGGCAAAACCGAGCTCTTTAAGTTGGCCTTTCATGTAGGCAACGTTTTCGGTTGTCCATTTTGCGGGTGCAGTTTTGTGTTTAATCGCGGCATTTTCTGCAGGTAAACCAAAGGCATCCCAACCCATAGGTTGCAGAACGTTCTTACCTTGCATGCGTTGGTAGCGAGAAATAACGTCACCAATGGTGTAATTACGAACGTGACCCATGTGCAGTCGACCACTTGGGTAAGGGAACATCGATAGGCAGTAGAATTTCTCTTTATTGGAATCAGCGACGGCTTTGAAGACTTTGTTTTCGTCCCAAAAAGATTGTACAGCTTGTTCGATTTGCTGCGGATTATATTGCTCTTGCATGATGTATGTATTTCCCATGATCGACGTGAGGTTGGTAGACCTGTATTCTCTTTATATGTGATTGTTCAGCATTATAACGACCTAGCTCAAGATTAGGGAGCAAAGGCCAACAGAGTCTGAAAATATCCGCTATTTTATAGAGATGGCGCTCTAATTAGAAGGTGCATAGAGAAGGAGTTATGAAATCTATGAAAAAAGATCTGCAAAAAAGCACTTCGGATTCCAATTTAGTCGAAGAAGCACGTAAAACCTTACAAGGTGCGAAAGATTGGTTATTGGAAGACATGGCATTAATGTCGGCTTATTGGCATGACAAGATGGGGTATACGGAAGCTTGGGTGGATGCCAATTGGCATCTGGTGTTAGACGGTGGACATGAATTGGTCGAAGAGTTGGATGAAAAGGAAGATGCCGCCTTACTTTGGCTTATCAATCACGTGAACAATAACCCAGTCCCCTTAGAAGAATGTCATGTAGCGGGTACTCAAGTAGAGGCTGGAAGCTATACTTGTATGTCTTGCGGCCACTTGAATCAGCTGGCACAAGCGCAAGTATTGCCAACCTGTGAGATCTGCCATTACGGTTTAATGTCTTCACACGATTAGACGGGCCGAGCAAAGTGCTTACGCGCTTTGCTCTTTTTGTGTCTGACCAACCGAACCTGTCTTTGGAAAGAGACTGTTGAGATAGCAAAACAAAGCCGCTAACCCGATTAAGGCTAAGGTCGGCCAAGCGCCCCACGTAACATAAGGCGTGCTGCCTGCAAAAGCTTTGGCGGTGGTGGTGAGTGTGGTTTGTTTAAATTGCGGTGCTTGAGCAACAATCTCTCCCTGTTCATTGATCACCGCGGTAATGCCAGTATTTGTGCCACGTATTACATAGCGTCCGGTTTCTTTGGCTCGAAATTGCGCAATTTGAAGGTGCTGCCAAGGGCCAAATGAGGTGCCGAACCAACCATCATTACTAATGGTGATCAATAGATCACTGTCGCGTACCATCTTACGAACCTGCTCCGGGTAGACGATTTCATAGCAAATGAAAGGCGCGATGCCCCATTCGCCCGCTTGTAACACAGGTTGGTTGTCATCGCCGGATTGAAAGTTGGATAAAGGCATGCCAAAGATGTCCAAAATAGGACCTATGTAATCAGCGAAAGGGAGGTATTCACCAAAGGGGACCAGATGTTTCTTGTAGTAAAGACCAAAGCCATCACCGGTTGCCCAAATAGCATTGTAATACTCTTTGCCGCCTTGTAAGACGTCTGGAATGCCGGTAATTAAGGTGGTTTTACTGTCCGCCAATTGTTGGCTGAAATCCGCAAAGTAGGGTTTGATTTGCGAGTAGGCGTAGGTCACGGCGGTTTCGGGCCAGACAATCAAATCACTGTCTAAATGCTTTAGTGTGGCTTGTTGATAATAATTTAATGAACGGGCCGCCGTCTGGGTTAACCACTTTTCATCTTGTTTGACATTGCCTTGTACTAAGGTGGTTTTCAATGTGCCGGTTTGTGTGACCCACTGACTTGGAAAGTAGTTCAAGTAAGCCGCGCCACTCCAACTTAACACCACGATGGTCATTAGCATGATTTGATTGCGCTGTTTTAGCACTAGGCCAGCCAAAGTGACGGCGGTCAACACCACGACAAAACTGGTGAGCCAAATGCCACCAAGGGGCAGTAGTTCAAAAAGCCAAGTATTTTCAACCGCGTAACCGGGCAACAGCCAAGGAAAGCCAGTGAATAAAACGCTGCGCCCTAGCTCAGCTAGTAACAGGCTGAACATCACCCAAAAGGTGGCAGGCAGTGCTTTGAATTTAGCCTGTAAATGCCAGCCTAACCAAGCTGAAAAAGCCCAAAAAACACTCAATACGGCAATGAAACAAAAGGTGATCAACGCGGCAATCACATTACCGACTTGGCCGTATTCAGCAATGCTGACAAACACCCAGGATACACCGGAGGCAAATACGCCAAAGGCAACTGACGAGCCTCGCCATAATGCGGTTTTGGCGGTAGGGCTGGTCATGACCAAGATGGCGTAAAAAAATAGACTAATGAAATAGCCGGGCCAAAAATGAAAAGGGGAGAAGCTGGTGACACCAATAGCACCAGCGATCAAACCGATGATCAGCGCCCCTGTAAGCGATAAATTTGAGAAAAAGTGCGGGATTCGCCCCGCCATTATATCGGTAGAATCGGGGCGAATGGTTGACATCTTAGTCTATCGTCTCTTCGGTAGCAGATTTTGATACTTGGATCGTCTTCACACGACGACCATCGGATTTCACCACTCTGAAATCGAAATGGTCAAAACTGATGGTTTCATCACGCAGAGGAACGTGGCCGAATTGTTGGACGAGAATGCCACCAACGGTGTCAAATTCTTCTTCGTTAAGCTCCGCTTTGAAAAACTCGTTAAAGTCTTCGATGGTGCACAGTGCTGGCACTAAATATACCCCAGCTTCACTGGTGACTTGAATGCCTTCATGTTCGAGTTTGTCGGTTTCGTCTTCGATCTCACCAACAATTTGTTCTAATACGTCTTCAATGGTGACGAGTCCGGACACACTGCCGTATTCATCAAGTACCATCGCCATATGGTAGCGCTTGGTTCGAAAATCATTGAGTAAGACATTTAATCGTTTGCTTTCTGGAATAAAGTTAGCAGGGCGTAACCGCGCTAAAATGTCTTCGTTGGTGATGTCGCCGTCTTTAAACAGCAAGGGCAATAGATCTTTGGCGAGTAGAACCCCTAAAATTTCGTCAGAGTCTTCACCCACCACAGGGAAACGTGAGTGAGAAGAATCAATGACTTTGCGAATGGACGTTTTTGGATCGTCTTCAGATTTGATGATCACCATTTGCGACGGTGGAATCATGATGTCTCTGGCTTGTACTTCAGACACTTCGAGAGCGCCTTCGACAATGGTGAAGGCGTCGCGGTCTATGACGTCAGACTGCACAGCGGTTTCCAGAAGTTGAATGATGTCTGCACGGCTGTGTGGTTCATCATTAAAGGCTTGAAGGAAACGTTCAAACCAGGATTTATGTTGATCGTTGTTTAAGCTCGATCGGTCATCGCTCATTAGGGGATTAACTCACTCTTTTATCAAATAAGGGTCGGAAATCGACAAAGAAGCCAATAATTCGGTTTCTAAGTTTTCCATTTCTTCAGCGTCATCATCATTTATATGGTCATAACCACGTAAATGCAAGATGCCGTGAATGGTCATGTGTGCCCAATGCTCGAACAGGGCTTTGTCTTGCTCAATGGCTTCTTTTGTTACCACTTGCTGGCAGATAACCAAATCACCTAATAAAGGCAATTCGATACCTGGTGGGGCTTCAAAAGGAAACGACAGCACATTGGTGGGTTTGTCTTTGCCACGGTATTCGTGATTCAGTGCTTGGCTCTCTGCTTCGTCTACGATGCGAATGGTCACTTCGTATTCATCACCAGAGGTGGGTAAGGCTTTTTCAACCCATAAGCGAAAGTCAGCTTCACTAGGAAGCTGATCTGTCTTATCGGTGGCAATTTGTAAGTCGAGTTCTAAATCTGGCATTAGGTCTTAGGTTCTGTTGTTACGTTTGCACTGTCTGCCGTTGCTGCTTGAGCCTTTTCTGCGGCTCGGGCTTCATTGCGCGCTTTTTTCTCGGCTTCGGTTTCTTCATCGAATTTATCGTAAGCTTCGACAATGCGCTGAACCAATGGGTGACGTACCACATCAGATGAACCGAAGGTGGTAATGCTGATGCCTTTAACGTCTTTTAACACATGCATGGCTTGGGCTAAACCCGATGACGTGCCACGAGGCAAGTCCACCTGAGTTCGGTCACCTGTGATAACAGCCGTTGAGCCAAAACCAATGCGCGTCAAAAACATCTTCATTTGTTCGCGCGTGGTGTTCTGACTTTCATCGAGAATGATGAAGGCATTGTTTAGGGTTCGGCCACGCATGAAGGCCAAAGGCGCGATTTCAATGACGTTTTTCTCAATCAGCTTATCGACCAACTCAAAGCCCAGCATTTCGTACAAGGCATCGTACAAAGGGCGTAAGTATGGGTCAATTTTCTGTGACAAATCGCCAGGTAAGAAGCCCAGCTTTTCACCGGCTTCCACCGCAGGACGAACCAACATGATGCGTTCAACTCGATCCGCTTCTAAGGCTTCCACGGCACAGGCCACCGCAAGGTAAGTTTTACCAGTGCCGGCGGGTCCAATACCAAAGTTGATGTCGTGTTTGCGAATTTGCGTCACATAATTTTGTTGGTTCTGGCCTTTGGGTTTAATGAAGGCTTTACGGGTTTTAATCACCACTTGATCACTGTGGCCGCGTTTGTTGCGAGTCAGTGATTCAATAGCCGACTCCTGTAAATACAGGTGTACCGTTTCTGGCGATACTTGCGGGTTGACTAACGCTTCACGATAAAGGTTTTGCAACAAGGTTTTGGCAGCCAATACGTGTTCAGCATTGTCGCCAGACAGGTCGAATAACTCGCCTCGATAGCGAATCTCTACCTCAAGGCGTTTTTCAATTAATTTGATGTTTTCATCGAGTTGGCCGCACATACCAGCCAAAGCATCGACATTGGCTGGTGTTAAGCGAATTTGTTGAGTTGTCTTTGTGGTTTCCAAGGGCTACCTGTACTTATTGAATGACGAAGTCGTTGTCGAGTTCAGAGCTGATCAATTCACCCAGTAGGGAATTGGGGTAAGCATCTGTAATGACAACGTCGGCAAATTTACCAATTAATTGTGGATCAGACGCACGGAAGTTCACAATGCGATTGTTTTCCGTACGGCCTTGAAGTTGACCTGGATCACGCGGCGAGTAGCCACTGACCAAGATGCGTTTCACTTCGCCAACCATGGCTAAGCTAATGTCAAACGCTTGTTGGCTGATGCGGCGTTGTAAAATCGATAAACGCTCTTTTTTCACCTCTTCAGGGGTATCGTCTTCAAGGTCAGAGGCGGGCGTACCAGGGCGTTGACTGTAGACAAAACTGAATGAGTGATCGAAGCCAATTTCTTGGATCAGGTTCATGGTATCAACAAAGTCCTCATCGGTTTCACCAGGGAAGCCAATGATAAAGTCGGATGATAAGCTGATGCCAGGACGCGCGTCTTTAATGCGGTTAATTTTATCAATGTAGTATTGACGATCGTGGCCGCGTTTCATGGCGCTAAGAATGTTGTCGGCACCACTTTGTACGGGTAAGTGTAAATGGCTGACCAGTTTTGGCTCGGTGCGAAACGCTTCGATTAGGCTGTCAGTAAATTCCACTGGGTGTGAAGTGGTGAAACGAATACGCTCAATACCATCGATACGCGCCACGGCGTGAATGATGTCGGCCAAATCGGCTTCATCGCCTTCTTCTGTTTCGCCACGGTAAGCGTTGACGTTTTGACCCAGTAAATGGATTTCACGCACACCTTGTTCTGCTAACTGAGACGCTTCCAGCAAAATGCTGTTAAAAGGACGGCTGACTTCTTCACCACGGGTGTAAGGTACAACACAGAAAGTACAGTATTTACTGCAACCTTCCATAATGGAAACGAAGGCTTCGGCCCCTTCTACGCGAGGCGCAGGCAGGTGGTCAAACTTCTCAATCTCTGGGAAGGTGACGTCAGTAATCGGAATGTGTGTCGCAGCGGCATTCACCATCTCAGGAAGTTTGTGCAAGGTTTGCGGGCCAAAAATCATATCCACGTGTTTGGCACGTTTACGAATGTTGTCGCCTTCTTGGCTGGCCACACAACCGCCAACCCCAATCACCAGATCAGGATTTTTTTGCTTAAGCTTCTTCCAGCGACCAAGTTGGTGAAATACCTTGTCTTGCGCTTTTTCACGGATCGAGCAAGTGTTTAGCAGCAGTACATCTGCTTCGTCTGCATTGTCTGTTAGCTCCATCTCATGACTTTCGCCTAATAAGTCGGCCATACGAGAAGAATCGTATTCGTTCATCTGACAGCCATGAGTTTGGATAAAGAGTTTTTTTGCCATGTAACCTATAAACCTAAAAAAGAGTTCGTCATATCGACTTTGCGCTTATTATATTTGGCTTTGCTTCCGAATCCCAGACTTGTCATTCATTCCCGCCATTTTTAATGCAAATATCACAACAATTTCCATGTTTGGGTGGCACTTGATGGGGAATCTCTTCACAATACAACGCAGAAACGATTGGATAAATTATTTGCCGGAGGCGAAAAACGGGTGTTGTTGCGCGCTTTAATCATATTACTCACCTTTTCCCGTATGGCCTATGCGGAAGAACAAAAGCCTAATTTTGCGGTGGGATTAGGCTATGGATTGTTGGAAAGTAAGTCTTTGCTCAACATCGACTTTAAAGTGAATATCCCGATCAATGATTACTTCTCGACACAAGTGTTATTAAACAGTAATTATTTAATTACCGGTTCCAGTAAAGACAGCTTTGCCCAGTCAGAATTATTTTCAAATTGGTTTTTCAGTAACCAGTATGCTCGCCTTGGTGTCGGTTTAGGTGTCAGTGAATTGGAACCGATGGATGAGGCCGTGAAAGGAGAGCGTGAAGTAATAGGGCAGTTCACCGGGGATGTGTTTTTTGATGATGTGACCTTAATTGTCAACACGCAATCCAATCAAGCGACTTTAAGCAACATCACCAGTTCACGTCTAGGTATCAGTTATTATCAATCAGAGAATGTGCGTTTCTCTTTGTATCGTGAAAAATACAATGACTTGGATACGGGCTGGCGATTCGAAAGCTATTATCAGCCAGAAAAATATCATGATATGGCCAGTGTTGGGGTGATCGTACGAACGGGCAAACAGTATGATTACATTGGTGCTGTTATCCAATATTACTTTGATTACGATGTGACGCTGCAAGAGCGAGAACGACACTTTAATTAGTTTGATTGGCGTGGATTTTCCAGCTCATCGACACTCCAAATGGTCCATTTGGGCAAAATGACTTGTTGGCTGACCTGCAATTGTTCCAATAGGCGCACTTCTACACGACGATTTTGTTGGCGATGGTATGCCGTATCGTTATCGACAAACGGTTGATTTGCGCCGTAGCCTAGCGCCATGATGCTTTGTTCATTAATCGAATGTTCCTGCTCGAGATAACCGGCGACTTGTTCTGCGCGTTGCTGAGAAAGCCTCATATTGTGCTGAAACTGACCGCTTGCGTCTGTGTGCCCTTCTATTAAGACAAGTTGTTCTGGTTGCTGAATTAGCCTCAATACCAAGGGTTGTAATAAGGCTTTCTGTTGTTCAGATACACGGTATTGGTTGAGCTTGAAAGGGAGGCGCCAAGATGTCGTTGTGTCACCTTTAGTGGGCGTTAAAATACGGGCGACAACACGACGATTCCGTTCTGTATCGGTCGACCCAGTGTCAGCAGCGATGGGTCGCTGTTGACCGTACCCGATGGGAATAATGCGTGTTGGTGCAATTTGAAAGTGAGTCACTAACAACGCTGCCAGCGCGTCGGCACGCTTCTTAGAGAGTCGCAGATTGTAGCGAGGCGATCCTTGGCGGTCGGTATGGCCTTCTATGAATATAAGGCTGTCGGGATAGGTGTGAAGGGTATCCGCCAGTTCGGCTAATTGACCATGAAGGGGGGCATCAAGTTGGTACTGATTGGTGTCAAATTGGGCTTGAAAGCGAACGCTGTGATACACAGTGTTGGTAAGCGCACAGCCTTCATTATCGATGGCGCTGCCCTGGGGGGTATCGGGGCATAAGTCACGTGAGTTAATCACACCGTCGCGGTCAGCGTCTTGTAGCTGACTTTTTATTGAGCTGGGGTACAAGGAGGTGGCGTTAACCGAGGCGCAGCCTAAGAACAAAATAATAAAGCAGACGAGTATAGCGTTCCTTGCTATCGACTGGGTCATGTTATTTACTCATGAACCACGAGACAGAGACAGTGAATAAAAGCACTTTTCTTTATCAACATATTGAATTCCTTATCAATTATTTTAAATGTTGCTGTATGCGATGCCAGTCTTCGGTACGAATTGGCATAATCGATAGACGGCTGCCTTTTTGTGTCAGTGGCATCTCACTCAATGCCGTATCTTCTTTAAGTTCCGCTAAAGAAATAAGACGTGGAAACTTTGTCACAAAGGCCACGTCGACCATAAACCATCGAGGTTGTGTCGGTGTGGATTTAACATCAAAGTAGGCACTTTTGGGGTCCCAACTAGTGTAGTCCGGATAGGCTTCCTTGACCACTTTAGCGATGCCCACAATGCCTGCTGGTTTACAGCTGGAATGGTAGAAGAAAATTTGGTCCCCAAGCTGCATTTGTTTGATGAAATTTCTAGCTTGGTAATTACGCACACCATCCCAAGGTGAGACTTGCATAGCGGCCAGATCATCAATGGAGAAAGCATCAGGTTCGGACTTCATTAACCAATAATTTGGCATGGTTACCTCGTTTCGTTTGCACAATGAAACATTCTCTTTGTTCACGCTTACAAAGATTCTAACTACAATAAAAGTCTGACGCTATTAAATTAGCCAATACCATGATTAGCCTCAACCCTTTTGGCTAATGATAATGGATGGGAAAGATGAGCCATTTTGCCTGTAAAGAATTTTCTGCCTTAGAAAAAGATCTCAAGGATGACTTGCTAGAGTGCTATGTTGAGGCACAGCAAGAAATTGAAGAGATCATTAATAGTATTGAAGGTGAGGGATTTTCCTTTGATAAATTGGACGAATTGTTTCGTTCTCTACACAGTATGAAGGGCAACTGCTCAGTGTGTTTTTTGGATCCACTGGTGGGTGTTTTACATAAATTAGAAGAAATCGTCGATGGTATGCGAGGCGGTTACATTCAATATCACCATCATTTAGGGGATCTTATCAATGTGGTGATAGAAAACGTCTACTCTTTGCTGCAACAAATTTATCAATCTCACGTGGCCGAAAGCGAGCTGAGAGATATTTTACAGCAAGGGTTGGATGGTATTTATGCTGAAGAAGATGACGCGGAGCGCCCAAAATTGGCGGCTGTGTTACTTAAACAGTGTTCACATCAGGTTACCGAAGAGGAAGAAGACTGTCGTGACGCTTCCTCTCTCATCATCAAGGTGGAATTTACCGAGCAGCAACAAGCAGACATTGATTTGTTTGCTGGTTTTAGCCACAAATTAAATCGATTACTGGGCTATTCTACGGAGCGCAGCGAACGCATTCTCAAACTTTGCCAATTGATTAATGCTGAGTTAAGAGCGCCAGTTGATCCTTGTCAGCTGAGTGCCGCGGCTTACATGCACAACATGGGGATGGCTTTAATCCTAAATTGCAAAGATGATGAAGAGGCGAAACAGGACGCCACCATGAACCACCCTATGGTTGGGGCAAAGCTGTTATCCAAGCATGAGGGCTGGGAAGAGGCTGTCGACATGGTGAAAGCACATAAAGAGCGATTTGATGGCTCAGGTTACCCTGAAGGTTTGGTAGGGCCGCTGATTCCACAAGGCGCGTTCATCTTGTCTATGGCCGTCATGTTCATTGATAGTGTGTGGGGTAAGTCTGGCAGTGAATACAACAAAAGTGCCATGCGGGCCGTGCAATCAGTAAACTTCGAAAGTGGTAAAGGTTTCCCGCAGCACCTCATTGAATCTTTCAATGCGGCGATTCGTAAAGCTCTCGTAGCGAAACGCAAATAAAGCGTGTCGCTACTCTGCATCCTCAGTGGATCCTTGTTATGATGGCCGTTTACCTTATTGTGTTTCTACCGCTAGGATTTGATTGTTAGCCGCTTATGAACCCCGCTTTGCTACCCTTGGTTTTTCACTCTCATTACAGTATTCCGTTTCCGGCAGGCCATCGATTTCCCATGCACAAATTTCGTCTGTTGGCAGAGACCTTGCGCGAGCAGGGCATTCTTTCGGACGATAACCAATATACTCCTGAACCTTTATCTCTGTCGGTATTGATGGCGGCGCACGATAAAGCGTATGTGCAACGTTTTATACGTGGTGAACTGACAGCAAAAGAAGAAAAAGACATTGGCTTGCCCTGGTCTGAATGGTTAGTCGAACGGACGTTGAGAGCCGTTTCTGGCACCATACTGACCAGTCAATTAGCCTTGCAGCATGGTTTGGCTTGTCATTTGGCTGGTGGAACTCATCATGCTCATCCGGACCGTGGCGCAGGCTTTTGCATCTTTAATGATCTGGCCGTCGCGGCGTTGAACCTGATTAATACAGGTGAAGCGAAAAAGGTACTCATACTCGATTGTGATGTGCATCAGGGCGATGGCACCATCGCCTTCTTTGCTGATCAGGCCAACATAGTGCCGGTCTCTTGGCATTGCGAAGAAAACTACCCTAATATCAAGCAAACGGCTGGCATTAACATTGCTATCCCAAAAGGCGCCGACGATCACACCTATTTAGCCATACTCAAACGTACCTTGCCGGACATTTTGGCTCAGCATCAAGCCGACTTTGTCTTTTACGATGCGGGAGTAGACGTGCATCAAGAGGATCGATTAGGGCATGTAAAACTTAGTGACCAAGGTGTGTTAGCACGGGACAAATACGTGATTGAAACCTGCTTAGATTTAGACCTACCCACTGCTTGTGTGATTGGCGGCGGTTACGATCGGCAAGAAGACAAGGTGGCTTGGCGACACAGCTTATTGCACCAAGCAGCGCATCAGATTTGGCAAACACATCCTAAGATCAACAGCGTAAATGAAAAGTTCGGGTCGTTTGACGTTTAGAATGATGCATCATCTGTTTGGTGTGGTCTTGGTCTAAGTTTGGCTTTCATGTTGGAATAAGTAGGACACACAGTAAGGACGAAACAATGCAGGTCAGTGAATTCTCTCAATTAACGGGCGTCTCATCTCATACTCTTAGATATTATGAAAAAATTGGCTTATTAAAAAATGTGCGTCGTAATGCCAGTGGGCATCGGGATTATGCCGAGAAAGATCTTGCTTGGATGGCCTTTATTCAGCGTTTAAAAGCCACGGGTATGTCATTGGACAATATCCAGCGCTATTCAGAATACAGAGAGCAGGGCGATGTGTCTTTAGTGGCGAGAAAGCAGTTGTTGGAAGTGCATAAAAGCCAGCTTGAATCTTACATACAATCACAGCAGTCTCACTTAGCGGCGCTGCAGGACAAAATAAACCACTACCACCAACAAATTAACGATTGACTTAGAGTTTACTCGAAGTCGTAAGCTGATGTTCTTTATCCATTAAGGAGCATCAAGATGCACAACTCTCGTTATGATATTGGTCGTAAACAGCTGGCAAAAATCGATGGTGACGCCGGTGAAAAGGTGATCGACAGCCTGAAAGACATTTGTCCAGATCTGGCTAAATACACGATTGAATACCCATTTGGCGATATTTATGCACGACCAGGGTTGGATCTGAAATCACGGGAGATCGCCACGGTTGCGGCATTGACCGCACTGGGGAATTGTCAGCCTCAACTCAAAGTGCATTTGAATGCCGCTTTAAACGTGGGCTGCAGCGAAACGCAAATCAAAGAAGTAATATTACAAATGTCCGTGTATGCAGGCTTTCCTGCGGCCTTAAATGGCATGTTTGCCTTTCGGGATGTGCTACAAGAACGCAGTAAAATCGATTGATTTAAAGGCGCGAACGCACCAGAAAAAACCTGAAACCAATCCATTACATCAAGTCGCTCGAATGACCATCATTCCATAGGAATGGTGGAATTTGATGTGTGCAATGTGTCTAAACCCCACCTTTGAGGTGGGTTTTTAATGTCTGTTCTGACTGCCTGTATTGGCCCTCATATTTACGCATTGCTCACGAATTGATCATGTACTCATAACTAGTGTATTCTTTTTTGTCTAATCAAATGGCTTCTATCTTTTAGGAACCTAGCCAATACTTAAACACTCGATGTACAAAAGGTAGAACATTAATAAAGCAAAGATCACATTTTATAAAAAGGAAGCATCACATCATGGAAGTAAACAAAGCAAAAGTCGCCATTATTGGCGCCGGTGTCTCAGGCATTGCCGCTGCCAATGTTTGGCAAAAATGCGGCTATAACGTCACCTTATTTGAAGCCTCTGAACAGATAGGAGGCCAATGGAATCAAACCTACCCAGGTGTCAGTTTACAGAATACCGCTCCGCAATATCAGTTTTCAGAATTCCCCTGGCCATTCAAAACTGAACGACATCCGAGTGGGGAAGACGTCTTAAACTACCTCAAAAAAGCCATCGAATTCTTTAGCCTCAAGGTGAAATTTCATCATCGATTAAGCCGTATGACCGCCGATGAAAACGGCTGGCAATTAACATTTGAGCACGGAGAAACCGATCACTTTGCTTATGTGATTATCGCCACAGGACAATATCCAGGTGGCGATAAAAAACGCCAACCAGATTTTGAAAATATCGCCTTGTATCAAGGTGAGGTCATCACCAATATTGACTCAAAAGCGGTCTTTGAAAACAAACACGTTGCGGTTGTCGGATTTGGCAAAACGGCTTTGGATTTCGCTACTTGGAGCGCAGAACTAGCGCATAGTACAAAGCATATTTTTCGCACCCCAAGATGGACCATACCGGATTATTTGTTAGGCATTGATTACACTAAGCCTTTCTTTGCAAGGATTGGCAGCGGCATGATGCCCTCATGGGGCTACAGTACTGTCATGCAAAGATTACTGCATAATAAACTGCCCTTTCTCGTCAAGGGATTTTGGCGTTTTATCAATGAACTGTTCTTATTTCAGCACCGCAAAGACGCGAAACTGGGTAGCATCGACAAGAACGTGTTGGATGTGGTGATGCCACCGAAGTCACAATTTATGGCTGACTTTCGAAGTGCCTCCGCCGTTGCGCCAAAGCGTTACTATGAATACATTGCTCACCAGAACATCACGCCGTATCGCGGAGAAGTGTCAGGCTTTTTTGAACACGGCATCGTATTATCGGATGGCCGTAAAATAGAAGCCGATTTGATTTGCCTTTGTTGTGGGAATGACGCTCCCGATTACCACTTCTTGCCAGAACATTATCGGCAATACTTAAAAGGAGAGGGCGGTCCTGCTCTCTACCGTCATCAAATTGATCCACGTATCCCTAACCTTGGATTTGCTGGCTACAATCATGGTTTCTTACATATTGCTTTGGCCGAAATGGGCGCTTTATGGCAAGTGGCGGCCTATGAACAATCCATTCAGTTGCCTACCGAAACCGAAATGTTGGCTTCAGCCGACAGAATCCGTCAATGGAAAAAAACGCACTCATCTTATGAGTCCACTTTCAATATTGCCGTTAATACTCGATATCAGCAGCATCTAGACATCTTGATGCAAGACCTTGGTATTAGTAAATGGCGGAAACTGCCCAACCCGATTGCAGAAGTTTTTTCTCGCTACGATCCGACCGATTATAAAGGCGCCGTTGCTGAGTATTTGGCGAAACAGCCAACAACGGCATCATCGATTAACAGAACCACCGCTGTACCTGTGGATGCTTAGGGTACGCAAAGAAGTGATATTACCGATGTCCATGTATGCCAGCTTTCCTGCGGTCTTAAATAGCATGTTTGCCTTTCGGGATGTGCTACAAGAACGCAGCAAGAACGCAGTAAAATAGATTGACTTAAAGACGCGAACTAACGCAATATAATCCCATGAAGACAAAACGATCACATCAAGTCGCTCGAATTATCATCATTCCATAGGAATGGTGGGATTTGATGTGCGCAAAATTGCAAAAACCCACCTTTGAGGTGGGTTTTTTTATGCTCATTTAAAACTGCCTCAAAGTGACTTTCACAGAGCAAGTTGAGGAGACGTTATGAACAAAGTCGCCGTATTTGGCAAACCCGGTAGCGGGAAATCCACCTTAAGCAAAGCCTTAGCCGAGAAAGCGGGCTTGCCTCTGTATCAATTGGACAATTTAGTTTATCAAGCCAATGGCGATTTGGTGTCACGAGACATTTATGATCAAGCGCACGCTGATATTGTCTCGTCTGACGTTTGGATCATCGACGGCTTTGGGCCAATCGGCTCGTTTTATCAAAGATTGTCAGCGGCAGATACCCTGATCTATGTGGATTTAGCGTATTCAACCAGCTACTGGTTAGTGGCCAAACGCTTGCTCAAAGGTTTGTTTGTTAAGCCAGAAGGTTGGCCTGAAGGCAGTTCTATCATCAAAGGCAGTTGGCAGAGTTATAAAACCTTAAGACTCTGTCCAGCTTTTTGGAACCAAAATTTCCATGACAAACTACAGGCTTATTCAGCAGACAAGCAAGTGTATGTGATCAAAACCATGGCGGAACTGAAGTCGTTTGTGAAACGTGACGATAAATTGAATTCTAGGGTAAGCTTAAAATAACCCAAGCGATGAACTTAGCGACGACATAGAAATCGTCGGTCTGTTTCACTATCCAGTGGCATTGGCCTTGAAAACAGGCGAAGTGATCACTGGCAAAGCTTTAGACACCAAACGTAATGCGAGCAGAGAAGAGTGCATCGAGATAGAGCAAGATCACAAAGCCGTGTTGGTTGTCTTAGACTCAATCGCCAAACTCAACATCCTCGTCGACAACCCGTATTTTGACGAAGTGGTGTTTGAGTGAGTGGGGGCGAAGTTGGTGGTGCCTAAAATACCAAGCCCACACAGGCGGCGTGGGCTTGGTTGTTTTGACACTTTGCGGTATTAAGCAGTGGCAACAAAAGGCGCCTTGTGAACCCATTCATCACTTTGTACTTGGTCAAGCATAAACTTAGCAAGATCAGGCAGGGTGATTTTACCTCCTGGCATTTTTTGATCATCCGCAATAACTTGGCCTGTGGCTGTTTTTTTCAGAATCAAGTTTGCACGAACACTTACCCAATCTATGTCTTTTTCATTTAACAATATTTGCAATTCGGCCTTTTTGGCGTCCTTCATGTGCTTTAACAAAATGCCCACAATGGTACTTAAAAAGCGACGCTTAACGCCAACATATTCATTTGGAAGAATCGTACCAGAGCCGTTAATACTGACCAGTTTCTTAACGCCTGTAAGCTTCATTGCGCCCACTAAAACCTTCGTAATGTTAAGAAAGGCTTCATATTGATCAGACCCTTTCACACCGCCAGCCGCATTCACAACAGCACAGCATCCTAACAATGTTTCGGCCACTTTTTCGGCGTCCTCTAAACTGCCTTGTATGATATTGACCTTGTCACTTGTGGTGGTTAGCTTGGCAGGGTTTCTTACCAAGATGTTGACTTCATAGCCTTCATCCATTGCTTGTTGTAAAACGGCTCGCCCAACAAACCCTGTCGCACCTAAAATGGCAATTTTCATACTTTGCTCCAATTCGAATAATTCATTCTTCAATACCAAGCAGCATAATAAACAATATACTTACCTTGAGTAAGTACTGATAAAAAGGTAAGTGTTGATGAAAAATCAAATAGAGAAAATTTTCTAACGAAAAAGAGGGGAGGCACTAGCTTTAGAACACGCTGGGCTGTTGAAAGGTTTTGATCTTTTTAGTTTGTCCTAGGTTCTTTGAGCAACTAATTATGAAACTTGTTATTGAGATAGCCTTGATGTTCAACATCCGTCTTTTTTGTAAGTTCAAGCCTCTTACATTCCAGCCGACCGACACAAAATTGAACTCTATTCTCAGAAATTGAACCAAGACGAATATTATCAATATAATCTATGAGATTGTTAACATGAATAACATTTTTAGGCATGAGTGTTTTAAATTGTGCTTCGCCAGTAAATACAACTAAGCTACTAATTGATTGTTCAGGGATGAAATCCAGTTGTTTTTGAGTAGCGATTAGGTGTTTGAAGTTTTGAAATATAGGGTTTTGGAATTTGAATTTTACTTTAAATAATACTTGAGTCCAATTTTTTTGATTCTCGTTAGCGAAAATCCAACCGTTATAATGTTTGGTTTCAATGACGAGAATTCCATTCTGTGTAACTAAAATATGATCTATTTGTGTTGTGCCATCATCATACTCAAGTGTTATGTTGTTAAGCACATGAGCGGTTGAATTTTGACAGTATTCTAATAGTGATTCTCTAACTAATTTTTCACCATGATTTTCTTTGTTTGATATCAATTTCTTACCTTTCGATAGTCCTTTTCTATAAGATATAATGATTGAAATTGATAAAACTAATGTGATGATTAGTATTTCGTTCTTTATTTGAAAATTATTTATTAAATTTATAAGTTCATTCATGGTTTTGTTTTAATTGAATCTAATTGTTCTAGAATATAACACCATCATAAACAGCGCTAGCTTATGAGTGTCGATGAGCAATGAGAGCGGATTAGATGGCTTTGTTCGTGAATGATTCACATCCAAATATTCTTCTCGAAACCATAGTAGTGATTTTTCCCTTCATCCGTATATTCGTCAGCCAAGCTCAATCCATGTTGACGAAGAATATCTATATACACCTGCCTACCAAGTGACTTAGATTTTCTTCCGGTCAAAGAATCCTCCCATTCGCAGGTTTGATAGGGAGAGCTAAACAATAGCTTGCCTCTATCCTCAAGAGCGCGAGCCATTTTCTGAAGGACCCTGTTTTGATTGTCCTCTGACAGCAGAAAAATGAACCCAACGGAAAGAATGCCATCGTGTTTTCTGTCGTAGAACGAAGATTCCTCAGCCGCTTCGCATGCTGCCGACACATTAGGAAATCTTTTTCGGTATTCCTGTATTAAAGTCTTGGAAGCGTCGATACCATGAAGTTTGACGCCCTTGTCGATCAAACATTGGGTGTATGGGCCGCCAACGCCACAACCAACATCTAAAACCGATTGCCTAGGTTGTAGAAAATGACACCAATCTTCTACAGTTGCTGCACCGATATCAGCACTTCTCATGGACACAAACTCATTTGCGACGGCTTCCCAGCCATTAGAGAAATCTTTGTGATTGGTTGGAGTGGTCATAGTGCTCTCTGGGGGTGGCTAATGCTAAAAGAAATTGAGGTACAGCGTCTGTTTATATTTCTTGTTAGGCCATTGTGGGCAGGCTTTTTTAGCATAAAACATATTCCCCATCTATTCTTAAGACTGCACCTCCACCAAACCAGACCTGACAGTTTTCAATATCAGTTTCTCTTGAAAAAATCTGCACGTAATTCGGGGCGTCTCGAAAACTATTTTGCTCTATTTTTATCATCTCGCCATCCCACTTACCGTGCTTTAAGAGATAATAACCTAAAGCTGAATTTCCTGAACCTGTTGCTGGATCTTCAAGGTAACCAAATGTTGGTGCGAAAACTCTCGTCCGATATGTACTCCCTTGAGTCACAGTTTTTGACGAATACAAGATAATTATATCCACTCCAATGTCTATGCAAAATTTGTTGAGAGTTTGAAGGTCTGGCGTCACAGACAGTATGGACTCAAGTCCAGCTATAGGGACAATAAGAGTCTCAAGCCCGCCGTTTACAATTTGGATTGGTTGTAATTGGTCAATGTCATTAATGTGACAATCAAATGCTGAGACAACATCAGTTACGCTAATATTTTTTGAGGAGAATCGAGCAGGTGGTGCCGATATATAAACGCTTTTCTCACTTTTGTAACGGTTTTCCACCATTAAACGATCAGTCATTGTCGAGATAGACAATATTGGCTTTTCCTGCATTGCCTTATTATTGGCGACGATGTCATTTAGCATAGCGATGGTTGCATGCCCGCAGAAGGCTACCTCTCTTTCAGAAGAAAAATACCGAAGATGGTAATCAGTATCCATCCCTGGACTGACATAACCAACTTCACTGACAAACCCTTTCAGTTCTTTCGCTAGTTGTAACATTTTCGCACTGGAAAGCTTTTCTGCTGAGTCAAGATATACGACAGCAGCTGGATTCCCTGTTGAATATTGGGAGGCAAAAGCATCTATTTTTTTGAATCTTAATGTATGCATGAATTTTCCTTGCGCCTAACGAAGCTGAAGATCCGAACAAAATGATTGATAATGTGAGTTCATTTTTGAACATAATTTAGTATACCTTTTAGAAATCAATTTAATTGTCTTTTCAACTCGATAACTTCTTCAAAGTTAAGGGGAGCATCTAATTTTTATGCTCCCTCAAATGGTAAATTACAGAATCGTATGGATTCTCTCCATTAAGCTCAGAATATGAATCTTTCAGATCTTGAAGAGTTTCAGATAAATCATCTAAATTGAACCTAAGAAGACTTCCTTTCACTATTTCTGGTGGTTGGTCAGGGTTCACTTAATGCTAGGTAACTCGAAAGACGCCAAATTACTTTTTGCTCCATTTCTAAAAATTTAATTGGTTTTGTTTCATCAAAACTTAACCACTTGTACATCTCTCGCCAAGCAGTTAGCACCTCTCAATTGTGCCGGTATTTATCTCTAATGACGTTTCCATTTATCCAAACACCGCAACGGTTTGGCTTCCTGATGCAACCAGATTTTTATTTTCGTCCCAGATCTCCATAGTTTGATACGAGTATCCATGAACCGAGTGTTGACTGGTCGAGCGCAACAAATGCCACTCACTGGCGTTGTTCGAATCGCTGGAGAAATCGATACTCCAAGTCATAGAGCTGATTGGCACCATGTCTGTAATTGTGGAAAGAACGGCCGGTGGTAAGGCATCGGCTAATGCAATTAGAGAAACTGTCGGTGCAACATTGGCAGCATCGCCATGACGCAGCCATGCTAATAACTCAGGATGAGTAGCGCCAGATAAAGGTAAGGTCGAGGTAACTGGTTTGAGTTCAAAATTTACCGACAAAGCAGGCGCTGACGCTATGGGTATCATTGATTGATATGAAGTTGGATCACTCACTTTGGGGAATTCGTAAAGACTCTGCCTAATTTGACTAGTCCGAGGCTCTGCAAATAGAAATCCGGCACGTAGCACAGTATCTGAACCAACCAAACAATCTACAGATATGAACGTTGATGATTTTCCTCGTCGCAAAACTTGGGGTTTAAATCGCATTGGTCCCTTTACTGGACCAACAAAGGAAATCAATGCTGACTTTAGTGGCGGAAGCGTTTGATTTGGCATTTGCAAAATACTTTGCAGCGCAAGGGCAGCAGATAATCCGCCGTAGACAGTTCTCCCCTGCAACCACTCTGGAGGGGCGGTAAATTCACGGGTATAGTCGAATTGTTGAATAACATGAGAAAGTGAGGACATAATTTTCCTAATTATAATTAAAGGTACAAGCGCATACAGTTAAAAAGCCTTAAAAAATTAGTGTTAAACGTGGATGGGATAGGTAAAGTGAACTAAGTTCCAGTTAAAAATAGACTAATATATGAGGCTGCAAGTTCTGGATACTGATGTTGAGGCGCATGTCCTGCGGCTCCGAATAAAATCATCTGTGTAGTAGGTAATGTGCCGTTAAGGTTCGTCCAATCTATTGCCGCAAAGCACACATCGTCTTCTCCTATAAGCACTAAAATCGGCAATGTAGTTTGTTGCATTTTTTCAAGTGTGTTGTAGGTATTTTCTGCAAATCCCGCGACTTTTGTCAGCTTTTCAATTTGCTCCATACTCATAGGTATACTTAGATCATTTTTCCTTATTGCCAGCCTTTCATTAGAACGCTGTGCAGCAGCTTTGCTACTTTCATATTTGGGATTAAAGAAAAGCACGATTTCATCTTCGAGAGTATTAGTAGGTTTTAAGGCATGCTGAAAAAACTCAGATCTAATTGGTGAAACATTCAAACCTGGTGCTCTGGTACCAATTAAAATTCCATGACTTATTCTCTCAGGAAATTCGGTCAGAACAATCTGCGCAACAAAACCTCCTAGAGACCAACCTGCAACTGTAAATCGGTTAATCTTAAGGCTATCAGCAAGGTCTATAACATCTTGCGCCATTTCCATGTAAGTTTTGGCTTGCTTTCCTGTCGATAAGCTTTTGCCAGAATATTCAAAAATAATTACAGTGTTAGTTTGTGCAATAGAGTCTAAAAACGCAGGGTCCCACGAGTCAAGATTACCTCTAAAGCGGTTGGCAAATATAATGGGTTGGCCTTCGCCAAACATTCTATATGCAAGTGACTTATCTTCATTAATTTTGGCATATCGTGTTTCGGAATCGACAGTGCTCATGCTTGCTTCTCTCTTCATTTAAAAGGGAGGCTTAATATTGACAGCATAAATACAGACAAAAAAGTGGCAATATTGCCACATTAGATGGCATAATTGACAAATGAGAGAGAATCAAAACACCATAGAAGTAGCGCTTATTCTGCAACCTAATGCGCAGTTATCTGTTGTTTACGGACTAATCGACCTATTCAAAATTGCTCAGTTTTGCAATGAGAAGCTCGAAGCAGATCTGTCAACAACTGTCAGAATTACACATTGGGATATCGCTAAAAACGGTAAAACATTTGAGTGTGTTTTCGATTCCCAACCTGACAGCTCAAAAGCATCCCCTGATTTTTTGGTTATTCCTCCGACGCTTAATCAGATTATTAGCTCAAGTGATGCTGTAATATGGACAGACTGGATAAAGCGACAACATGAAGAGGGCGCGATCATTTGCTCGGTATGCACAGGGGCATTTTTACTAGCAGAAACAGGTTTATTAAATGGCCGAAAAGCGACAACACATTGGTTTCAAGCAAACAGTTTTCAAGACAAGTTTCCGGCTGTAAGAGTCGACACCAACAAGCTTGTTATTGATGAAGGGGACATAGTAACCGCGGGAGGCATCACTGCCTGGGTTGATCTTGGATTACATTTAACGGAAAGAATTTTCGGAAAAGCGGCAATGTTAAAAACCGCACAATTTATGAATGTTGATCCTACCGGGCGCGATCAACAGAATTATAATCGCTTTTCTCCGAAACTTGCTCATGGCGACGAAAACATCCTCATAGTCCAGCATTGGCTTAGAAAGCATTATATTGACAAGACCAGCATATCTGACATGGCTGAAAAAGCCGGTTTAGGTGAGCGGAATTTCATACGTAGATTTCAACATGTTACTCGATTAACACCTACCCAATACCTGCAAAAACTTAGAATAAACCAAGCTAAAGATCTTTTGGAATTGACCAAAAAAAATATTGAGCAAATTTCTTGGGAAGTTGGGTACGACGATGTTGCATCCTTTCGAAAAGTCTTTCATAAACACTCTGGATTAACTCCTGGAGAATATCGTACAAAATTCTGGGTGGCATAAATTTTCACCATGTTTGCAAGTAATAGCTCGAGGGTATGTTGTCAGCCTTATAAATTTGGGATTGTCCCTGGACTGACAAACCAACCTCACTGACAAACCCTTTCAGTTCTTTTGCTAGTTGTAACATTTCCACACTGGAAAGCTTTTCTGCTGAGTCAAGATATGCGACAGCAGTTTGATTCCCTGTTGAATATTGGGAGGCAAAAGCATCTATCTTTTTGAATCTTAATGTATGCATGAATTTTTCTTGCGCCTAACGAGGCTGAAGATTCGAACAAAATGATTGATAATACGAATTCATTTTTGAACATAATTCAGTATTACTTTCAGTAATTAAAAGGGGGCAGAGTAGAATGATATTTAATTTCACTCTGCCCCTAATTATTTGAATCCCCTTGAATCCCACAATTTTAGTCAAAACTACTCCTTTAGTAATCTTGAGGTTAGATCTATTAGTTCTGGAAATTCTTCAATTGAAATATTTAGCTCTCGATAGGCTGTTTTAAAGAGTCGACAGCTTTTATTAGTCTCTATACAGTCTGATTCATTTCGAGCAAAATCAAACAGGTTATCAATTAATACCTGCAATTCGCCTAGGCTATATAGACAAGATATATAATATGAATCATTAAATGAGCTCGATTGAAGGGAGATTTCACACATTCTAGAGTGATGTATTTGTAATAATCTCAATATATTGGATAAATATTCGCCAAATTCTGGTGGTGCGTGCCTTATACAGTTTGTAAATATTTCAGCATAGGAATGTGGTAACTCTGGAATATTATTAATTTCAATCTGAGGAGTATTAAGTCCTGTAACTATTTCTATTCCCTCTGTTTCTCTCATTCCTGATCTTGGGTTTAAAGAGTGCTTATAAGCTTTTATGAATATCTGACTGCTTGAATTTAAATAGCTACAAAGTTCACTTAATGCATGAGGAAGAAATGCTTTCGAGGCAGTGAGCTCTCTATTTCTTTGTTGGTCTGAATTATAGCGTGAAATATAAAAGGCAATACAACTAGATATGAATGCAAGTATACCTACATTCAATGCTTGCCATCGATTCCATACATTCTGAAGGTGCTGCCAATCGAAGTTGCTTTGGACCAATGGAGCTATAAGCATACATATTGCGTAGATTGATACTGTAAACGTTATAATCCAAGGTCCTAGCTTTACCAGTTTTTTCATTCTAGTCTCATACTCATAAAAAGTTCTTAAAGTTTAATCTAATAGCAAAGAAAATCTATGGCTGTGTTTGTGTTTATTTTCTGGTGGTGAATTTTTTTGTGTTAGAGGGTACTATTTCTTGATCTGACTCCAACTACTGCTTTTGCAATTTATAAACCCCCTCCACACTTTCTGAACTCATACTTAAAGAAGAAAGAACTTCGATTCAATCCTGATTGAACGATCATGAGCAGTTTCCGAGTCACGGTAACGCTGAGCTTTCACATCAATGAATATCCACTATGCCTTACGCTATCGAACGTCTTGCAAAACCTTATGTTAAATAAAGTAGACGACATGTTTTGGGCTGAAAGTCCGACAAGAGACCTTTTGGTAACTTTTGCGGCTCTGGGCAAAAGTTACACGCCCAGCAGGGCGGAATAAAGCTTATGAATACAAAGCGTTTGAATGGAAACTAGAGAAGAGAGTAACCCCACCCTAACCCTCCCCTTGGAAAGGGGAGGGGATAAGAGATTTGGTTTGGTGGTTTTAGATTAAGTCTGATGGCGCTGCGCTGATCAGACCGATATTTTTGCGCGGTTTACTCTGAATTTGTCTGAGGGTGCTTGGCTAACCCAATCCTAGCCTTCCCCTTGGAAAGGGGAGGGGATAAGAGATTTGGTTTGGTTGTCGCTGGTTTTTGTCTGATGGCGCTGCGCTTATCTGACCTACATTTTTCGCTGTTTACTCTTAATTTGTCTGAGGTTGCTTGGTTAACCCCACCCTAACCCTCCCCTTGGAAAGGGGAGGGGATAAGAGATTTGGTTTGGTGGTTTCAGATCACGTCTGATGGCGCTGCACTTATCTGACCTACTTTTATTTTGCTGTTTGCTCTCAATTTATCTGAGGTTGCCTGACTAACCACACCCTAGCCAAAGGGGAGGGAATTGAGCGACTGTTGGTGCTTTTCCTTGGAAAGGGGGGATCAAAAGGGCATTGGCGCCACAAACGCAACCCAAGCCCCCGTAAATGGATGGCGAAATTCCAATCGATAGGCATGCAGTAATAATCTGGCGTCCGAGCTGGCATATTCAGGATCATAGAATTCGTCGCCTATGATGCTGTGCCCCAGGCTTTGCATGTGAACTCGCAGTTGGTGCGAGCGGCCGGTGTGAGGGGTTAAGCGAACTCGAGTGGTGTTGTCTTGGTAATCGAGGATGTGCCAAAAGGTGATGGAGTCTTTGCTCCATTCGTCGGTGCAGACAATTTGTCGAGGACGATTGGGCCAATCACAGCGCAATGGTTTGCGTACTTCGCCGCGTTGGCCTTGAAGACGACCGCGCAGCAGGGCGCGGTATTCTTTTTTTACTTCTCGCTCACGAAAATGCGCGTACATGCGCTTTTGGCATTCGTGAGTTTTGGCGACCAGAATCAAGCCGGAAGTGGCTTCGTCCAGTCGGTGAATGGCAAAGGCTTCGCCAAAGTGTTGTTCCGCACGATACAGGATAGAGTCCTGTTTGTCTGGGCCACGACCGGGCACAGACAAACAATTCGCTGGTTTGTTGATGACGGCAAACCAGTCATCTTCATACAGAATCTCCAACAAAGCGGTGTTGTCGATCACTGAGCTTATTCCGGTTTCGTCGTTAAGATGATGCGAATCGCGTCGAGGCGAATTTGGTGCTCATCAATGCGTACTAGACCTTCTTGCATGTTGTGTTCTAAGGCTTCGATGTCTTCGTCACGAATCAAGCTGTTGTAGGCTTTGAGTTCACGCAGACGGTCGATTTCGTTTTCACAACGATGCTGATAAGCCGTTTTGGCGGTGTGCACAATAGGGCGCGCTTGGTCTTGAGCGTTCAGTTGGTGCGCTTGCAATACTTCGATCAAGTTTTTGCGTAATGCTGCGACCCATTGCTCGGCGACACGATTTGGCACGCCTTTCAATTTTTCGGCCCATTTGTCTGCGGTAAACTGCTGGTGTAGGAATTTGCCGTTGGAATCTGACAATTGCCACATAGGCGTCATGGGTAACGACTGTGCCAGTTTAAGACGAGGATGCGCGGTGGCTTCAATCACGAACATACTTTCAATCAGCACGGTGCCTTCTGGAAGAGCGGCGATCGGTAAGATTGCGGACGTCAGTTTGCCTGAGTCGAAGCCTTGGACTTCGTCCATTAACATGGTGATCAGCGGGTGTTCCCAGGTGGCGAAAGCAACGTTTTCTCGTTGGCTGGCTTGGCGGCGATCCAACATCAGCATTTTACCTTCTTCTTCAATGCCAGGTAGGGCTTCGAGCATCATGTCGGTAGAAGGGCGGATAAACCAAGCGGCCGTGTCAGCATCGTCATTTTGGCAATCTGCGTAAATGTTAAAGGCATGAGTCACTTGTTCAATGTAATGATGCAAGCCTTTGTTGGCTTGATGATTGATTTGATCAATCAACTGGCGCGCTTGCTCAGGACGACAAGAACTCATTTCCAACAAACGGTTACGGCCTTCGTCCATTTGCTTGAGCAAGGCTTCGTGATAAACGTGTGCTTCTTGCAATAAATCGCTGTCGTCGTCTTGTCCGTGTAAGTAAGCGTGTAAACTGTCGCGGAAGGCTTCTTCGACTTTGTCGCCGGAACCTGTGGTACGGCAAAACGCATTGAGAGCATGGTGATACCAGTTAAACAGGCGTTCTTGAACACTGTCCTTTAAGTAGGGAACGTGAATTTGAACGTCGTTTAATTGGCCTAAACGGTCCAAACGACCAATACGCTGTTCCAATAAATCTGGGTGTTCTGGTAAATCGTACATGACCAGATGATGGCTGAACTGGAAGTTACGACCTTCACTGCCAATTTCTGAACACACGAGGATTTGCGCGCCGTCTTCGTCCGCGAAGTAAGCGGCGGCACGGTCACGGTGGATCAGTGGCATTTGTTCGTGGAAGTCGGCACTTTGGAAACCAGCAAAGGTCAGTTGGTCGTTCAACCATTGCGCCATGTCGGCGCTATGACAAATGACTAAGACTTTGTCCGCCTGACACTCAAGGAACTCTTTTAGCCATATCCAACGCGGGTCTTTTTCCCATAAACCATGTGCCACGTCGTGTTCCGGCTGCACATGGTGTGTCGCTGAGGCAAACAATTCGTTGTTGTCTAATGCGTATGAGTGTAGGTAACGATCGGGGAAACCACCCACCGCAGCACGGGTATTACGGAACATTTCACGGCCCGTACCATGACGGTCAATTAACCAGCTGATGGCTTCTTGAGCGGCTTCAATGTGTTGTGTACCTTGGCTTTTCTCAAGTTGGGTAAACCAATCTTTGTTTTGCACTTCGCTTAGGTAGTGGCTAAATTCGGCACGCCAATCTTTGGCCGCTAGGCCATGATTTTCTTGGCTATATGGCAATAAAATTGCGGCCAATTCTGCTGCTTGTTTGAATTCCTGCTGTTGTGCTTGGTAACGTTCAAAACTGTGGTAATGATCTGGATCCAATAGCTGCAAGCGCGAAAAGTGTTCGCGTTCACCGGTTTGTTCTGGGGTGGCGCTGAGCAGCAGTAAGGATTCTGAATTTGCCGCCAAACGTGACACCACCTGATAGCCAATGCTCGGTGTTTCAGGGTGCCAAGCAAGGTGATGCGCCTCATCGACAATGACCATGTCCCATTCGGCATCGAGCATGTGTTGCGCGGCTTTCGGGTGTTGGCTAGCCCAATCGATCGGTGCAATGACGAACGGTTGTTGTTCAAACGGGTTGTCATCGCCCTCCATGAAGTCTTCGTAGACAGACTCGTTGATCAAGGAGAATGGTTGGTGGAAGCGACGCAGCATTTCCACTAGCCATTGATGTTGTAAATTGGTTGGCGTCAAAATTAAGGCGCGCTTACACAAGCCATTTAATAGGCGTTGATGAAGGATCAAACCTGCTTCTAAGGTTTTCCCCATGCCCACTTCGTCGCACAACAACGCGCGAGCTTTTGAACGATTGGCAATGTCGTGAGCTAGGTAAATCTGGTGCGGTAACAGTTCGGCCTTTAGGCCCATTAAACCGCGTACCGGAGACGCCGCGTTCGCCGCTTGATGTTCTAAGGTGTGACGACGCAGGTCAAACCACATGCGACGCGCAGGGGACAAGGCGAGCAGTGAATCAATTTCGTTTTTATCATTACGAGGGAATTGAATAATGGACTCTTCTAACCAGTCATCTTGATCACTAATGCGGTATTCGATCAAGCCATCGATCTCTTCGACTTCTAACACGGTGAAGGTGTCATCTTGGAAGTGAAGTTGATCGCCAATTGTCAGTGTGCGTCGCACAAGACTGGTTTGATCGTGTGAGTATTGACGGTCTGCTTCTGCGTCAGGGAAGTGCAGAGTAAAAGATTTGGCTTGTTTTTCGACTATCATGCCAACGCCGAGATCAGGCTCGTTGCGGCTACTCCATCTTTGTCCAGTTTGGTACATGGTTATGCGTTGTCCGGTTCTATTAAAGTTAAGCTACCTTGGCAGAGGTCCGTCAGGGCGGTTTGTTGCTCTGGCCAAGTTCGTTCAATGACAGCAAGGTCGAGAATAATGCTGTCACTGTAAGTTTTATCAGTGACTTCAATGTCGCTTTGTTCTAGCCAGTATTCTACCTTGCCTAGTAAAGGGTAGGCGATTTTTAGCTGAACAGGGCGACGTGGGTAGATATTTTCATATTCGGTTTGGGTCAATGCTTCCTGAACCGCTTGGCTGTAAGCTCTGACTAATCCACCGGCACCCAGTTTGATGCCCCCAAAATAGCGTGTCACCACTAGGGTGATTTCGCCAAAATCAGAGTGTTGCAAGACGTTTAACATGGGTTTTCCTGCGGTGCCCTTTGGCTCACCATCGTCACTTTGATCCCACAGGTGGACGTTATTTGGTGCACCGGCGACAAAAGCCCAACAGTTGTGATTGGCATCCGGAAACTCGTTACGGATCTCGGCAATAAATTGCTTTGCCGCATCGCGACCTTGGGTACGACACACAGTGGTAATGAATTGGCTGTTTTTGATTTCCAATTCAAAGCGTTGTCTGTGTGTTGGGCTGAGATAATAATCCATGTAAACTTGCTTGCTTGTTGTTTTCGCTATAAAAAACGGTATTAAGGTAAGACGAATCAATGAATGATAGTCTAGTCTTTTCACCGTCTCCATGACATGGTGCAACTGTCTTTATTTTAATTAGTGGGTTTATGTTTTATGACAGATTGGCTTTGGCAATCCGTTTGGGCTTTTTCAGGCTTTTTCACTGGCACCTTGTTGGCGTCCATTATTGCGGCGCTTATTGTACAGGCTATGCGTCGTCAGTGGCAGCAGTCACAAGCAAAAATTCAGCAACAAAATGAAGAATTACAACGACTTTTAGGACAATCCAAGGATCAACTGCATTATTTGGAAAAAGAGTCCATCACCTTAGAGCAACAATTTGCCGCCGCGCAACAGGTATGGCAAGAAAAAGAGGCGTTTTATCGGGAGCAAAAAAAGCAGAATGAGGTGGAGTTTAAGCAGCTAGCGCAAGACATTCTGAGTCAGCAAGGCGTGAAATTGGCGAAAGAAAACGAGCGTCAATTGGGTTCATTGTTGACGCCACTTGGCACTCAGATTCAGAAATTTCAGGAACGAGTGGAAAAAAGCTATGAAGCTGAAGCTCGTGAGCGCTTTTCTCTCGCCAAAGAAATTAAAAACCTACAACAACTTAATCAGAAAATCAGTGACGATGCGGTGAATCTGACCCATGCTTTGAAAGGTCAGAATAAATTACAAGGCGGTTGGGGGGAAGTCATCTTAGAGCGTATTTTGGAACGCTCTGGGTTGGAAAAAGGTCGAGAATATCAGGTTCAAGCATCTTATCAGACGGAAGAAGGGCGTCGTTTACAGCCTGATGTGGTGATTCATTTGCCTGATAATAAGCAAATCGTGGTGGACTCGAAGATGGTGTTGGTCAGTTATCTGGCTTACATGGAAGCCGAAACAGAGGAAGACCGTCAACGAGCCTTGAAGCAGCATTTGGACGCGGTGCGTCGTCATATGAAAGAGTTGAGTGCCAAGTCGTACCAAGATTTGCCCGGTGTGGCATCGTTGGATTTTGTGCTCTTGTTTATTCCCATTGAAGCGGCGTTTGGTTTGGCATTGCAGGCGGATAATGGTCTCTTTAGTGAAGCGTTTGAGCACAACATCATCATTGTTGGGCCGTCCAATTTGCTGGCGACTTTGCGCACGGTACAAAACATTTGGCGCAATGAAAAACAGAGCCAGAATGCCATTGAGATTGCCCGTCAGGCTGGAGCTATGTATGACAAGTTTTCAGGCTTTGTACAGGATATGGATGATATTGGTAATAAATTGGAGGCGGTGAATCGCAGTCATGATGCCGCATTGAAAAAATTAAGCACTGGTCGGGGCAATCTGTTGGCCCGAGCGGAAAAGCTGAAGGTGATGGGGGCGAAAACAACCAAGGTGTTGCCAGAAGCGCACCTCAACCAGGCCATAGAAAGCTCAGAGGATGAGGCGCGTGACGAGGACTAAGTTACGCCTTCTTGGACGAATAAATCCAATGCACACTGGCGTATTGAATGTAGCTGGTGTTGCTAAGGATAAATAAAATTTGTTGGCTGGCCGCGGCTTGCTGTTCTGAGGTGAGTTTGTCGGCTAGGGCGATGATTTCGATATCGAGCTGTTTGTTTAGGTAATGCAAGCGGGTATTGTCGATGTCCAAGTAAGTCTTGTGTTCTCTCAGCAAGTAACCCAAGTCCGCGAGAATTTGTTGTCTTGATGGCAGCTTTAAATGAGAGGGTTTGCCCGTTGTTTCTTTGCGGAAACTGTCGGTTTGAATGGTGTCGTCTGTGTCCACGTGTACCATGACATCGGCCACTTGTGGATGAGCTTGTTTGATGGTGTAAGCCACGAGATCACCAAGATAATGCCCTTCACTCACCGTAGCGTGGCTAGGCACGTGGATGTGCATGTCGAGATAGATTTTACCCGCCATGGAACGAGCGCGCATATCATGTGGTGCCATGACATTTTTTAGACCATTTGCTGTTTCTTTGATCTGCGCCATCAGTTTTGGGTCTGGGGCGGTATCGACCAATTCGGCAAGGTTTTCCCAGATCATACCAATGGCCATTTTGCCGATTAATAAGGCGACAAAAATGGACGCCGCCATATCGGCCCAAGGTAAGCCTAAATATATTCCCACCAAGCCTGCTAATACGGCGACAGAGGAGAGCGCATCACTGCGACTGTGCCATGCATTGGCGACCAGCATTTTGCTCTGAATCTGCTCACCAGCGTGTTTGGTGTAATGGAAAATGGCTTCTTTCACGACAATGGTTAGTAGGATGGCGGCCAGACCATACCAGGTGAATTGCGCATTTTGGCTGTTGTTCGTTATGGCGTCTAAGGCAATGCCAATGGCGACCAACATGAGGACAAAACCAAGTAAAACGGTGGTGAGTGTTTCAAACCTTAGATGGCCGTATGGGTGATTTTCATCTGGCCCACGGCGTGCGTTCGCTGAAGTAACATAGACAAACACATCGGTGACTAAATCGGAAAGAGAGTGAATGCCGTCTGCGAGTAAGGCTTGGGATTGGGAAAAGTGGCCAGCGATGATTTTGGCTAAGCCCAATAAGGCGTCCCAAACCGCGCCAACCAGTGTCACTTTTTTGGCTATCTTTTGTTCTTGCAGAAGTTTTGACATTTATCCACTCTAGGGTTTGATAAAACGGTTTTTAAGGCGGCAATGGGCTGTGTTTTTATTGTGCTATTTAAGGTGCGATACCAGCTTATCTGGCTTGGCGAGCTTTCTCCCCAAGCTTATCCACGAAATCTGTGGAAAAGCCTAGGGAGGCCAGAGATTACTTGATCTCGAACCATAAACAGAAGGATTCGAAAAACTCTCGCATGGTCAGTGACATTAGGGAAAAGTTAGCGTCCATATCAGACAGGCCGCCGCCTTGTGAATCGTTAAAGGCGGCTTCTTTCAAAGCGTCGTCAAATTTGATCTTACGTAAGGTCAGATCATCGTGTAGCACAAAGCTCATTTTGTCTGTCCAGCGTAACGCTAGATTTTTGACCGACATGCCTTGTTCTAGGTGGCGAGTCACGTCTTCGGAAAGTGGCTCTAAGGCTTTGAAACGGATGCTGGCTTTGTCTTCGGAGCTGTCTTGGATTTCACATTCTTCGCCAGTTTCTAGGCTGGCGGGCACTTCGTTTTTCGTCAACCAATCCGTCATTAAACTGGCAGGTGATACTTGTGCTTGTAGCGGTGTCATTGGGAAGCTGCCAAGTGTGGTTTGCAGGTGCTTGAAAAGCAACTCTGTCATGCTGGCATTGGTGCTGTTGAGCACCACGATCTTGGCTTTAAGGTCGATATAGGCCCAAATGTCAGAACGTTTGGAAAAGGCTTTCGGACGAAGAGTGAAGACGAGTTCGTCTTTCATGTCGGCCTTTTCTTTGCGGCCCACTTTACGGCCTTCAATTAACTCGATTTCCGCCACTTTGGCTTCCAGTTCTTCGCGAACCACAGCCGAGGGTAAGACTTTTTCTTCTTTACCCGCACGGAACAGTAAACAGCGATCACTGGCTAGGCTCCATTGCTCACTGTTGCGAATCAGTGGTAACCAGCCGAAAGAGAACTCTTCTTGTGAACCGCATTCTTGTAACGGAAATTCTGGTATTTTTTTAATTAGCTCATTGGTATCCAGTGACTCCGTGTCACTTAATTGGAATATTTGGGCATTTTTAAACCACATAGTTAATCTCTCACAGCTTCTTTAAAGTGTTTTCGACACACAGATAAGTAACGATCATTGCCGCCAATTTCTACCTGAGCTCCTTCTTTTACAGGAATTCCTTGCTCATTAACCCGTATTACCATAGTGGCTTTGCTGCCACAATGACACACGGTTTTTAATTCAATCAGTTTATCAGACCAAGCCAATAAAGCTTGGCTGCCTGGGAATAACTCGCCTTGAAAATCAGTGCGAATACCAAAGGCCAAAACCGGAATGCCCATTTTATCGACCACTTCGGACAAAGCATAAACTTGTTGTTTGGTTAAAAACTGAGCCTCATCAATTAAAATGCAACTTAGGCGTTGTTTGGCGCTTTCGGTTTTAATCAGTTCAGTGATGTTTGTTTTATTATCAAACAAGCTAGCTTGCGCGGAAATACCAATACGAGACGCGATTTTGCCCGTTTCAAATCTGTCGTCAATGGAGGCGGTTAATAATAAAACCTGCATGCCTCTTTCTTGATAATTATGGGCAGATTGAAGCAGTACGGTCGATTTTCCTGCATTCATCGCTGAATAATAAAAATAGAGTTTTGCCATATTACCTTGTGTCGTTGCCAATTGAATAAAATGGGCCGGACAGTATAGCAAAACTCTAATATGAATGGCGGGTTTTCTATGGGGGGGTTATTTTGGACTTTTGATAGACCGTTTTTTCAGCTGTTTAGCGCCGTTTTCAATTTGTTGGAGGAGCCATTCAGAGCGCTTCAATCCGCCCATTTCACACAACTGATCGAGTGTGTTGATGGCTTCCTGCTCGATGACAAGCTCTAAACGCTTTAAGCCCAATTTCTTTTCTTTCTGACGTTGTGCGCGTTTATTCAGCTTTAGTTGGTCTTTGCGGTTTAGGGTGCTGGTTCTTGGTCGACCAGGGGCTTTGCCAAACAGGTCGATGGTATTACGGTCGGTGGACGCTTTAGCCATGTTGTTTTCGGTTATGTCGAGTGGGTCTTGAAAAAACACTGACCACAAGGCTTGTGGTCAGTGTCGATTAAATTTAGTTTTGAGCCGTTTGTTTTTCCGCTTGTTTTTGTGCCATCTGGTTGGTGGCTATGAAATCAAGCAGAATTTCAGACGCTTCTTTTGCGTAAGTATCTTCTTCACTGGCTTCAATGTCATCAACAGACGCGACGGGCTCTAAACCTAATGCTTTGAGTCGGGTATTTTCACGATCCAACTCACGCTGCTCGTTTTCTTCTCGCTGTTGAATGCGGGTGTTTTCATTTAGCGAAATGGTTTTGTATCTTTCCACTTGCTGCTTGAAGTAATCAATCTGATCATTAAGGGCAATGAAATTCGGATCTTTTGCCATTCTTGCTTCATGACGTGGCGTCAAAATCGGCAAGTAAGCTGGCATGTTCCAATACACTGGGTAGCGAGTGTCATGGATTTTGTCCCACGGTAGCGGATTGTCCAATGCACTCTCACCGACAGACTCTTTGTCGATCAAAGAAGGGAAGGCAATGTCTGGCATGACACCCTTGTGTTGGGTACTTTCGCCAGACACACGGTAAAACTTAGCTTGGGTGACTTTAAGCTGACCCTTGTCAAGTTCTTGCAGTACTTGCACTGTGCCTTTACCAAAGGTCTGGTCGCCCAGAATAAGGGCTCGACCATAGTCCTGCAAGGCGCCCGCAACGATCTCGGATGCGGAAGCGCTCATACGGTTCACCAACACCGCCATCGGCCCACTGTAGGCAATGCTTGGGTCAGAATCACCCAATGGGGTGACACGACCACTTTGATCACGAATTTGTACGGTCGGCCCAGACGGAATGAATAAACCGGCTAAGGCGTTGGCTTCTTGTAAGGAACCGCCACCATTATTACGCAGGTCTAAGATTAAGGCGGAAATGTCTTCTTTTTGTAGCTCTTCAATCAGCTTTTTAGTATCTCGAGTGGAGCTTTTGTAGTCTTTCTCGCCCGCTTGGATAGCGGCAAAATCTGAGTAGAAAGTGGGCAGCGAAATGACACCGACCTTGTAGGTTTCACCACCGCGTTCGACTTCGACGATTTCTTTTTTGGCAGATTGGTCTTCCAGTTTGACTTTTTTGCGCACTATGTCGATGACTTTACTGGTTTGCGTGTCCCCTTTGCTTGGGGTGATTTCCAGTCTTACTGTGGTGTCGCGTTCGCCGCGAATCATGTCGACCACATCATCCAGTCGCATACCGACTACATCAATCATAGGGCCATCTTCTTGACCAACGGCAATGATTCTATCGTTCGGTGCTAATTCGCTTTGTGTCGCGGCTGGGCCACCTGGGACTAAGCGCACAACCTTGGTGTAATCATCGTCCATCTGCAACACCGCACCAATGCCCTCTAGTGACAGGCTCATGTTGATGTTGAAAGTTTCCGATGCGCGTGGGGCGAAATAGCTGGTGTGTGGATCCAGTGATGCGGTGACGGCATTGGCAAAAATTTGGAATACATCAACGGCGTTGGTTTGATCCACTTGTTTTAGTTGGTTTTTATAGCGACGTTCCAATACTGAGACAATTTTGTCTTCGTCTTCACCATTCATTTTTAGAATCAAAGCACGATTCTTCAAACGTTTACGCCAGTAGTCATCTAATTCTGTCTGTGAGGTGGCCCAATGTTGGTTGTCTGGGTCTGCGTTTAGGCTTTCATCAATGCTGTAATCAAAAGATTTGACCATGTCTGGCAAGTTGGCTTGTAGGCTTTTCACGCGATCTTCAAAGCGCTTTAAGTACAAGTTGTAAATGGTGTAGGCCACTTGGGTATCACCATTTCGAAGAGCGTCATCGAATTCATAGCGATACTTTTCTAGGTCATCAATGTCACTTTGTAAAAAGAAACTCTTGGTTGGATCCATGGCATCGATATAATAGTCGAATGCTTTTGTCGAAATGGCATCATCAATTTCAGGTCTGTTGTAATGAATGCCTTCCAGCATTTCAATCAGCTCTTTAGAAACTTGATCGTACTCGTGAGGAGGTTGTAACTCCTGATAGGCGGATACGGGGGTGACGGCAAAAGAATAGCCTGAAAGTAGGCAAAGTAGTAAGCGTTTTAGGTTCATCCGGTGTCGTATCTCTCTGTCTATTTTGTACATCATTGGTAAAATCATATTAGACACAGGGCGTTAAGGCTAGCCTAAGTGTTAAAAAGTCACTTTTAAAGCATTTTGCTTATGGAAAAATATGGAATATTCACAATTTAATGATTCATTGTTGTCCTTTCTTCAAGCGTCACCCACGCCTTTCCATGCGACAGACAGCATGCGTTCGGCTCTGCTTGCAGAAGGTTATGTTGAACTAATTGAAGATGAAAACTGGGTTATTGAAGAAGGTGGGAAGTATTTTGTTACGCGTAATGAGTCTTCCTTAATTGCGTTTACGACGCCAGTGTTGGACGTCAGTCAAACGGGTTGGCGTATGATTGGGGCGCATACGGATAGCCCATGTTTGAAATTGAAGCCGAATGCGCATGTGAACCGCTTTGGTTACCACCAACTTGGCGTTGAAGTATACGGCGGGGTGCTGTTACACACTTGGTTGGATCGTGATCTATCGATTGCTGGTCGTGTTACGGTAAAAACAGCCGCGGGCGACATTGTCAGTCGCTTAGTGGATTTCAAAGAGCCGATCGCCGTGGTGCCGAATTTGGCCATTCATTTAAATCGTAAAGTAAATGAAGGTTTTTCAGTAAACCCACAAGAGGAAATCTTGCCCATCTTGTGTGGTGCGGATAACGAGTTCGAGCTTCAGCAGTTGCTGATAGCTCAGCTGCGACAACAGCATCCTGATTTGCCGGTTGCACAGGTGTTGGATTTTGAATTAAGTCTTTACGATACTCAGCCAGCGGCTTTGGTTGGTTTGCATAAAGAGTACATTTGCTCCGCTAGGTTGGATAACTTGTTGAGCTGTTACGTGGGTCTGCAAGCCTTGTTAAGCTCCAATAATGAGCGTCCTAGTTTGTTGATCTGTACCGATCATGAAGAGATTGGCAGTTTGTCGGCGTGTGGTGCAAATGGGCCTTTCTTGGACGATGTGTTACGACGTTTGTCACCTAATCCAGAGCAATTTGTGCAAGCGATCCAGCGTTCTATGTTGGTGTCGGCGGACAATGCTCATGCCTTGCACCCTAACTATGCCAATCGTCATGATAACAATCATGCGCCAGCGATCAACAAAGGGGCGGTGATTAAGGTCAACGCGAATCAACGCTATGCGACCAACAGCGAAACGGCGAGTATTTACCGCGATGTTGCAGCACAAGAAAATTATGACGTACAAACCTTTGTGGTACGCAGCGACATGGGGTGTGGCAGTACAATTGGGCCAATTACGTCAGGGGAAATTGGTGTGCCAACCATAGATATCGGTTTGCCAACCTTTGGTATGCATTCGATTCGGGAGTTGGCTGGTAGTCATGATGCGTTTGGTTTGTACAAGGTGCTGGCGCGATTTACTAAACGAGATAAGTTGATGACCCGCTAAGGAATAACGGCACTGAGCCTGTCTGCTGAAAGCAGCAGGCAGAGCGAACCATTAGGTTTGTGTCAGACAGCAAGTATAAAAAAACCACCGCATAACAATGCGGTGGTTTTTTTGAGCCAAATACAGAGCGTTAGTTTTGAGCAATCAACCATTTATCAAGTTGTTTGATCTTATCTTCCGTTAAGTCACCAGTTGCTTCTAACAAGCTAAGTTGTTTTAGAACGAAGTTATAACGGTATTGCTCATAAGTATTTTGCGCATCGTACAAATTTGATTGCGCGTCTAGTAGTTCGACTAGGTTACGAGTACCCACATCATAGCCGGCTTTTGTGGCTTCTAAGGCGCTGTTACGAGAGCGAATTAGTTGCTGTTGCGCTTCGATTTGAGCCACGGCGGTTTGCAAATCAAGGTACAAGCTACGAATATTTAACTCAATGGATTGCAGTGAGCTGGCTTTCTGTTCGATTGCCGATTCCGCTTGAGCAGAGGCTTGACGTACCGATGCGTTAATCGCACCACCACTGTAAAGTGGAATGCTGACGCCAAGGGAGACTGCGGTTGTGTTCGTTGCACCACTGGTCAATGAACTGGAGGCAACGCTGTAGTCATTGTCGGTACGAGAAAGTGAACCCGTAATAGCAACCGTTGGCGTACGACCATTGGATTTTTGAATGCTGATATTGTTTTCTGCACTTTCTACTGCTAAATCCAGGATTTTCAGTTCTTTGTTGTCTTTTTGCGCTTTCGCGATCAAAGCATCAACGGTCATGTCTGGGTCTAAACGAATAGGGTAATCCGCAGATAAGGCCGGAATGCTATTGATGACACGGCCAGTTCTTTGGTACAAGGCTTTTTGAGCGTAGGCCACACTCGAACGCGCACTTAACTCGGTGACTCGAACCGCATCGTACTCGGCTTGAGCATCTTGTAGGTCGGTGATGGACGCTAAGCCCACTTCGTATTGTTTCTTGGCACGATCTAATTGACTGGCGGTGCTTTTCACTAACGCTTCGGTGGTTTGCAGCGTAGATTGAGCAATCAGCAAATTGAAGTATTCATTTAGAGTGGTCAGCGCCAAGTCTTCTTCAGAGTTTTCGTAGCTGATGCCCGCACTGACTGAGCTGATTTCGACCGCATCAACAGCATAACCAAGTGCCGGTGAGTAGATGGGGTAATTCAGTTCTAGTGCCAATGAGTTTGAATTATTGTCGTATTCAATAGAGGGACTGTCTATGTTGGTATAACCCAAGCTACCACTGAAACTAATTTGTGGGTAAAGATTACCCTTAGTCACCGTGACACCTTCTTTTTGTGCCTGATAGGTTGCGGCAGCGGCACGCAAGCCTGGATCATTTTGCTTCGCCAGTTTATAGATTTCGTAGATACTTTCGGCTTGAACGGCTGTACTGCTCAACACAGCGGCCGTGATCAAAGATGAGATAATATGCTTTTTCATAGATTTCTGTAGGCTCATAGTATGAAATTTAGTTATAATACTAGCGTAACTTCTGGCCTTGTGGCAGTGCCATTTTCGCTATATCTATTATGACTACTGACCATATCATAACGAAATGCTTTGAATAGGCTTCTAATGTGGAAACTTATTGCAAGCCACTGACTTCCTTGTCTTTATAAGGCGTTATTTTTTCACCTCAATCGTATAAGTGATGACTTTTTCTTGTTGCGGAGCCAGTGTGCCTTCGATAAGCAAGCCATTTGCAGAGTATTTAGTGACTTGATTCGCTTTAACGATGTCGACAATGCCATTGGTATTCTGCTGCAAGGAGAATTTCGCCATTTTGGTATCATGATTTTTCACTGTCAGCTGCCAAACTTGTCGACTAGGTAATTGCTTAGAAGAGGCGTTAAGTAAGGTTAGATGACCACTGATGGCTTGGCTTTTATTGGTTATCACCTCTTTAGTTTGACCTGCGCGCATCTGATTAAAACTGACTTGATTCGCCGGAATTAAGAGCGGACCTTGCTGCCAGAAGGTTTTGTAACGCCCCGGCATGCTATCTTGTTTTAAGGTAAAGGTGAGTTGGTTATAGAAACTCAGAGGGATACGGTCTAGCTGTCCGCTGTGGGTAAACTGCGTCGCTGTGTGACGTTGATCTTGTATCTTCAATGTGTCGCTGGGGAGGGCATATAAGGTACTGGAGTAAGGTGCTAATTCGACTTGGTTAGCGAGTGGGAACACCACTTCATTGTCTTGATAACTGACTTGTGGCGAAGCCGAGTCGAGCATCATGCTGGCTCGTTCGGTTTTGAATTGTGGGTTGGGTTGCTGATGAGAGTAATGCAACAAGCTAGAATCTAACACCAATGCTTGGTTGGACTGATTGGTAATTAAAGCTTGCTGAGTAAGGGTTAGCTTATTGCCGTTAAAGATTAGGTTCAGTTGTGGAGTCCAAGAAAGCTGATCTGTCTGATAGCTGATGGGCATGTTATTGGCATTTTGTACTGGTTTGTCATGGGATTCGAGTGGAATGAGATAAAAGTCATTCATTGGTAAGGTGACAGGTCGATTATTTAGGCTGAGAGTGACGCTCTGTTGAGCTTGATTGACCTGAGTGAGTAAGCCGGTGTAGTTGAGGTCTCTGTGTTTATGCTCAACACGAATTTTTCTGTCCACTTGGTTGATCCATTGTCGCTGAGACGCATCGCCAAGGTATTCAATGGGACTGAACTCTGTCGCCAATGGTAAGACACTGCCAGTGACTGGGGGCAAGGTCAGTGTGTTGTTGTCTTCGACAATTTGGCTGTTTTGTAGGCCAATGACGGCTTTAATTGGCTCAGCCAGCACAGGCTGACACAAAGCGCTTAGTATTAAACCTGTCATCATTTGAGCGTGTGATTTATGCATAACTCAGAATCCTTCTCTTGTTTGTAACATCTTATGATCGTGCCGTCTGCTTACCCATGTTAACCTAATAGCAACGAAATATTGTTGGAAATATAGGTCATTTGTGTGGATAAAACATTACTGATTATTGACGGTATGAATTTGATTCGACGACTGTATGCGGCGCTGGAAGCCGAGCAAGATGCGGTTCGGCGGGTTGAGCGTACGCAGAGTATTGCGATTGATGCGTTAAGTAAGTTAGCGCATCAGTTTGAGCCTGATTATGCCGTTGTGGTGTTTGATTCAAACGGTAAAACTTGGCGTCATGAGGTTTATCCTGAATACAAATTGGGCCGCGTTCCCATGGATGACGCTTTATTGGAAGCGTTAGACGATTTTGCCCGAGTGTTCCGTTTTAATCGTTTTCCCTGTCTGCGCATGGCGGGGTGGGAAGCGGACGATTTGATTGCCACCCTGGCGGTTAAAGCTTCCCAGCACAAGGTGACCTCTTATATTGTCTCGACCGATAAGGGATTCACTCAATTATTGGGTGATGAATGCATACTTCAGTATGACTATTTTGCCAAATTGGGTTACAACAAAGCTTGGGTGCCTGGTAAATATGGTGTTCAGGCAGAGCAATTGATGGATTATTGGGCCTTAGTGGGGGATACCACCAATCGTATTCCAGGAGTAAAAGGCATTGGTCCGAAAACGGCGTTGAGCATCATTGCGGATGCCCCGACCATTGAAGACATTTATGCCAATCTGTCGCATTTTCCTGAACGCATTCAAAAGCTCCTATCTGGTGGTTATGAACAGTGTTTATTGTCGCGCTCTTTAGTGTCGTTAAAGACGGATGTGTCGTTGGGCTTTTCTTTATCAAAACTCAAGTATCAACCAAAAAATGAAACTTAACGAACCGCTTGCTTGAGTTCAATCAAGCGATGATTAACGACGTCAAACAATTGGTTGATGATCTGGCTAGCGTCTTGAAACAAACTGTCTGGATCCCGCTGGCTTAGCGTATTTTGCTCCACACTGTGTGTTATCTCTCGAACAAACTGTTGCAGAAGGTGATTGCTGTTTGTGGGCAGTAACTGGCTTAATTTAGCATGATGTTCTGTGATTTTTTCTAAGGTAAAAATAAGTTGTAGCTTTTTATCTGAACTCAGTTCCTGCTTACTGGCCACTTGTACGCTTAGGGCGCGAATTTGGCCTAGGGCCTCGGCCAACTCGGGTAGCGTTTTAACCAATTGCTGTGAGGTCTGACGTACCGTTTTTTGGCGGCTGGTGGTGAGAGCAAACTCATCCGCAAGATCCCATAAGGCTTCTAGTTGGCGGTTGATTAAGCTTGTATGCAGCTGGAAACTCTGGCTGCTTTGAATATTGTCTTTTTGTAATAGCTTGAGCCATTGCTTATGGGCATATTGAATGCTCAGTTGAGCTGGATAACCGTATTTTTTTTCGAAACTCAGTAGCGCTTCGTATTGAGTTTGAATGTCTTTTTCTACCTGAGTTAATTTGTCTTTAAAGTCTAAGTTGCCATTTAAGAAACCGCTATGCATTCCCCTATGTTGTTGTGTCAATTTGATGAGTTCAACAAAATAATGGACGCCTTGGAGGCCTTCTATTGTGCGTTTTTTGGCATGGCTTTCACTGTAAAAGTGTCTGATAAGCGCCAGCGTGATGATCGTCAAGCTGGTAATAATGAGCAGGAAGATTGCATTCATTACAAGGTTTCCTTTTGGTCCAAGCGGGATGAAAGCCATTCCAGATATTTGACCATGTCCTTTGCGTCCTGGCTGGCTTTGCTGTGTTGTTCACTGACGCTGCTAATGCTTTTTAGTCGGGCTGACATCGTGTTGTTCGTTTGTTGAAACTCACTAATGCCTTGCATAGATTGTTTGACTTCTCGTTGAGTGGACTGAGCGGCGTCGTAAATGGCAGAGAGGGCGGAATGTGCTTCTCCTGATCCTTGTGAGGCAAGGTCAGCGAAGTTGATTAATTTTAAGCTGGTTTGTTCAGAGGCGTGCACCTGAGTGGCAATGGAGTTCACCATTAAGCCAATATCTTGAGCCGCTAATTCGGTGTTAGCCGCTAAACCTCTTACTTCGTTTGCGACAACGGCAAAGCCGCGACCCGCTTCACCAGCTCGGGCGGATTCAATGGCGGCATTGAGTGACAATAAATTAATGTTAGAGGTGATTTGTTCTATGGTGGCAACGAAGCCTTTGATTTTCTCTGTGGTTTGAATGAGTTCCTGCATTTGAGCTTGGTTTTCCGATACGGTGGCTTGCATGCTGGTAATTTGTTGACCAAGGTTAGCCAACGCGACTTGACCATTCTCTGAGTGATGGTGTGTTTGGTGTGCCATGTCTAACGTCGTTTGTATACGAGCCAAGATCTCATCAATGGCAATACTCATTTTGGCACTTTCCTGTACCAAGGTATCCAGCGCCTGATGCTCTTCGGCGGCCCCTTGAGCGACCATGTTAGACGAATTTTGTAATTCATTTGCTGTGTATTGGGTTTCTTGCGAGCAACTGTTGAGTAGATGCTGTTTACGATTAAGGTGGCGCAGCAGGTTATTAATCTGACTGGCAAGGTGGTTGAATTCTTTATCATTGTGGGACAGTTCTAACGTGTGGTTAGAGTCGAGTGTCTGCAAATGCTGGTTGAGTTCTTTGATGCGTTGCTGAGTTAAGTGATTGGCTGACATGGCAAAGTACATCAACAGGCTAGTGCAGATTAAAATGATGGTCTGAGCTTGGGGTTGTAAAAAGGACAAATACAGGGCGGAGATAGCAAGCGCGCCGGGGAAAAACAGAATGCTGAGACGAGCATAATAGGGAAGAGCGGTGATGAGTATGGTTCCTGGTTTCAGTAGCATGTTGGTCCCTCATTGTCATGATAGAGTGTTTATCAAAGCAATAAACAGACCAGCAAGGCTGAATGTGAATTCATTTAGTGCGAAATACTGTCTCAGTGTGAAACATAAAGAGGCATGGCTCGGGAGCTTGAGTGCGTGTTCGCCAGCTGATTTTTTGTCATCAAGCGTGAACTCACTTCTTGTTGTGCCTTTTGAGGTAACGAGGTCAACCGAAAAAGAGTGGGGGATAATCGGGAAGCGTGCTTGATTTTTGTGCGTGGTTGATTATTGAGGGGCGATTTTGAGCACACTAAAACCACTGGACTGGTTTGTACCTTCTTCACATAGCGAAATATCCGCTCAAGAGCGGAAAAGATGATCGCAGCCCCTTACTCATCGTAGTCGAGATGCTTATAATAGGCGCATCTTTGTAGAAAGCGGATAATTGAGAACATTATGTCTGAGGTAAGAACACGTATTGCCCCGTCACCAACGGGTGATCCTCATGTTGGTACGGCCTATATTGCATTATTTAATATGGCGTTTGCACGCAAAATGGGCGGTAAGTTTATTTTGCGTATTGAAGACACCGACCAGACTCGTAGTACGCCTGAATCAGAAAAAATGATTCTCGATGCTTTGCGTTGGTTGGGATTGGATTGGGCAGAAGGTCCAGACGTTGGTGGTGAATACGGTCCTTATCGTCAAAGTGAACGTGGTGACATTTATGGTCAATACGCCCGTGAGCTGGTCGAAAAAGGCCACGCATTTTACGCTTTTGAAACACCAGAAGAGCTGGATCAAATGCGTGCTGAGCAAAAAGAACAAGGTCTGCCGCAAAAATACGATGGTCGAGCACTGACACTGTCTGATGAAGAAGTGCAGGCCAAATTGGATGCTGGTGTGCCATACGTTATTCGTATGAAGGTACCAGAAGACGGCGTGTGTGTAGTACAAGACATGTTGCGTGGCACCATTGAAATTGACTGGGCTCAAGTGGACATGCAAGTGCTACTGAAAGCCGATGGTATGCCAACGTATCACTTAGCGAATGTTGTGGACGATCATCTAATGAAGATCACTCACGTGATTCGTGGTGAGGAATGGATCAACTCTGCGCCTAAGCACATTTTGTTATATCAATACTTTGGTTGGGACATGCCAACATTATGTCATATGCCTTTGTTGCGTAATCCTGATAAATCTAAGCTGTCAAAACGTAAAAACCCGACCAGTATTTTGTACTACCAACGTATGGGTTACATGGCGGAAGCTGTGATCAACTACTTGGGGCGTATGGGCTGGTCGATGCCAGATGAGCGTGAAAAATTCTCATTAGATGACATGATTGAGCATTTTGACATTCAGCGCGTTTCACTTGGCGGCCCTGTATTTGATGTGGAAAAGCTAAGCTGGTTGAACGGCATGTGGATACGTGAAGATCTGACTCCAGAAAGCTTTGCACAGAAGTATGTAGAATGGGCTTTGAACCCTGAATACTTGATGAAAATCTTACCCTTGGTCATACCACGAGTAGAGACTTTCTCGGACGTGGCGGATGTGGCGGGCTTCTTCTTGAAAGGTTTGCTGCCACTGACCAAAGAAGACTTTGCTAGCATCAAGATGGAAGAGGAGACCCTTCGCAAAGCCATGCAGTTTGCTTTATGGCGTTTAGAGGCATTAAACAAGTGGGAAAAAGACAACATCTTTAACGAAATGAAATCTTTGGCGCAAGCGATGGAAATCAAGCCGAAAGATTTCTTTGCTCCTTTGTTTGTGGCCATTTCAGGCAGCACGGCTTCGGTATCGGTATTTGATGCTATGGCGATTTTGGGGTCAGACATTTCCCGAGCTCGTATGCGTACCGCAGTGAACGCACTTGGTGGACCTTCTAAGAAAGAAACTAAGCGTTGGGAGAAAGAATACGCCGCTCTATAAGCAGAAGGCGATTCCATTAAAGGGGATTTGTCGAGATTGATATCATCGTCTTATTGCTCTTAAAACGCATAAAAAAACCGGCCATTGGCCGGTTTTTTTGTTTCTATAGCAAATGTGAGATCAGTATTATTTCGTGGTGAAAACGCTGGTCTTACTGTCTAGGCTAGAGACTTGGTTATGGATGTCTCTGGTATTACCTTCAATGCTGTTGATGAAGCTATTGTCACGTTGTAGCTGTTGCGCAATCTTATCCATTTCTTCACTCATATGAATGGCGGTTTTAGCGACTTCTTGAATGGATCGTGCCATTTCAACAGAAGAGGAAGAGCTGGTTTGTGCGTTTTGCTCGATTTCACGAATAGCCAGTTCGGCTTTTTCACTGAAGTCTTCGATAGCATGCAGATTCTCTTGACCATTTTTCATGGTTTCAATGGCATTTTGAGTAGAAGACTGAATGGTGCTAACAATGTCCGTGATTTTCGCTGTGGCATCGACTGTTTTCTCTGCCAATGAGCGTACTTCATCCGCAACAACCGAGAACCCACGACCAGCTTCACCCGCACGAGCGGCTTCAATGGCAGCGTTCAAAGCGAGTAGGTTCGTTTGGTTAGCAAGGTCATTGATCATCGCAATTACATTATCAATGTCTTTTGATAATTGACCAAGTTCGTTTAGTTGTTCGCTGGTTTTGTTCACTACTTGGATCGTTGTTGATAAATTAGAAATCGCCCCATTGATGGTTTCAGCGCCTAATTTAGCCGACTCATAAGTATTTTGAGACTGCGAACTTAAATCCTCTGTGGTATGAGAAATACTCGAAATGGTCGTTGAGATTTCTTCTGTCGCTGCCGCAAGCGAGTTCGTTTGTTCGCTCACAGAACGGTTACTTTGGGCAATGTTCGTCACGGATGTGTTCAGTTCGGTGACCATGCCACTGACGTCTCGGGTCGTTGTGACAACATCGCCGATAACCGCTCCTAAGCCTGTGGTCATTTCGTTGACTGAGCTACACAATGAATCAAACTCATCGTTACGTTTGTTATTCACCGTCAAACGTGCCGTTAAGTCGCCACTTTTAACCTTGCCTAAATCTGAGATGATTTGGCTTAGGGTTTTTTTCACGTTACTACCAATACTTGCCATCATTAAGGCCGCAATGATCGCAACAGCAATACTGACAATGATGACACTAATGCTGGCTTGTTGTGAGCTTGTTGAGGCTTGTTGGCGTGCTTCCGTAACCGCTTGTTGCATGTAATTGGCGGCCGCTAAACGAGTCTCATTGAAGCTCTTTTTAGCTGAGCCAAAAGCGTCTTGCATTTGACTAAGGACTTGATTTTCTTGGTCAAAATTTCCTACGGCCGTGAAGTATTGGTTGATTACTTCACCAAAGCGTTCTTCAAGACCAAAGTTGGTAACGCGCTTATAAAACTTCTCGTATCGTTCCATGAAAACTTGTTTGTTTTCTGTATTTGGTTCGAAGATGTAGTTTTTTTCTGCTTCACGTACTGGTAGGAATTCTTGTTTAACCAGACTTAGGAATGAAATTTCTTCAGTCACTTTTTCACCTAAGCTGGAGATCGTACCTTTTAAACCAGAGGTACCATTAAATCCTACTTTTTGTTTCTGAATGACAAGTTGTTTTAAGGCGGTATTGTATAGATCCAAAGAAGAAGCAATTTGAGTTAGGTTTTCTTTGGCGCCTTCATCTTGAAGCAATTCAAGGTCTTTGTTCAGAATGACGGTGAAGTCTTCGTAATTGGTATCGAGTGTTGTGATAAAAGTATCAAAGCTTGAATCATCAATACTGGAAAGTGACTCGTACTCTTCCATTAAAATAATGGTGAGGGATGAGAGATCTTTATCGACTGTGGTGAGTCGGTCAAATTGTGATGAGGATGTCTCTTGTACATTTAATCCCTGCAATGCGACGGCGGTAACTACCACAAAGCCAAGAACTGCTGCTATCAAGAGAGAGAGTAACTTGGTGCGAAAACTTAGATTTGCCAACATATGATATCCTGCATTTATTATTATTCATCAAACAGATATTTATCCATAAAATCTTATGGTTCTGTCTAAACCATTTCAATTAGAGTCATCTAAATAGCTGTGTAGCTATATTATTGCTTCCTCTATCGTTTTTGCAATCTTATTAAGAGCTTTATAAGGAATTTATCTCTTAAATATCATGCGGGCTGAGCCAAATGTCCGCTTGGTTTTGTCCAATATAAGTAATAGTGCCAGAATATCGTGCAACCCCCGATGAACTGAATTCAAATTTATACACACGTTTAATCATCAAATTACCTTGATGCCAGCAAGGCCACCATTTTATGCCGGCAATGCTTTGGTCTAGCAGTTGTAAGTTATAGGACTCACAATGTTGTTTTGCGGACAGCGTTGCGTGTTCTCGAATGGCGATGTTACGCCACCATGCATAAACAATGCTGGCAAATACAAGAACGATGATGATGTCGGTTAGCTGCAGATTCATAATAGTGGGTTCTTAAAATCAGGAATGTTCAACATGATAACGAAATTATCGAATTAAGATAACCAAAAGCTGGAATGGGTTTATTGGAAAGAGATTTATTTTTACTGAATAACGGATGGCGTTTGTGTCGCCTAAATTTAAGCTAAAACCGGAAGTGCGTCCTGATCAGGATGACTCAGGTAGAAATAAATACGTGGCTACCTCCAAGCAGGAGAGAAAGGAGAGGTAGCCACGTTCTTTACGCAACGAAGAGCAAGTCGTATAATAACCTCATTGCTACTAAGTAAAATTTGGGCATTCGGGGCAGCGAATGTGTGGGAATCCAAATTGAGTCGTTTACTTAATATCAATGGCCAGTCAGTTGGTTATTATGCGGCCTCCACAGCTCTTTCAGCGTAAAGCTGGATAACCCACTGCTCAATGCGTTCGTCAGTGAGTTCAAATTGTTGGTCTTCGTCAATGGCGAGACCAATGAAACTTTCCTTATTTTCAACACAAGCTCGTGACGCTTCAAATTCGTAACCTTCGGTTGACCATTGGCCAATGAAAGTGGCTTTGGTTGGTAATAGCTTTTCATACAACCAACCCATCGCATCAACAAAATAATCACCGTAACCAAATTGGTCACCTAGGCCATACAAGGCAACGGTGGTGTTCTCAAGAGAGAGCTCAGTAAGCTGATCTTCTATGTCTTCCCAGTCAGATTGGATGCCGCCAAAGTCCCATGTAGGGATGCCAAGTATTAACGTGGCGTATTCTTGTAACTGGCTGACTTCAATGTCTTTGATATTGAAGATATCAACCTGTTCACCCAATTCTTCCCATTGTTTTGCAATCTTGTTTCCGACTTCTTCTGTGTTATTGGTGTCGGTACCGTAAATTAGGGCTATTGATGCTTGAGCCATTTTGTAATCTATTCCTATTTCTTAATGAATTTGGCCGTAATGATGACTACTGACGCCAAAATGTTTAATAAAAGCGGCTTCAAACTGATCTTCAGAAAAGCCACTTTCTGCCACGATGTGAGATTTAGCTGTTGGATCTTGTCTTAATCTCGCTGCAGCGTATTTTATCTTGCTTTGAGTGCAATAGCTTTCAATTGATTGCCCAACAACCAAATAGAAGCCAATCATCAATGCTTCGGTATTTAAACCGGTTAAGGTTGCCAGTTTTTGGACCGTAATTTTGTCGTGTTCTGGTGCTTCAATCAGGTTCTGGGCATGGAACAATTTACTCTGGCAATCTTCACAGCGAGAGAGGTGGCTGAGCATTTGTAATTGCTCAATCAAAGTAAAAATAACCGAATAAATATGACCTGCTAGGCTAATGGAATGGCCGTTATGAGTTAAAACAGGTTCAATAGTTTGTTTTGTTTTACTGGTCATTGGAAGGCTAATGGTCGTTCCATTATCCGATAACGCTTTTTGCATAGAAGAAAAATGCTGGATGATTTGATCTTCCGTTTCACCCAATACAGAAGCCAATAAACTTGGGCTAATGCAAATTTGCAGTAGACTTTGTTGCTGGTCTTTTGTCATCTCGAAATGACCACTTATTGGACTTGCTTGGTAGCGTATTTGTACAGATTGAATGTCTTCAACTGAACGAATGGCTTGAGTACCAAGAAACGAAAAATACAATCCCGTCTGAGCTTCTTCTTGCAAGGTAACGTCTTGTTGAGCCTGTATGTGGTGGTTCAACAAGGTTAAGTTTGGCAGTAAAGACAATAGATGCTTATGCCCAGATAAGACATCAGCAACAGGTTCTTTTACCTGTCCTTGGTTGTCGTAAATATCTTGCATGTGAATTTGCATCTCGTTGTGCCTCTAACTTGATAATGGTTATCATTAAAGAGGTTTTTTAAAATGAATGCAAGTGATTCTCATTAAATATTTTGTATAAATTTATGGGGGCGGATATTTTGCCTGCATGACCCACTCAGAAAGCGGTTAAATAATGGGTTATTTCAAATAGTCTGCCCTGTTAAGACCGTACTTTTGCATTTTCTGGTTTAAGGTTCGTCTTGGTAGTTGTAGTTGTTCTAAGACTTGTTGGATATTACCTTCTTGCTGGTTCAAGCTGGCTTCGATCAAACTACGTTCGTACTCTTGTACTTTGACACTTAAGGGTAATGGGGTTTGTGTGTCGATGTGTTCTTGTGCTTGGTAGCCCGCCAAAATTTTGGCGATGCTGGTGTTGGCCTCAAGAGCATACCGCAGGGCGACATTTCTTAATTCTCGCACGTTTCCAGGCCAGCCATAAAGCGTTAAGGTTTCCAGATCGATGGGGCTGAGAGGTCGAAATTCGCCGCCTCTTTCTTCAATGGCCTCTCGACAAAAATGTTCGAATAACAAGGGAATATCTGAGCCCCTGTGCCTGAGTTCGGGTAAGTGTATTTGCGATACATTTAAGCGAAAGAATAAGTCTTGTCGAAAGTCTGCTGTGTTTTGTAAATCTTGTTTCGCGGCCGCGACCACGCGAAGGTTGATGCTGATGGTTTGGTTGCTGCCAATGCGTTCGACTTGGTTCTCTTGTAAGACTCGCAACAGCTTAATCTGCATAGCAAGGGGCATGCTTTCAATTTCATCAAGAAATAGGGTGCCGCCACTGGCTAATTCCAATTTTCCAATGCGTTGTTTGTGGGCACTGGTGAAGGCACCCGCTTCATGTCCGAAGAGTTCGCTTTCAAATAGGTCAGCTGGGATTGCCGCACAGTTAATGGCGACAAAAGGTTTTTCTCGACGTGGGCTGGCGTCGTGTAATGCCTTCGCGACCAGTTCTTTACCACAACCCGTTTTACCATAGACAATTACATGCGCATCAATGTTAGCGAAAGTCTGAATTTGGTGGCGTACTCTTACGATCTGTTCATCTTGGCCAATTATGGATTCTTCTAAACCATGCAGATCACCGAGATATTGGCTTTGATTCGCCATCTGTAATTGTGTTTTTCGAGCTTGTTTGGCTTTTTCAACGGTCTGGATTAAACGATTCGGGTCGAATGGCTTTTCAAGAAAATCAAAGGCGCCATCGCGCAATGCATTGACCGCCGTATCAATGTCGCCGTGTCCGGTGATTAAAATAAAGGGCAAAGAGGGGTCTTGTGCGAGGCATTGGTTCATTAACGTCAGGCCATCCATTGGTGACATGCGAATGTCACTGACCACAATACAAGCCTGATCGGGTTGAAATTGATCGAGCAAGGTTTGTGCTTGGTGGAACTCTCTGACGTCATAATCAGAGAGTCTTAGCCACTGTGCTGTAGTGGAGCGTACGATCTCGTCGTCATCGAGTAGCCATATTTCAATTGAAGAAATGTCGTTTTGCATTTTATGCCTTTAATAAACGTAATCGGAAAACCAATTCTGTCGCATCATTATAACTTGCTTGCAACTTGCCATTCATGTCTTTGGCTAGGTTGGCGCTGATCGCCATACCTAAGCCCAAGCCTTTGCCAATGGGTTTGGTGGTAAAAAAAGGTTCAAATATATGCGCTAGCTTGTCTTTCTCAATACCCGGGCCATTGTCTTTAAACTGCATTTCTATATAGCGATCATCGGAACTCAATGAAATATCGATGGCGGGTGTGATGTTGGCTTCTGCACACGCTTGGATGCTGTTGCTGATCAAATTAGAGAAGATCTGTTCGAGACGGCTCGGCTCGGCTAAAACGAGGTCATTACCATGACTGTGTAACTGATGGGTGAGGCCGTGCGTTTCGTCGCCTAGGTGATGAAGCGCATTTTGAAAACATTGGTTAATCGACGTTGGCGTCAGTTGTTCTGGTCGACGATAAGCAAAGACCTTTAACTCACTGGTGAGTTTTTGCATTCTCACCACCAAAGACTCTAGGTCAGAGACGACCTTGAGTGCTTGTTCAGAGTCTTGTCGTTTTAACAGCAGTTCGGCGGTGTAGGTGAGTGTACGAATGCCTGTTAAGGGTTGATTTAGTTCATGAGCAATGGCGGTAGACATTTGGCCGATGGCCGCCAATTTTTCGGTTCGGAGAAGTTCTTTTTGTGCGACTTGTAGGGCTTGGGTTCGCTCCAATACCCTGTCTTCCAATCTTGCGTTGGCTTCAAGCAAACTGAGTTCGGCTTTTTTACGTTTGCTGATGTTAAGTAGGGTGACTAGATAACCTAATGAGTGATCCCACTGTAAAGGCGATACAGATAACAATGCAGGAAAAGTATCACCATTATGCTTTTGTAGAATCACTTCTTGTTCGAGAAGGTCCTCGTTGTTATGAATGTCGCCGCTACTCAGTGCATTTAGAAAACGTCGCGCGGTCTGGTTTTCAGCGCGTTCTGGTAAAAACGTCATCAGATTGTGTGAGATCAGCGGATGAGGTTCGCCAAAATAACGCTTGCCCATTGGGTTAACAAATGAAATGTGACCTTGATTGGTGAGCAGCAGTAAGCCGACATGGGTGTTTTCGATCAGCACTCGTTGTTGTAAGACACTGTTGGCAATGAGGTGTTGATTTTCTAACTTGGAAGCAATTTTCAGTGATCTTTCTCGTCGGTACAACCAGAATACAAAAATCAAAGCAAAGAGCCCCAAGCTGACCCAAGCTATATTATGCGCTGTTTTTTGTATGTTATTTAAACTAGAAAGATAATGGATTTGCCATTTTAAATCGTCCAGTAACACATCTTGCAGTAGGTAGTGCTGGTCATTCAGGCGATAGGTTTTTGCGCTAGTATGATCAAGAAACTGAATGGCTTTAGGGTTATTGAGCCAGTCACTGGTGATGACACGGTTGAGTTTGTTGGCGACAAATACCAGATCGTTTTGATCGGTCATGACCACAAGGTCGTCTAGTAGGTTCCAGCGTTCAATTAAATCGCTGACATTGATTTTGACTGCAATGGCCCCGGACAATTTGCCTGTTTGGCTGTAAACCGGTGCCAGAGCCAGATGTGCGGATTGAAACGCTGTTGGGCTGTAACCAGAGATAAGCAGGTATTCTCCCTGATATTCCTTAAGCGTGTCACTTAGATCGGCCAGATTAAAATAGTCTTCTAGTTCAAAATTAAGGGATTGTTCACTGGACAGCATTTCTTCCCCTTTGGCCGATAAGATGAACCAATCTTGGGTTTTAGAGACGTGTGTTAAGTCTTCAAGCTGTCGCTGCATTTGTTGCTTTACCGTCTGCTCATTTGGGTCTTGCATGAAAGCTAACAAGGTAGGATTGTCTGCTAAAGCGTATGGGAGGATCTGGTAATTTTTAAGTTCATTGCGTAGTTCAATGACATAATCCAGCAATCTATCTTGGCCTTCGTTATGTTTTTCGATAATGAGAACCTGATAGGCTAGCTTGTTCACGATGAAAAACAGTAATGCCATGCTAGCCAGTCCTAGGCTGACAAACGACAGTCTGTGCTTTTGAAATAATGCGATCAAAAAAAGGCTCTATCTGTATTAGCGATGATTCATTACCAGCACCTATCTTAGGTCGCGATCAGTCGCGTTAGATAAGTGCCAAACTGCGTAACAAGGTAACGCCAATGCTGGTGGTAATCAAGGACGCCAAGGTGGTGATGACAATGATGTTCGCAGCAAGAGTGGAATTGCCGTTCATGGCACGCACCATAATATAACTGGCGGAGGCGCTGGGTGCAGAAGACATGAGGAAAAGAACCCCGAGTTCCATGCCTCGATATCCCAATAAATAGCCACCAAAGGTCAGCACAACAGGAATAAAGATGAGTTTGCCAATGGAGGAAAGTACGGCGCCAAATACATCCTTACGCATGGCGCTAAAGCTCAATGATGCACCCGCGCAGAGTAGGGCTAACGGTAACGTCATTTGAGCAAAGTAGTCTCCCGCTTTGTGCAGGGTGGCCGGAAGGTGAAGTCCAAATATGGAAAACACAAAGGCGGCCACAATGGCAATGATCAAAGGGTTTTTTGCAATGCCTTTGAAAATACCTTTGAAATTGGTACTGCCGCCAAGGCCGCGAGTCAAACCAATGACTGACAGTATATTGAACAATACCGTGACACCACCCAAATACACTGATGCTACAGCGAATACGGCATCGCCATAAGCATTCACACAGTATGCCAGACCTATGATGCCCATGTTGGAGCGAAACGCCCCTTGAACCAGTACCGCACGTTCCGCTTTGTCTTTGATCCAGATCGGCATGATCAGTTCTAAGGCAAGGTAGGTGACGACCACGGCCAGCATGGCATAGATAACCAGTGAAAAGTCCGTTTCACTGGTTAAGCTGGTTTTTGAAATACTGATAAAGAGTAGGGCAGGTAAGGTGACGTTGAACACCAATTTAGACGCAGTATCGATAAAATTGTCATTAATGATGCGAACTCGGTAGAGAACGATCCCCAATGCCAATATTAAGAATATTGGCATAGTTATGGAAAACGAAAATGCCAATACGTCTAAAAAGTTGTCCAACTTGTGTCCCTTTTACTGGTTGCGTTCGTGAGGTTTAGTCGTTGTTTTCGAAGCGGTAACCAGCACCATAAACAGAGTGAATGACGTTAAGCTCTGGTGCCACAGCCGAAATCTTCTTACGCAATTTTTTAATGTGGCTATCAATTGTACGGTCACTTACCACACGACTGTCGGCATAGATGCTCTTCATAATGAGGTCACGACCAAATACTCGTCCAGGTTCTTTGATCAGTAACTGAAGTAATTGGAATTCGACTGTGGTGAGGTCGATCAATTCGCCTTTGTAAGTCGCACGTAGGCGATCCACATCAAGATCAAAACCGTCTGTGCGAGGCGATTCTTCTTGGTCAAGTTCAACTCGACGTAGGTTGGCTTTTACGCGGGCAACGATTTCACGAGGACTGAAAGGTTTACAAACGTAATCGTCTGCGCCCATTTCAAGGCCGATCAGGCGGTCAATTTCTTCTGCTTTAGCCGTTACCATAATGATTGGAACGCCACTGAATTGACGTACTTGTTTACAGATTTCGACTCCGTCTAAACCTGGCAACATGAGGTCAAGCAAAATCAGGTCAACCTGATTGTTTTTAATGTAATTTACGGCCACGTCGCCACGGTCAAGGTGATGATGCTCGTAACCTGCTTGTTCTAGGTAAGCTCCCATCAACTCCGCTAATTTTGGTTCATCTTCAATAATCAGAATCTTGCTCATAATGTTACTCGTTCCATATCAGTTTAAAGGGAGTTCTATTTTTATGCCTAAACCGCCAATTGGAGAATGGTAGGCGTTAATTTTACCTTGGTGACCATTCACAATGTTGGTGCAAATGGCAAGACCTAAACCGCGTCCACCTGTGGCCCTGTTGCGTGAATTTTCAATGCGATAGAATTGCTCGAAGATCCGCTCTTTCTCTTCTTCGCTCACGCCTGGTGCACTGTCTTCAAATAGGATAACGGCTTTTTTGCTTTGTTTCGATAGGCTAACTTTCAGTTTTCCTGGGGCATTTGTGTATTTTAGTGAGTTATTGATTAAATTCGAGAAAAGTTGATGCAAACGATCAGCGTCCCCGGTCAATGTAATGGGTTTACTCTCTAAATCTTCAAACTCAATTTCCAGTCCGGCTTCATTGAACGGAAAGGTCATAGTTTGCACCGCTTGCTCAACGATGTCGTTTAGTTCTAGTTCTTCCATATCATAGTTCAAACTGCCCACATCATGCATAGACAGCTGATTTAGATCGTCAATCAAACGCGTGATGTGGATGGTTTCGTGTTGCAACGACGCCAAGCTTTCTGGAGTTACCTTGATGATGCCATCCTGCATGGCTTCAATTTCGCCACGTAAGATCGCGACTGGGGTTCTTAGTTCGTGAGCTGTATCGGCTACCCAGCGTTTGCGAGCTTCGCGGGTATTTTCTAAGGTGCAAGCTAGGTGATTAAAATCGTAGCTTAGGTCGGCTAATTCGTCCGTTCCTTTTACTTCAATACGAGTGTCGAAACGCCCAGCGGAAAGTTTCTTAGTGGCCATTCGCATAGAGCAAAGAGGGCGACTCAACCACTGTGCCAAAGGCCATGTCAGCAAGGCGGCAATGGCCAACATGAAGGCAGAGATTAATAAGAAGGCTTCGCCTTGTTGTTTAACAAAGCGCAGGGTTTGATCCTGAACTAGTTCACGTATGGACCTCAATCCCACATAACCAACCACTTCGTCATCGACTTTTACCGGATATGTCTCAGCGCTAGCAAAAGGTGTGGAGCCGATAATAGGACGTTCTTGTAGATCAAACAGTAAAAAGCGTTGGCGATAATATTGCGATGGATAAATAAGGTCCAAATTAGGTGTGCTTGGCGGTGGCACAAGATCACGTAGGTTTTCCAATTTGGCTTTATGCCACTCTCTTTCCATACGACTTTCTTGTACTAAGAAGTACCAGTCATCATAGTAGATGTATAGGTTGGCTGTGCGGTTGGCCATTTGCTCTAAGAAATCTCGGTCTCGTTCTGTTGCATAGGAAACAAAGCCTCGATCGAAACTCCACTGAAAGACTTGCCACATGGAAACAATCAATAAAATGTTACTAAGAACAAAAACGGCAAAGAGCTTGTGTCGAATCTTTAAGCCTTTTAATGCAGTCATGGTTGAGCTTGAATTCCTATTTATTATCCAGCAAAGCGTCGCAGGAAATGGGTGAAGGCGATATGAGAACGGGTCTTATACCAAGCTAATATTTGATAAATACGCTAATCGTATGTTTACTATACAGTTTCTTAGCAAAACTTGGCTACTTGTCAGACGTGTAAATAATGAGGATTTCCATTCTGCCACTAGCTTTAGTATTATGCGAAAAAATTATTCCGATAGAGTTACGATAATGCCCAAATTACCTGCTGTTCGAGCAGTCATTTCCCTTTCTTTGATCGTGTTAAATACCTTGTTTTGTTTCTTGCCTGTGATGTTTTTGGCAATCCTGAAGTGTCTTTTACCAATCGCGTCGATTCGAGCCCGTTTGAATTTATTATTGGATCACATTGCCACCTTCTGGATAGGGGTGAACAACTTAAACCAACGTTGTTTGGGGCGATCTCAAATTACCCTGTCAGGGCAACAAACTTTGCTCGAAAAAGATTGGTATATGTTGGTCGCTAACCATCAATCATGGGTGGATATATTGGTCTTACAGCGAATGTTCAATCGTCGTATTCCGTTTATTAAATTCTTTCTAAAGAAAGAGCTGATCTGGGTGCCTTTTATTGGTTTGGCATGGTGGGCATTGGAGTTTCCTTTCATGAAGCGCTATAGCCCAGCGTTGTTAAAGAAACGTCCTGAATTAAAAGGTAAAGACATCGAAGTGACCAAAAAAGCCTGTGAAAAATTCCAGCATTTTCCAGTGTCCATTATGAATTTTTTGGAAGGAACGCGTTTCACTGCCGAGAAGCATCAACAACAAAATAGTCCCTTTAAGCATTTATTGATGCCGAAAGCGGGCGGTTTGTCGTTTGCATTAAATGCAATGGACGGAAAATTGCATCAGTTAATTGATGTCACCATTGTCTACCCAAATGGCGCACCAAGCTTTTTTCAATATCTATCAGGTAAGGTTGAGGAGATTAGGGTGCACGTTCGCACTATGCCAATCGATTTGAATTTACTGGGTGACTATCAAAACGATGCAGACTATCGACACCATTTTCAACAATGGGTCAATGCGTTGTGGTTGCAGAAAGATAAGCAATTTGACGACTTGTTAATGTCTAATAAATCGTAAGTGATTCTGGCTCAACAACCGATTAACCTCTACAGAGTGCGTATTTTATCCCTCTATTGGAGTTCCTTCTTCTGGTGGTACGAGTTAGAATCTTTCTTTTAAATGGGTAATCAATAGGAATAAGTAATGGGCAGAGCCTTTCAGAATCGCAAAGAGTCCATGGCAAAAACTTCTGACCAAAAAGCCAAGGTTTACAGTAAATACGGCCGTGAAATTTATGTTTGTGCCAAGTCCGGTGGTATTGATCCAAATGGCAATCTTGCGCTGCGCTCATTGATTGATCGCGCGAAGAAAGATCAGGTGCCAACGCACGTTATCGATAAAGCAATTGATAAAGCCAAAGGTGGTGGCGGCGAAGATTTTGATACGGCGCGATATGAAGGTTTTGGCCCGGGTAACACCATGGTTATTGTGGACTGTCTTTCCGATAACCCAAACCGTACCTTCGGTGATGTGCGCACTTGCTTTAACAAGGTAAAGTGTAAAATTGGTGGTCAGGGCAGTGTGAGTCACATGTTTGACCACAGTGCGATCTTTGTCTTCAACGGTGATGATGAAGAAGCCGTGTTGGAAGCTTTGATGATGGCTGACGTGGATGTGACGGATATTGAGCTGGAAGACGGCAAAGTCACCGTATTTGCGCCACACACAGAATACGCTAAAGCAAAAACAGCCTTAACGGATGCCTTTGGCGAGATTGAATTTGATGTCGATGAAATTCAATTCGTGGCTCAGAATATGACTGAAATCTCAGGCGAAGAAGTTGAGCAATTCGATCGTTTCCTAGATTTGTTGAATGACTTAGATGATGTTCAGCGTGTCTATCATAACGCGGAATATTAAATGACTTGGCACCTTGTTCCGTTCAGCGGGTTAGGGTGCCAATTTCCCCTTGTATTGGTTGGAGACAGCAATGAATCATCATGAAAATAAGGTGCCGTCCCCATGCGTTAATGTCTGTTTTCTAAACGAAGACGATGTATGTGTTGGCTGTTATCGTACTGGTCATGAAATCAGTCAATGGGGACGAATGGATGTCGCGTCTCAGCAAGCGGTCATGGAAAAAGTGCGCGAGCGAGAAGCGGCCAGTCAGTTTGTTAGTCAATCCTAATCACACTTTCTTAGTGATTACTCCTGTTTGTTTTTCAGTTCAATCCATTGTGACATATATTGTGTACTTTTTAGGCTGTGATGCCTGAGCATTAGGCCTAAAAAATGCTGTTGGCGTAGAGGTGTCTTAAGCTGAATTTGTCGCGTCAATCGATTGATTAGTTTGCTTTCCCATTCGCTGGCTTGATAGCGAGCGTGTAAAATCTGCAAACCATTTTTCTGCATCAGTTGCCAGCTTTGTTGGTCTTCATAAAGAGATACGGCAGCATTCACAAACTCATCCATGTCGTCTGTAATAATGCCGTTCCATGGCCATTCACCATGCATGGATTCGGCGCCAATAGGAGTGGTAATACTGGGTGTTCCGACTTCCATCGCTTCGACTAATTTGCCTTTAATACCTGCGCCAAAACGCAATGGTGCTAAGCAAATTCGAGCGCTTGCCATAACCTGTTTGGCATCCTCTGCCCAGCCTTTAATGTGAAAGCCTTGTTTGGGGTTATGCAGTTGAGTGGCTTTAGGGGGCGGGTAAGCACCGTAAACATGCAGTTCGGCCTGTGGCAATCTTTGACGTATTTTGGGCCAAATTTCCGTTTTTAATTGCAGTACGGCATCCCAATTTGGTGCGTGGCGAAAGTTGCCTATGCTGATGAAGTGTTGGCGTTGCTCAAACGCAACGAGTTCTTCGGCTTCAGTGGGTGTGTTTAGCATAAACGGCAAATGCATCAGATGAGTCTCTGGCACATGAAACTCATCTTTTAGTAACTGAGTTTCAAACTCCGAAATCATCAGGGTTAAATCACAACGGTGTATGGCGGCGATTTCTCGGATGCCTTGTTCACTGTATAGATCCGTCAGTTGGAACTGGCGTTGCGCTTTCAGTGCGTTGTGTCTGGCTTGTCTGAGTGAATGTAGGTCTTCTGTATTTAATACGCGCAGTGACTCAGGGCTGAATTTTTCCACTCGCCAGCCAAACTGCTCTTCCATCATGAATCGATCGAAGATGACAATGTCTGGTTTTTTGTCGGCAATATAGTGGTCAAAGCTATCACTGTTGAGTTCGATTTGGTCTTGTTGGATGTTAAGTTGGCTGAGGTCAGCCATGTGATCACTGAGTTGCGCAGGACTGGCAAAGGTGATGTGCCACGCTTGATTATAAAAGCTTTGCAGTAATTGCATCATGCGACTGCCGGCGGCAGATGAGTTGGGTTCTGGCCAAACATAGCCAATTACTAATACTTGCACTTGAATCTCATCAATGTTTGCGGAGGAAGATTTTGATTCTGTATTTAAACGAGAATCAGGACATATTGTTTCGGCTATTGTATCATGGCGGTCACATTTGTGTTGCCTGTCTCATTTGAAGGGATTGTCAGGCAAGACGTAAGCAAAACATGATGTTGAGAAAATACTATGATCATTAAACCAAAAATTCGTGGATTTATTTGTACAACGACTCATCCAGTGGGCTGTGAGCAAAATGTAAGAGAGCAAATTGCGCTTACAAAGAAAAATGGTGCCATTGAAAATGGCCCTAAAAAAGTACTCGTGATTGGTTCTTCTAGTGGTTATGGTCTTTCTTCACGTATTGCCGCAGCGTTTGGATCAGGCGCCGCCACAATTGGTGTGTTCTTTGAAAAACCAGGAACAGAGAAAAAGCCAGGCACAGCGGGTTGGTACAATGCAGCGGCATTTGATAAAGCGGCGAAAGAAGAAGGTCTGTATGCGAAAAGCATCAATGGTGATGCATTCTCTAATGAAGCCCGAGATAAAGTGATTGAGTTGATCAAGGAAGACCTTGGTCAAATTGATATGGTGGTGTATTCATTGGCGTCGCCAGTACGTAAATTGCCTGAAACAGGTGAAGTGATTCGTTCTGTATTGAAACCAATTGGTCAGCCATACCGCTCTACAGCCATAGATACTAACAAAGATGTCATCATCGAAGCGGAAATTGAACCAGCTACGCAAGAAGAGATCGCCGCAACTACCACCGTAATGGGTGGGGAAGATTGGGAATTATGGATGTCTGCGCTACAGGAAGCAGGCGTCTTGGCTGAAGGTGTTCGCACTGTTGCTTACTCTTACATTGGTTCTGATATCACTTGGCCTATTTACTGGCACGGTGCTCTAGGGAAAGCGAAAGAAGATTTGGATCGTGCTTCTACCGCCATCAATACACAATTGTCTGCCTTGAAAGGTGGGGCAAATGTGGCAGTTCTTAAATCTGTGGTGACACAAGCGTCTTCCGCTATCCCTGTTATGCCACTGTACCTAGCGATGGTGTTTAAGGTGATGCGTGAAAAAGGTCTGCATGAAGGGTGTATGGATCAAATTTATCGCATGTTTGCGGAGCGTTTGTTTAATAATCATAACCCTGCAGAACTTGCTGATGAAGCGAATCGTCTGCGTTTGGATGATTGGGAATTACGTGATGATGTGCAGCAGGCGTGTCGTGATCTTTGGCCACAAGTGAATGATGAAAACTTGTTTGCGAAAACCGATTACCAACTTTACAAAGACGAATTCTTGAAGTTGTTCGGTTTTGGAATCGATGGTGTGGATTATGAAGCGGATGTGAATCCAGTGGCCGATTTTGAGGTGATTACCCTGTAATCGACTCAAGCTATTGAGATACATTCCGATAAAAGGAGTTCAGAGGTTATCTGAACTCCTTTTTTATTATGGGGATATCTCTTATAGTGTGTTTGTTGGATTTGCTTGGTAAGACTATGAAGCTTGTTTGTTATGTGTTGTGCGTCTTTTCTTCGGCTGTTTATGCGCAAACAGTTGAACGCCAGCCTGTGGAAATTATTTACGGCAATCAAGTGATTCGGGCGGAGCATCAAGTTGTTTTAAGTTCAAAAGATGAAGTGTCGATTATTCCGGTTGATAAGGCCTCTCAAGAGCGTAAGCCAAATGTGGTGGTGTCTTCTAATGCATCAGAAGCGTCCTACTTGGAAGAAAATGCCATTGCTCAGCGTGAGCAAGAAATCTACGACGAAGTTAATCAGCGAACCAAAGATGCGCCGTTTACGGTTTTGTTTACCGGAAATGTGCCAGACGAGATTGAAGAGAGAAGGTTGCGTATGATGCCTGAAATCGGTCTATTGAATGAGCGCGGTGATGCCGTATCGGCGCAAGATGTGAAACCTGAGGTGGGCGACTTTTCGCCAATTGGGCAGGGTGTGACACCGATTCCTTCTGGAAAAACAAGTGAATCATTACAATCCAAACAGAAAAAATTAGAGACTCTGATCGGTGGCTGAGGCTTCTTGCCAGATTGTTTGATCACCATTTAGCTCATCTGGAAAGGCCTTGTTGTGTACAATGATTCGAGTGGTCTGATTGGACTCAATTTTCTGTTTTACAAAATGTACAAAATCCTCTTTTTTAATCTGCTCTATGACATCAATCCATTCTTCTTTGGTTTTAAAGTTAGGTTCGGATTTGGCGATTTGAGGCCACTCTTTTAGGGCATTTTCACTCAGATTTTTGGCTTCTCGTATGACGTTTGTCAGCATGGCATTCTTTGCTGTTGTGAACGCTTCATCAGTTAAGTTTTTCAACTTGACTTCCTGTTCATCCAAAAAGCGCTCAATGGCTCTGATTATGGTTAGGTTATCTTTGTTAGGGGATTGCACCAGCAAGCCTAAAATAGGGGTATTGCGAATGCTTAAATTTTGCGTGCCGACAATGTAGCCCATTTGTTTTTCTGTTCTCAGTTCTTGGTAGAAAGCACTCTTTAATAACGTATTCAGTAAGGTGAAGTAGCATTTCTGAGCGATTGCGGTTGGGGATTCGTCTTGACCTTGATGGCTGGTGTCAATCAGGGTGTAAAGAATGACACTGTCATCGCTGCTGGATGTAAAGGGGGTATGCAGTGTTTGCTGTGGCAAAATAGTTTTGGTTTCTATTTTTACTGGTGCACGCTCAACAAGGCGGCCAATGAAGCGTTGGTATAAGGTTTCAGCAAGCTTTTTGGTGTTTGCTTTGGTGGTGTTGCCAGTACTGTAACCGACTATGTTGAAGCTCTCTCTAGCTTGTTTGGTGAAGCTTTCGTAATCGCGAAAGGATAAGGCCTGTAATGCTTGCTCTAGGGCGTCTGTGGTGTAGCTGTTTTTGGTGATGAGTGTATTGAAGGCTGTGTTCGCAATACGAAACGCTTGGCGATTTTGTTGGTTTTTAAAATCTTTTGCTAATTGCTGTTTGGCTTGTTCGAACCTTTCTCGGTTGGGGCGATAAAGAAATAACTGGTCGACCAACCAAGTTAAATATTCACCTTGCTTGTCAGAGTAGCCGTTAGTGCGCAGGGTGACGCCATTGACGTGTGGGTAAAAGCTGTAACCCAGGCCAGCAACATAGGGTGAGTAGGTGGCTTCACTGATGCTGGCATTGAACAGTCGTGTCCATAATCGATTGGCAAGCATGTGTTTGGCGGTATCGCCGGCATGATCAAAGCGGATTGCTAAAAAATTCATGGCGGTTGGTTTGTTAAAGCTCGGATCGGATTTATTCCAGAAGCGGAAGCCTTGCTCTTCAAATACCACCGTCGGTTTGTCGTCCACTTCCTCTATCAGTTCAAGGCTATTGGGAATGAAGAGGTTTTTTTGCGGAAGGCTAACGAAAGTGCTTTTTACCGCTAAGGTCATCATGTCCAAAAAAGCTTGGCTGAAATGATGGTTGCTATATTGGGTCTGGTACCAAGGCTCTTCTTGCCAATGAGAGGGTTTGGCAGCCCAGTCTTCTGGGAAGGGTTGTTTGCTGGCAATTTGTATTAGTAGGTTATTGGGCGTTAGTTGCTTTAAAAGTGCTTGAACGTCTTCTTTTGGGGCGGTTTTTTCAATTCTGTAGCTGCTAAGTAAGTCGGTCGGGCTGACGTTTAGCATGCGTGCTGAAAGTGAGCGGGCCAAACGGATAGGGGTAACATAGCTTTGGTTGTTAAACATCAAACGGCTGAGTTTTAGACCTTCATCCAAGTACATGGGGTTCACGGGGGAGGATTTAAGTAGACTGATGGTGGCGAAAAAGTGTTTCGCGACATCGTTTATGTGTTTCATGCCCTTATTGGTCAAGTTGATGTTGACGGTGAAAAAGGCGTTGTGACCGTAATCATTGCTCGTAGACGCTGAAATGCTGGTGATTAGGTTCTCTGACTTTAAGGTTGAGTAGAGAGACTGCTTGTTCTCGTTTCCCAAAATGTAGGACAGATAGCGTGTGGGCTGGGTTTTGTAATTCTGTCCTTGCGCTGGGATTTGGTAGTGAAAGCGAATGCTGTTGCGATCAGATAATGAGCGTACAAACTGAAGTCTTGGTGACGCTAAATCGTTTTTGATTAAGTCTGGGTAAATCTGATCCTGGCTGGGCTGTCTGGCGTGTTGTGGAATGTCAGAAAAATAGCGTTTTGCAAGGCTGGCCAATTGCTCATGGCCAAGATCGGCGACCAAAACCAAGGCCATGTTTTCGGCGTAATAATGCTGTTGGTATAGGCTCAGTATTTGTTCTCTCAGTGGTTGGTTGGGTCTGTCTTTGAGTGTTTTTAAGTTTCCCACTGTAAAGCGGCTGTAGGGATGCTCTGGGTTGATGAGTGTTTTGAGGGCTTGGTTATTACGACGGCTGTCTGTTTTGATTTTGGCTTTGTATTCTGCATCAACGGCATTTTTTTCCCTTTGAGTTAGGGATTCGCTAAACAAAGGGGCTGTAAAAAACTGTGAAAACCTATCGAGAGCGCCTTCATAGGCAGACGGTTTAACGTCAAAAAAGTAGTTGGTGTTGTCTGTGCTGGTATAGGCATTGTGTGTCCCCGCGTGGTCATGTATGAAATATTGATAGTCGCCAGATTCTGGGTACTTTTCGGTGCCAAGAAACAGCATGTGTTCCAATAAATGAGCAAGTCCGAGCTGTTGGTTTGGGTCTTGGAAGCTGCCAACCTTGACGGAAAGTGAGGCGGCAAACTTTTCGGCTTGCGGGTCACTAACTAAGGTGACTTTGAGTCCATTGGGTAGGGTGATGAAGTGGTATTGGCTTTGATCGGTGCGACTTTTATGTGGCATCTCTTCAATTTTACCAATTAAGTCATGATTGGTGGTCAGATTTGTCGCTTGGTTTGCAGTAGGTGTGTCTATCTCGGTTGAGGCGGCTTCTTGTCTTTGTGTGTTGCTTTGCGGTGTGTCTGTATTGGTGTGCGAAGGCGGCTTGAGGTGTGACGGCGAAGTGTTGTCCTCGGCAGAGATAGGCTTCGCGGCTTGTGCGTCATCAACTTGTCTTTCAGACGGATTGGTCTCTTGTGCTGAAACTAGAGCACAACTAAAGGTAAGGCTAAACAGGTAGAAAAGGATGGTTACGGCTTTAATCATGAGTTCAGATTAACTGATGCCGCTGAATGGATGCAATGGGGGAGTGTGCCCCCATTGCTGAAATTACGAATTATTTATTGTGCATTGATGGATTGGCCGTTGATTGTCAGGCTGTCTTTACCCATTAGATACAGGTAAAGCGGCATGATGTCGTCGGCTGTCGCGAGGGTTTGAGGGTCTTCATCTGGATAAGCAGCTGCACGCATGGCCGTTCTAGTGGCGCCAGGGTTAATGGTGTTGGCACGGATGTTAGGGTTGCTGTCGCTCAGTTCACTGGCAAACAGTCCCATCATGGCTTCAGTGGCAAATTTAGAGACAGCATAAGCGCCCCATTTGGCTTTTACTGTGCGACCTACTCCAGAAGACGTAAAGATAATGGAAGCCGCAGGTGATTGTTCTAGTAGCGGAAAAAGAGCTTGTGTCAGCATGAGTTGGCTCATGACGTTGACACGCATGACTTGTTCAAACAGGGTTGGGTCGTAGTGTTTAAGGGCGACTCTGTCTCCCAGTAAGCTGGCGTTGTGTAAAATGCCATCAAGCTGGCCGAACTCACTTTTTAAGGTGTTGGCCAGTTCTAAATATTCATGCTCGGAAGCGCCGTCTAGATTGAGCGGTACGATGGCGGCTTGAGGGTAGCCATTGCGCTCAATTTCGTCATAAACCGCTTCTAGTTTCTTGGTTGTGCGGCCTAATAGAATAACCGTAGCGCCATGTTTGGCGTAAGCGAGGGAGGCGGCTTTACCTATGCCGTCTCCTGCGCCTGTGACTAAAATAATTTTGCCTGATAGTAGTTGGCTTGGGGCTTGATAATCGAACATATCTCCTCCTTATGCCTTGTGTTAGGCGGTGGGTTTCTGGGTGTGCATTAAGTAGTTAACGGACACGTCTTTATCAGTGAGCTTGTAGACTTTAGTTAGTGGGTTGTAAGTCATGCCTGTCATGTGCTGAACGTCTAATCCGGCCTCGCGCGCATAGCTGTTTAATTCGGCTGGCTGAATGAATTTGGCGTAGTCATGTGTCCCTTTGGGTAGCATGTTGAGAATGTATTCAGCGCCAATGATGGCAAACAGATAAGCTTTCGGGTTGCGGTTGATGGTCGAGAAGAATACGTGACCACCTGGCTTGACCAGTTTCATGCAGGCGCGAATGACCGATGCTGGGTCTGGAACGTGTTCAAGCATTTCTAAACAAGTCACTACGTCGTATTGTTCGGCTTCGCGTTCGGCGATTTCCTCGGCAGTGATGCGCTCGTAATCAATCGCTAAGTTAGATTCTTCGCGATGAAGTTTGGCCACTGCAAGCGGTGCTTCGCCCATGTCGATGCCCTTCACTTGAGCGCCATGCTGGGCCATGGCTTCAGACAGAATGCCGCCACCGCAGCCAATGTCGATGACTTTTTTGCCTTCTAGCCCCGCGCGCTCATTAATGTAGTTGGTGCGCAGTGGGTTGATATCGTGTAATGGTTTGAATTCATTTTCGGTGTCCCACCAACGGCTGGCCAGGGCTTCAAATTTGGCAACTTCATCAAGATCGACGTTGGTTTGTTGAGTATTCGTTGTCATGGATATGCCTTATGTACATTGGATGAGTGATGCGTCCGGTGAGTTGGACTCAGGTTGTTATGGCGGTCAAAGGTGCGAAAGAAAGGCCGCCAGTGGTCATTAAGATAAGTATAGCGTTAAGACTTTATAGAGACCAATAACAATTCTTATTTTGCACTTTTCATGGGTAAGATTTTGACCCCGGACAAAGAATTTTACGGGGCAACATTGCAGTGAGATCATAATTACACGAATAGGCAACAAAACATCTTGCTGGAAGGGGTGTTATTTATTTCCTTGTGGTATAATGCGGCGCTTATAAAAAAGATATTAGGAAGCCCTTCGGGCTTACGAGGCATAAGGATCGATTGTATCTATGGGTGAATTAGCCAAAGAAATTATTCCCGTCAGTATCGAGAATGAACTTAAAGGGTCTTATCTCGATTACGCGATGAGTGTTATCGTGGGTCGCGCATTACCAGATGTACGAGATGGGTTAAAACCTGTTCACCGTCGCGTTCTATTTGCGATGAATGAACTTAAAAACGATTGGAATAAACCGTATAAAAAATCAGCACGTATCGTTGGTGATGTAATCGGTAAATATCACCCTCATGGTGACTCTGCAGTTTACGATACGATAGTCCGTATGGCGCAACCATTTTCCATGCGCTACACCCTAGTCGATGGCCAAGGTAACTTTGGTTCGGTGGATGGTGATAGTGCCGCAGCGATGCGTTATACAGAGATCCGTATGGAGAAGATTTCTCATCATCTTCTCATGGACTTGGAAAAGGAAACGGTCGACTTTGTACCTAACTACGACGGTACTGAGTTCATGCCTGAAGTCTTGCCAGCTCGTGTACCTGGGCTCTTGGTAAATGGCTCAGCGGGTATCGCCGTTGGTATGGCCACTAATATCCCACCACACAACTTAGGCGAAGTGATCGATGGTTGTTTGGCTGTCATTGACAATAATGACATCACTATTGATGAGTTGATCGAACATATCCCAGGGCCTGATTTTCCAACAGGGGCCTTTATTAATGGCCGTGCTGGCATCATTGAAGCCTACAAAACAGGTCGTGGCCGTATTTACATGCGTGCTCGCCATCACTTTGAAGACATGGAAAAAGGCAATCGCCAAGCCATCGTCTTTACTGAAATTCCTTATCAGTTGAATAAAGCTAAAGTGATCGAGAAGATTGCTGAGTTGGTCAAAGATAAGAAACTTGAAGGCATTAGCGAGTTGCGTGATGAGTCTGATAAAGACGGTATGCGCATCGTGATTGAACTGCGTCGTGGTGAGAACCCTGATGTAGTGGTAAACAACATCTTCACCCAAACTCAATTGCAGTCTGTGTTCGGTATGAATATGGTGGCCTTGGTTGATGGTCGTCCTCAATTGCTTAACTTGAAACAAATTTTAGAATGTTTCGTTAAGCATCGCCGTGAAGTGGTGACTCGCCGAACCATTTTTGAATTACGTAAAGCGCGCGAACGTGGCCATATCTTAGAAGGTTTGGCGGTGGCGTTGGCGAATATTGATCGCGTGATCGAGTTAATTCGAAACTCACCTACGTCTGCGGAAGCCAAAGAGAAGTTGGTTGCGGAATCATGGCAGCCAGGTAACGTCATGGCCATGCTCGAACGTGCTGGTTCGGATGCGTGTCGTCCTGATGATTTGGCTGTAGAGTTTGGTTTTGTCGATGGTACTTACCATTTGTCGCCGGAGCAGGCACAAGCTATCTTGGATTTGCGTTTGCACCGTTTGACCGGTCTAGAGCATGAAAAATTAATGGACGAATACCGTGCATTAATTGACTTGATTGGTGAGTTGCTAGAAATTCTGTCTAACCCAGATCGTTTGATGGAAGTGATTCGTGAAGAATTGGAAGACGTGCGTGAAATGTTTGGCGATGCTCGTCGTACCGAAATTCTGACGTCTCGCCAAGATCTGACCATTGCGGATTTGATCGATGAAGCACCAATGGTGGTGACCATTTCGGATACGGGTTATGCCAAATCACAGCCGCTTGAGGAGTACAAAGCTCAGCGTCGTGGTGGTCGTGGTAAGTCAGCGTCGGCAATGAAAGAAGAAGATCACATTAACCACTTATTGGTGACCAGCAGTCATGATACCGTCATGCTGTTTACCAACTTTGGTAAAGTGTACTGGTTGCGTGTGTTTGAAATTCCGGTGGCCAGTCGTTCTTCGAAAGGTCGTCCGATTGTGAATTTATTGCCATTGGCTGAAGGCGAACATGTTTCTGCGCTATTGCCATTAACCGCACCTGAAAAATCCGATTCTGATGAAGAAGAGGATGTACAAGAGGCAAGCAGCTATATCTTTATGGCAACGGCCAACGGTACGGTGAAGAAAACGGCGATGGAGCACTTTGCTCGTCCGCGCTCTACAGGTCTGATTGCGCTCAATTTAGATGAAACTGACGCCTTGGTTGGTGTAGCGCAAACGTCTGGTGAGAACGACATCATGTTGGTTTCAAGCTCAGGCAAAACCATTCGTTTCTCAGAAGGTGATGTGCGTCCAATGGGTCGTACGGCTGCTGGTGTACGTGGTATTCGCCTAGGTGAAGATGCGAAAGTGGTTTCTCTTATTGTTCCGCAAGAAGGCACGGCAGTGTTAATGGCTTGTGAGAATGGTTACGGAAAACGTACTTTGGTTGAAGACTTCCCAGTGTATGGTCGTGGTGGTCAAGGTGTTATCGGTATCCAAGTGTCTGATCGTAACGGTCCAGTGGTTGGTGCGACTCAGGTCGAAGAAACCGATGAAATCATGTTGATTACGGATCAGGGTACGTTGGTTCGAACTCGTGTTAGTGAAGTGTCTTGTCAAGGGCGTAATACCCAAGGCGTGACATTGATTCGTTTAACCAATGATGAACACCTAGTGGGTGTGGTTCGCGTTGAAGAAGACGAAGAAAGTGATGACGAGGATGACGAACTACAGGTACCTGAGGCTGAGAATCAAGCCGCGGCGGCAGAAGAGCCCGACGCAGCAGAAGATTAAGTAGTAATAAAGCGGCGCACTTGATGCGTCGCTTTTGTTTAGATTGGATCCTGATTTTTAGAGGTAAACAGGGGATGAGTCGAGTATACAATTTTTGTTCTGGTCCAGCGGCACTGCCAGAAGCAGTATTGAAGAAGGCCCAAGCTGAGTTGTTGGATTGGCATGGTGCTGGTGTCTCTGTTATGGAAATGAGTCACCGCAGTGCTGAGTTTATGTCAATCTTGGCGTCGGCAAAAGCACGCTTGAAGCGCTTGCTTGAGATTGGTGATGACTACGAAATATTGTTTGTGCAGGGCGGCGCGTCTACTCTGTTTGCTCAAATTCCAGCGAACTTGGCTAAAGGTTATGATTCGGCTTGTTATTTAGACACGGGTGCTTGGTCGACGAAAGCAATTAAAGAGGCGAAAAAATACACCAAGGTGAATGTGGTGGGCTCCTCTAAAGCAGATAATTACACTTATGTGCCGAATTGGTCTGACTTAGAGTTAGATGAAAGTGCGGCGTATTTGCATCTTTGTCCAAACGAAACCATTGGTGGTTTAGAGTTTGCGGATTTGCCTGAAACCGATTTACCGATTGTGGCGGATTTGTCTTCAACCATCTTGTCACGCAAAATTGATGTCAGTAAATATGGCGTTATCTACGCAGGCGCGCAGAAAAACGTTGGCCCTGCTGGGATTGTGATTTGTATTATCCGCAAGGATTTGTTGGCGCGATGCGATGATGCCTTGCCGTCGATCTGGAATTTTGCCAATTTGGCGAAACACGATTCTATGGTTAATACGCCGCCGACCTTCGCTATTTATTTGGCTGACTTGGTGTTTGAGTGGTTGGAAGAGCAGGGCGGTGTTGTGGCCATGGAAGCCGTTAACCAAGCGAAAGCGAAAGCCTTGTATGATTTCATTGATCAAAGTGCGTTTTACGCTAACCCTATCGCGCCAGAAAATCGCTCGCGTATGAATGTGCCTTTTACCTTGGCAGATGAGGCGTTAGAAGCGACGTTTTTGGTAGAGTCTGAAGCCGCTGGTTTACGTACTTTGGCGGGGCATCGTTCTGTTGGCGGTATGCGTGCCAGTATTTACAACGCGATGCCAATGGAAGGTGTTCAAGCCTTGATTGATTTCATGAAAGCCTTTGAGAAACGTTACGGGTAATGATATGTCTAATTCAAAATCGGTAGTGCCGGACACGCTACCGCTGTTGCGGGATCGCATTGATAGTATTGATTCGCAAATCCAGTCCTTGATTAATGAGCGTGCCCGCTGTGCAGAGAAAGTAGCCGAAGTGAAATTGGCTGAGCAGGGTGATGAAACGGTTGTTTTTTACCGGCCTGAACGAGAGGCTCAAGTATTGCGTCGCGTTATGGAGCGTAACGAAGGGCCGCTGGGTAATGAGGAAATGGCAAAGATCTTCCGTCAGGTCATGTCTTCATGTTTGGCATTAGAGAAACCGATGCGCATTGCCTTTTTAGGACCGGAAGGGACTTTTACTCAGCAGGCTGCATTGAAGCATTTCGGTAAGTCGATTATCAGTGCGCCTATGGCGGCAATCGATGAAGTGTTTCGTGAAGTGGAATCTGGTGCGGCTAACTATGGCGTGGTGCCCGTTGAAAATTCTACCGAAGGGGTGGTGAATCACACTTTGGATACCTTCCGTGATTCGCAATTGAAAATATGTGGTGAAGTGGAAGAGCGTATTCATCATCATTTATTGTTAAGTCCAAATGTGAATGCGGATGATGTTACGCATATCTACTCGCATCAACAATCTTTGGCTCAGTGCCGTGCTTGGTTGGATCGCTATTGGCCACATGTGGAGCGCGTGGCGGTGAGTTCTAATGCTGAAGCCGCTCGCTTAGCCGCAGAGGCGGGGCGCAGTGGTCAAGCGATCGCTGCGATCGCTGGAGAAGTGGCGTGCGAATTGTACGATTTGGTGAAGGTGTCGGCCAATATTGAAGACCGCCCTGATAATACCACTCGCTTCTTAATCGTGGGCACACAGGATGTGCCTGCAAGTGGTAAAGATAAAACCTCGTTGTTGATTAGTGCGAAGAATGAACCGGGTGCTCTGTATCGTTTATTGGAAGCATTTGAGCGTCACGGTGTCGACATGACTCGTTTGGAAACACGTCCATCCTTAATGAGTCGTTGGGGCTACATCTTCTACATCGACTTTGTTGGACATTATCAAGATCCAGAATGTCAGGCTGTCATAGAAGAGCTGCGAAGCCGAGCGTCTGAAGTAAAAGTGTTGGGTTCTTATCCTGTGGCGGTGCTGTAATTAGCAATGAGTGAATCTAAGTTGACAAAAGATCGATTGAAGCACGACCAACTTTCATTTGGTAAAGTCATGATTGTTGGCTTGGGGATGATTGGCGGTTCTTTTGCGAAGGCGTTAAAAGAAAGAGGCTTGGCAGAACTTTATGCGGTTGATCGCCGTGAAGGAGAATTGGCCTTAGGTGTGTCAACAGGGGTGATTGATTATCCAGCTGAATTGACCGAGCAATTCATCGCTCAGATGGATGTCATTGTGCTGGCAACGCCAGTGCGTGCCATGGCCTCCGTATTGGCTGATATTAAACCGTACCTTGCTGAGCATACTTTGTTGACCGATGTGGGTTCAACGAAAGGCAGTGTGGTGGAGGCCGCGGTTTCTGTATTTGGTCATATGCCGGCTAACTTTATTCCCGGTCACCCGATTGCTGGTGCAGAGAAAAGCGGTGTATTGGCCGCCAACTCTCAATTGTTTGAAAAACACATGGCGATTGTAACGCCTGCCGCCGATAGTGATCCTGTGCTAGTGGATCGTTTGCATCGCTTGTGGCGCGCGATTGGTGCCGACGTTGTGAGTATGGATGTTGAACACCATGACCATGTGTTGGCATCGTCTAGTCACTTACCTCATTTGTTGGCCTATACCTTGGTAGATGCTCTAGCCAACAGTGATCGCAGTCAAGATGTCTTTAAGTTTGCCGCCGGTGGTTTTCGTGATTTTACGCGAATTGCTTCCAGTGACCCTGTCATGTGGCGAGATGTGTTCTTAGCCAATAAAGAGGCTACCTTAGCGACGCTTGACCAGTTTACGGCGCGTTTGGCGGATATGCGTGAGGCCATTGAACAAGGTGATGGCGCGAGTATGTTTGGTGTCTTTACTCGCGCAAAGTCTGCTCGAGATCATTTCTTAAGGTTGCTTGAGCAGCGTACTATTGCGCCGCAAAAAGATACTAGTTCGGTTTCTCTGTCGGTTCTGCCTGCGTCAGTTGTAAAAGGTGAGGTTTCTTTGCCGGGTGACAAATCTTTGTCACATATTGCGATTACTATGGCTGCGCTTTCGAATGGCGTGAGTCAATTAACGAATGTTTGTCTTGATAACGGCGTTCGAGTCACGATTCAGGCGTTACGTGATATGGGCGTGGTTATTGAGACGCTGTCCGAAAGTTCGTTGCGAGTACACGGTGTTGGTTTGCGAGGTTTAAGAGCGCCAATTGCACCGATTAATTTGCATCGATCTGAATTAAGTTTATATGTCTTATTACCTGTTTTAGCAGGGCAGCCTTTTGCTGTTTCTGTGACGGCGGACGATCCTCTTTTAAATCGCGTTCGAACGGATGTGTTTGATTTAATAAGGGCCATGGGGGTTGAGTTAGCATTTGAGCGTGAGGATTGTTTGCCAGTTAAAATGACGCCAGCAGTGCCCAAAGCTTTGTCTTTTAGTTTGGACGGCGCGTCGCAAAAATTAATGGTCAGTGCCTTTATGGCGTGTTTGTTTGCTGAACAAGATGCGAGTTTGACGCATGCGCCGCAAGACGTCACTCAAATGGAAGTTTTATTACAGCGCTTTGGCGTGGTTGTTACTCGTTCTGAAGCGACAATATCGGTTGTATCGGGTGAGCTGATCGCAACGGATGTTGAGATCGTTGCGGATATGTACAGCTCGGCTTGGATGGCGTTATTGGCCAGTTTGTTGCCGGGTTCTGAGTTGGTGATGACGAATTTAGGCTTAGATGCCAGAGCGTTTGCGTATTTTGCTTTGCTTAAGCAGATTGGCGCCGATATTGACATGCCTGCTAAGGGGTCCTCCGGTTTATATGAAGGGCAAGTTGTGGTGCGCTTTGCTGAGTTGTCAGCGTTTCAGTTGTCAGTTGAGCAGACCAATCAGTTAAGGACCCTAATGCCGTTGCTTTGTGTGGCGGCGGCTTATGCTAAAGGTCAATCTCGAATGGATGGTATTGGGCAATTGCCTTATTACCATGAAGACAGAGTCTTAGCCCTGATCGACGCTTTTGGTCTGGTGCAAGTGAATGCGCAGATTGAAAGTGGTTGTTTGAGTATTGATGGCGGTGTTCCACAGGGAGGGGAATTGGACTGCGCGGGTGATCAATATTTGGCGCTTGCTATGTTGGCGCTGGGGGTAAGAAGCAAAACGATTACTCAAATAGAAGATTGCCAAACATTATTAGAAGAATTTAGTGAGTTAGACGCGCAGGCTAAGCAATTAGGTTTACATTGCTCAGTGGCGCAATAGTTTTTTAAGAGGAATAGTTATGATTAACCAAGGCCCAGTTATTACGATTGATGGTCCAAGTGGTGCTGGTAAAGGCACAGTAAGTCAATTGGTAGCAGAAAAGCTGGGATGGCATTTGTTAGACAGTGGTGCTTTGTATCGACTTTTAGCGTTGGCAGTGTCACACCACGGTATGTCTGAAAATGATGTGGAAACACTAAAGGTATTGGCTGAACATTTGGATATTCAGTTCCAGCAGTCGGCTGAAGGTAAGGTTGAAATTGTGCTTGAAGGTGAGGTGGTCACTCAGGCCATTCGAACTGAAGAAGTTGGCAACGCGGCATCAAAATTAGCAGCGATCCCAGAAGTTCGTCAGGGTTTACTGCTTCGTCAACGAGCGTTCGCTCAAACGCCAGGTTTGGTGGCGGATGGTCGCGATATGGGGACGGTCGTTTTCCCATCAGCGCAAATTAAAATCTTTTTGACGGCTTCCGCTGAAGAGCGAGCACAAAGACGTCTTCTGCAATTGCAGCAAAAAGGCGAAACTGTTAATCTAGAGACATTAGTTAAAACGATTAAAGAGCGTGACGAGCGTGATGCAAATCGTGTCATCGCGCCACTTGTCCCTGCGGCTGGTGCGCTTGTAATCGATAGTACTGACTTAACCATAGAACAAGTTGTTGAAATCATCCTTGCTGAAACAGCCAAGGCGGGTTTTGCATAGCTTGTTCTTTTTCGCATGTGTTCTTTTTTGTGCGTTAAGTGTGCTAAAATAGTTTAAATGTTGACCAAGTCGATATGGGGGCCAGTAAACCTGTATCGCAAATTTTATAAAAATTGACCCACATCTTGCTGGCAGTGTGGTTAAGACTTAGTTCAACTAGGTCGATTATATAGGAAATACAATGACTCAAAGCTTCGCAGAACTGTTTGAAGAAAGCCTACAAAGCGTTGAAATGGCGCCAGGCTCAATTGTTACTGGTATCATTGTTGATATCGACAATGAATGGGTAACTGTTCATGCAGGTCTTAAATCTGAAGGCGTAATTCCTCGTTCTCAGTTCCTAACGGAAAGTGGTGAGTTCAACTTAAACATCGGTGACGAAGTTAAAGTTGCACTTGACGCTGTTGAAGATGGTTTCGGTGAGACTAAATTGTCTCGTGAAAAAGCTAAGCGTGCAGAGACTTGGTCTGTGCTTGAAAAAGCTTACGAAGAAAATGCCATCGTTAACGGTGTGATTAACGGTAAGGTCAAAGGTGGCTTCACTGTTGATATCGCTAACATCCGTGCTTTCTTGCCTGGTTCTTTGGTAGATGTTCGTCCAATCCGCGACACGTCTCACTTGGAAGGTGTGGATCTAGAGTTCAAACTTATCAAGCTTGATCAAAAACGTAACAACGTTGTTGTTTCTCGTCGTGCCGTTATGGAAGCGACTAACAGCGCTGAACGTGAAACATTGCTTGCTTCTCTTGAAGAAGGTCAAGAAGTTAAAGGTATCGTTAAGAACCTTACTGACTACGGTGCATTCGTTGATCTTGGTGGTGTTGATGGTCTTCTACACATCACTGACATGGCTTGGAAACGCATTAAGCACCCAAGCGAAATCATTGCTGTTGGCGATGAGATCGATGTTAAAGTTCTTAAGTTCGACCGTGAGCGTAACCGTGTATCACTAGGGCTTAAGCAGTTGGGTGAAGATCCATGGGTTGCAATCAAAGCCCGTTACCCAGAAAACACTAAAGTAACGGCTAAAGTTACTAACTTGACTGACTACGGTTGTTTCGCCGAGTTGGAAGAGGGTGTTGAAGGTCTTGTTCATGTTTCTGAAATGGACTGGACTAACAAGAACATCCACCCATCTAAAGTTGTCCAAATTGGCGACGAAGTTGAGGTTATGGTTCTTGATATCGACGAAGAACGTCGTCGTATCTCTTTGGGTATCAAGCAGTGCACAATGAACCCATGGGAAGAATTTGCTACTTCTTTCAACAAAGGCGATAAGATCTCTGGTGCCATCAAGTCTATCACTGACTTCGGTGTGTTCATCGGTCTTGACGGCGGCATTGACGGTCTAGTTCACCTATCTGACCTATCTTGGGATGAAGCTGGTGAAGAAGCGGTTCGTCAATACAAGAAAGGCGATATGCTAGAAACAGTTGTATTGTCTATCGATGCTGAGCGCGAGCGTATCTCTCTAGGTGTTAAACAACTAGAAGAAGATCCTTTCCTAGCTTACGTTGCTGAAAACGACAAAGGCACTATCGTAAATGGTACTGTTTCTGAAGTTGATGCTAAAGGCGCTGTTGTAACACTTTCTGAAGGTGTTGAAGCGACTCTTAAAGTATCTGAAATCAGCCGCGAACGTGTTGAAGATGCAACAACGGCTCTTAAAGAGGGTGACTCTGTAGAAGCGGCGATCATTAACGTTGATCGTAAAGCTCGCACTATCACGCTTTCTATCAAGCAGAAAGATGCTACTGAAGAAAAAGCGGCGATGAAGTCTCATTCTGAGAAGCAACAAGTTGAAGCAAATGGTCCAACCACTATCGGTGATTTGATCAAAGCACAATTGGAAGGCCAAGAGTAATTTTTACTCTTTCGTCTTGATGAAAAAGCGAGCCTCTGGCTCGCTTTTTTTATGCGTATTTTTTGATGGATAATCTTGACAATAAAACTATACACAGAACATGTGGATAACCATGGGTATAGCTAGCCTAAGCTCAATTTAACGAGTCTAAAAGTGCTTTTACGTCCTCTTCGTCCCACTCATCTTTTTTAATCAATATTTTTAACTTATTGTTTTTCTTGGTTTTACTTAAGTTTTCTTGGAACTTCGCATAATGGAAATCTTTAATTAGCTTTTCATCTTCTTTTGATCGATAAATGTTCGCTGTAGGCTCGTCAGGGATTGGATCTTGACGGACATTCTTTGGGTCAAGTTGGTTGATTTTCTTATAAGTATTTAAAAATTGTTTTTTGATCATACTTAACCTCACTTCACTTGTTCAATTTCGATGATTTCGAAATATTGATCCTTTGCTTGCCATCTAATGTTTAAATCCCACAGGCTGATGCCGTGTTCTCGATCGATTTGATTGGCTAAATAAGAGGGTCTTGGGTCTTGTTCTATGATTTGTGTAATTAAAGTATATAGGTCTTTTTCTAAGTTGGCTGAAAAAGCGGCACATTGCTGTTGTGCTTTTTCGGTAAATACGACGGGTTTAGGTTGGCTTCTTTCTGTCGTTGGCGTAAATGAACTGGTCGCTTGAGGAAGGCAATCTGAATAGGGTAAATAGGGCTTTATGTCTAGGATAGGGGTGCCATCCAGTAGATCGGCACCATGAAGATCAATCAAAATGCGTTTATCTTGTTGGTGTATCTTGCCTATTTTGACTACGGATAATCCAATGGGGTTTGGGCGATGCGTTGACCTTGTGGCAAAGACGCCCATTTTGCTTTTTCCGCCTAATCTGGGTGGTCGTACTTTGGCTTTCCAACCTTCGCTGATGCAGGCGTGAAATACGAACTGCACCCAAATGTGAGAATAGGCTTCGATGCCATCCAGTGTATCAAGTCGATTATAGGGTGGCAGCAATTCCAGTTGCGCGGTAGCCATGGTGACGAGCCCGGGCTGTCTAGGGATGCCAAATTTTTCTTGGTAACACGAGTGGACAATGCCAATGCTGGAGAATTGGAAGGCGTCAGTTGAGGGCACGTTTGGATCCTTTCATGTAAAACTGCACGGGATGAATAAATATATTGTGATAGTATACTGTTTCGCATAGAGGTATTTGACAGATTTTGTGGTCAGATGCGTATTTTTTATTATTTAGTTTGAGATGAAAAATGTCTTTAGAATCGTATATGAATCAAATTGGACAGCAGGCAAGGGCGGCGTCACGTTTGCTTGCTAAGGCGTCAACGGAACAAAAAAACATGGCTCTCTTTGCCATGGCTGAAGCGTTGGAAGTTGCTCGCCCCAAATTGATTGAAGAAAATGCGAAAGACATGAAAAGCGGTGAAGAAAAGGGTTTGGATACCGCAATGTTGGATCGCTTGCTGCTCACAGATGTGCGTATTGACAGTATGATTGAAGGCCTAAAACAAGTGGCTTCACTGTCGGATCCTGTGGGTGAAATTTCCGATATGGCGTATTTGCCTTCTGGTATTCAGCGAGGTCAAATGCGAGTGCCACTCGGCGTGGTCGGCATTATTTATGAGTCTCGTCCTAATGTAACCATTGATGCGGCCAGCTTGTGTTTGAAATCGGGTAATGCAACGATTTTACGTGGTGGTTCAGAAGCGTTTTATTCTAATCAGATGATTGCCGCGGCCATTTCAGCGGGGTTGGAAAAAGTCGGTTTGCCGGCGACCGCAGTGCAGGTGATCAACACCACGGATCGAGCGGCGGTGGGTAAGCTGATTACCATGCCGGAATTTGTTGATGTCATTGTCCCTCGTGGTGGCAAGGGCTTGATTGAACGCATTAGTGTTGATGCGCGAGTCCCAGTGATTAAGCACCTTGATGGTAATTGCCATGTCTATGTCGATGACGAAGCGGATTTTGATAAAGCCCACAAGATTGTTATTAATGCTAAAACCCGTCGTTACGGTGTGTGTAATGCGATGGAGTCTTTGTTGTTGCATAAGGACATCGCCGCGGATTTTTTCCCTCGTATTCTGACAACCTTTGAAGAAAAAGGGGTGGAATTACTAGGTTGTCCTGCCACGCAAGCGTTGTCAGATAAAGTTGGCGTGGCCACTGAGGACGATTGGTACACAGAATACACCGCCCCTAAATTATCAATCAAAGTCGTTGAGGATATGGATGAGGCGATTGCTCATATTAATAAATATGGTTCTCACCACACGGATGCCATAGTGACTCAGAACTACACAAAAAGTCGGGCTTTCATGACAGAGGTCGATTCCTCGTCGGTTATGGTGAATGCTTCAACCGCTTTTGCAGATGGTTTTGAGTACGGTTTTGGCGCTGAAATTGGTATTTCAACGGATAAAATACATGCTCGTGGGCCGGTTGGTTTAATCGGTTTGACCAGTCAGAAATACATCGTGCTGGGTGATGGCCATACCCGTGACAATTGATTCAAGCACCGCTCTTAAGAAAAAAGGCGTGGCCATTATGGGGGGCACATTTGATCCTATTCATAATGGTCATTTGCGCACCGCAGTGGATATCTTAGACGGTTACCATTATGCCAGTTTAAGGCTAATTCCGTGTTTTCAGCCCGTGCACAAAAGACAGCCTAGCATTACCCCTCAGCAGCGATTAGATATGGTCAAGCTGGCCATTAGTAGTCATGATGGCTTGTTGGTCGATGATCGGGAAATAACCCGTGAAGGGCCGAGTTATACCGCTGATACTTTGCGGGATATTCGTGCTGAAATTGGTCCAGATGAGCCTTTAGTGATGGTGTTGGGCATGGACAGTTTTCTGTCTTTACCCACTTGGCATAATTGGCAAGACCTAATCAAATTTGCGCACTTGTTTGTGGTGTCTCGTCCAGGTTGGGAGCCGGATCTGATTTCTGAGTTAAGTCGCTTTAGTGAAAACTATCGTGCCGCCTCGCCGCATGAGTTACAATGCAAGCCGTCAGGGCTAGTCTGGTTTGAAACCTTAACGCCATTGGGCATTTCTTCTAGCATGATTCGATCGTTAGCGAGGAAGAATAAGTCCATAGCGTATTTATTGCCCGAGCCCGTACAAAACTACATAGAAACAAATCAACTATACCGATAGGAAAATGTAAATATATGAGTCAAATTAATCTCACAGCGGATCAAATCTTAGCCTTTGCTGTCGAAGCGTTAGAAGATGTCAAAGGTGACAAGATCACTGTGTTGAATGTAGCAGATCATACAGACATGATGGACTACATGGTCATTTGTACCGGTACCTCGAAAAGACACGTTCACTCATTGGGTCAAAATGTGTTCGAATTTCTAAAGCAAAAGGGCTTGCAGCCTTTAGGTACAGAAGGTCGTGATATGGGAAGTGATTGGGTGCTAGTGGATCTGCATGACGTTGTGGTGCATGTGATGACAGAAGAAGCTCGTACTTTCTACGATCTAGAAAAGTTATGGGATATTAAGCCAGAAGAAAGATAAGGCTTCGTTAGATGCGTGTGCGATTGATTGCTGTCGGAAACAAAATGCCCAAATGGGTTGTCCAGGGTTATGAGGACTATGCTAAGCGTCTTCCGAAAGATTTTGCGTTAGAAACTGTGGAGATTCCAATGTCGCCACGGGGTAAAAATACTGACATAGCGAAAGCCATTCGCAAAGAAGGCGATGCCATGTTGGATGCGATTCCAGCTGGTGACAAAGTCATTGCGATGGAGGTTTTGGGTAAAGAGTGGTCAACTGAGCAGTTAGCAGACCAAACCGGACAATGGCGCATGGATGGCTATAATGTCTCTTTGTTGGTTGGTGGGCCTGATGGTTTAGACCCAAGGTGCACTGCACGAGCAGATCAAGTCTGGTCCTTATCGCGTCTTACCCTTCCTCACCCTATGGTGAGAATCATATTGGCCGAGCAAATATATCGAGCTTGGACTCTAATGAACAATCATCCGTATCACAGGTAGGTGTCGTAGGTGAGTCGTCAACATCAGCAATTTCGTAATTATCGTCAAGAGCAGCGCCTCACCCAGCATAGGGTGATTGCCGCTGCGATTTTTGTCATAGTTCTCGTCTGTATTTTGATGGCTCGTCTATTTTACCTACAGGTAATTGAATACGACTTGTACCAAACCAAAGCCGATGACAACCGGGTTATGCTGGTTACCGATCCGCCTCCTCGTGGTTTAATCTATGACCGCAATGGTTTGGTGCTGGCGGATAATCGTCCTATTCACAGTTTGACTGTGACGCCTGAACGGGTTGAGGATTTTATCGAGCTAAAAAAAGCATTGTCTAGCATCATCGATATTTCTGATAGTGAATGGGAAAATTTTGACATCCGTTTGAGGGAATATCGTCGTCCTTATCAATCCATCACCCTAAAATCTCAATTAACGGACGAAGAATGGGCACGCGTTTCGGTTGATCTTTATCGCTTGGATGGCGTGCAGGTTGAGGCGCAGTTAACCCGTTACTATCCATATGGTGAAGCTTTTGCTCATGCAATAGGGTACGTGGGGCGAATTACCGCCAATGATTTAAAGCGTGTTGATCAGCAAGCTTATCAGGGCGCTTTGTTTATAGGTAAAACGGGCATAGAAGGCTTTTATGAGAAAGAGCTGTTTGGCGAAGCAGGTTTTAGTAAAGTCGAAGTCAATGCTCGTGGTCGTATCATGTCTCAATTGGAGCGTCAGTCTCCTGTGCCGGGTAAAGATCTGCACCTGTATTTGGATGCTCGTCTGCAGCAATATGCCTATGATTTATTAGGGGATTATAAAGGCTCTGTAGTGGCGATTGACCCTGAAACTGGCGGTATTCTTGCCTTGGTCTCTAAGCCGGGCTTCGATCCCAATTTATTCGTTCGTGGTATTTCAGTCGCGGATTATTCGACCCTTAGACAGTCCAAAAAGCTGCCTTTGTTTAACCGAGCTTTGCGTGGTGGTTATCCACCCGCTTCGACCATTAAGCCTTTCATGGCGTTGGCGGGCTTAGATTATGGCTTTGCTTCTTGGACTGAACGATATTTTGCTAAAGGGTATTATCAGATCAATCCAGATGGTCGTCGTTATCGAGATTGGAAACGAACGGGTCATGGTTGGATTAACTTAGAGCGTTCTATTATTGAGTCGGTTGATACCTATTATTATCAGCTGGCCAATAAAATGGGCATCACGCCCATTCATAATTTTCTTTCCCGTTTTGGCTTTGGTCGCAGTACCTTATTGGATTTGAACGGCGACAGTTCTGGATTGTTGCCGTCTAACGAGTGGAAAAAAGCCAAATATAATGAGCCTTGGTATCCAGGAGACTCGGTTAACGTGGGGATTGGGCAGGGGTTTATGGTGGCAACGCCTATGCAAATTGCCTCAGCCACGTCTGCTTTGGCGAGTCGAGGTCGTTATTTTTATCCGCGTATGGCCGACAAGATTGGTAATGAGGCGGCTCAGTTTGAAGGCGATTTGGGTGGCGAGCACGATATTATTCTCAAGGATCAAGGTAATTGGGAGCGGATGGTGAACGCCATGCGCAAAGTGATTACCGATTCGTTGGGAACCGCACGACGACTGCAGGGAACCAAATACGATATCGCAGGCAAAACAGGAACAGGACAAGTGTTTAGTCTTCAAGAAGACGAAGAGTATGATTCTGAAAAACTGGAAAAGCGTCTTCATGACCATGCTTTGTTCATTGGTTTTGCGCCTGCAAAAGCACCGAAGATTTCGGTCTTTGCTATTTTCGAAAATGGGGGGAGTAGCTCTAAACCCGCCGATCTGAGTAAAAAACTGTTTGATGCTTACCTCTATGATAAGTACCCACCGCACTATGATTATTTAAAAGGGAAAGGCAATGAGTGAGAGTTTGTATCGTCGCATGCTGACCTTTGCCAATGCTCGGCTTTGGCAGTTAGTTCACATCGACATTTTGCTGATTGGTTCCTTGTTGCTGTTGATTGGCGGTGGCCTGTTTGTGCTGTATTCCGCATCAGGTCAGAATGTCGCCATGGTGGAACGACAAGTTTTTCGTTTTGCTGTGGGGATGATGGTGTGTTTGGTATTAGCGCAATTACCGCCTAAATACATGCGCCGGGCCTCACCTGCCTTGTATGTTTTTATTGTTTTTTTGCTTATTGGTGTATTGATGTTTGGGGTTGGCGCAAAGGGCGCTCAACGTTGGCTATCTTTGCCAGGCGGTTTGCGTTTTCAGCCGTCTGAAATTATGAAGATTGTCATGCCGATGATGGTCGCTTGGTATTTTTCTAATAGGGCTTTGCCTCCTAGTTTTAAGCAGATCTTGACGGTCATCGGATTAATTGTGATGCCTGTCTTGTTGATTGCTAAGCAACCCGACTTGGGAACCTCCTTGCTGGTCGCAGTGTCTGGTATCTTTGCGTTGTTTTTGGCGGGACTTGGCTGGCGTTATATTTTAGGGGCCGCGTCATTGGCACCTATTGCAGGCTATATCTTGTGGCAGGTCATGCATGATTATCAAAAGCAACGTGTGTTGACGTTTTTGAATCCAGAAAGTGACCCGCTTGGTTCAGGATGGAATATTATTCAGTCAAAAACGGCCATCGGCTCGGGCGGTTTGTACGGTAAAGGTTGGTTGGAAGGGACGCAGGCTCAGCTGGATTTCTTACCAGAAAGTCATACGGACTTTATCATTGCTGTCTTGGCGGAAGAATTTGGCATGCTTGGGTGTGGATTATTGATCTGTGCTTATCTATTGGTTATTGCCCGAGGTTTATACGTCGCAGCCATGGCCGAAGATAACTATGCCCGTTTGTTAGCGGGCAGTCTTACTCTGACATTTTTTGTTTATATGTTTGTAAATATTGGTATGGTTTCAGGAATTTTGCCTGTAGTTGGGGTACCCTTACCTCTAGTCAGTTATGGTGGTACTTCCATCATTACCATTATGGCGACGTTTGGAATTTTAATGTCGATTCAAACACATAAAAGAGCGAGATAATGATTAAGCTAGCAGCTTCGGTAATTGTGGCCATTGGTTTAACGGCATGTAGCGCTGTTGAGCAGAAGGATTTGCCAGCTAACTCAGGAGTGAGTAATGCCTTGCTTGAAGATAAGCCCAAAGAATGGGCGGATTCTTATGCCGGTAATCCGTCAGTACAAGCTTTTATTGACAAAATGGCGTCACAACATGGTTACGATAGAAAAACGTTGGAATTGGCGTTTTCTCACATCAAACGCCGTCCCAAAGTGATTGAAAAGTCTGACAATCAACCAGAAGTGTTAATTCCTTACTACCAATATAAAACACGTTTTGTTAATCAAGATCGTATGAGGGCTGGGCAAAAGTTTGCTCTGCGCAATGCCAAGTGGTTGAACAAGGCCGAGCAAGAGTTTGGCATTGACCCACATGTTGTGGTGGCACTGATCGGTGTGGAAACATACTACGGTCGCATTACCGGTTCGAAAGACGTGTTCACATCCTTAACCACACTTGCATTTGATTACCCAAGACGCGAAACCTACTTTCAAAGCGAATTAGAAGCGTATTTATTGCTTGCTCGTGAAGAAGGTTGGAACATTGGCGACACAAAAGGGTCATACAGTGGTGCCATGGGCATGGTTCAGTTCATGCCCAGCAATTACCAAAAATTGGCGCTGGATTACGATCAAGATGGTCACATCGATTTATGGCACTCAGAAGCGGATGCCATCGGCAGTGTGGCGAATTACTTAAAACACCATGGTTGGACAACAGATCAACCTTGGTTTGTTACGGCACAAGTCGCGGATTTGGCTACGGTTGAAGAGCAAGTCAATAAAGGGCGTTCTCCTAGTAAGAACATGACTGAATGGTCGGCGGTGAATGTGTTGCCAACCCAGCCGTTTGTTATTAATAAAACCGGCTTGATTGGCTTACGAACCTCGCCGAATGAGGTGTCGTACTGGTTAGCCTATGAAAATTTTTTCACGGTAATGGATTACAACCCTAGTCGCCGTTATGCCATGTCAGTTTTGGAATTAGCGAAAAGTATAGGGGCTTATGAAGCAAAGTAAACTGCTGTTATTGATCAGTATTTGCTCACTTATCTTAAGTGGCTGTATGAGCACTCGTCATGTGCTTGGTCATGATGACAATGACATCGATTTTGATAAGGCTTCTGGTGGTGGTCGTTATAGTATTCTTCAGGACCATGCCCCAAGTGGTGATGTTAAAGTAGACCATTTACCGGATTTAGTGCCGAAATGGGAAGCCAAAAGCCGCGGTGGAAATAAAAACCCGTATGAGGTTTGGGGGAAAAAATATTGGGTAATGGATTCTGCTAAAGGTTATACCGCTGAGGGGACGGCCTCTTGGTATGGTAAGAAGTTTCATGGTCATAAAACCTCAAATGGGGAAATATATGATATGTACGCCTTTTCAGCAGCGCATAAATCCTTACCCCTGCCAACCTACCTGAAAGTGACAAATCTGGACAATAACCGTTCGGTCATCGTTAGGGTGAATGATCGAGGGCCATTCCATGGTGATCGTTTGATTGACCTTTCCTATGCGGCAGCGGTGCGACTGGACTACCATAAAAAAGGGCTGGCAAGAGTACGTATTGAGGCCATCACACCAGCTAGAGGTGAAACTTATGCTGCAGATGACGTGCGTACTGAGACGCCTCAAGCCCTGCCAAATAAGGCTTCTGCCGTTTCTAAAGGAGCGGATGCGAGCACACCTGACCTTGTTTTTACACATTTGCAGCTTGGTGCCTTTAGTAGCGAGGCCTCGGCTGAGACATTAAAACGACGCTTGTTCGAAACCTTTGATACGAGTGTTCGTGTGGAGGTTAATAAACAAGGGGATGGTCTTTATAAAGTCTTAGTAGGACCTTATAAAGAGATGGAAGAGTTACAAAAGTGGCAAGGAAAACTACAAGAAAGTGGATTTGGAAGTCCGGTAAGAGTGGCTTTGGTGCCTTAAAGTCACTAGGTTTGGGCTAGAGATTCTATCTATGCTCTAGTATTATTCACGAACATTTTTTTGGAAGACGACATTTTTTGATATGAAAAAACTTCTCGCGACTTTATCGATTGTATTTGGCCTTGTATCTACGCCTGTTTCGGCCGCTCCTTCATTGATTCCTACTCCACCACAACTGTCTGCTAGTAGTTATATCTTAATGGATGCTTACACGGGGGACGTGTTGGTGTCTCATAATGCTGACGAAGAGTTACCGCCAGCGAGTCTAACCAAGCTGATGACGGCCTATATCATCGAATATGAATTGGCTCGTGGTAACTTGTCTTTTAGCGATCAGGTCAGTGTCAGTGAAAAAGCATGGCGCATGGAAGGTTCGCGCATGTTCATTCGTGAAGGCACGCGAGTGTCTTTGGAAGATCTGATGCGTGGGATCATCATCCAGTCTGGTAACGATGCTAGTGTGGCTGCGGCTGAATACGTAGCGGGCAGTGAGTCAGCGTTTGCCGATTTAATGAATCAACATGCACAGCTTTTGGGTATGAAAAACTCGCATTTTGTGAATGCCACAGGTTTTCCCGCTGAAGGACATTACTCCAGTGCTCACGATCTTGCCAAGTTATCTCGTGCGACCATTTTGCAGTTCCCAGAGAACTACAAAATGTATGCTGAAAAAGAATTCACGTACAACAACATCAAACAACCCAATCGCAATAAATTATTATGGCGTGACAAAACTGTTGATGGTTTGAAAACGGGTCACACTGAAGAAGCCGGTTATTGTTTGGCGGCTTCTGCTGTGCGCAATGGCACACGTTTGATTACCGTTGTGATGGGGACAAAATCAGATCAAGCTCGTGCGACAGAGTCTCAAAAACTATTAGATTACGGTTTCCGTTACTACGAGACTCGTAAACTGTATAGCCGTGGTCAAGTGGTCAACAACGCTAAAGTTTGGGGCGGAAGCCAATCAAATGTAAAAGTCGGTTTTGCTGAAGATGTGTTAGTAACCATTCCTCGTCAACAAGGTGATTCATTACCTGCAACACTGGATATGATGAAAGAAATTACAGCCCCAATCGCCGTTGGTGACGTATTAGGTAAAGTGATTGTTGGTACAGAAGGAAATATTCTGCTTGAGCAACCTGTGGTTGCCTTGGAAGCCGTTGAAGAAGGTGGTTTCTTCAAGCGTATGTTTGATAAAATCAGACTTTTCTTTGCGAACTTATTTTAAGCTCAATTGGGCGATGGTAAAGACATGGCGTTAATTACGAAAGACGGCGATCAGGTAGGTAAACAGCCTGATGCGCCAAAAATTGAATTTCCTTGTGAAAACTATGTGGTGAAAGTGGTGACCATGGACGCGGAAGGTGTTCATGCGGAAATTGTTGAGTGTTTTAAAACGCATGCGCCAGAGATGGATCCTAAAGCCGTAAGCATGAACCGTTCTAGTAAAGGGCGTTTCGTAAGCTACAGTTTTCGCATCATAGCTCAAAGCGAAGCGCAATTATCAGCGTTGCACACTGATTTGATGTCAGTCAACGCTGTAAAAATGGTTATGTAAATGACGTTAGGTTTGGTGTGTCGCGACCTTGGTGTGGTCGAGTATGAAGCGACTTGGGAGCGCATGAAGCAATTTACCCAAGTGCGTAGTAAGGATGATGCAGACGAAATTTGGTTGTTGGAACATCCCTCTCTTTTTACTCAGGGGCAAGCTGGGAAAGAAGAGCATCTGTTAGCGCCTGGTGATATTCCTGTTTATCAAGCTGATCGTGGTGGTCAGGTGACTTATCATGGTCCTGGGCAGCTGGTTGCATATGTTCTAATTGATCTAAAACGGTTGGGGATTGGTGTCAGAGACCTTGTGTCTGTACTGGAAAGCTCAATCGTTAAGGTGTTGGCGTTGAATGGCATTGAGGCCTACGCTAAGCCTGATGCGCCTGGTGTGTATGTTGATGAAAAGAAAATTGCATCACTGGGTTTAAGGGTTAGACGAGGCTGCTCTTTTCATGGGCTGGCACTGAATGTCGATATGGACCTCACACCGTTTAATCGCATCAATCCATGTGGCTATCAGGGGCTACAAATGGTTGATATGAAGCGTCTATTTACTGGCGCGTCGTTATCAGATACAAAAATTCAGTTGGCCAATCAGCTGGCTGAACACCTCGGATATACCAGTCCGACTATCCAACAAGGGTGGAACTAGAATGACAGCAGAACGCAAACGCGTTGTTCAAGGGGAGAAATTACGTGGCGCCGATAAGATGGCACGTATCCCAATTAAAATTGTACCAACAGAAGAAATTCCTCGTAAGCCAGAATGGCTTCGAGTTCGTATGCCTGCATCACCGGAAATTGCTCGTATTAAGAGCACGCTGCGTGAGCACAAATTGGCTTCCGTATGTGAAGAGGCAAACTGCCCAAATTTAGGTGAATGTTTCAGTAATGGTACAGCGACCTTTATGATCATGGGTGAGATTTGTACTCGTCGTTGTCCATTTTGTGATGTGGCGCACGGTCGTCCAAATGCCTTAAGTCAAGACGAACCAAAAGAGTTGGCTGCGGCGATTCGTGATATGAAGTTGAAATACGTTGTGATCACGTCAGTGGATCGTGATGATCTTCGTGACGGTGGTGCGCAGCACTTTGTTGACTGTATCCGTGAAACTCGTGCTGAAAGTCCAACTATTGAGATTGAAACATTGGTACCAGACTTTCGTGGCCGTATGGAAGTGGCGATTAATACTCTAGAGCAAGCACCACCAGATGTGTTTAATCATAATCTAGAGTCCATTCCTCGTCTGTATCGCCAAGTTCGTCCAGGGTCTGATTATCAATGGTCATTGGATCTATTGAAAAACTTCAAAGATCGTTGTCCTGATGTACCAACCAAGTCAGGTTTGATGGTTGGTATGGGTGAAACATTTGAAGAAATTGTGGAAGTGCTAAAAGACTTGCGAGCTCATAACGTAGATATGTTGACCATTGGTCAATATTTGCAGCCTTCTAAACACCATTTCCCAATGGCTCGTTTCGTACCACCAGAAGAGTTCGCACGCTATGAAGAAGTGGCGAAAGAGTTGGGATTCAAGCATGCAGCTTGTGGACCACTAGTGCGTTCTTCTTATCATGCAGATAAACAAGCACACGGTGAACGCGTTTCGTAATTCGTTTGCCTGAATACAACAGCGAAGCTTGAATTGAATCCATAAAGTTGGGCTCATTTCTAAGTGGCTACCAAGGCCTGAGTTCGATATTTAATCGGACTCAGGCCTTTTAGTTTCTGTTAAAAAAGCATAAAAAAAGCCCGCACTCGGCGGGCATCAAGCTATCCTTATCTCTATCAATATAAGGGGAACATTAATAAAGGGCATCCATTCGCACGGTCAGTGAAGAGGTAAATAACGCCGTGCATCTAGTATATTGGTCGTCATAGTTAGCCGTTAAACTTGCTGAAAATAACAAGAAATACATGAAAGAACCTATACTTAGACATAGCCAATTAACTATAGTCAGAAATGAGAGTTTCGCGACTTTTATTTAAACGGTGTATTGAAATCCGATTAAAGGCCCGCAAACAACAACCCACATTACCTAAGTAAGAGGCTTCATGAGCGTATTTAGTTCCACTGGCAATCAAAAATATTTTGCGGTCGTGCTTTCAGTGAAATTGATGCTGGAGGATCTGACTCATCGAATTATGATTGAAAAACTGCTTATGATGGCAAAAGATAAACCGGATTATCTTGGCGAAGAGACTAGCTTTGGTGAGATTTATACACTCATTACCTATTGGCAGACTGAGGCGGCGGCACAAGAGTGGCAAGAAGATGAAATGTTACGTAGGGTCTTGTCATTGGGAGAGCATTTTTGGTATCAAGAGTATTCGATTAAATCTTGTGTTGTGACTAAGGATATGTCGTTTAAAACTGCTAACGCTGATTTACATACCTCGCGTTTTCCTATCATCAAAACGCCTCGTGGTGTACTCCGTATTTTAGAAGAATCCCAGGCGGAATTACTGCATGATTATGTCAACTCCGAAAGGCACTTTTTGGCGCCATGGGAGCCATTAAGAAACGAGGCTTACTATTCGCTTGAAACCTGTCAGTTAAGAGTGCGAGAGATGCGTCGTGACTTTTTGGAGGATAAAGGGTGTGTGCTGTGTTTACTAACACCAGATGAGACAAAGATGTTGGCTTATAGTAATTACTCCAATATTGTTCGGGGGGTATTTCAAGCCTGTACATTGGGTTACAGCTTACGTGAAAGTGAGCAGGGTAAAGGTCTAATGAATGAAATGCTGACGTCAGGCATTCGTTATATGCAAAAAGAGCAACAGATTGATCGTATTCAGGCAGGCTACATGCCTAGGAATGAACGCAGTGCAGCGGTGTTAGCGAAATTAGGCTTTGAAAAGGAAGGAATGGCCAGAGATTATTTGAAAATTAATGGGCAGTGGGAAGATCATGTTCTGATGGCTTTGATTTTACGATAATTCAGCCTGTTCATTGGTTTAAGATGGGCGGTTTAAGACAATGACACGGCCTTTTAGTTTTTGTTGTTGGGAAACGATGACCGTCAGGGTAATTAGATGATCATCGTCTGGGTTGATGATGCCGCTGGTGTATCTGGCTGGAATGAACTGGCCAAATTCAGTGTAGGGAATGGCGGCGGCGTTCTTTTTCGCCAAATAAGCAGACCCTTTTAAAGGCAGAACATAGTGGCTGGCGGCTTTTTGATAGTAAAGGGCTTCTGAATAATGGGCTGGGTATTTCTCGATGCAAATTCGAGCCGTGTTACTTTCCCATAGTGGCCATACTTGAACTTGTTTCTTTTCTAATTTTGAGTCTACGGTGCCAGTAGAGACTTTCTGCAATGTTTGAGGTTGATTTGTTAAAGTCATTTTAGGGAATCGAATCGTGCAAAGCGTGGCATTGGGAGTCAGTAAAGTAAGCACACTGGATTGCTGGATGGGTAACCAAACCGCTTGGTAGGGTTTTAAATTTACTGAGTGTTGCTCTGATTGCAGATGAACTTCCCCTTTTATGACGAAGCAAAAACAATGGTCAGCGGGTCGGTAAAGTCGCGAAGGTGTCGCGGCTTGATTGAGGTGTTCATGGACGATCAAAACATCCTCTTGTTGGTGTATAATGCTGCGTTTGCTTTCACCGTAAAGAGGGTGCTGGATAACAGGGAGTGTATTATGGTCTGTTTGACTCACCATCTTGAACCTTTTGTTAGATCCATCCTATTAAAGCATGAGAAAATAGCCCTTACCATTAGAATCTTGCCATGAGAGTTGCAGTGTGTCATGGAGATTCTTTATAGTTGAGCCCAGAGAAAAAGCATATTGTTGCACCCATGCTGTTAGCTTGTAGATTTAAACGATAGAAGAAGGAATGCTTCCTTGAGTGAGTTGTCAAATTTTGAGTCTAATGAAACGCTTTCATTAAAAGACTATACCGAAAAAGCGTACTTGAACTACTCCATGTACGTTATTCTAGACCGTGCTTTACCTCACATTGGAGATGGTCTAAAACCCGTACAACGTCGCATTATTTATGCCATGAGTGAACTGGGGCTTAAGGCAACCGCTAAGTACAAAAAATCCGCACGTACGGTCGGGGATGTATTGGGTAAGTTTCATCCACATGGTGACAGTGCCTGTTACGAAGCCATGGTGTTAATGGCGCAGCCTTTTTCTTATCGCTATCCATTAGTGGATGGACAAGGTAACTGGGGGGCTCCAGATGATCCTAAGTCATTTGCGGCTATGCGTTATACCGAATCACGTCTGTCAAAATACGCCGATGTATTACTCAAAGAAGTGTCTCAAGGTACCGTAGATTGGGTACCAAACTTTGATGGAACGCTACAAGAGCCATCGGTATTGCCTGCTCGTCTGCCTAATCTATTGTTGAACGGTACTACAGGTATTGCGGTTGGTATGGCGACGGACATTCCGCCTCATAACTTGAGAGAGGTGGGGGAAGCCTGTATTCACTTGTTGAATAACCCTAACGCCGATCTAGAAGACTTGTTGAATTTTGTGCAAGGACCGGATTTTCCGACCGGTGGTGAGATCATTACGCCAAAAAGCGACATCGTCAAATTATACGAAACTGGCAAAGGGCAGATTAAAGCCCGGGCTCGTTTTGAAATGGAAGAAGGTGAGATTGTCATCACTGAACTGCCACATCAAGTGTCAGGTAGTAAAATCCTTGAGCAAATTGCCGCTCAGATGCAAGCCAAAAAACTACCAATGGTGGTGGATCTTCGTGACGAATCAGATCATGAAAACCCGACTCGTTTGGTGATTGTGCCTAAATCAAACCGTGTTGATATTGACTCTGTGATGACGCATTTGTTTGCGACAACGGATTTGGAAAAGTCCTATCGCGTGAATATGAATGTCATTGGACTAGATGGTTTGCCACAGGTTAAACCACTTAAGAATTTCTTGTCTGAATGGCTGCGTTTTCGAATCGACGTGGTGCGCAAACGTCTGCAGTTTCGTTTGGACAAAGTACTCAACCGTCTACATATCTTAGAAGGTTTGTTGATCGCGTATTTGAACATTGATGAAGTGATTGAAATCATTCGTCATGAAGACAAACCCAAGGTTGAGTTAATGGCGCGCTTTGGCTTGAGTGATATACAAGCAGAAGCGATTCTTGAATTGAAGTTGCGTCACTTGGCGAAACTGGAAGAAATTCGCATCAAGAGTGAGCAGGATGAACTTGAGAAAGAGCGTAAAACGCTAGAAGGCTTATTGTCTTCTGATCGTAAGCTGAAAAAACTTATTTCTGATGAAATACAAGAGGCTGTCGATCTGTTTGGTGACGATCGCCGTACCCCAATAGTTGCTCGTAAAGAAGCTCAAGCTTTTAGTGAAGAGGATCTGTTGTCGAATGATCCCATTACTGTGGTGATTTCAAAACAAGGTTGGATACGCGCGGCGAAAGGCCATGATATTGATGTGCAAGGCTTAAGTTACAAGTCTGGTGACGAATTCTTGATCAGCACCAAAGGTCGCTCAAATCAGACGTTAGTCTTGTTTGCGTCGAATGGGCGAACCTATTCTATTAAAGCGCATACTCTGCCGTCTGCACGTGGGCAAGGAGAGCCGATTACGGGGCGTATTTCTTTAGAGAAAGACTCGACGATTGTTGCGGCGGTGTTAGACAAAGAAGAGGCGCATTACCTAGTCGCCAGTGATGCTGGTTATGGTTTTGTTGCGCAATTGAAAGATTTGTATGCTAAAAATAAAGCAGGTAAGGCAACTCTGAGTCTGCCTGCAGGGGCTAAGGTTTTGTCACCCGTTGGGGTCGCGAGTACAGAAACGGGACGAGTTGTTGCAATATCTAATGAGGGACGTATGTTAGTATTTGACGTCGCTTCATTGCCGCAGATGGCAAAAGGTAAAGGCAACAAGATGATCAGTATCCCAAGTGCTCGTGCAGCGCAGGGCGAAGAGCTGGTCGTGGCGATGGCATGTGTTCAACCCGAGGATTTGTTGGTGGCTTTGTCTGGTAAACGTTTTATGAACTTTACCGAAAAAGACTTACAAGAATACATGGGAGAGCGTGGCCGTCGTGGCTTGAAGTTACCAAGAGGTTTCCAACGAATTGATGGTCTGGAAGTGAAAGTAGGCGAAGGCAAAGTAACTTCGACTGTGGCCACCCCTGATGCAGATTTGTTCGAAAGGTAAGAAATTGGTTGTGACTGAATAACACCTAGGTCACAACCTAATGATAAGGTGTTAACTCGGCGTTACTGAATGTTTAAGTAACGCCACTTGTGAGGAGAGAAATATGAAAGGCAGTCAGAAAGTAATTGATAGTCTGAATGCATTGTTGGCTAATGAACTGGCCGCAATTGATCAGTACTTCATTCACTCTCGCATGTACGATGATTGGGGTTTAAACAAGCTTTATGAGCGTTTGAATCACGAAATGGAAGAAGAAACTCAGCACTCAGATTGGCTAATTAAGCGTATTTTGTTCTTGGAAGGCGTGCCTTGCATGACGAAACGACGTGATCTTTTGGTTGGGTCCGATGTTCGTTCAATGATGCAGAATGATCTAACACTTGAGCTAGAAGTCGTTAGCAGTGTCCGTGGTGCGATTAAAATCTGTGAAGAAGAAGGCGACTATCAAACTCGCGAGACGCTAGAAAAGCTTCTGTTTGATACCGAAGAAGATCATGTTTATTGGTTGGAGCAGCAGCTTGGCCTAATGGATAAGATTGGCATGCAGAACTACTACCAATCTCAGATGGGTAACTAGGAGCAGGCTATGAAAGGTGATCGCGACGTTGTTGCTAGTTTAAATAAGGTGTTGGCGAACGAGTTAGTAGGAATTAACCAATATTTCCTTCACGCTCGTATGTTTAAGGACTTTGGTTTTTCAGCTTTGGATAAAGCCGATTACAAAACCTCAATCCAAAAAATGAAAAACGCGGATCGTTTGATTGAGCGTATTTTATTTTTAGAAGGTTTGCCTAACCTTCAAGACTTAGGTCGACTTCGCATTGGTGAAAACAGCGAAGAAATGATTTCCGCGAATCTAGAATTTGAGTTGGGTACGGTTGGTGCAGTGAAAGCTGCCATTGAATTATGTGAGCAAAAGCTTGATTTTATGAGCCGTGATACCTTGGAAAATATTCTGGAAGAGCAAGAAGAGCAGATTGATTGGCTGGAAACGCAGCAACAATTGATTAAAACTTCAGGAATTGAAAACTATCTACAGTCTCAAATGTAATAAAACAAAGTAGCATCAAGCAACTTGAAATTGGCTATCGGCTATTTTGATGAGTTCTTGGTTCAGTACTTGTTTCGCGCACTGGCAGCACTTGCCACATTGACTACCAATGCTGTGCTCTTTGTACAGGGCACGCATGGTAGTCGCGCCATCTTGTATTGAAGCTTTGATGTCTTTGTCTGAGACTTTGTTACAAATACATACGTACATGAATGAAAATTACTCTCATTAGTGTTTATATGTTTTGATTTTATTTTTAATGTGAATGATTATCAACATTAAAATTCTTATTAACTTGAGAGTATTGATAGTTTTTTTGAAGTGAAAAAAATGGGAGGCCGATTGCCTCCCATTTTTTATGCAGATAAGACCGCTTTAGTGCTCTTTTTCTGCAATGTCGTTGAGTACTTTTAAGAAGGATTCTGGGTCATGTGCACCGTGTATCATGTATTTATCATTGATGACATAAGTTGGCACTGATTGGATGTCCATGCTGCGCAAATGCTTGAGCTTTTTTTCCGTTAAGGTTTTGGCTTCATCGCTCATCGCATAAGCAAGGTCGGTGTCTTTTAAACCCGACGCAAGAGCGATTTTTTCCAGTACGGCTTGCTGTCCTATGTTCTCGCCATGAGTGAAGTAAGCATGGAACAGCGCAAGCACATAAGGAGTGGCCAGACCTGCTTTGCTGGCCGCAAGGACAAACTGATGCGTTAGTTTGGTGTTAGGGATCTGGTCTTTCTCAGTAAAGTTAAATTCAATCCCAGCCTCTTTCCCCACATGTTGTAATGCGTGGCTCACTTCATTGAGTTTTTCCTGACTACCAAATTTTGATCCTAAGTAGCTTTCTCGATCCGCGCCGGATAATGGCATATCGGGGTGCAATTCGAATGGCTGCCAACGGATATCAATTTTGTAATCTTCACCAAGCTGATCGATGGCTTGTTTTAAACGGGAATAGCCTAGGTAACACCAAGGGCAAACGATGTCTGAAATAATGTCGATACGAAGATCGGCCATGAGTTCTCCTGAATGTAAACGTGTTAGTTAATGCTTAGGGCGAGGCATTGGCTGATCTCTGTATAGGATCGTCCGCTTTGCTGCTGCCAGTGGTTAAAAGCGTCCTGAGCGGCTTGCCAAGCCGATTGCGTGTCTTTTCCTGTGGTGATGATTTGATGATGGCGAAGATAGCCTTCTACGTCTTTTGTAAGTAAAAAAGTGTCTTTACCCATTGCTCGTAAGGTATAGGGACCAGTATTGCCACCTAAACGAGCTCCGTGCTTTTTAAGGTGTCGCCACAAACCAATAATGTTATCGCTAGGCCAATCGGCAATAAAGTGACTAAAAGAAGTGTACTTCTGTTGGCTGTCATGAATCATTAAAGCATTTTGACGGATTGTCATGACTTTTCCTAAATGCCGGATGATGCGCTGATCTTTAGCTTTTTCTTCCCACATTTCATCATGAATCAGAAGCATCTTTTCAATATCAAAATGGAAAAACACCTCTTCAAAATTGGACCATTTATTACGCACAACTTGCCAGCTAATACCAGATTGAAAGACTTTCTGACTAAAGGCGGATAACCAGCGATCATCCGTATGATTTTTTAATTCGTTACTAGCCAAGGGGCGAGACAATCTCTGTTCAAGGGCGCGTTCGCCACCATGTCGTTGGGCGGCACGCTGATAAATGTCTTCAAAGCGTTCGTAATGCATTAAGGTGTCCTATTTTCGAGCTATAACAAAGCCTGTGCGCTTGCTGCTCAAGGGGCGAGACAATCTCTGTTCAAGGGCGCGTTCGCCACCATGTCGTTGGGCGGCACGCTGATAAATGTCTTCAAAGCGTTCGTAATGCATTAAGGTGTCCTATTTTCGAGCTATAACAAAGCCTGTGCGCTTGCTGCTGGTGGCCTCTTTATTGGGCAAGTTTATCATAAGCTGAGTGGTAGATTTGGCAGAAGTTAAGGAGATTTAGTATTGAGAAAGAAGAGTTTGTTTTATAATGCGCGAAAATGATCGAATCGAGAGACATGGCATGACACATTTAAGCGTTAACCTGAACAAAATTGGTCTATTACGTAATTCCCGTGGGCGCAACTATCCAAACATGGTTGAAATGGCAGAACGTACCCTAACGTTAGGCGCCTTTGGTGTCACCATTCATCCACGACCAGATCAGCGTCATGCAACGTATCAAGATGCTTATGATTTAAAAGATTTGTTAAAACGTTTTCCATCTGCAGAGTTGAATATAGAAGGCTTTCCTGATGCCAAATTCTTAGAAGTGGTTGAGGAAGTGGTGCCACATCAATGCACATTGGTACCGGATGATCCAAATCAATTAACCTCAGACCATGGTTGGAATCTGGCTCGTGATCAAGATGCTTTGCGCCCTGTGATTGCAAAACTCAAGCAGAAAGGCATTCGAGTCGTGCTGTTTATGGACCCAGTAGCAGAAAACATGCAACTGGCGAAAGACATAGGGGCTGACCGGGTTGAATTGTATACCGAAGCCTATGCTAATGCTTATGGCACAGAAGGCGCGGAGGCGGTGCTGGCTCAATATCAGCAGGCGGCGCAAGCGGCGGTGATGGCCGGTTTGGGGGTGAACGCGGGCCACGATTTGGATCTGAATAACGTTGAAGCCTTGTGCGCGCCGGGTCATATTGCTGAAGTGTCAATTGGGCATGCTTTGACAGCAGAGGCATTGGACCTTGGTTGGGACCAGGTCGTACAAGCTTATCTGGCGAAGCTATCTTAGTTTGGTTGCTCATGTTAAGCCATGGGAGCCGCGTCGATGACGTCTAATAAACGTTCTGAGTGTGAGGTTTGTGGCTTCTTACAGTCACAATGTGTTTGCGCCTGGATACCCTTATTGACAAGTCGCTTGAAGATTTTGGTTGTACAAGATCGTAAAGAGGCATCACACGCAAAAAATACAGTCACGTTATTGCGTCTGGCTTTGCCATCAGTAGAGTGTATTGATAGTGATGATGTGTCGCGTTTGTCGCACTTAGATGTCAACACTTGGCGTGTGTTGTTTCCCGGTCAGGGGGCGACACCTGTTGAGTCGATTACTGAGGGTCAAAAAAGCCAAATAGAAGGGGTTATTTTGCTTGACGCTACTTGGCGAAAAGCAAAGAAATTGCTACTCAGTGAACCGCTTCTGCACGGTTTTAAAAGGTTGTCGTTTGAGCAACCACCTGTTGGGGCCTATGCCATTAGAAAGTCACCAAATGATCAGGCACTATCAACCTTGGAAGCGTGTGCTTATTGCATTGAACAGCTGTGTGCAGAAGATATGCAAGGTTTACGTGATTTTATGCAACAGGCTCATGCTTGGCAGTGGCGTCGACAACCAAAGCAACACCAACACCGTTAGGTGGTGGGCAGTCAATTTGAAATGAGGTGGAGAGATAAATCGTGGATAAGCAAACTGAAATTGAAGCGGCGGTATTGCGTCGTTTGTTAAAACACCTAGATGACAACAAAACAGTACAAAATATTGACTTAATGAATCTTGCAGGTTTTTGTCGAAACTGTTTGAGTAAGTGGTATATGGCAGAAGCTGAAAATCAAGGTGTTGAAGTAAGTTATGATGAAGCGCGTGAATATGTGTACGGTGAACCCTATGAGGCTTGGAAGGTGAAACATCAACCAAAGGCCACGGCCGAGCAATTAGCCGCTTTTGATGCTAAGTCTCAGTCTAAAAAATAGTTCACGCCAAAAAGGCCAGTATCGTCTTTGGCCTGGTCGAGTGTTTAATCGCAAGCTTTTATTCGGCTTGCTTTTGCTCGCATGTCTCATTTCTTCTTTTTATGTTTACGCTGAAATATCGGATAAATATCGCAAGCTTGCGAAACAAGCTGGCGAGGTTTATGGAGCTGATGCCGAAAAGCGGGTTCTGGCTTGGCGACGCTTAATCGATGAATCAAAAGATTTACCGATTGTTGATAAATTGGCCAAGGTAAATAATTTCTTCAATCAAATGGATTTTGTTGATGATATTGATCTGTGGGGCAAGGATGATTACTGGGCGACCCCCATTGAATTTTTAGGGATGCGGGCAGGCGACTGCGAAGACTTCACCATTGCAAAATACTTTACCTTGCGTGAGCTTGGGGTGGTGGATGATAAACTGCGTTTGGTATACGTCAAGGCGTTACGTTTAAATCAGCATCATATGGTGTTGGCGTATTATCACAAGCCTACTTCTGTTCCTGTGTTGCTGGATAATTTAGATAAAGAATTGAAGCCCGCGTCAAAACGCAACGACTTATTGCCCATATATTCGTTTAATGCTGAAAATCTTTGGCTTTCCAAAGAAAAAGGGCGTGGTGTCTTGGTTGGGGGCTCCTCGCGCCTAAGCTTGTGGACAGATTTAAATGATCGTTTAAACACGATTTCAAATTAGGAGAACTTGGATGACGCTGTTCCGCCAATTAATGTTAACCATAGTAGCCATTTTTTCAGTAATGCTGGCCGTGGTTATGGGGATCAACTTTGATACCACAAAGGGCTATTTAATCGGTCAGCTGGAATCGACAACTCAAGATACAGCGACCTCGTTAAGCATGTCGGTGTCTGACTTCATGGCATTTGAAGATTATGCGTCAGTAGAAAGCAGCATGAATGCGGTATTCGACAGTGGGTATTTCTCCGAAGTAAAAATCCATGTATACGCGACAGAAAAAGACTTAGTACGACATAATGAGACTCAAATTGAAGGCGTGCCAAGCTGGTTTATCCATTTGATCGATTTTAAAGTGCCGGTGGCAAAAGCCGTCATTTCTAGTGGTTGGAATGAGTTAGGGCAAGTCTATGTCACGGGCAGTGCTGGATACGGTTATCAGCAGCTATGGTTGGCTTCACGTCATATTTTATTGTCGTTTTTCATTATTGGTACTGTTACTTTGGTGCTGGGCAGCATCGCGTTGAGGTATTTGTTCCAACCGTTGGCTGAGTTGGAAAAACAAGCCGAAGCCATTCAACAGCGTCGTTTCATGAAGATGAAGAATGTGCCAAAAACACGAGAGCTAAAGTCGGTCGTGTTGTCGATGAATCGCATGGCAGAAAAATTGGAAAAGGAATTCGCTGCCGAGGTAGAAACCGCACAATGGCTACAAGCTAAAGCCTTTAAAGACCCTGTAAGTGGCTTAGGTAACCGCCACTTTTTTGAGAGTCAGATGAAGTCGCATTTTGCTGAACCGGAAAGAGGGATTGATGGTTTGGCACTGATTGGTTTGGCCGATTTAGGTAAATTGAATAACGAGCGAGGCTACGAGTCAGCGGATATGTTTATTCAAGCGGCGGCGGATATTCTACAGAAGAAAGTGGCGGCTATTTCGTCTTTTGCCACGCTGGCGCGGTTATCCGGCGCAGACTTTGTCTTATTGGTGCCGAACTTTGATCATGAGCAACTTAAACAGCTGGTGGACGCGCTGATGATGGCGCTCTTGGAGTTGAGTCAGGCGGATATCAGTTATTCTTCCTATGTGGGCAATATTGGCGCTGTCACCATTGATGGTCAGGTCAGTAAAGGCAGCGCTATGGCTCAGGCCGATGCGGCGCTTCGTGAAGCGAAGCGAGGGGGGGGAAATCGGGTTTCCGTGTATGACTTGAATACCAAGCAAGCCTTGTCAATTAACCGTTCTGAATGGAAAGGGATTCTTGAAAGTACCATTGCGAATAATGCCTTCAGTTTGAAGAAGCAAGCGGTGTATGAATTGGCTGAGCAAGACAAGATTTTGCATGAAGAGGTATTTATGGGCTTGAGTCATGCCGGTAAAGACTTTCATGCAGGCTTTTTTATTGGCTTAGCAGAGCAGTATCACCTTACCGCGCAAATTGATCAGGTCATTATCAAAAAAGTGTTGGGCGTGATTAATGGTAAAAAAGTCACTCAGCCATTAACCATCAATTTGTCTGGCTCTTCTCTTCAGGATGAGACATTTATCGCTTGGTTGGACAAAACCTTGTCACATCTTGATGATGCGGCACGCGCGTTATTGGTGTTTGAGATGTCAGAGCAAAGTGTGATTGCGGATGAGCAAGGGGCGCTGGCTTTGGCTAAGATTCTGAAAAATCGTGCCATCGTATTTGGAATAGATAATGTCGGGAAACAATTTTCAGCCTTTCAATATTTAAAAGTGCTGATGCCAAATTATGTGAAAGTCGATTCGTCTTATACACGTATGGCGGCAGGTAAAGAGTCAGAGTCTTTCTTCTTGCATAGCTTGTGTAAAATGTTTAACAGTTTGAACATTGAAGTGATTGCTACAGGCATTGAGAGTGAAAAGCAACTTAACGCATTGCAGCGATTTGATGTGCTAGGTGGGCAAGGTTTTGCATTAGGTCGTGCCGAATCAATGTAACGCTAACGTGGTAAAACCAAAGCAAATATCAGCAATGGTATGGAAGGCTTTTGTGATTGCGGTTTTGAGTGGATGACATCATCCCTTTTAAGCGTTAAGGGAAACAGGATGGTGATTAAATAAATGAATCACCATCTGGGTCGGTCAAACTGTCATTGTCTGAAATTAAGTCTTCATCTTGACTGTTATGAACGCCACGAACCCATTTACGACTTAGCAACTTCTTCTGAGCGGCTGTTGGTAGCTCGGTGAATTGAATGATTCGTTTCTCTGAAAGAAGGTCAATCAAATCCTCTAGTACACGCATCATGTCGCTATCAGAATTCGTCAACATTTCTTGCGTATTGTTGTGATCGTTCGCGGTGAATTTTTTCTCTAAAATTTTTGCAACAGACGGTTCATTAGGGGCTACTAATAGGCCGTATTCCTCTGATTGAGAGGTCGCAACGTCTATGATATCACCGTCTTCGTTAAGCTTTGCGTAGAGCATTTTAGTGTCCCGTGTTTGTATCAATTTGTAGTGGAGTGTTTTGATAACTTCCCATCTTAGCTGAGAACTACTATTCTAGTCTAAAACTTACATCCTGTTGGTTTTAAATTGTTTTTTTCGTTTACTTAGGAGAATTAGAGTATGTCTGGCTCGGACCGTTCAGAACAGAACTCTTCATCGTCCCATCAAGAAGAGCAGCGCCATTCGGACGATATGACAACGGACCACTCTGCTTCTACCGTGACAGAGAATGCCCCAGTAGATGAAACAGATAGGGAGAACCAAAAGCCGCAATGGCAAGCTAACGCCACATCGCTTGATTACCCTAATCCTCTATTAGATTGCCTCGTATTGTTAAGTCGTTATTTTAATAACCCTTATACCTCCGACGCCATTGCAGCAGGTCTGCCGATTACCGATGATTTAATGACCCCTGAATTGTTTTTACGGGCATCGAAACGAATTGGATTAAGTTCTCGGTTTGTAAAACGAAAGCTGTCTAAAATTCCTCATATGGTGTTGCCGACAGTGCTTTTGTTAGACGATCAACAAGCCTGTGTGCTGTTGGAAATTAACGATACAACAGGAATGGCAAAAATTTTACGTTCTGAATCTGGTGAGGGTGAAATTATTTTGCCAATAGTCGAATTACAGGCGTCTTATACGGGATACTGCTTTTTTGTCAGACCCGTCTATCAATTTGATAAACGTGCGCAAAAGTCAGATGACGCTCAGCAGAAAAAAGCCCATTGGTTTTGGGGAACTGTGCTTGGATCTTGGCGGATTTATCGTGATGTTTTTATCGCCTCACTTTTAATCAATATGTTTGCGGTTGCTAGCCCTTTGTTCGTGATGAATGTATACGATCGAGTGGTGCCGAATAATGCGTTTGATACTTTGTGGGTATTGGCTATTGGTGCTGCCGCCGTGTACTTTTTTGATTTTTTATTGCGCATGCTCAGAGCGTATTTTATCGACATCGCAGGAAAGAAATCGGACATTCTCATATCAGCTTCGATCTTTTCTAAAGTGAACAACATCACCATGGCGTCTCGGCCGAAATCGGTGGGGGCGTTTGCGAAGAATTTACAAGAGTTTGAAAGTATCCGTGATTTTATCACTTCTGCCTCCATTACGACTCTAGTAGACATTCCGTTTATGTTTTTGATCGTTGGGGTGATCTGGCTAATTGGTGGCCCAGTCGGCTACATTCCGATTATTACAATTGCGTTGATTTTGATCTACAGCATCATCATCCAAATACCCCTTAAACGTTCTATCGAAGAGAGCCAGAAAACCGCCTCGCAGAAAAACGCCGTCCTGATTGAGAGTTTATATAATGCTGAGAGTGTGAAATTAAATAACGCGGAAGGTGTTTTACAAAAACAATGGGAAAACGCGGTTGGCAATATCGCCGATTGGGGTGTTAAGACACGTCAACTGTCTCAGTCCACGTCGTCGTTTGCCATGGTGGCACAGCAACTGACCACCGTGGTGATCGTGATCGTTGGTGTGTACCAAATTTCAGAGGGCTTAATGAGCATGGGGGCGCTAGTCGCATCCGTAATGCTAACAGGGCGTGCTCTTGGTCCTATGACGCAAGTTGCCAGTTTAGCGACTCGCTACAATCAAGCTAAATCTGCGTTTTCTTCATTAAATGAGATCATGTCATCACCTGTAGAAAATCCAGAGGACACTAAGTTTGTGCATCGTCCTGTATTCAAAGGAGAGTTTCAATTTGATGCCGTTAATTTCTCTTACCCTGACCAAGATCAGGCGGCCGTGACTGACATTAATATTAATATCAGGGAAGGGGAAAAAGTGGCGATTATTGGACGTATTGGTTCCGGTAAATCGACATTGGGTAAGATGATGACAGGCTTGTATACGCCGAGCAGTGGAGCGATTCGTGTTGATGGCGTGGACCTTCGACAAATCAATCCAACTGATTTACGTCGCAATGTGGGCTCGGTATCGCAAGACGTCAACTTATTTTATGGTTCCATCAAAGACAATATCATCATGGGTGCGCCCTACATGGAAGACGATGCAATCATTCGAGCGGCTGAGCTATCGGGTGTGTCTGAGTTCGCGAATCGTCGTTCAAATGGTTTGGACAGTTTGGTCGGAGAACGAGGTGTCTTACTGTCTGGCGGCCAACGTCAGAGTATTGCGATTGCAAGGGCGTTGTTATTTGATCCGCCAGTGTTGATTTTGGATGAACCCACGGCCTCCATGGACAACACGACCGAAGCAAGAATGAAGCGACGTTTGATGGAAGGGTTAAAAGACAAGACCTTGATCCTGATTACTCACAAAGCGTCTATGCTCGACATGGTGGATCGCATCATCGTTATGGATAATGGCCGTTTAATTGCAGATGGTCCGAAAGCGCAAGTACACGAAGCGCTTCGTCAAGGCAAGCTGAAGGTAAGTTAATGATGAGTAAGCGTACAGTCTCACAAAGTGATTTAGGGTATTTATCAGATCGAAATGCCGCCTTGATGCTGAAAACACCAAAAGGTGGGCGCATCATTTTATGGGTGATTTTTATCTTTATTATGTCGGCTCTGGTTTGGGCTTATTACACCTCATTAGACGAAGTGACGGTCGGTGAGGGTAAAGTCATTCCTTCTAGTCAGGTTCAGCAAATTCAGAACTTGGAAGGGGGGATTTTAAAAGAAATTAACGCCAAAGTAGGTCAGGTGGTCAATGCTGGTCAGATCTTAATGACCATTGAGAATACGGAAGCCTTGTCTTCCCTGCGGGAACAGCAAGCTGAATTCATTAACTTGCAAGCTAGGGCTGCACGTTTACAAGGCGAGTCCTACGGCAGATCACCGGTATTTGATGAAGCGTTACGAAACGATTATCCGTCTGTGGTGAATCGCGAGATGGATCTGTATAAAAATCGTTCAGAATCATTGCGAACCAATCAAGTGGGTTTTGAACAGCAGATTGAGCAAAAGAGACAAGAAATTGTAGAAATGCAGGCGAAGCTTGATAACCTCAAGCAGAGCTATGAATTTTCAAAAGAAGAGTTAGCGTTAACGCGTCCCGCCTTCGAGCAGGGGGCTGTATCACGAGTCGAACTGCTTCAATTGGAACGAGAAGTGAATCAATTACAAGGGGATCTAGAAGCGACTCAGTTGGCGATTCCTCGTGCCCGTTCTGCGCTTAAAGAGGCGCAAAGTAAATTGGAAGAAAGTGTGGCGAAGTTTCGTGCGGATGCACAAGAAGAGCTAACCAATGTACGCAGTAAGTTGGATCAGATTCGCGAAGCGAGTGTGTCGTTAGAAGACAAGGTCTCTAGAACGCAAGTACGTTCACCGGTAAAGGGCATTGTTAAACAGATTCAAATTAATACGGTGGGTGGGGTAATTAAGCCGGGCATGAATATGATGGAAATCGTGCCGATTGAAGACTCCTTGTTGATCGAAGCTAAGGTACGCCCAGAAAATATTGGTTTTATTCAACCAGATTTACCCGCAGTGGTGAAACTGTCTGCTTATGATTTTGCGATTTTTGGTGGCTTGGACGGTACGGTGGAAAATATTAGCGCGGACACCATTCTTGATGAAGAAGGCAACAGTTTTTACCTAGTCCGAGTCAGAACGGATAAGAACTTTTTAGGGACGAAGGAAGCGCCGTTGCCAATTATTCCTGGCATGCAATCCAGTGTGGACATTATTACAGGGAAAAAGACCTTGTTAGATTATTTGTTGAAACCGATTTTGAAAGCCAAACAAAATGCATTGCGAGAGCGATAATTACAAAAAATTTAGCTTTCATGTCATTGTGATAACAAATGTTAACAACCCTGTCTTGTAAGCTAGATACAATGTTTACAGCTTAATAAACTGAACGAGATTGATTTTGAAAATTTTGTGTTGGAATACAGACGATGCCGTTTGGGAGCATTGGTTAAAAGTTGTCCCGCAGGGAGCAGAGCTTGTTCGAGTTGACAGCTTAGTGGCGTCCCGTCATGCGCTTCTTGAGTCTCAACAATCATTTCAATATTGTTTTGTGTACTTAGCGGATGATTCGTTTTCGAGTCAAGTCGAAGAGGTTGTGACGTTAAAATCAGAGTTTTCAAATCATAATATGGTGGTGTTTCCAAACCAAGCCAGTCAGCAAGCCGCGTTACGTCTATTCTCTATTGGTGTGAATGGTCAATGTGCCCCTTATATCGGGGAAGAGCAGTTGTCTCTGGTGATGTCAGTGATTGATTCGGGGGAGATTTGGGGTGGCAAAGCCTTTATACAACAATTAATTAGTCAGTCAGCGGAACAGGTCGATTCGCCTTCTCTGGAAATGGATGGTTTGTCTGAGCGCGAATTGGACGTAGTGCGTTATGTCGCAGAAGGATTTTCGAATAAGCAGGTGGCAACTGAGATGGCCATAACTGAAAGAACCGTGAAAGCGCACCTCACTTCTGTTTTCAAAAAAACAGATACTCGTGACCGTCTTGCGTTAGCATTGAAAGCAAAGCGTCACTTTTCAGTGCGCTAAAAATATACCTCCTAAAAATAGCGCACAGTTTTCGCGCTTCTCTATGAATTTGTGTCTCAAAACTCATTGAATGTCACCGTATTTGTCTTCGAATAGTCTTTGGTTTTAGGTTCTCTCGTCTCTGTTGGGCCCTGTTCTTGCCTATTTCTCCCCCAACATTTTATTCATGTACCTTAGTGGCGCATATCTTGCTTCATACAGTGAAATTCAGCTTGTATAGGTAGAGAGTGCACCATGTCTGCGCCCCCAGAGAATGAATTAACTGTGATGTTGGTTGATAACGAACCTGCCCGAGCAGCGATTGTCGAGCAAGCTATGTTAGACAGTGGCTACCGTGTAATCCGTCGTCTTGAAAATGCTTTGAACTTAAGTCAGGCCGTCATGGAATGTCAGCCAGATATGGTGATCATTGACATTGAATCTCCAGATCGAGATATGTTGGAAAACATGTCTCGGCTCACCCAAGATAATCCAAGACCCATTGTGATGTTTGCAGAAGAAGACGATTCTAGGCACGTTGAAGCGGCCATTCGTGCTGGCGTTAGTGCTTATGTTGTCGATGGGGTGAACAGTGGCAGTGTGAAGGCGATTTTACAGGTGGCTATCGCGCGGTTTAGGGAGTTTCAAGCATTACGCTCTGAGCTTGAAACGGTAAAAACTCAGTTGGAAGATCGTAAGCTAATTGATAAAGCAAAAGGGTTGATTATGAAGCATCAACAGTGTGATGAGCCAGCGGCTTATCAAGCCCTCAGAAAATTAGCGATGGATCGCAGTCAAAGAATGACCGAAGTGGCTCGTAATATCATTTCAGTGATGGAAATTATGGGAGCTTCTAAATGACGTCGACGGTAAATAATTCGTTAGAATCTCAACAGACTGTGCGGATTGGCTTTATTCCTTTAATTGATTGTGCGCCTTTTGTCATCGCCAAAGAGAAGGGCTTTTTTGCAGCTGAAGGGGTCTCAGTAACGCTATCAAAAGAAGCATCTTGGGCCAGCATTCGCGATAAAGTGACGTTTAATATCTTACAGGGTGCACACATGTTGGCATCCATGCCGATTGCGGCAAGCCTGGGTGTTGGGACATTAAAAACCGCCATGCAAACCAGTTTTACAGTGAGCCATAATGGCAATGGCATTACGGTTGGCAATACCTTGTATGAAGCGCTAACGAAGTATGTGGCGCACAGTAGTGATATTCGAAATGGTGTCGCCTTGAAGCGCTATATCGAGGATCGTGCAAAGCACAGTAAGCCACTGCTTCGCTTCGCTGTGGTTTACCCATATTCTTCTCATAATTATCAACTTAGAGATTGGTTGGCTCGTGCTGGTATTGATCCGGATGAAGAGGTGCAAATTGTTGTTATTCCTCCAGTGAAAATGATCGACAGTCTAAAGGCTGGTGACATAGATGGTTATTGTGTCGGGGAGCCTTGGAACAGTTTAGCGGTTGAAGCTGGGGTAGGCCATTTACTGGTGACGGGGTATGAGATTTGGGGGAGCACACCAGAAAAAGTATTTGGTGTGAATTCCTCTTGGGCTGAACAACATGAATTGACCCATCTCGCTGTGATTCGAGCTTTAGAAAAAGCGTGTGAATGGGTTGATCATCCAGATAACCAGACGGAGTTATTGAGTATTTTAAGTCATCCCGATTATCTAAATTGCAGTGTTGAGCAATTGGTGTACGGTTTTAGTGCGATTAAACCGAAAGGCAAATTTGATTGGCCGATGGAGGCGTATCAGCGTTTTTCAGGCCAAGAGATTAATCGCCCTTTACCCAGTTACGCTCTATGGATTATGGGGCAAATGCATCGCTGGCATCAGCTGCCAAGCCTCGAAGCAGCGAATTTAAATGCGATGGCTAAGCAAGTGTATCGTCAGGACATATATGAACGTGCCTCAGGCGACCTTGATCAAGAAATGCAATGGCCTTTAAGCTCATTGCAAGAATCGACTTGGCTAGAGGATATTGCGAAAGGGCGGGTGAGACTTCACCCGAAAGGCATCTTGAAAGGGTTTATAAAATCAGAGGATTAATCGGCCATCTTATGGTGCGTCGTGCCTGATTTGAGCGCAGAAACAAGACATTTTCTGCGTGAATTAAGGTGGTTAAATAATTAAATCCATTGAAATCAATGCTTTATTTGTTTTGGCACATATCATGCTAAAGTTTATATATTGATAGATTATCATCTAAACATTTTGGTGGAATGAGCAATGATGCTGATTGTCACCCACAGGATTGAAGGCTCAATGTAGAGTCGTTTATGAATGGCAAAGGTGCCTGCGAACACACAATTGTGTGATTTGCATGCGCCTTTTTTTGTGTCTTAAAGCGGAGAGTGAAAATGAATTTAAAGTCTTTAGAGACGGTTTTACGGTTACCTAATTTGATCGGGTTAGCGAGAAATTCTACGGCCACTTTATTGTTAAGTTCTGTGCTGGTGTCTGGTGCTGCTCAAGCGGAATTGGATTACCCAGAAAAAGAAGAATTGAAGTTTGGCTTTATTAAGCTAACAGATATGGCTCCACTGGCCATTGCTTATGAAAAAGGCTATTTCGAAGACGAAGGTCTTTACGTTACTTTGGAAGCGCAAGCGAACTGGAAAGTATTGTTAGACCGAGTGATTGACGGTCAATTAGACGGGGCGCACATGTTAGCAGGGCAGCCATTGGGTGCAACGATTGGCTATGGTACTAAAGCGCACATCATTACGGCATTTAGCATGGACTTGAACGGTAACGGCATTACCGTTTCAAACGACGTTTGGGAAGAGATGAAACCCAACATTGCCAAAGGCGCAGACGGTAAGCCGGTTCACCCTATTAGTGCAAGTGCTTTAAAACCAGTCGTGGACCGCTACCGTTCAGAAGGTAAGCCGTTCAATATGGGGATGGTGTTCCCTGTCTCAACTCACAATTATGAATTGCGCTATTGGTTAGCGGCTGGCGGTATTCACCCTGGGTATTATGCGCCCGCGAAAGGCGACACCAGTGGTCAAATTGATGCCGATGCTATGTTATCTGTGACGCCACCGCCCCAAATGCCCGCGACAATGGAAGCCGGCACCATACATGGTTACTGTGTTGGCGAACCTTGGAACCAACAAGCAGTATTCAAAGGCATTGGCGTGCCTGTGATCACCGACTATGAAATCTGGAAAAACAACCCAGAAAAAGTATTTGGTGTTAGTAAAGAGTGGGCTGATGAGTACCCCATTACTCATATTCGCGTAGTCAAAGCCATGATTCGAGCGGCGAAATGGTTAGATGAAAACAACAATGCTAACCGCCCAGAGGCGGTAAAAATCTTATCGCAAAGCCAATACGTTGGCGCGGATTACGATGTCATTGCAAACAGTATGACGGGAACATTTGAATACGAAAAAGGCGATAAGCGTGAGGTGCCTGATTTCAACGTGTTCTTCCGTCATAACGCAACGTATCCCTACTACAGTGATGCGATCTGGTATCTGACTCAAATGCGCCGTTGGGGACAAATCGCAGAGCCTAAATCTGATGAATGGTTCATGAAAACGGCGAAAGAAGTGTATCGCCCTGATATCTACGCGCAAGCGGCTGAATCTTTGATTGAAGACGGTTTTATGCAGGCTTCTGATTTCCCTGATTTTACAACGGAAGATGGCTTTAAATCGCCACAAAGTGATTTTATTGACGGCATTACTTATGACGGTAAGCATCCAAATGATTACTTGAAAAGCTTTCAGATTGGTCTGAAAGGTGATGATCAGATTTAAAGACTTATTAAGCAGTGGGCTTATTTAGGTCCACTGCAAGATGAGTGAGTTCGCCGTTTTACAACTAGCAGGAATATCGCCATGTCAGATTTATCCATCCACTCTTTAAAGGAAAAGCTAGAGCAGATTTCTCTCAAAAGCCTTCTTTTGCCTCTGTGTGGAATCCTTATTTTTATTATGCTCTGGCAGGTGGGTGCCAGCCGAGTACACACCTCACTGGGTGTATTTCCCGGTCCTGCCGTCGTTTATGAGCAATGGGGTAACCTGATTAGTGAACATCAGAACGAAAGGGTAAAAGAACAGCGCTTTTATGAGCGTCAGGAAGACAGAATTGCCAAACGTCAGGCAAAAGACCCGAGTTATGTGGGCAAAATTCGCAGCTATACCGGCAAACCGACGTTCTTTGACCAAATTTTTACCAGTTTGTATACCGTCCTAGCGGGCTTTGGCTTGGCCTGCCTGATTGCCATTCCATTAGGCATTTTGATCGGTTTGAATAATGCGGTGTACAGTGCGCTAAACCCGGTAATTCAAGTCTTTAAGCCCGTGTCACCTCTTGCTTGGTTACCGCTTGTCACCATGGTGGTGAGTGCGACCTATGTATCGGATGACCCGATCTTCTCTAAATCGTTTTTAACCTCCATGTTCACGGTCACTCTATGTTGCATGTGGCCGACCTTAATTAATACGGCGGTCGGTGTGGCGGCCGTTGAGAAGGATTTGTTGAACGTGTCAAAAGTATTGCGTTTAGGCTGGTTTACTCATGTTATGAAGATTGTGATTCCATCGGCTATTCCATTGATGTTTACCGGTTTGCGCTTGTCTTTAGGGATTGCTTGGATGGTTTTGATTGCCGCAGAAATGCTGGCGCAGAACCCAGGTTTGGGCAAGTTCGTTTGGGACGAGTTCCAAAATGGCAGCTCTAATTCTCTTGGTCGCATTATGGTGGCGGTGTTGATGATAGGTTTCATTGGCTTTTTATTAGACCGAGCCATGTTGATGGTTCAGCGTTTTGTGTCTTGGGATAAGACACAAATTTTACGATAGGAGAATGATCATGGCGACGCATCTAGACATCAGTCAGGTATCCATCGAATTCCCCACCCCCAAGGGGTCATTTAAAGCCTTGGATGGGGTGAATTTAAAAATTAAGAAGGGAGAGTTTGTGTCCCTTATTGGCCATTCAGGTTGTGGTAAATCCACCGTTCTGAACATAGTGGCCGGTTTGTATGACGCCACAGAAGGTGGTGTGCTTCTTGATGGCAAGGAAGTCAAAGGTCCAGGGCCAGAGCGTGCGGTGGTGTTTCAAAACCACTCCTTGTTGCCTTGGCTAACGTCCTACCAGAATGTTGAACTGGCGGTGAAGCAAGTCTTTAAAAAGACCAAATCGAAAAAAGAAATGCATGACTGGATCATGCATAACTTAGATTTGGTACACATGACGCATGCGGCAGATAAGCGTCCAGATGAAATTTCTGGTGGGATGAAGCAGCGTGTCGGCATTGCCAGAGCCTTGGCAATGGAACCAAGTGTATTGTTAATGGACGAACCATTTGGTGCTTTGGATGCCTTGACCCGAGCTCACTTGCAAGACTCTCTTATGGAGATTCAAAAAGACTTAAACAACACCGTTATCATGATTACTCACGATGTGGATGAGGCGGTGTTGTTATCGGATCGCATCATTATGATGACCAACGGCCCAGCGGCGACGATTGGTGAGGTTTTAGATGTGGACTTGCCACGACCACGTGATCGTTTGGCATTAGCAAACGATGCGAAGTATGTGGATTATCGTGCTCAAGTACTGACGTTTTTGTATGAAAAGCAACGCAAGGTTGAACCGATCAATGGCTCCACTAAAGCCACCAGTTCGTCTGCCGCGAAAGTGGCTAACGCGTAACAGGGTAATTCATCATGATGCGAATAGTCATAGTGGGTGCCGGAATGGCGGGCAGTAAATTAGCGGAAGAGTTAGCACAGGGGGCAACCGCTAAGCTGGCGATTACCTTAATCGGTGAAGAGCCGAAAGTGGGTTATAACCGCATTATGTTGTCTTCGTTATTGGCTCAGGAAATTAGTGATGAAGACATGCCGTTGGTGGATTTACAAACAATGCGTCAAACCGGCGTTGATATTATTGCTGAAGACCCAGTGGTTAGTATTTCAAGTAAACATAAACAAGTAACCTTGTCGTCTGGTCGTGTGATGGATTATGACAAATTAGTATTTGCGACTGGCTCCAAAGCCAACCTATTGCCCATTGAGGGTGCCAATGCTGACAACGTAATGGGGTTTCGAACTTGGCAAGATGTCGACCGTATGTCGGCGCTCCCTGCTGAACAAAAAGTAGCGGTTGTCGGTGGTGGTTTACTGGGTTTAGAAGCCGCCGTTGGTTTAGTAAAAAGAGGTCATCAGGTCACTGTATTCCATCGCAGTGGTCATTTGTTAAATCGACAATTGGACGCGGCCGCGGCCAGCTTATTGCAAAATCGTCTTGAGACGATGGGGATTGAATTTTGTTTATCCGATAGCCCAACGAGATTTATTCATGATACGTCGGGGACGGTGTGCCAGTTGCTACATGGTGATGGTCAGCGAAAACCGGTGGATTTGGTGATCATGGCGGCGGGGATCGTACCTGAAACACAATTAGCGCAGCAAACTGGTTTGGCGGTAAAAAAGGCCATTTTGGTGGATGCGCAAATGACCACCTCTGACGCAGATGTTTATGCTGTAGGAGAATGTTGCGAATTCGAGCAACAAACCTTTGGCTTAGTGGCGCCTATTTGGTCGCAAATTAAAGTATTAACTCAGGTGTTGGCAGGTAATGCCGCGAATTTTACCGTCACGCCGACACCAACCAAATTAAAAGTGTCAGGTATTAACCTATTTTCGGTAGGGACAATTCAGCCTGATGCGCAAGACGCTTGTCTGGTCTTTGAAGACGTAAGCGCAAATCACTATCGCAAACTGGTGGTCAACGACGGCCAACTGGTTGGCGCTATTCTATACGGCAACGTCGCCGATGGTAGCTGGTATTTCCAGCTTATTCAAAACAAGACGAAGGTTACAGACATGCTGGATCGACTGATATTTGGCGAGGCTTATTGCCAGCCAGAAGTCGCCTGATTCCGCTTTTGTGACGCTAAACTCCGACAAGGGGAAAGACATGACTATAAATACATTAACCGCAGACAAGCCACGTTTAGTCGTCGTGGGAAACGGTATGGTAGGACATCATTTTATTGAGCAGCTGATTGAGCAAGGTGCGCAACATCAATTTGCTATTAATGTCTTCGGTGAAGAGCCGCATTTAGCCTATGATCGGGTGCATTTGAGTGAGTATTTTACGGGTAAAGCCGCTGCGGATTTAGCCATGACAGATGGCCGCCTATATGATGAAAATGGGGTTCGCTATTTTACCAAGAGTCAGGTGGTGGCAATTGAGAGAGATGCTAAATCATTGCAATTGGCATCAGGTGAGCGCTTGTCTTACGACATTTTGGTGCTGGCCACTGGCTCCTACCCGTTTGTACCACCGATGCCTGGACACGATAGAGATAACACCTTTGTGTATCGTACGCTTGAAGATTTAGATGCGATTCGTGATTGTGCCAAACAAGTGACACGAGGCACCGTCGTCGGAGGTGGCTTGCTTGGGTTGGAGGCCGCCAACGCGCTGAAAAACTTGGGCTTAGAAACCAGTGTGATTGAATTTGCGCCACGTTTGATGCCTGTGCAATTGGATGAGACGGGTGGCCAAGTGTTAAAAGAAATGATTGAGGGCTTGGAGGTTAAGGTAAATACAGCCACGGCCACTCAAAACATTGTTGACGGCGAGCAAGCCTTCCACCGTATGAATTTTGCCGATGGCAGTTATCTTGAAACTGATCTGATTTTGTTTTCCGCTGGGATTCGCCCACAAGATGCTTTGGCTAGACAGTCTGGATTAGAAATCGGTGAGCGTGGTGGTATTTGTGTTAACAACGATTGTGTTACCAGTGATGACAGCATTTATGCCATTGGTGAGTGTGCTTTGTGGAATGGTCGAATTTTTGGCCTAGTGGCACCAGGTTACAGTATGGCAAAAGCCGCTGTTGCTCATATTATGGGTGACTCAGACAAGCGCTTTATGGGCGCTGACATGAGCACTAAGCTTAAGTTGCTGGGTTGTGATGTTGGGTCGATTGGGGATGCCCATGCTCAAACTCAAGGTTGTAAGGTGTTTGTATACCAAGATGAGCTGACCCAAAGTTATCGTAAAATGGTGGTGTCGGAAGACGGTAAGAAATTGTTGGGTGCCGTGTTGGTCGGAGATAACAGCTACTACGACACCTTACTGCAATATTATCTAAACGCTATCGATTTACCAGACAATGCCCAGTCTTTGATTTTACCCAGTATGGATGGCGCGCCAGCGGCGTTGGGGGTGGACGCTTTGCCCGCTACGGCGTCCATTTGTAGTTGTCATAACGTCAGTAAACAAGACATCAGCGATGCTGTTTGCGCTGGGGCTTTGTCCGTTGGCGATGTCAAAGGAGTGACTAAGGCGGCCACTGGTTGTGGTGGCTGTGCTGCTTTATTGAAAAAAGTGGTCGACAATGAATTATTGGCACTTGGGGTAGAAGTGAGTACCGACATTTGTGAGCATTTTGCTTATACCCGTCAGGACTTATACAACCTAATCAAAATTGAAGGCATTAAAAGCTTTGCTGAATTGCTGCAAAAGCACGGTAAAGGCCACGGTTGTGAAATCTGTAAACCTGCCGTGGGCTCCATTTTAGCCAGTGTTTGGAACGATTATGTGCTGAAGAAAGAGCACATAGGCTTGCAAGATACCAATGACCGATTCCTTGCCAACATGCAAAAGGACGGTAGCTATTCCATCGTACCACGTATTCCGGGTGGCGAAATTACCCCTGAAAAGTTGATTGTGCTGGGGCAAGTGGCCAAAGACTATGGCTTGTATACCAAGATTACCGGTGGACAACGTATTGATTTGTTTGGTGCCACTCTGCCGCAATTGCCCGAAATTTGGGAAAAGCTGGTGGCGGCTGGATTTGAAACGGGCCAAGCCTATGGTAAGTCATTACGAACCGTTAAATCCTGTGTAGGTAGTACCTGGTGTCGTTACGGGGTCAACGACAGCATGGGCATGGCGATTCACTTAGAGAATCGCTACAAGGGGTTGAGATCACCGCACAAAATTAAATTCGCTGTGTCTGGGTGTACTCGAGAATGTGCAGAAGCGCAGAGTAAAGACATCGGAGTAATTGCCACCGAAGGTGGTTGGAACTTATACGTATGTGGCAACGGAGGTATGAAGCCTCGTCATGCGGATTTGTTTGCTACGGATTTGGACGACGAAACCTTGGTCAAATACATTGACAGAGTTTTGATGTTTTACACCCAAACAGCTGATCGCCTACAACGTACTTCGGTGTGGATGGAAAGCTTAGAAGGCGGTTTGGATTACCTCAAAGAGGTGGTCATTGATGACAAGCTTGGCTTGTGTGACGAGCTTGAGAGCCGTATGCAGCACGTAGTAGACACTTTCCAATGTGAATGGAAAACCACCTTACAAGACGAGCAGGCGTTGAAAAATTTCCGTCAGTTTGTCAATTATGAAGGGGACGATACCAATGTCGTATTTGTCGAAGAGCGCAACCAAATTCGCCCTGCGACAGAAGAAGAAAAACAGCAACTGATTGCGAAGGCAGGTTAATCATGACGATGCAGTGGAAATTGATGTGTGAACAGCAGGACTTGATTGAAGGCGCTGGCATTGCAGCCATGTTGGATGGTCAACAAATTGCGTTGTTTTACGTACCAGAGGCAGAGCAACAAGTGTTTGCCATTAGCAATTGGGATCCCATCGGCAAAGCCAATGTATTGTCCCGTGGTTTGCTAGCAAATTTAAAGGAACAGTGGACCGTAGCGAGCCCTTTGTATAAGCAGCATTATGAATTGCAATCTGGACAGTGCCTTGAGGAAGAAGGTGTCAAGGTAACAACTTGGCCAGTAAAGCTGGAAACCGGCAAGGTGTTTGTTGCTTGTCGGTGATCCTTCATTGACCCTGAAGGTGATTTTTGCACTCAAATAGTGCCAATTCGCATAAGAGGGAATTTCGGGTTCGAGCTTGATGCTCCTGAATCCTTATTATGTGGTGTTTGTTGTACTTGGCCTGTTAATTGCTTAGTTAATAAGTAACTGATGCACCTTGAACCAAAGTTGGTTTACTAATAAAGCAATCAGATATTACAAAAGGCAACGAAGCCCAATCATTCTAGTAGAGTGATTGGGCTTTTTTTGTCTTCGAAAAAGTGAAGGATGGATATATGGCGCAGGCTTTTCAAAAAACAACATGTCCTTATTGCGGTGTCGGCTGTGGTGTAAATATGGTTTTACCAAATACGGATAAAGCCCCTGTTCCCCCAGTATCAGGGGATGAAATGCATCCGGCAAACTTTGGGCGATTGTGTGTGAAAGGAAGCAGTCTGTCGCAAACCTTAATTGATCATGACAGGTTGCTCACGCCAAGCATTCAGGGGCAATCTACTTCTTGGGATGAGGCTTTAGACACCATTAGCGACAAGGTTGCTCAAGTGGTGAAAGATCACGGTCCCGATGCTTTTGCGTTTTACTTGTCTGGTCAGATCCTGACGGAAGATTATTATGTGGCTAATAAGTTAGCAAAGGGCTTTATTGGTACGGCAAACGTCGATACGAATTCAAGGTTATGCATGGCGTCCGCGGTGGTGGCTTATAAGCGCGCGTTTGGGTCTGATACTGTGCCTTGTTGTTATGAAGATTTAGAGTGCTGCGACTTGCTTATTATGGTGGGGTCTAATGCCGCTTGGACACACCCGGTTTTGTATCAGCGCATCGCCGCGGCTAAACAAAAACGTCCTCAAATGAAGGTGGTGGTGATCGATCCTCGTCAAACAGCGACTTGTGATATTGCGGATCTGCATTTAGCGATTAAGCCTGGGGCTGATGCGGCGATTTTTTCTTACCTGCTCTGTCATTCAGATCGTGCCGGCGTTGTTGATCAGACTTTTATGGCGGATTCGACATCAGGGTTTGATGAGGCATTAACGTGTGCGCATGCCGCCACACCAAGTTTGTCTTTTACGGCGGATTTTTGTGGTGTGTCGGTAGAGGACTTAGCTTGTCTGGCGGATTGGTGGGTTGATACTGAAAAGACAGTCACGTTTTATTCTCAAGGCATTAATCAGTCGTCGTCTGGCGTGGATAAATGCAATGCCATTATCAATTGTCATCTTGCAACGGGCCGAATTGGTAAAGAGGGCGCAGGGCCTTTCTCTATTACAGGTCAGCCAAATGCCATGGGCGGACGCGAAGTTGGTGGCTTAGCCAATCAACTGGCGGCCCATATGGATTTTGCAACCCCCGGCGCTCAAGACTTGGTTAAGCGTTTTTGGCAGGCTCCCAACATGGCCACTGAAAATGGTCTGAAAGCAGTCGACTTATTTCAAGCCATGGAAGCGGGCAAAGTCAAAGTGGTGTGGATTATGTCGACGAATCCTATGGTGAGTTTACCTGATACTGCTCAGGTTCGACGTGCGTTGGAAAAATGCGAGTTGGTGATTGTTAGTGACTGCAAAAACAATACTGATACGACGGCCATGGCGGACATCTTATTGCCTGCAACGGGGTGGAGTGAGAAAAATGGCACGGTGACAAATTCAGAGCGGTGTATTTCTCGTCAACGAGGCTTGTTACCGGCGCCCGGGGAGGCCAGGCATGATTGGTGGGCGATTTGTGAAGTTGCGAAAAGGCTTGGTTTTAAACCAGCGTTTGACTACCAAGGGACACATGACATTTTTGCAGAGCATGCGGCGTTATCAGCGTTTGAAAACGCCGGTAAAAGAGATTTCGATATTGGTCACTTTCAGTCTGTGACTCAAGCAGAATACGATGCCTTAGTGCCGGTTCAGTGGCCGGTTCCAAAAGGTCAGCCGGCAGGCACTAAACGGATGTTTGCGGATGGGCAATTTTTCACGGCGGATCGTAAGGCGCGTTTTATTCCCATTTCGCCGGTGCTTCCTCAGCATGCTCGTAATCAAGAGTGGCCGTTTGTTTTGAATACAGGTCGGGTTCGAGATCAGTGGCATACCATGACCAGAACAGGAAATGCGGCTTCTTTAGCTCGTCATACCAATCAACCTTATGTTGAAATCCATCCTCGAGATGTCAAGGCACTGGGGCTTCAGGATCAAGGGTTGGCGCGTTTAGTGAGCCCTTATGGTCAGGCTATTTTAAGGGTGAAGACAAGTCGCGCGACTTCACCGGGTCAGGTATTTGCGCCCATTCATTGGACACAAGCCTTTGCGAATCAGTCTGTGGTCTCCAATCTGATACCACAAGTGGTTGACCCCTTGTCGGGGCAGCCAGAGTCTAAGCATGCGGTCATTCGACTGGAAGCCATAAAAAAACCTCTCTTTGCGGCCATTTTATCAACACAGGCGTTGGATTTATCGGCGTTTTTATATTGGTGTCGTATTCCGTCTGAGCATGGTTTTTACTACGAAGTGGCCTTGTCTAGTGCCGCCGAAGTTGAACAAACCGTACGAGATTTAAAACAGCAAACTGGTTTATCAGAACATTGGATGACGTATCAAAACCCATTGTCTGGGCAATCGAGAATGGCTTGCTTGCGAGAGAATCAATTGGCTTTGTTGTTGTATTGGCATGACCAACCACAGCAATTGAGTGTGGATTGGTTAGTGTCCAAGTTGGCACCTGATAGTCCTGTTTTGGAACAGGAAAGATTGGCCATCTTGGCGGGGAGCTTGGCTCATTCGGAAGATAAAGGCGAGATTATTTGTTCGTGTTTTCAAGTTGGTCATAAACAAATTCAAAAGGCGGTGGCAGAAGGTGTTCGTTCTGTCGCTGAGTTGGGGACGCGATTAAAATGTGGCACTAATTGTGGTTCTTGTGTGCCAGAGTTGAAACCTTTTATGCCAATACCAGTGGAGCAAAGCGCATGAGTGACGCATTTAAACCATTTATTCAGGTGCTTGGGCGAGGTAAGAAAGGCGCTCGAAGTCTTACTTCGGAAGAAGCCGAACAGGCAATGACTCTTATGCTGAATGATCAAGTTGCCGCTGAACAATCGGGGGCTTTTTGGATGTTAATTCGCATTCGAGAAGAAACCGTTGAAGAAACCGTGGGGTTTACACGAGCCACGCGCCGCTTCTTACGAGAAAACAATGCATTGGTGAAGACGGTCGATCTTGATTGGCCTGCTTATGCTGGTAAACGCAATGAGTTGCCTTGGTTTTTGTTGTCAGCGTTGGCCTTAGCGAATGCTGGTGTTCGCATAGTCATGCATGGTCACGCGTTTGATGGAGAAGAGCGGATTTATGTCAACCAAGTATTAAGTGTGTTGGGCCTTAACGTTTGTTCTTCGGTAGAGGAGGTCAATCAATGCCTTAATGAGCAAGCGTTTGCTTACATTGATTTGATAAACATACACCCTATGCTAGGGAGAATGATGAATTTGAAATACCAATTAGGGTTGCGATCGCCGGTGAATACCGTGGTTCGAATGATGAATCCATTTTTTGCTCCCCATAGTCTACATGGGGTGTTCCATCGTGGTTACGATGCACTGCACCTAGCGGCTTGCGAACAGCTCCAGGACCCTTCCGTCTTAGTGTTTCGTGGTGGTAATGGAGAAGCGGAAGTGAACCCAGAGCGAGAAGTGACACTGGGAAAATGGCAGAGTAATCAAGCGACGTGGACGGTATGGCCTAAAGCTGAGCAGCGTTATAAGCGACTGAAAGACAACCTTGATGTCTCTCGTTTGGTGGATCATTGGGGGGGCGAGACCATTGACCCATTCGGAGAGCAAGCCGTGCGTCAAACCCTCGCAGCGGTTGTCGGTTTGTTATACAAATTAGATTCACATCAAGCTTGTTTGGCATTAGCGGATGAAATTTGGTCTAATCGATCTTTACCTTGGCTGAGAAAAGCGAATTAAAGCATGGAAATAACATCGGTGACTGGTGCTGTCTTAGCGGGCGGTAAAGGGGAGCGTGTATCAGGTCAGGACAAAGGATTACTTTTGCTCCGTGATGAGCCAATGGCGGTGCATGTGATTCGAGCGTTGCAACCTTCTGTTGATCGAGTATTGATTAATGCCAATCGACATATGGTGGAATATCAAGGAATGGGTTATGAAGTACACTCGGACGCTGAGTCGGTGTATGACAAAGGACCATTAGCTGGCCTTTACTCTTGTTTAGCGGTCTCAAAAAGCTCGCACTTAATGGTGTCGCCATGCGATACGCCCTTGATCACAAGTCAAGAGTTCGAATCCTTGCTCAAGGCGGCAAAAAACGCACCGGATAAAATTCACTATTTGCAGGACGATAAAGGCCGTCACCCATTACATGCAATCATGCCTGTCGCATCAAGCCTGTTTGCTTTGGATGTATTTTTGAGTCAACAGGATAAGCTGGCTGTTATGGCATTCTACGAGTCATTTGGTTGTCAGTCTGTCCGTATTGACTCCGGTGACACATTGAAGAACGTCAATACTTGGGCCGACTTAAAGGCGTTTGAATGAGTCTATATCAAGGTGGTAAGACTCGCCATCTTCTCTATGCTCTAGTTTGACAAGCAGATAATCCAGCTTAGGCACAAACCAAAAAGAGGTTTGTTTGCCTTTGCTTAAGTTGTCGGTTCGAATCATTTTGATGGCGGATAAACGACCAATTTTGGTCTTTACGGTTTCCATCTTCTCGCGCTTAAATTGCCAGTTTTTGATGTAGCCACCATCTGCGATAAGGTAATCAAACTCGTTTTTTCCTTGCTTTAAATCCTGTCGGATTTGCAGTTGGATCGACAACTTATCTAGGGTGTTCGGGCTAATGGCCAGATTCCAAGGTTTTTCTTCCACGTCGTTGCGGACCAGCTGTTTTTTCCAATCAAAGGTCAGAGTGGCTTTGCGAGTTTTGCCCAGTACCTTACTTTTGTATTGGTATTTGGTTGGAATAATTTGATGGTCTCTCACGTAAAATTGCGAACTTTCATTGAGAGAAGCAATGAGGCTGTCTGCTGAAAATGCAAACTTCCACATATCACCTGATTGTTTAGACAGCGTCTGCTTGCCTTCAACTTTGAGGCTGATGCCTTTTTTCCAAACCGTACTGTAGACGGCTGAATAGGCTTCTAGAAAAGCGTCTTCCTTTGGCGTGGCGGAGTAAGAAAGCATAGGAATGAACATAAAAGTGGCAATAAACCAGATTGATATTTTATGAATCCCCATGCTTTCTCCTTTTTTAGGCTAGGCCTGAATGGTAAAGAATGCCGGTCTCCGAAAGAGGGGCATCATCCAAATACGCTGTACCGTGTTTCAATGTCAATCGACTTTCGCTAAACCATTTCACCGCCAGTGGGTAAATGACATGCTCAAGAGCATGAACTTTACGGGCGAGACGGCTTGCGGTTTCATCTGTCTCTATCTTTGTGCTGGCTTGCAATATTACAGCGCCAGCGTCCAGTTCTGAGCTGACAAAATGCACAGAAACACCGTGTTCTTGTTCCTTGGCATCAATGGCTCTTTGGTGTGTATCCAAGCCTTTGAACTTTGGCAGTAAAGACGGATGTATATTAAGCATTCTACCTTCATAATGTTGCGTAAAGGTTTCAGTTAATATGCGCATAAAGCCCGCCAATACCACTAACTTAGGTTGATACTGATCGATTGTTTGTTGCAGTGCTTCATCAAATGCTTCGCGACTGGCGAACGCCTTATGATCTAGAGCATGGGTTGGAATGCCCGCTTTTTTCGCTCTTTCTAGTCCAAAGGCATCGGCTTTGTTGCTGATCACGGCTTTGATATCGATGTTCAGTTTTCCTTGCAAGCTTTGATCAATCAAAGCTTGCAAGTTACTGCCACTGCCTGAAATCAAGACAATGACTGGAAAACTCATGCGTTAGACTCTAGATCAGAAATCAACACATCCTTGCCACCGTTACGCGGGCAGATTTCACCAATGATCCACGCTTGTTCACCTTCTCCTTGAAGAAGGTTTAATGCTTCTTCTGCTTTGTCTGCATTGATACACAGTACCATGCCAACGCCACAGTTTAGAACACGGTACATTTCTTCTTGCTCGACATTTCCTTGTTCTTGAAGCCAATCAAACACAGCAGGGCGTTTCCAGCTGTTGGCATCAATTTTAGCCGCTGCCTCTTCTGGTAAAACGCGAGGAATGTTTTCCAGCAAACCGCCACCAGTAATGTGCGCAAGAGCATTCACTTGAATGCTTTCCATCAATTTAAGAATGGATTTTACGTAAATGCGTGTCGGTGCCATAAGGGCATCTTTCAGCGCGATGCCGTCGATGTCGGTGTTTAGGTCCGCTTGACTGACTTCGAGGATTTTTCGGATCAAAGAGTAACCGTTAGAGTGAGGGCCTGATGAGCCAAGCGCAATCAGTTTGTCACCGGCTTTGACTTGACTGCCGTCGATGACATCATCTTCTTCTGCAACGCCGACACAAAAGCCAGCGAGATCGTAGTCACCATCATGATACATGCCAGGCATTTCAGCTGTTTCACCACCCACTAGGGCGCAACCAGCTTGTAAACAACCTTCGCCGATACCTGTTACGACGTTTGCCGCGACATCGATATCCAATTTGCCGGTTGCGTAGTAATCAAGGAAAAGTAATGGCTCAGCGCCGGCTACCACTAGATCGTTAACACACATGGCCACAAGGTCAATGCCAATGGTGTCATGTTGATTGAGGTCCATTGCAAGGCGTAGCTTAGTACCCACGCCGTCGGTGCCAGAGACCAAGACCGGTTTTTTGTACTTGGTTGGTAAACGGGTAAGGGCCCCGAATCCACCTAAACCACCCATTACCTCTGGGCGGCGAGTCTTTTTGCTAACGCCTTTGATACGTTCAACAAGTTGGTTGCCAGCGTTGATGTCTACGCCTGCGTCTTTATAACTAATCGATGGTTTGTCCGACTTGGTCATTGCCTATGCCTTATCATGGTACGAGGAAAAAAAGGCATTTTACCATAGTGACACATTAGGGCTATGGTTCTTTGCGATTAAGACAGTAGAATAGACAAAATAAACGAAGGAAGGGCTATGAATTCTCGTATATTTTTTCTATTAATGGTTTTTTGGTTCACATCGTCAGCGCAGGCGGTCAATGTGAAAGGGCTGTACAGTGCTGAAATTAATTTGCCCGTGACGCAATCGGAAGCAAATATGCTGAATCAAGCGTTCAGATTAGCGGCGGAGCAAGTGTTGATAAAAGTGTCTGGCAATAAAGAGGCGATCATCGGTGATTTATTGAGTCAAGCACGAAAACAATCGGCGGGTTGGGTGGCGCAGCATTCTGTGGCCTCATTAAGTGAGTTATTACCAAGTGATGATGGTTTGGTTCCAGGCAAGCAAATTAAGGTGACTTTTTATCCCGAGTCGATTGATCGTTTCTTATCGCAAAATGGTTTACCTGTGTGGGGAAGTAACCGACCTTCGGTTCTGGTTTGGTTGGCCAGTGAAAACAATGGCATCAGACGATTGTCTGGTTCGAGTGCCCCGTCGCAAATTTTAAATGACTTTGCACGGGCCAGTAATTTGGTTGGTGTGCCCATTTATGCCCCGCTCATTGATCAAGTGGATCAAAACAATATTAGCGCCGCCGATGTTTGGGGCTTCTTTGAAGATACCATTGCGAATGCCAGTCAGCGTTATCAAACCGATGCTGTGGCGGCATTGCGGGTGAGTAATTATGCGGGTCATATCGGTGGCAGTTTGATGGTGATGCAAAAAACAGGTGAGACGACTCGCTTTGTGCTGACTGGAGACAGTTTGGACGGTTTATTGGATCAAGCCAGTGCGAAGTTAGCGAATGTGTTTGCCTCACGTTATGCATCCGTTAGAAACAGCGGTTCGGCCAGTCGTCTGAATATCCAGATTGGCGGCGTGAACAATTATTCTTCTATGGCAAAAGTTCAGTCTTATCTTGAAAGCATTGGCGTTGTCCGTGAAGTGAGTTTGGTGCAGGTGAAAGGTGAGCAAGTTGAGTACAGTGTTGAAATTGATGGTGATAAGCAAAAGTTGTTTAACTCTATTTCTTTGAGTCGTTTGCTAATTGAAACGCCGCTAAATGCACTTGATCCTGATGCTAACCGTGTTGTGTCCTATTTATACAGTGGAGTGAATTAATGTCAGATATTGCTGCGGAGCAAGTGGTTGCTCGTGATTTTTATGCGCGTTCTGCAGAGGAACAGCAAGATTTTTTAACGCAAACCTGGTGTAACCAGTGTCAAGACATCGACCTTGGCATGGTTGAACCGCAAGAGTTTGAAGCACAGGGACGCGTTTGGATTGAAGGTAAGTGTGCGAAATGCGGTGAAAAAACCGTCACTGAAATCGTCGAAGAAGACGATGAATAATCGTTGATATGGTTACGTATTAGGCACAAAAAAACGCGTCTCTTGGACGCGTTTTTTTGTGCGATAAGATTACTTATCTGTTGGGTAATCTCTTTCCTCATGGCCAATGTACAGCTGGCGAGGACGACCGATTTTGTATGGTCCAGAGATCATTTCATTCCAATGTGAAATCCAGCCAATGGTACGAGACATGGCAAAGATAACCGTAAACATGCTTGTTGGAATGCCAATGGCTTTCATAATGATGCCAGAGTAGAAATCCACATTCGGGTACAGTTTACGTTCCACAAAGTAAGGGTCTTCTAAGGCAATCTGCTCAAGACGTTTAGCGATCTTTAGTAGCGGATCATTAGACTGGCCTAACTCTTCCAATACTTGGTCACAGGTTTCTCGCATGACTTTGGCACGAGGGTCAAAGTTTTTGTAAACACGGTGGCCAAAGCCCATTAGGCGGAATGGATCGTTTTTGTCTTTTGCTTTTGCGATGTACTCATCGATGTTTTCAACGTCACCGATCTCTTCCAACATGGTCAATACGGCTTCGTTAGCACCACCATGCGCTGGACCCCAAAGGGTCGCAATGCCTGCGGCAATACAAGCGAATGGGTTGGCGCCAGAAGAGCCTGCTAAACGTACAGTCGACGTTGAGGCATTTTGTTCGTGATCGGCATGCAATACAAAGATGCGATCCATCGCTTTGGCGAATACTGGATTCACTTTGTAATCTTCACAGGGTGTCGCGAACATCATGTATAGGAAGTTTTCAGCGTAAGATAAGTCGTTACGTGGGTACATAACAGGCTGATCTTTAGAATACTTGTAACAAATTGCTGCCAAGGTTGGCATTTTAGAAATCAAACGAAACGCCGCAATTTCACGGTGTTCTGGGTTGTTGATGTCCATATGGTCTTGGTAAAAAGCAGACAATGCGCCAACTAAACCACACATGATTGCCATTGGGTGAGCGTCATTACGGAAGCCCTCAATGAATTTATGCATGGATTGGTTCACCATAGTGTGTTTACCAACCGTACGTTCAAATTCTGCGCGCTGTGCTTCAGTAGGAAGTTCTCCATAAAGTAGCAAGTAGCAGGTTTCTAGGTAATCTGAATGTTCTGCAAGTTGGGCAATAGGGTAGCCACGGTGCAAAAGAATGCCAGCTTCACCATCAATATAGGTGATCGCAGATTCGCAAGAACCGGTCGACATAAAGCCTGGATCGTAGGTGAAAACACCGTTAGCACCAAGGCCGCGAACGTCTATAACGTCTGTACCTAAGGTGCCTGTAAGGACAGGTAATTCGATGGGTTGATCGATACCGTCCACTTTGAGTAGTGCTTTTTTATCAGCCATTTTGGTCTCCTTCATATTCTGGTCCGGGGCGAAGAATTCGTATTATTTGATTATCCTGGCCCAGAAGGTGCGAGAAAAAATACTGTTTATAGACTATAAAAGTCAATCTTGACTACTGACACTTTATTGACCTAGCTACATAACTTTTTGTAATAAACTGACAAAACCTAAGGGGTGAGCTTGGTTAAAGCGTGTACTTTAAATTTGTAACGTTATGTTTGCAAAGGATAAAGCTTGTTTTTTTTAGGCATCAATTTATGTAATTTTATACCATTATTGTTTCGGTTTATGGCTACATTCATTTGATGAATGATGACCATTGAAAACCCCTTGTCTAGTCTATTTGTCTTCGTATTTTTTGCTGGTCTATAATTGCGCCCCAGATAATCTCATTGATTTGTTGATGATAGTTAAAAGAGAGTCGCTTTTAGATCGTCATTTGTAAATCGATGGGGTTTTCAACTTAAGTCCTATGCAACGAGTGATCGTTTTGCTTACCACCAGCGTAAACATATAGTCATAGGGTCGTGATTGACCATTCAATCGAAAAAATGGTGTATAACTCGTGAACAAAAAAAGACCAGTCAACCTTGATATTTTAACAATATCCCAGCCAGTCACCGCCATTGTATCCATTCTTCATCGTGTAACAGGAATCATTCTCTTTGTGGGGTTAGCTTTCTTGTTTTATGCGTTTGATTTGTCATTGGATTCTCAGCAGGGCTTTGATCAAGTCGTCAACATTTTGCAAACCAGTTTCCTTGCCAAGTTTATTATCTGGGGAGTGGTATCTGCTTTGTTGTATCACCTAGTGGCGGGTGTAAAGCACTTGTTTATGGATATGGGGTATTTCGAAGAATTGGACAGTGGGCGTAGTGCGGCAATTGCCAACATGATTATCGCTACCGTCTTTATCGTATTAGCAGGAGTGTGGATATGGTAACTCAAATTACAAGCTTTGGTCGTTCAGGCCTGTATGATTGGATGATGCAGCGAGTCTCTGCATTGGTTCTGTCTATCTATACCTTGTTTATGATCGGCTATTTGGTGAGTAATCCAGATCTGACTTATGAACAATGGAGCGCATTGTTTGAAACAACTTGGATGCGCATTTTTAGTTTGTTGGTCTTGTTGTCTATCGGTATCCACTCTTGGATCGGTTTGTGGTCTGTGTCGACAGACTATATTAAAGCAACAGGTGCACGTTTTTTCTTTCAATCTCTATGCGGTTTGGCCATGTTTGTGTACATCGTGTGGGGCATTCAGGTTCTTTGGGGGCTATAAGTAATGGCGAATATTCGTACGATTTCATTTGATGCCATTGTAATTGGCGGTGGCGGTGCCGGTATGCGTGCCGCTCTTCAGTTGACAGAGACAGGTTTGGATACCGCTTGTATTACGAAAGTATTCCCTACTCGTTCTCACACAGTATCCGCGCAAGGTGGTATTACTTGTGCGATCGCAAGTGACGATCCAAACGATGATTGGCGCTGGCACATGTACGACACGGTAAAAGGGTCGGATTACATTGGTGACCAAGACGCTATCGAATACATGTGTTCTGTCGGTCCACAAGCAGTGTTTGAACTTGAGCACATGGGTTTGCCATTCTCTCGTACAGAGCAAGGCCGTATTTATCAGCGTCCTTTCGGTGGTCAGTCTAAAGATTTTGGTAAGGGTGGTCAGGCTGCTCGTACTTGTGCTGCGGCGGACCGTACTGGGCACGCTTTGTTGCACACGCTTTATCAAGCTAACCTAAAAGGTGGTACGTCTTTCTTTAATGAATGGTATGCCACAGATTTGGTGAAAAATAATGACGGCGCAGTGGTTGGTGTCATCGCTATCTGCATCGAAACAGGTGAAACGGTTTACCTAAAAGCCAAAGCAACGGTTATTGCAACTGGTGGTGCGGGGCGTATTTACCAGTCCACTACCAATGCTCACATTAACACGGGTGACGGTATTGGTATGGCACTGCGTGCTGGTTTCCCAATGCAAGACATGGAAATGTGGCAGTTCCACCCAACCGGTATTTACGGTGCGGGTACGCTTGTGACAGAAGGTTGTCGTGGTGAAGGTGGTTACCTGATCAATAAAGACGGCGAGCGTTTCATGGAGCGTTATGCGCCTAACGCGAAAGACCTTGCGGGCCGTGATGTGGTTGCACGTTCTATGATCTTGGAAATTCTTGAAGGTCGTGGTTGTGGCCCAGACGGTGACCATGTGTTGCTAAAACTGGACCATCTAGGTGAAGAGACGCTGAATAAGCGTCTACCAGGTATCCTAGAGTTGTCTCGTACTTTCGCGCACGTTGATCCTGTTAAAGAGCCTATTCCTGTTATCCCAACTTGTCACTACATGATGGGGGGTATTCCAACGAACGTTGGTGGTCAAGCTCTAATGCAAAATGAAGCAGGCGAAGACATCGTTGTAGATGGTCTATACGCTTGTGGTGAAGCAGCGTGTGTATCGGTGCATGGTGCTAACCGCCTAGGTGGTAACTCGTTGCTAGACTTGGTGGTATTTGGTCGCGCGGTTGGTTTGCAAGTGAAGAAATCCCTTGATGAAGGTTTTGATTCTTTAGATGCAACGGATACCGATGTCGAAACAGCCATGTCTCGTCTGAATCGCCTAAATGCCTCCACTGGTGGCGAAAGCGTGGCGGAAGTTCGTGCAGACTTGCAACGTGTTATGCAATTGTATTTCGGTGTGTTCCGTGAAGGTGACTCTATGCAGAAAGGCCTAGAGCAGTTAGCGGAAATTCGTCAGCGTGTTGAAAATCTTCACCTTGAAGATAAGAGTGAAGCCTTCAATACTGCTCGTATAGAAGCTCTTGAGCTTGAAAACTTGCTAGAAGTGGCGGAAGCGACAGCGGTTCCTGCAGAATTCCGTAAAGAGAGTCGTGGTGCGCATGCCCGTAACGACTTCACTGAGCGTGATGATGAGAATTGGTTGAAGCATTCTTTGTTCCATCCAGCGGATAAGAAAGTGACTAAGCGTGATGTAAACTTCGCGCCTAAGACAATGGACGCTTTCCCACCTAAAGCTCGTACGTACTAAGGGGTTATGTCAATGTTAGTTAGTATTTATCGCTACAATCCTGAGAAGGACGACGCTCCTTATATGCAGGATTATCAAGTGGACTTGCCAGAAGGTAAAGACCTAATGGTGTTGGACGTTCTGAACTTGCTAAAAGCGCAGGACCCAACGATTTCATACCGTCGTTCATGCCGTGAGGGTGTGTGTGGTTCTGATGGTATGAATATGTCTGGTAAGAACGGCTTGGCTTGTATTACCACTGTGTCGGAAGCGTCTAAGAACAACAAACTGGTGTTACGCCCACTACCTGGTTTACCCGTGGTGCGTGATTTAGTGGTTGATATGGGACAATTCTACAAGCAATACGAGAAAATTCGTCCATACTTGATGAACGATACGCCAGCGCCAGCCATTGAGCGTCTGCAAAGCCCAGAAGAGCGTGAAAAACTTGATGGACTCTACGAGTGTATCTTGTGTGCATGTTGTTCAACGGCTTGCCCATCGTTCTGGTGGAATCCAGATAAGTTTGTTGGTCCTTCTGGTTTGCTACAGGCTTATCGTTTCTTGGCGGACAGTCGTGACAACGCAACACAAGAGCGTTTAAGCGAATTGGATGATCCATTTAGTGTTTTCCGTTGCCATGGTATTATGAACTGTGTCAATGTATGCCCTAAAGGGTTAAATCCGACTAAGGCAATTGGTAATATTCGTACTATGCTGTTGCAAAGAGCGACCTAATAGATGAAAGATTCGGATAGTGACTGGGTGAATTTGACCTGACTGCCGAATTAGGCGGCTTGAATCGATATTCAATGCCGCCATTTTTGCATATTCTCCTATGGAGAATAGAATAAAAAGAATTTAAAATTCGACCTCTACGAGCAAGGATGTGCTAAGAAAAGTTGCTAACTCAGTGATGAAGGATTCAAAGTATTTCATAAATTGAGTGACATGCTTTTAGTGACTTAGTATTGAACGTCAGAGGGCGATAGTAGCTGGAAGTAAACAAAAAAATCGAGACTGTCAAAAGTCTTACGGGCCTGATAATAAGATCAATCGTTCGATTGAACCGGGACCCCGGTAGCTGGCTCGAACATAAGGGTGATCGAGAATGCACGAAAGTTTAATGGAGTTGCTGTGGAGCACCTCTCATTTTTCAGGTGGAAACTTGGAATATGTAGAAGGGTTGTTTGAAAGCTACCTCGTCGATCCGAATTCAGTTTCGGAAGAATGGCGGAAATGTTTTGACCAATTGCCTCGCGTTAGCGAAGCTCAGTCAACGGATCTTCCTCATTCAGTTATTCAAGAACAATTTCTGCAAATTGGTAAAAACAAATTCAGAGCCATGCCAGCTAGTTCTGGTGTCGCAGTGAGCTCTGACCATGAGCAGAAACAAATCGGTGTCCTGCAGTTGATTAATGCGTACCGCGTTCGTGGTCATCAACATGCAACATTGGACCCGCTAGGTTTACAGAAGCGTGAAAAAGTCGCTGATTTGGATCTGGGTTACCACCAATTAACGGGTGCTGATTTAGACACGTCATTTAACGTCAATTCTTTGTTTTTTAACAAAGAAAATATGAAGTTAAGTGAAATCGTATCCGAATTGGAAAAGACTTACTGTGGCAGTATCGGCTATGAGTTCATGCACATCGTTGATACCCAAGAGAAAGCTTGGTTGCAGCAGCGAGTAGAATCCGTTCGATCCCGCCCTGAATATTCAAAAGAAACTCGCGAGAGCCTATTAGAACGTCTTACTGCCGCGGAAGGTCTAGAAAAATACCTAGCCAGCCGTTACCCAGGCGCAAAACGTTTTGGTTTGGAAGGTGGCGAGAGCTTGATTCCTATGGTGAATGAGTTAATTCAACGTTCTGGCGCACTGGGTGCGAAAGAGGTTGTGATTGGCATGGCTCACCGTGGTCGTCTGAACGTACTGGTTAATACTTTGGGTAAAAACCCGAAAGACCTGTTCGACGAGTTTGAAGGTAAAAAGTTAGTCAACACTTCTGGTGACGTAAAATACCACCAAGGTTTCTCTTCAAATGTGATGACCGCTGGCGGTGAAGTTCACATCGCATTGTCTTTCAACCCATCTCACTTAGAAATTGTTTCGCCTGTGGTTGAAGGTTCTGTTCGCGCTCGTCAAGATCGACGTAAAGACACGACAGGTAAGTCTGTTGTACCAATTTCCATTCACGGTGATGCGGCATTTGCTGGTCAAGGCGTGGTCATGGAAACCTTCCAAATGTCGCAGACACGTGCTTATCGTACTGGTGGTACGGTTCATATCGTGATCAATAACCAAGTTGGTTTCACCACCAACCGTCAAGAAGATTCTCGTTCTACTGAATACGCAACCGATGTTGCTAAAATGATTCAGGCGCCAATCTTCCACGTAAACGGTGATGATCCAGAAGCGGTTTTGTTCGTGACACAATTGGCATTAGATTACCGTTACGAATTTGGTCGTGACGTCGTAATCGACATGGTTTGTTACCGTCGTCGTGGTCACAACGAGACGGATGAACCATCTGGTACACAGCCGTTGATGTACAGTGTTATTAGCAAGTTAAAAACCACTCGTAACTTATACGCTGAGAAACTGATTGCTGGATCAGTGGTGAGCAAAGAATTGTCCGATCAAATGGTCAGTGACAATCGCGAGAATCTGGATAATGGTCGCCACGTTGCGCAAAGCCTAGTGTTAGAGTCTCAAACGAAAATGTTTGTTGACTGGAAACCTTACCTAGGGGTTGAGTGGACAGATGAAGGTGACACTCGTTACCCATTGGCTGAGCTTCAAGAAGTGGCGAAAAAACTGACGCATGTTCCCGATGGGGTTGTTGTTCAGCGTCAGGTACAAAAGATTTACCAAGACCGTGACAAAATGACGGCGGGTGCTTTGCCTCTTAACTGGGGATACGCTGAAACATTAGCGTTCGCTACTTTGCTAGAGCAGGGTTACCCGATTCGTATTACGGGTCAGGATTCTGGTCGTGGTACTTTCTCGCACCGTCACGCTGTGATTCACAGTCAAAAAGATGGCAGTACTTATATTCCTCTGAAACATTTGTCTGAGGATCAGCCAACATTAGACTTGTACGATTCTTACTTGTCTGAAGAAGCTGTACTGGCATTTGAATACGGTTATGCCAGCACGTCACCACAAGGTTTGGTGGTCTGGGAAGCGCAATTCGGTGATTTTGCCAACGGCGCGCAAGTGGTCATTGACCAATTCATTACCAGTGGTGAGCATAAGTGGGGACGTCTATGTGGTTTGACTATGTTGTTGCCTCACGGCTACGAAGGTCAAGGTCCTGAGCATTCTTCCGCTCGCTTAGAGCGTTTTATGCAATTGTGTGCGGAATACAACATTCAAGTTTGTGTCCCAACCACACCGTCACAGATTTACCATATCTTACGTCGTCAAGCGATTCGCCCAATGCGTCGTCCATTGATTATCATGTCGCCGAAGAGTTTGTTGCGTCATAAACAAGCCACTTCGACTCTGGAAGATTTGGCGGAAGGCAGCTTTAAAACAGTATTGCCAGAAGCGTCAGAGTCTATCGCGGCGGATAACGTGAAACGCATTGTGTTGTGTAGCGGTAAGGTTTACTACGATTTGATTAATCGTCGTGAAGCGCTAGAAAAAGATGATGTGGTCGTGGTTCGTCTAGAGCAGCTGTACCCATTCCCATACGCTGACCTAGAGTCCGTATTGGAACAGTACAAAAATGTTGAGAGCTTGGTTTGGTGTCAAGAAGAACCGAAAAACCAAGGTGCTTGGCATGCCAATCGTCACCGTATGAATCGAGTGTTGGAAAAACTGTACCCTGAGTTGAAAATCCGTTTTGCGGGTCGAATTTCATCAGCTGCACCAGCAGCGGGTTACATGTCTGTCCACGTAGAAGAGCAAGAAGCACTGGTCAACGACGCACTAGTTGGTTAGTACCATAGCCTGTCAGAGATAAGGGTATAAAATGAGCATTGAAATTAAAGCACCTACTTTTCCAGAATCTGTAGCCGATGGAACGGTTGCTACTTGGTACAAAAAACCAGGTGAAGCCTGTGCCCGTGATGAGCACATTGTCGACATTGAAACGGATAAAGTGGTTCTAGAAGTAGTGGCACCAGCCGATGGTGTGATTGCAGAAGTATTGAAAAATGAAGGTGACATCGTACTGAGCGATGAAGTCCTAGCAAAATTTGAAGAGGGTGGTGCGGCCGCATCTGCTCCAGCGGCAGCGGAACAAACAGCAGCACCAGCATCCTCTTCTGCGAAAGAAACGGTCCAAATCAAAGCGCCAACATTCCCTGAGTCTGTTGCCGATGGTACGGTAGCGGCTTGGCACAAACAGCCAGGTGAAGCTTGTTCTCGTGATGAGCACATCGTTGATATCGAAACCGATAAAGTGGTTTTAGAAGTGGTTGCGCCTGCTGATGGCGTCATCGGTGAAATCTCTAAAAATGAAGGTGACACTGTACTGAGTGATGAAGTCTTGGCTTCATTCCTAGTTGGCGCGTCTGGTGAAGCGGCTGCACCTGCAGCACAAGCTGCTGCGCCTGCAGCCCCTGCTGAAGCGGGTGACGAAGACGGTGTCGCTGGTCCTGCAGCACGTAAAGCCTTGGCAGAAGCTGGTTTAACACCGGCTCAGGTGAAAGGCTCAGGTAAAGGTGGTCGCATCACTAAAGAAGATGTTGACGCAGCAGCGAAAGCGAAGCCTGCAGCCGCGCCGGCAGCGAAAGCAGCGCCTGCGGCTATGCCAGCATTGGGTGCTGATGGTCGTGTTGAAAAACGCGTTCCGATGACGCGCCTACGTGCCACTATTGCTAAGCGTTTGGTTGAAGCTCAACAAACCGCTGCCATGTTGACAACATACAACGAAGTTAACATGGGTCCTGTGATGGAGATCCGTAAGAAATACAAAGACCAGTTTATGAAGACTCATAACGGTACTAAACTTGGCTTTATGTCTTTCTTCGTGAAAGCGGCAACTGAAGCGCTTAAACGCTTCCCAGCAGTAAATGCGTCAATCGACGGTAATGACATGGTTTACCATGGTTACCAAGACATTGGTGTGGCGGTTTCTACTGACCGTGGTTTGATGGTGCCGGTATTGCGTAACACGGAAGCAATGGGCATGGCCGATATTGAATCTACAATCATGGACTTCGCATTGCGCGGTCGTGATGGCAAGTTAGGCATGGATGACATGCAAGGTGGTACTTTCACCATTACTAACGGTGGTACTTTTGGTTCCTTGATGTCTACTCCAATCATTAACCCACCACAAACAGCGATCTTGGGTATGCACAAAATCCAAGAGCGCCCAATGGCGGTAAATGGTCAAGTTGTGATCCAGCCAATGATGTACCTGGCTCTGTCTTATGACCACCGTATGATCGATGGCAAAGAAGCGGTTCAATTCCTAGTAACGATTAAAGAGTTACTAGAAGATCCAGCGCGTCTATTGCTTGAAATCTAAGGTACTTGAAATCTAAGGATTCATACACATCTAGTGGTATGAATTGAATACTGAGTGACTCTTCTGTATTGAGTCGCTCAGCTTGACTGAAAAATGGGACCTCTTATGTCTGATAAATTTGATGTTGTTGTAATTGGTGGCGGCCCTGGTGGTTACGTGGCTGCAATCCGTGCTGCTCAGCTTGGTCTGAAGACAGCGTGTATCGAAAAATGGTTGGACAAAGAAGACAAGCCGCGTTTAGGCGGCACTTGCTTGAATGTTGGTTGTATTCCTTCGAAAGCACTTCTAGATTCTTCTCACAAATACCATGACGCGAAAGATTCTTATGGCGTTCACGGTATCAGTGTTGGCGATGTTGCTATGGATGTTAATGCCATGGTTGATCGCAAAGACAAAATCGTTGACCAGCTGACTAGCGGTATCACTGGTTTGTTCAAAGCAAACGGTGTAACAAGCTTTGAAGGTTTTGGTAAAGTTCTAGCGAACAAAAAAGTTGAGTTCACAGCGCACGACGGCACGGTAAGTGTTTTAGACGCAGAAAACGTGATCTTGGCAACAGGTTCTGTACCAGTAAACATTCCACCTGCACCACGTACAGGTGACATCATCGTTGATAACGAAGGTGCACTTGATTTCCGTGAAGTACCTAAGCGTTTGGGTGTGATCGGTGCGGGTGTTATCGGCCTTGAGCTAGGTTCTGTATGGGCTCGTTTAGGTTCTGAAGTCGTTGTGCTAGAAGCGCAAGATTCTTTCCTAAGCGTATGTGACCAAGACATCTCTAAAGAAGCGGCTAAGATCTTCAAGAAACAGAAGCTTGATATCCGTACTGGCGCTCGTGTAACGGGTAGCCAAATCAACGGTGAAGAAGTAGAAGTGACTTACCTTGATGCAAAAGGTGAAGAGCAGAAGCAAACTTTCGATAAGTTGATCGTCGCGGTTGGTCGTAAGCCATTTACTGACGGCTGCTTGGCAGGTGACTCTGGTGTGAATCTTGATGAGCGCGGTTTCGTGTTTGTTGATGAGCAGTGCCGTACTTCTGTACCTGGTGTCTTCGCGATTGGTGACATCGTTCGTGGTCCAATGTTAGCGCACAAAGCATCTGAAGAAGGTGTGATGGTGGCGGATATTATCGCTGGTCACAAAGCGCAAATGAACTACGATTGCATTCCTTCTGTTATCTACACTCACCCTGAGCTAGCTTGGGTTGGTAAGAACGAGCAAGAACTGAAAGCAGAAGGCGTTAAATACAAAGTGGGTAAATTCCCATTTGCAGCCTCTGGTCGTGCTATGGCAGCAAACGATACAGATGGTTTTGTTAAGATCATTGCTTGTGAAGAAACAGACCGTATCCTAGGTTGCCATATCATTGGTGGTCATGCGGCTGATTTGATTGCGCAAGCCGTAATTGCAATGGAATTCGGCTCAACAGCAGAAGACATTGCCCTGACTGTATTCGCTCACCCAACCGTAAGTGAAGCAGTTCATGAAGCAGCCTTGGCTGTTGATGGTCACGCAATTCATATTGCGAACCGTAAGAAGCGTTAAAAGAAATTAGATTTGCCGGCTTTTCCAGCCGGCAATTTCTGTCTTAATCGGCAGAATTTATGTCAATCATTCAGATGAGCGGAAGAATCAAATGAACCTACATGAATATCAGGCTAAACAGCTTTTTGCTGAATACGGCCTGCCAGTATCGACAGGGTACGCAGTAGACACGCCAGAAGAGGCGGTCGAAGCTGCGAAAAAAATTGGTGGTGACAAGTGGGTTGTTAAAGCTCAAGTACACGCAGGTGGCCGTGGTAAAGCGGGCGGTGTGAAACTTGTTGATTCTTATGACGAAGTTAAAGCCTTTGCAGAAAATTGGTTAGGTAAAAACCTAGTCACTTACCAAACAGACGCAAATGGTCAGCCTGTTGCTAAGATCCTTGTTGAATCTTGCACTGACATTGCCAACGAATTGTACCTAGGTGCGGTTGTTGACCGTTCTACTCGTAAAGTCGTTTTCATGGCCTCTACTGAAGGTGGTGTTGAGATCGAGAAAGTAGCGGAAGAAACACCAGAGTTGATTCACAAAGCGATCATTGATCCGCTAGTTGGCGCTCAGCCATACCAAGCTCGTGAAATGGCATTTAAAATGGGTCTTAACCCAACTCAAATCAAGCAGTTCACTAAGATCTTCCTTGGTTTGTCACAAATGTTCCATGACTGCGATTTCGCATTACTTGAAATCAACCCTCTTGTTATCACAGACGAAGGTAACCTTCACTGTCTAGACGGTAAAATCAACATCGACAGCAACGCTGTCTACCGTCAGAAGAAAATGCAAGAGTTCCACGATCCATCTCAAGAAGATGAGCGTGAAGCACATGCGGCTCAGTGGGAACTTAACTATGTTGCTCTAGATGGTAACGTAGGTTGCATGGTAAACGGTGCTGGCCTAGCAATGGGTACAATGGACATCGTTAACCTACACGGCGGCAAGCCAGCTAACTTCCTAGACGTAGGTGGCGGTGCAACAAAAGAACGTGTTGCTGAAGCATTCAAAATCATCCTTTCTGACAGCAATGTTAAAGCCGTATTGGTTAACATCTTCGGTGGTATCGTTCGTTGCGACATGATCGCAGAAGGTATCATTGGTGCGGTTGAGCAAGTTGGCGTAAACGTACCTGTTGTTGTACGTTTGGAAGGTACTAACGCAGAGAAAGGCCGTGAAGTTCTAGCTAACTCTGGTCTAGACATCATTGCTGCATCCAGTCTTAAAGACGCAGCGGAACAAGTTGTTAAAGCTGCGGAGGGCAAATAATAATGTCTGTCTTAATTAACAAAGATACGAAAGTCATCTGTCAGGGTTTCACTGGCGGTCAAGGTACGTTCCACTCTGAGCAAGCGATTGCTTACGGAACGAAAATGGTTGGTGGTGTAACACCGGGTAAAGGTGGTCAAACTCACCTAGGTCTTCCTGTGTTCAACACAGTGAAAGAAGCGGTTGAAGAAACAGGTGCGGAAGCGTCTGTTATCTACGTTCCAGCACCTTTCGTTAAAGACTCTATCCTAGAAGCAGCTAACGCTGGTATCACGCTAATCGTTTGTATCACTGAAGGTGTGCCAACACTGGATATGCTTGATTGTAAAGTTAAATGTGACGAGCTAGGTGTACGCCTAATCGGTCCTAACTGCCCAGGTGTAATCACACCAGGTGAATGTAAGATCGGTATCATGCCTGGTCACATCCACTTGCCAGGTAAAGTTGGTATCGTTTCTCGTTCTGGTACTTTGACTTACGAAGCGGTTAAGCAAACGACTGACGCTGGCTACGGTCAATCTACTTGTGTTGGTATCGGTGGTGATCCAATCCCAGGTACGAACTTCATCGACGTTCTAGAAATGTTCCAGAACGATCCACAAACCGAAGCCATCGTTATGATCGGTGAAATCGGTGGTACAGCAGAAGAAGAAGCGGCGGCTTACATCAAAGCCAACGTGACTAAGCCTGTTGTGTCTTACATCGCTGGTGTTACGGCGCCTGCCGGTAAGCGTATGGGTCACGCTGGTGCGATCATCTCTGGCGGTAAAGGAACAGCTGACGAGAAATTCGCAGCGCTACAAGACGCTGGTGTTAAAACTGTTCGCTCTCTAGCTGACATCGGTACTGCATTGAAAGAAATCACTGGCTGGTAAGCACTTTTTTAAGTGATTGCTAAGTCATCTTTGATGATAAAATCCCTGCCAATTGGCGGGGATTTTTTTTGGAGAGAAGAGCATGTCTGCGTGTCCATTTTGTCAAGGCGAAGTGAGTTGTGGTCTCACTCAATCTGCATCTTGTTGGTGTTTTTCTGAAACCATACCAGAGAAAATGCTGGCCTTGTTGCCCGTCGAAGCGCAAGGTGTCGCCTGTATCTGTAAAATGTGTGTTCAAGCGTATCAGCAGCAGCCCATTGCATTTCGAGAACGTTATGACAGCCTGACCGGCTCACAGTAGTGATTCCAATACAAAATAACAAAACAAAGGGAGAGGGTAATATGTCGAAAGAGTCTATTTACGATATTGCTGTTATCGGTGCTGGCATAGTGGGGCTATCGACCGCTTGGCAGTTGCAAAAGCGTTATCCTAAGTACCGAATTCTGTTGATAGAAAAAGAAGCGCAAGTCGGTTTGCACCAAACAGGTCACAACTCAGGTGTGATTCATGCTGGAGTCTATTATGCGCCGGGTTCGCTCAAAGCGGAGTTTTGTTATCGTGGGGCAAAAGACACCAAAGCCTTCTGTCGTGAGCACGGTATCGAGTTTGAGGAATGCGGTAAATTGCTGGTTGCCACCAATGATGCGGAATATGAGCGAATGCGGGCTTTGTATAAGCGTTGTCGCGAAAATGGCTTAAAAGTTGAATTACTTGACCAGGCAGAATTAAATCGTCGTGAGCCGAATGTGAAAGGGGTCGCCGCCATCTATGTGCCTTCTACTGGTATCGTCAATTACCAGCACATTTGCCAAAAAATAGCGGCGCTCTTTGAGCACGCCGGTGGTGTTTTAATGCTGGAAAGTGAAGTAGTGGGTTTAAAAGAGCATGCAGATCATGTCAACATCAAGTTGAAAAATGCCCAAGTGCAAGCCAGTTTTTTAGTCAGTTGTGGTGGTCTAATGGCCGATCGATTGACGAAGATGCTGAAGATTCCAACGGACTTTCAAATCATCCCATTTCGTGGTGAGTATTATCAATTACCACCTCAGCACAACAACATCGTTAAACACCTTATTTACCCCATTCCAGATCCAGATTTGCCTTTCTTAGGTGTCCATCTGACTCGCATGATTGATGGTTCTGTTACGGTCGGTCCAAATGCCGTGCAAGGTTGGAAGCGGGAAGGCTATGGTCGTATTAACTTTAGTATTCGAGATGTGGCGGAGATGGTGACCTTTGCTGGTTTTTGGCGGCTACTGAAAACCTATTGGAAAACCGGATTAATCGAAACCAAAAACTCTTGGTTCAAAGCCGGTTATTTACAACAAGTACGCAAATACTGCGACCTTGTTGAGTTGGAGGATTTACAACCATACCCAGCTGGGATTCGTGCGCAAGCGGTCATGAAAGATGGTTCACTGGTGCACGATTTTTTGTTCGCCAACAGTGAGCGTACTTTGCACGTCTGTAATGCGCCTTCTCCCGCTGCCACCAGTGCCTTGCCAATTGGCCAATACATAGTCAACAAGCTGGACGATCAGATCACTAACTTGTGATATTAAGTAAATGGAGACTTACAGAACGAAAGGATTGTGAAACAAATTTGCTAAGGTTTGCTGGGCCTTCAGGGTATAAGCTAGAGTATTTGATCTTGATTAAAAAGTGAGAATACTATGTTGTTTGAAAAGACGGTATCCGAGGTCGATCTGGTTAATCGAGCGGTAAAAAGGATGTCTAATTTGGAAAAGGCCAAAAGTGAAACACAGGATAAAGACAATGTGCAGCACTTGAGAATAAATGCGTCTGCAACTCTTGGCGTTAACGGTTTACTTTCCAAGGGGCGGAACGCTAAAGCTTTGTTTGCTAAAGGCATGATCAGTCTACTAATAGCCTCTCAGCTGGCCGCCTGTGGCACGATTATCTATCCTGAACGACGTGGTCAAAGCCATGGTGCGATTGACCCTGGTGTGGCTGCACTGAATGCAGTGGGTTTGATTTTATTTTTCGTACCTGGTGTGGTGGCGTTTGGCGTGGATTTTGTTACTGGCTCTATTTACCTTCCTGGGGGCAAAACAGCCAGTCTTAGTCAAGACGAATTGAAACAGTTAAAGCAAGGTGATGATTCGGTAGATGTCACTCATGTACGTAAGGTGCTGGCGCAACGGAAAGACATTGCATTGCCAGAACAGGCTTATACTCAGTCGTGGAATGTCGTCTCTATGGCATCAAAGCAATCTTTGCAATTGGCCATGTCGATGCCATCAGAGCAGCTAGCTATGTTGACCCGATAAGTTTTCATTAGCCATTATCATGCTGTTTTAGAAACGAATATTACGGTCTTGTTTGGTAGATTAAGAGTTGCTGCTGGTTAAGGTCTTGATCTAACGCTAAGGTCAAGACTTCAACGCCTGTTTTGTGAATGCCTTGCCATATATTATCAGCAATGATCAGCGATTCGCCCTCTATTTGAATGATCAAATCGACTTGATGTTTGACGACCAGAGCTGCCACTTCGCTGGGAGAGTAAACGGTAACCTGATGCACTTGAGTGCGATTGTTCCATGGCTCATCATCAATGAATGCAATGATTTCAATGGGCTTTGAATGGTGATGGTTATTATCCAGCAAGGCCTTCGACAGAGAAAAACAGCGATAGTCTATGCCAATAAAAATGACTTTTATGGGTTGGCTTCTCGATTGAAAGAGCGGTTTAAACAACGCTTTCAATCGCATGACAAGAGGGTGAAGGCTAGGCAAGAGTTTCATCATGCCTGTTATCTTAATCAAGCCAACCTATAAAGCCAAGTTTGTTAAGGGTTGTCAGAGCCCGCCATCAGACGTCCAAAATGGTATTGAAGCCACCGTAGATAAGTCGCTTTCCATCAAATGGCATGGGATTGGCTTCGGGTGACATTCTGGGGTCCTCCATCATGGCTTCCCAAGCGGCGTCTCTTACTTCTTTTGATGGCCAAATAACCCAAGAAAAGACAATGGTTTCATCCTCCTTGGCTTTTACCGCAGAGCTAAACGAGGTGATCTCCCCGTCGGGGATTTCGTCACCCCAATTCTCAACCAGTTTCAGCGCGCCGTAATCTTTAAAAATGTTAGCCGATCGCATGGCATGCGCCAGATACTCTTCTTTTAGTGCGGTCGGTACAGCGGCAACAAATCCATCAACGTATGACATAATCTTCTCCCATTTTGTATTGTGGCCAGCAGCGACGTTGGCATTTTTGCTTGGTGATTACATTTCAGGGTGATTAAAAGGTTAGTATGTGATTGAAATAACTCAAGTCTAAACAGCCCGAACCGCTGTTAGAGACTAGAGAGGGCAACACATGGAAGAAGGGGCAGAACAGTCATTCTCGCGGCGTATAATATCAGAGAGCTTTACTGTAGCGCTGCTTTGGACGACCGCCTGTTTTGTAATCGAGCGTCATAGTGACCTGACCTTGGGCTTCTAAATATTCCAAATAACGACGAGCCGTAATGCGACTTAGGCTGACAGCCTCGCCAATATCGTCGGCAGTGAACGGCGTATTATCAATGTGTTTTAGGTGCTCGGTCAGTGTTTCTAATGTGTTTTCATCAATGCCTTTAGGGGTTTTTCGGCTGCTATTATCCTGTTTGGACTGTTTGCGAAAAAGTGCATCAATGTCTTGTTGATCGATTTTCTCTTGCTTGGTGAGGCGCTGTTTGAAATCTAGATAATCGTTTAGGGCCTGTTGAACACGAGACATACGAATGGGTTTTACCAGATAATCCATAACGCCGAGTTGAATGGCTTGTTCTATGGTTTTCGTTTCGCGTTCCGCTGTGGTCATGATGAAGCAGGCATGAGGGTGGCGGGTTTTAAGGCGCTGAATTAATTGCAAACCATTGCCGTCTGGTAAACTGATGTCGACCATGATCAGCTCAGGTTCAAATACATCGGCTTTTAATTCCGCTTCTGCGAGGTTTTCACAGGCTGCTACGACGCTGAAAGCCTTGTGTAAGTTGATGGTGTTTTCTAGAACATAGCTAGCACGTAGGTCATCTTCTACTATCATTACTGGGATGCTAGTCATCTTTTTAACGCCTGTTTGTCTAAATAGATACTAAATACCGTGGTGTTTTCGTCACTGCGTTCCCAATCCAAACTGCCTTGATATTGGTCGACAATCTTCTTGACTAAATATAGTCCAATGCCATTTTGTTCTGTATTGTGCTTGCTGCTCACGCCAAAGTCTAATATTTGATTTTCCAGTTCGGCTTCCACGCCTGCTCCGGTGTCTTCAACTTCTAGCATGATATGGGCATTACGATCACTAATATAGAGTTTAACGCAGGGCGATCGGTATTGGCGGTGGTGCCAAGCCGCCAAAAAAGCATTGTCTAATAAGTTGCCCACCAATGTGACCAAAGCTTCGTTCGTTTGCGGTGAGTATTGCGCCAATTGGCAATCACTGTCGATAATAAATTCGAGTTGTAAATCTTTGGCTTTATTATGTTTCGCAAAGATCAAACCTGCCACAGCACTGTTTTCGATGGTTTTGATGATTTGCCTCAACATCGCCTGATCGCCGTCACTTTCTTGTTGTAAGTAGTTAATGGCGTCATCGTAGCGTTCGGCTTGCAGCATGCCAGACAATACATTCAAACGATTAGCATACTCATGTGTTTTAGCCCTTAGTAAGTCAGCATAGTTCTGAGTACTGGTCAGTTCCTGTTCAAGAGATTGCTCATCGTGATCAGGGTAAAACACAATCACATAGCCAAAATGTCCTTTTTTACTGAGTAAAGGATAGAGGGTGGCCAGAAAGGCAAGTTTGCCTAGGCTGAAACGTCTTTGTGTAATTTGGCCTTGGGCTTCCAATACAAAGTGCGACAAGCTTTGCGACTGTTCATTGAGCGGTTTGTTAATGACGTCATTGGCGGTCAAGACTTTCATGGTTAGCCATTCTATGGCAGTACTATTGATGGCGGTCACATTTTGCTCGTGGTCCACGGCAATGATGCCATCTCGAATGCTGTCGAGAATCAGTTCTTGTTCTTTAAATTTTTGAACGATTTCCTCGGGTTCGAGCGACAAGAAGGTTCGCTTTATTTTTGCAATAAAGATAATGGCGATGACAACACCTAATACATAAAGAAACACCACCAACCATGCGGCTTCTTTTAGATGTTGGTAGATCAGTTCGCTGGTGGTTTTTGAAAGATAGCCAACACTTACCGCGCCAATGATGTCTTGATCTTTTATCACTGGTGTAAAGTTTCGAATGGCTTCGCCTAAGGAGCCTTTGGCCACATTGGTGTAGCTCTTACCCTGTTGCAAGGCGGGGTAAACATCATCACCGATAAAGGGTTTACCGACCCGATCTGGAATCGGGTGACTCAAACGCAAGGCGGCTTTATTGACCACGACAATAAAAGAGGCGTCGGTTTGTTGTCGTTTACTCTCAATGTAACTTTCTAATGAAATGACTTGGCCTTGATTGCTCATGTTTAAGGCTTCGATGACGTTATCATCATGAGCCATCACCCGAGCTAGCTCCAAGCCTCTTTGACTAATGCTGTCGAGATAGGCGCTGCGTAGGACGTAACCAAAGACTAAAGTAGCGGCGACAATAATGAGCGTGATGGTGGTCACCGTTATTAATGCCAGATAGGACTTGAGTGTCATATTTGAAATACGCTTCAAAGAGGTAAAAGCGGAAGTATACAGCATGGGAAACTGGCGCTAAAGCAAGGCTGAGTGTTGCAATGAGGAAATCAGAAGAGAGGCTGGAATCTCTCTTCTGATTGACCGTGATTTAACAAAAAAATTAGGCGATAGCCTGCACAACCAAGGTGGCCAATATCAGCATGAAAGCGCCACCAATACGAGAGGAAATCTGCGCAAATGGCATGAGTTCCATACGCTTACTGGCAGCTAACACGGCAACATCGCCTGTGCCGCCCATGTTGGCCATGCAAAGACCACCGGTGATCGCCGCTTCGATAGGGTAGAAGCCCATTAACCAGCCAATCAAACCGGCACCAATAATCGCGCCTAATACGGTAATCAAGACCAGCAAGAAATACATAGGTGATAGCGCATTTAGAATCTGATTTAGGTCTGTGTACGCGACACCAATGCCAACTAATAGGGCAGGTGTTAAGTTACTGACAACAAATTTGTACCAAGAGTGAGCTGCTTGTTCTAACGCTGTTGGCATGATGCCAGAGACTTTAATCAAAGCAATGGAAATGATCATCAAGGCATAAGTATGCATGCTGATAAAGCTAGACAGCACAGTACCAACGAAGAACATGCTCACGGCTAATAGGGCACCAACACCCAAAATAGTGACGTTTAATGAGCCGGTTTGTTGCTCTTCTTCTGTGATGGCTTTTTGGCCACGAATAAGCTGTCCGTTACCGGTTAAGCTAGGGGCAATCTGACCCAGTTTGTTCAATAAGCCCGCCATAACGATGGCAATGGCGTTACCGATGGCAAGGGCTGGTACCATTTGCGACATCAAGGTTTCAGCGTTCATGCCGGTTTTACCAGACATGATCTCAACCAGAGGAACCGCACCAGCGCCCATGCCGCCACCCATAATTGGCAGCGCGATCAGCATGACTGAATCGTAAAAGTCTTTGCTGACTAACATACCAACCACACCGGTCAGTACACAGGCAAAAAAAGCTGAACCTAAGATGACTGGAATGTATTTAAGTGCGGCTTTCTTGAGGGTTTGAGTATCCATTCCTAAGATGGAGCCCGTGACTAAGCTGGCAACATAAAATGCCAAAAAGCCACCGCTTTTCATAAAGGTTGTCACATTGTCATCGGCACTAGAAGGGAAGAAACCACTGTGGAAAAGGTAGGCAGAGCCAAAAATGACCACGATGGCGCCACCGCCAAAAAATTGATTGATAATCGGGGTTCGGTCGCCGACAAAGTTGAGGATGGCACCGACAACAACCATAATGCCTAATGCGCCAATCATGCCTCCTGGCATCTTTCCTGCAAAGGTAGCTAAAAAGATAATAATGGCGGCAATGGCTAGAATCGCTTTGCTGATACGTTGGTCACGTACCGTCATGGTTTCGTTCATGATCATGTTTGACTCACTGTTTTTTTGTTTGTTTTATGAATGGGTCGCAGTCTACCAAGCTTCTTTCAGAGCGGAAGTTCTGGAGGCTTTAATGAAACTAAAGAAAGGTTTTGAAAGTTTTGTAACTCACTTAAGGTCGGTTTAAGGAGAAAAACATGATACGAGACGTCAGTTTAGATGACGCTAAAGTCATCACTGAAATTTACAATTATTACATAGACCATACTGTTGTTAGCTTTGAAGAAGCGATGATTGAACCTGCGGAAATGACAAAACGGATTCAAGCAGTGCACGACGCATCTTTGCCTTGGTTGGTGCTGGAAGAAAACGGCATTTTGCTAGGGTATGCCTATGCGACACAATGGAAGGCCAGATCTGCTTATCGATTTGTGGTGGAAGTGAGCGTCTATCTTGAGTCGACACAAGGAGGCAAAGGGCTTGGGACAAAGCTGTATGATGCGTTATTTATCAAGCTTAAGCAGATGGACCTGCAAGCGGCTATTGGTTGCATTACTCTACCAAACCCAGCCAGTGTGTATCTGCATGAAAAGTTTGGCATGGAAAAAGTGGGGCATTTTGCCAAGGTCGGTAGAAAGTTTGATGCTTGGCATGATGTCGGTTACTGGCAAGTTATGTTGTAAGCCATAATGAGTTAGTAGAATAAAAGGGAGGGTAAATGAAAGCGTACTTTACGTTACTGGCGCAATATAACCAGTGGATGAACGAGAAAATTTATCGTGCCGCCGCGCAGCTGAACGAGCAACAACTCAAGCAGGATAGAGGTGCTTTTTTTACCTCAATATTAGGCACGTTAAATCACAATGTGGTGGGCGACATCATCTGGCTGAAACGTTTCGCTAACCATCCTGAGGCTAAGCAGGTTCTGCAAGGGGTTCACGTTTTCCCGCCACCAGCGACATTGGATGAATCGCTCTTTACTGACCTACACACCTGTCAGCAAGCACGCCAAAAGTTAGACGAACTCATTATAAGCTTGATCGACGAGTTATCTGACGATGCATTAAATCGCCCTCTGACCTATCGCAACATGAAAGGGCAGCAAGCCAGTAAAGCGTTTGGTTTATTATTACTGCACTTTTTTAACCATCAAACCCATCACCGAGGACAGTTAACCACCTTGTTTAGCCAAGCTGGCTTGGATACTGGTGTGACCGATTTATTGGCGTTAATTCCCAGTCATTAAAAAAGCCAGTGAGTCTTCTCACCGGCTTATTCTGAGTTTACTTGCGTTTCCCGCCTTTGCCTTGCACCGCTTTAAATCTTGGATTGTCTTTACAGATCACAAAGACACGTCCGCGACGTTTCACCACTTGGCAATTCGGGTGGCGCTTCTTAGCACTTTTTAAAGAAGATAAAACCTGCATCTATTTGCTTCCTTTCAACGTACGATCGCCAAAACGGCGCTTAAAGTTATGCACACGACCTTCCAATTGAGCAGAGCGTTGTTGACCTGTGTAAAACGGATGCGAAGCGGAAGACACATCAATGGAGTGATACGGATAGGTTTTACCGTCGTTCCAGTCGATGGTCTGACTTGTGCTGATGGTCGAGCCGATCAAGAAATACGTGTCAGCACTGGTGTCGTGAAAGATTACGGTTCGATAATCTGGGTGTATATTTTTGCGCATGAGAGTCTCCTGATTAAGTTAGTATTGTTTTGTTATAACATAACATTAATTGTCTAATCAAGAACTATTCACATTAAGCTTGTGTGTTATAGTCAGGTGAGTTGTACATAATGTGTTTAGTATGGACTCTAATTTATCAGGAGATTCCGATGCAATCAGACATTAAAAACAAGTTTGACGCATACCCAGCGGCTGCACGACAAAGGTTGTACGACATCCGCAGTTTGATTTTTGAGATGGCAGAGGAATTAGAACTCGGTACCATCACTGAGGCGTTGAAATGGGGGGAAGCCAGCTATTGTTCTAACATTGGCAGTCCCATACGAATGGACTGGAAAGCCAAACAGCCTAATCAGGTGTCTCTCTTTGTTCATTGCCAAACTCAGCTGATGGAAACCTATAAAGAGCTATATGCTGATCGTCTCACCTTTGTAGGCAAGAGAGAAATTCAACTGCCATTATCAGACCCTATGCCTTTAGTTGAATTGCGAGGCTGTATTGCCATGGCTTTGCAATATCATCAGTTAAAGCACCGTCCTTTATTAGGTGCTTAACCTCACCATAGTAGAAGCTAAGATTGATTGTCTAATATCATACAAACAATCACCATGACCAATAGAAACGACATGCCTTGCCAGAACATAATGGGATTACGTTGTAGGATAGGACGTTGCGTTCGCTTTAAGAACGCTGGATTTGGATGGTGTAGATCGTAAATGAATTCGGACACTTCGTCATAGCGCTTTGCAGGGTCAATGTGCAATGCTTTTTGCAACGCGTCATCCACCCAGACAGGCACTTCTGATTGATCCGTAATGAGGCTGCGATAGGTCAATTTTCGTTGCGCCGATATGCTTCTCGCTTCAGTGATTTTACGGCTGTAAGGAAAATGATTGGCAGATAGCATTTGATAAGCAATGACCCCTAGCGCATAGATATCAGAGCGTTCGGTACCTGAATGCCCTAAAAAGTACTCGGGGGCGGAGTAGCGCAGCGTGCCGCGAAGAACATTGGTGTCTAAAAGGTGACTGACGCCAGCGACTTGGGTGGAACCAAAGTCGATGATTTTTATTCTATCGTGATCGTCAATCATGATGTTTGCTGGGCGAATATCTTGATGGATCATGGCTTTACGGTGAAAGGCTTGTAACCCGTTGGCTATCTGCTCAATGATGTAACGAACTTGTTCTAATGACGGTGTTGGGTGGTCTCTCATCCACTGTTCGAGAGACTTACCTTCAATGTATTCCATCAGTAGATAGAGGTAGCTTCGCCCTCGTGTTGTTTCTTTTATTTTAGCCACGTTAGGATGATCAATGCGCTTGGCAATCCACTCTTCTAGCATAAAGGTTTCACGGAAGGTTGTGTCATCTTGTAATTCCATAGAGGGCGTTTTCATTACCAATTTCTCGTGGCGCTCTAGGTCATAAACTAAAAAGACATGGCTGCGACTACTGATCTGAATAGGACGAAAAATTTCATAACCATCAAATCGCATTCTTTCCCTTAATGGTGGAGGAAAAGGCAGCTCTCGAAGGTTAAAGTCATTGTCGTCTGTTTGATGGCTGGGCATTTGATCAATGCGTACTATCTGAACACTTAGATTGTCTTGACTGCCGTTCTGCAAGGCGAGGTTAATCAGATGCTCAGCTGCCTTGTCTAAGCTGTCTGCCGATGCAATCACCTGATGGAACTGATCGGCTTCAATATGTTCATAGACCCCATCTGTCGCCAAGATAAAGACATCGTCTATTGCGATAGACTGAGCTTGATAATCCAATTCTAAAATTGGGTTAATGCCCAAGGCACGAGACAAATAACTTTCCTGAGAAGACACTACATGACGATGGTCTGTCGTTAGCTGATCAAGTGTCTCGTCTCTTAATTGATAGATTCGGCTATCGCCTAGGTGAAACAGATGGGCGCTATTGGAACGTAAAATAATGGCACTAAAGGTACACACATAACCTTTGTCTTTATTGAAACGGTCTGGTTCATTTTGACTTTGCGAGTATAAGTTAGCATTGATGGATTTGATGACGTTTTCGGCCGACATTTTCACCGACCAAGTATCGGATGTTCGGTAATAATCTTCTAAGAATTGAGTAATGGCCGTTTCACTGGCGAGTTGGCTAACCTCACTGCTACTAATGCCATCAGCAATGGCCAGAGCAATTCCTTTACTTTGCAGTCTTGGCGTTTGTGGCATCCAGTGGCCAAGTGCATCTTGGTTTATGGTTTTCATGCCAGCACACGTTGCACTACCTATACTTACTGTCAGAGGTTTCATACCTTACTCCTTACGTCCTTTTAAAACAGGTAAAGAAACCTGATACTCCGAAGACCTTACGTCTTCGGAGTCGTCCGACTCAGAAAGATTAAGCCAATTTACGTGATGCCGATGTCCTTACATGAGTAATATACAAAGGTAACCCGACTAATAAAAGACCGCCTGCTAAATTTCCAAGTACAGTCGGGATTTCATTCCAAACAAGGTAATCAACGAAGGTGAACTCGCCACCCATAATCATCGAGAATGGGAATAAGAACATGTTGACGATTGAATGCTCGAAGCCCATATAAAAAAACAGCATGACAGGCATCCACATGGCCGCCATTTTTGCCCCAGCAGACGTTGAGATCATGGCACCGACAACGCCCATAGAAACCATCCAATTACACAACATGCCACGTATGAAAATCGTGAACCAACCAGACGCCCCATGAGACTGGTAGCCTAGTGTACGAGATTCGCCAATGGTACTGACTTTAGCAGCAATGGCACCACCGTCAGTAGAGTATCCATAAGTCAAAATGAAGGACATCATAAAGGCGGTGGTTAACGCGCCAGCAAAGTTGCCGATAAACACCAGTCCCCAATTTCGTAATACCGCTCCTGGCGTTACCCCTGGTCGTTTATCAAACAGGGCTAAGGGAACCAGAGTAAATACCCCTGTCAATAAGTCGAACTTCATTAAGTACAGCATGATGAAACCAACAGGAAACAATAATGCCCCCACTAATGGGCTCCCCGTTTTCGTGGCAACGGTAATCGCAAATACGGCCGCGAGCCCTAAAATTGCCCCTGCCATAAAAGCACGAACGAGCGTATCTTTGGTCGACATGTAAGCTTTTTGTTCACCGGCATCGACCATTTTGGTTACAAATTCACTGGGTTCTATATAAGCCATAATTCGTTTCTCCGTTTAAAGATGGTTGTTAGATGTATGCGTTTAGCTTGATTCGAGATCACCAAGAGGCATAAGGTAAGAACTTTCCGTTTAATGTCAGAACCACACGATCTCCTTTCGGATTTTCTTCTTTTTCAATGTCCATAGAGAAATCAATTGCGCTCATAATGCCATCGCCAAATTTTTCCTGAATGACTTCTTTTAAGGTCGGACCGTACACACCGACAATTTCATAAAGGCGATAAATCAGCGGATCCTGAGGGATGGCTTCTTGCCATGTTTTCGTTGGGTATTCCATTAATACTGATTTGGCTTCTTTGGGTAGGTTCAAAAAATCCACTAACTTATCGGCCACATCTTCTGGGCAACTGTTCATGCCTAAACAGGCGGATGTGGTCCAAACATCACTCTTCCCTACAGCGTGAGCAATGGCTTCCCAGCTTAAGCCTCTGGCTTTCTTGATCTCGAAAATGGCTTCTGTGACATCAATTTTTTTCATCTGCTTCCCTTTTCATTGATTTCAGCCTCCCGTTAAAGAGGACGATGATTGAGTAGGTGACACGGCTCAAGTCCGTCTGACGGTTAAAAGAAATCACCCTTGTTTCGAGTAGCGTTGATCTGGTTAATCAGACAACAGCAGGACACAAAACAGACCCAAGAGATGCGTTTTAAAAGAGGAAGCTGATAAGAAGGAGGGCACGCCAACCCTTAACAGATTTCTTATAAAAGAACCTGATTGGGTGCTACTGATCGGACAGTAGCGGGCGACGTTGCCTTAGAATACCTTGACCGCCATTGGTCAACATACAGACTTGATACAGCTAATATCAAAGCAAAAGAAGTGCCAAATAAAAATACAGGAACAGAATATGAAAGGAGGTTTCGTCGTTCAATAATATAGGCGCATGTTTAATAAGGTGTTTTTAAATAAATGCAAACGAATCTTCGTTTTTGAAATAGGGTATTGGCGTTTCTTTTTGGTCAGTTAATATTTTTTTATTGACCATAAATGCACCAAGATATGTCATGTTTTGTTTTATCTGTCCTAATGTATATTCCAAAGAGCTTTCGATTTCTCAGAAAAGATTTTTTAATCTTTATTTTTTAATACATATTTCTATGTTTGTTAGAAAGTCTGAATGGTCAATGTTGAGAGCATAGCCTTTCCTAAAGGTCGTATTAACCTGGTCCTATATATAATACTGGTTGGTGTTTATTTCAGTCACTTGTTTCACCAGAGCTTTATTAGCATCCATGCTCAGTGTCCTATGCTCAATGGGATGTACTCATCGGGTTAATGGTTCATCAATAATTTAATGCCAAGTCCCATTAATAACACGCCAGCGACTCGCTCGATCCAATCTTTGAAGGCAGCGCTTTTTTGTTGAACTTTAGCCGTTGTTAATAACGTGGCCACTATCGCAAACCAGAGAAAATGGACAAGAGCAATGTACGCTCCGTAACTCAATTCCATAAGTAAGGATGTCTCAGTCGAAATCACTTGGCTAAACAAAGAGACGATAAATAGCATGGTTTTTGGATTGAAGGCATTGCATGCAAACCCAGACCAAAAGGCAGAATGCGAGTTTGATATTGCCGCGGTTTCTGAGCAAGGTGTTGATGTCGGAGGCTGTTTGACAATATGAGCTTTGATGTCTGGCCACAAAGCCGATGCGCCCAGCCAGATTAGATACATGGCACCCAGCCAGCGCAGTAGTTGTAATGCCCAAACATTATTGGCGAACACAATGCCAAGCCCTAGCAGGGTATAAGTAATGTGGACGCTGATCGCCAGGCCAATTCCCAGCGCACATAGCACGCCTGCACGCCTTCCGTGTAACAGGGACAGTTTAGACACCATGGCAAAGTCTGGTCCGGGGCTCATGACCGCCAGTAGCGTAATCACTATGACGGAATAAAGTTCAAAATGATTTATAGAAGGCATGCTATTTCTCTCGTTTGTGTGAATAATAGGATTATGAAATATTGGTTTGATCAATAAAAACGAAAAATAATGGTGAATATTGTGAGTAAAAATCACAGATATGGTCGCTTGCCGCCTTTGAACGCTCTGCTTGCTTTTGAAGCGGCCGCTAGATTGCAGAGCTTCACCAAAGCCGCAGAAGAATTGCACCTTACACACGGTGCGATCAGTCGCGCTGTTGCGCAAATAGAGGAGCGTATCGGCGTGGCATTATTTAAGCGCCAGAATCGCAGAGTGTATTTAACCTTAGCAGGGCAGCGTTTGTGGAAAACCAGTCGTCAAACCTTGGATGCATTAACGGAAACAGTGGAAGAGATTCATCGTCACGATATTGATTCGCCTTTTTTAGTGGTGTCTTGTGAGCCCAGTTTGGCGATGCGCTGGCTAATGCCGCGCTTGGGACAATTTAAAAGCATCTGCCCAGAGTTACACATTGATCTGCGCATGTCGGGCGGGCCAATTGATTTATTAGAATCAGGGTGTGATCTCGCCATTCGACGTGTGGATTTTAGCGTCAAGGGAGATTATCAGGTTACCAAGTTGTGTGCTGAGTTCGCCGGGCCGGTTTGCAGTGAAGAGTACTGGCTTGAGCAGATTCAGCAAAATCTCAATCAGGCGAATTGGCTGCACAGTAGAACGCGTCCTCAAGCTTGGCATGATTGGCTTTCGACACAAAAGGATCACACTTGGCAGGCGCGCAATGAACAATATTATGATCACTTCTTTTACACTCTGCAGGCCGCGCAAGATCACCTTGGTATGGCAATTGGTTCAACGCCTTTAGTGTCTGATGACTTGAAAGCTGAGCGCCTGATTAGCCCGATGGGATTGCAACCGACAGGCTATGAGTACGCGGTATTAACCCTTCATTCACTGGCACAAGATCAAAGGGTTACACTGTTTACGGATTGGTTAATGGGGTCCATGAAATCTGACTGATCAGTCACATTCGTCGCTATATTCCTACTGAATATGTCTTATCCACCTAGTTCAAATTACGACAGGCTTTTAGGTGTGTCGTAATTTGTCATGCCTCGGACGCTTCCAAGCATAAGAATCCTCTTCTTTGATTCTATTATCAGGTCGAATCCTAGGCGCTATTTTATCTGCGGTAGGCCAAGGCCTGATCAGAACAGTGATAGGCCAATTATTTTGTACCACCCATGACAGTGTTTTACTGTTTTTGTAAGGAGCGGATTTGATGCAGCATTATTCAGGCTTTGGGTTGTTAAAGCACAGCTTGACTCATCATGAGAACTGGCAGCGGGTGTGGCGTAACCCAACCCCGAAAAAGAAATACGATGTCATCATTGTGGGTGGTGGCGGTCATGGTTTGGCGACGGCCTATTACCTAGCCAAAGAATTCGGTGTCACTAATGTCGCGGTGATTGAAAAAGGCTTTTTAGGGGGGGGGAACACCGCCCGTAACACCACCATAGTACGTTCCAATTATCTTTGGGACGAAGCCGCGTACTTGTATGAACATGCCATGCAATTATGGGAAGGCTTGTCGCAAGAACTCAACTATAACGTCATGTTTTCACAACGTGGCTGTATGAATTTAGGTCATACCTTACAAGACATGCGTGACATTGAGCGCCGTGTGAACGCCAACCGTTTGAATGGCATCGACGGTGAAGTGCTAGACGCCAAACAAGTTCAAGAAATCGTGCCAGTATTAGATTGCTCCGAATACGCTCGTTACCCCGTGATGGGCGCATCATGGCAACCACGTGCGGGTGTGGCTCGGCATGATGCGGTCGCTTGGGGCTATGCCCGTGGTGCTGACGCGCATGGAGTGGACTTAATTCAGCAAACCGAAGTAGAGGACCTGATTATTGAGGACGGCTCTGTAGTCGGTGTTAAAACTGCTCGTTACGGTGAAATTCGTGCGGACCGCGTCGGTTGTGTGGTGGCTGGGAATTCCAGTGTGCTAGCCAAAATGGCCGGCTTCAAATTGCCATTAGAGTCTCATCCGCTGCAAGCTTTGGTGTCTGAGCCGATTAAACCAATTTTGGATACTGTGGTGATGTCGAATCATGTACACGGTTACGCCAGTCAATCGGACAAAGGGGACTTGGTCATCGGTGCAGGGATTGATGGGTACAACGGTTATGGCCAACGGGGCTCCTTCCCCACCATCGAACACACTATTCAAGCCATAGTAGAAATGTTCCCTGTGTTCAGTCGAGTACGCATGAACCGTCAATGGGGGGGTATTGTGGATACCTGTCCAGATGCTTGTCCTATCATCAGTGAAACGCCAGTGAAAAACCTGTTCTTTAACTGTGGCTGGGGAACCGGTGGCTTTAAAGCGACACCGGGTTCTGGTCATGTGTTTGCGGCGTCGTTAGCGAAAGGGGAGATGCATGAGTTAGCCAAGCCGTTTTCGATGTTTCGTTTTCATAACGGCGCGCTGGTGGATGAACACGGTGCCGCTGGTGTGGCGCATTAATTGGGCTAAGTTAGAGTTTGGAGAAAGAGTATGTTCCATATTTTTTGCCCGCATTGTGGTGAATATCGTGAAGAAGAAGAGTTTCACGCCAAAGGCGAAGCGCACATTGCTCGTCCATTAGATCCAGACGCTTGCCGTGATGAAGAGTGGGGTGAGTTTTTATATTTCCGCACAAACCCGCGTGGTATTCATCATGAACTTTGGGTGCATGCTGCGGGTTGTCGCAAGTTTTTTAATATTACGCGTAACACACAAACGTATGAAATTTTAGAAGTATACAAGCTTGGCGAAATGCCATCGGTTGTGGCTGAGTAAAGGAGTCTGGTGATGTCTCAGAAAAATCGTCTTCAAGATGGCGGCCGCATTGATCGCAGCAAACCATTAACCTTCACCTTTAACGGTGACTCTTACCAAGGTTATGCCGGTGATACCTTGGCATCCGCCTTGATTGCCAATGGCATCGATGTGATTGGTCGCAGTTTTAAATACAGTCGTCCGCGTGGCTTTGTGGCTGCTGGTGCTGAAGAGCCAAACGCGGTGGTACAGCTAGGGGCAACAGAAGCCACGCAAATTCCCAATGTGCGTGCCACGCAACAATCTCTTTATCAAGGCTTAGTTGCTGCCTCCACCAATGGTTGGCCAAGTGTGGAAACGGACTTTATGGGTTTGGTGGGTAAGCTTGGTGGGAAAATGATGCCACCAGGGTTTTACTACAAAACCTTTATGTTCCCACAATCCATGTGGCCAACCTACGAATCTTACATCCGTAAAGCCGCAGGGTTAGGGCGTGCTTCGAAAGAAAAAGACGTCGATCGCTACGACAAGATGAACCAACACACAGATGTCTTGATTGTGGGCGCTGGACCTGCGGGTTTAATGGCGGCACTAAGTGCGGCTCGTGGTGGCGCTCGCGTCATCCTTGCTGATGAACAAAATGAATTCGGCGGTAGCTTATTAAGTAGTAAAGAAACCATTGATGGCAAACCAGCAATGGACTGGGTCGCGGAAGTCGTTGCAGAGTTAAATCAGTTTGACGATGTGATGATGTTGCCAAACTCGCAAGTAAATGGATATCACGACCATAATTTCCTGACCATTCAGCAGCATTGTACTGACCAATTTGCCGATCGTGCTCCGAATGGCGCGGTGGCACAGCGTCTTCACAGAGTGCGTGCTAAATGGGTGGTGTTAGCCACAGGCGCACACGAACGTCCATTGGTATTTGGCAATAACGATGTACCGGGTTGCATGCAAGCCAGTGCGGTGTCGACTTACATTAATCGTTTTAGCGTGGTACCGGGTAACGAATTGGTGCTGATGACCTCAAACGACGGCGCTTACCAAACGGCGATTGATTGGCATGATGCGGGTCGACATGTGGTGGCGATTGTCGATGCACGTAAAAATCCACAGGGCAGTTTGATTGATGCGGCTCGTGAGCGCGGTATCAGCATCATGGTCGGCTCAGGCGTGATTGAAGTGCAAGGTTCGAAGCGAGTGACTGGCGTTTCGGTAGCCCCTTTAAATGACGTGGGTGATAAAGTCACTGGCGCCATCGCCAAACTCAAAGCCGATACGGTCGCCAGCTCAGGTGGTTGGAGTCCGGTGATTCATTTGTCTTGCCACACGGGGGCGCGTCCTGTGTGGGATGACGAAGCGATAGGCTTCTTACCAGGGCCAACAGTACAGAAACAACTTACTGCGGGGGCGATTAATGGAGTGTTTACGACTCACGCGGCGCTATCACAAGGTTTGCAGGCGGGGGCGGATGCCCTAGCGCACTTAGGGTTAGAAGCCACCGACAGTAGCGTGCCAACAACGGAAGACGTGACACAAGGCAAAGCCATGGCTTTGTTTCACATTCCACACAATAAACCGACTTCCAAAGCGCCTAAACAGTTTGTGGATTATCAAAACGACGTGACGGCGGCCGGCATTGAATTAGCGTGTCGTGAAGGGTTTGAATCCATCGAGCATGTGAAGCGTTACACCGCCATGGGGTTTGGTACGGACCAAGGCAAATTGGGTAACATTAACGGCATGGCGATTGCCGCCAAGGCTTTGCAAAAAAGCATTCCAGAAACCGGCACAACGATTTTCCGTCCTAACTACACGCCAGTGACTTTTGGTGCCATTGCGGGTCGTGACTGTGGTGAATTATTTGATCCTAAACGTTTCACGGCCATGCATGCTTGGCATGTGGCGCGGGGAGCAAAGTTTGAGGATGTGGGGCAGTGGAAACGTCCTTGGTACTTCCCGAAAGACAATGAAACCATGCAACAAGCCTTGAACCGAGAGTGTCTAGCAACACGAGAATCCGTGGGCATTTTAGATGCGTCGACGCTAGGTAAAATTGACATTCAAGGCAAAGATGCCCGTGAATTCCTCGGTCGAGTGTACACCAATGCTTGGGCAAAACTGGCCGTTGGCAAATGTCGTTATGGCTTGATGTGTGGCGAAGACGGCATGGTGTTTGACGATGGGGTGACTTCTTGCCTAGGCGAACATCATTTCCTCATGACCACCACTACAGGTGGCGCGGCTCATGTGTTGGAATGGTTGGAGTTATATCACCAAACCGAATGGCCAGAAATGGAGGTCTACTTCACCTCGGTGACAGACCATTGGTCCACCATGACCATCTCGGGTCCGAATAGCCGTAAATTGTTGGAAAAATTGACGGATTACGATGTCTCAAAAGACCATTTTGCCTACATGGACTGGAAACCAATGACGGTGGCTGGCGTGCCTGCCCGTGTCTTCCGTATCTCTTTCACGGGCGAATTGTCTTTCGAGATTAACGTACAAGCCAACTATGGCATGCACGTATGGAATGCCTTATTTGAAGCAGGTGAAGAGTTCAACCTGACGCCATACGGCACCGAAACCATGCACATTTTGCGTGCTGAGAAAGGCTTTATTATTGCCGGTCAAGATACCGATGGTTCAGTGCACCCATTTGATTTGGGCATGCCGTGGGCGGTGGCCATGAAGAAACCTTTTAGCTTCATTGGTAAACGAGGCATGCAGCGTGAAGATTGTGTTCGTGCTGACCGTAAACAGCTGGTGGGTTTGAAAACCATTGATCCAAATGTTGTATTGCCAGAAGGTGCGCAAGGGGTGTTTGATCCGAAAGCGCCGATTCCTATGCCAATGGTCGGGCATGTGACGTCCAGTTATTGGAGTGCCTGTTTAGGTCGTTCGATTGCCATGGGCTTTGTTAAAGGTGGTCACGATAAAATCGGTGAAAAAGTCTATTACCCATTGGCGGATGGCCGAGTGGTCGAAGCCGAGATTTGCCAACCTGTATTCTTAGATCCAAAAGGGGAGCGTCAGCATGTCTGAGACCAATCAAGAAACGCTTGAGCAGCCGCCAATCAAGTTGGTAATGAATCAATTGCCCGACGCGAATGTGCCATTTGAAAGCCCTTTGCATCACGTGGAATTGACGAAAATTGCGGAACATAGCGGCTCCCAAGGAGGGGTGGTGTTTCGAGAATTGTCATTGGGTTTATTGACCTTGCGTTGTACGCCCAATGCAGAACAAGCGGCCAGCATTGAAGGGATATTAGGTGTTGCTTTACCAAGTAATCCATTGACCTCGATCACTTCTGCTAATGGTGAATTGACCGTCATGTGGATTTCCCCTGACGAGTGGTTATTGCAAGTACCACAAGACAAAGCCTTTGAGCTGGAGTCGCGTTTCTTTGCCGAGGTCAGTGGTCATGTTTCGTTAGTGAACGTGAGCGGCGGTATGACGGTCTTTGAGTTATCCGGCAATGACGTGGTGAAGGTATTGAAAAAGTCCACGCCAATTGATTTCCATGACAGTGAATTTCCGGTTGGCAAAGTTGTCTCCAGCATTTTTGCGAAAAGTGGCGCGACCATTTGTCGTACTTCAGAGCAAACTTACCAGCTGGTGGTGAGGCGCAGCTTTGCCGACTACCTCTGGTTGTGGCTACAAGATGCCAGCAAAGAGTATGGCTTAACCGTTATGGGTTAAGGATTTGCTTTACTGCCTTGCTAACTCCTCAAGACACCTAATGGTGTGGTGATGGGCTTTTTGGACTGTCCTTTGAAAAGCTCATCGCTTTACCCAATTAAAAGAGACTTTGTGATGAAAACAAACGTAGCCCCTTGGATCTTTACGGCCAGTTGCCCGAGTATTATCGGCACGGTGGATGTGGTCACACGGTACATGGCGGAAGCTGGAAACTACATTGATGAAATTCATTCCTTTGATGATAGAGAGTCAGGTCGTTTTTTTATTCGTATTGAGTTTTTGCCACCGCAGGAGAACTTTAGCGAGCAAGCGTTTGCGGAAGAGTTTGCTCAGCGTGCCGCGCAATTCAATATGGAATGGGCGTTGACGGCGCCTGATCACAAGCCCAAAGTGGCCATCATGGTGTCGAAATACGATCATTGTTTGAACGACTTGTTGTATCGTTTTCGTACTGGTCAATTAAACATCGATGTGACGGTGATCATTTCTAACCACCCTGATTTGGAAGACTTAGCCAAATGGCACGGCATTCCTTATTACCACTTGCCGATTACTCATGAAACCAAGTTGGAACAAGAAGCCAAAGTGCGTGAACTGGTCGAACAATATGAAACAGAACTGGTGGTACTGGCGCGTTACATGCAGGTTTTATCACCCAGTATGTGTGAGTACCTAGATGGTCGAGCGATCAATATTCACCACTCATTATTGCCCGGTTTTAAAGGCGCACGTCCTTATCACCAAGCGTGGGAGAAGGGCGTGAAAATGGTCGGTGCGACTGCTCACTATGTGAACAATGACTTGGACGAAGGGCCGATCATTTCGCAAGGCATTCAAACCGTGAACCATGCCCATTATCCGGAAGATTTGATCGCCAAAGGCCAAGACATCGAAAGAGTGACCTTGTTTCACGCAGTGAAATACCATGTTGAGAAACGCGTGTTTTTAAATGATAAACGCACCGTTGTGTTGGGCGGATAAACCTCAGTGTGATTATTTACTGGCTAGAAAACAGCAAACCCAAAAAGGGAAGCATCAAGCTTCCCTTTTTAACGGCGTTTGACATGGGTTTACAGTTTAGTATGCAATCCACATTCACGACCCGCTTGCGCTTTGGTCGGATCAAAGTAGTGATCAGGCGTTGGTAAGTCGTGCTCTGCGAGATACGCTTGCATGTCTGCTTCTTTCCAATGTAAAACAGGCGCCACCTTGATGACGCCATTCGGGCCCATTTCAATGACCTTCATGTCTTTACGGAACTCGGTTTGCTCACTGCGTACTGCGGTTAGCCAGATGTCTGGGGCCTGTTCTGCCATGGCGCGGCGGAACGGCTCCAATTTGAATTGCTCAGTAAACTCAACATGGGCTTCGTCATCGACACTAGGAATACCACCCAATGCCGCATCACGACGTGCCGCACTGACTTTTGGTGTGTACACTTCTAAGTTCAGCTCTAATTTACCGATGATGTCTTCCGCGACCTTGTAAGTATCACGCACGTTGTAGCCAGAATCGATCCAGATAACCGGAATGTCCGCTTTCACTTGCTTTGCCATGTGCAAAATAACCGCTTCGTGAGGGCCAAAGTTGGTCGTCACAATTGGTTTTTGCGCGTTTTTCATTGCCCATTCAATGATGGCTTGTGGCGTAGCGCCTTCGAGTTCGGCATTGGCTTTGTCTAAATCAATCACAATTCTGCTCCTAAAATGAATACATGCATACTAAAAGTTTGTATGGGCAAACACAAACCACAAAAGGGCTAAAGATCAAAAATCCCAAGACGGAATTGGCATAAGAAAATTCGAATAGCTTTTAAAAAAACGGGCCAGATATTGCGCTCGATCAATAAATCCCCCTCAGCAGTTTTTATAGGGGGGGGAGTTGGGTATACTAACCGCCCTCATTCAACTCGTTGCGAAGTACAAAAAGATGACAAAAACCAGTTTCAGCTTAGACCTGGCCGCAGAATTGAAGGCCATTGTGGGAAGCCAGTATACCTTAACGGATGAAGACAAAAAGCAACCTTATTGCCAAGGTATGCGCTTAGGCAGTGGTAAAGCTTATGCAGTGGTACGACCTGGCTCGCTGGTAGAAATCTGGAAAGTACTGCAAGCCTGTGTCAAAGCCGATGTGATTGTCATCATGCAAGCCGCCAATACCGGCTTAACCGGCGGCTCAACACCAAGCGGCAACGATTACGATCGCCCGATTGTCATTATCAGCACCATGCGCATCGACGACATTCAGTTAATCGATCAGGGTAAGCAAATCATTGGTTTTGCGGGCAGCACCTTGTTTGGTCTAGAAGACACTCTCAAACCTTATGGTCGTGAGCCGCATTCTGTTATTGGTTCTTCTTGTATTGGTGCGTCCATTGTGGGTGGCATCTGTAACAACTCGGGTGGTGCCTTGGTACAACGTGGTCCTGCTTACACTGAATTGTCTCTCTTCGCACAAGTAACAGAAGAGGGCGAGCTGCAACTGGTCAATAATCTTGGCATTGAATTGGGGACAGAACCGGAAGAAATCTTGTCCAGCCTTGAGAACAAAACGTACCAAGAAGCCGACGTCCAATTTCCTGACAAGCGCGCCTCAGACAATGAATACCATGAGCGTATTCGTGATGTAGACGCAGACACGCCGTCACGTTTTAATGCTGATAAGCGCCGTTTATATGAGTCATCTGGTTGTGCGGGTAAATTGGCCGTATTCGCGGTGCGTATTGATACCTTCCCAATCCCAGAAAAACATAGTGTGTTTTACATAGGCACCAATGATCCAGCCGTAATGGAAAAAATGCGCCGTGACATGTTGTCGACCTTTGATAACTTGCCTGTGTCTGGTGAATACCTGCACAGCAGCAGTTATGACATCAGTAAAAAATACGGTAAAGACAGTTATTTGGTGATCGACAAATTGGGCACCAAGTACATTCCGAAAATGTTTGCGATCAAACGCACTGTGGATCGTTGGGCCGGTAAATTTAAATTTCTACCCAGTAAGCTTTCTGACCGTATCATGCAGTACATGAGTCAGATCTGGCCAAATCACTTACCTAAGCGTATGGAAGATTTCCGCGAAAAATACGAGCACCATTGGATCGTAGAAACCGCAAACGCTGGGGTAGACGAAGCGCAAGCTTACTTGCAGGAATTCTTCAAAAACAACGAAGGCGACTACTTCGAATGTACTGAGCGGGAAGCAGATCAAGCGATCTTGCATCGTTTCGTAACCGGTGGTGCTTTGACACGTTACCACATTATGAATGGTAAAGACCTAGGTTCCATCATGACCATTGATGTGGCTTTTCCTCGTAATGAAGAAGATTGGTTTGAAGTCTTACCACCGGAAATCGACGATAAGATTGCCGTGAAAATGTATTACGGTCACTTCTTCTGTCACGTCATGCACCAAAACTACATAATGAAAAAAGGCGTTGACGGAAAAGCGGTGAAACAGCAGATCTTGTCCAGCTACGATGCCCGTGGTGCCGAATACCCAGCCGAGCATAACGTGGGTCATGAATACATTGCCAAGCAATCATTACGTGATTTCTACAAGCAGAATGACCCAACCAACAGCTTTAACCCAGGCATAGGCGGCACCAGCAAACTAAAGCATTGGCAAAATGCGCATGACGATCACACTGGCTGTGGTTGCAAATAACGGCTGAGACGCCATCTTTACTAAAAAGCCGTTCAGTTGAACGGCTTTTTTTATGGAATAGTTAACCGACGCTTTATTCGGTTAGCGTTTCTTAAGCGTAATGGCGTTTTCAGGGCAGGCGGAAACACATAATCCACATCCTTCACAAGCATCTATGTTTGGCATAAAAGCTTGTTGCCAACCATGGACCATGCCTTTTAATTTTCCGACTAAAGACAGTGTTGATCGCTCTGACTTAGGCAATATATCCATAATGAAAACGTCTTTAGGGCAAACTACTTCACAGTCCGCTTTGCCTTCGCATTTATTACGGTTAATGACGGGCACAATGACACCGGCTTCGTGCTTGCAAATCTTGTTTTGCTGAGACGTTTGATCATTCATAATGCTGTCCTCAGGTTTATCTGGTTTCACAAATCTATGTCATGCGTTAGATCAACGAGAATGCTGTCAACGTCCTGTCTACAAAGCAACTAACGCCACAAGAATCCCGCAATCCGCTTGCCAAATAACAGCCCTGCATAAATTTTTTCAGCATGCTTGGTTGTGTCCATCGCGGCCCCAAAACAGACATGCATTGGCAGTAAATGATCTTCTCTTCGATGACAATCTCGTGCCGCTGGGGCAGACGCCCAATTCACTAAACGTTGCGTCGCTTTTTGAGACGGGGTATGAACCAATGTTTCGGTTAACCAATCATCAAATTGTGCGCTGTGTTCATAGCTGCCATCTCGTTCGTGGAATGACATGCCTGAGCCAAGGATTAGGACGCCTTGTTCACGTAATGAGGCAATGGCTTGCCCTAATGCAATATGTTTCGCAGGGTCCAGAGAGCGCAATAGCGACAATTGCACAACGGGAATATTGGCCTTCGGATACATCAGCATTAGTGGTACGAAAGTACCATGATCATAGCCACGGTTTTCATCCAAAACACAATCGATTTTGTGTTCGTTGAGTAACCTTGCAATCTGTTGAGCCAGAGGTGGGTTTCCTGCAGCCGAATACTGGTACTGATAGCACTCTTTTGGAAACCCCATGTAATCGTAGAGCATTTGAGGGTTGGGTGAAGAAGAGATCGCCGCGACGTGACTTTCCCAGTGGCCACTAATCATTAAAATGGCTTTGGGTGTTGGAAGTTCGGTAGAGATATTTTTTAAAAAACCGATTAAATCCCTATGTCCTGGTTCGCCTAAAAGGGGCATAGGACCACCGCCATGAGGTACGTATAAAACAGGCATTAATTTAATGGGTTGATTAATATCCGTCATGAGAACACCTACATAGGTTGGGATATTTAAAGATGATTAGCCAATAAAAGACGGTCTATAAGACCGTCTTTTATTGAGGAAAGGTCTGCTGTTAAGACAATTGATCGCTTTGCTTGTTAGCAAATAAGATACTGTCTTTCTTGTGAGCAAAGAAAATAATGATCGAGAAGATGAACAGCGCAGCAGCAAATGGGAAGCCTTGTGGCTCGAAATTAAGATGGAAGTACATCGCACCCACCATAATGATCGCCAAGCCCGCAGCGGCCAATGAGCTGAGACGTTTAATAAAGATGCCGATTGCACCAGCGATTTCACAGACACCAATAAAGTAACCCATAGCAACAGGCAGCCCTAGTAGTTCAAAAGACTTGTGCATCATAGGTACACCCATTAATTTGCCAGCACCACCCGCTAAAAAACCGACTGCGGTTAGTATCATAACAGCCCATAATCCATACTTTTTAAATTTAGTCATAAGTCACCTTTTACTCTTTGTTAGTTGATTTTGGTTAGTATAGAGAATGCCTAATTAATTAAAATTGATTGTATTTCATTAAGATCATAACTTATTGTTATACTGTTTTGAGACGTTACGGGTCATCGTCGCGCTTGCCATCGAACAATAATGGAGAGTCATTCATGACATTAGAACAATTAAAAATGTTAAAAGCCGTGATCCAAGAGGGGTCAATACAAGGTGCTAGTAATCGACTTTTTAAAACGCAACCAGCCATCAGTAAAGGCTTGCAGCAGTTAGAATCGGCCCTTGGCATTTCATTGTTGGATCGATCTGGGTATAAGTTAAAACTCACTCAACAGGGAGAGCTGATCTATCAAAAAGCCCTGCTGGTGCTCGATCAGGGTGATCAGCTGAGTCAAATGGCGAATCACTTCAAAACAGGTTACGAAGCAAAGGTCGTGATAGCGGTGGATGCCATGTTTGATTTAGAAAGGCTGGCGCCCATCTTTGATAGCATTCAAAAGGCGTTTCCTCTAACGCAGATTATTTTAAAGCAAGAATTCATCACGGGCGGGATTGATGCCGTAGTGAATGAGAGAGCGGAGCTCGCTATCTCGGCATCGGAAGCCAGCTTTTTAGAGGGCTTTAAATTAGTGACGAAACACATATGCACACAAAGCATCATTAATGTTGCGGCCCCTAAAATGTTAGCAAGGCATCCACAATTAACCGATTCTTCTCATTTGAGAGACGAATATCAGATTGTTGTGCAGGACTCAGGGAGTTTGACTAAAAATGTCGAATTAGATGTGCAAAAAGGCCAAAGAAAATGGTACGTGAATGATTTCTACAGTAAGCGTACCTTGTGTTTAAGTGGTATCGGCTGGGGACGCTTGCCATACTTTATGGTGAAAGACGATATTAAAAATGGCAAGTTGGTTCCCATCGAACTTGCCGATACCAAAACACAGATTGAAGTAAGAAGTTATGTAATGAAAGTAAAAGGGCAGGTCCTAGGGCCCGTTGCCAATGAGTTATGGCATTTAATTAGTAAATTAGAAATCAGTTTAGAAACAGACTAAAACGCATTCAAAAGCAGTCACGACATTTGAGCAACGAGAGAGCGAAACCATGTCAAATTACGATAAGTTAACGTCACACTACCAAACACTCAGCCACTTTCATCATGCTCAAGCTATGCTTGGATGGGATGCGGCCGCGAACATGCCATCGGGCGGTAGCGAAGCGCGTTCCAACGCCATGGCTGAGCTATCGGTGCATATACATCGCTTATCGACGCAACCTCAGCTAGAAGACTGGTTTGGTTACGCCGAGCAAGAAACCTTAAACACTGAACAACAAGCCAGCCTACGTGAAATGAAACGCCAGTGGCAGCAAGCGACCATCCTTCCAGAAGACTTGGTGCAAGCGCAATCCATAGCGGGTTCGAAATGTGAACATGCGTGGCGCGCCCAGCGTCAAGAAAACGATTGGTCGGGCTTCGAGAAGAATTGGCAAGACGTGGTCGCCTTGTCTCGCGAAGAGGCAAACATACGTGGCGAAGTACTCGGGCTAACGCCTTATGATGCCATGCTCGATAAATTCGAACCGGGCACCACAAGCGCATCGCTTAACACCTTATTTAGTGACGTGAAAACTTGGCTGCCAGAACTGATTGAAACTGTATTGGAGAAGCAACAATCTGAATCCATCATCATGCCATCTGGCACTTTCTCCACCGCGACCCAAAAAGCCCTCGGCTTAGAAGTCATGAAATTGCTGAAATTCGACTTTGAGCGTGGGCGACTAGACCAGAGCGTTCACCCATTTTGTGGCGGCGTGCCATCCGATGTACGCATTACCACACGGTACGATGAGCAAGACTTTGTACAAGCCTTGATGGGCATCGTTCATGAAACTGGCCACGCCCGCTACGAACAAGGCTTACCGAAAGCCTTTGCTGGCTTGCCCGTTGGCGAAGCGCGTTCTATGGGCATTCATGAGTCTCAATCGCTGTTTTTTGAAATGCAGATTGGTCGTAGCAAGCCGTTTATCTCTCACTTGTCTCGACTGTCAGCCGACGCTTTTAACGCCCATCAAGACCCCGTATTTGCCGAAGACAACCTCTACAAAATCTACACCCAAGTAGAGAAAGGTTTTATCCGTGTAGACGCAGACGAGCTTACCTATCCTGCTCACGTGATACTGCGTTATGAAATAGAGCGAGACCTCATCAACGGCGTCATCGAACACACCGATGTACCCGCATTGTGGGACGAGAAGATGAAAGCCAGCCTGGGCCTTTCAACCAAAGACAATTACAAAAATGGCTGCATGCAAGACATCCATTGGACAGACGGTGCCTTCGGCTACTTCCCAAGCTACACACTTGGCGCTATGTATGCCGCGCAATTTAAAACGGTTATGGCGCAAAAGGTAGACATCAACTCCGCCATTCAAAGCGGCGACCTCAGCCCCATCTTCCAATGGCTCAGCGACAACATCTGGTCACAAGCCTCACTGCACAGCACCGATGAACTGGTCAAACGCGCCACGGGTGAGACGCTCAATGCGGCGCATTTTAGAAAGCATTTAGAAGAGCGGTATTTGTAGTAAATTCCGCTTATTCTTGACCCGAATTATTTCGGGTTCCTTTGATTGGCTTTGGTTGAGGAGCTTTTTTCCGTTTCTTAATTCCGGGAAAGGCTGAGCGGGTAACTTCTTTTTTTGAATTTAAGAGTAGCGCCACAAAAGTAACCAAAAAATCGCTTTAATCCTTTCGCGCAATCAGGATCCCGGATCGCGTCGAACTGACAACAGTTGAGTTGCTCATTACCTCTTTTTTCGTTTAAAAGCATTTCAGCCAAACCAAATCTCTTGTTCCTTCCCCTTTTCAAGGGGAAGGTTAGGATGGGGTTAGTCCAGCAACCTCAAATTCACTGTTCCTTAGGCTATTCTGGATTCCTCGGATTGGCTTTGGTTGGAGAACATTTTTCCGCTCTGCTGAGCGGGTAACTTTTGCCAAACGATGCAAAACTCTTTATTTAAAAGAACGCAAAAAATCTTTTTCAGAATCATAAGGGCTCATTGCTTTCGGATGTTGCCAATGTCTGCACAGGGTTGAATATTGTAAGGTGTTGAGCTGTTATTATGGTCGGAGAAAGGTCTTCGGTTACTGACTTAGGAAGACCATAAGGTCGCGCAATCCGGATCGCGTCGAACTGACAACAGTTGAGTTGCTCATTACCTCTTTTTTCGTTTAAAAGCATTTCAGCCAAACCAAATCTCTTGTTCCTTCCCCTTTTCAAGGGGAAGGCTAGGATGGGGTTAGTCCAGCAACCTCACACAAACTCAGAGTAAACCACCAAGTGTAGGTCTGATAAGCACAGCGCAATCAGACAATTGCGAACTTCAAACAACGGAATGAATCCTAGTTTAAAAATTGTAATTCTTATTGGAAAACCCCAAAATACTGCTTTAACATGAATTAAACGTAAGGGATGTATAGATAAAAAGAAAAGGATATTACCTGCCTGATTTAGCTTCACATTCCAATAAATAAAGCACATTCCGATTTCTGTTCGAGCAAAGAGTGATAACAATGTAGATACGACCGTGACTTGGAAATTCTGGAACTAACATCGTTTCGTAGAAAACGCCAAAATGATTAGAACCAAGTCAGCGCTTTTATTCGTTGGAATAGCATCAGAGATAAAGCTTAAAAGGTTTACAAAAAATCCGAATTGATGGCTGCAAAACTACTCTTGTTAGATCTTGATTTTGCTTGCAAAAATCGGTGCGTCCATAGATGTTAGGTGAAAACACCATGAGAATAAGTCTACTTTTAATAGCTCTAATTTCTGTAAGCTCAAATGCATGTATTGTTGGGCCTAGGACCATTTCTGACCCGAAAGAAATTGAATTTTATTTGGTTTCTGGTCAGGATTCCTTTTGTGATGGCTGCGACATGTTTGGTGCCGGGGCTGTTCCTGTGTATCAAGATCAACCTTTTTCACATGCTCTACTATCCGTATACAAGTCTTCAGAATTAGTATCAAAGTCATTGATATCTTCGAGTAGCTCATCTCAAATGATAGAGTTTTCGGCGATTATCAGTAACGCATCTGATGTGGAGTATGAACTTATTTTAGAGTACGGCACCGGGCGATGTACGTCCTTCAAGTACATTTACAGCTCGGCGAAAAAGTCACATAACAAATCAAGCAAGAAGGACGCCGCAAGCGGCGACCTTGTTTAGCATGCTGGAACCCTAAATCATCCAATGGTTTATCCAGTAACTTGTTGTACAAAAAGGCGAGAGCATTCAACGCAGACTTTTGGGTATTAATAGCAACATGGTGTTCAACAGCCAGAAACGATAAAAACGCTCTTACTTCTTCCGCGCCCATGTTTTGAGGATGTTGTAGCTTATGAAATCGAATGAAATATTTGATCCAATAAAGGTATGATTTTTCTGTTTTTAAGCTATAGCCGCGAAGGCGTAACTCATGTCGAATAAAATTAAGAAACGGACTGGATGACATCACACACTCCTTGTGAATAATTGCCAGTAAGCTGTATGAATATACAGTTTGTTTTTTGGGTTGCCAATTTTTGGCGCGCTTTGCCTAAAAGCTAATCATAGTATTGCGCGTTTGCGCTGGAAGAAAAATAAAAAGTCTTTTAGTATCAATGGATAGGGATATCCTCAGCAAAAATAACGCGCTTTGGATAAATGAAATAACGCGCATGCTCATTTTTCCAGATTTGGATTTTGTTAATAGCTTTATAAAAGCTTTAATTTTCAGTTGCTTATAAAGGTATTGTCGAAATGTTGAAATTGTCTAAACGCGCATGCGCACTATTAAAATAATGAAATGGACACCCCCTTCTATACTGAGTAGGTCAGTTTAAAAAGAGAACATCATGGATACGATTCATGCAATTGGTATTGATTTAGCCAAGTCAGTTTTTCAGATATGCGCTTTTAATCGAGCTGAAAAAAAACTGTTTAATAAAATGCTACGCCGCAATCAACTTCTTCGTTTCTTAAGCAATATAGAGCCATGTTTGATTGGAATGGAGGCGTGCGGTAGCTCCCATTACTGGGCGAGAGAGATAAGGAAATTAGGTCATACTGTGAAGTTGATGCCTCCACAATATGTAAAGCCCTATGTTAAAACGAATAAGAATGATGCAGCAGATGCCGAAGCCATTTGTGAAGCGGTTAGCCGACCAAATATGCGTTTTGTGTCTGTTAAAAGTGAAGAGCAGCAAGCTTTGCTTTTACTTCATCGAGAACGAGATGGTGTTATACGAGACCGAACGGCTTTAATTAATCGAATTAGGGCAAGTTTGCAGGAATTTGGTGTCAGTATCCCAGCAGGAAGGTTTCGCTTACAGATATGGTTTAGAGAAGATTTTGCTTTAGTAGAAGATTGTCTGCCTACGATGTTGTGTAATCATATTAAGGCGATGCAATCTAGATTAATGGATTTAGAAAAATACCTAGGTGGCCTAGATACACAAATTGATAGAGCAAGCCAAGAAAGTCGCCAATGTCAGGCTATTAGAGAAATTCCAGGTGTTGGTCGATTAACCTCATCAGCGTTAGTGGCAAGTATTGGTGATGCGAGAGAATTTAATTCTGGTCGTCAACTATCTGCTTGGTTGGGTTTGGTACCGAGTCAATACTCAAGCGGAGGGAAGTCACTATTACTAGGCATTAGTAAGCGAGGCGATTCGTATTTAAGGCGAATGTTTATTCATGGTGCTAGGGCGGTCATAAGACATATTAAACCGGGAAAGCCTTATTATGAGTGGATTACAAACCTGTTAAACAGAATGCATAAAAATAAAGTCATCGTGGCATTAGCCAACAAATTGGTAAGAGTTGTTTGGGCGATACTTGCACGAGATCAAAAATATCAGGCTCAAACAATCTAAATTTTAAAGAGTGATACACCAAGTTTTGCTTAGTAAAAAAGAGTGATGACAAGATAGGTAAGACCGTGACTTGGAAATTCTGGGACTAACATCGTTTCGTTGAAAACGTCAAAATGATTAGAACCAAGTCAGCGGAGTTCATCAGGGATAAAAGCATCGATTGCTTTATAAAAAATCCGAATAGATGGCTGCAAAACGCTTCTTGTTAGATCTTGATTTTGCTTGCAAAAATCGGGGTGTCCATAGATGTTAGGCATCTTCGGAGAACTCAATTGAACCCTAATGAACAATATTTCAATATGGCTATGTGTTATATAGAAATAGGAAAAATAACATCAAAAAAAAATTGGATATGGGATCGTCTTCCAAAGTGGTTCCCAATTGGTAAAGTTACACCATTCTCTGACGTTGAAGATTATCAGAATGCCAATGCTTATCAGTTATTCCATGCAATTGAACTTTATTTGAAATACGCAATTTTGAATAAGGAAGGTAAGTGCTGGGGGCATGATGTTACGAATCTTTATGACAAGTATACAGAACTATATACGTCCGAAGACTTTCACTTTGAACATCCTTTTGATTTTTCTAATTATGAAGCAATCCCTGAAAACATTGGGGAAAAAGAACTAGCGGAAGCCCATATGGCTAATTTCAAAACATCAATAATGGATCAGCATTTAAGATACCCAAGTGACAATAAAACAGGTGGTTATAGCTTCAGTTTATCAAGTTGCTACTTTAAGGAAATAGAGCAAAAGTTCATGGAGTTGCATTCAAAAATCAACAATGCCTAACAAGCGCTTCAAAACGGAACAAAAATAGCGGGCTATGTTTCGTTCCTCAACAAATTTTAGCCCACTATTTTAGTCCGCTTAAGCGGGCGTTAGGCACCCAATAAAATGGAGAAGTTGTGAGTATTAAGAAGTTTATAATTTATGTGGTTGAGTTTTTGCTTTCGCCAACTTACTTTTTTGCAGATTATAAAAAATCTAAAAGTATGGACTCTAAACAAGATGTTGGCCTTTTGATTAAGAAATTCAATATCATCTATTTGTTAATAGCCACATTAATTGCGCTTGGTTTATATTTTTACCCTCCAACTCAGATATATAAAAAGGGGCTCGAAGAACCTTTTATTTGGGTTGCAGGGTTTATCATTTGGTTTTATCCATTATCCCGAGCAAACGAAATAATTTATGCATTCTATCGTGATGCAATAGAAAAATTAAATGGAGAGCAAAGTCGTAGCAAACTGAAGTATGGAGAAAGAATTCAGCTAGCAGTGAAAAGCTATATTGAACTTATTATAAACTTTGCAAGTATTTATATGTTACTACCTCCATCTTATTTTGGTGACAAAATAACTTCATATATTGAGGCTCTTTATTTTAGCGGCGTTACAATCACGACCCTGGGATATGGAGATATTTCACCAACACATGGATTTGCTCAATTTTTATCTATCTATCAGGTACTTTGTGGTTTCACTCTCATAGTTGTTAGTTTTGCTGTGTACACTGGTCGTAGTATTGAAGTTAATTCAGATAGTGGTGCCTAACAAGGCCATCAAGTCGGATTCGTAACAGTTGGCTCGGTTTCGCTTCGCTACACAGTTTAGCCAACTATTACTCACCGCTTATGGCGGCGTTAAAGCCAAAAGGAGATCTAGTGCACGAAGAAATAACATTGCTTGTAAATGCCATTGATGGATTAAGGCAAGAGCCTAATTATTTCAAAGACTATGCCTTTCCAATTGCAAGTGCTTTCTTTTCTTCCATTCTTGGTGCAGGAATAGCCTACCTAACTCTCAGGCATCAAGAAGGCATTCAAATTGAAAAAGATAAGATGGATGCGGCGAATAAATGGATTCTTTCTGCTGAAGAAGCACGGGCAACTCTTCTAGCTATCAAAGGCAATTATCACGGTGAGCTAAATGAGAACCCACTCCAACGATTAGCCGCGATACCAAGCATTTTGTTTCATGAAAGCCCGATAGCTGAAGGCTATCAAGATCTTTCATTTGTGGTGCCATCTAGCGAAGAAGATGGAGAGAGCTATCACAAATGGAGTCAGATACCACGCATTAGATCAATGGTTAGCAATTACAACTATATCCTTAAGCTCTGGAAGCAAAGAAACGGAATCAATCAGCAATTTAAAGAGCAGCTATTAAAGCACCACGGTGACAAAGCGTATGCCACCCTATCACTCGACGATACAGTAGCTGCTGTTGGGCAAGCGAATGTTGTAATTCTAATTGATTTGACAGAAAGGCTAATAAAACTAACGGATGACTTAATCGTCGAGTTTGATGACTTTCTTTCTGAGTTCCCTGGATATGCAAAAACGAAGATTCAGGTAAAGCGTTTAAAAAGATATGGGTCGATCATGACCTACTCAAATAATGGAAACCAGAAGCTACTCGATTTGCTAGCAAAGTCGCCTGAGGTCGACTTTAAGCCATTTGAGCCTTTATTTGGTGAGTCATCAGAAAACATTAAAAATAGGCATGTAACAGGCTATGAAGAATAGCTTTAACAAAGCCAGCCAGAGGGACCAAAAAACCGCCGCTTCGCTCTGGTTTTTCGGCCCCTGCTGCGGGCGTTAGCAATCAAGGAGGATGCAGTGTCAAATGCCAATCATCAGTTTTTAAATATGGCACTTGCTTATATTGAAATAGGGAAAGTATCAGCTGAATCTGAATTAAAAAACACATCTGAATATGAAAATGCTATCGCATATCAGCTATTTCACTCAGTTGAACTTTTTTATAAGCATATGCTTTCAAAGAAAGGCGTAACTAAAAATATCCATGTTATTGCTGATCTTGAAGTAGAATACAAAAAATATTTTGTTGAAGAAAAATATCAACTTGAACATCCTTTTGACTTTTCCAATTATGAACCAAGTGAATTGAATCAAGGTGAGGCTTATTTGAATAAGGCTCACATGGAAAAGTTTAAGCCTAAGTTAATGGATCAGCACTTGAGGTACCCTAGTAACCATAACACTGGTGGCTACTCGTATAAGTTTGAACCTTGCTATTTCGATGGTATGAAAGAACAAATGCTGAAAATTAGTGCAATTGATTGCTAACAAGCTGTTCAAGTGGGACAGCTAACAGTTGGCTCGGTTTCGCTTCGTTACACATTTTAGCCAACAATTATCAGCCCCTTAACAGGGCGTTAGCTGCCAAATGGAGAAAGGATGTTCTGCAACATGACCTTCACTGATTGGGTTCAAGTGATCACTCAGATAATTACGGCGGTAACAGCAGTAGTCATGGCTGTATTAGGCTATAAAACATATCTACAACCACCTGAACAACCATCTGAAAACGAGCCAGATGAAGCTGTCAATGATGAAGCTGACGAAAAACTCAAAAGTATTCTTGTATTTAAAACATCTAAACAAGAAACTTGGCTGTCAGTTTCAGAGCAAGGTTTGAGTTGTCGCATTGAGGATAGCCGTGAAGGTAAGGGAGGCCCGCAGTGGACTCTTACTAAAACCCAAACTGCCGAAATATTGAATACTAATACTTACCATGTAAATCCAGGATATAAAGCTAAAACTGGTACTTTTACTATAGGTCCTAGAAGGAACTGGCTTTATTCAAAAGCTCTATTCCCTGAGCCGGATTATTTGCATGGTGTACTTAAGCAGTTGCTGAGTAATTCCAGCAGCTAACAATACGTGTCAGTTGGACAGTTTATTCCGTGGCTCTTTTTGTGCTTATCGCTACGCTAGCACAAAACGCCACTCCATAAACTGCCACTGCACTCTGCGTTAGCCTTCATACTTAACCCACCAACGATGCATTGCTTCAAACATTTCGTTTAAATCCATTGCTTTTTGCGTAGCAGAGTACTCAACGCGTGGAGGAACTTCCGCGTATACTTTTCTCGATATTAATCCATCCTCTTCCAGTGCTCTTAACTGGTTTGTAAGCATAGCCTGAGTGATGCCTTCGATCTTCCGGCGTAACTCATTGAATCTGTGAGTTCCATGAAAAATTAAAATTTGCAGCACAATTAATTTCCATTTTCCCCCAATGAGTTGTGCTATTTGAGGCATTGGACATAGCGTCCTCTCGGCAGATTGTGTTGTTTCTTTTCTCGATGTCATAGGTCGACCTTCAACCCCAATAGTATTAAAAACCATACTATATACTAAATTATTGCCTACTTATATTATCAAACTGATTTAAGTATATTGTTTTCTCCAATACAGAAGAGGAATCAATAGTGAAAAATTACGAACATACAATAACAGTCAAAGTCACCCCGAAGCGTGTTTTTGATGCGCTAACAAAAGAGATGTCAAATTGGTGGGCTGATATGACATCTACAGTAGATAAAATTGGGGATAAAACAACAGCAAAATTTGAAGATGGCACCACATGGTCTTTTGAAGTTGTTAAGCTAGAAGCAAATAGACTCGTTGAACTGTTTTGCTATCAAGCAGACCATATTCACCCAGTTACAACTCCGGAAATGAGGAAGGAGTGGGAAAATACGACATTACGGTTCAACATTATTGGTAAGGGTGAAAATACGGATGTTCATTTCACTCATGTTGGGTTAACTCCAGAAGTAAATTGCTATAGCATTTGTAATTCTGGCTGGAATCACTTTTTTGGGTCAGCATTTAAGGCTTATTTGGAAAAGCAAATTGCTTGAGCCCGTTATTGGGATGTTATGCCTGATGCCAGCTCAGAAGATATTTTTCATATCGCGATAAAAATTTTCATGTGAACCTAACGCCATAAGTTCGAGAGTAACGGTGCCATCTTGGTAACTATAACCAAGCAATGTCGGTTGCTTCACCATTTTAAATTTGTACACGCGAAGGAAGGATAAATCACCTTTCTTTTGCTGTCCTAGCAGCGGATCTTCAATCAGTTCTTTGATTGCGCTATCTAGATCCGCTTTTTGGTTTTTGTGTAGTTTTTTGACTGCTTTTTTAAATGTGGCTGTCTGAAGAACTTGGGTAATCTTAGCCAAAGTTGTATTCCTCAAGCTTTCCAGCTTCTTTTTCGGCTTTGGCAATGATAGCTTGTTTTACGAACTCATAAGGCAAATCGGGGTTATCTTCCATCATTTCACCGATTTTAGCCCAGTGTTCAATTTGCTTAGGGGTAGTGCGGTTTAGGGCTTTAGCCATAATGGCCGCTTTATCAACTAACTCTTGGTCAAGTCGAATACTTGCAGTAGACATAATTAAATCTCCTTAAGTGTGCTGTAAGAAGTGTAGCGAGTTGCTACAATTGTCGCAACTTGATTTATAATGGGCCAGCTTAGTATGTTGTTTATAGCCAACTATTTTTTGCCTCTTAACAAGATGTTGCACTTTTACGGAAAATCAGAAGCTTATGGATGAGAATACTGAAATTTGGCGTCAATACTACGAAAAAGCACTCACTCGCCCACATTCAAAACGTACTGAGTTGGCCGTGCAACTTAATAAATCCAATCTCAAGGTAGCTACTGACTGTGGTTGTGGCACTGGCAGTGATATTCAATATTTAGAGCAACAAGGTTTTCGAGTTCACGGCTTTGATATTAACCCTGATTCGGTCGCTATTTGCAGGGACAGGTTTGGGTCAAAGTCATTAGTTGATATCGCTGAGACTTCGTTTGAGTTATTCGACTACCCAAAATCTGGAGTAGTTATCGCAAACTCTAGCTTGTTCTTCGCTGACCCAAACCAGTTTGTAACGACTTGGGGCAACATCAAGCTTTCAATCGAAGTCGGTGGGGTATTTGCTGGTGATTTCATGGGTTTCAAAGACAGTTGGGCTAACAATTATCGTAGTCCAACAACACCTTTATCGGAATCAGAAGTAAAAGGGTTGTTCTCTGACTTTGAAATAGTCAGGTTCTTTGAGCGTGATGAAAAAGCGAAAACCTCTCTGGGCAGAATGAAACATTGGCATACCTATTCTGTGGTCGCGGTGAAACCTATATGACAAAGCAATCGATGTGGTTTCAAATGTCGGGTTTGAATCAGCTTTAGTCTTTACGGCACAATGGTTTAAGTAAGGTGGACGCCTTGTTCACTTGTTAACGCGGGGTTATAACTTTTTTAAAGGAGCCGAAATTGGAAAGTTTAGAAGGTTACCGGAAAAGCATAGATAATATCGATAATGCGATAGTCGCTATGTTTGCCGAAAGGTTTAAAATCACCAACAAAATTGGCCAAAATAAGGCCGAACAGGGGCTTCCCGCTAAAGATGAAACACGAGAAGCATCACAGTTTGAGCGTGTTGCTGGCTTGGCTGAATCCTATGGATTAGACCCTAAATTTGCAAAGGACTTGTTAAAGACGGTTATCGATCAAGTGGTTCAAAATCATATTGAGATATCGCGTCTTCAGTCTGCGAAACGTCCTGATAAATAATGGTATGGGTGTATCAAACAGCGTACATGCTCCAAAGCTTAGGTGTGGTTAGATGACATTCGAAGAAACGACAGCTGCTAAAATTCCCATTGAACTGCTCTTGCAGGCAGATCCAAGTGTTGAAAACATCACTTCGTACATCGAAAATGGGTTGGTTTTTGCAGCAATGGAAAGGGACCTCGTTGTTGGTGTTATTGTTGCCGGATTTCTATCTGATAAGAAAATGGAGATATATAATGTTTCTGTTTTAGAAGAATTTCAGAAACGGGGTGTTGGTAGCAAGCTAATGGAGTTTGTGCTCATTAGATTGAAGTCTAAAGGCGTAGCCAGAATTGAAGTGGGTACGGGGGCATTTGGTTACCCATTAACATATTATCAACGCATTGGTTTTCGTGTCGATGCCATACTAAAAGATCACTTTGTAAACAATTATCCCGAGACAATTTATGAGAATGGGATTCAGCATAAAGATATGCTGCGCTTGTATCTAAATTTGGAATAGATACCTGGTAAGTAGATCAATCTTATGCAGTGCAGTTTACCCCTAAAACCTTCTTTGTATACAGTACAGATTACTTGAGCATCAGAATCAAAAAATGCGATTCATCAATAAATCAACCATCCTACACCTAGACGGGACTGCTGGTTTAACGGCAGGCATCCTCTTGTTGCTGCTAAAAGGTTGGTTGGGTCATCTATATGGTTTGCCTATTGCCACCATTCAGTTTTTAGCTGCGGCTAATGTCTGTTACGGGGGTTATGCTTTGTTGCTTGCTTTTTCGCGCGTCAGAAAGCGCTTTTTCATTTTATTGCTGGCGATGGCAAATGTGCTGTGGATGCTGGTGTGTGTCATGGTGATTTGGCAATACTTCCAGACTATCAGTTATATTGGAGTGGTGTTTCTCGGACTAGAAGGTATATTTGTGATGACGCTTGCGTATTGTGAGTGGAAAGATAGAAATGAGTTAACCGTGAAGTGTAGAATCTAGGGAAAGCCTCAATCCCTAGGCTTACTTAAACAGTCATGCTTAAACCGTAAAGTTAAAACAGTGAACAGGACTGACACAGCAAAACCGTGCTACTCAGTGTTCCACCAAAATTAAACAACCACCAAGATCAAATAACCACCAAGGAAGACTCATGGATCTGATTCAAATCGATACGATAAAGGTCGCAGGCCTATCTGTCCGCACCACCAATGCCGCTGAAATGAAGCCTGCTACTGCCAAAATTGGAGCTTTGTGGGCAAAGTTTTACGCTGATTTGTCCCCCATGCTTGATCCGCATTCTCGCGTTTTTGGCCTTTATACTCATTATGAATCTGATCACACCGGCGCTTTCGATGTGGTGGCATGTTCCGATTCGCTGACGGGTAAAAATCTAGAAGAGCATCAAATACAAGCTGGAAACTATGTGAAGTTCATTGGCACTGGTGATATGCCGCAAGCGGTCATCGATTTGTGGGGGGAAGTCTGGGACTATTTCAGCGCAGATAAATGTGCTCATACTCGTGCTTTCACAACGGATTTTGAATGTTATAAAGGCGAACGAGAAGTAGAGATTTATATCGCAGTGAAGTAAGGCTTGGTATGAGCGTTGAGCAAATGGTCTATGCTGTCATTGCTTTATTACTTTTGCTGGTGCCTTTGTGTTTATCCTCTTTAGTAAGAAAACGATCCAAAGGTGTATTGGCTTTTATCACGGTAGTGGGAATGTCTGCTTTTATAATGAGCAGCGTGGTGATTGCTCAATGGGCCGCATTCAATTGGTCTCTGGAAAGTAAAATCGAAACACTAGACAGAGACGGCAATGGTGTCTGGTCTCAACAGGAAACCGATACTTGGACTGAAGAAGATCACAAAAATATGGATGCCTACATCGGAGACGGCGGTCGTCATGTTTTTGCCGTCATAATATTCCCCATTGTATCGCTCATTTATTCTTTATTTATGGCATCAATATACTGGTTATTAGCCTGGCTAATCCGCAGGTGGAAAAACCGCATAAGACCAAAGATCTCAGTGCAGTGACGGAGTGAATTTTTCATCCGTATACAGGATTCCGCTTCGTTTAATCGAGCAGAAAATGGATACGAATGAAGGTGAATGTTTGTACTTAGCTCTCTTTTAAGAATCGCTCTAAACTTTCACGACTCATTTTCATAATGTGATTGGCTCTTTCTGAGTTAGGTTCTATTTTTTTATCGGGGCCAAGAGTTCTAACGGCATAGTCACCATCAAAATAGTATCGCCACTCTTCTATTGTTGATTTATTAGGGTCAAATGCCTCGTACTTTGTCTCTTCTTCTTTGCTTAAACGCGCTGCTCGCTCGGGTGTCATCGTGATGGGAGCGTTATAGCTATAATCTTGTTCAAACACAAAAAATGCTTTGTTTCTCTGATAATAAATTTGATAGCTGCGCTTTCCTGTTTCACCGAAATGAGTAAGGTTAATGAGTCGCACATTCCCCCATCCCGCTTGATACGCGATGGCTTCGCCCGCTTCTGTGGACTCTGCCAGTTTAATGGACTTTTGTTTATAGTTGTTTAGGTTATCTCGAACGTCCTTGTATTCTCGTTTTATCCAACTAATGCGATTTGGTGAGCGCATTGCTTCATCACGAGGTGTACTTTCTACCAAGACATCACTGGGTAATATATCTACATAATCTTCCGCATTGTAATCCAGTTCTCTGTCGAGTCCTGAAAACAGTTTCGCGAGTCTCTTTCCTTTTCTGAAGACATCTATCGAAATACCACTTCCCATCCCAAGGGCTCTGCTAATGTAATAGTGAATATTGCCATTGTTAAAAAAAATCACCTCATCGCCTAGTCGGCCATCGATATGATGATACGATGAAAAAGGCGCGTCTTTGGTAGCGACTTTCTCAAACTCCACATCACCAATTTTGCCGTAGCGGTAAACTATCATTGGAGTCGCGTCGTGCTGCTTGCTATAACACAAAGATAAAACTTTTCCTGTTGGTTTCAACTCGTACAGTGCGCCACTACTAGGAGAATCGATGACTTTTTGCATTTTTGCATTTAAGTAGACATTTTCATTACTGTGGCAATGTGAAGGGAACTCAGTTTGACCTTCTGTTTGAGCTGCATTCGCGAAGATAGGAGCGGGTAGCATGAGCAAAATCAATAAATTTTTAAATTTAGTAATCATTACTTCTTTAGTCCTTGTGTATATTGATCCTGCAAAGGAATAGGGTGTTTGCTTTATTCGGTCGGCTGAATTATTCAGCTTGGCAATCGTATAGCGTAAAATTTTTAAACAATTCACACGCCGCTGTCAATAAGAATAAATGATACGTTAAATCAGGGCCTTACTCATTTTTCCATCCAGACTTTTACGAACCTATTCATCGTCAAATTCTTCGGCACTGGCGACTGCCACAAGCGGTAATTGATTTGTGAAGGTAAGTCTGGGACTATTTCAGTATTTTGTCTTACCGTTGCACGGTAAGGATTACACAAACTGCTCTATTCAAATTAGCCGGTTACCAAGGCGTTAGGAAATAAAATAGATTATGCGAATTATAGAAGTGGTTGAATATAACGATGATTGGCCTCGTCTGTTTGAAATAGAAAAGCAATTGATACTCTCAAGCCTACCGATAAAAAAATTATGGGTCCATCATATCGGCAGCACAGCGGTAAGTGGACTTGCCGCTAAACCCATTATTGATATATTGCTAGAAGTCGAAGAAATAGAGGCTTTGGATGGGTGTAATGAACTATTTGAGTCCATCGGTTACGAGTGTAAGGGCGAATTTGGTATTTCCGGGCGTCGATATTTTCAGAAGGGTGGATATAAGCGATCTCACCAAATTCATGCCTTCGGTAAGGACTCAGAAAACTCGATTAGGCATCTGGCTTTTAAAGAGTATTTAATTGCCCATCCGGCGGTCGCAGAAGAGTATGCCGAGCTTAAGCTGGACGTTGCTAAACATTGCAATAATGATATTGGAGCTTACTGTGATGGCAAAGATGAGTTTGTGACGACGCATGAAAAGCATGCCGTAGAGTGGTATAAAAATGCTTAGACAAAAGCGGCATGCGGAAATATTTTACTAGGCTCGTTTTTTGTACACTTGGTTTCCCTGTACTTTCGAATAAAAATGTTCTTCGTGTAATATTCCACTGAGCGGAGCGTTATCGCTCTGAATGACATGAGCATTTAATTCAAGGACAGATGAATTGAAACAGTCGATAGTACACATTGCACTGGTCGTTAAAGACTATGACGAAGCAATTGATTTTTATGTCAATAAACTCAAATTTGAGCTTATTGAAGACACTTACCAAGCAGAACAAGATAAACGTTGGGTTGTGGTCTCACCGCCCGGTTCTAATGGTGTCACACTGTTGCTGGCTCGTGCATCTAACCCTGAGCAAAATGACGCTGTGGGAAATCAAACGGGTGGTCGAGTATTTTTATTCTTAAATACCGATGACTTTTGGCGAGATTATAATCGTATGCTAGCTGACGGTATAAAATTTATTAGAGAGCCAAAAGAGCAGGATTACGGCACGGTAGCCGTCTTTGAAGACCTTTATGGCAACTTGTGGGATTTACTTCAATTAGAACCAAATCATCCGATGGCATCGAGAGCGCTATAGCAAGTTATTGAAACGGGGCAAATGACAGTTGGTTGGCTCCGCTCCGCTCCGCATGTTTGCCTGTACTCTTACCCAAGAAGACGACCGTTGCTTTTTATGTCGGGGATAGAGCAATAAACAAGAGATGTATGCTTCCACAAAAAAGCCCCTCTACTTTCACTTAGTAAAGTAGAGGGGCTTCTTGTTTATCGGGGGTTAAAGCATTTTCCGAACACCTTCATCTGGAATATAAGGTTGCTCTAGATCCTCCAGATTTTTAAACTCGAATTGCGCGTTAATCGCATTGATCCATGAATGAGCTCGGGGCAACAAGGTACGCTCATCAGACTGCATGCGTCCACAGGACACTAGAATACCCATGTCAGCACCAAGGTAGCTGTATTCGCCTTCACCGTAGACGCGCATGTAGAAGGCGTTGTTTTCGTCCCCCACATTACTCCAGTCAATACTGTGGCGGATAAATTCGATGTTACCCTCTTCTTTCATCTGCCAAATCCCAGATTGAGGGGCTTTGGTGATCATGCGAACTTTATCTTCCGTGTGCTTAAGGACTAATTGAGTCCAGCTACCATAATCTGACCAACGCTTCTGGATTTCTTCTACATCAATTTCGAAATCCACATCCATAAATTCTAAAAGGTGGAACAGCATTAATGGTGCGCCGCCGTATTTAGAGGTGACTAGGTTAGTTAACGGACTGGCGCCACTGATACGAGGGTTAATTTCACCCAAATACACTTCACCATCATCGGTATCAATAAGATAATCAAAACAGAAAGCGCCACGGTAGCCGGTTTCATACAGCTTATCGCCCATAGCCTTGACCATGGTGATTACTTTATCGTGTTGCGCACCGTCTTTAAGCAGCTCTGGGAAAATGTCATTACCACACCAGCCGCCCTTGTATGGGGTTAGCTCTTCGTAGCCTGTGATGTCCGTTTGTAGTGGGCCTACCAAGGTACCGCAACGAGTGGCGACGGCTTCCACTGTGCCTGGAATGTGGTTGATGTATTTCATGATCTTGAGGGTTTCGCCAACAATCTTCTTGGCGTTTTTATCCCAATCTGCTTCATTACGAATGAAGAAGGTGGTTTTACCTGAGTCGCCATAAGGCGTTTGTACCACTAGGTTGCTGCCTAGATGATTGGCTTCTGCTAAAACGCTCAGTTCTGCGTAGCTTGAGGCTTTCACATCGACTAAATTTGGGGCGCTTGGTACGCCGGCTTCATTGGCAAGTTGAGTGGTAACAATTTTAGAGTCGATGTGTTGACGTAACTGGGCCGAAGGTAGGGCCATTTCTAAGCCAAGGCTGGCGGCAATTTCTTCTGTTTTCTCATCAAACATCACGGTTAACAATTTACCATTGCTGCCATTTTCACATTTATGGGAATTGGCTTCTAATAGGTCGATGGTTTCTTTATGGCTTAATAAATAATTAACCATTTCTTCCATGGATTGGAATTCCCTTTCACTGTTGAGCTTAGGGTTCACAATACGGAAATGGCCGCCATCAAAAGAGTCGAAGAAGGTGATGTATTGAAAGCTTTGTACCCATTGTCCAATGCCAAGTACGTTATAAGCGGTAGGTGAAATGAAGTAGATCGGCGTCTGGTTTTTACGGAAAAAACGGTAAATATCAGATAAGCCTTTTAGTTTTGTTTGTTCTTGCATCGGTTTTGTTCCTCCAGTATCTGGTTCTATTATTGTCTTTGTTTCTTGTTCGTTGGTGCTAAAAAGCTTTTTCAGTGCTGCTATAATGATCTGGTACATCTCTATTTCCTATACGGTTAGCTGTCGTAATAGATGGTTAAGTCTTGATCTTGCGTGCTTGATAACGATGCCAGATCAATGCTGATCTGTGCCTGTGGCCACAAATAGCGAATTTGCCCCGCCTTCGGGTAATAAGCAGCGGTATATAAGGTGCCTGATTTGTTAATCAAATGAGAGCGATACAATGGCGGATATAAAAAGCTAATACTTGGGTCTAAAGCAGTGGTGCTAACAGTCAGTGCCAAATGGTTTAGTGCGTCAAGGCGGATGCCTGTGTCGGGCAAAAAGAGTGGCTTTTCAGGAACAATGGGGTCTTGATGGTTCGTGGATGCTTGTTCCTGAGTGACCATCACATCTCGATCTGGAGCAACATAAACAGTTGCTTGATTGCCATCCGCATCTATTAAGGCAATATTGTAATCAAGATGAATCGGAATGCGTTTTAAAACGCGAATAGCCTCTTCTACATTGGTACAAATTTCTAATACATAGCGTATGACGATGGTAATGCCAAAGCCTTCTCCTTTCGCTAAACGTCCGCCGTAGGCTATGGAAACAGAAAGCCCAGCTTCATTCATGCCATCCAACGCCCCCCAGACACAATCGGCCATGGCTACGACGTTATTGCCCAACCATTGGCCACAAGAGATAATGCCTTCGCACAAAATAGGCGGGAAATCATAGTTGCGGATCAGTGTGGGAGTGGGCGTATTTAACGTCAGTTGAGAACAGGCTGAAAAGAAAGGAGGCGGACAGTATAAGCTGAGAAAACGCGCTTGTAGGTCGTCGCCATTTATCAATTTTAGAATGTCTTGATAAACAGGGTAGAGCTCAGGCATATGCTTTTTAAAGGCTTGAATGCACTCTAGATAGCTTGGTCTAGCCGCTTCTCCTTCGTCTAAATACCACGCTTTATAAGCTGGCCAGTTTTTTTCAAATAGGCGCTTAAATTTTTCGCCAGGATAATCTTCATTGACAACGGTAAACTGTAAGCTTTTCATCGTTTATCCTTTCGTGGGTACGATAATCTATCGGCTTTCGTCATGCCTTCATGCAAGACTTGCACCCGTTTTTAACAGTGGCGAACGTTTGTTCCAGCCAATGAGTGATTCCATTTTCTCTGCAATATCGAGTACTAAGGCATCGGCGCCTCGCGGTGCCGTGACATGAATAGAAAGTGGTAATTCTTCATTACCTAACCCAATGGGTAGAGCGCACGCAGGCATGCCCGTTAAGTTGGCATCATATAGGAAACTGGCCCAATCTAACCAAGGGTAAGTTATCTTGGTTGATCCTATGTATTTTGGATGGCGATACTTATGACTAAAGGCTTCACAACCTAGGGTGGGTGTGACAAAAAAAGCACTTCCATTGCGTTCAAACATAGCATTATAAGCGGCTTGAATATCGAGGCGGTGGGCTTCTGCTGCATCAAATTCTTCAGGTGTTAGACTGGCGCCAAACTTCATCATTTCAATGGTGTATTTGTCTAAACCTCGTAGCGGCTTGTCTTTTTGGCTTTGAAAGCTCCAAGAGTCGAAATGAGCAATGGTCGCCCATGCGATGACCGATGAAGGCAGGTTAGGTTGGTCATACACCAATTCAGCACCAGCCGCTTCTAATAAACGCAATGTTTGTCTGAAATTTTGTCGCACATCGTCATCAACGGGAGCAAATCCCAAGTCTTCTGAGACAATGATTTTTTGACCTGCGAGTGTCAAAGGCTGATGAAAATGAGCGAGTAAAGCGTCTTTAAAGGCAAACTCTTCGTTATTTTCTGCTAACACCGAGTACATAAGACGAGCATCGGCGACCGTTCTCGCCATAGGGCCATATGACACTAATGTGCTCCAAGAAGGAAAGCACGGTTTTCTAGGGACCGCGTGAATAGTGGGTTTGAATCCTACAATGCCACAAAAAGCAGAAGGGATGCGAATGGAACCACCGCCATCTCCGCCTAATGATAGAGTGCCTAAGCCTGCTGCTACTGCGGCTCCTGCACCGCCAGAAGACCCGCCACAAGTACGTTCTGTATTCCAAGGATTCGCCGTAACACCGTACATTTTAGATGAGGTTACGCCCATTAGACTGAATTCGGGGCAAGTGGTTTTTGCAAAAATAATGGCCCCTGCGGCTTCTAATTTTTTAATGCTGGAACAGGTTTCAGTTGGAATAAATTTGGCTTGTGTTTTAGAGCCATTCGCACAAGGAACGTCTGCTAACCACTGGGAGTCTTTTACTGTAATGGGCAAGCCGCAAAGCGGTCCGCCTAAGCCTTGATCTAATAATTGATCGGCAAGCTTTGCGGCTTCGCGTGCCCGGTCGTATAAAGTAACCGCAAGGGGGTTAACTGTTTTGGTGACTAATTTAGCGTGTTCAATCGTTAGCTCTAATAATTCAACCGCAGTGATGTTACGGGCACGAAGGTCAGCGAGAAGTTCGATGGCGGTTTTTTCTAAAATATTCATTTTCACGGTGCTCAGTGCGTAGTCTGTTTGGTTTTGGTTCACTGGAGTTGATGGAAACCCAAGAACGAATATGAACGATATAAGGCGATTCTGGTAACATTGAGAAAATTGACGCCATGGATCATAATGTATGCCTATTTTTTACAAATCGCAACACTATGGATCATGATGTTAGATAATAAAACTTTAGATGCGTATTTAGGTGTGTCTGGTGTGATTACTCAGACAGAGCTTCCTATTGTTCGAGAGCAATCTCGATTAGGAGAGTATGCCGTGGTATATCGAACTTATCGCGAAAAACAAGGTGGTGGTTTTGGTGATCAAATTAAACATCCCTATGCATGGTCTGTCTTGGTCTATGTCGATTCCTACCTTTTAGCCATAAATAGTGCGCGCGGTGAGCGACGCGAGTGGGCAAGTTTGGACAGTGCCGCTCAGTGGCTGACCAGTCATGGTTTTAGTTACTGGTGGACTCGAAACGACATAGAAACGTTTGAATAAATTGCGTGTTTTAACATCCTAACGATTGGATGCTAACCGTCTGTTGTATTTTTAATGTCCCAATTAAGCTGGTTGTTCATATTAATGTTAAGCCGCAATCACTCACCAGTGAGAGTCCTTATTGACTGCTGAGAAGAGTGGTGAGCCGCAATTTAAAAAGTACCCTACAGCTTCATTAGAGCAAGGCTCTAACTACTCCAGTGTTTTCAAGTACTGTTTGGGGCTAATACCAAATTTTTGATGAAAGCGTTGACTAAAGCGTTCTTGTGATTGGTAGCCGCAGCATAGGGCTATGTCTAGCGGATGGCGCTTTCCCTGTTGCATCAGGCTGAGAGCGTGGTTCATCCGTACTTGAGTGAGTATTTCTCTGAATTGGGTGTTTTCTTTTTTTAGACGACGGATGAAGGTGGCTCGGCTCATAGAGAAGTGTTCTGCAACGTCGTTGAGTGGGTAATCTTGGCCTGGCTGCTGTGTTAAGTAGTCGCTGAGTTTCTGTGCAAAAGGGATGGTTTGGCTGGTAAACAACAGGTGCAATTTACCTGCTTCGGCCAGTTGTTGATAAAGCCCAAACAGCCAATATTTTTGTGTGATGGCGCTGAGCTCCTGCCATTGTAGGTTGGTGAATAGGGTTAGGGTGTCAAATAGACTTTTGTCTGGTATGTAGAGCGGAGAGTAGCGGCTTTTGGCTAGGCTAGTACTTAGCTTAAGCATGTGTTCGGGTGGGCTGAGGCGGAAGCTAAATTGTATGGAAGCAAATTTGGCTCGTTCGGGTTTGTTTTCAAACGTGAGCTGTTGGTGAGCGCGAGTGAGCAATAGCTTCGATGTGTCCAGTGTGAGTTCATCGTCCTGCCAAAACAGTTGCTTTTGTCCTGATTGTACCCAGAAAATACTCGGGGAGTGGATGGCGACGTTACGCAGCCGCTGACGCTGTAGACCATACATGTGATTGATTTGAATGATAGTGGCCATCGTCTCTCCCCTGAGTGTGTGTGATTATCTGTTATAGGTGGCAGTGAGTTTGGCTTTGCCAATGGCCATGCTGTTTAAGGTGTAGCCGACGATGGCGGCAGACACGCTGGCGTTTAGGTCGAGTTTTTCGACTGGTAAGGCCCAAACGGTGAACTGGTAACGGTGCATGCCATCGCCTTTTGGGGGGCATGCGCCACCAAAACCTGTACTGCCGTAATCGGATTTTAATTCAATTGCACCCAGTGATTTCATGTCGGCTCCACGGCTTAGGGAAGAGACCTTAGCTGGAATGTTGAAGCTGATCCAGTGCCACCAACCACTGCCCGTTGGTGCATCTGGGTCGTAGGTGGTAATGGCGTAGCTTTTAGTACCAGCGGGGGCATCAGCCCAAGTGAGTTGTGTCGCTTTCATTTGTATCTCCTTTATATTAAGCCAATAATCCAGTCCCATGCTAGTCGTGTGATCATGAATTTTCTCTACATAAAGTATCAATTTCAATTTTATTTCGGCTTATAAAGAAACTAACTGTCTATTTTTTCCATTTTTGTATAAGGCTCGGAACGGATGGCGGTAATACTGAACTGTTATCTATTGCGTCGGTTTCTTTGGGAATCGCATCGTCAGGGAGCGAATCGATTTGATTGCCTAAATTTTCTGTGTATTCATACTGTTTACTTTTCATCTTGCCAAGAGATTGCTCGTTTTGTGCTATTCAATCTCAAAAAAGTGCGTGTGTTGTACAGGCAAGAAATAAATAAGCGTTTTAGTATCAATGGCTAAGATTTGACCATTGCGCTTTTTTTAGAGATGGCGCGCTGTGATTTCCTAAAAGAAAGATGAAAGAATGAAATGGACCTCCTTTTATACTGAGTAGGTCAGTTTAAAAGGAGGACGTTATGGATACGATTCATACAGTGGGTATTGATTTAGCCAAGTCAGTTTTTCAGATATGCGCTTTTAATCAGGCTGGGAAAAACTGTTTAATAATAATGCTACGTCGCAATCAACTTCTTCGTTTCTTAAGCAATATAGAGCCATGTTTGATTGGAATAATTGGGGATTATTCATGACAGCTGAATAGATCATCAGAATATCTCCTCAATTAGTCATGATGACTTTAAAAATCACCATCCTCCTTCGTCGCTAATGTTTGCCTGTTAACGGGGTGTCAGGTGCTTTGCTAAAGAAAAAGGTATAGCGAATGATTCCACATCCTGTTCTTTCTGAAAGATCAAAGTAACCGCCAATTTTCCTACACCAATATGAAGATTATCAGGCGTGAGACTGTGATTTTTGCTCGTTATGCGGATGTTAGTATTGGCAAGAAATTGTCTTTGAGCCACAACTCTTTATCCGATTCACCGCTAGAAGAAAAACAATTGAACGCTGAAAATGGCTGTGTTATGTAGCACTACAGCGTAAATTTACTCGTAGTTTTTCTTCGCTTTGGTGACTTTTTCCAAGTAGTTACGGGACTCTTCTCTTGGGTGGTCGTATCTGAGCTTTTGATACACCGAGCTAGACGAGTTTTGGTTGATCTTGTCCATAGCGACCGACCGATTGCTGTCGAAGGTCTTAAGTACATTTCCTGTGCCGCCGTTGTAAGCCGAGATCATGGAGTATTCTTGGCTGGTTTTGTTACTGACTTTAACAAGGTAACGGGTTTGTAATATGTGCAAGTAGGCGCTGCCGATATCGATGTTTTGTTCAGGTGAGAAGAGCACGTCTTTGGTGGGTTCACCGGACTTTTTCTTGATCAGGTTATAGACATCACGACCAGCGGTGGCGGGCACCACTTGCATGAGTCCGTAGGCGTTGGCAGGACTAACCGCATAGGGGTTAAAGGAACTTTCGGTTTCGATGATGCCGTAAATTAACGCGGGCTCTAGGTTATAACGCTTGGCCGCGGCGAGAACGTATTGGCTGTATTTCTTTTGACGCAAATGTTCGTGCTTTTCCACTAGATCAAATTCAACGGAGTAGACGAGGTTGCCGCTGCTGGTACTAGGTTGCAGTTTATTGGCAACTAAGTATTGTGCATATCGGCCAGCTCGCCAGCGGTATTTTACTAGCACGCCTTCGTTGTCCATGACTTGCGGATACAAGAAGGGCACGCCATCTGTGTTTGGCGCGGAGCTGGAGAAAATGTCCGTTTTCGTCGGGTCGGCTGTGGTCAGTAGGGTGGTGGTGACCGCTTTGGTTAGTGTGTCTCTTGGGTTGCGGCCGTCAACGGTTTCTACTCGGACTTTGCCATTGTCAAAATCCACAATGGCACGTGCTTGGTAGCCGTTCACGTATTTGACGTACTTTTTCTTGTTGGGCAGTTGGCTGTTATCTTTGCCCCATTTTTTATTGACCTGTTGATCGAGGTTTTTATACAAGGTTTGAATGGCTTTTAAGTCCGCCCGTATGTAATCGCGAGTGACTTTCGCTTGCTTAGCGATGGCTTTTACATCTTCTAAACTGTCGGCGTCTTGCACCTGTTTGGACAACTCTTTTACGGAATCGACCGAATCAAAATTCAACATAGATTGGCAACCGCTGAGCGATAACAGCAATACACCACAAGAAGACAATGCCGTACGGCGACCCCATTTTTTGTACATCAATCCTTGCCCATCAATCAAAAGCTTGCTGAGTGTATCAAGATACTGTCAGTTTTCCCATTTCGCTAATGAAAACAAGCCTTAATGTTATGATGGATCAGACAAAGGAGAATCAAATGTTGTTTGTTCCTACTTTGTCTTGTCATTTTGTTGTCCGCTAATCTAGGGGCACTTCGAGGACAATTTTGCCGATGTGTTGTTTGCAGACAAACGCCTGTTGTGCGGCTTTAATGTCTTGTAAGGGGAAAGTTTGAGCCAGCAGAGGACGAATTTTATTGTCATTAATGTAGCGCACCAAATTACCAAATACGCCGGCTTGTAGTGTGGTACAGCCGAAGAAGCTTAGGTCTTTTAGATACAGCGTACGTATATCCAATTCTACTAGCGGGCCATCGATGGCTCCCGACACCACATAACGTGAGCCAGGTTTGAGTATCTGTAAGAACTGCGGCCATTGTGATCCAGCGACTAAATCTACGACAAGGCTGACGCTGTTTTCCCCCAAACTGGCAACTAAATCTTCACCACGAGCAACCACTTGATCTGCTCCTAAGTCTAGTAATGCTTGTTGCTTGCTAGGACTGGTGACAGCAATGACTTTAGCACCACGCAATTTTGCCAACTGCACCGCAGCACTGCCAACGCCACCGGATGCACCGGTGATTAATACTGTGTCTTGTGCATTGACCTGACTGCGAGTCAGCATGTTTTCCGCGGTAGAGTAGGAACAGGGGAAAGAGGCCAATTCTTGGTCGCTTAATGACGAATTGATAACATGAGCATATTGCGCATCAATGACGGTGTATTGAGCAAAGCCACCGTTGCATTCGGAGCCAAAATACCAAGGCGAGGTTTGAGTTTCACCATTCCAATTATGGAAGCTAGGCTCGATCAACACGCGTTCGCCGAGACGTGCTGAATCCACTTTATCGCCTACTGCGACAATATAACCACATACGTCTGCCCCTTGGATCAATGGTAGTTTCAGAGCATTCCCTGCCCAACTTGCATCGTCACTATTGTTGTCGCTTTTTGAATACCAGCCAATGCGCGTATTGAGGTCTGTATTGTTGACGCCAGCCGCAGCAACCTTGATGAGTACCTGGTGCGCGAGTGGCGTTGGTACTGTGAGGTCGTCTTTGTACTGCAACATGTCTAGGTCGCCGTGTCCGATCAGTTGTACGCCTTTCATTTTAGTGGGCAATGTCATTCGTCGTGTCCTCTAGTAATTGCTGAATGGTGTGTATGGCGGAAGTGACCGCGACTTGTCCCAATACAGGCCAAGCGCTGGAAACGCCTTCGTGCAATAAGAACAGGCTATGAGCCAAATCTGGACGTAGGCTTTGTTGTCCCAAGAAGTGAAGCACCGCCTGTTTGTGCTCCGTGACGGCTTGGTGAATTTGTGCGTTTTCTGGGTACGCGGATAGGGCATTCACTGATAAACAACCATGTGGTGCAAAGGTTTCCATCCAGCCTTGCAGCTGTTGAAAAATATGCTCAATGGCAGGAGTGCCTGCTTCAGGCGCGTTTTCTTGTAGAAAGTCCAAATAACGCTGATGACGAAAATCCAATGCCGCCACTATCATGGCTTCTTTTGAAGGGTAGTGCTTGTATAAGGTACGTAAACTGACCTGACAAGCGGTTTTAAGCTGAGCTACGCTGGGTTCCGCGAAACCGTATTGGCTAAAAGCTTGTTCTAAGCGTGCTGCGATTTGTTGTTTTAACATGGCGATGTCTTACTCGTAATGACGTGACTGCCTCATAAAAGAGGTAGAATGAATCTTCTACTTTTATGGTAGAGTGTTTGTTCTACCTTTGTCAAATGCCCATCAAAATTTCTCTATTTGCTGAGCCAATTGTCTCGCCTTATGCCTGATGATGATCATATCGCCACTCTGTCGATGTCTTTTTCTGCTTGGCCAAAAGTCGCTTTTGGTTTGTCTCTAGTCGTTTCCAGCCAGCTTCCGACGCTATTGAAAAATTACACTGGGTTCATTGCTAAGAGCCTAAAGGAATCCACCATGACCCCAGCAGAGCTACACGATAAAGCCATTGTGATTGATGGTTTGATTTGCGCGAAATGGAATCGCGAATTGTTTGAAGACATGGCCAAAGGTAAGTTGACTGCCGCGAACTGTACGGTGTCGTTTTGGGAAAACTTTGAAGGCACGGTTCGCAACGTGGTGGAAATGAATCAACTGATTGAGGCCAACAGTGATTTGTTAACCAAGGTGTATACCACCAAAGACATTCACCGAGCGAAAGTGGAAGGCAAAACCGGTGTCATGATGGGCTTTCAAAATGCCCATGCGTTTGAAGACCAAATTGGTTATGTGCAAATTTTTAAAGACCTTGGCGTTGGCATAGTGCAAATGTGCTACAACACGCAAAACTTGGTGGGTACGGGGTGTTATGAACGCGACGGCGGTTTGTCAGGCTATGGTCGCGAGATTGTGGCGGAGATGAATCGTGTTGGTATGTTGTGTGATTTATCTCACGTTGGACCAAACACGGCAAAAGAAGTCATTATTGAATCGAAAAAGCCTGTGGCTTATTCCCACTGCCTACCATCTGGCTTGAAAGAGCACCCACGCAATCGAAGTGACGAAGAATTGAAGTTCATTGCGGATCACGGCGGCTTTGTTGGGGTGACCATGTTTACCCCTTTCCTCAAAGCGGGGGTGAACGCCACCATTGATGACTATGTGGAAGCCATTCAATACATTTACAACATAGTGGGTGAAGATGCCATTGGCATCGGTACCGATTTTACTCAAGGTCATGGTCATGACTTCTTCGAATACCTCACTCACGACAAAGGCTACGCACGCCGTTTAACCCGTTTTGGTGAAATCATTAACCCGAAAGGCATTCGCACCGTTGGTGAGTTCCCGAATTTGACCGAAGCCTTGTTGCGTAACGGTTTCAGTGAGCGCCAAGTGTGCAAGATTATGGGTGAGAACTGGGTAAATCTTTTAGCCGAAGTTTGGGACGAATGAAACTATTGCGCTCGACTAACCAGCGTTAAAAACAAACTCAAGATGCTCATTTATAACTTATAAACTCCGCTCTTTCGTTTGTTTTTGCCTCGGGAAGCCTTCGCTCATAACGTTTCAGAGCAATACTGGCTTTAAAACTTGTTTAAGAATTTAAGGAATTGAACATGTCTACACATTCACCAGAAATGCCAATTCAAGTGGACGATGAAACCGGCGTTTGGACGACCGATGCTTTACCTATGTTGTATGTGCCACGTCATTTTTTTGTCAACAATCACATGGGCATTGAAGACGAAATCGGCGCGACGCGTTACGCCGATATTCTCTATAAAGCCGGTTATAAGTCGGCCTACTTTTGGTGTGAGCAAGAGTCTGAATGCCACGGTATTTATGGAGAAGACATCTGGCACCACTATTTGAAGCGTTTATCGCAACGAGGTTGGGGCTTTTTCATTACCGAGCAATTTGACATTGAAAAGGGCACAGCAAAAGTACGCTTAGAGAATTCCGCCTTTGTTTATCACTACCAAAAGATTCACGGTAAAAAGGTCAATCGTAAGGTGGATTACATGTTTACTGGTTGGTTTGCCGGTGCTTTGGATCAGATTTTAGACAGTCAAAAATCGTCCATTCGTACTCAAGCCACACAGACTCAAAGTGGCGCCGAAGAAGGGTGCGATGTGGGGTATTTTGACGTGCAGCCTATTTAAAGCCAGATAGTTGTATAAGCCAGTTAAGCCATGCGGGCCGGCATGGTTTTGATCAATCAATGTCACGTATTTTTCAGTAAGCGGGAGTTCTTTCTATGTCCCAGTATGATGCGCTGTTTGAGCCTCTCAATATTAATAAGTTAACCATCCGAAATCGCATTGTCAGCACAGCGCATGCCGAGGTGTATGCCACCGACGGCGGTATGACCACAGACCGTTACGTGAAATATTACGAAGAAAAAGCCAAGGGCGGTTGTGGCCTGTGTATTTGTGGTGGTTCCAGTGTGGTGTCGATTGACAGCCCACAAAGCTGGTGGAGCTCAGTCAATTTGTCGACGGATCGCATTATTCCGCATTTCCAAAATCTTGCCGATGCAGTTCATAAGCACGGCGGTAAGATCATGATTCAAATTACCCATATGGGACGCCGTTCTCGTTGGGATGGGGAAAACTGGCCGAACCTGATGTCGCCATCTGGTATTCGTGAGCCTGTGCATCGTGCCACCTGTAAAACCATTGAAGTCGAGGAAATCTGGCGCATCATTGGAGATTTTACTCAAGCGGCTCGTCGCGCCAAAGAAGGCGGTTTGGACGGGGTTGAATTGTCGGCCGTGCACCAACACATGATTGACCAGTTCTGGTCGCCGCGAGTGAACAAGCGTACCGATGAGTGGGGTGGCACTTTCGAAGGTCGCATGAAGTTTGGTATGGAAGTGTTGAAAGCGGTGCGTGAAGAAGTGGGCCTAGATTTTGTCGTGGGTATGCGCATCACCGGCGATGAATTCCACCCAGATGGCTTGAACCACGACGATATGAAGCAAATCGCGCAATACTATGATGCCACTGGCATGGTGGATTACTTTGGTGTCGTGGGTTCAGGTTGTGATACCCACAATACCTTGGCCAATGTGATCCCGAACATGAGTTATCCGCCTGAGCCCTTCTTGCATTTGGCGGCCGGTATCAAAGAAGTGGTCAAGGTGCCTGTTATTCACGCGCAAAACATCAAAGATCCGAACCAAGCGAAGCGCATTCTAGAAGCCGGTTATGTGGACTTTGTCGGCATGACTCGAGCTCACATTGCGGACCCGCATTTTATTGCCAAGATTAAAATGGATCAGGTCGATCAGATTCGCCAATGTGTGGGCGCAAACTATTGCATTGACCGTCAATATCAAGGTTTGGATGTATTGTGTGTGCAAAATACCGCGACCTCTCGTGAATACATGGGCTTGCCACACCTGATTGGAAAGACCTCTGGACCGATTCGTAACGTGGTGGTGGTCGGCGGTGGCCCGGGTGGTTTGGAAGCGGCGCGGGTGGCGGCGGAGCGTGGTCATAAGGTGACCTTGATCGAAAAAGCCTCTGAGCTGGGTGGGCAAATTAGCTTGGCCGCGAAAGCGCCACAGCGTGATCAAATTGCGGGTATTTCTCGTTGGTTGATCATGGAAATTGAACGTCTTGGCGTTGAGGTGCGTTTGGACACGGCAGCCGACGCTGAGTTGATTCAATCTTTGAAGCCAGATGTGTGTGTCTTGTGTACTGGCGGTCGTCCTTTCCTTGAGCAAACCCCTGAATGGGGCGCGGCCGAAGGCTTGGTGGTGTCGACTTGGGACATTCTGAATGGTTCAGTCGAGCCGGGTAAAAATGTGCTTATTTACGACACCATCTGTGAATTCTCTGGCATGTCTGCGGCGGATTATTTGGCCTCAAAAGGCGCGCTCGTGGAGTTGGTGACCGACGACATTAAACCTGGGGTTGGCATAGGCGGCACGACGTTCCCCACTTACTACCGATCTTTGTATGAAAAAGACGTCATTATGACGTCCGACATGCTGCTTGAAAAAGTCTATCGAGAAGATGACAAGCTGGTCGCAGTACTGGAAAACGAATACACAGGTCAAAAAGAAGAGCGCGTAGTGGATCAGGTGGTGGTAGAGAACGGCACACGACCAAACGAAGAACTGTATTACGCTCTCAAAGCCAACTCAGTCAACAAAGGTCAGATTGATAATGAGGCCTTGTTTGATATTAAACCTCAGCCTGTTCTAGAAAGTGATGGCGAAGGCATGATTTTGTGGCGTTTAGGGGATTGTGTTTCGCAGCGAAATATTCATGCGGCTATGTATGATGCTTTGCGTCTCTGCAAAGACCTCTAAACTGATAAGGGGTTAAAGATGATTCTCGATTGGTTACTTCCGACTCTGATTGGTGTTCTTCTTGTTCTTGCAGGGATCGGTGCGGTGCGTCGTGCCAATTTGTGGCGTGCAGGACAAGCCGAGAAGGTCGATGTTATCGCAGGTTTACTGGCCATGCCGAAACGTTATCTTCATGACTTGCACCATGTGGTGGAGCGAGACAAATACATGTCTCGCACTCACGTGGCCACGGGCGGTGGGTTTGTCTTGGCCATGGTGTTAGTGATCTTGGTGCATTTGTTCGACATTCAAAGTCGAATTTTGGCTTGGATGTTATTGGCGGCCCTTGGCATGATGTTTTGCGGTGCTTTGTTTGTTTTTAAGCGTCGTCTTAATCCGCCTTCGCGCCTTTCAAAAGGGCCGTGGATGCGCCTGCCGAAAAGTCTACTCACCTTTGCCATTACTTTTTTTGTGCTGACCTTACCGGCGGCTGGGATTCTGCCGGAGAGTCTAAGTTTGAGCCACATTGGTCTGACTTTAGTGAGCGTGATATTGGCCTTGTTGGTGATGCTTAGCCTGGGCGAAATGCTGTTTGGCATGACATGGGGTGGACCAATGAAGCACGCTTTTGCGGGCGCTCTGCATTTGGCTTTTCATCGTCGTCCTGAGCGTTTTGGCGGTGGGCGTTCGACGGGATTGAAACCGGCCAAATTGGGAGGGAACTCTCATGGTGTGGCGAAACCTGAAGACTTTAAGTGGAACCAGTTATTAGGTTTCGATGCCTGTGTACAATGCGGTCGTTGTGAAGCCATGTGTCCCGCCTTTGCGGCGGGGCAGCCGTTGAACCCGAAAAAACTCATCCAAGACATGGTGTTGGGATTGGCCGGTGGTACGGACGAAAAATACGCCGGGAGCCCTTATCCTAATGTGGCGGTGGGTAAGGCGAGTGGTTCGCCACAGGAGATCATCACCGAAGGCTTAGTTAGCACGGATACCCTATGGTCTTGCACCACTTGTCGCGCCTGTGTGGAAGAGTGTCCAATGATGATTGAGCATGTGGATGCGATTGTCGACATGCGACGCTTCTTGACGCTGGAAAAAGGCGATACGCCAAACAAGGGCGCTGAAGTATTAGAAAACATCATTGCGACTGACAACCCAAACGGCTATGCCCCGGGCAGCCGTACCCATTGGGCGGCGGATCAAAATTTGTCGGTGATGAAGGACGTTAAAAAAGCCGAAGTGTTGTTTTGGGTATCGGATGGTGCCTTTGATATGCGCAGTCAACGTATCCTCAGAGCCTTTGTGACATTGCTAAAAGCCGCTAATGTGGAGGTGGCAATTTTAGGGGATGAAGAACGAGACTGCGGTGATGTGGCGCGTCGCTTAGGGGACGATGCGACGTTCCAAAGTTTGGCGAAGCGCAATTTGGCGACCTTAGCTCAGTATGAATTTAGCACCTTGGTTACCACGGACCCTCATGCTTTTCATTGTTTGAAAAACGAATACGCCGACTTTGATCAAGATGGTGCTTTGCACGGTGTGGACGTTTTGCATCATACCACTTTATTGAATCACCTTATTGAACAAGGCGTGCTGCAAGTCGATCGTTTCAAAGGCGGCAAGGTGACCTATCATGACCCTTGTTATCTTGGTCGGTACAATGGCGAATACGAATCACCGAGAGCCTTATTGTCGAGCTTGGGCATTGACATTGCGGAAATGGAACGCTCTGGTTATCGCTCACGCTGCTGCGGCGGTGGCGGCGGTGCGCCCATTACCGATATCCCAGGTGAAAGACGTATTGCTGACATGCGCATGGAAGATGTGGTGGCAACGGGAGCGGAATTGGTCGCGGTGGGGTGTCAACAATGTACGGCCATGTTGGAAGGGGTCGTCGAGCCGCGTCCACAGGTTCGGGACATTGCCGAAATCATGGCCGAGCATTTAGTTGAACATTTGGTTGAGGGGGCCGCATGACCGAGCATGAAGATATCCTACGTCGTGATCCCAGAGCCGAATGGATAGCACGCAATCGTCTTCACCCTTTGCATCAAGCCATGACGCAGGTATCAGTGGTGGTTCGAGGGCCGTCTGGCTTAGTGCGGAAAAGCCCTCACCAAGTGGGTTTTATTGGGCCCAATGGCATTAAGCGAATTGATCGTTTAGCGGGCAATGGCCAAATGACGGCTGGTGCGACACGACGCCGTTCCACAGCACAAGAAGTGGTATTGCCATTACATCAAGTGATGGAGCCCAATGCTTATATTATGGTGGTGCCGGACATGGCGGGTGGCCGACTCACGGCGCAGGATAAAGACATATTGGGCTTGGCTCATGAGCTGGCGAAGCAGCGTCAAGCATTCGATGCGGATGAACGACTGGCGGTGGTAGCGGTGTGTTTTGGTGAATCCAAAGAAGCTCAGTTTGATGAGGCGGGTGTGGATCGTTTGGTTCACTTATCGGCCGCTGAATACGAAGGTTTTGCCCCAGAGCAACGCCTCCAAGCTTTATTGCAATTGGACGTTTCGTATCAGCCGACGCATTGGTTGTTCCCTGACAGTGTGCATGGTGGTACCGATTTAGCTTGTCGTCTGGCGGTGAAACTGGGTGAGCGCCCAGCAGCACAAGCTTGGCAAGTGTCTATCGATACGACGATTTGTCGGGCTGCGTCCGGCAGTCAAGATATTCAACGTGATACGCCGCGTATTTTGATGCTATTAGAAGAGTGTGGTCAGGCGATTGATGAAACTCGTCATGAAGTCTTGCCTTTGCCGTTCGAACTAGCCTCCTCCGAAGCAGTGTATTTAGAAGATAAGGGGTTAATTGCCGTTGATCCAAATGCGGTTCCCTTGGCGGAAGCGGAATTTATCTTATCAGCAGGCAATGGTATTCATAACTGGCAACAGTTTCATGATTGTGCCACTTTGCTTGGTGCCACAGAAGGTGCCAGTCGCGTGGCGGTAGACGATGGGTTTATGCCGAGAATGCGCCAAGTCGGCGCATCGGGCACCTGGGTGACGGCGCAGGTATACATGGCCGTCGGTATTTCTGGCGCGATACAGCACATGCAAGGCATTGGTCAGTGCGACAAAATCGTGGCCATTAATACGGATGCAGGTTGTGACATGGTGAAACGGGCGGATTTAGCGGTGATTGCTGACAGTGAAGCCATTTTGGCTGAGTTGTGTCGTTTGGCGCAGCAGCATACGGGCAAAACACTGGAGCAGAATGAAGTGACGTCGGAGGTGAGTCATGTTGCCTAAAGCCTTAGCCTTGGTGTCTATCGGACGTCATCCTCAATCAAACCGTGAACGCCGCGCTGAGCAAGATGGTCGTGCGGTCGAAATGGGTCTTCATTTGCAAGAGCGCCAATTAATGACCTTGTCTGTGGTGCACGCCGGTAACGCAGATTCTCCGGTGTTGCGTCAATATGCGGGTATGGGATTGTCTAGATTGTCAGTTATCGCTCAGCAAGCCAATGAGGATGTTTTATCACCTTTAATAGATCATGTTAAGACGCAAGGTGTCTCATTGTTGTTAATGGGTGTGCGATCTGAAATGGGGCAATCGTCAGGTATGTTGCCGTATTTATTGGCGGAGAAATTAGGTTGGCCACTGTTACCTAGGGTGGCGGATATTCAATCTATTGACCATGGTGTGGCACACGTCTTGCTTGCATTGCCAAGAGGTCAAAGACGCTTAGTGCGTGTCGCATTACCATTTGTTGCCACCATGGATAAGTCAGCGAAAGCGCCGCGTCAAACGGCTTATGGACCGGGGCAGCGAGCTGAAATTGAAGTGATAAATACGACCTCCATTGAAGATGACGTCGCCGCACAATGGCAATTCACACCGGCGAAACCAAGACCAAAGCGTATGAAGGTGGTGAAGGCCAAAACCGCAGCGGATCGCTTTAAGGCCGCCACGGCCAAACCCGTTGGTGGCGGTGGTAAGGTGTTGAAAAATGAAACAGTGGAAGAGAAAGCCCAAGCTATTTTTGACTTCTTGTTGGAAGAAAAGGTGATTCGTTAGCGAGAAACCATGAATGAGGGAACAGGGTATGATGATTGTTGATTTGATTGATGAAGTGGATTTTAAAGAAAGACTCATCGCTCTAGGAGCGCCTGTTAAACAAGAGCAAAGTTTGGCAGAGGTTCAGTCCTCCGTGTTGTCTTGGTTACAGTTGTATCCAGAGCAAGTGTCTTTTGTAAAAGATCTCTGTGTTGAAATGCAAAAAGACAATACGACAATATTGCCAGAGGTTTCTAAGGTAATGGCGGCGTTTGTTTAATTTTTCTGTGTCTATTCTTTTATTACTTTCATTGGAACTCATCCCCAATCTTCTATAGCGATAACATAAACGCTAAGGCGTGAGATTAGCTGTGTCTTTAGCTAAGAAACGACAGATCAGCCTTCGATATTTTAGTCGGTTTATTAAAGCAATAAGCCAACCAAAGCTTAGGTTCATTAACTTGCCTACTGCGGACTGCTTGTAATAGGTTTATAGCGCCCATCTTGCGCTCCTATTTGCACCTTAAGCAATTTGATTGTTTATCATTTTTGTCCATTTTTTTTTAAATTTTGTCCGGTATTTCTAAAAGCAATAATGTATTTCACTAGGTGAAACACATTGTTTTGTTATGAAACAATGTTGATAACCTGCAGATGTTCTATAAAACAATTATTAAAAAAAGGGCATTTTGATGATGAAATATACACGTAACTTGTTAGCAATGACTTTGTCAGTACCATTTCTAATGGCTCAATCGGCTTCCGCGGCAGATGATTCAGAGGTGGTTGTTAATAAGCCCAACTTTACTTTTTTGACAAGTATTGGGGTGCTAAGTGTTGAAGATAAAGACTTTGACCCAGAAGCGTTTGAAGCCGAAGTCGGTGTGAATGGGGTAGTCAAAGCCAAAGAATTTACCATGGTGTATAACCTTAAAGCAGACCTTTCTGATGCGATTAATAGTTTCGACACAGGACCTTCTGACGAGCAAGGCGAGGCAGATATTCATATTAAAGAAGCGAATGTTGTCTTTCCAACGGAATACGGTGCTTTTGTCTTCGCGCCGCGAATTACCAGTGGGCAAAACCGTGAGCTTTATTCTAATGTAGACCTATTCGAATACAATGAAGCGCATTCAGGCGGTGCTGCTACAACGGGTAATACGCTTTTCGGGCAGCCTTCTGAAGGTGATGATGTGATTGCTTGGGCGTCTCCTAAATTTATGGGCGTCAAATTGGTTCTGGCGACCATTTCGTTAAATGAGAATAACGGCGATGACATTGATGCCAAAGCGTATCGCATTATTTATAACGCGGGCAATTTGAACTTAGGAGCGGGCCAGGTCATTGTCAGCAAAGGCATGGCTGGTGCGTCCAAAAATTACATTCGTTCTGCGCTGACCGCTGGTTATAAATTTGACAAGCTGGATCTCGGTGCTACCTATGAAATGAATGCCGACACATTTGGTACGGCAGGAGACTACAATACTTTAGGTGTCACGGCTCGTTACTATCTTAACAGCGGTTATTCCGTTGCCGCTGGTTTCTATAATAAGGACTCTGATGTCGATGCGAATGACAACGATGGTACGGTTGTTCAACTTAAGAAGCAGGTTGGCAAAAACATTGCGTTTTGGGCGGAAGCGGCTAATTATGACATCACAGCAGATAACGTCGCGTTAGGTGTCAATATAAGCTATTAATTATTGGTTGTTTTTTAATCGTTTAAATTGATCCTGAGAAGCCGTTCAAGTATTACTCCCCTTTTACTTGAACGGTTTTTTATCTCAAAAACCACGAAAGATTCCTATTTTTTGAATGACCTTGTTTTGCGCTAAACGTTTAGTATTGGTCCTAATAAAAATAATAGGTGAGATGTTTAAAATAAGGTGAACACCATTGTCCTGTTCAACTTATTATCGATGCAGTGTGCATCGATAAACGATATCTCCTGATGCTTAAATGGTTAGCACTATGGTAAAAGCAATTGATTCTGTTACACGAGCGATGCAAGTGTTGGAGAAGCTCCAAAAAACGTCCCCACTTTCTCTTTCTGAATTGCAACGCTGCACAGGTATAAACAAAGCAACATTATTGAGAATTCTGAAAACCCTTAGCCTGAGTGGTTGGGTGGTAAAGTCTCTTAGTGAAAACAAATACAGTTTATCTTCTTCTGTTCTTGAAGATACTCAGCCTAAATCTCAAGAAGCTCGTTTGGCTGAGGCTGGCGCTCCTGTTTTGGATGATCTCTATCAGAGGCTGAATTGGCCATCTGATATTGCGATTCGAGATGGGGACAGAATGAAGTTGGTAGAAACCACGCGTAATCGTACATCCTTTCTGCTTAATCGATCCTCTTTGTGTCGGCCAGAGTTCCTTTATTCTGGCGTGGGTCGTTGCTTTCTGGCTTTTTGTAACAGTGATGAGAGAGCAGATGTCATTCATACCTTGAGGAAACTGCCTAATAAAGAAGGTAAGTTAGCGCATGATGGTATTTGGTTAAGCCAGATGATTGAGCAAACTAAACTCTTGGGTTACGGTGCTCAACAAGTTTCATATTACAATAGCCGAAGTGTTAATGGATTGCCCATAGAGGCTATCGCTGTGCCTATTAGTGAGAGTGATGGCACACTGATCGGGTGCTTGTCATTGACTTGGCCACAGGGCAGTATCGAGCTGTCACATTTAGAAAAAAGAATCGTTCCGATCTTAAAAGAGGCGACGATTCAAATTGTTGAGAATATGCCTTAAATTCGTTTTCCCAAGATACATTATGTTCAATTCAAGAGACCATATTATTTGGTCTTTTTTTTTGGTCTTTTGGGTGTGTTTATATTCGTTATGATTTGTAATTAGACTATGGTCTGTCTGTGAGTAATACAGTATTTTAGTGAAGTGAAAAATAAAAATAGAGAGTGATAAAGGATTTTAAAGACGCTTTTAATTGCCCGTCAATGTGAAGCGTTCTGTCGTTAAGATGTGAGTTAGTTATTACGCAATTGATGTTATTTGATTCTAACTGATGATTTTTTTAAATATCTTAATGTTACTTAAATAATATTTGGATCTATCTTTATGAAAATTAAAACAAAATTGTTAATTGCGTTTTCACTTGCCACTTTATTACCTATCCTCATAGTGAGTTCCATTACTGGCTACCTTGCTTCTAACCAAGCGCTTGAAAGCTTCTCAAAAAGCAGCGGACAAACCTTGGGGGCGGTTGAAAAGACTTTTGACCAATTCATTAAAGACATCAAATACACCGTTGGCTTTCTGTCTGAAAGCGATGCTGTGAAAGACCCGGATGCCAAGCCATTAACCACGTATTTTGAAACTGAAGGGAAGGCACCAAAAGACGTCGCGAGTCAAAATGGTGGACGCGAAGCCGACTTATATAATTTATTTGAAGCCGTTGGTAACAATAACCCTAACTTTGTTTATGTTTACATGGGAGACCAAGGTGGTGGCTACTCTGAATGGCCTGGAACCTATGGCTACGCTGAGTGGCATCCAAAGAAGCGCCCATGGTATTCGGTTGGTATAGAAAACAACGGCAAAACCGTATTACGTGAGGCGTATTACTGGGAACCGGACGATGCGGTTTACGTTTCCGCTGTACGTACTTATCAAAGAGGCAATCAAGTCGGCGGTGTGGTCGCGGTGGATGTGTCGATTAAGACGCTAACAGACATGGCAACTAAAACACAGCTAGGCGAGTCTGGCAGTATTATGGTGATCGAAAACACCGGTACTGTGCTAGTGGATGCGATTCATCCAGAAAATAACTTCAAAAAAATAAGTGAGTTAGAAGGGGATGCTTACAAACAAATTGCCCAGGCTTCGGCTGGCATGTTGCATTTTACCTTAGACGGTAAAGACTATTACGCCAATGTGATGACGTCGCCTAATTTACAATGGAAATTTGTGGGTTTGATGCCCACCGCAGAAATTTACTCCAGTACCAATGAACTGATTACAACCACCGTCATCGTGTGTGTGTTGCTTTTGTTACTGTGTATATTGGTCGCTTTTGTTATTTCTAAAGGTTTGGTGACACCGATTGAGTCGGTTTCAAATCATTTGAAAATTTTGGCAGAAGGGGAAGGGGATTTAACATCGAGAATTGAAACTCAGTCTAAAGATGAAACTGGGGTGTTGTCGAATTGGTTTAATCAATTCATTGATTCGACTCGTCAGTTAATCGTCGGAATTAAGCAGTCTAGCCAAAAAATGGACAAGGTTTCAGCGGAAACCTCTCAAAAAGCCAGTGAGGTAGCCACCTCAACGAGCGAACAGTTGCGTTCCATTGAGTTGATTGTTGAAGCGGGTCAGCAAATGGTGATTGCATCAAGTGATGCAGCGGAAAGCTGTACGCATTCTGCTGAGTTTTCGGAAAAGGGACTGGAAACCACGGTGGCGGGTAAGGATTTACTTAAAGGCAGTGCCGATGGTGTGAATCGACTCGGTCAACGACTAAAAGAGTCGAATGACATCATTACTGAGTTAACCAAAGAAACCGCCAATATTAATCAGATTCTTTCTACGATTCAGGACATTGCTGAGCAAACCAACTTGTTGGCTTTGAATGCCGCCATTGAGGCCGCCCGAGCGGGTGAACAAGGTCGTGGTTTTGCCGTTGTCGCTGATGAAGTGAGAACCCTTGCCGGACGAACGCAAGAGTCGACGGAACAGATAGGTAGTATTTTGAACTTGTTGGCCAGTCGGACGAAACAAGCATCGGATTCTATGATGACAAGTTTGAATGAATCAGAAACGGCCATTAGTTTATCGGATCAGGCATTGGAGTCTTTTGAACAGATTGAACAAGTGGTTAAACAAATGCGTGATATGACCATGCAAACTGCCGCGTCAGCAGAAGAACAAAGAGCGGTTACGGAGGACATTAATAAGAACATTACTGATATCAGCTATTCAGCACAGCAAGTGTCAGCAATTTCAGGCGATGTGGCTAAGCTTTGCGCCAGTCAGGATGTATTAGGTAACGAGTTGCGTGAGATGGTGGCGAAATTTCGTACTGAGTAGTGTTTGCTTTGAAACGTAAGTGTTTTTTGGCGGCTGTTGTTATGTAGATGAAGTCCCCCTAAGAAGGCTATCCCATTTGGATGGTCTTTTTTATGAGCCTTTATAAGAAGAATGGCAGAGTGTCGCTGTCTGGCCGCGAAATAAGTGAAAAATAAGCTTGGTAACACGGGGTATTCTATTTTTAATTTAAGTAATAACGATTATCATATGCAAATCAAAATTCAGTTGTAAAAGGTTTTAATATGATTAAATCGTTCATCGCACTCGCGTTCACCATGATGGTGAGCTTGGTATGGGCCGATCAGGTAACGGTAAAAGATGTACTTGACCGTGATGTGACTTTCAATAGTCCAGCACAAAGGGTAATCGTCGGTTTTTATCCTGAAGATTACATGGCCATCGGGACGGAAGCGGCTTATGACAATGTGGTTGGAATGTCCAAGTACATTTGGCAAGCTCGCCCAGCCAATTGGGATATGTACGTTAAACACCGTCCATCCTTAGCAGACATTCCTGGTATTGGCCGTGTTGATACGAAAACGTTTTCAGTGGAAAAGGTCATCGCATTACGCCCTGATTTGTTGTTATTAGCGGATTGGCAGTTTAAAGGTCTAGGAACGGATGTGGAGCGTATTCAAGACGCTGGAATCCCTGTCTTGGTAGTGGATTACAATGCACAAACCTTAGAGCGTCATCTGAAGAGTACAGAGCTAATTGGTGTGGTAACTGGGCAAGAAGCGCGTGCTGCCAAAATTGCCAAAGAATATCAAGAGCGTGTTGAAGGCATTAGCAAACGTTTGGCCGAAGCCAATTTACCAAAACCCAAAATCTACACCGAGTTTGGTTCAATGGGACCCAGTGAGTTGAGTTACACCTTTGGTAAAAACATGTGGGGTGCCATTTCCACTATGGCGGGTGGCGATAATATTTCTGCGCCATTCATAGAGTGGTGGGGCAAGCTTAACCCTGAGCAAGTCATTGCTTCTAATCCCGATGTGATTGTGATGACAGGTTATGAGTCTGCAAACTCTACTGACGCGATGATTATGGGCCAAGGGGTGGAGAAAGAAGAAGCCTTGAAGCGCTTGGAAGGGTTTAAACAGCGTACAGGCTGGGCAAGTTTGTCTGCGGTGAAGAACAATCGCATGTTTGGTGCTTATCACGGTGCGTGCCGAACTATTATGGACAGTGCCATGATTGCTTTTTATGCCAAGGCGATGTACCCAGAGTTGTTTGCTGACCTGAATCCAGAGCAAGCTTACTTTGATTTTTACGAGAAATACTTGCCCGTCACGCCGGAAGGGACTTTCACACTAAGTCTGAAATAATCGGACGTGTTGAGGGATGATAAAAAGGGGCCAATGTTGGCTAATGCTGTTCACTTAAGGGTTGAATTTAATTGAATAGCCTCAGAAAATCCGATTAAGCTTTCTTAATCGGATTTTTTTTGTGTCTATTCAACAGTTACTTCTCAGCATCGATGAGCTCCACTCATT
>NZ_JSEE01000030.1:0-3091 GCF_001625355.1 Marinomonas sp. TW1
CTAAAAACTACTTTGGTGTTATATGGTCAAGCCTCACGAGCAATTAGTATTGGTTAGCTCAATGCCTCACAGCACTTACACACCCAACCTATCAACGTCGTAGTCTTCAACGGCTCTTTAGGGAACTTATGTTCCAGTGAGATCTTATCTTGAGGGAGGCTTCCCGCTTAGATGCTTTCAGCGGTTATCCCGTCCGAACGTAGCTACCCGGCAATGCCACTGGCGTGACAACCGGAACACCAGAGGTTCGTCCACTCCGGTCCTCTCGTACTAGGAGCAGCTCCTCTCAAATCTCAAACGTCCACGGCAGATAGGGACCGAACTGTCTCACGACGTTCTAAACCCAGCTCGCGTACCACTTTAAATGGCGAACAGCCATACCCTTGGGACCGGCTTCAGCCCCAGGATGTGATGAGCCGACATCGAGGTGCCAAACACCGCCGTCGATGTGAACTCTTGGGCGGTATCAGCCTGTTATCCCCGGAGTACCTTTTATCCGTTGAGCGATGGCCCTTCCATACAGAACCACCGGATCACTAAGACCTACTTTCGTACCTGCTCGACGTGTCTGTCTCGCAGTTAAGCGTGCTTTTGCCTTTACACTCTATGCATGATTTCCGACCATGCTGAGCACACCTTCGTGCTCCTCCGTTACTCTTTGGGAGGAGACCGCCCCAGTCAAACTACCCACCACACAGTGTCCTCGATCCCGATAAGGGACCTGAGTTAGAACCTCAAACGTACCAGGGTGGTATTTCAAGATTGGCTCCAATAGAACTGGCGTCCTATCTTCAAAGCCTCCCACCTATCCTACACAAGTAGGTTCAAAGTTCACTGTGAAGCTATAGTAAAGGTTCACGGGGTCTTTCCGTCTAGCCGCGGATACACAGCATCTTCACTGCGATTTCAATTTCACTGAGTCTCGGGTGGAGACAGTGTGGCCATCGTTACGCCATTCGTGCAGGTCGGAACTTACCCGACAAGGAATTTCGCTACCTTAGGACCGTTATAGTTACGGCCGCCGTTTACTTGGGCTTCGATCAAGAGCTTCGCTTACGCTAACCCCATCAATTAACCTTCAAGCACCGGGCAGGCGTCACACCCTATACGTCCACTTTCGTGTTTGCAGAGTGCTGTGTTTTTAATAAACAGTCGCAGCCACCTGGTATCTTCGACCGACTAGTGCTTACGGAGCAAGTCCTTCACACCGGCCGGCGTACCTTCTCCCGAAGTTACGGTACCATTTTGCCTAGTTCCTTCACCCGAGTTCTCTCAAGCGCCTTGGTATTCTCTACCTGACCACCTGTGTCGGTTTGGGGTACGGTTCCTGCATATCTGAAGCTTAGAAGTTTTTCCTGGAAGCATGGCATCAACCACTTCGCCCAAAAGAGGGCTCGTCATCAATTCTCAGCCTTAACAGGGTTCCGGATTTACCTAAAACCCCAGCCTACAACCTTAAACGCGGACAACCATCGCCGCGCTGGCCTAGCCTTCTCCGTCTCTCCATCGCAATATGCACGAGTACAGGAATATTAACCTGTTTCCCATCGACTACGCATTTCTGCCTCGCCTTAGGGGCCGACTCACCCTGCCCTGATTAACATGGGACAGGAAACCTTGGTCTTCCGGCGGGGGAGTTTTTCACTCCCCTTATCGTTACTCATGTCAACATTCGCACTTCTGATACCTCCAGGATGCCTTACAGCTTTCCCTTCAACGGCCTACAGAACGCTCCTCTACCATCCAAGATAAATCTTGGATCCGTAGCTTCGGTGTACAGTTTGAGCCCCGTTATATCTTCCGCGCAGGCCGACTCGACTAGTGAGCTATTACGCTTTCTTTAAAGGATGGCTGCTTCTAAGCCAACCTCCTAGCTGTCTGAGCCTTCCCACATCGTTTCCCACTTAACTGTAACTTTGGGACCTTAGCTGACGGTCTGGGTTGTTTCCCTTTCCACGACGGACGTTAGCACCCGCCGTGTGTCTCCCGCGCTCATACTCATTGGTATTCGGAGTTTGCATGGGGTTGGTAAGTCGGGATGACCCCCTAGCCCAAACAGTGCTCTACCCCCAATGGCAATACGCGAGGCGCTACCTAAATAGCTTTCGAGGAGAACCAGCTATCTCCGAGCTTGATTAGCCTTTCACTCCTATCCACAAGTCATCCCCGGACTTTTCAACGTACGTGGGTTCGGTCCTCCAGTTAGTGTTACCCAACCTTCAACCTGCTCATGGATAGATCGCCCGGTTTCGGGTCTATTCCCAGCAACTAAACGCCCTATTAAGACTCGGTTTCCCTACGGCTCCACTATTCGCTTAACCTTGCTACTGAAAATAAGTCGTTGACCCATTATACAAAAGGTACGCAGTCACCGAATAAATCGGCTCCCACTGCTTGTACGTACACGGTTTCAGGATCTATTTCACTCCCCTCACAGGGGTTCTTTTCGCCTTTCCCTCACGGTACTGGTTCACTATCGGTCAGTCAGGAGTATTTAGCCTTGGAGGATGGTCCCCCCATGTTCAGACAGGATAACACGTGTCCCGTCCTACTCGTTTTCATTAATAAGGCGTTTTCGTATACGGGGCTATCACCCTCTACGGCGACCCTTTCCAGGGTCTTCTACTAACACCAAATCAACTTAAGGGCTAATCCCCTTTCGCTCGCCGCTACTTAGGGAATCTCGGTTGATTTCTTTTCCTCCGGGTACTTAGATGTTTCAGTTCCCCGGGTTCGCCTCCACACAGCTATGTATTCACTGTGGGATACTCTACAAGTAGAGTGGGTTTCCCCATTCGGACATCTCGGGATCAAAGTCTGTTTATCGACTCCCCCGAGCTTTTCGCAGATTACCACGTCCTTCATCGCCTCTGACTGCCAAGGCATCCACCGTGCACGCTTGGTCACTTGACCATATAACCCAAAATAGTTTCGGATCACATACCAAAGAAGCTTTTGTCTCTTCTCTGGATTTACGATAATAGAAAGTCACTTAGGTTAAAGTGCTTTCCACCGGTTTAACGCTTGATTCATCGTTATTTCAAAATTCGAATTGTTAAAGAGCAAGTTTAGTGCAAAGCACTAAGTCAGA
>NZ_JSEE01000031.1 GCF_001625355.1 Marinomonas sp. TW1
GAATACATCTTGGCGTTAGCTGAACTGTTGCTCAGTTCGGTGGCATCAATCGTAATGCCTTTACCTGCCAAGGAACCTTGGTTATCCACTTTGTTGGTTTGAATGGTTAAGGTGCCGTCTTGTGCCAGAATCGTCCCCGAGCTGGTGAGGCTCTGACTTTTGATGTCGACCTGATTTAAAGCTTCAATCGTGGAATCTGTGTTGGTCAATTTACCCGAGGATATACCATCACCTGAATCCACTGTTAGCACTGTGTTCGCGTGCAGTAACGCGCCGTCTTTATTCGTGACATCACCGGTGATGTTGAGATCCAGTTTGCCTGTTGAGTAGACTTTACCGTTGACCGTACTGTTGTTTAGTTCGGTGGCATCAATCATGATGCCTTTACCCGCCAAGGTTCCTTGGTTATCCACCTTTTTGGTTTGAATGGTTAAGGCACCGTCTTGTGCTAAGACGGCGCCTGAACTCGCGACATTATCTGCATTGATGTTGATGGTATTTAAAGCTTCAATCGTAGAATTTGTGTTGGTGAGATTGCCCTCGGCATCTAAGGTCATGTTGCTGTCGGCGTGAACCAAAGCACCGTCTGAATTCGTCACGTCGCCTGTGATATTGAGATCCAGTTTGTCTGTTGAATAGACTTTACCGTTAACCGTACTGTTGTTTAGTTCGGTGGCATCAATCGTAATGCCTTTACCCGCCAAAACTCCTTGGTTATCCACTTTGTTGGTTTGAATGGTTAAGGTGCCGTCTTGTGCTAAGACGGTACCTGAACTCGTGACATTCTCTGCATTGATGTCGATAGTATTTAAAGCTTCAATTATGGAATCTATATTGGTCAATTTACCCGAGGAGGTATCATCACCTGAATCCACTGTTAGCACTGTGTTCGCGTGCAGTAACGCGCCGTCTTTATTCAAGACATCGCCAGTGATATTGAGATCGAGTTTATCTGTTGAGTAGACTTTACCGTTAACCGTACTGTTGTTTAGTTCGGTGGCATCAATCGTGATGCCTTTACCCGCCAAGGTTCCTTGGTTATCCACCTTGTTTGTTTGAATGATTAAGGTGCCGTCTTGTGCTAAGACGGTACCTGAACTCGTGACATTATTCGCTTTAATGTCGATGGTGTTTAATGCTTCAATCGTGGAATCTGTGTTAGTGAGATTGCCCTCGGCATCCAAGGTAAGATCAGTATCCGCATGTACCAGAGCGCCATATTCATTGATGATGTTGCCTTGCACATTCAGTGCTATCGCATCGGTGGAATAAATCTTGGCGTTTGCTGAACTGTTGTTCAGTTCGGTGGCATCAATCGTAATGCCTTTACCCGCCAAAACTCCTTGGTTATCCACTTTGTTGGTTTGAATGGTTAAGGTACCGTCTTGTGCTAAGACGGTACCTGAACTCGTGACATTCTCTGCATTGATGTCGATAGTATTTAAAGCTTCAATTGTGGAATCTATATTGGTCAATTTACCCGAGGAGGTATCATCACCTGAATCCACTGTTAGCACTGTGTTCGCGTGCAGTAACGCGCCGTCTTTATTCAAGACATCGCCAGTGATATTGAGATCGAGTTTATCTGTTGAGTAGACTTTACCGTTAACCGTACTGTTGTTTAGTTCGGTGGCATCAATCGTGATGCCTTTACCCGCCAAGGTTCCTTGGTTATCCACCTTGTTTGTTTGAATGATTAAGGTGCCGTCTTGTGCTAAGACGGTACCTGAACTCGTGACATTATTCGCTTTAATGTCGATGGTGTTTAATGCTTCAATCGTGGAATCTGTGTTAGTGAGATTGCCCTCGGCATCCAAGGTAAGATCAGTATCCGCATGTACCAGAGCGCCATATTCATTGATGATGTTGCCTTGCACATTCAGTGCTATCGCATCGGTGGAATAAATCTTGGCGTTTGCTGAACTGTTGTTCAGTTCGGTGGCATCAATCGTAATGCCTTTACCCGCCAAAACTCCTTGGTTATCCACTTTGTTGGTTTGAATGGTTAAGGTACCGTCTTGTGCTAAGACGGTACCTGAACTCGTGACATTCTCTGCATTGATGTCGATAGTATTTAAAGCTTCAATTGTGGAATCTGTGTTGGTCAATTTACCCGAGGAGGTATCATCACCTAAATCCACTGTTAGCGCTGTGTTCGCGTGCAGTAATGCGCCGTCTTTATTCGAGACATCGCCAGTAATGTTGAGATCGAGTTTGTCTGTTGAGTAGACTTTACCGTTAACCGAACTGTTGTTTAGTTCGGTGGCATTAATCGTGATGCCTTTACCCGCCAAAGCACCTTGGTTGGTAACTTGGTTGGTGTCTATTGTTAAACTTCCATCTTGTGCCAGAATCGTCCCTGAGCTGGTGAGGTTCTGACTCTTAATGTCGACCTGATTTAAAGCTTCAATCGTGGAATTTGTGTTGGTGAGGTTGCCCTCAGCATCCAAGGTAAGATCAGTATCCGCATGTACCAGAGCGCCATCTTCATTGATGATGTTACCTTGCACATTCAATGCTATCGCATCGGTGGAATAAATCTTGGCGTTTGCTGAACTGTTGTTCAGTTCGGTGGCATCAATCGTAATGCCTTTACCCGCCAAAACTCCTTGGTTATCCACCTTGTTGGTTTGAATGGTTAAGGTACCGTCTTGGGCTAAGACGGTACCTGAACTCGTGACATTCTCTGCATTGATGTCGATAGTATTTAAAGCTTCAATCTTGGACTCTGTGTTAGTGAGATTACCCTCAGTGTCCAAGGTCAGAGCAGTATCCGCATGAACCAAAGCGCCATCTGTATTTGTGACGTTTCCAGCGATGTTTAAATCAAGCTTATCTGTTGAATAGACTTTACCGTTAACCGTACTGTTGTTTAGTTCGGTGGCATTAATTGAGATGCCTTTAGCTGCCAACGTTCCTTGGTTGGTAACTTGATTAGTGTCTATTGTTAAACTTCCATCTTGTGCCAGAATCGTCCCTGAGCTGGTGAGGTTCTGACTTTTGATGTCGACCTGATTTAAAGCTTCAATCGTGGAATTTGTGTTGGTGAGGCTACTCTCAGCATCTAAGGTCAGATCAGTATCCGCATGCACTAGAGCGCCATCTTCATTAGTGATGTTTCCTTGTACATTCAACGCCATTGCATCCGTTGAATAAATCTTGGCGTTTGCTGAACTGTTGTTCAGTTCGGTGGCATCAATCGTAATGCCTTTACCAGCCAAGGTTCCTTGGTTATCCACCTTGTTGGTTTGAATAGTTAAAGTGCCGTCTTGCGCCAGAATCGTCCCCGAGCTGGTGAGGTTCTGACTCTTGATGTTGACCTGATTTAAAGCTTCAATCGTGGAATCTGTGTTGGTGAGGCTACCCTCAGTATCTAAAGTCAGATCGGAATCTGCATGAACCAAAGCACCATCTGTATTTTTGACGTTTCCAGCGATGTTTAAATCAAGCTTATCTGTTGAATAGACTTTACCGTTAACCGTACTGTTGTTTAGTTCGGTGGCATCAATCGTGATGCCTTTACCCGCCAAAGCACCTTGGTTATCCAGTTGGTTCGTTTGAATGGTTAAGGTACCGTCTTGTGCTAAGACGGTACCTGAACTCGTGACATTCTCTGCATTGATGTCGATAGTATTTAAAGCTTCAATCGTTGAATCTTTGTTGGTGAGGTTGCCCTCAGCATCCAAGTTAAGATCCGAATCCGCATGTACTAGAGCACCGTCTTTATTCGTGACATCGCCAGTAATGTTGAGATCGAGTTTGTCTGTTGAGTAGACTTTACCGTTAACCGAACTGTTGTTTAGTTCGGTGGCATTAATCGTGATACCTTTACCCGCCAAAGCACCTTGGTTGGTAACTTGGTTGGTGTCTATTGTTAAACTTCCATCTTGTGCCAGAATCGTTCCCGAGTTGGTGAGGTTCTGACTTTTGATGTCAACCTGATTTAAAGCTTCAATCGTGGAATCTGTGTTTGTCAATTTACCCGAGGAGGTATCATCACCTGAATCCATTGTTAACTCTGTGTTCGCGTGCA
>NZ_JSEE01000032.1 GCF_001625355.1 Marinomonas sp. TW1
CTTTGAATGCTATCGACATCAATGCAGAGAATGTCACGAGTTCAGGCACCGTCTTAGCACAAGACGGTGCTTTAACCATTCAAACGAACCAACTGGATAACCAGGGTTCCTTGGCAGGTAAAGGCATTACTATCAATGCCACCGAACTAAACAACAGTTCGGTTAACGGTAAAGTCTATTCAACAGATAAGCTTGATTTAAATATCGCTGGAAACGTCACAAATACAGATGGTGCTCTGGTGCATGCGGATTCAGATCTGACCTTGGATGCTGAAGGCAATCTCACCAACACAAATTCTACGATTGAAGCTTTAAATCAGGTCGACATTAAGAGTCAGAACCTCACCAGCTCCGGGACGATTCTGGCACAAGACGGCACGTTAACCATTCAAACCAGCAAGATGGATAACCAAGGTTCCTTGTCTGGTAAAGGCATTACGATTGATGCCACCGAACTGAGCAACAGTACAACAAGCGGGAAAATTTATTCAACCGATGCCGTTGCTTTAAACATTGAAGGGGCAATCACCAACCAAAATGGTGCTCTGGTGCATGCGGATTCAGATTTTACCTTGGGTGCTGAGGGCAATCTCACGAACACAGATTCCACCATAGAAGCTGTCAACAGCATCGAAATCAGTGCTGAGAATGTCACGAGTTCAGGCACCGTCTTAGCCCAAGACGGCATTTTAACCATTCAAGCTAACAAGGTGGATAACCAAGGTTCCTTGTCTGGTAAAGGCATTACGATTGATGCCACCGAACTGAGCAACAGTACAACAAGCGGGAAAATTTATTCAACGGATGCGATAGCACTGAATGTACAAGGCAACATCACTAATGACGATGGCGCTCTGGTGCATGCGGATTCAGATTTTACCTTGGATGCTGAGGGCAATCTCACGAACACAGATTCCACGATTGAAGCTTTAAATACTATCGACATCAATGCAGAGAATGTCACGAGTTCAGGCACCGTCTTAGCCCAAGACGGTGCTTTAATCATTCAAGCTAACAAGGTGGATAACCAAGGTTCCTTGTCAGGTAAAGGCATCACGATTAATGCCATCGAACTAAACAACAGTACGGTTAACGGTAAAGTCTACTCAACAGACAAACTCGATCTTAACATTACTGGCGATGTCTCAAATAAAGACGGCGCGTTACTGCACGCGAGCACAGCTTTAACTGTGGATTCAGGTGATGGTACCTCCTCGGGTAAATTGACCAACACAGATTCCACAATTGAAGCTTTTAATACTATCGATATCAATGCAGAGAATGTCGCGAGTTCAGGCACCGTCTTAGCCCAAGACGGTGCCTTAACCATTCAAACCAACAAGGTGGATAACCAAGGAACCTTGGCAGGTAAAGGCATTACGATTAAAGCCACCGAACTAAACAACAGTACAGTTAACGGTAAAGTCTATTCAACAGATAAGCTTGATTTAAATATCGCTGGAAACGTCACAAATACAGATGGTGCTCTGGTGCATGCGGATTCAGATCTGACCTTGGATGCTGAGGGTAATCTCACTAACATAGATTCCACGATTGAAGCTTTAAATCAGGTCAACGTCAAGAGTCAGAACCTAGCAAGCTCAGGGACGATTCTGGCACAAGATGGAAGTTTAACAATAGACACCAACCAAGTTACCAACCAAGGTGCTTTGGCAGGTAAAGGGATTATTATCAATGCCACCGAACTGAGCAACAGTACGGTTAACGGTAAAGTCTATTCAATAGATAAGCTTGATTTAAACATCGCTGGAAACGTCAAAAATACAGATGGCGCTCTGGTACATGCGGATACTGATCTGACCTTGGATACTGAGAGCAATCTCACTAATACAAATTCTACGATTGAAGCTTTAAATACTATCGACATCAATGCAGAGAATGTCACGAGTTCAGGCACCGTCTTAGCACAAGACGGCACCTTAACCATTCAAACCAACAAGGTGGATAACCAAGGAACCTTGGCGGGTAAAGGCATCACGATTAATGCCACCGAACTGAACAACCGTACGGTTAGCGGTAAAGTCTACTCAACAGATAAACTGGATCTCAATATCACAGATGATGTGACCAATGAAGATGGCGCTTTAGTTCATGCGGATTCCGATCTGACTTTAGATGCTGAGGGTAATCTCACTAACATAGATTCCACGATTGAAGCTTTAAATCAGGTCAACGTCAAGAGTCAGAACCTAGCAAGCTCAGGGACGATTCTGGCACAAGATGGAAGTTTAACAATAGACACCAACCAAGTTACCAACCAAGGTGCTTTGGCAGGTAAAGGGATTATTATCAATGCCACCGAACTGAGCAACAGTACGGTTAACGGTAAAGTCTATTCAATAGATAAGCTTGATTTAAACATCGCTGGAAACGTCAAAAATACAGATGGCGCTCTGGTACATGCGGATACTGATCTGACCTTGGATACTGAGAGCAATCTCACTAATACAAATTCTACGATTGAAGCTTTAAATACTATCGACATCAATGCAGAGAATGTCACGAGTTCAGGCACCGTCTTAGCACAAGACGGCACCTTAACCATTCAAACCAACAAGGTGGATAACCAAGGAACCTTGGCGGGTAAAGGCATCACGATTGATGCCACCGAACTGAACAACAGTTCAGCAAACGCCAAGATTTATTCCACCGATGCGATAGCATTGAATGTGCAAGGTAACATCATCAATGAAGATGGCGCTCTGGTACATGCGGATACTG
>NZ_JSEE01000033.1 GCF_001625355.1 Marinomonas sp. TW1
TAACGCTGTTCACTTAAGCGGAACAGTATTACGAGATACCGGATATCTCGTCTTTGATTGCTTTACCATGCGAGGCCGACTAGGCCTCGCTTTCTTTCGCTCTAAAAACAAATTACACACCCCAGACCTTAACTCCTTAAGACGCATCCCTGTCTTCGATTCTGGCTTAGCCGCGGCCATCACGATCAAGTTGGAAGCAATAAAAGTAAACGCCATTTTAAAACGTACATCGCTCGCTCGTTGACCATGTGATGCGGCCGCATGACTCGCCTCTCTACGCACGATATTGTAGGCCAGTAACATCCCCCACATTTCTTGGTAGATTAAATCGATTTTCTTACTGCGTAACGTAATGACGTTGTTGAGCATAGAGGATTTGATGTCACGAAACCCCAGCTCTATTTCCCAGCGCTGATGATACAACTGAGCAATCTGTTCAGCTGGGTAATCGCTGATAGGAAGGGATGTCAGTACCGTCTTGGCTTTTCCTTGAACGTCATAGGTTATGGCGCGTACATTCCAATATTCAGGCAGGCTGGGGTTCTTCTTGCGAGCTTGTGGGGAGACTTTCATACGCCACAACGCATCGCCATCTCCGTATTCTTCAATGACTTCATACACAGTATTACTGCGTTTGGGGATTAACCAATGTCGCTCTCTCCCCCCATTCATTAACGCATGCATAAGATTGGCACTCCAAAAATTCCGATCTAAGAGTGTAATACTGCGATCTGGGATCTTATCTAACATCGCTTCTGCTAATGGCGTTTCACCTTTGCGATAAGTGTCTACCTGAGCATCTAAAATAACGTGGGAATGCGTATTCATCAGAGCGACACAGCGCAATAACGGATAGGCACTTTGCTTGACTGCTGTATTGCTGGCACTACCAAAGTGCTCTCGTAACTCTGGCGTGTCCGGGGTGCGAAAAACGACACCATCAATAGCAAATACTTGCAGCCCTTGCCAATCATCCTGAGCAAATCGCTCATTTGCCCAATGCTCACCTGTGCGCTGGAAAAGCCACTGCATAGGGTCTGAACCAAGTCGCTGCCTCGCTTGAGATACGCCGCTCTTAGCAAGAAGTTGCTCTGATGCTAATCCTTCTGAACAGATATTTAAGCGCCTAGCGACTTCTTCAATCGCTTCATCCCGAAAAAGAGCCATCCCTAGTACCAACCAAAGCACTTGGTCTTCGGGTAAGCGTCGTCGCCTGATGCTTGCGCTTGAGGAAAGGGTTAATGCGGACTCAATCCACTCAACGGGAATATTCTGAGTGAAGGTTGAATGATCTGAGAATGAGTGGAGCTCATCGATGCTGAGAAGTAACTGTTGAATAGACACAAAAAAAATCCGATTAAGAAAGCTTAATCGGATTTTCTGAGGCTATTCAATTAAATTCAACCCTTAAGTGAACAGCATTA
>NZ_JSEE01000034.1 GCF_001625355.1 Marinomonas sp. TW1
GCTTAATTCGATCGTTGTTGTAATACTCGATGTATTCCTTGATTGCTTCAATCAGCTCATCAGCATTGTTAAACTTTTTGTTATGGTACATTTCTGTTTTTAGGATGCCGAAAAAGTTCTCAGCTACGGCATTGTCTAAGCAATTTCCTTTTCTAGACATGCTTTGGGGTAGCCCATGAGTCTTAAGCTGTGCCTGATACGCTTGGTTCTGATACTGCCAACCTTGATCTGAGTGGATAATTGGCTTCTCATCTTCTCCAAGCTTTCTAATTGCACTCTTTAACATGTCTGTGACCAACGGCAAGGTGACCGACGTCCTTACTTCATAACTCACGACTTCCTGATTAAACAAGTCGATCATTGGTGATAGATAAACCTTCTGATCGGCCACTTTAAACTCAGTTACGTCTGTTACCCACTTTTGATTAGGCTTATCAGCATAAAATACTCTGTTGAGTAGATTGGGCGCAGTTTTTCCAACTCGACCTCGATAAGATTTATACCGCTTCGGTCGTACTTTGGATTTTAGTCCTTGTGCAACCATAAGACGCTGAACGCGCTTGTGGTTCACTTGGATTCCGCTATTTCTTAAGGCGTAGGTCACTCTACGATATCCATAACGCCCTTTGTGGGCATGGAAGATATCGTAAATCTTCTCTTTCAGATCCCTTTCCGAATCAGCCGTCTGCGCAGAAGCTCGATGATAGTAATAGACACTTCGAGCCAGTCCAGTGGCTTTGAGGAGCAACTGTAACGGATATTTAGCCTTGAGCTCAGTAACGATCAGCGCTTTTTCTTTGCTTGTTCCTGTTTGGCCTGAGCCAAGGCTTTCAACTTTTTTAGCACAGCATTTTCTGCACGCAGGTACTCAAGTTCTTCTCTTAGTTCTTTTTCCGTCATTTGTTCCGCTGGTTTAGATTCAGAAGATTGAGTTGTCATGCGAGGCCTACCTTTTCTCTGTGGTTTAAGTCGAGCTATACCTTCGCAAGCATAGAGCTTTTGCCACTGGAATAATATTCCTGGAGACGATAAATCGAAGTAGGCACTTGTATAGTTTAAGGACCACTCATTCTCATGCATCGTTTTAAGTACTTTGAGCTTAAAGGATTGGGTATATGGCATCTGGCTATGCTGAAAACTGTTTTCACCATGAACCCTATACACTTGAGACCAGTAACAAACTTGCCTCGATGCTACATCGAATTTTCGGGCAATGGATCTTGAGCCTTGGTGTTGAGATAACTTGGCTAAAGACAGTTTAAATGCTCTGTGATATTTGGACATAAAAAGACCCCCAGTAATTGGAATGTCCAACTATTGGGGGTCAGTTCA
>NZ_JSEE01000035.1 GCF_001625355.1 Marinomonas sp. TW1
TGAGGTTGCCACAATAAAACGGATAAAATAATTAAGAGGCATACTGAGCCTCATAATCAACTGGCGCTACGTAATCTAAAAATGCATGACGCCGCTTTCGGTTATAAAATACTTCAATGTATTCAAAGATACTTTGTCTAGCTTCCTTTCTGGTTCGATAGTCCATCTCATGAACTAATTCATTTTTTAGGCTGCCAAAAAAGCTTTCAGCAACAGCGTTATCCCAACACTCACCTTTACGACTCATACTTATGCGAAGATTATTATCGAGTAGCTTCTTTCGATAACGGTTTGATGCATAAGTTTTTCCTTGATCTGAGTGTACTATTGCATTTGAGGCATTTCCTCGTCGCCATAAAGCCATTGTTAAAGCGCTTTCTACTAAATCTGTATCGTTCTTCTCACTCATCGACCAGCCAATCACATTGCGAGAGAAGAGGTCTATCATCACGGCTAAATATAACCAACCCTCTCTTGTCGCTATAAAACTGGTATCCGATACCCATGCAACATTAGGCATTGCTGTTTTAAAGCACCGCTTGAGGTGATCTTTTGCCGGTTGTGTAGTCGATTTTGATTCTGTAGTAACCACAAATTTACGTCGTAATTTAGACTGTATATCGGCTCTTTGCATCAAACGAGCAACACGTGTTCGACTACATGTATTTCCTTCCGCAATCAGCTCTCTATGTATCTTCGGTGAACCATAAATACGGCGAGATTGAGCATGATGGTATCGAATACGTTGTGTAAGACGCCTGTTTTCCTGAGTTCTGTGGCTCTCTGGGCGACCAAGCCAGTCATAGTAACCACTAGATGACACTTCTAATACTTTACATAGCCGCGCCACTGGGTGTTCTTTAGAGTGACGACGAATAAACTGGTATTTCAACCCAGTTCCTTGGCAAAGAACACCGCGGCCTTTTTTAGAATGTCGTTCTCTTCTTGGAGGCGGCGCACTTGTGCTTCTAACCGAGCGACATCACTTTCTTGGCCTTTCTTTGGTCTACCACGGCTGGCAGAAGCCACATCACCTGTTTTTTCTAATTGCTCTTTCCACTTATAAAGTTGGTTTCGCCTTAGGCCAAGTTCTCTAGCGACATCCGCAGCTGGTTTATCAGAGGTTTCCATTAAGCGAATCGCTTCCAACTTAAACTCTTTGGTATAGGTATTATAAGGTTTACGTTTTGTTGTCATAAGAACACTCCTAAAGGACTTATTGTCCCTGATTAAAAATGTCCGTTAAACTGTAGCAGGTTCA
>NZ_JSEE01000036.1 GCF_001625355.1 Marinomonas sp. TW1
ATGTTTTTCAAATTAAACTGCAGACATCGAGATAAAATAGTAACAGGTAGTTTTTGAGGATCAGTCGTTGCTAACAGGAATTGCACATGAGCAGGCGGTTCTTCAAGCGTTATTAATAAAGTGTTAAAGGAGTGAGTCGACAACATGTGCACTTCATCGATTAGATAAACCTTAAAGCGCCCTCGAGTCGGAGTATATTGTACGTTTTCTAATAACTCCCGAGTGTCTTCAACATTTGTTCGAGAGGCCGCATCGACTTCAATTAAGTCAACAAACCTTCCTTCAGCTATTTCGACACAACTGCCACATGCGCCACAAGGCTCAGGAGAAATACCATTCGTTTCGCAGTTTAAGCATTTTGCAAAAATACGCGCTATTGTGGTTTTACCGACACCTCGTGTGCCTGTAAACAAATAAGCGTGATGAAGCCTCTGTTGCTTAAGCGCATTAACCAGAGCTTGAAGAACATGATCTTGACCTGCAAGTTCAATAAAGTTTTGTGGACGCCATTTACGTGCTAATACTTGATAACTCATGATCCATGCTAGCTAATTTTACGCGGATCTTCATTGTACGGTAGTCAGACTGATGGGCCAACACTTTAGCTAACTAAATTGTTGAAACTTAATAATATTCAACTATTTGAACAATAAACAACCAAGCTTAACAATATCAATAATCACGACTAAATCCAAGCTATGGCAGTGTATCTAGCAATTCGCTCACTTCACATTCAAAATGAAAATTAGACAGCTAACTTTAAAGAAGGCTTGAGTTAATTTTCAACTACCCTATTTATTAAAAACAAACGTCAGTTCGCCATCACATCAAAATTCAATCCATACCATATATTTTTAAGTAAAAGTTTGACGATACTGACTAGG